>JBMFSQ010000061.1:0-1616 GCA_049967475.1 Chthonomonadales bacterium | reverse complement strand
GCATCACCCGCTTTGTAAGCCGCATCCGCCCAGACGCAGTGGCGGTGGGAGCAGGCAGAGGAAGAGGGGCTTGTGCACACCGGCGGCGGGGATTATCTGCCGGGTGTGGGGGGTGCCGCTGCAGAAGCCAAAGAGAAAATGCCAAAAGGGCAAGCTCTCGGGATGCAGGCTCATCGGAGGGCCGAAGGAATGCCCCAAGCCTGAAGGCTTGCGCGCAGTCGCCAGCTGCGTCGGGTGCAAGAGCGGAGGTACCCACTGCAAGCCACTTTCTGACCCCAAGTTTGGGTTTTCGCTCACGGTGGAAAAGAAAATAAGGCTGCCGTTGATTGGCGATGTATGGATCACGGTGACCTGCACGTACATGTGCACGCTTGTGGGCCAAGAGTGCGATTGCGAAGCAATGCTCGTAGGAGGGGCTGGCCATGTTCCGGCGCTGGCGTAACGCGGCGCGGGGTGGGCGCAGGCTTAGGGCAGCGACGTGGCACCGGGCGGCAGTCACGATGCTGGCTATTACGGGATGGCCACCTCTAACTTTGGCGGATGAGGTGCGCCTGAACCTTTCCCGCTTTTACAGGATCAATGTGGCGCGGTGGCAGGAGTTCCAGCTCCGTACGCATCGAGAAGCAATCGTTTCGCTGCGGCGGGGTGACACCGAGCAGGTCCGGGCTTACGCTGTGAGCTTGCCAGGGCTGTCGCGGTGGACTGAACTGCCCAACATTACTGCTGCCTTCAACACCGCACCTCCGGAGGCCGCTGGTTTGTGGAATTCTGGGGTGGTGTGGAAGGTTTCGCCCGATGGAAATTGGCTCGTGGTGAGCGGATGGAAGGATGGCCAACCAGTATGGTGGGGTGTTCGCTTGGGCCTCTCGCGGGCACGTCCGATTATGTGGGCGCGTCGGCAACCAGCGCGCGGGTCCTGGCTCAACGATGTGGGAGAGATTGCGTGGCTACCAGACAGTCATGGGTGGCTTGAATATTGGCCGTACGGAGAGAGGGTGTTGATGCTTCACCTCATCAAAGGCGCTGCATCCTACGAGCTAGCCTGGCAATTGCCGGTGGGCTGGGGGATCATTGGCATTGCCCCAGGGTACAGCGTGATTTTGGCGCGCCTCCGGGGGGACGGTACCTTACGGGTGTGCCGTCCTGGGGACATTCAGCAACGCCGCCTTAGCAATGGAGCGCCAACGCGGGTGCCCCTGGATATGCCGCCGACGAATGGCAGCGTTTCAGCTGTAGACGTGGCGCTTTCCTCGACGGGGCGCGTGGCTTGGCTCATTCAGCATACGGCCGCGCCGGCCGAAGGCGGTTTGCAGAGGTACACGGTTTGGATAGGAACAACGCGCACAAAACCGTTGAGGTTATGCGAGCTTGTTCCCGACTATAACCCTACCGATGCTTCAGTCCGCAGTGCACCAACCGGGCTGACCTGGCTTCCCGGCGGATCGGCCGTGTCCCTGTTGTGGAAGGACAGCCTATGGATCTTTCCGGTCACCGGAGCGGCTCGCTCTGCCGCGGCATGGCAGGGGAGTGTTACACCGCGCCGGAGGGTGGACAGGGTTGGCGGTGCGAAGTATAGGGCAGGGGCATTTCCGAGTTGGTTAGCTTTGCGTTAACCA
>JBMFSQ010000060.1:0-2853 GCA_049967475.1 Chthonomonadales bacterium | reverse complement strand
GTTGTGGAGCGCCAGCCGGCAGATTAGCAGCATGCAAGGAGCATTGGAGGAGGGACAGAAGATGGTGGAAGGTCAGCCGGGCTGGGTTCACGAGCCAGAGCAGTTAGCCTCGGGATCGCCTGCGGATCCGTTGGAGCAGGAAAAATTGGGCAAATTAAGCGTCGTCATACCGGTGTTCAACGAAGCAAAGACCGTCCGCGAGATCATACGTCGCGTCCGGGCTGTGGATCTCCCCAAACAAATTGTCTGCGTTGATGACGGTTCCACCGACGGAACGCGCGAGATCCTGCGCGACGAGGTCGAGGGCAGGTTCCCCGATGTAACGGTCGTTTACCACAACAGGAACCTCGGCAAGGGCGCGGCGGTGCGCACCGGCATCCAACACGCCACCGGAGAATTCGTAATCATACAAGACGCCGACCTCGAGTACGACCCTCGGGAATACCCCAATATCCTACGTCCGCTGTTCGACGGCCGGGCAGATGTCGTTTTTGGGTCGCGCTTCCTTGGAGGCGGCGCGCATCGCGTCCACCTCTTTTGGCACCGCGTGGCTAACGGCATTCTCACGACTATTTCCAACATGATGACCAACCTAAACCTCACCGATATGGAGGTGTGCTACAAAGCCTTCCGAACGGAAGTCATCAAGGCGATCCCGTTGCGGTGCAACCGCTTCGACTTCGAGCCTGAGATCACCGCGAAGGTTGCCAAGCGCAAGCTCCGCATCTACGAGGTGCCAATCTCCTATGCCGGCCGGGACTACACGGAGGGGAAGAAGATTGGGGTGAAGGACGCCATCGTAGCACTTTGGACCATTGTGAAGTACCGATTTGTGGATTGACCGGCTTGAGCCAGGAGCAACGGTAGGTGAGGGCGGTGGGCCACAGCCGAGCGCGATGCCGACTCGCAGTGCGTTGAAGGCTCTTGTGCTGCCCCTCATCCCTAATCAACCTGCACCCGCCCCGATAAGCTATGTGCGGCATCTGCGGCATCATTCATAAGGACCGGCGCGCCCACGCGGAAGAGTACATCCGCGCCATGAACGCGCGCATCCGCCACCGCGGCCCCGATGACGAAGGGTACGGCATCTGCGCCCAGGCCGCCCTGCGCCGCATTCCGCTCGGAGGGCAATACGCCATCATCGCGAGGAAAAAGCAATGAGTGAAGCTTCTGCGAAGGAATTCGCCGCCCTGGGTTCTGGGCAACGAGAAAGCGCCGAACGCCAGGCGGGCACGAGGCGCGCGATGTTGCAGGTGGCTGTGTCGCTCTTCGTGGCGATGGCGCTAACGTACATCTTTACAATGGAGGGGAGGACCGGTTCTGACGGCTACTACCCCTACGAGACCGCCCGTTCCCTCTACGACCATGGCTGGTACGACCTTTTGCCGGGTACGGATACGGCCGGAACCGTGGCCGGATTGGGCGGCAAGCACTATTCCATTTACGGGCCGCTTCAGCCCCTCGTTTCCGTGCCGCTCTACGCGTTAGGCGCGTTCTTGGCAGCAATGACCCGGCGTGATCCGGGAATGGTGACCCAGGCGGCTGTGTCGCTCCTGAACCCCTTGGCTACCGCCCTGCTTGTCGCCTTGGTATTCCTTTACGTGGCGGCGCTCGGGGCTCGGGTGCGAACGGCAGCCCTCGTGGCGATCATCTTGGCGTTCGCATCGCCTCTGTGGGTCAACAGCCGGCAATACATGAGCGAGCCGCTGTTTACGTTGCTCTTCTTCGGTGCATTCCTCGCCGCCCGCGCCGTCGGAAAGCGTCCCAATCCGATGGCGCCGGCCGTTCTCAGCGGGGTCCTCGCAGGCTTGATGACTGGGCAGCGGGAGAACGGAATTGTCCTTGTTCCCTTGATCGGACTGTATGCCGCAGCCGCTGCCGCTGCGAATTCCGACGGCGGCTCCCGCAAGACGCAGGTATGGCAAGCGGTTGTGGGATTCAGCGCCGGCGCAATTCTGCTCTTGGGCGCGGTGGCATATCTCAATTGGGCCCGCTTCGGAAGCCCCCTCAAGACTGGCTACCACGAAGCCTGCCCTACGTTCAGCTCATGCTTCCAATTGAGCACGTTACCTGAAGGAATCTCCGGGCTATTGTTCAGCCCCGGGCGCGGGCTCTTTTGGTTTTGGCCCCTGGCATTTGTGGCCGCGGCCGGTTGGCGGCGCTTCCACCGCGTCCACCCGTTTGACTCGTGGTTCATCCTGGCCTCGTTCCTTGCGATGCTGTTTCTGTTCGGCGGCTGGTTTTCGTGGATGGGCGGTACGTTCCGCGGTCCTCGTTTTCTTTTGCCCATCACGCCTTGGCTAGCTGCTACGCTCTACCCGCTTATCGAAGACCCGGGAGCCGCGGGGAAGTGGGGTCGGCGCGCCATCGCAGTGCTGGCCGGCTACGGGTTGGCTCTTCAACTATTGCAGGTGGTACTGGCGCCTATCCAGGTCAATGTGGACTGGCGGGAACGACACCTCCCGGAACTTACCCCGCAGCAAGCCCTGGCTGATACCCGGGACGTGTGGAGCTGGGAGACGTTCCCGCTTTATGCCGAGGTTCAGAGTTTCCGCCTCTGCCTCGCGCACCGGTCCGACCCGTCGTCCGATGACCCATCGCATTACCCGCACAAATTTGATCTTTGGTTCCAGAACGCTGCGCGAAAAGGCGTGTCCACTAAAGCCTTAGCGCTTCTTGCGCTTGCCGTCATAACGGCTGCCGGTTGGGCATGGATGCGCTTCGCCAAAGCCCTTGCCAGCGCCACAGCGCCGGCCGAGCATTCGGCCCTCCATTCTGCCCCTCCTCCCTAATCACCGTGCACCCGCCCCGATAAGCTATGTGCGGCATCTGCGGCATCATTCATAAGGACCG
>JBMFSQ010000059.1:0-4591 GCA_049967475.1 Chthonomonadales bacterium | reverse complement strand
ACCACAGCCACCGGCGCCACGAATGCCATCACGATTGTAGACGAAGCCATCAAGCAGATATCGGTGCTCCGGGCACAGTTGGGAGCCTTCCAAACGAACACTCTGGACAGCACCATCCGTTACCTTGGCATCGCCGTGGAGAACCTCTCCGCATCCGAGTCTCAGATTCGGGACACGAATGTGGCAAAAGAGGTTGTGAACCTCACGAAGAACCAGATCTTGCAGCAGGCGGGCACTTCCGTGTTGGCTCAGGCGAATGCGGCACCGCAACAGGTGCTGGCGCTTCTGAAGTAAGGACCCTTGAGGCGTTACCTGGTACGCGAAGAGGCAGCAAGCAGCCGGAGGCCGATCCTGCCGGGGATCGAGCCTCCGGCCGCTTGGGAAGGAGACGGTGAGGCATGAGCACCAGCGGCATCAATTTCGCCGGGCTGGGGACAGGCATAGACACCGAGAGCATCATCCAACAGCTTCTGAAACTAGACTCCCAGCCGATCCAGGCCCTTCAGGCGCGCCAGCAAACGATCCAGCAGCAACAGGCGGCAGTGAACCAGATTGCCGCAGCCGTTAGCGGCCTTCAGGCGGCAGCGGCCGCACTTACAGGCCCCACGGCCTTTTCAGTGGTCCAGGGCACGACTTCGGATGCAACCGTTGCGACAATCACTACCGATGCAGGCGCCCAGCCGGGCAGTCATACCCTCCAGGTGCTTCAACTGGCTCAGGCGCAGAAGTTAGCTTCAGCTAGTCAATCCAGCCTCACAACGCCCTTGGGTGTAAGCGGACAGTTCATAATAAACGGCAAGGCAGTTACGGTCAACGCGACGGACACGCTGCAGACCTTGGTGGCCTCAATCAATGGCGCCCAGGCAGGGGTAAGCGCGTCCATCGTGTCCACGGCGTCCAACAGCTACACCGTGGTCCTTTCTGCCGCCAATACGGGAACTGCCAACGCCATCAGCCTTTCGGACGTTGGGAGCGGCACGATCCTTCAGAGTACTCTAGGTATTGTGGGAAGCGGCGTGTCCGTTCGCAGCCCCATCACCAACGGAGCGGCCTCCAGCCTCTTTGCCGACAGCTCTACGAGTATAGGAACGCTCCTGGGCCTCACAACACCGCCGGCAGGTACCGTCCAGATCAACGGGGTGTCCGTCAGCATAGACTTCAGCACCGACTCTCTAACCTCCATTGCCGGCAAGATCAATGCAGCGGCAATCCCCGGCGTCACCGCGTCGGTCGTAGCGGCTACGGATCCCGTGTCGGGCGCTTCCCGCCAGCAGCTCAAGATCGTCGGAGCCTCTACGCCCACCTTCACCGACGCAAACAACATTTTGGCCAACTTGGGCATCCTCCAGCACACCCCCACCAACCAACTCGCTGCCGCAAGGGATGCCAGTTTCACGCTGGACGGCCTCAGCATTACCAGAAGCAGCAACACCGTGTCGGACGTGCTTTCCGGCGTCACCATCAACCTCTTGAAGGATGCCGGCCAACCCACCGCCAACCTGACGATCTCGGCTGATATCAACACCATCAAAAGCGCCATTCAGAGCTTCGTCAACCAATACAACCAGATCATAAAAACCTTCAACAACGTGGCATCCTTTGATCCCCAGACCCTCACCAGCGGCCCGCTGTTCGGTGACGTGACCATCCAGAATGCCGTCAATTCCATCACCCAGATCATCACGGGTTCGGTAGCCGGGTTGAGCGGCGTGTCCACACTGGCTCAACTGGGCATCACTCTGGATCAGACGAACCAGCTCAATATTGACGACACCACTCTCACGAACGCCCTCAACAGCAACCTCAGCGCCGTGGCCAAGGTCTTCCAGGCGGTGGGCACCTCCACGGATAGCGGCGTGGCCTTCATTTCGGCAACGGAAAAGACGAAGCCCAGCACGGGCAGCGGATATCCCATCAACATCACGCAACTGGCCACTCAAGCCACGGTTACCGCCGGAACCCAGCACACGGCGGACAACAATCCCGACGTGGAGATCCTCACCTTCACGGGAAATCCATTCCCCGGCGGCAAGACCCTCATGTTGAATGCCAACAGCACGCTGGACGGCATCGTGTCTCAGATCAATGCCGATCCCACACTCTCGGGCATCCTTACGGCATCCAATGCCGGCGGATACCTTAAACTCACCAGCAAGCTCTATGGGTCGGCCCAGGGCTTCACGGTAGTCAGCAGCCAGCCCGCAGCGTCCAACAATAGCGGCATCGGCAATACGCCCGTTACTGCCTCCGCATTGGACGTCGCCGGAACCATCAACGGCGAACCGGCAACCGGCAACGGACAGTTCCTTACCGGTGCCGCCGGGAACCCCAACACCGACGGATTGCAGGTACGCATCACGTCTCCGACCACGGGGAGCCACGGCCCCCTTGTGTTTACCCAGGGCATTGCGGCCCTCGTGAAGTACTTCGCCAATGACGCCACGGACACCCTCACGGGTACGCTCAGCCTCTACTCCAACTCGCTGGGCGACCAGGTCACAGACATCGGCGCAACCATCAAAGAGATGCAGGCTGCTCTGAAGGACGAAGAAACGCGCCTGAGACAACAGTTCACCGCCATGGAGACTGCGGTGGTGCAGTTGCGCGCTGCGGCCAGCGGATTGAGCGGCCTCGCGATGCCCACGGCCACAACAACTTCCACGAGCTCGAGCTCCGGTTCAGGACGGTAGAGGCGCCGGCGGCAGAATGTTCTGTATCGAGACGCACCATAAAAGCAGGAACAAGAACTGATGAGAACACGCACATCCTCTCGACCTGCCTTGGAATACCAGCGCATGCAGGTTGAAACGGCCTCACCCGCGCAGTTGATTGTGATGCTCTACGACGGAGCCCTCCGCTTCGCTACGTTTGCCAAAGAGCGGATGGCATCCGGAGACCTGGAGGCGCGGCACACCTATTTGATGAAAGCCCAGCGCATCGTGACGGAACTCCTTGCCATCCTGGACATGGAGAATGGCGGCGCTGTTGCCCAAAACCTGCGCAGCCTATACGCGTATATCCTGAAGCAGTTGGTTGAGGCCAATCTGTATGACGACGCCGCACGGATTGATGAGGCGCTCGGGATGCTCCGAGAACTTCGGGAGGCTTGGGCCCAGGTGGCAGATCATGGGATCCCGCCGAATCAGGCCCCGTCGGCCCCGCGAAAGGTAGCCATCGGTGGATGAGGTCCAAATGAGCCCTGAGCGCATGCTCCTGCGGTTGAAGCAACTTACTCTGGAACAGCACGCCGCCACGGTGCGTGGGGACGCAGCGATGCTGTGCCGCATCGCGGCTCTTCTACAACCCTTGGTCCAGGGATTGCAAGCGGCCTGCGTGGAGCCTTCGCCGGAGGCTCAAGCAGTTTTGTTGGAGGCTGTGGAGGCATGCCGGCAGGCGGAAGCCTTCCTGCATGCCCGAATGCGGGTGACTGCTGCAAGCCTCCAGCGCATCTCGCAAGGACGGAGGGCCGTGTCTGCGTATGCTAGGCGCACGATTGCCGGCGCACGGCTTGGGGGCGTCGCTGCTTAAGATTGCCACACGCCGCCTCGAAGCCAACGCGTGAGGCGCGAGACGGGGGCATCCGCTCACCCCTCACCCATGATCGGTCTACCACGGCACGCTCGCGAAGGAAGGCTGCTACAGTTCCGCAATCTTCCAGATGGCTCTCATGGCGTCCGCCGCCCATGTGGCTGGATTGCCGAAGGGCTCCGGAACCACGGGGCCGTCATAGCCGATCTTGGCCAGGGCCCTCAAAAACCCCCGAATATTGATGACGCCCGTCGCCCCCGGGAGGCACCGCCGGTTGTCCACCTGTTGATCCACGGGCACACCAGCGGGAGCGTCGTTCACGTGAACGTACACCACCTGTTGGGGTTTGAGGCTCAGCAATTCCTCTTCGGTGCCGCCGGAAGTATACCAATGCCAGGCGTCGAGAAGGAGGCCCACGTTGGGGCCAATCTCCGCACCCAGAGCGAGCATGTCGCCCATTCGGTAGATAAACGGATACTTCTGGGTGTCGCGAAGCGTCTTGGGCCCGATGAACTCCAGCCCCAGGCGGCATCCATGATCATCGAGGATGCGGGCGATCGGCTGGAAGCGATCCACGTGGAAGCGGTAGTTCTCCTGGAACGGGCGATCGTTGGATCCGGGCATTACCCAGGTGCTGCACCGAGTAGAACCGATCTGCTGGGCTGCCTGTGCAAGGCGGGGAAGTTCACGGAGGCCCTCCTTCCAGGTAGCCTCGTCTTTGCGCCATTCCACGGGCAATCCCCAGCCGGCAGGTGCGATGCCGGCCTTGTGAAAGAGATCGAGAACATAGTCTGCCCCGTGTTGACCAACGAGCTGGGCGACTTCGTGCACGGAGATCTCGACGCCTTGGAAGCCGGCATCAGCGGCTATCTGGATGGCCTCCTGGAGGTTCTTGGGGTGGAGGCCCATGGCTCCTGGGCTCAAGGCTGGGTACATTTTGGGATGCTCCCTGTCCGCATGAAGTAGGGGCGGCGTTTGAGCCGCTCATCCATGCAAGCTTAGACGCCAAGCCCGCAGGTTCCTGCGTGGGCCCAGGCATCCCTCCGGCAGGAATGGAGGGGGG
>JBMFSQ010000058.1:0-4715 GCA_049967475.1 Chthonomonadales bacterium | reverse complement strand
CACAACCGCTGCGAGCGCCTGCTGAACACCCTCCAGCGGGTGTGCGGAGGGCAGCATCCGAACCTGGCCGTCATCGTCGTCTTTGACGGGTGCACGGACGGCAGCCAGGAAGAAGTGCGCCGGAGCTTCCCCGAGGTGCGCCACGTGGAAGGCGATGGAACCCTCTGGTGGTCCGGCGCCATCAACGCAGGGATTGCCGCAGCACGAGATCTGCAGCCGGACTACATCTGCCTGATGAACGACGACGTAGACCCCCACCCTAACATGTTCGACGCGCTTCTGAAGGCAGCGCAGGCAAACCCCGGGGCGATTGTGGGGCCGCTCATCGCCTTCAGGAATCAGCCGGACACAATTTGGTGTGCGGGAGGGCGCGTAGATTGGCTGCGGCGCGGAACATACATGGATGGGAACGGCGAACCTGACGGGCCTGCCTGGGCGGAGATTAGGAAGGCAACATGGCTGCCAGGTATGGGGTCCCTCATTCCATGGAGTGTGGTGCAGCAGCTGGGGGGCATGGACGCGGCGAGCTTCCCGCAATATTTCGGGGATACGGATTTTACCCTTCGTGCGCACAGGGCGGGCATTCCCCTGCTCGTTTGCCCGGAGGCTCGCCTGTACAACGACGTGGCAAGCACGGGCTCGCTGCTGCCGCCGGGCCCCATCACCTGGCAGAAAGCGCGGGAGGTGCTCTTCTCGATGAGGTCTCATGCCAACATCCGTACGCGCCTCCGTTTTTGGATGCGGCATTGTCCAATCGGGCTTGTTCCATGGCAGGCGATGCGCTTCTACATTCCGCTTCTGGCCGCCATCGCCAAGAAGCTGATGATGCAGGCGGCTCGCGCCAGGCGCGGCAATCATGGCGAGGCCCCCCGCCCCACTCTCCCCTCCTCCTGATGCAGGTGCTCATCCTTACCGATAAGTTCGCGCCCCATGCAGGCGGTACCGCACGCGTGTGGACCGAGTACTGCCGCTGCTGGCCCCCAGATCAGGTGCACGTGATTGCTCCGTACATCCCCGGATGCCGTCGCTTCGATGCCGCACAGCCCTACCGCATCACGCGCATCCCATACCCGAATGTGCCCAAAATCCGCATGCCCATCCTCCATTGGCGCATGCTTCGCGCACTCATGGCAGCCTGCCGCGCCCAACAGCCCCAGGTGCTGCACCTGGCACAGCTCTTGGAGAACGGAGTTCACGGCCCGGCAATTCGGCGCCGCTTCGCAATCCCCTACGTGCTCCACGCCTATGGGGAGGAGGTCAACGCCATTCTGAAGCGGCCCCCTGCGCTGGCCAGGGTGCGCAGCGCCATGGAAGAAGCCGCCGCCGTCATCACCATCAGCCGCTACACGCTTGGCCTGTTGCAGACCCGCATCGGGTGCCGCGCACCCTCGGCGATCGCCCGGCCCGCGGTGCGCACAGATTTCTTCGTCCCCGGAGACGGCTCTGCCATGCGAAAGAAACTGGGCATCGAAGGCGGTCCCGTACTCCTCACGGTGGCGCGACTGATGCGCCGCAAGGGGCACGACCGCGTCCTGGAAGCCATGCCCGCCATCCTCCGGCGCTTCCCCGAAACCCGTTACGTAATTGCCGGCACAGGCGGCGAAGAAAGGCGCCTCCGCAAGATCGCAATCGAGAAGGGCGTGGACCATTCCGTAATCTTTCTGGGCCGCGTGCCCGAGGAACAGATCGTAGGGCTCTACCAGTCGGCCGACGTCTTTGTGCATCCGAACCGGGAGCTGCCGAATGGAGACGTGGAAGGCTTCGGCATCGTGTTCCTGGAAGCCAACGCCTGCGGCGTACCCGTCATCGGCGGCAACAGCGGCGGAACTCCCGACGCCATCCGGCACGGCGTTACCGGGTACCTGGTGGATCCTAACGACGTCAACGAAATCGCCGACCGCATCCTCACCCTGCTGGGCGATGCGGCCCTGCGCGCGCGCATGGGCGAAGCCGGGCGAGAGTGGGCCAAACAGTTCACCTGGGAGGCAGCAGCCAAAACCGTATGGGATCTGTCGTGCAAGGTCGTATGCACGGAGTAACGGCATCCGAGATCGGAGCAGGATTGGCCCGGTGGCTTCGCAACCACCAGGAGCCCGATGGCCGCATCCGGGACCCGCTCCACGGCGACACAGGCACCTACGCTGCCGGATTGGCCGCCCTCGCCTTCCGCCTGATGCAGCGCCAAACCGGTGACGCTTCATGGATGGATGCCTGCCGCCGATCCGCGGAATTCGCCCTCCGCCGGCCCCGCACCTCCGAATTCGACACGTTTGCGCTCTTGTTGCTCGCCGACGATACTCAAGCGGATGACCCCGGCCTGAGCCGAAAGATCCTGCGCACCGTGCGGCCCTTCCACGGCAGGCGCCTCGTCTCCAACAACTGGATCGCCATGCGCGCCGCTTCTACCTCGCTCTATGCCAGGCTCACAGCATCCCCTTCCCACGCAGCCTTGGCCCAGATGTTGTGGCGGCGTGTAATCGGCCGGCAACGAGAGGACGGCCTCTTCAACGATGCGCCCGCCGGCGAAGGGGCGCCCGTTACCTACCATGCCAAATTCTGCGCGATGCTCGCTCTGGAATACGCTGCCCATCCGGATGCAGACTTGCAATCGGCGCTCAAACGAGGGCTGGAAACTCTCTACGCCCTCGTAACGCCCTCTGGGGCCCTGGTTCCTTATGGAAGATCCCGCAATACCCTCTTCGGCCACGCTGCAGCGGCCTACGCCCTGGCCGCCGGCGGAGCCCTCTTCGGTGACGGTCGCTTCCAGGGCGCAGCAGCGCGCATCCTAAGGCGCATCAAAAGCTTTCAGCATGACGATGGCCACGTGCCCGCAGTTCTCAACGCCGGTGAGGCCGCCAGAGAGGATTGGGATGTATACGTCAACAATCCCGACTATAACGCCTACGCCGCCGCCCTCCTGCTGATGGCCCGCGAAGCGCATCTCCCCACCGACGCCGACGAGCCGCCCGCGCCCCCCGAGCCTCAGGTGTGCCAGGTGGGGCCCATCGTCACTGTGCGGGACGCCTACACCTTCGCCGCCTTCGTGGGCCGGGGGGAGTGCGCTCCCTTCGGCACACCCTTCTTCTGCGATCACCGCACCTGGGCCCTCCAACCCCTTTGGATCGAACAGAAGGGCCGCGTGCTGCTGGAACCGGAGCCCTACACCTGGAAGGGCGAAGGCGACCGCTCGGCCCTGGTGGATCCTGCCTGCAACCGATGGATGCCCTATGTGGAGGCAGGCGGCTTGCGCTACGCCATGCTCACATGCAACCGGATCGAGGTCCGCCTGACCGAGGGAACGGTGCAGATGGAGGGAAGCGGTCCCCTCACCGCCCTACTCCCCGTGCCGCGGTGGAAGCGCGCCCTGGGTTCCATCCTGTTTCTGTTGACGGGGCGCCCCTACGCCGTCTTCCATATGCGCTCCCTCCCGCAAGCAAGCCTCCGGAAGCACCTTCGCTGGAACCCGGTTTCCGGTTGCGCCGCCGTCGCTGCGAGTGTCCATGGTGAGCTTCCGCAAGGCGCCCGCATGCAGCAACTTCAACAAGAGATCCGCCTGGCTTATGCCTAACCCGCCAACAGTATCCGTCATTATCCCGGCTGGGGATGCCTCGCGGGACCAGAACCTGCAGCTCCTGCGCAAGGACCTGCAGGAACAATCCCTTCAACCCGACGAGGTAGAGATCGTACGCGGCGTGGCTCCCAACGGGCGCGCCCGCAACACAGGCGTGGAACGCACTACCGGCGCCATCCTGGTGTTCCTGGATGACGACGTGCGTCTGGGCACGCCCCACATCCTGCGGGATTTTGTGCAGTACCTGCAAGCGGATGAACGCCTCGGCATCGTGGGCACTTCCCAGCTATTACCGCCGGGCTCCTCGCGGTTTCAGCAGGCGTGCGCCCGGCAGATCCCCCGCAGCCAATCGGCGGTCGTCGAGGAACTCACCGAGAGCGATATGGTCACCACGGCGTGCTGTGCCATGCGCCGGGCGGTTTTGCAGGAAGTAGGCGGGTTTCATGACCGCATCCTGCGCGGGGTAGATCCGGAACTGCGCCACCGGGTTCGGCAGGCAGGGTACCGCATCGCCGTAATCCCCAATGCGTGGCACTATCATCCCATGCCGGCCACGCTCAGGCAGCTTCTGCGCATGGCCTGGCGCAATGGAGCTGCTTCGGCCTATGCGCGCAGGCACTTTCCAGACACCGTGCTCTACAACCCGGAAGGGCACGTAGGCGCCTTCGAGGCCCGCCGATCCCTTGCGCGGCGAGTGGCGGGCAACGCGGGCCGCCTGCTGGCGGATCTGGCCACAGGGCGATGGTACGGCCTGCTGTACGGTCTTGCCTACGCCGCAGGCAATCTGCTTGGAGGCCGCCGCCCCTAGATCGAGGATTGCCCGCCCATGAACGTACTCAAAGCAAAGCGTATCCCTTCGTTGGACGGCTTGCGCGCCCTTTCCATCGGGCTGGTCCTCTACGGCCACGCGAGGCTCACCCGCGGCTTTCCTATCCCGGCATGGAGCAGATCCCACATAGGAGGGATCCTGGCTGCCCTGGGTGTGTGCCTCTTCTTCGTGATCAGCGGATTCCTCATCACCACCCTCATCCTCAACGAGCGGGACCGGTTCGGCCGCGTATCGCTGCGTGCCTTCTACATCCGCAGATCCCTGCGCATCTTCCCTGCTTTCTACACGTTCATTGCCGTCGCCGTGCTGCTTCGC
>JBMFSQ010000057.1:0-5451 GCA_049967475.1 Chthonomonadales bacterium | reverse complement strand
GTATCATAATGCATCCGCCGGGATTTGTCAAGGGGTCCGGCAAACTTTTTTTGGCTTCGTTCCGGGCTCGAATTCCACTTCAATTCTTGACTGCGGCCCGCACATCAACGCCCGGCAGCCGCGTGCGGTGCGCTCCAGTTATTGCTTGAACAGCTCCAAGGAGGATTGTTGCCATTGGCCACTCGACAGGCGCGTTCCGGCCCCGGGCGTGCGCTTGTTAAACTCGCATTGCCTGCAGGGGGCATGATAGCCCTGCTCATAATGGTGGGGCTGCGGGTAGTGCACCTGCGGTCCGATCCATACGTACGCATTGATTGGGACACCGGCATTCTCACGGATGAAGGCTTCTATATCCACAACGCGCGCAACGTAGTGCTATTTGGCCGTGCCCGAACCGATGACTTCAACAATATGCTCCTTGCACCGCTCTGGCATGGCGTCCAGGTTGCCACCTTCACGGAGTTCGGCGTAGGCTCCGTCCAGGCGCGGTTGATTTCGGTTGTGGCCGGGCTGCTCAGCGTTTTTGTGCTCTTCGCGGCTCTCCGGCGATGGTACGGGCTCGCCGTCAGCGCGACCGCATCACTGTTGTTCGGTTTGGACCATGTAAGCACACTCTTTCAGCGGTTGGCGCTGCTTGATGTGCCTTCAGGATTGCTTGCTGTTTGCGCTTTCGGCTGTTTCGTGCGCAGTCTCAACCGTCCACGCCGTCTTATTTGGCTTGCTTCTTGCGGGGCGCTGATCGCCCTCACCGTAACGAACCGCACGCTGTGCATCTATCTGCTGCCCGTGCCGTTTTTGGCGCTTGCAGCCGGCAGATCGGATTGGAAAGCGCATCTTGCCGCGGCAGCCGGCATTGTGACGGTACTCGCGCTTTATACAGTGCTGTGGTACCTTCCTCACCGCAGCGAATTGGCGCATATGAACCACTATTACCGCACCGTCCAGGTTCAGCCCCGGTCGTGGCAGCGGCTTCGCGGGAACATCAAGCTTGCGTTCTTAGGCGAGACGTACGGCCCCTTCAGCTATCTGTTCCGCCACACGCCGGTAGTGTTTGGGGCCGCGCTTCTCATGCTGGGGGGGCTCGCTGCCATGGGGCGCCGGGACCGGAACCAATCAGAGGCGGCCTCGAGCGGCACAGGAGTGTTCGATGGCCCTACGGTCTATCTTGCAGCGTGGCTTCTTCTTGGCTGGGCGGAATTGGCGGTGAGCAACTATGCTCCGGACCGGTACCTGATTACTACGCATCCCGCCCTCTACGCACTCGCCGCTGTGGCTCTGTGGCGGCTACCCATCATCGCCGGAACCCTGGGCGCCGGCGGGTGGAGGGCACGTTTGGCTCGGGCAACGGTCGCCTGGTTCCTGGCCTATCACGCCATCGAAGCGGTGCTTCACCGTGGTGGAGTGCTGCCCCCCGATGCCACCTACGCCATTCTTTACACGGGTCCCACACTCATTGCGCTGGCTGCAGGGGCTTGGGGAAGGGTTCGATCGAACCCCAGTTCCACGGCGCATCACCTTATTCTAGCGTCCGCCCTAGGCCTTTGGGCCCTGGCAAACGTGTGGTGGTATGCGGATTGGTTAGAGAACCTGGAATACACTCAGTACCGCTTCAACCGATGGCTCGTAGGGAATCTGCCGCCCGATAGCGTCCTCCTGGGCGACGTAGCTCCTGGCGTAACCATGGACACCCACTTCATGGCGGTGGATGTACAGGAAGGCCTCTGCAACGACCGCAATCCGGTGGAGCGCTGGGCGGCCCACCCCACATATATCCTTTTGCTCGATTGGGTCTGGAAAGAGCCCTATTGGATCAAGCGCTATCCAGCCCTCGTGGCGCCGAAGAGAAGGATGCGCCACGTACGCATTCTGCGGTGGTGGATCGGGATGTATCCTGCCGGTATGGCGGCCGGCTCGAGCGGGCGAGGTGCGGGGGCTCACCCTCCTATGGCGCTTCCACCGCATACACGTCGGCATCGGGATTGGACGCCTCGGGAATGATGCGAAGGTAATCGGGAGGATGAGACCGGAACCATTGCAAGATGCGGTCATCACCTTGAGCCCAGGTGCCCGGTTCCTTTTGTGTGAAAAGGATGTAACGAACGCCTGTAGAGCGCAGAAGCTGGATGCGCGCGCCGTCCGGGGTAGTCGGCAGCAAGAACTGTCTCCACCTGCCGATTGCTTCGGGAAAGTCCGGCGTTTCCCCCCAGTGGCCGGCATTCACGGGGTGGCCGGTGAGTCCTGGGGCAAAGGCAGCCACCGTGGTGTCCACGACGGCCACCTTTCCATCCGGAGTGAGGGCTACCCAAGGTAGCGGCTGGATGGGTACCCCCGCCGGAGTGTTCTTGCGGATCCAATCCAGAGCGGCCGCTTCCCCTGGGTACAGGTACGGCCGCTGGATACCGCTCTGAGCCCGGTTCTGGGCAAAGGCAGCGGCATCACGAAGCAGAAAGCGCACATTCGTGACGGAGGTCGCCGCTACCAAGGCCGCAAGAAGGAGCCCGTATGCGCGACCCCGTGCACGCTGCAGCAGGACCGAGAGGCCAACCCCTGCTAGAGCCGCCAGGGCTAGGTGCTCGCCCATGATCAGCTTGCGCTGGAATGCAACGGGAGCATACGGCACGGCAAGCCCAACGACCGCCCACACGCCAAAGAGCCAGGCGCCATCCGGGGGGATGGCTATCGGCAGGCAAGCGCCGCCCCGCCCCTTGGCGATTAGGCAGCCTGCACCGAGGGCAGCAAACACCAACACCAACCCATAGCCCAGGATTATGTTGCCGATGGGTCCTGATAGAGTGGGGACCTCGGCGCGTTGGGCAAACACGCGCTCGGTGAAAAGGAGATAGGCTGTGTATCCGGTGGAAATGGCTGTGGGAATCCCCGCGAATAATGCCGGCAGCCACCATGAAGCCTCCATACGGCGAGTGCGCACCGCTTGAACCAGCAGGAAGGTCGTCCATACCGCAGCCAGGGTGATCACATCATAGGTGTGGATGTTCCCCAGCAGAAAGCCGCAGAGCCCGGCGCCTATCACCGGCCTCGGCGCGGGCCACGCGTCACGGGCGCGCAGCAGGAACAGCATGGTGGACACCATCAGGATCTGCGCCGCTATGAAGAGCGGGTTGAGGTACACGGACAGGAAGGTGATGGCCTCCGGCTGCCATACGTCCACGGGTCCTTGGATGCCGGCATTTTGCCAGAGCCCAGGCATCCATCCCAGCCCGGCTGAGAAGCACACCAGCAGGTACGCTGGGCGTTGCGCCCGGCAGTCGCTTAGGGTGCGCTGCAGGAACCGGTAGACGAGGGCCAGGAACGCAAAGCCGAGGCCGATGCGTGCGGCGTGCCACAGCGCAATGGGCGGCAGATGGGTGATGCGCGCAATCGAGCCCAAAAAGTAGAAGAAGAGGTTCACCTGCCGGGCCATCTGAGGCTCGGTAGTGAACAGGTTCCGCTGGAAGACGGCTCCGTCGGCAGCCTGGCGCAGCCAGGAAAGGTACACGCATCCGTCATCCAGGTTGAATGCCAGCCATGAGAAGCGTCCCAGCTCAGGCCGTGCGCCCTGGAGGAACCACCCAAACAGGTACGGCAAGCTGGTGATCGCCAGTACGGCTATTGCGAAGAGCCACCATGGCCATGGAGGGGCTGGTTCCCTCCACTGGTCATCTGCAGGGTTCTCCGGCACCGTTGCCCGAGCCATGGCAGGCTAGATCCCCAGCTTCTGGAAGGTAGCATCGAGATGTTGAAGGTGGTGCCGGATATCGAACGCTTTATTGATATCCTCCGGCGTCAGATACTTCTGCACGTCGGGGTCGCTTCGGATCGCCTCCTCGAAATCCGCCCCCTCCCAGGCACGGGCTGCGTTGCGTTGAACCAATGTATACGCTTCCTCTCGTGAGAGGCCTGCTGCAATGAGGGCGAGCATCAACTGTTCTGAAAAGATCAGGCCGCCCATCTTGCGGAGGTTGCGCTCCATGTTCCCAGGATAGATCACGAGACCCTTGACGATATCGGTCAGCTTCCATGCCATCCAGTCGGTAAGTGCGCAGGCGTCGGGCAGGATGATGCGCTCCACCGAGGAATTGGACAGATCGCGCTCATGCCAAGTGGGCATGCTGTCCAGCATGGGAATGAGGTAGCCCCGAACCACCCGGGCAAGGCCGCACACCGTTTCACTGTTCCACGGATTGCGCTTGTGTGGCATGGCGCTGGAGCCCTTCTGCCCCGGTGCAAAGTACTCCTGCACTTCCAGGATCTCGGTGCGCTGGAGATTGCGGATCTCGGTGGCAAAGCGCTCCATGGAGGCTGCTACGATGGCGAAGGAGGTGAGGAGTTGCGCATGCCGATCCCGGCTGAGGATCTGGGTGGAGAATGGCGCGACATTCAGTCCAAGCTTCTTGCACACGTACTCCTCAACTCTGGGCTCGACGTTGGCGTGTGTCCCCACCGCGCCGGACACCTTACCCACGCTGACGGCGTGCCTGGCCGCATCCACGCGCTCGATGCCGCGGTTGAGTTCGTCCACCCACCCTGCCAGTTTGAACCCGAATGTAATGGGTTCTGCGTGGATGCCGTGGGTGCGGCCTACTTGCAAAGTAGCGCGATGCTCCCTCGCCCGCGCTTTAATCGCTTCTCGGAGCCCATTCAGTCGTTCCAGGATCACGGTGGTGGCGTCGCGCAGAATGAGGCAGAGTGCCGTGTCCACGATGTCATAGGAGGTTACTCCGTAGTGCAGGAAACGCCCATCTTCGCCCAGGTGCTCCTGCACGTTCTTCACGAAGGCCATCACGTCGTGGCGTGTTTCGCGCTCCAGCTCTGCGATGCGCGCAAGGTCGAAGCGCGCGTTGCGCCGTATTCGGTCCGTCGTACCGGCTGGGATGTGCCCGTAGTGTTCCAACCCTTCACACACTGCAATCTCTACGTCCAGCCACCGCTGCGTTTTTGCCTGGGGGTCCCACAATGCCCGCATCTCTGGAGTGGTGTATCGGTCAATCACAGTTTGGCGCTCCTTCACGGTACCCTCGTCGAGTGACGAGAGTATTCTACTCCACGGAGCATCCGCCTATCACCTGCCGCATGCACGGAAGCGGGCCAATCAGAAGGAAGCTCCGGATGCGCAGGATCGTGTGATTTGCAGGAAGAAGGGGATTGCCGTTGGGCCGACGGGCGATGGATGAATTGCTCCCGCCGATGCTGCTTCAGCACGGCCTCGGCGTACGGGTGGCAGTGGGCAAAGACCCCGCAGTGGGCGGTTTATGGCCCAACCTTCACCTAACGGTTGAGCGATGCGACGCGGCCGGGTGCGCCGGGCATGCCGCGCAGAGTGGCTGAACGCTTCAACGAACCGCGCCCGATGGGAGCATCTTCTTCCCCGGCATGAGCAAGCCGTTAGGGCATCGGCCACCGCTCGCGCTCTCTGCGCGGATCCACTCGACACTGCCCTTGTACGTGATCAAC
>JBMFSQ010000056.1:0-6930 GCA_049967475.1 Chthonomonadales bacterium | reverse complement strand
CGCGCACTTCTCAAGGGCTCCAGGCTCTTTTTGGCCGCTGCGGGGTGCGGCTGCGAACTCTCTGCCCGCTACTGGACACGTCCTCTGAGCCGTTGTATAATGGCCCATTAGGAGAATGGCGCCAAACATGTCCCTCGCTTATCTCAGCCTCGGATCCAATCTGGGTGACCGACAGGCGCATATCGCTGCGGCCATCCGCCGGTTGGCTGCCCCCGGCCTGCGCGTTACGGGGGTGTCCAGCATCTATGAGACCGAACCCGTAGGATACACTCCCGAGCCGGTCCCAAAGTATCTGAACTGCGTTGTGCAGATCCACACGAGGTTGAGCCCGGAGGAATTGTTGCGCCATGCTCAGTCCGTGGAGCGCGCGGGTGGACGAACCTCGACCTTCCGCTGGGGACCTAGAACCATTGACGTAGACCTGTTACTCTACGATGACCTTGCCATTGCAACTCCGCTGCTCACCATCCCCCATCCGCGCCTGAAGGAGCGGGCCTTCGTCCTCGTACCCTTGTTCGAATTGGACCCTAATCTGGTGCTGCCCGGCGGTTCGCCCATACGCGCGGCTCTGGAAGCGCCCGCCGTTCGCGCCCAAGGGATCCATCGCGTGGGACCGGCCGATGTGGTGCTGGGATTGGTGCCGGCCGGTGGTGAGTGAAGGGGCGGTAGGGCTGCGGCATGGGTGCATCCATGGCATACTTTCGGTACACAGCTCTAGACAAATCGGGCCAGGCAGTGATGGGGGCCATGCAGGCAGCCACGGAGGCAGAGGTTGCCGCTCGCCTGGTGCAGATGGGCTATCAGCCGCAATCCGTATTTCCCGCGCCTGGTCATGCGACGGCACAACCTGCCCAGCCGCCTCGACGAGCAGGTCGTGCAGCG
Source organism: Chthonomonadales bacterium (assembly GCA_049967475.1). Taxonomy (GTDB): domain Bacteria; phylum Armatimonadota; class Chthonomonadetes; order Chthonomonadales; family CAJBBX01; genus JBMFSQ01. The sequence continues at coordinate 6,048 of JBMFSQ010000056.1, read as the reverse complement.
GGCGTGAATGCGCAAGCCATGGCCGTATTCTTCCGCGGGTTCGCCGCACTTCAAAAAGCCGGCATCGCTCCGTTTCAGGCTCTCAGCGAACTCAGCGCTCGCACCCAGCATCCCATCCTTGCGGATGCTGCCGGGTCCATGGCGGCGGCAGTCCGTTCCGGCGGGCGCCTGTCCGATGCCATGGAGCAATTTTCGCATCTTTTTCCGCCTCACGTGGTAGGCGCCGTCCGGGCAGGCGAGCTGGGGGGCTTCCTGCCTATCGTCCTAGACGAGGTCGCCCTGCAATACGAGCAGGAGATGGCCTTCTACAAGGGGATCGGCGTCGCGAAGTCTTTCGTGTGGCAGGGCATCATCGCTCTTGCAGTGGCCCAACCGGTGTTCCCGGCGCTCTTTCCAGAACCACACTGGGACCGGTATCTCGAACTTCTTTTCCTGCGCAATCTGCCCATCCTTGCGGGACTGGTATTGCTCGCACGTTTCGCGGCGGCGCGATGGCGGCGGCCCGAGAATGCCCGAATGCGCGACCATTGGGCGCTGCGCTACCCTGTTTTCGGCGATTTGGAGCGGCAGCGGGCACTGGCGGCCTTCGTGCGGATGCTTCACAGGCTCACCTCCGCGGGCATCTCGCCCGTCGCGGCCTGGGAAGGTGCGGTTCAGGCAACACCCAACAGCCTCATCCGCTCGTCGCTTGGCCAGGCCGACGCCCTCATTAAGCAGGGGATGCCTCTCCACGAAGCATTCCGCGCTACCGGCCTCTTCGCTACCGATGTGGAGAGCTTGCTGGCCACCGGCATCATGAGCGGCCAGGTGGTGGAGATGCTGAGCCGCGTGGCCGATTACTATCAGAGTAATCTGGATCGTGCTTTCTCGAATGCGCGGTTCTGGATGTTTCGCCTGTTCGTTATCGCAGCGCTTATCGTTACCGGCGCCGTCATCATCTTGTTGGTGAAAACCTATTTTGACGCGGTGTTCAGCTTTGGACGCAGCTTCTTCCCGGAGCTCAATCAGTAGGATGCCTGATTTTGCCTATATTGCCAGAGATGCTGCCGGCCGAGTGGTAGAGGGAACGGTGAATGCTCCCAACTCTGCCCTGGCTGCGGGGAAGGTTCGCGCCATGGGATACGTTCCGGAACGCCTGCGCGCCGTGGAGGTAGGAGCCGCCCAGGCAGCGAAGGAAGCCGTTGCGCGGAACGTGATCTATCCTGTAGCTTCCGGAGTGTCCCTCAAGGAGCTCGTGGCGTTCTACCGGCAGTTCGCTACGATGATCAATGCCGGCATCCCTCTCTACCAAAGCCTCGTGAGCCTCGAGGGACAGTGCCGCAACGCACGCTTGGCGGCCATCCTCAGAGAATGCCAAACCCATGTACAGGGTGGGGGCCGGCTGAGCGAAGTGCTGGAGCGCTATCCGTGGGTCTTCAGCGAGCTACAACTTCAGATGATACGGGCCGGCGAGCAAGGCGGAATGCTGGAACACATGCTGCTGCGCATCGCCGACTACCTCGAACGGGAGCTGGCCCTTCGTCGCTTGATCAGCGGCCTGACCCTCTATCCCAAAATCGTCCTCTTCAGCGCCCTCTTCATTCTGGGGCGGTCCTTCTTCGTAGACTACACTCCGGCCATCTCCAAGCTGATCATCGGGCAGATCGGCAAGAATTCATACTCGCCGATGGACTACCTCAACGACACGGTCTTTTTCCTTGCAGAGATCGCGCTGATTGCGTTTGGCATCATGGCGCTCTGCCGCATCCTTTTCTACCGGTCTCCCTCTTTGCGGGAAGGATACGAGCGGGTGAAGCTGAGCCTTCCCGGCATCGGCAGCATCGTGCGGGGCTTCGCTCTTGCGCGCTTCGGCCGGGCATTCAGCGCCATGTACGCAGCGGGGCTTCCCCTCAACAGCGCCGTGCGCATCGCGGGTGATGCCAGCGGCAGCTATCTGGTGGCTGCTTCCACACGCCAGGCGGTGCTCTCTGCCGAACGGGGTGTCCCGTTGAGCCAGGCCTTAGCGCAAACCGGCGTTTTCCCCAACCTGGTCCTGGATATGCTCCGCACGGGTGAGCAGAGCGGGAATGTAGACGCCATGATGAACAAGGCCGCAGACTACCTGGAGGGCGAGGCGGAAGGAAAGGCGAGGCTTGCCGCACATTTGTTTGCCACCGGGGTATATCTTTTGGTAGCCGGCTTTGTGGCATTCGCCGTCATCCACTTCTACATGGCGTACGCAGGCGGTGCCGTGGCCGGCGGAGGGGATTGACAAAGGTCTTTCCATGAACCCGCCCGACCATTATCGCACCTTGGGAGTTGCGCCGGACGCTACGCTGGCCGAGATCAAGAAGCGGTATCGGGCCCTGGCGCGGCAGTTTCACCCCGACGTTGCCCATACGAAGGAGGCCGAGGAACGCTTCCGCGAGATCAATGAGGCATATCGCATCCTCTCCGATGCCCAACGCCGGCAGCTTTACGATGCCGAGCTGAAGCTGGCGGAGATGCGCCGCCGCGCAACAAGCCGACATTCGGCGCCGCCCCCGAGACCGACGCCGCAAACCTCCCCTCCATTTGGGTCCCGAGAGGCATCCAGAGCTCAGTCGGAGCATCGCCCGCCCCCCGTCGAGAGCCTTCTTTTGCAGGCAACCCATGCCTTTCGGCGGATGCGCTACCGTGAAGCTGAGATGCTCTGCCGCCAGGTGATGCGCATGGATCGCCGCAATCCCGCAGCCTACGAGCTTTTGGGCGACATCCTTCGAGCCCGCGGCCGCGCCGATGAAGCAGTGGCCATCTACAGTTACGCCCTGCAATTGGATCCCCACAACCGCACGATCCAAGCAAAGTTCGACCGCATGGTAGGCCGGCCTTCTGGCCCGAAGATGACCGGGACGGCAGCCAGGGCTGCCCGCGCCACTACCGCGAAGCTCTGGGAACCTCGAATGTACACCGTCCGGCCCGTGAATGCCCTGATCACCGGCATGTCCCTTGCGGCCATCGTGTTTCTGATTGTCACCACATTTCTAGACAAGACGCCGCCTGCTCCCAGCGGTTGGATCCCGGAGTGGAGCCCGGGCATCCTGTTTGCTCTCTCGACGTCCGGCGCGCTTGCCGGCCTCACCCTTGCCATCAACGGGCTGTTGGCCCGATGTCGTCAGGAGCTCTCCACACACCGGGCAATGCACGGACGGCAGGCTGCAGTTCCACTGGGAGCTGTGCTCCTTGGGTTTGACGTTCTGTTCTTCTATGCGGCCTTCCTGGTGTACGTCTTCATCGGATACCTCCGGGAGAGCCTTTCGCCTTCCATCCTGGCGGCCTTCGGTGTCACCTTCACCGTGACGGCCCTCTTTGCGCTCGTGTCCCATGCCGCAGCCCTGAATGTGCTGATGTTCGGAGGCAACATTGTGTTCCTGGCCTTCATCGTGGGCTGGTTCGTTGGGGACGCCTTTCGAGCCTCCGTTTAGCCGGGCGCAAAGAAAAACGGCTCCGGGCTAGTGCACCGAAGCCGGCCGTACATCTCGCCAATGATGCAGGCATCCGTCCCGGGATGGCGATATTGAGAAGGAAACGAAGGATGGCTTACAGGGGAAACCGCGGGATCGTGGAACGTGGATTTAGGACGTTTGGTTCGTGGCGATAACGTTCGCGGCCTGCGGGCCCTTCGCACCCTCGACGATCTCGAATTGGACTATCTGGCCCTCGCTGAGGGTCTTGAAGCCCTCCTTCTGGATCGCGGAGTAGTGGACGAAGATGTCCTTCCCCTCGGCGGTTTCAATGAAGCCGTAGCCCTTGGCATCATTGAACCATTTCACTCTCCCCGTCTGCATGGTACGTTCAGACCTCCTTACCGTGGATAGCCCACGTCGGCAATGCGACCGCGGCAAGTATAACACTGGGGTGTTCGCTTGTCAACGATTGCTACCGGCGCGGTTCTCGCGGGGTTCAGGCGGGTCTGCACAAAACCGTTCTGCATCGCGGGGAAGGCCCAACACTTCGGCCAACGATGAGGGGTCTTCGCAGAGAAGATCGGGGTCTTCATTCAGCAGAAGATCTTTCCCGGCTGCGCCCCACGCAACGGCGCAAAAGGCAACGCCGGCGGCGCGGGCAGCTTGGGCATCGTGGACGGTGTCGCCGATGTAGATCGCCTGCGAGGCAGGGATGGAGAGGGCCTTCAGAGCTGCCAGGATCGGATCGGGGTGTGGCTTGGGCCGCGGCACATCTTCTGCAGACACGATCACGTCCACCCACGGCTCGATAGCCAGCCTCGGCAAGGTGTTGGCGATCTCTGCGCGGTTCTTGCTCGTAACGACTGCGGTAGGATGTCCCGCGCATCTGCCGGCCTTGAGCGCCGCCACCGCCTCGGGGATGATGCGCTCTTGGTCCTTGTGGGCTTCGTACCACCGAATGAACTCGCGCTCCATAGCGGCCGCCTCGACGCCATAGAGCTCCGGATCACCCAGGATGCGTACCTGCTGGGCCAAAGGAATGCCGATGATGCCGCGGATGGCTTCTGGAGGAACATTGCGGTGGAGGAACGTTCGGTACGCATGCTGCAATCCGCCTACGATGAGGTCCGTGGTGTCTATGAGGGTGCCGTCTATGTCCCATAGAAAGGCCCAAGACGGCGCCGGAAGCACGGGCTTGCCTGCTGGAAACCTGCGGGACGTCATTCGGCGGATGCCTTGGAAGATTTGGGGATGGAGGGCAGGAATTCGCGAGCCATACTACAGGACATCCACTTCATGGGGGCCGCGGTACACCTCGCCAATCAGATAGGCTGTTTCGCCCAGTTCACGAAGGCGCTCGATGGCGTTGAGACCCTGATCGCGCTCCACGATGATCACGAAGCCGATGCCCATGTTGAACACTCGGAACATCTCGGGATCCGGCACGTTGCCGAGTTGCTGAATAAGAGTGAAGATCGGAGGGATGACCCAGTTCCTGCGGTCTACCGTAACGCTGCAATCGGCCGGGAGGATGCGGGGTACGTTGTCGTAGAAGCCGCCGCCGGTAATGTGGGCCATGCCCTTGATTTCCATCTCGTCCATGAGGGTGAGGATGGAGTGCGTGTAGCATCTGTGCGGGGTAAGAAGGACCTCGCCCAGGGAAGCGCCGCTCAGCATGACGGGAGTGTCATGGATCGTGAGGCCGTTTAGGTCGAAGAGGACGTGTCGGGCAAGAGAATAACCGTTCGTGTGAAGGCCGTTCGAGGCTAAACCCACCACCGCATCCCCCGGCATCACCTGCGATCCATCTACGATGCGGGAACGCTCCACCACCCCCACGATGCATCCCGCCAGATCGTATTCGCCTTCCGGATAGAGGCCGGGCAATTCCGCAGTTTCACCGCCAAGCAGGGCACAGCCCACGCTGCGACAACCCTCGGCCACACCTTTCACCACGTCTACCACGATGCCCGGCGAAAGCTTCCCGGTGGCAAAGTAGTCCAGAAAGAAGAGGGGACGCGCGCCCTGCACCAGGATATCGTTGGCGCAATGGGCCACCAGATCCATGCCCACTGTGTCATGTTTGCCGACGAGGTTCGCCACCATGAGCTTAGTGCCCACCCCATCTATGCTGGACACGAGGACCGGCTCGCGCATATGGGCGAAATCTGCAGCATACATCCCGCCGAAGGAGCCGATATCGGTGAGGACGCCGGGTGTGTAGGTGGAGCGCGCCAAGTCACGCATTTGGAGGACGGCGGCATTCATCGCGTCTATGTCTACGCCGGCGTCTCGGTAGGTGGTAGGTTCCTCAGCCATCGGCGCTCTGCCCCTCTGGGCTCGGCGGCAATCTATCACGAAACAAACGAGCCCTATCTCATTCTAGCATAAGCAGTGCCGGCGAAGCCTCGCCAAGGACGCACCGTTCCAGGCGGAAAGAAGAAGTGCTCTGCCTTGTTGCTCGGTGTACAAAGCAGCGCTTTCCGTGGGCGTGATTACGCGGGAAACTTCGCTTGGCAGCTCCACCAGACGCCGCTGCGTCTTGACAACGCCGCCCGGCAGTACTAGAATTCGCCCAGGCAGGCCGCTTCATCAGCCGGGACACGTATCTGGACCAGCACCC
>JBMFSQ010000055.1:0-7324 GCA_049967475.1 Chthonomonadales bacterium | reverse complement strand
AGCCCGCAGGTTCCTGCGTGGGCCCAGGCATCCCTCCGGCAGGAATGGAGGGGGGTTATGTCCGCTTGCCCGCACCAACGGTTCTCGGCAGGACCAAAATATCCACCCGGTCATTCTGCGCAGAGGTGGGCATATCCGTGCGTATGAGGTCCTGATATCCCCGGCCCGAGGGCACAATTCTGAACGGTTCGATGTGGCAATGAAGGTACAGATACATAGCCACGGCTACCGCGCGGCTTGCTGTCAGCTCCATAGCGCGCCGTTCGTCCGCGTGGTTAGGACGGCGGCTAGGCTGTCGCGTGTGGGCCTCGACGCGTATGCGCCACCACAATTGCGTGGTATCGCGCAGAACGTTGGCGAATGCTCTGAGGGACCGTTGTCCTCGGGCAGAAAGGTCTAAAGAGGATCCGTCAAAAAGCATGGTCGTTGGAAAGGACCATCGTTGCTCGCCCGGGGCATCGTGCCGGCTCGCCCGTCGAGGCCCGCCGCCATTCGGGAATTGCTGTTTGACACTCTCTTCGAACTTCGCCTGGAACTGCTTGTATCGAGCGTCTTCCCAGATGTCGGCATTCAACAGAGCGGTGATGAAAAAGAGAGCGGTGAACCCAAGAAAAAGGTTCGCCATAAGATCGCTCAATGCAATAAAGGGGTTGATACTTGAATTGTCCCCGCGGGTTGTTCTCATTGCCGTGCTAACGCGCAAGGAATTCCGGAACGGTCACCGCCTGGGCGCCCTTTACGGCCTTCGGCGGACGATGCGGCCTAACGTCCGCCACATGCGCTGGAGCACCCCCGTCCTGCTCTCTCTGATTTCCTCAGCGAGGACCCCTTGGTGCCTGACTACCTCTTCAAGCCTCCGTAGAGAAATCTCTTGAATATTGACGAGGCGCTTCACATCGTCGTGCAATCCATCGGCACTCGCCGGAACCGGCGTCCGGAGCTGGATAAGTTGCTCGGATAGGCTGCGAAGGTTGCGCACAACTTCCCGCAGCTCCGCAGCCACATTGGAGAGCTCTGAATGGTCTGACCCATCAGGCGTGCGCGCGGTGTTTTCGCCGGTGCGGTTCACTGCGGCTATGAGTTCCTCCCACCGATCAGGTTGTACGGCGTTCGGATTTGTTCTGGCTATAAGGTCCCGAATGGCGCGTTCGACGTTCTCCGTTGCATCCGAAAAGCGTCCTGCCATGTCAACCACCGGATCGAGCCTATCGGCAAGGACTTTGTATGCCTGGTTCCCGATGTCCAGGGCCGCCCGGTTAAAACATTTACCGGCCTCCCTGAATTCTTCCCCTGCGACCTCGAACTTTGAGCTGGCGTAATGTATGGCAGTCGTTACGACATGCAGACCTTCAAGATACTCCTCTCCAGCTCGTTCGAGCCCGCCCAGGATCCTGGTCGCCGTATCGTCCAGCTTCTCTCGCACCTCGGTGGTCTTTTGGATGAAATCCTTGAACACCTGGCGGAACTCCTGCTTAACCTCATCAAGACCGGTGGTAATGCCTTCCCGAACCTTGCTGAGCTCTTCCAGGTTGTTCGAAAGCGCCTCATGTACGCTCTGGATCTTTTCCGCAGCGTTGCGAAAAGAGCCGGCTGCGCCATCAATAGCTTTCTGGAACTCTTGCACATGCTGGGCGAAGACGTTGGCAGTTTTCTGAAAGTCGTCGGCCGTACCGCCAATGCGGTTTGCGATACCATCGAACGTGTCGCGGACCTTGTCGAGCGCGCCCGGGGTTTCATCAAGTACGCCGCTAAGTTTGTTTAGGGAGGCGTCCAGCCGCTTCATGGGGTCCGGATCGAGGACGCTCGGCGCAACTTCACCGAGCAGGCGGCGTGCTCGCATATCCACCTGCTCGGATACATAGGCGGTGATACGAGACACCTTCCAGAAAACGAGCAGGCTGAACGAGAGCCCGTAGAATGTGCTCGAGAACGCTGAGCGAAAACCGATCAGCGGTTCGTTGAAAACAGAGCGAATGCCGTTCGCGTCGAGGCCTCCGACCGTCGTGTCTGCAATGCGCCCGAGCACGTGCTCAATCCCAGGAACGATCTGAGTGATGCCTGCCACCGTGCCCATGAGCCCGAGGAGCATGCAAACGTTTGGCAGACCCTGAAGCCGCCTGACGTGTTCCGTACGTGCGGCGAGCACTTCGTATACTATGCCGCTCGGATCCACGTGGGGCAAGCGGGCCATTTTACTGAGAACGGCTTTCGCATCGCCCTCTGCCGAAACCAATTCATCCGGCAGAGCGCGGGTGAGCCGGAAGCCATAAATAAGAACCCACAAAAACACCGCGCCGGCTAACAATACAAAAGGCCACGCCATCGGCGGCGGCAAGAGCAACTGTAGGATGAACGCACGCCACCCACGTTCAAACCCCATAAATGCATCCAGAAAGGAACCGGGCATTCCCCAATCCTCCGAGCTGCGCCCTGCCCGCGTAAGTCGCGTTATGCGGAGCGCTGCCGGCTGTTATCGTGGCCATAGTGGAAGCAGCGCCAGCCGTTGAGCATTGCTTCTTGTTCATCTTTCCCGATCATGCTGGTGCAACCAGGCTCGCCGCAATAGATGCCACTCTCCTCGTAAACCCCATCGCCTCCAGGCAGGAGGTCGCCCTTCTCGTGCCGCATTGCCCGAATGGTCGCCTCCGATGGCCGATACTTTTCGTGATAGGCTCCAAACCATGGGCTCTTCTGGTCGCGCAGGCAAAAGTTCGTAATGGCACGCGCGCCTGCTTCTTTGAGGCCGTTCAAACCCCTAGCAGCAGCATCCGATGACTGCAGCCTATTGTGCAAGTAGTCCAATACCTGTGCGTGGCTCGTTTCGGCGGCCCTATCCTTGAGTTCCGCCTCCACTTTGTTTTGGAGATACCCCCTCTCGTCTGCAAAGACCTTAGAGCGGGCGGCGCTTGCGATCGGGGCAGGGAGCACCACCTCGTCTTTGTCGCCGGGTCCGCGCGGCGGCCTTGAAAACCGAAGATGCCCCGCTCGCAACTCTACGATATTGAGGAGGTAGCCAAGCGCCAACCATTCCTCGTTTCGGCTATGCAATTCATTCTCCCTCTTGGAGAAGCTGATCCATTCGACATCTTTGCGCGTGTGGAATGTAGCAAATTCGGAACACTTTGCGTTGGATAGGGCGGAAGTCGTATCGCTGCTGTTGTCTAGTATGGAACGGCACGCTCTCAGCGGAAAGTAATGATATTCCTTCAGAAGCACGATCTGCGAGATATCGTCGCTCTTCTGTCTTTGTGTCCTCGTCTTGTCAATCCCTGCCCGGCTGAGCTCGTCCCAAACCCAATTCTGATCGGCGTCATTCCCCGGTATGAGCGCCAGGAGCCAACTCTGGAGCGGGCTACCTCCATAGGCACGGGCATCCGCTTCGTTGACGTGCAGGAGCGGTTCCATCACACGAACGGCGTCCCTGAAGTAGGGCTCCGGATCTCCCACGTTCCTCAGTTCCCGCACCACTGAGGTATTCCGAAGCTCGGTAAACACGGCCCGCGCTGCTGCCTCCATCTTCTCGCGCGCTTCTGCAGGTATGGGCTCACCGCTTTTCGGCACGCTGCCGATATCGAGAAACGAGGGTGCAGCCCCCTCTCGCAGCATTTCCGGCAAATTCTCCCACGCACGAATGATCTTACGTCCCTCTTGTTCTTCCACCTCACGCCAATCAAGGAATTCGTTCGCGCCTTTCTTTTCGAGTTCCTCGAGATATTTCTGTTCGACAGTTCCGTTTGGGGCAGGCTTGAAGAGGACCTTACCGTTCAAGCTGGGGATCTCACTAGCGAGCCTTATAATGTCCGCGTCCAGAGCGTTTTTCAGTTCGTTTATCCTCGCATTGAGTCTGTCTGCCCGGTCTCTCAGGACTTCAATGCGTCTGCGAAGGCGCAGCAGGAATCTCGCCTTGCCCCCTTCCAACGCTCGAAAAACGAGGTCCGCCTGCCGGCTATCGAGTTCGCTGCTGACCGCGTTCAACAAACGCCGGATCCCTGCCCCCGCCGGCCCCTTAGCTCGCCTGACCAACCAAGGCACGAACCTCCACCAGCCCAAACCGGGCATGACGGTGAGCCCGTTGACAATTGTGTCCACGACAGCGGCGAATGGGCTCGGATCCGGCCGAGGCAGTTTCTCGAGCTCATCTAGTTGGTCAAGGAGTTGCGTGAGGAGTACCCGCACGCGATAAAGTCCGTGAGGTCCCAAAACGATGGACCGGATGCGTTCCTCCACGCGGTCGTAGACCTCTTTTGCGTAACGGTCCGCACTTTTAGACGCACGGCGCGGATAATCCCTCTGAAACTTCGAGCGAACCTGCTCGATCTTCTCTTTGACCGCTCTGGGGTTCTTCTCTGCGTCCTTCTGCAAATTTTCTCTCACGGCCTTCAATTCGTCTTCGATGGCTGAACCGTCTGCCTTAAAGGTCATCACGGAAGCCACCAATTGGTCATAGCTCAGTCCGGCGGCCTTCAGATCCTCCTCCAATTCGTCGCCATCTTGACGCCCGCTGGTCCAATCAATAAGAGCCTGGAACATCAGCTTGTACGTGCAAGCCTTTATCACTTCCTCAACAGGAAACTCGATCGTGGACAGGCCAAAGGTGCAAAAATAGGGAGCATTGTGTTCCCTGTCGCCGAAAGAGCTTTCATCAGTGGACCGCCCTTTGAAGGCGTCCACCAATCTCTTGTAGGGGTCTATCGCGTCGTTGAAGATGTTGAGGTAGACGCGATCCGCAACGGCCCGGTGCATCTTATCCAAGGCGGTCTTGCTTGGCCCCTCGGGCATAATCAAGTAGAAGGCATCGTATGGGAAGTTTTCTTCTGTATTCAACAGTTCGCCGCCGGCTTTGATGCGTGGCGGCGGAATATCTTTTCTTCGGAAGCAAAAGTGGTTGATTTCCTGCAAGGCTACAAAAGCATTCCGTTTAAACCGATCTGCCGTTGCAGACTCGGCGCTGCTTAGTCGATCCCAGGGTAACGTAACAATGGCTGTTACCTTGTCGTCGGCGTTTCCAAGGACGTGCTTTACGATATAACCAAAGTCCGTGATGGTGCCGCTGCACGTGCCGCCGCAAAGAGACCCCACTACGAACACTCTAAGGTTGCGATCGAACTCGATGTCGTTTGAACCGGAACCGGATACCTTCTTGAATTCCTTGACAGCGTCATCGCCCTCTTTTAGGTTCTGCAGGTCATCTACGCGATCGCGCAGGCACCTGCGGACATTGTTGTAATTCTCGGGGTACAAGAGCGCGAGCCTGCCGATCATGCGAATATTGCCGGCGCCGGACGTTACCGATCCGCCAGGCATTTCCGCCAGGATCTGCTCGTCTATCCAAGTCGAAAGATCAATCTGTTGATCGTACGGAGTGCGATCTTGTTTGAGATTGGCAAAAGCGTCGGCACGGATCCCCAGATGCACAATGTCGCCTCCTTTGAGCGCTCCTCGCCGTGTGTCGGCGTCTGTTTCGAGAACAAGGAAGCGCACCCACGGGATCTTCCTGACGTCGCCATACTTCCACTGCAGGCGCTCCGCGATGGCATCGCAGATCTCTTTCCCACTTGTACCGAGTCCGACCACGAGGGTTTTCTTGAATTTCGCGGCAGGCATGTTCCATCCTCCTTCTTCCGTGCGACGCATCCGATGCTCAAGGCGCCGGCTGTTTTTCAGGCTCTCCCTGATCAGCGGGCGCACTCTGGCGCCGGATTTCAAACTCACATCTGCCTTTGTATTGGACCATGTTGATCATAACGTTAAACTCGCACACGTATGGGCGCCCTTCGTCCAAGGTATAACTCTCGTCCACCCATTCCTCGTTTATAAAGGTTTGGACACCTTCGCCCGGACGCAAATCCAAGTGCCCTTTGTTAAAATACAGATCAGCTAGGAAACCGCCCTCTCTGGGCCCCATCAAAGTGTTAGCTTCGAGGGTTGGGAGACTTTTCGACAGGTGTCCTTCGGCTACGATCTGTGCAACCGGCGTTCCACGGCTTCCCTTGAGGATAGGGACCGTTTGGCCGTGATACACTAAAACGAGATCACCTGTCGGCGCAGGCCCGTCCGACACACGGCTGCGCCAAATACGTGCGAACCGCAACACCGACACACCGCCCAGTAGGAGAACGAGCGCAACCAATCCTACAAGCCCGGCTAACTTCCAGTTGGGTGACGGATGAACGTGGCCTGCGCTCGTTGGCGCGCCGGCAGCTCCCCTCGGGGAGAGAAGTATGCGCCCCTCCAGCGCATGAGGTATGAGTACTACCACGTCAGCCTGCCGCGGGACCCATGCTGCTCCGTCGCCTTGCTTCATGGTGGCGAAGCTTACCGCAATTGCGGGCATGCGCGTAACTCGATCCATCACTTCGGCGTATTCTGGATCATTCGCACCGAGGAGCTTTTGGCCGCGAACCTCCGGCGGAAGCATGCTCGCCTGGTGGCTCGTAAACAGCAAGACTACGCACGATCGCGGGTCCATCACTGATTGCACCCGCTTCCAAATAGAACAGATGCTGCGCTCGGTGTCGTGCCCTCCCACAGAACCCGCCTGGGGAGTCCGTGGCAGGAGCGGCGACACCTCGGCTACGCGGCCGGCGGGGGTATCGGCGGAAAGGTTTACCGGACCACTCCAACTCCAAAGATCCATCTCCCAGCCGGCTACCGCCACGCGATCACCCACGGTAGAGAACCGGCGGACGAAGTCAAGAGCCAGCTCCCTTAGTCCCGCAGCGTGCCCGGGGTCGGTGCCGAAATGGCTGGTGGAGAATGCCAACACGAGGTCTACGCCGCGGTGATCGAGGTCACAACCGGAAGCCTTTGCACCTGCGCGGAGTTCGGCAACGACCGCTGACGCGTCCACCCCGCGCACGTGTGGAACACCCTGAGAACGTGCCAGTCTCGGTGCAGACAGCAAGACGAGAAACGCGGCGGCAACCGCTACGAAGGCCGTGCGCATGGGGCAACTCCGGCAATTAAGGATCGCAGGTTAGTGTCTGATAATGATAATTGCGGCCCATTTCGACGGTCATTCGATGCTTTCCTGCCGCTAATCGCTGTCTTGTACCGGCGGTGCCAAAAATCCAGCAAATAGGCCAGCTAAGCCAGCATCATCGGACGGCCATAATGGCCTCCGGCATTGGGATCACGCTCCCCCCAACAAAGCAGTCAGCAAATCGAAAGCAGATATCCAAATCTGTCTTCAAAACCTCCCCATCCGGAAGACATTGCGCAGACACCTCAACCCCACCATCGTCATCCCTCCGGCAGGAATGGAGGGGAGGCGTGCAGAACTGCTAGCCCGCACATCCGAACCACTCATCGAGGTACACGCAAT
>JBMFSQ010000054.1:0-8624 GCA_049967475.1 Chthonomonadales bacterium | reverse complement strand
TCGCTCGTGCCCCCCGCGCACCCAGACACTACGCAAAGGACTCCGTCCCCTCGTGTACGGGGGGACCACAGGGGGGCGCCCTACCTGAACGCAGGCAACATCGCCCGCTCGCCAGGTACTTGACAGATCGCTCAAAGTGTGGCAGTATTATCAATGACAACGGCCGGTGGTTGCCGTGTCTGCGGTGATCGCCGGCGCTGCGCCGCAAAGGAGGGCCTACGGGTTGACACCGCCGGACACTCTAGCGGACCGCAGCCGGGAGAGGGTTGATCCGTGAGATCGGTCGCCGAGCTTCCGCACCTTTCTCCCCTGGGAGAGGGCGACGGCTCCGACGAGACTCAGAGCGCTGGAAGGCGCACCCTAGTGATCACCCTCTCCCGGTTGTGTCTGTAGCTCCTGCGCCCTCATGATGCCTGCATCGCCCTAGGACGACGCGTCCGCATCATACAGCCCCGCCTTCTCCAGCTCCTGGCGCAATTGGGTTACCCCGGGCATCCCGATGATATACGCGCGCAGCACGCCTTTGCCGTCCAGAATGGCCGTTGTGGGAACCGTCGGAACGCGATAGGCGATCCCCGCTGCCCGGCCCGGATCCTCATAGAGCGGAAGCGAGATGCCGTGGCCGCGGGCAAACTCTTCCGCTTTTCGGCGGGGTTGGTGCGCCACCGCCAAAATCACCAGGCGCGGCTCATCGAGCAGCTTGGCCAGCGCCTGCAGGCGGGCGAGCCAATCGGCACACCGGGGCTCCCACGTGGCCCAGAAGGTAAGGATCACCACCTTGCCTCGAAGGTTCGCCAATCCCAATTGCGAGCCGTCCGGCCCCACCAGAACGAAGGGGGGCGCAGGCGTTCCCAAAGGCACGCGCGGGGGATCCGAAACGTAGGGAAGCCAAACAGGAGGAGGGAGGGGGCCGCTGCTCACGGCTCGCCGCTCATTGCCGGGGGCCCGCCCCCCTGGTCCCGGCATGCGCGGAGGTTGGGGGGGCTGGGGGGAGACGGACGGAATTCTCCTCGTACCGGAGGCCGTAGGAGGCACCAAGGAGTTGAAGCGCGGGCCGGACGCAGGGGCCGGGAAGGGCGGAAGACCCTTCGGCGCGACGACGACACCATTCTCGGGCAAAGCCGCCGGCGGCGCAGATACTCCAGCGTCCGCCATGGCGCTGCGTCGGGGCGCCGCCTGCCTGCTCCGTTCCTTGGGCGGCACGTATGCCGACCTCTTCAAAGGGATGCGCGACCGGCGCACTGCCTCCAAGGCCAGCCGGGACCTGGTGCCCGCGGGAACCCGGAACACATCCTGGGCAATGGGGATGTCCGCCGCCACGGACCGGTAGATCTCCGTCGTTTGAGACACTACAGGCAGGCGGCCTTTCAGATCCTGTTTGACCATGGCCAGCAGCGGCTCGCTGTTGTAGCGGATGCGGCGCACGAGCCCGTCCTTGAGGGCGATGGCCACCTCTGTGGTGCCGTAGGTTCCTCGGGCATAGAAGCGTACCGTGCGGCATACGGCGCCATCTACGATTACGTCCCGGCCAAGGACGGGCCGACCCCGGCGCAGATCCACCACCCGGTTGAGCGCAGACGGTCCCAGAAAAAATTGGTACAGAAGGGACCCGCAAAACATGGGATGGCCCATCTGCAAGGATGTGGCCGCTGCCGGATTGGGCGGCGCGGGGTAGGACACCGGCCGCGGATGCCGGTTAGAGAACTCCAAGAGGCGCACCCCGTCGCACACCGACGTCATCACCTGGCGGTCCCCAAGGCGCGCCACGATTTTGAAGCGGTTCGGCCGTTCCAGGGCCAGGTATCGCACAGCCCGCGTGTCCGCCGCACCCTGGCCGAAGGACATCGTCCAATCACACACGCACCGGAATGTGCGCAGAGCCGCCGTGCGGGCCATACTCCACCGCAGAAGGGCCAGACCGTCGCGGGGCGCGGACCGCGGTTGCCCCATGGCCGCGCTCCGGCCGCAAATGAAATGCGTGCAGAGAAGAAACAGCACCCAGGCGGCTGAAAGCCCCTTCGATCGGATGGCGGCGGTTCTGCCGGGGCGGAAGGGCATGAAGTTCCTCCTTGCCCGGAAGCGCCCCAGGGAAGCCGATGGAGCGCCGTCCGGCATACCCCTCGAAATTCTTCACGCCCGTTCCGTTTTCCTCTTACAATTACGGGGCCGGGCCGGCCACGCCTCTACTCCTGGTCTGCCAGCCACCGCATGCGCGTAGCCTGGAGCCGTTCCACTACGATGGCTGCAAACCGCTTGAGAAGTTCGTAGCCCAAGTCGTGGTTGGCTTGGCACTTGGATTTGAGGCACGCCGCGTCCAGAGCGATGGTGCGTGTCCATTTCGTCGCGCGCGCATCGAAGCGCCATCGGTGGGGCGGGAAGAGCCAGGACCAGCCCAGAACCGATCCTGCGGCGATGGTCTGAACCTCCACGGCGGGTTTCCCCGGCCTGGGCGCCTCCAAAACAACCTCTCCTTCACGGATGATGTACACCGTCTTGGCCTCCTCCCCTTCCCGGAACACGTAGTCCCCGGCGTCGAAGTGGGCATTGTAGGCACAGGAAGCCACGATTTTGATCTGCTGCGCATCCAGCCCCTGGAAAAAGGGATGGGCTGCTACAACCTGCTCCAGGGTCTCCATGGGCTTCACCTCCGGTTGCGGAAGGGGTGTACGGAGGAACCCCTCCCTGGCTCAGAGATTACAGCCGCAGGCGCAGCGGCGGCAACAGGTATTGAGCCACGGTTGGGTGTGCTGCAGTACCATCGCCGGGTGCCGGCCAAGTAAGATTGCCGGATTGTTTCTGGTAACGGTACGGGGTTTTGGCGCTGCTCCGCCATTTTGGCACAGTACGTGCAGTGGGTCTTTGTTGCAGGGGCATGAGCGTCTGTATTCTCCAAGAAGGAGGTTGTGCGATGTTTAGTAGACTGGCGTGGCGGCCGCTGGTTGTGGTGACGGCGGCTGCCGCTTTGGCGGCCGGGCCTTCCCGAGCCCAGATCGTGGTGTTCAACAACTTCGGCCCAGGAGACGCGTACAACACGGGCACAGGCTGGACCCTAGGAACGGGCTCCAACTACATCGTAGGTGAGCAATTCACGCCCAGTGCATCGGGTACGCTGGACAAGATCGAGCTTGCTCTAGGATTAATGGACGGCTTGAACTCTGCGAAGGTCTATCTGGTGGCGGACAGCTCCGGGCAGCCCGGCGCCACCGTGCTGGAGAACTGGACCACTACGTCCATGGGGGTGTTCGGCCACAATAATCCGCTGTTGGTGTTCAACTCGGCGGCGCATCCGTCCCTCACGTCGGGAACGCCCTACTGGATCTATGTGGATGCCACCACGAACTCTCCCACGACCTGGGCAGTATGGAATTGGAACAGCACGGGCGGCACGGGGCCCCGCGCATCGAGCACAAATGGCGGTGTCACCTGGAGCGTGAGCCCAGGAGACACGCAGGGCGCGTTTCGGGTAACGGTGCAGGGTCCCGGCGGGGCCACGCCGGTGCCTGCGGCGCCGGTGGTGTCGGCCATAGGGGCCGGCGTGTACGCTTTGTGCTTCTTCCGCAAGCGGCGGCCTGCCTAGCCCGCCCGAGGAAGCGGCATTTCGGGGCCCGGGATGCTCCTGCACCGGGCCCTCGTTTGCGTTTAGAACATGCTTTGCAGGGCTGCCAGGAGGGCGGCGGCGGCGGTGCGGTTCATGCCTGGGGCCGAGGCGAGTTCCTCCAACGTGGCCTGCCGCATGTGCTCGATGGACCCAAAGCGCTTGAGGAGCGCCTTCCGCCTGCGGGGCCCAATGCCCGGTACCGTCTCCAGCACGCTGTTTGTGTGCTTGTGCGACTGGAGTGTCTTGCGGTATTGGTTGGCAAATCGGTGGGCTTCGTCGCGGATGCGCTGCAGGAGGAAGAGCGCCTGCGAGTTCCTCGGGAGGACGACGGGCGCTTGCCTGCCGGGGAGGTAGAGGTGCTCAAAGCGTTTGGCGAGGCCGCACAGAGGAAGCGCAGGCTCCGTCCCTGCGCCTGCGGAGGACGCGAAGCCGTGTTGCTTGAGGACGGCCTCTGCGGCGGAGACCTGCGTTGGGCCTCCATCCACGATGAGGAGGTTCGGGAGGCGGTTGAAGCGAGGGTTGCCCGACTGTGCTTCTGCGAGGCGGCGGGACACCACCTCTGCGATCATGGCAGGATCGTCGGGCTTGTTCTGGTGGCCCCGGATCTTGAAGCGCCGGTATTCCTGCTTGGCCGCTTCGCCGTTGAGGAAAACCACCATGGATCCTACGAAGTGTTCTGCCCCGAAGTGTGAAATGTCGTAACATTCGATGCGGCTGGGAGGTGCGTCCAATCCCAGGTACTGAGCCAGCTCCTCTAGGGCTGCATCCAAGTCGCCCAAGCGGGCCCGCATGGCGGCTTTGATCTGGCGGAAGGCATGGAGGGCGTTCTCTGCCGCCATCTCCACCAGCCGCTTCTTGTCCCCCCGGGCAGGAACCGTGATGTGGACCGTGGCGCCCTTGCGTTGTTTGAGCCATGTTTCGATGATGGCGGCTTCGTCTATGTTGCAGGGCAGCAGGATCTCTTTGGGCACGTAGGGAGCGTCTCGGTAATACTGCTTCACGAACTCTTGTACGGCTTGGGAGGGCTCTTCTCCGCCGGTTCCATCCAGGACGAAGGCGTTCTGTCCCACGAGCTTGCCGCCGCGAATGTAGAACATTTGCACACACGCTCCGGCCTCTTCGCCCACTACCGCGATGACGTCCTGATCCACCATTCGGCTGCCTACCACCTGTTGGCGCGTCATCACCTCCTGGATGGCGCGCATCTGATCCCGCAGGCGGGCCGCTCGTTCGAAGTTGAGTTGGGCGGCAGCCTGCTCCATCTGCGACTGGAGATCCTTCACGACGCGGTCGGGCCGGCCCTGGAGGAAGGCGATCACCTCGTGTACTGCCCTATGGTAATCCTTCTGATTTGCCAAACCTGCGCAGGGCGCCAAGCATTGGCCCATGTGGTAGTAGAGGCACGGCTTCTGAACCGGTGTACCGTCGAAGGGCTTTCCGCAGGACACGATGGGAAAGATGCGCTTGATGAGGTCCATGGTGGCGTGGACGCTGCGGGAGCTGGAATAGGGGCCGAAGTACTTGTTGCCGTCCGAGCGCACCCTGCGCGTGAGGAGCAACCGCGGGAAGGGCTCGGAGAGAGTGATGCACAGATAGGGATACTGCTTGTCGTCGCGGAGGCGTACGTTATAGTGGGGCTGATGCTTCTTGATGAGGTTGCATTCGAGCACAAGAGCTTCCAGCTCGCTTCCCACAACGATGGTCTCCACATCCCGCACGGCTTCTACCAGCCGCCGGGTTTTGAGAGTAAGGACGGCGCTCTTCTGAAAATAGGAGCGCACGCGGCTGCGCAGGTTCACGGCTTTGCCCACATAGATCACGCGACCCGCGTCATCCTTATAGAGGTAGCAGCCGGGCTTTGCAGGCAGATTGTCGAGTTTTTCCTTGAGGGCTTGGGGCAGGTCCTTCATTGCGCACCACTGTGAAGCAACATCCTCGTTCCTTTATTATACAGGCGCATCCCCCACCTCGGGCCCATGGATTTGGATGGGGTATACTGGCGAAAGATTTGCAGGAGGCGCACGTTATGGCGGCAATCGGCGTGCGGCAAGAGGCTTCGCACAGCTTCTGCAGCGGCCTGGAAGATATTCAAGCCAAGGTTCTGGCAGGCGAGCGGTTGAGCTTCGCCGACGGATTGCGCCTGTACCGTTCCAAGCTTTCGGCGGTGGGTTATTTGGCGAACATCGTGCGGGAGCGCCTCAACGGAGCCCGGGCGTACTATATCCGCAACCAGCACATCAACTACACCAACGTCTGCAACAAGCATTGCAAGTTCTGTTACTTTGCCAAGAACCCCAAGGAAGGCGGCCCCGAACCCTACACCCTATCCCTTGACGAGGTTCGAGGCGCCCTCCGGCGGTACCGCCACGTGCCCATCACCGAGGTCCACATGGTGGGGGGCATCAATCCCCGCCTGCCTTATTCGTATTACCTGGATCTGCTGCGCGCGGTGCAGGAGGAGCGGCCCGGCGTCCATATCAAGGCCTTTACCGCCGTGGAACTGTTCGAGATAGCCCGCGTGGCTCATAAACCCTTGGCCGAAGTGCTGTACGACTTGAAGGAAGCGGGTCTCGCCTCGGTGCCGGGAGGGGGTGCCGAAGTACTGTCGGACCGGGTGCATGGGGAGCTTCATCCCCGCAAGCTCAGCGGGGCGCAGTGGATGCGCGTAGCCCGCGAGGTGGCGGCTGCCGGCCTTCCCCAATACGCCACGATGCTGTACGGACATATCGAAACGGTGGAAGAACGCGTGGATCACCTAATACGCCTGAGGGACCTGCAGGATGAAACGGGGCACTTCCTCGCCTTCACCCCCCTGGCCTTTCATCCCGAGGGGACCTATCTGGAGCACCTTCCGCCACCCACCGGGCGCGACGATCTTCAGAACCTGGCGGTGGCGCGCCTCATGCTGGACAACTTCCCCCACATCAAGTCCTTCTGGATCATGAACACTCCTCAAATCTCCCAGGTGTCCTTGTGGTACGGCGCCGACGACATAGACGGCACCATCCATGAATACGAGATCACCTATGCGGAGGGAGAGTTCGGCAACAAGCGCCAAGTTCTGACGCGGGATCAGCTCATCCGAAATATCGTCGAGGCAGGGCGCATCCCCGTGGAACGGGACAGCCTCTATCGAAGCGTGTCCCCAAATGCCGCCGCGCCGGAAGGAGCACACTGATGGCCGTCCGATCGGATCAGAACATCATCGGGCAGGCGCTGCGGGCTCCCGCGCCGTCCATGGGGCGGTTGGGGGCCGCTGGGATCCAAGACATCGCCGAGAAGGTTTGGGCCGGCGAGAGGCTTAGTTGGGAGGATGGGCAGCGCCTTTTCCACCACCACAACCTAACGGAATTGGCGATGCTGGCGGATTGTGTGCGGCGCCGCTTCCATCCTGAGGATGTGGTGACCTATGTAGTGGGGCGGAACATCAACTACACCAACGTATGCTGGGTTCGGTGCAAGTTCTGCGCCTTCTACCGCGTGCCGGGCCATGAAGAGGGCTATGTGCTGAGCCAGGACGAGATCCTGCGGAAGGTGCACGAGATGGTGATGGCCGGCGGCATCGAGATCCTTCTGCAGGGCGGGCTCAATCCCCGCCTGCGCATCGAATGGTATGAGGATCTCTTGCGGGCCATCAAGCACCATTTCGGAGCCTACGGCGTGATCCTCCACGCCTTCTCGCCGGCGGAGATCCTTTATATCGCGCGCATCAGCCGCCTCTCATTGGAAGACACGCTGCTGCGGCTGAAGGCGGCTGGGCTGGACAGCATCCCCGGCGGAGGCGCGGAGATCCTTACGGATCGCGTGCGGCAGCAGATCGCTCCGTACAAAGACACCGCAGACCAATGGCTGAACTGCATGAGGACCGCTCACCGGTGCGGCATCCGCACAACGTGCACCATGATGTACGGGTCCGTAGACACGTGGGAGGATCGGCTGGAACACCTCATCCGTACGCGCGCGTTGCAGGACGAAACCGGCGGCTTCACGGCGTTCATTCCCTGGTCGTTCCAACCCGACGGCACGGAACTGCCCGGCGAGCGCGCTTCCGCCTTCGACTATTTGCGGACGGTGGCGGTGAGCCGCTTGATGCTGGACAACATCCCGAACATACAGGCTTCGTGGGTCACACAGGGCCCGAAGGTGGCGCAGGTGGCGCTGGAATACGGCGTAAACGACTTCGGCTCCACGATGATGGAAGAGAATGTGGTGTCGTCGGCAGGCTGTGCCTTCACCATGCCTATCGAAGAAATCGAGCGGCTGATTTGGGATGCAGGATACCGGCCCATGCGCCGCACGACGCAGTATGAACTTCTCCCCCGCGGCGTGCCCGAAGGGAGCCCCCTGCTGGCGGACCGCGGCACCGAGGCATCCCCGGTCCTGTGACGCCCTAGCGGCGCCGGCTCGATCGGCCGGGGGATGCAACTGCCTGATTACGCGGGGCCCGGATGCCCTCCGGGGCATGGCAGGATCCGCGCCGATATCGGACCGGAGCGACCGATGCCGGGCTTCAGATCCCTTCGGTTGGCACCGGCTCCAGCGATCAGTGGGGTGCAGCGCCGCTGCCCCCGTATGCGCTATGGCTCGGGAGGGCGTGCGGCACGTGAGCCGGCGGCGGGGCGTGATGCAAGGCTGCTCTTGCGTCATGAGACCTTCAGTTTCTAAGGCTGAGGGGGATGCCGCCCACACTGCCGGAAGTTGTGCATCCATCCGTCGCAGCCCCTTCTGCCCCCTATTTCCCGCGATGCAGGCTTCGTGCGCTCTTCCAGCCCGGGGGACGCGTGCGGTTCACGCTGGGTCGGCAGCGACACCCCACGAGCGCGCGTCGGGTTACGCGCTCGGTGCAGGTGGTTGCGCACTCCGTGGGTTGCTCCCGCGTCCCGGCGCAGACCGCCCCAAACCAGCTCCTCGGCGCGTGTGGACGGATGCGTTGACACCGCCTGCCACCCAATGCCGCCCCACGAGCGCGGATTAGGCCCCCCTCGTTGGACGACGACTATGGCGGGCGATCGCGGGGACACCGTCC
>JBMFSQ010000053.1:0-9206 GCA_049967475.1 Chthonomonadales bacterium | reverse complement strand
GCTCGCGCCGCAGGAAGCCGCCCAGGTCCTTGTGGATGAAGTAGTCGAAGGTGTTCCGTGCCGTGTAGTCCGCAAGGTGCTTCTCCAGCAGCGTCCGGTTGGCGTTCTTCTCGGTGGGACTGAGGGACGCAAGCTCCCGCCGCCAGTCGTCGAATCCCGTGATCTGGTTGAGAATGCGGTCCACCGCCGCCGCGTTGAGGTCCGCTTGCTTGGCCTTGTCGGGGTGCGGGCGGTAGTCGAACCGGACGATGAGCTCGCCGTTCTCCTCGGCCAGCGGTTCCTCCTGGGAGAGGATGAACCGGCGTTCGTTTCCGTTCGCTGCGCGGTTGTTGTCCTTCTCAGTGTCGGCTTGGGCGAGCTTGAAGTGAACCCGCTTGCCGGAGGGCAGCTTGAAGGTGTAGTTGCGAAAGTACTCGCTCGTCTTGACGTAGTACTGGTCGTAGTTGGCCCAGTGGAGCTTGACCTCTTCGCCCTCGTAGGGAATGGCGTAGACGCCCTCCTTGTAGCGGCGCAGGGAGATGAAGTCGCCCTCCTGATAGTACCGCCGGAAGAAGTTGTAGAGGTGGGAGAAGACCTCGTTTTCTGCTGCCTCGATGTCAAACGCGGCGTTGTACCGCGCCTGGAGTTCCTTGACCTTCGGGGTTTGAGCGGGGTCTTCGAACCCGAGGGCTTTCGCTTGCTCCCTCGCCTTTTCCAGTTCCCCTTCGAGTGCCGACCGGCTCTCGTGTTCATAGTCGCCAAGGACCTGGCGGACCTGCGGCAGAAGATCCTCATCGAGGAACCGGATGATCTCCTCACGCTTGGTGTTCATGACACGGTAGATGCCGAAGTCCAGCTCGGCCTGGTCGAGCTGGAACATCTCCTCGAGCAGGCTTTTTAGGCGCTTAACATTGTTATCCGAGTTAGTGCCCATTGAATCTCTGCCCCCCTAGACTCCGCCAGAAACCACTGCAGGAACGGGTTCCTTCGTTACTCCATTCGCCGCCTATGCGCCATGTCCCTTCAGCGTATGAATGCGGCGCATGGCGTCGCTTCGCTTGCGGTTCGCCTCCTCGGAGTGGGCAGCCCGAACGCGCCCTTCGGCCCAGAGCTTGCGCCAATGTTCTTGGAAGCGCTCGCTGCGGTGCGTGGAGCAGTACCGGGCGTTTCCGGGTACGGCCGCTCCGCAGACACAGCACACTCCCTGGGGCGAAGCAGGGAGCCTTCCATCAGGCGTACGGCGCTCATTTTGAGCGGCTTGCCTGGGAACGCGATACGTGACATCGGCCACCGAAAGAAGCGCCTTCCGCACCATAGCTGCGATGCTCATTGCGTGGGGTCTAATGTTCTCCGACACTTCTTTGCTCACTTCTGCTGCCAGCTCGATGCCCAGTCGGCATATCCCGTCTCGTAGGAGGACGAAGTCATGCCCGAGGCGGAAGGTGCGCGTGCAGACCCACTCCAGGACCATGCGATCCACCCTTGGTCGGAGGGGTTCCAGGAGATCGTAGATGAGAGAGGGGCGCCCGTCTTGATCCTCATGAAGCACCCCCAAAGAGGGGTCCAAGGAGGTTGCTCGAACCGCGATGAGGGTTTCCGCCGCCGCCACCGCGTAGCAGAAGTTCAGCAGCGCGTTGATGGGATCGGTGGCGTCCTGGTTCCTTCCCGACTTGAGCGACACGCGGCTCTCGAACCTCAGCCAGCGCGCGGGGACGTCCACGCAACCGCTCTTCGGCTTCTGAAACGTCACCGGCATCCCCCGCCATGCGTTGAAGTAGAGGTTCGCAGCCTGCGCTTCCGCCATTCGCAGCGCGTCTATCGTCTTCGCCTGGGACGCACCTTCCACCGGTAGGATGCGGCTGCTGTACTCCTCCAGACCGGGCAGCGCTGCACGACGGCTCAACCAGTTCAGCGTGTCTTGCTGTCGAGCGATCTTCTCTACCACGAGGTCCCGCGCCACGGTTAGGCCGAGATCGCTCTCGAGGAGGGACGCCTGCAGTCGGATGAGCCCGGGCTTGCTCGGCGCCTCGGCGGGGATCAGATGCCAGTGAATGGCGCCGTTCTGCCGGAGAGAATAGACGGGGACGCCGTTCTCAGCAAGCATCTCAAGCGCCGCTTCGCTCCACCATCCGGCGCCGGTGAGAATGATGAGGGATTGAATGGCGAGAGGGGGCTCCAACTCCACCGTGCGCCGGGTGCCGAGGTTTGCGTAGCCCTCCTCAAAGGTGAGCCGTCCGCGATGGACGTTCATTTTCGCCGGGCCGGTGAGGACGAGGGTTTCCGGCTTGCGGCGTCGTGGGGTAAGATTGGATCGCATTCGGAAGGTTCCTTTCCGTGTGCCATGCCCCCGGGCTGTTCCAGCAGTCGCGGGGGTCTCTTAGTGTCAGGATTGGGTGACCATTGCCTCACTGGCTGCTTCCTTCGCCTGTTCGCATGCGCGCGTCGTTAGGGAGAGGTCTCTAATGTAGAGGAGAGTAACGCGCTCTTCAAAGGGGATCTCGACGAAGCTCCGGTGAAGAGCGTCGTCTTGCCCCTTCAGGAAGAACTCCAGAACGCCATCGAGGTGGTAGGCCATAGCCAGCCGCGGCTCCCTTTCCATCTCCAAGCGTTTGTTCCAGAGGACCTCGCGCCCATCGTGTGTCCGCACCTCCCATTCATTGAGGATCTGGATCCATCGTTCCGGTTGAGTGGGCGGTCGCCACAAACACCCTGTTGGGATCCGCTTCGGGATTACGAAAGCAAACAGCGCGTTGTAGTCGCTGAACTTGGTGACGGCTTTATGGATGCGCTTCATCTTCCGCGCAGGGCTCACGATTGTGGGGGTGATCTCCAACATCGCCTTTACCACTATAGCTGTGGGGACCGGGAACCTTGTGAAGTCCTTCCGCAAGAGGATGACCCTGCGGGGCAATGATCGGCATTCCTTTTCTGCTCGTCTGATCTCCACCAAGCGCCGGGCTACATCCTCTTCCCACCGTCCTTCGGCATTGGGTTCAGGGATCAGGCCCCATTGGCGGTAGAGTTGGAACTGCTTGTGACTGATCTGGCCTCCCAACTCCTTCTCCGCCCTCATCCGCAGCTTCCATTCAGACAACCCCGGTTTCCGCACCATCCTACCGCTCCTCCCGTAGGGCTCGTGATTCCAGGTTACAGACAGCTAGATTATACCACATACGGATGCCTATATCCCGTCTCCAAGTACCGACCCGAACCCTGAAACCAAATGCCCCGCCGCAACGTCTAATAGGTAAGCGCGTATATCATTCGCCGGATCGGAAGGAGTTTTTTTATGAACGAGCAGACAGAAGTTTCGGTGCAAGCAGTGCCCATCCGCCAGATCGCCGTTGACGTGTCCCTCCAGCCGCGCGTTGGCGGGTTGGATGGCGCTCACGTCCAGGAGCTGGAGGAAGCACCCGCGGGATGGCCCCCGCTGGTGGTGGTGAAGCAAGGGGCCGGTTACCTCCTGATTGACGGCTTCCACCGCCTTGCTGCCGCCCAGAACCTCGGGATGGAGCGGGTTGCGGTCCGCATTGTGGAAGCTCCGCCGGATGGGGACCTGCGCTCCCTGGCCTTCCAAATGAACGCCGTCCACGGCAAGCCTCTCTCCCTTGCAGACCGAAGGGCCTACGCGCGGTATCTGCTGCAGCAGGACGCCGAGCTTTCCGACAGCGAAGTCGGGCGAAGAAGCGGGCTCGCGCAGCAAACGGTCAAGGGTGTTCGAGCCGAGCTCGAGGCAGCGTCTCAAATTGAGCGCGTCCCGATTCGCAAGGGGGCCGATGGTAAAACGTACCCCGCCAACGCCAACCAGCCGGACCGCCGGCCGGGTGAACTGCCGGAACCGAACTTTGTGGAAACCGTCGCAAGCCTCCTTACACCGAGGGAGCGCATTGTCCAACGCAAGCTCACGAGCTACTTCCAGCGCTTGGCAATTGCCCTGGAAGACGGTGACGAACTGGAAGGGTGGACCAGTGCGCGTGAAGCCGCGGACGCCATTCGCTCAGTGCTTGGGGAAGCCGACGCCCTGGAACTGGCGGAGCGGCTGGGGCCGAGCGCCTCCGACGTGTTGGATGTGGCGGTGGAACTGGGATACCGGGAGAGCCCAGATGCGTGAGTCGTACAATCAGCAGGACACCGAAGTTTCCCCTTCGGAGATGGCGGTGCAAACCCGACCCTCACGCTCCACGCTCAAAGCCATCCAGGTGCATCCAGTGATGCCCTCCGTGATTGAACGCCTCATCGTCAAGAACCACTACCTCCACTCCATGCCCGCAGCCCCGAGGTTGTGTTTCGGGGTGTATCTGGGCGGGGAACTCCTGGGAGCGCTCGTGTTCACCTCAGGCCCGCGGCATGGGTATCGCCTGTTAGCCGCAGCGAAGCCACAGCAGGTGTCTGTGCTGGCGCGTGTGTGGCTATCGGACGATCTACCACCCAACAGCGAGAGCCGGGTCGTAGGCTATTGCCTTCGGTGGATCCGCAAGCATCGGATGTGGAAGCTCCTTCTCTCCTACGCCGACCCGGCAGCGCATCATCTTGGGACCATTTACCAGGCGGGCGGTTGGATGTATCTCGGAAGGACCCAGCCGGGTAGCGCTGTGATCGTGTCGGGAAAGCGCCTCCACTCCCGAACCTGCAGCAACCGGTATGGGACCTCTTCCCTAAGGCGCCTCGGAGCGGTGGGAATAAGTGCACTGCGTGCAAAGGAGCCGGGAAAGCATAAGTACGTTTACCTACTGGATCCGCAATGGAAGTGGCGACTGCGCGGAAAGGCGCTGCCTTATCCGAAGACGGAGGCGACAACCGATGCCTCGTAGGATCGCAGGATGGTACACGGTGAACGGCGTCACGTATCCGAGCCAGTACGCCTACCGCAAGGCTCTGGCACAAAGCCGCGGGCTATCAGTTGCGGCCTATCGCAGGGAGATATCGGCGCAACGGCGCTTTGAGAGGCTTGGCATGAGGGGGCGTCTGGCATACGACAGGGCTATTGAAGCTCTCGGACTTATGCGCCGCGAGGGATTGACGGCGACACAGGCGGCCCGTCGAACGGGCACTACAACCGGGAGTATTCAGAAGTACGCATCCGATGCAGTCTACACAATCGGGCGAAGGATCGTAGCGAAACCGGAGGACGGACTGCTACGGCGTATGATGGTTCCCACGGGTTCAGGCGTTGTAACGACATACGTTCGCGGCAGCCGAGAAGCCTCCCTCGTCAGTCAGTACTGGAACGGCGTGCGGAAATATATAGAAACCGGCGACTTCTCAGATATCGCCGCGCTTTCCGGTAAGAGAGTCACGGTGCACGGACGCAAAGTCGCATTGCCTACGGATCGGGCTTCCGTTGATAGGCTCGTTCGCGCCGGGGAAATGGACATTGACGATATCTACCCGGGGGTGGCAGCATGAAGGATGATCAGGCACCGAATGACGGGAGGGCACCGGGCGGCGATCCGTTCGAACGCTTCTGGAAAAAGACCTTCGAGGGCACCAACGGCGCCTGGATCTTGTTGCTCTTCATTTTCGTTGTCTCCCTCGTCCTAACAAAGAACAGCGACACCCCATCGCCTTCCGGTGAGTGCCGAGGGTCTCTTTCAGATTCGTCTATCGGCGAATGCCTTCGCATCGCACGAGCAGTGCGAGATGAGCGGAGGCGGGAACACCTCGGTGTGGTCAGCGCGTGCACTTGCGGCGAGGACGAACCGCACGCACTTATTCGGTCGGGTGATCGCGTCATCTGCTGGAACTGCAAGGCGAAGGCGCGAACGCGCACGACACGCATTGCCGATGTCCGGTGTTCTTTCTGCGGCGAAAGCGACCCGCGCTGCATCGAGTGGCATCATATCCCGAACCGCGCGACATCCAACGAAACGATACCGGTGTGCAAAAACTGCCACGCATGGCTCACCGACGCGCAGCAGGACTGGCCGAAAGAAGCCAGTGCAGAGATTGCGATTGCGTATGCATTGCGAGACGTCATCGAATTGCAATTGCGCAATGAAGAACGATGCCGAGTCGAGGATCCAACGGATGCGTCCTCTCCAATCGCAAACCTTGTTTTTCCTCGCCCGTCCTGTCCCGAGGATAGAACACCCCGCAAGCAAGTACAAGCTGCTGTGCGCGCTTGGATTGAGCAGAACCCGCCTACCGCGCAGACGGCGAACCCAGAACATGTGACGCGTCCCTTCCGGTTGGGAGGCCGCTCGTCGAACTTGGCAGACCGGTTCCTCATCATAGACAACGAAACCACGGCCGACGAATACCAAACTCAGCGAATGGGATGCTACCGGCTGGTGTCAATCAACCGGAGCGAAGAAATCACAGGCCTTTTCGTGGCCGATAACTTGGAAACCCTCGATCCAGAAAGTTACCTGGTTGTTATGGAATACGCCAAGGCTCACCGTATGCCTGTTATGACATGTCGCGAGTTTGTGGAGAGAGTGCTTTACCCGCTGGCTTACAAATTGGGTGCTACTGTCGTGGGTTTCAACCTGCCGTTCGACCTGAGTCGACTGACAACCGGCGATCCCGACTTGCTTCGTCCCGAAAATATACGGGAGCCCGCGTCCGTATCCAGAGGCAAAAACAGGGACTCCTTCACGCTGCGGCTGTCCCCCGACCCCGATATCCCGAAGATCCGAATCAAACCCGTGTCGGCTCACGGCGCTTTGATCCAATTCATCCAACCGAAGAGCCGCAATAGATTCCAGAGCTTCAGCGGCAGGTTCCTCGATCTGCATACCGCGGTATTCGCTTTGACGGGGCAAGCTCACTCGCTGCGCTCTGCCGGTGAGGCTCTCAATGCGGCGGTTCTCAAACAAGATGAGCCCGTAACGCATGGTGAGACGATCACGCCGGAATACCTCAACTATCTGGTAAACGACGTGGACGCTACCACCGCACTTCTTGATCGCGTTCTTGACATATACCGGCAATACCCGTTCGCGACCTTCGAGCCGGAGCACCAGCAATCGCCGACCGACACCCCTCTTCACATGCTATTCTCGCCCGGCTCGGTGTCCAAAGCTTTCCTGCGCAAGATGGGGGTGAATCCATCAAAACCGGTTCAAACAGTACCACCCAAATATCGCGGATACGCGATGAGCGCATTCTTCGGTGGGCGCTTCGAGTGCACCCTGCGCAAGGTGGCGGCGCCGGTGGTGACGCTGGACTACAGCTCGCAGTACCCGGCTGTCTTCACTCTTATGGAGCTGATGACGCTCGTCACCGCTTCGGAATATCGCGTCGAACACTGTGTCGAAGAGATAAGGGCGTTATGTGAAGCGATCCGCCACAACCCCGATATCCTGCTTGATCCCCAGACATGGCTTCGCCTAGCCGCGTTTGTCAAGGTCAAGCCGGACGATGACTATCTCCCGGTGCGGGCGGCCTTCAGCGGGGAAGCCTCGAACGTGAATATCAGCGTAACACAAGTAACAGCGGAACCGGGTGTCGAACTCTGGTATTCAATGGCCGACATAGCCGCCTCGATCTTGCGAACGGGGAAAATACCGAGAATCCTGAATGCCTTCCGCGTGCAACCAACCTCCTTGCAAGTTACCCGCCCGATCACCTACGCCGGGGTTGAACTCAACCCATTCGATCTCTCCATGTTCGCAAAGATCGTGAGCGAACGAAAAAGAGCTGAGAAGCAGAACCGCGCTCTCGGTTGGGGGTTGAAAACCTTCGCCAACAGCGGGGTTTACGGCATCTACGCTGAAACCGATCCGGAGCTGTTCAATCGCGCCGATGAGAAAACAGAACAAACTGTTCTCTGGAATGGGCAGACGGCGTACGTCGCCGAAGGTGAGACGGAGAGGCCGGGCAAGTTCGCCAATCCCTTTGTGGCAGCGCATGTGACCGCTGGCGGCAGGCTACTCATTGCAATCGCCGAAAGGATGCTTGAACAGCGCAACGCAACGATTGCGTGGATCGCGACGGATAGCATCACCATAGTGGCAGACCCAGTGGCTGCAGGGCTTAATCCGGAACATCTGCCGCGATGGCGAAGTGTGCAGACGCTAACGGGTGAGGAACTCACGCGTCAGTACGGCGTTCGCCCCACAACCAACGACGCTATCGCTGATGTGCAAGAGCGCATCAACGCGCTCAACCCGTTCGACCGCGCCGTCGTTCCCCAATTGCTCAAGCGCGAGGAGGAAAAGTGCGGTGTCGGTTACGCCATAGCCTCGAACCGGTACTGCATCGCCGATAGGCGCGGAGAGCTCTCGCATTGGACGGACCATGGCTTCGGCGGGTTGATAACCCCGAACGGCGAAAGCCTGCATGAGTTTGCGAGAACGCTGTGGGAGGCGGTGTTGAAGGGTGAAACACCGAATGAGTGGGGGCAGATACTCGCCCGTCGCAAGGTGTCCATCCGCACGCCGGCGATATGGACGCAAATCAAAACCTACTACCCCGATATTCTCCCCTTCAGTTTCATTCAGCGTGCAAAGCCGATGCGGCTCATGGGCAATATCCGAACGAAAGGTGAAGAACGAGCGCTTTATGCACCCTACCGCGATAGCGACTGGGCATCACGCCGCCTGAGATGGGTTGGTCAAGATGGGAATGCGAAGTCTGTCGTCCCGGCGGATCTTAGCGAACTGGGCGCCACGGGGGAGGGACTCGTTCGGGTGGACACACTCCTTAACCTCTACCACGACTTCGTCGCCCATGTAGACCCACGCCTGATCACAGAACACGGTGCCCCACTAAGGGGAAACACCATCGGTGTTGTGCGGCCGACGCCGCTCCACATCCTGGGGACTTACCCTATCGGACGAGAACATGATCGCCTACTTGACGACGCGGAGGACCTGCCTCGTGAGGTAACCCTGTTTGCAAGCGAACACCGTGAGCGAACTGCCGTTGACAACACGACGCCCCCGGAAATCGGAAGACTAGCCCCCTACCCGAATGATCTTGTGGCGAGGGCCCTTGGAGTGTCGCCGCGCACGTGGAAAAACTATAAGAGCGGTGACCGAAACCCGCCTGCATCCGTGGCGCGGAGATTGAGCGCCTTGTCGGCATACCTACCCGCGACCCCTCCATCCGCCAATGCTGAACGGATAAGACTTCTGAACGAGTTCATCCGTTTGCAGCCGGATAAAGACGCGGAGACGAAGCCCGAGGCGCCTGACCCCGCTGCTATCCTGCAAACCGCCAGCGGGATTATCGCAAAGGTGGGCTTGCGACGCTACGCGGAAACCGCTGGCGTTGACGCAGGT
>JBMFSQ010000052.1:0-9817 GCA_049967475.1 Chthonomonadales bacterium | reverse complement strand
CCGCCACCGCGGCCCCGATGACGAAGGGTACGGCATCTGCGCCCAGGCCGCCCTGGCCATGCGCCGCCTCTCCATCATTGATCTCGCCGGCGGCCACCAGCCCATCTATAATGAGGATGCCTCCCTCTCCATCGTGTTCAACGGCGAAATCTACAATTACCGCGAACTCCGCCGCGAACTTCAAGCCCACGGCCACCGCTTCACCACCAATACGGACACGGAAGCAATCCTTCACGGCTACGAGCAATGGGGCGAAGAGTGCGTGAACCACTTCAACGGCATGTTCGCCTTCGCCATCTGGAACGCCGACACCGCCGAACTCTTCCTGGCCCGCGATCCCGTGGGCATCAAGCCCCTCTATCTGTATGAAGATGGGCAGCGCCTCCTCTTCGCAAGCGAAATCAAGTCCATCCTTGCCGCCGGCAACATTCCGCGGGAAGTGGATCCCGTGGCCCTGCACCACTACCTTTCCTTCCTCTATGTGCCGCCTCCCCGCACCATGCTCAAGTCCATCACCAACCTTCCCCCCGGTCATTGGGCGCGGTGGCGCAACGGATCGCTGGAGATAAGGGAGTATTGGGCCGGACCCCAGGCAGCCTTTGAGCCCGAGCCCGCCCGACCCGTGTGTCCCGAGGATGTGCTGCAGATGCTGCGTGATGCCGTGCGCCGGCACCTCATCGCCGACGTGCCCGTAGGATGCCTCCTTTCGGGCGGCATAGATAGCAGCGCCATAGCCGCGCTCATGGCTCAAGAGGTGGGCCCGGGCTTCAAGACCTTCACGGCAGGCTTTCCTCAAGCGGGCATCTATGACGAACGCCCCTTCGCGCGCGCGGTAGCACAGCACGTCGGAAGCGATCATATGGAGGTGGAGATCAACCCCGCAGCCGCAGAGATCCTCCCGCGCATCGTTTGGCACCTGGACGAGCCCTTGGCCGACGCCTCCGTAATCCCCAACTACCTTGTGTGCCAACTCGCCGCGTCCCAGGTGAAGGTGGCCCTTTCGGGCATCGGCGGGGACGAAGCCTTCGGCGGATACCGCCGCTACTTCGCTACCAGCCTTTCCGGAATGTGGAGGCGCATGCCCCCCGCCCTTATGCGGGCCGCCATCTCCGCCGCCACCCGCATCGTGCCTATCTCTGGGGATAATCCCATGGGCGAGCGCCTGCGCCTGGCCCGCAAGTTCTACGATCACATAGAGCTGGACCCCGAAACGCGCTATCTCGCGTGGAATGCCTTCTTCACGGAAGATATGAAGCGCGCGCTCTACGCTGCGAGCCGCCAAGACGGCCTGCCCGATTCGCTCCAGGAAAGCCGGAAATGGTTCCGGAGGATGCCCCAGGGCGACCTCACCCGCCGGGCCATGTACGTAGACCTCAAAACGTATCTGCCGGGCGATCCTCTGCTCCTTGCGGACAAACTTTCCATGGCTCACAGCCTGGAGTTGCGGGTGCCCTTCCTGGACCGCGAGCTGCTGGAATTCGCCGCACGCATTCCCTCACACCAGCACCTAAGCGGCAAGGAAACCAAGAGCCTTCTGCGCGCAGCCGTGCGCCATCTGTTGCCGCCTCAGATTTTGGAGCGGCCTAAACGGGGCTTCGGTACGCCTATAGACGTGTGGCTTCGGATGCATCTGCGCCCCATGATGCTGGATTTGCTCTCCGAGCGAGCGTTGAAGGCGCGGGGCTGGTTCAATCCTTCGTACGTGTCCGAGCTGATCCGAACGCACCTGCAGGGCTCCAACGATTACAGCCAACATCTGTGGGCGCTCCTGGTCTTTGAGATCTGGCACCGCCAGTTTGTAGACGGGGAGGGTGTAACCGATGACGCATAGCGCATCCTCCGCTCCAGGCCAATCAAGCGCCCCACGCAACCCACTCCGCATCCTGATCCCGGCGGATGTGGACCCGGCCGAGGTTATCGGCGGTGCCGAGCGCGCCCTGAGCGCCGAGGCTGCCGAACTTGCCCGCCGGGGCCACCACGTTACGGTCCTCACCCGAGCCCTGGATACCGGCCGGCCGCTGCAACAGGAGCTGGACGGATACCGCATCGTGCGCTTCCCTGCGCCTACGGGCAAGGGGCTGCGAGCCCTCCTTTCAACGGCATCGGCCGCCCGCAAGGCATTCGAAACCGCATCCGACGGCAACGCACCGCACCTTCTCTACCCCCAGCAACCCATCGTAGGCGCCGGGGTCATGCAATCCCGCTCGGCGGCATCCATCGCCTCCGTCTACATGTTCCATTCGCCGTGGAGCGAAGAGTATCGCATCCGTGCCTTGGAACGGCGCGCTCCGCTGGCGGACCCCCGCTTCACCCGATCCACGCTGATGGAACGCATCAACATCGAGCTCAGGCGGCGAGTGGAAGCCTCTGCCGTGCGCCGGTGCAGCCTCGCACGTGTGATGTCCACCTTTATGGGCAACGAGTGCCGGCGCATCCACAACCTTCCGCCGCACCGCATCGTGCGCATTCCAGCAGGGGTAGATATCCGCCACTTCATGCCGCCGGCAGACCGTGAGGCGCTCCGCAGCTCCCTCGGCATCGCCCGGGAGGATGTGGTGCTCTTCACCGTCCGGAACCTCGTACCCCGCATGGGCTTAGGCAATCTTCTGGAAGCCGTGGCCCGCGTAGTGAAGCAGCAGCCCAGGGTCGCATGCATCATCGGCGGCACCGGCCCCTTAGAAGCCGCCCTCCGGACACGCGCCGCCGAACTGGGCCTTGCCGACCGCGTGCGCTTCACAGGGTTCATTCCGGAGGCGGACCTGCCGGCCTACTACGGCGCAGCAGACCTCTTCGTTCTTCCTACCACCGCCCTGGAAGGGTTCGGCCTGGTAACCGTCGAGGCTATGGCGTGCGGCACGCCCGCCGTCGGAACCCCGTTGGCAGCTACACCCGAGATCCTCCGCGGCTTCGACGAGCGACTGCTCCTGCCCGGTGCGGACCCCGAGCCCATGGCCGAAGGCATTCTGCAGGCGCTTGATCTGGCGGCCGGCCGGCCCGAATGGCGCAGCCGCGCCCGGGACTATGTGGAACAGAATTACGCATGGCCCAAGGTTGTAGACCGCCTGGAGGAGTTGTTCTACTCTCTGGTTGGATCCGCGCAATGAGCGCCCCAGCCCCCATAACCGTACTCCACATCATCACCCGCATGGTGAAGGGCGGAGCGCAAGAGAATACCCTGGCCACAGTCCTGAAGGTGGATCGGGAGCGTTACCGGTCCATTCTTGTCACAGGTCCCTCTCATGGCCCGGAAGGATCCCTGCTGGAACAAGCGCATGCGCAGGGCGCAGACGTACGTATGGTCCCCAGCCTCGTGCGGGAGGTTGCCCCCGCGCAGGATCTTCGGGCACTCAAGCAGATTGTGGGGATCATCCGCCATGAGAAGCCTGCCATCGTCCACACGCACACATCCAAGGCCGGCGTCCTGGGCCGCATGGCAGCCCGGCTCTGCCGCGTACCCATCCTTGTGCACACGCCCCATGGACACGTGTTCCACGACTACTACGGCCGGACGGCTACCCGCGTCTTCATTGCTACGGAACGCTTCTGTGCACGCTTTACGCATCGCCTCGTGATGCTGACGCGCAATGAACTCCAGGACCATCTGGCACTGCGCATTGCTCCGGAAGAAAGGTTCGCAGTGATCCACAGCGGCGTGGATTTCTCGCGCTTCATCGAGGCTCCTACGTGTCGAGGCACCATGCGGGCATCCTTCGGCATCCCGCCCGACGCCCGTGTCCTGGGTACTGTCGGCCGCCTGGTGCCGGTGAAGGGGCAAACATACCTCATCGAGGCTTTGCCTGCAATCCTCGGAAGCGTGCCCAACGCCCACCTCGTACTGGTAGGCGACGGACCGCTCCGGCAGGATCTGGAGCACCAGGCAACCCGCCTTGGCGTGGCAAGCCGAGTGCACTTTGCCGGTTTGCGCGAGGATGTTGCCTCCTGCCTGGCGGATTTCGACCTCTTCGTGCTTCCCTCTCTCAACGAAGGGATGGGCCGCGTCCTCGTGGAAGCCATGGCGATGCGTCTGCCGGTAGTGGCCAGCGACGTGAGCGGCATCCGCGATCTGGTGCACCATGAACAGAACGGCCTCCGGGTGCCCGCGGGCGACGCGCAAGCCCTGGCATCTGCATGCATCCGTTTGCTTACCGATAATGAATTGGCCCGGCGTTTTGCAGAGGAAGGGTTCCGCACCGTGGTTCCTGCCTACAGTCAAGAGGAAATGATCGCCCGCATCGAGGCGCTTTATGCGGACTTGCTGGCCGAGACCGCCGGCACGCGCGTCGCCAGGCATCTGGGAGCCTCGCACGACCCCAAAACACCCTGAGGAGGTTCTGTATTGAAAGCACTCATTACCGGCGGAGCTGGGTACATCGGGTCCAACCTCGCGGACGCACTCCTAGAACGCGGGGATGAAGTCATCGTGATTGACGACCTCAGCACGGGAAGCATCCAAAACATCCAGCACAACATGGGCAACCCGCGCTTTCGCTTCATCAACGACGACATCCTCAACAGCCACGTCATGGAGAGCCTCATAGCGGAAGCGGACCGGGTGTTCCACCTGGCAGCCGCCGTAGGCGTAAAATACATTGTAGACGATCCCCTACGCACCATCCTTATCAACGTCCGTGGAACCGAGAACGTCCTCATGCTGGCATATCGTTACTGGAAGCGCACTGTGATTGCCTCTACCAGCGAAGTCTACGGCAAATCCACAGGCGGCGACTTGAGCGAAGATGCCGACCGTGTGCTGGGGCCCACCACCATCAACCGGTGGTCCTACTCGGCTTCCAAGGCAGTGGATGAGCACTTTGCCTACGCGTTCCACCAGAAGGGGCTGCCCGTGTCTATCGTGCGGTATTTCAACTCCTTTGGGCCTCGCGTGAATGAGGCGGGCTATGGAAGCGTCATCGCCAACTTCATTCGCCAGGCCCTCGCCGGGGACCCCATCACCGTTCATGGCGACGGCAGCCAGCGCCGCTGCTTCACCTTTGTGAAGGACACGGTGCGGGGCACCATCCTTGCCGCCGAAAAGCCCGAAGCCATCGGAGAAGCCTTCAACATCGGCAGCCATAACGAAGTCACCATCCTGGATCTGGCTCGACTGATCAAGCGCCTCACGGGCTCCTCATCGGAAATCGTGACCATCCCCTATCAGGATTACTACGGCCAAAGCTACGAGGACACTCCCCGCCGACGGCCGGACACGCGCAAGGCGCAGCGCCTTCTAGGCTTCACCGCCCAATACGGGCTGGAGGAAGGTCTCAAAGAGACCATAGCCTGGTGCCGAGAGCACTACAGCGTAGCCCAGAATGCCGCCGGCAACCAGGGGAAGTAACCCGAACGGAACAATTCCGCCCCGCGAACGTTCAAAGAAGCAGATGGAACACACCGCCAAAAACGATTGTCTTCTTGCCGACCGAACCGTCCTCGTCATCTCGCCCCACGCGGATGACGAGACCTTCGGGTGCGCCGGAACCATTGCCAAGGCCAAAGCCCTGGGAAGCCGCGTTTTCCTCATCTACGTGTCCGTGGCGAACCTAGACCACTACAGCTCCGAACACGCACGCGTGGAAGGAAGCACCAGAGCCGCGGAGCTGGCCGAGGCTTGCCGTGTCATGGGCGTGGATGCCTACGAGATCCTCTACCGGGATGAACACACGCATCTGCGCGTAGACGCCATCCCCAGGCGGGATCTCATGGCCAAGATCGAACGCGATGCCGACCTCGCCATAGACCGCGTCAAGCCCGACGTGCTCTTGCTGCCGGCTATCTCCTTCAATCAGGACCATGAAGCCATCTTCTATGCGGGGTTTGCTGCCTGCCGGCCCCACCTTCCCGAGGACAAGCCGTTCGTCAAGCTCGTGCTTACCTATGACCAACCTCAGCTCGCATGGAACCACACACCCTTTCACCCTAACTTTTATGTGGATATCACCGACTATCTGGATGTGAAGCTGCGGGCCCATGCGTGCCACCGATCGCAGTTGCGTCCCGAACCGAGCCACGCGAGCCTCGCCAACCTGGAACGCATCGCCCGTGTACGTGGCAGCGAAGTGTCTGTGGGGGCTGCAGAAGCCTTCTACTGCCACCGCTGCCTCATAGGCTGACCTGGCGGAGCGCACGATGAAACCCTTCGGCGCTACAGCAAGTTTTACAGAATTGGGAACACCCCGCAAAACCCGGCAATGCCCGAAGCGCGGTTTGGCATGGTTTATGCAATCATGGTGGAGTGACACGATCGTATTAATGACACCTCCAGGTCCCGAACGGACCCGGTTCACGCAGTCACGGCGGAGTGACGACAGCACCTTCGCACGATCGGAAGAAGCGATCCCTCCCGCTACGGCGCATTAGGAGTTCCGGAACCTTGATCAACGAAAAACCTTCTGCCAGCGTTTCCTTTGGGAATTACGTAGACATCCTTCGGCGGCGCCTCTGGACGGCCGTGAACACCTTCGTGGTCGCCACAACCGTAGGCGTAGTGGCCACGTTCCTTGCCGCCTCCACGTACCAAACGCGGGCGCGCATCCTGGTGAACCCTCTCTCGGGTACCCGCGAGAACAGCGTGCAATCCGGCATGCTCAACGTGGATCCGCCCGACTCGCTGGACACCCAGGTGCAGCTTCTGCAGAACCCCTCCTTCCTCGCAGACGCCTTCCAGCGCGTGGGTATCTCCCCGAAGGACACCCTCACCCACGTGATGGTGAGCCAGGTGGGAACCACGAACCTCATAGACATCGTGGTGGAGGGGAGCGACCCCAAGACCTTGGCCAAACTGGCCAACACCATGGCCGAGATGCACCTCCAGCGCGAACAGGACGCCATGACCGCTCGCCTCAGCAAGACCGAGGAATACCTGAACTCCGAAACGAAGCGCGCCCTCACTACAGTGGGCATCGCCGAACGCAAACTCGCAGAATACAAGAGGCTCCATCCCGAAGTCGCTGCGCTGGACATCCCCGGCGACACTACTCAGCGGGACCTGGCGCAAGCCCAGGGCCAATTGCGGGCTAACGACTTTGCCATCGCACAACTCAGGCGCCGCATCGAAGATGCACGCCGCCGCCTCGCCTCCATGCCCGATATCGTCGTGCGCACCGTTACCGAACCCAACAAAGCCCTGGACGATGCCACAGCGAGCCTCAACAAGCTCATGGAGAAGCGCAGCCAGCTCCTGAAGATCTATCCGCCTGCCAACCCCAAAGTCCGGGCGCTGGACAGCCAGATTGCCGACCTCCAAGATTCGATCAACGGCCAGCCCAAAGAGATCAAGCGTACCTTTACGGAAGCCAATACCGAAAAGAACACCCTTCAGAACAACCTGAACCAAATGGAGATGCAGTTGGCAGACGCCCAGCAAACGCGCATCAGCCTTCTGCAACAGGTGAAGACGCTCTCGGCGGGTACCGCCACGCCCAAACCCTCCATGAGCGGCGTGCTCGATTCCACGTATCTTTCCCTGCAGCGTGATCTGGACACGGCCACGAAGCAGTACATGCTCTTCCACGACAAGCTCCAGGACGTGCAGATCCTTCAGCGCGCCAAGCCTCCCGTGGGGCGCATCGTAGAGCAGGCGCAGGTTCCCCTCATTCCAGTTCGGCCGCAGCGGGGATTTCTGGTGGCCGCTTCGATCCTGGCCGCCATCGTGTTGAGCCTGAGCCTCGTCTTCCTGCTGGAGTATTTCGACGACAGCCTCAAGTGGCCCGAAGAGTTGGAATGGTATACCGGGCTCTCCATCCTCGGATACAGCCCCACGATAGAAGACAAGAGCAAGCTCCTGATCACACGGGAGGGCGCCTATTCCATCACCGCCGAACGCTACCGTGTGCTGCGGGCCAACATCCAATTTGCCACTGTGGATGCCCCCATGCAATCCTTGCTGGTCACCAGCGCCATCGGAGGAGAAGGCAAGTCTCTCGTGGCAGCCAATCTTGCCACAGCATTCGCTTTGGAAGGGCGGCGCGTCATCCTCATTGATGCCGATATGCGCAAGCCCACGTGCCACACGACCCTCAATCGGCCCCAATCGCCGGGGCTCAGCGAACTCCTGGATGGCGACGCCAGCCTCAAGGAGTGCGTTCAAGAGACGGACACGCCCAACCTCTTCTTCATTGCGGCAGGCAAGCCCCGAGGCAATCCCGCCGAAGTCATCGGGAGCCGCCTTACCGATATGCTCCTGGCGGAACTGAAGCCCTACTGCGACCTCATCGTGATGGATGCGCCTCCCTGCCTCGCAGTAGCCGATGCTCCACTCTTGGCCGCCAAGACGGACGCTACACTGCTGGTGGTGGACTTCAGCCGAGCCAAACGGCACATCATCCGCCAGGCCACCACCGTGCTGGCGCGTGCTCGGGCCAAGGTAATCGGCGCCGTGCTCAACCGGGTGGATAACCAGCGGCGATCCAGCTACTATGGCTACGGGTACTACTACTATCAATATCCGGCAATACCGGCGCCTCAAGAAGAGCAGAAAGAACCCAACGGATCCGGACACCGCAACGGATCTGCTCCGCGCCTTACCGACGCAACAGAAGCTCTGGGCTCTTTGCCCGATCGGCCCTTCGGCTCGGATCGCCCGAACCGATCGTGAGATTGCGAAGGAGCAGGGCTCCCCTGCCGCCGACGCCTCGGGCGCCTTCGGCACCCCGATGTGCCCGTATTCCCTCCGCCTTCGAGTACGGCAGCAGACATCGGGCCCGCACGGAGGCGCACACACCAGCCGAGGCCGCCCAACAAGCCGTCTGCAGTGAATACGCGATCCGGCGCTCCCTGCACCAACGCACGCCGATGCTCAAACGCGCCGGAACTAAGGTACAACATCCCATGGAAGCACGATGAAGACCCATAGCCTTCCCTCCAACATGCAGCGCCTCCTCAAGGCAGCCGTCCTGGTCCCGGGGATGCTCTTGCTCGCCGGATGCGGAGGCCAAGAGCCGGAGTGGCCCGATATGGCGTACCTTACCCGTGAGGCCGCTCCCATCAAGAGCAACGCCTCCGTCTTCCCGCTGGCCGTGGGCAACCGCTGGGTGTACCGGATGTCGGCCCTCAATCATTCAGGCACCATTGTGATGGCCGTCACGGGAACCAAACGGGTGGGCGATGTGGTGGGCTTCGTCATGACATCCTTCCTCAACGGAAAGCCCGTCCAGAGCGAAGTGTATGCGCCCCTCGCCCGTGAAGTCGTGCGGCTGGCGACGGGGAGCAGCGCCAACGTGCAGGTAGTGCCCCCTGCACCCATGATCCGCTTCCCCCTCAACGATGGGGACACCTACGACTGGCACGGCCGCTTCCTCTTTCCCACCGGCCCCACAATGGGGGATTTGACGGCCCAGATCACGGGCCCGGAACTCGTGGACACCCCGGCTGGAAGCTTCCACACGTGGCGATTGGACACCGTGACCCGCGTTCGCGCCGGAGGCGCCGAAGGAAAGGCTCTTCTGAGCATGTGGCTCGCACCCGGCGTGGGAATGGTGAAGCAGGAGCTGGGCATCGAAGGCAAGGGCGTTACCTCCGTCCTTCAGAGTTACCGGGTGCACTAGGGCACTGCCCGCATTTCCCCTGCATGCTGGGCATCCTTCGGGAGTTCCGCGCGTTGCCTCGGTGTGGAACTTTGCGGGCCGCCTCAGGACCGATGGCCGAGCATTCGACCGGACGCCGGCATAGCCAGGGTGGCCGCTTTGCCTGATTTGTCCCGCCGAAGGATGCGCCCTCCTTCGTGCCTGGCTTCGCTTCCTGGGCATTCCCGAAGAGAATGGGGAGACACTGCGGCGTTCCGCGCCTGTCTGTTGCGAGACTGCAGCCCCGTGCGGGCGCA
>JBMFSQ010000051.1:0-10895 GCA_049967475.1 Chthonomonadales bacterium | reverse complement strand
TGCCGGGGTGCTTGCTGCAGGAGTCTGGTTTGTGCCGGCACTCGGACTGCGCGCCACGCTCATGATCGGGGTCCTCTGCAACGTACTCGCGGCACTTCTGGTGACGGCCGGCCGCCAGGGACCGCCGCAGGCACGGACTGCCGTAGCCGCATTTGCGAGCGTGGCTGTGCTCATTCTGGCGGTTGCTCCGGATTGGAGCCCCTTCGCCTTTGCCCAGGGAGCGTATCGGTACCAGACGAGGCCCCCGGGGTCCTGGGCCGCCTTCCTGGAAGATCTTTCATCCTACAGGGTACGTTTCCGAACCGATGACTTTGGGACCACGGTGTCTGTAATGGATGGACGGATGCCCGACAGAAGCCCGGAACGCCTCTTGGTGGTTGACGGTAAAACGGATGCGTCGGCCTATGGAGACCTGCCCACAGAAATCCTGTTGGGTCAGGCGCCCATGCTGCTTCATCCTGATGCCCGCAATGTGTTCGTGGTGGGGCTAGGCAGCGGGGTGACGGTGGGCAGTGTGCTGGCGCACCCCGTTGCGCGCGTGGATTGTGCCGAAGTATCGCATGGTGTGGTGCAGGCGGAACGGCTCTTCGAACCCGCCAACGGTTGGATCCGGCGCGATCCGCGGCTGCGCATCCTCCTGGAAGACGGGCGAATGGCGCTCGCCTCAGCGCCCCTCCGCTACGACGTGATCATCAGCGAGCCGCCCAATCCGTGGATCGAAGGCGTGGGGAACCTCTTCTCCGTGGATTTCTACCGCACAGCGGCGGACCATCTCGCTCCGAACGGCCTGTTCGTTCAATGGTTCCACGGCTATGAGTTCAACGATCAACTCGCGGCGATGCTCATTGGCACCTTCCGAAGCGTCTTCCCCCACGCAATCCTCTTCAACGGAAACACGCGGGACTACATCCTGGTGGGCGCTCGCCGCCCTTTCCGCCCGGACTTCAAGGCCATGGAAGCCCGGATGAAGCAACCGATGGTGGCAGCCGATCTCGAGCGCATCCACATCCGCACTCTCGCGGCGCTCCTCAGCCGGCAAACGCACGGGGAACAATCCGTTGCCGGCCTCGCCGCTGCGGCCCGCCTCAACTCGGAAGACTTGCCGCTATTGGAATTCCTTGCACCCAACGCTCAATATGCAGGGCAGACCGCTCGAGCCCTGGAACAATCCGACGAGCGCCCGATGAGAACAGGCCGCTTGTTCCTACATGAATATTGCCGGTTGCATCCGCTTACCCGCGAGGACCTGGCGTCCATCATAGACAGCCTTTTGGATGTGCGGGAAGGAAGGCCGGAACTCGCCCGGAGGGCTGTGGAAGCGTATCTTCAGCGGTGGCCGAAGGATGCCTCGTACCTGGAGCTGCTGGCGCGCGTGGAGGGGGATTTGGGCCTCTATGCTCAGGCCTACCGCCATGCCCTAGCGGCGGTGCGATTGGGCGACGCATCTGCCCGTGCCGTCGCGGATCGAGCTCGCACCCGAATGGATGGCGAAAGCGTATGGATGATTGTGCGTCCAAACCGCATCCTGCCCTCGCCGCACACGCAGAAAGGAGGTCCGCTATGACATTCGCCATTCATTGGCGCCGCACACTCTGGGCATTCTGGCCGGGTCTGTTTCTTTCCGGGTGTTTGCTGCCCAACCATTCCCACGGGCCAACCGCTTCCCAAGTAGAGAGGAGCACGCTCATGTCGTCCGAGAACCGCCACACCGAAACGGCCGCGCCGCTCCGCGAAGAGGCCGTGCTGGCCGGTGGCTGCTTCTGGTGCACCGAAGCGGCCTTCAAACAGCTTAAGGGTGTGGAATTGGTCCAGCCGGGGTACACCGGCGGAACCACCCCAAACCCCACGTATCAGCAGGTATGCACCGGCCAAACAGGCCACGCCGAGGCCGTGCGCATCGTTTTCGATCCCAACGTAATCCGTTACAGAGACCTGCTGCACGTCTTCTTCACGATCCACGACCCCACCACAATCAACCGCCAAGGCGCCGACATCGGATCTCAATATCGGTCCGCCATCTTTTACCGGACGCCGCAACAGCGTGCTGAGGCTCAAGAGGTAATCCACGAGATCGAAGAAGCCAAGTGGTGGCCGGCGCCTGTAGTTACAGAGGTGGCGCCGTTCACTCACTTCTACCCCGCCGAGGAATACCACGTGGACTATTATCAGCGGAACCCCAACAGCGCCTATTGCCGGGTCGTCATTTCGCCGAAGATCGCCAAGCTTCGCCAAAAGTTCACCCAACTATTGGCGCGGTGACACCGTACCTGCCGTGCCGGCAAGCTCTGTTCGACGGGCGCGCCTTCGGAACGCCCCCCACGTCCATTGACAAGGGCCGGCGCCGGGGGCATAATGCTCATGGGTGCTGCACGCATGGCCGCCATCGAGGGGATCCTCAGAGCCGATCGCCGTACGAAAGAACTGGTCAAGCGCCTCAAACCTGGCGACATCGCGCTCATTCACCACGCTGATCTCGATGCTACCGGCGCTCGATCCCTGGTGGACTGCCGGCCGGCAGCCGTGGTGAACGCCGCGCGGTCCATCACCGGCCGCTATCCCAATCGGGGCCCCAGCATTCTTCTGGACGCAGGCATCCCGCTGCTCGACGGAGTAGGGGACGCGTTCTTCGCCGCCGCCGTTGCCTGCGAAGGGCGCTTGGCCCGGCTGGACGGAGACGCCATCCGCATCCAACAAGGTCCGGAAGCATCCGGTGTGCGCCTCACCAAAGAACTCGCCGCGAAGGAGCTGGAGCGGGCCAAGGAGAACCTGAGCGCTGAGCTGGACGGCTTCGCACGCAATACGCTGGAATACCTGGTCGCCGAAAAAGCTCTTCTGCTGGACCCGGTCCAAGTGCCCAACATCCGCACGCCCATACGCGGCCGCCACGCCCTCGTAGTCGTCCGTGGAGAAGGGTACAAAGAGGACCTCCACGCCATCGGCCCCTATCTTGCCGACGTACGGCCAGTGTTGATCGGGGTAGACGGCGGCGCCGATGCGCTTCTGGAGCTGGGGCTCAAGCCGGATATCATCGTAGGGGATATGGATAGCGTGTCGGACCGGGCCCTCCGCT
Source organism: Chthonomonadales bacterium (assembly GCA_049967475.1). GTDB lineage: Bacteria > Armatimonadota > Chthonomonadetes > Chthonomonadales > CAJBBX01 > JBMFSQ01. The sequence goes on along the minus strand of JBMFSQ010000051.1, from coordinate 7,825 downwards.
GCGGCGCAGAGCTCATCGTTCACGGATACGTGTCCCCCGACCGTGGATGCCCGGGGCTCCTCCGCATCCAACGATTGGGATTGGAAGCGAAGGTTTTTAACGCACCGGGTACCAGCGAAGACGTGGCGATGATCCTGGCAGACGAAAAAGGAGCCTCTTTGATCGTCGCGGTAGGAGCCCACTTTTCTTTGGTGGAATTCCTGGACAAGGGCCGCAACGGAATGGCCAGCACCTTCCTGGTGCGCCTCCTCATCGGTTCCAAACTTGTAGATGCAAAGGGCATCGGCAGGCTGTGGGCGCAGCGGGTTCGGCCTGCCACTCGCGAGATCGGCCTGGTCATCGCTGCGGGACTTTTCCCCGTGGCTGTCATTGCCTTCTATTCGCCGTGGATCCGAACCGTGCTCAATACCATACGGCTGTCCCTTCGGTCGGCCTTCGGGGTCCATTAAGGCGCCCAAGGCCGCCGGGCCTGCCCCCGGGGGTCGAACTAGAGAGATCTATGTACCCAAGCTACAGGTACCACGTAACCACGATCGCCGCCATCTTCATCGCCTTGGGCGTGGGCATCGTCATTGGCAGCTCCTTCGTACAGAGCGCCATCGTGCAACGCCAGACACGCCGGTTGGACGAGCTCAAAACGCAGTTCACCCAGGAAATCGCTCCGCTGCGGGAAGAGAACCTCCATTACGCTGAATTCGTCGCACGCATCTCTACCGTGGTGCTCGATGCCAAGCTCAGCGGGATGCGCGTGGCGCTCGTGCAAACGGGAGATTACCCGGATACGGTCCAGCGCATCCGCGAAACGCTGGAACAGGCCGGAGCCACGATCTCGTCCGTCACAGTCATTGACCGCCTCTTCCCTGCCCGCGCACAGACGACGTCGGCCGATCTGCAGTCCAAATTGCGGCCCAACCATCCCGATCTGCCTGCGGACGCGTCGGCTCCCCTGGCTGTATTGGCCTGGGCGCTGTCCAGGGGGAACGGCGACGCCGATGTTGCGGTCCTGGAAGATGAGAGGCTCCTCACCCACGACGGCAGCTACTCTCTGCCTGCGGACCGAGTGATCCTTGTCGGCGGAGCCACCCAAGACTACGAGAGCCGCGCCGACACTGTAGACACGCCGTTCATCAGCCGCCTGCGCGATGCCGGCATGAAAGTCGTTTTTGCCGAACCGAGCACTGCAGGCATCTCGTACATTCCGGTGGTGCATAACGGTGAAATCAGCACAGTGGACAACGCGGACACGGACATCGGCCGCCTGGCTGTTGCCCTGGCCCTCATTGCGCCACCCGGCGACTATGGGTCCAAGAAGACCGCGCGCAACGGCCTCGTGCCCATACCCCAAAACATTCCATGGTCTCGGTGATCATTCCCGCCCGCAATGAAGCGGCCCGCATCGCAGCCACTGTCCGTGCCGCCTCCCTCATTCCCGGGGTGGGCGAGATCATTGTGGTGGATGACGGTTCTCGGGACGGCACGGCCGATGAGGCAACGCGCGCCGGCGCAACGGTAGTAAGGATGGGCAAGGCCGCCGGTAAGGGTCAGGCGCTCCAACGCGGCATCGAAACCAGTCGCGGCGAGATACTGCTTCTGCTGGATGCCGACCTGGGCGACACGGCGATCCATGCCGAGCACCTTTTGGCCCCTGTTTTGGCTCGCGAAGCCGACATGGCCATTGCCCAGTTTGCACCCCGTGGAGCATCCGGCGGCGGTTTCGGCTTGGTGGTGCGTTTGGCGCGGTGGGCCATCCGGCGGGCAACGGGTAAGGTGATGAACTCGCCCCTTTCCGGGCAGCGAGCGCTCCGGCGGCAAGTATGGATCGAGACGGGCCCCATCGAACCGGGCTTCGGCGCCGAGGTGGGCCTTACCATCACCGCCCTCCGGAGCGGCTTCCGCGTTCAGGAGATCTTGCTCCCCATGACGCACCGCGTTACAGGGTGGGACTTTGCCGCCATCTGGCACCGCGCCAAGCAGTTTTACGCAGTGGCCCGCACCCTTCTGCGCCTCGCCATCCGCCGCACGGCGCGCACAGATGCCCGTCATTCCTAAGTTACAATGAGCGACCTTACACACCCAATCGGGCCTATCATGCTCATGGCGGCGTGGCTCCTGCTCGTTACGGCGGCAACGCCCGTCGTCCTCAAAAGAGCACGGCTGGTGCGCAAGAACTTTCTCGGCCGAAGAGTTCCGGTGGCGTTGGGGTGGGCAGTGATCCTTTGGGCGTGCACACTGCTGGCATGGGACCCGTGGCGCCTCTGGACCGTTCGTGAGAGAGCGGCGTTCTGCGCGGTGCTTCTCGGCTTCGGCACCCTTGGCTTCGTAGATGACCTGAGGGGAGATCGAACAGCAACCGGATTGCGCGGCCATTTTCGCCGGCTCATCGCGGATCACCGTGTTACCACAGGGCTCCTCAAAGCCACCGGCATCCCAGTCCTTTCCCTCATCATTGTTTGGGGCGTGCTCGGCCGGCCTGCCTTCGCCGGCTTCTGGGATGCCCTCATCATCAGTCTGAGCGCCAATGGGCTCAATCTGCTGGATCTGCGCCCAGGCCGCGCATGTGCCGCGTTCCTGGTCCTCGGCGCCCTGCTCGTGTCAGGAGCCCTAGCGCACAACCACGCGCCCCCGCTCCTCGTTGTTCTCATTGCGGCAGCCGCTATTTATCCCCTGGATGCCTCTGCGCGAGCGATGTTGGGAGACACCGGCTCCAACGCTTTAGGAGGGGTGTTGGCGCTCCAGCTCGTTCTGGCTAATCCCGGCTGGCCCGCCAGATGGATTGCCGCGATCCTGTTGGTGCTGCTCCACTTTGCGGCAGAAAAGTACTCCCTCTCCGCCCTTATCGAAGCTCAGCCTATCCTCCGACGGCTGGACCGTTTGACGGGCAGACGCAACGGCGGCGGCCTCCACGTGGCGACCGATGACGAAGCTAGAAAATAAGGCCGTGGCGCTGTTTGCCGATGCTTAGGAGCAGACCTACGGCCATCAGGTTGAGCACGAGGCTGCTCCCCCCGTACGACACAAGCGGCAGCGGAACGCCTGTCACCGGCATGATGCCCATCGTCATTCCCACGTTCACGATCACATGGAACGCAATCATGCACACGATGCCGGCTGCAACCAGGCGGCCCTGAAGATCCACCGCATAGGCCATGGCAGCCGCTCCGCGAAGAATGAGGCCGGTGTAGAGTGCGATCAAGAAGAGCGCTCCGACGAAGCCGCCTTCCTCACCGACCACGGTGAAGATGAAATCGGTGTGGTTTTCGGGAATGAACTTGCCCTGGGATTGCGTCCCCCGTTCAAAGCCGCGGCCCCAAACATCTCCCGACCCGATGGCGATCGTGCTCTGGCGCACTTGGTATCCCGCTCCGGCTGGGTCTGCTTTAGGATCGAGAAACGCAATGAAGCGGCTCTTTTGATAGGGCTTGAGGACATTGAAGTGCCACATCGCGCCGAAGAGCAGCATTCCGGTCATCAAGATCAAGGCCAAGTGCAGTGGGCGCGCTCCCGCAACAAAGGCCATTCCGAACCAGATCGCCAGCACCACCAGGGAGGTACCCAGGTCGGGCTGTTTAAAGATCAGCAACATGGGGATGCCAAGGTATGCCAGGGAACCCAGCAGCGTAGAGAGCTTGTTGAGATGCTCGGCGCGCGCTGCAAGGTATGCTGCCAAGCAGAGGATGAGACAAACCTTGGCAAACTCCGAAGGCTGGAACTGAAACGATCCCAAGGCGATCCATCTTTGAGCACCTTTGGCACCGTGCCCAAGCCCAAAAACAAGGGCAAGAAGGATCAGATTCGTAACGTACAGCGGCCGCGCCAACCGCAGAATGCGTCCACAGTCTACCGACGCGGCTGCGGCCATGCCTCCCAGACCCAGCAAAAGCCACAGCGCCTGCTTCTGATATTGGTGCCCGGCGGAGGTATGAGTGGCGCTCGTCACCGCAAGCAAACCCATGCCGGCGATGCCCATGGCAACCAAAACCAGCCACCAATCCAAACCCTTCCACATCCGCGTTTCCAGCATTGGTTGCACCTTACACCCGTTCGGGCCGCCTGCGCCATCGAGAGAAACGTGCCGATCATACCCTGCATGCACTGCATCTGCAACAACCCTCGGGCCTTGTGGGTTGCCCAGTCTTGCGGATTATGATAAGATAGCGACTGCATCCAGGAAGGCAGCCCTCCGTGACCACTCATACGTTAGAGCCAGGAACCCTGTTACAGGGCCGCTACCGCGTTGAAGAAGCGGTGGGCCGCGGCGGCATGGGCGCCGTGTACCGCGCTCAGGACACGCGCCTGGACACCACCGTGGCTGTAAAGGAGCTGCTCGAACAGCCTGGCACACCGGATCAGCGTGAACTGGCTGTAATGCAGTTCAAGCGGGAGGCTCGGTTTTTGGGCCAGCTCTCCCACCCCAACCTCCCTAAGGTCACGGATTACTTTGTAGACGATGGCCGCTGTTACCTCGTGATGGAATTTATCCATGGGCGAACCCTGGAAGCTGTGCTTCGAAGCAACGAAGGCCGGGCGCTTCCGCTGCGGCAGGTCCTCGAGTGGGCGATGCAGTTGGCCGACGTTCTCCATTACCTGCACAGCCAGGATCCGCCCATCGTATTTAGGGACCTGAAACCCGCTAATATCATGCTTACTGAGGGCGGCACCATCAAGCTGATTGATTTCGGCATCGCCCGGCGCTTCGATGTAGCCGCCACCAAAGACACGCTTCTGTACGGCAGCCCAGGCTATTCGCCTCCGGAACAGTACGGCCACAGCCAAACAGATCCCCGGGCAGATCTGTATGCCTTCGGCGCCACGCTCCACCACCTGCTTACCGGGAGAGATCCGGCGCCCACTCCTTTCAAATTCCCCTCCACCCGCAGCTATAACCCGCAGGTTCCTCCAGAACTGGATGAGTTCATCCTCCGGTGTGTCCGGATGGATCCCGCCGAGCGCATCCACAGCGCGGCAGAAGCCCTGCAGATCCTGCGAAACATCTACGCGCGTCTGGCAACCTTTCGCCCCGAACCCGTAAAGATGCATCAGACACGGCGACCAGCAAGGATCACGGTTACCGTCATCGTTGTAGCCCTGGTGGCGGCGGGCTTGGGTGTCGCGGCCATGCTCCGAAACCGGAAGACGGAACCGCTTCCCGCCGCAACCCATGCTGCTGCCGTGCGATCCGAAGGATCTCAGCCGGTTTCCACAGGCAGCATCCAGATCGCCAGCGCACCCGCAGGGGCAGCCGTCTATATAGATGGCCAGCCGATGGGCACCACACCCGCTCTCATCCCCCAGGTTGCTGCGGGAAGCCACAACGTCCATTTGGTGCCTCCAGCCGGTAGCGGCCTCGCGGATTGGTGGGCCAACGTGGATGTAAAACCCGGAGCCACCACACCCATCGTGGCAACACTCCCAAGCGGATCCCCAGGAAGTCCTACGCTCCCTCCCGTTCGGGCCCACGCCACGGCCCGCCTCGTTGCAGAACCGCCCGACAGCTCCCAAGCTGCTGCTCCGGGCATCGAGATGGACGCATCCTTCCAGATTACAGGGATCGCGGGCAAGTCCGGAAGCATCGCCCTTTTCCTTTTCGGGGCCGATGGCGTCACGCCACTCAAACCGGCTGATCCTCAAAGCCCATTCCAGAATTCCCGAGGCCAGTTGAGCGTGGCACAGTCCTTCCAAGCCACCAGCGACCCGTACCAAGAGGAAAACATTCGGTTGTTCATTCCGCTGTCGGAAGTGCCGGTACCCCCAGAGCAAGTTACATGGCAGATGGTTGTTTTTGTGGGGGACCAGCCTGTGTTCCTTACGCCGGTTCAGCCATTGGGCCTGCACTGATCCTTGCCCTATTCGGACGGGGACTGCGTCATCCTACAGATCCCTGCGCCTCCAGAAGTTGCCACGACGCGCTTGAGAAAGGAAGTAAAAAATTCTTCGGTCCCAAGATGGGGGAAAGGTTATGGAGCATCCAACGATCTATGAAATGTTCCGGCGCAGCGCAGAGCGGTTTCCTGACCGGCGGGCGCTGGGATACAAGCACCGAGGCCGGTACGAATTCCTCACCTACCGCGGCCTTATGGAGCGCGTCCTGACCTGCCGCAGGGGATTGGCGGCGCTGGGCATCCGCCGCGGCGACCGCGTAGCCATCCTCTCCGAGAATAGGGCCGAATGGGCCATTACGGACTTGGCATGCCAGGCAATTGGAGCCGTAACGGTACCGATCTACTACACCCTGCCGCGTGAACAAGTACAGTACATTGTTACCGATTCGGCCGCCCGCGCGCTGGTAGTGTCCGATGCCAAGCAGATGGCCAAAGCCCTCGGGCTCCCTGCGGAAGTACGAACGCTGGAGCATGTCATCGCCTTGGAGGCCGAGCCCCAGGCGTCGGCCATCTCCTTCGCCGAGATGTTGCGCCGGGGAACCTCCGGCCCCACAGATGCCGAACTGGACGAAGCAGCACGGAACATCTCGCCGGACGATATTGCTACACTCATCTACACATCCGGCACCACTGGGGAACCCAAAGGCGCCATGCTCACTCACAGAAACCTCCTCCACACGAGCGTGGCCGCGCGGCAGATTGTACACCTGGACGAAACAGACATTTTCCTATCGTTTTTGCCGCTGTGCCACATCTTCGAGCGCACTGCCGGGCATTATCTGCCGCTTTCCATCGGGGCGTTGATCATCTACAGCGAAGGCATCTTTGCCGTGGCCAACGAGCTCGTGGATGTGCGGCCCACCGCCTTTTTGTGCGTGCCGCGCCTCTACGAGGCCATGCACGAGAAGATTCTGGAACAGATCGCCAAGACACCGCCACGCACCCGGCGCATCGTCGAATGGGCTTTGGAAACTGCCCAGCGATACGTACACCTTCAATCCACAGGCCGAAGGCCGGGTATCCTGCTCAAACTCCAGGCGGCCTTGGCAGATCGCCTCGCCCTACGCCGCATCCGCCAGGGCGCAACAGGCGGGCGCATCCGCTTCCTCGTAGCCGGCGGCGCCCCGCTGGACGCTCGGACCTTTGTGTTTTTCCAGGCCATCGGAGTGAACATCCTGGAAGGGTACGGATTGACGGAACTCCCGGTGATCTCCGTGAACCGCCCAGGCCGCCAGCGTCAGGGCACCGTCGGCGAGATCCTCCCAGGCATCGAAGTGCGCATCGCGGAAGACGGCGAGATCCTTGCGCGCGGGCCCAGCCTGATGCGCGGATACTTTGGCCGTCCCCAGGACACGGCCCAGGCAATAGATGCAGAAGGATGGTTCCGTACAGGGGACATCGGAGTTCTCTCCAACGACGGCTACCTCAAGATCACCGACCGCAAGAAGGACATCATCGTCCTCGCCAACGGTAAGAATGTGGCGCCACAGCCCATCGAAGCCAGCCTCAAAACCAGCCCCTATATCTCGGAAGCCGTACTGTTTGGAGATCGGTCCAACGCCATCGTTGCTGTGATTGTGCCCGCCTTCGACCGCCTAAAGGAGTGGGCCCGCAACCAGCAACTCCCCGCATCGAGCAACGCAGAGTTGGTGAAACTTCCCGAAGTACGCAAGCTCATTAAAGGAGAGCTGGACCGCCTCTCCGACGCCTTGGCTGATTTCGAACGCATCAAGAGGTTTGCCTTAGTGCCTGGCCCGTTCAGCATCGAAGGAGGCGAGCTCACCCCCACACTCAAGGTGAAGCGGCGCGCCATAGCGCAGAAATACGCGGATGTTCTGGAGCAGCTAATGCGCAGCTCCGCCTGATTGGCAGCCAGTGCCAAACCCCCTCCCCGCGGGCGGGGAGGGCCGGGGTGGGGGGTTCCCCGCCCGCGGGCGGGGAGGGCC
>JBMFSQ010000050.1:0-11669 GCA_049967475.1 Chthonomonadales bacterium | reverse complement strand
TGGCGTCCTGGGCGTTGGAGATGGCCTGGTTCAAACCGTCAATCTGGGCCCGCAGACCCTCGGAAATGATGAGGCCCGCCGGGTCGTCGGCAGCCCGGTTGATGCGCAGGCCAGACGACAGGCGCTCGATGGAAGTCGCCACTGCATTGCTGGTTTGATCCAGGTTGCGCAGAGCGTTCAGCGCCGTTACATTGGTGTTGATCCTGAGACTCATAGGAGCTTCTCCTCCGTGAAGAGGCAAGGGTCCGACTGCCTGAAGGCTGTCTCCCTTGCCACCGTCCCGGTATCCCTCCGGAACTGGGTAAGTACTGCCTGCCGATTAGCCGAGCGTCGGCACCCGAAATGCCGACCTCTTGCGCGATTATCGGCCCCTTACCCGGTATTCTTTAGGGGATGGGATGATCTTCCGGATCGCACCAATACCAAACGGAGGAAGCGGGGATCGCCGGCCTTCCAGGCGATCCCCGCTTCTCGTCCCTCCGGACGTTACCTCAGAAGCGCCAGCACCTGTTGCGGTGCCGCATTCGCCTGAGCCAACACGGAAGTGCCCGCCTGCTGCAAGATCTGGTTCTTCGTGAGGTTCACAACCTCTTTTGCCACATTCGTGTCCCGAATCTGAGACTCCGATGCGGAGAGGTTCTCTACCCCAACACCCAAGAAGCGGACGGAGCTATCCAGTGTATTGGTCTGGAAGGCTCCCAACTGGGCGCGAAGCACGCTCACCTGGCTGATGGCGGCATCTACCACAGAGATCGCGTTGGTAGCGCCTGAAGCCGTTGTGACGTCAATCGTTTTGAGCGTCAACCCTGCAATCACGGTGGTGCCCAAGTTGCTCGTTTGTACATTCCCCAGGGACGTGGTTACCGTTTGGCCGGCGTTGCCCCCTATCTGGAACTGGAGGGCGCCTGCCGTCACACGGGCCACGGTGGCTGAAGTGACGCTCGTGGAATTGCCAGACTCGGTCAACAGAATGCTGTTGCCGTAGGTGTCTGTGACGCGCAGCCCCGAGTCCGTCGTGGAGCGGCCGCCTACGAACGTCGCCACCACCGAAGTGACCGATCCATTCACCAGCGCCGAAGCGGTCACAGTCACCGTAGCGTTGAGACCCGCCACCGTGGTTCCTGAGGTGCCGAAGATGAGCGTGGAGCTTTCGGCTTCCACCACCTGGTAGTTGCTTCCATAGTTCTGCTGGGAGAGCACGATGGTTCCGGAGCCGTTGGCTGCCGAGAAATCGGCGGACACACCCGTTACCGAGGCCAGGTTGTTGATTTTGTTGATGAGCGACTGCACCGTGTCGGTGCCGCTGACGGTGATGGACTGGCCGTTGATGACGATGGTGCCGCCGCTGCCCGTAGTCCCTCCACCCACGAGGGAGATAGAGGAATTGACGCTGGCGTATGTGGCGGTGCCGATGGCTACGGCCCGGGTAGCGGCGTTGTTTACGGTGATGGACACCGTGCCGTTCTGGGTTGCAACTCCGCCGAAGGTGCCTCCCATGAAGATGCCGCTCACTTTGGCCGTGTCAATGACGGCAGCGGAGATGCCGGACGTGCCGTCCAGCAAGCGCTTCGTGCCGAACTGCGTCTGGGTGGCGATGCGGTCAATAGATGCGATCGCCGAGGCGATCTGCGTCTGATCCGCTTGGACCGCGTTTTGGTCGTTCACTCCGGTGTTGGCGGCGTGAACGGCGAGCTGGCGGATGGAGCGGAGCAGGGAGTTGATCTCCTGGAGGCCGCCTTCTGCCGTCTTGATGACGTTGTTGGCGTCCTGGGCGTTGGAGATGGCCTGGTTCAAACCGTCAATCTGGGCCCGCAGCCCCTCGGAGATCACCAGGCCCGCCGGGTCGTCGGCTGCGCGGTTGATGCGCAGGCCAGACGACAGGCGCTCGATGGAGGTCGCCACTGCGTTGCTGGTTTGATCCAGGTTGCGCAGTGCGGCCAGCGCCGTTACATTGGTGTTGATCCTGAGACTCATGGAAACATCATCCTCCGTGATGACGCCCGGATCGCATGGAGCGCCCCGAGCGTTAACAGTCCTTTGCCGAGCCAACCCCGGAGAGATGCACCGGGGAACTGCTGCACCGGGCGGGATCTGAAATCCTCAGCCCAGTTATTCCCCGGTAAGGACACTGTACCAGCCAGCAAGATTACCAGGTTTTTGCGCAACTGCGGGGGTGCATCCGCTGCGGTGAACCCCTTCGCCGCCCGTTTCGTCTAAACCAATAGAAGGATGCTGGGCCGGCCGTGCAGAACTGCCCTTCAGAATCATTCGTGCAGCGGTGTCACACGCACGGCCGCGCTTCGTATAGAACGTCGAATGCAAAGATTTGCAGCATCCTTTCCGGCAGAAAGGCCCTGCGGTGATTGCAATTCGAGGCGAGATCACGGAAGGGCAAATAGCCGATGCGGCACCCGCAGGCGGTGCTGATCTGCTGTCTGCTGCCGGCATCATCCTCAGCCGCTTTGGTGCGCGCGCCGTGACGCTGGTGAGCGCTCCCAGGCAAGCCGAGGACGGGCGCCGCATCACCCCCCGCATCAGCGCCAATGATGCGTACGCAGCTCTGGAAGAAGCCTGCTGGAAGATGGCCCGAGTGGCCCTGCGCAGGTACCGCCGCGCGCCTCGGCCCCAAGTCCCCTTCGATGCCGCTCTGGACACACTCTTTCCAGATCCCGCAGCCTACCTCGCCCGCGCCATCAAATCCGTCGTGAGCGACGCCGCGCGCCTGGCTCGCCGCGAAATCCCTACACTGTCCTTGGAGCAGCCCCTCGGTGCAGCGGACGGAGATCACGAGTTCTCTCTAGCCGATCTCGTGGCAGAAGAACGCACTCCGCGCCTCCCCGAACCGGCCCTCATCGAGCAGAGCGACCGCACCGAGTTCCGAAGCGCCCTCAAGCAGGCATTGCGGCAGATGCCGGCGAATTATCTGAGAGCATTGGGCGAGGACCTAAAGCGCGGACGCCAGCGCCAACACGGTCGCCCCGTCCAGCCCGAGACGGATCGGCAGCGACAAACGGTGTGCCGGGCGCGGGCCGCTTTGGCCACGCTCATCCGGCGCAACTGCAGCCCGGATAACCCTTATATCCATCTGCTCAATCGGCAGAGGAACAGCAGAGTGGCACGCAAGATCCAGCCATCGGCAAATTGGTCCGGCGAACGCCGTGAGGCCCTTTTCCGCCGGCTCATGGAGACGAGCTGGGTTCAACGCGCCGCCGCCCATCCCGACGGTTCCGTTGAGGAGGCGGTGGTGAATGAAGTTAGCGGAACCAGCGCCGTCGCGCCTCCTTCGCCGGAGATGCGCCAGGCTATGCGCGTGCTGGACCTCTATACCGTGGATCACCCTCTCCCCAAGACACCGGAAGCGCGCACCCTATGGGAGCAGGCCAAAGCCCAGCGTGCCGCGGGCCGCCTGGAGGAAGCGCTGCGCCTCTACAGGGCGTGCTATGAAGCCGAACCCTCATTTTTGGAAGCGCTCAATGAAGTGGGAGTGGTGCTCAGCCAGATGGGCAATCTGCGTGATGCCCTCAAGGTGTACCTCACCATCATTCGCAAGGACGCGTCCGGAGATCATGCCTACATTGCGGCCACCAATGCCGCCGACATCTACCTCACTTGGTTCGACGCCGGCCGAAACAAAGAGCACAACATCGAACAGGCCATCGCCTACGCGAAATTGGCCATGCAGCATCCCACCCCCATGCGGGCCTGCAACCTGATCCTCGCCTATGCCAAAGATCGCTACTTCGATGCTGCCCGCCAGGTGATGGAGCGCATCCTTTCCGGTAATATGCCGTCTTGCCCTGCCGACAAGTTCCTTCAGACGCTCTTCCAAATTCGCGACCCAGACCTGGTTGCCTGGTGGAGCTGGTTGGAAAGCGAATTGGACAGGGAGCAGTTACAACCATGAAGCACCTCACCGATACAATCAAACGCATCTGCATCATCACCGGCGCAGTCGCCGCATTGGCCGTGGTTCTAGCGCGGCCGGCTCTCCCGGTTACGGCGCCGGTTGGTCATATCTCCGTGCCCATCGTATGCGACGGGCAGGAAACGCACGGCTGACACGTTTCAATCGCCGGTTGTTGGTTGTGGGCCGCACTCCGAATTTTGGAGGCGGCCCACTTGTCGTCTTCCGGCAAACGCGATGAAGAGGAATTCCTGCACCGACGCGTGAAATGAACGTCGGCCGGCCTCGCCGCGCCGCAACTCCAGGAGGTCCTTTGGCATGAACGTGACCAGCATTCGCCATACCTTGCGCGTTTTAGGGGCGGCCTGCATCCTGAGCTTCACGGCTTCGGCATGCGCTCAGCCTGTGCAGCCGTTCCTCAGCCCCCTCTTTACCGACAACATGGTGCTGCAGCGCGGGATGCGGGACCCGGTTTGGGGGTGGACGACGCCCGGCGCCACCGTCACCGTAGAGGTGGCGGGCAAGCGCGCAACCGCAGTGGCGGACGCCTCGGGCAAGTGGATGGCGCGCATCGGGCCGTTCTCGGCAGGCGGTCCCTTCACCCTGAACGTCAAGGGTCCGGAGCAGCGTACCCTTCACAACGTGATGGTAGGCGACGTTTGGCTGTGCTCCGGGCAGTCGAACATGCAGATGGGCATCGCCAACGTAAACAACGCCGCCGAGGAGATTGCCCATGCGGACTATCCGTCCATCCGCCTGTTCACTGTCCCGATGGAAGTAGCTTATGCACCTAGGAGCACGGTAAGCGGCGCATGGCAGGTATGCACGCCGCAAACGATCTCCCAGGATGGGTGGGGCGGCTTCTCAGCAGTAGCGTACTTCTTCGGCCGAGCCCTTCATCAGACGCTGAAGGTGCCCATCGGCCTCATCCACTCATCCTGGGGCGGCACCATCGCCGAGGCGTGGACCAGTGCGGAGGCCCTTCAGAAGCTTCCGGATTTCGCCCAACGCTTGGAGCAGGTCGAGCGCATACGGGCGGCCGGCGAGGCCTCCCTTCCTGCGAACCAGCGGCGGAACCCCAATGTGTGTACCGTTTTGTACAATGCTATGATCGCTCCCCTCATTCCCTTCGGAATGAAAGGCGTCATTTGGTACCAGGGTGAGTCCAACGCGGGGCGCGCCTATCAATACCGTACCCTTCTGCCGGCGCTCATCCAGGATTGGCGCACCCGCTGGAATGAAGGGCCCTTCCCCTTCCTCATCGTACAGTTGGCCAATTTCCTGCCCGTGAAGCCTCAGCCGGGAGAAGACGAATGGGCGGAATTGCGCGAAGCCCAACTGCTGACGGCGGAACACGTTCCAAACTGCGGGCTCGCGGTAACGATAGACATCGGCGATGCCGCGGACATTCATCCCAAGAACAAGCAGGAGGTAGGCCGGCGCCTGGCCCTGGCAGCCCTCGCCATCGCCTACAAGCGGCACCTGGAGTATTCCGGACCCATCTACAAAAGCTATAAACGAGAAGACAGCGCCATTCGCCTCTTTTTCACCCACGTGGACGGCGGATTGGTTGCCCATGGCGACACGCTGCAGGGCTTCGCGATTGCCGGAAGCGACCGCAAGTTTGTTTGGGCCGATGCCCGCATCGAAGGAGACACTGTGGTGGTGTCTTCGCAGGCAGTGCCTGATCCCGTAGCCGTACGGTATGGATGGGCCATCAACCCCGTTGTGAACCTATACAACCGCGAAGGTTTGCCCGCTTCACCCTTCCGGACGGATGACTGGCCTGGGCTCACGTACAACAGGAAGTAGCACGGTGTGCCTGCTGAAAGGAGGGGGCACATGGGCGTGTGCGGCACAAATTGCCCCCTCGCACTTGACAAAGTGCCCGGCGTTATGTTAGATTGTAGGTGTCTCACGGGGATGAGCGCTCGGACGTTTGCAGCCGGATCGCCACAACCCGGTTGGTAGACGCACGAGAGCCTGTTCCCGGGTACCGCGCACCGTTACAGCCAGGTGTCGCACCCTGAAGGCGGCAGAAGGAACCGGAGAAGGTCGCAGCGGCAGCCGGCAGGCCACGAAGGTAACAGGGACAACTTCCTGCCCCCGGCTTGCACCGCAAAGCCTTCCGGTTTTATCCTCCTCCTTCTGGTGCGAAGGACGGCCTTTGGGCGGTGGCGAATTCGTATCCGAAGGAGGAAGCAGATGGGAAAGGTTCTAACCTTCCTGGGCGCCTCCCTCTGCCTCGCATGGGCAGTTCCTGCAGTGGCCCAAACCCCGCCCGACGCGTTCAAAGACGTGGATCGGTCGCACTGGGCCTATGATGCCGTAGAGAGCCTTCGCTCCAAGGGCATCCTGTTGGGCTACCCCGATGGGTACTTTAGAGGGAAGCGCACCCTCACCCGCTACGAGTTTGCGGTCGCACTCGATCGCGCCCTCAAGCAGGTTGTGGGTCAACCGGGACCTCAGGGACCGCAAGGACCTGCCGGGCCTCAGGGCCCGCAGGGCGAACCCGGCCCAGCCGGACCTCCCGGCGTAACGCCGGAAGAAATCGCGACCTTGCAAAGACTCGCCAACGAGTTCAGGGATGAGCTGGCAAGCCTGGGCAACAACATGAACGCCATCAACAGCCGGCTGGACAAGCTGGCCCATGACGTGGCGGACATTCAGTCCCAGATCTCCAAGATGCCCAAGATCAGCGGCGCCGCTTTCGTAGGCGTTCGCTCGGACTCGGGCAACACCAACGCCATTGACCGCGATGGTCGCATGGTGCTCTCCGGGGCGACCCGCCAGGCTGTAGTTCACAGCTTCCGCCTAGGCGTGGATGCCAATATTGCCGGCGGAGCCACCCTCTCGGCCGCTCTCACGTTCGACAACTACAAGAACTACCTCGGCGGAAGCGTGTCCAACGTCATGCCGCTGGCCGGTTCTTCCGTTCCGTCGGACACGCGTTTGGATCTCCTGGAGATCCGTACGCCCTTCGCAGGCATCGGCCGAGACTCCAGCCTTACCATCGGGCGGTTCGCTCAACGTGTCAGCCGCCTCACCCTGTGGAAGCCCGACGTTGATTCCTATTTCAACGTTCCCTGGGAAAACGACGGCTACTACCGCATGGATGGCGCACGCCTCAACACCCGCTTCGGCAGCGTAGGACTGGAACTCTTCGGAGCCCAGACCTCCAGCGTCCAGGGCGTAAATGGCGGCGCCTTCAACGATCCCATCGCCGGTGCAACCATGCCTTGGGTCTTTGGACCCACGAAGCCCCTGGGGCAACCTTTCCAGGGACAGAAGGTTGTCAACCAGCTCGTGGGCGCCGTAGTGGGGCTGCCCGTCCGCTTCTTGGACGGAGGGCACATCAACTTCACCGCCCTGCAGGCTCAGACACCTGGGGCCGGCTTCAATAATGTGGCCGTCCTGGGAAGCGACTTCAACCTGAAGCTCGCGGAACGCTGGTCCCTCAACGGTGAATATGGGCGTACCACCCTCATTCCTCACGGCAGCCGCTTTACCGGAGTGAATGACAAGGAGAACAACGCCTTCGATGCCAACCTCGGTTACCACTCAGGCAATCTGGGCGTGATGGCGGGTTATCGCTACGTAGACCCGCAGTTCTACGCTCCCGGTTACTGGGGCAAGATCGGTAACTGGTTCAACCCCACCAACGTACAAGGACCCACCTTCCGGGCCCATTACAACTTCTCGCCGTCCCTCGGCCTCAAGGTCGGAGGTGATTTCCTCACCGCCGCCCATGATCGGTCGGGCATCGGCGGTCTGGGGTACAACGACGACATCAACCGAGTCCTGGTTGGGCTCCGGTGGGATGTGGCCAAGAACTTCCAGACCACCGTGGATTGGGAAGGCGTATATTGGCATCTGAAGGGGTTCCACGGCGGAGCTATCGGTGCGGCGCTTCCCGACGTATATCCCACGGAGCATTACATTACGATCGGGACGGGCTACAATCTCACCACGAGCACCATGCTCAAGCTCATGTACCAAATTGGCGACTTCAACGGCCACGGCGTAATCTCCGACGGCCCGAATGGACGCCAGAGCTACAACGTGTTCGCTACCCAGGTCGCGGTCAAGTTCTAGACCGCGCACCTTCCGACGACAAGCTTGCCCCCGCCCAATTCAATGGAGCGGGGGCATTTTTATGGCGGAGACGGGGGTATCCGGCGTCACGATAAAGGAAAGCGCGCCGTGTTCGTAGTATGTAGACACGCAGGGCATTACGATGGAGCCCGATGGATTAGGAGGGAACACAACAATATGAACCGCAGAAGATGGACCGCTGTGGCGGTAGGCGCCGTGCTGGTCAGTACTCTGACTTTGGCCGCGGCCGGGCAGCTCGGCAGCATCCTGAAGGGGGGTGCTGTAATCTTCGCAGTAGACAAGTTCGGCCCGGATATCAACAAATTCATCAACGGTCTGGAAGGACAGCACAATGCCCGCGGCCAGGAGGCCACGAAGGTTGTGCCGATCCTCTCCATCGGCGATGGAGGCTATGCCGGCGCAGTGCAGGTGTCTGGGCCCGCAGAGCAGGTGCGCAAGGTTCAGGGCGTCGCTCAGATCGAAGGGCGCTTCAAGTTGGTAGGCGGGGTACGCGTTCGGGCTCTTATCCCCATCAGCACCCGAAATCCGCAGAACGGCATCCGGCGTGTGAACGGCGTGGGCGTAAGCGCCATCGTGGATATCCGCCTGTAGCAGGAGAGCCGCCTCATTTACAGGGAAGCATGCTCGATCTGGACCAACGCCTCTACCACCGGAGGGATCTTTCATGCCGCTGCGTACTGCTGTGATCGGCACCGGCCATATCGGCCGCATCCACCTGGAAGCCTATCGCGCCCATCCCGGCACTGAAATTGTGGCCGTGTGTGACGCGATCCCCGAGCGCGCACAGGCCGCCGCTGCCGAGTTCGGAGGCAAGCCCTACACCTCGGTGCGTGAGATGCTCAGCGCGGAACACCTGCAGATCGCCTCTGTGTGTACGGCAGGCGTCGAGAACGGATCGCACCATTTCGAACCGGTGATGGAGTGCCTGGAGGCGGGCGTACACGTTCTTTGCGAAAAGCCCCTCTCCAACTCCATCACAGAGGCGCGCACGATGGTGGCTGAAGCCAAAAGGCGCGGTCTCTGCTTCGGATGTGATCTCAACCATCGCTTCACCCCACAAACTGACGTGGCCCGCCGATGGATGGACGAAGGCCGCATCGGAACGCCGCTGCTGGCCAACGTAACGCTATGGATTGACAACCCCAACGACAGCACCCCGTGGTTCCATCTGAAGGCGCTCCACCCCCACAGCCTCGACGTGATGCGCCTGTTCTGTGGCGATGCCGAACGCGTCCATGCCTTCTTCAACCGGGCGCCGAAGCCGGATGCACCAGGAGGTAAGCGGGTGTGCTGGTCCAACGCCCAAATCAACATCCTGTTCCGGAATGGATGTATAGGGCACCTGACGGGGTCTTACGACGCCAACATGCGCCTCAATTTGGAGCGCTGCGAAGTTTTGGGCACAGAAGGGCGCTTCGTAATAGATAACTGCTATGAGCGGGTTACCCTCTATCCCCGGCGCTCTACCGAGGTGACGGTAGTGCCCAACGAACTCTTCACCGGCATCCGCACCTTCGATGACACGATCGTCCGCCGCATCAACCGCTGGATCGAGCAGGTGTCTGAAGGGGCTGCTCCGGACGAAATCGAGGCGAGCGGCGCCGATGCCTTGGCTACGCAGGAGATTATCGAGGCGGCCATGGAAAGTTGGGAGGGCAACTGCGTAGTGCCGGTAAAACAACTAGAGCAGTGAACCGGCCTATGGCGCGCCCGCGTTTAGGATGTGGCGGTATAACTGGAACGTGCGCGCCGCCATGAGATCTGCCGTATAGAATGCCTCGACACGCGCCCGGCCGGCTTCGCCCATGCGGCTGCGCAGTTCCTCATCGCCAAGAAGCCGGCCGATGGCCTGGGCTAAGGATGCAGCATCGGCGGCAGGAACGAGCAGACCTGTGTCGCCGTGGAGGATCGTGTCGGTGAGACCTCCCACGTTCGACGCCACCACGGGCCGCCGCGCGGCCATGGCCTCCAGCGCTACGAGCCCGTGGCCCTCGGTGAGAGACGGGATCGCCACCAGGTCTGCGCAAAGGAGAAGCACCGCAACGCGGGGAAGATAGCCTAAAAACCGGACGTGCGGAGGCGCCATGGCGCGTAAAGCGCTCTCCTCCGGTCCGCTTCCCGCAATAGCGAAGTACGCATTGGGATGCAGATCCTCCAGGATGCGGGCAGCCTGCATAAGAATGTGGAAGCCTTTTTCCGGTGACAGGCGCCCCGCGGATGCCACGAGGTGTGCCTCCCCCGGAAGGTGCAGTTGGGCGCGGAAGAGCGAAAGTTCCGATGCTTGGGCCTCGAATTCCGCCAGGTCAATCCCGTTGGGGATCAGTTCCATGCGGCAGGCGGCAAATCCCTGGGATTGGAGGCTGGCTTCCACGGCGCGGGACACAGAGATAATGGCTCGGGCATGGCGGAAGATGCGCGTCAGCGCCCATCGCGCGGGAAGGGGCATCGCCGGCGGCATCACGTTGTGCAACGTCACGGCGAGGGGCTTGTGCGCGATGGAGGAAGCAAGATAGGCAATCCACGCGCCGCGAAGGCCGTGGCCATGCACGAGATGAGCCTCGCGGGACGAGCGCGCGACGATCCCCGCGGCGAGAATGTCTGCCGGCGAGAGGCCTCCACGGATGGGAACGGCGATGGCGGGTACCTCCAAGTTCGTGTGTCCGGGAGGAGCCGCCACCAGGGATCGTGCGCCCATGGCCGCCAGGCGTGGGCAAAGCATCTGTACATGGCGGCGGATACCTCCTTGTGCGGGGCGCATCACATGGATTACCAGAAATTCGGCAGCGGCGCTCACGTGTGCACCCTCCCGTCGCCGTCTATGTACGTTGTAGGGAATGAGCGTGGGCCGGGGTAACCGACCTCACCATCCCCCTGACCTCGAACGAACTCTTTGCAGGGGTACCATACCATCATGCGTTTGGGCATTCTTGGGGGAACCTTCGATCCCATTCATCATGCCCACCTATTCATAGGCGAGGAAGCCCGCGTGCGCTTCGGGCTGGACCGGGTACTCTTTGTGCCCAACCGCACCCCTCCCCACAAGTGCGAGCCTGATCTCACGCCGGAAGCGCACCGCTTTGCCATGGTAGAGCTGGCGGTGGCTTCGAACCCGCGGTTTTCAGCGTCCCGGGTGGAATTGGACCGCCCTGGCCCCTCCTACACCGTAGACACCCTGCGCATCCTCAAGGAAGAGTACCCTGCGGCCGAGTTCTATTTCATCTCGGGGCTGGATGCGGTAGCCGAGATGGGGAGCTGGAAGGAACCTTTGGCCATTGCGAAGCTCAGCACGATTGTAGCCATTGGGCGGCCGGGTTTTGATGCCGAGAACGCGTTGGCCGCTCTTCCTCCGGATCTGCGCCTCCGCATCGAAGTGATTGCTTCCCCCCTTATGGCGATTTCATCCACATTATTGAGGGAGCGGGTTCAGGCGGGGCTACCCATTCGGTACCTGACCCCCGATCCCGTGATAGAGTATATTCAGCTCCACGGGTTGTATCGGCCGAAGTGAAGGGCCGCGCCCGCTTCGTGAGCGGCACCGCCCAAACGCAATGGCGGTGGGAGCAGGCGGAGGAAGAGGGGCTTGCAGTGACGCGGGCAGGACGAGGTTGCGCCGGTCGCAGGGGAAAGGAGCTTGGCGAGGATGCAGCGC
>JBMFSQ010000049.1:0-11869 GCA_049967475.1 Chthonomonadales bacterium | reverse complement strand
CGTACACAGCGCTTTTACCGCCGCCATGTTGTGGCTCACGAACAGCACCGTTCGGCCGGAGCGGGCTACTTCACCCATCCGGCCCAAACACTTCTTCTGGAAGGCTGCGTCGCCTACGGCCAGTACCTCGTCCACAATCAGGATCTCGGGGTCCAGGTGGGCGGCTACGGCGAAGGCCAACCGCAGGTACATCCCGCTGGAGTAGCGCTTCACGGGAGTGTCTATAAAGCGCTCCACGCCGCTGAAATCCACAATCTCGTCGAACTTGCGGTCAATCTCCCGGCGCGTCATGCCCAGGATCGCCCCGTTCAGGTAGATATTCTCTCGGCCGGTAAGTTCCGGGTGGAAGCCCGTACCCACCTCCAGCAGGCTGGCTACGCGGCCCCGCATCTCCACTCGCCCCTCCGTGGGCTCTGTAATCTGGGAGAGGATCTTCAACAATGTGGATTTGCCTGCCCCGTTCCGGCCGATGATGCCCACCACCTCGCCGGGTTGCACCTCGAAGCTCACGTCCTTCAGCGCCCAAATGGATTGGCTCTCGGGTGCGCGGCCCTGGAGCGACCGCATCCGGCGGATGGGCGCCTTCACGGCGCGCACCAAAGCCTCGCGGAAGGTGATATAGTCGTACCGACTGGCGAGCTCGCCGATCTGGTACTGCTTGGAGAGATGTTCCACTCGAATGGCGGGATGGCTCATGGTTCAGATGATGTCCGCAAAGCGCCGCTCCGTAGAGCGGAAGTAGACGGCGCCGGCAAGGAAGAGCGCGGCAGACACCGCGAAGGATAACGCGATGTGGGGCCAATCCATCCGCCCGCCCAAGAAAGCCGCCCGGAAGCCCTCGATCAGGCCGGACATAGGGTTCAGGTCCAGCAGCCATCGCCACCGCCCCGGCACCATCTTGGAAGGGTAAATCACCGGCGTTACGAAGAGCCATATCTGGATGAGGAAGGGCACTACATACCGGAAGTCCCGATACGCCACAGTCAAGGCGGAGAGCAGGCTTCCCACGCCTCCTGCCGCCAATAGGGTGCCCACCAGGAACAACGGCACGTAGGCAATCTGCCACGTAAGGTGGGTGCCGTACCACAGCATGAGAGCGATGAGGACTGCGAAGGACACCGCCAGATCCACCAAGGCCGCACCCACGGTGGCAAAGGGGATCACCAACCTCGGGAAGTAGACCTTCGTAATGAGGTTGGTATTGCCTACGAGCGCGTTGGCGCAATTGGTAACGGAATTGGCGAAGAAGGTCCAGGGCAGCAACCCGGCATACACGTAGATGGGGTAGGGAGTGCCGCCCGTCTTCTGCCCGATACCTGCGAGCCTTCCGAAGAAGATGGTGAAGACCACCATCTGGGTGAGGGGCTGCAGGATGGCCCAGGCAGCGCCGAGCACCGTCTGCTTGTAGCGCACCTTCACGTCGCGCCACGTGAGGAAATAAAGCAATTCCCGGTAGCGCCACAGTTCGCCCCAATTGATGCCTGTAAGCCCCTTAGGCGGTTCGATTACGCGCAGAGGCGGTTCGGCGCCTTCCGGATGAGGCGCATCCGATGCAGGGGACTGCATAGGCTCTTCGGGAAGGGCTTGCGGCTCGTCTTGGGTAACCGTCAACTCGACGGCGGTTTCTTCCATGGAGTTCACACGCTCCTCGGCATGAACGGCGGGAGGGTTGATCGGGCAGGTTGAGCCGGAGCGGCTTCGGCGTGAGCGGTTTCTGGGGCCGGCAAGCGGTTGGCCTCGGCTAGGACCGCGCCGCCTAGGAGGCCGGCAATCACCCAGAAGG
This sequence comes from Chthonomonadales bacterium, assembly GCA_049967475.1. GTDB lineage: Bacteria > Armatimonadota > Chthonomonadetes > Chthonomonadales > CAJBBX01 > JBMFSQ01. Next base: position 10,086 of record JBMFSQ010000049.1, on the reverse strand, counting down.
GTTCCATGGTGCGGATTGTGGTAAAGGTAGCTGCTACGGTACCCTGCACGATGAGCGCCACGAAGGCAGCCAGGAAGCCGTAGGCGAAGGGCTCCAACTCGGTACCCCTCAAGGCATGGGCTGTGCGGGCAAGGAAGCGCCACAACGAAGCCAGTAAAATCAGAAAGGCCAAAAAGCCCAGCGTACCCCCTTCACAAAGCCTCAGCACGTACTCATTATCCACCGAAAGCTCGATGCTGCCTACCCCAGTACCGAGGATCGGGCTTTTGGCGAACCATTCGGAGAGGCGCCAGTCCCACGCGGAAAGGCGCGCCGAGAAGGAGTTTCCGCCCACGTCGCCCTGGTTATACTCCTTCACCTGGGTGACCGTGTCTATGGCGCGTTCGATGACGGATTTCGGCAGTACCCAGGGACTTACCAAGGCGGAGATCGCCAGGATGGGCAGTAGGATGCGGTACCGCAGCACGCCGAGCATAATGAGCGCCACCGCAAGGATGACGTAACCCTCACGGGAGTAGCTCTTGAGCATGGCCACGATGAAGACGACCGCCAGGAAGCCCAGGGCTGGGCGGAGGATGCGGTTCTTTGCCTGGAGAGCCCCGGCGAGGGAGAGACCCACGGCAAGGGTGAGGAAGCCGGCAAAGGTGTTGTAATTCGCCTCGTCCAATCCTACTGCGCGGCGGGCGTGGACGTCCGTGTCGGCCTGGGCTGTGGCAAGGCTGATCATGGCGCCGGCCAGCGCGCCCAAAAGAAAGATGGCGAGGGTAGCTCGGGCCCAGCCCCGATCCTGGATTACGTTGAGGGCCATAAAGAAGATGGCGAAATACTCCAGCCGCTTCCCGATGATGTACACCGCAGCCATGTAATCGGGCACCATTCCTATACCTAGGCCGTAGAGCGTCGAGCCGATCATGAGCAGGCTTACGAGTACGATCGGCACGGTAACAGGTGTCCGAAGCGTTGCCCGCTGGCCGCGGAGAACGAGCCCGCCCCAAGAGAGGAGCATGATGGGCGTGATGAAGTCCGTCAGGCGGAAATTCGTCCCGATGCGGGGTGAGAGGGCGGAGGTCACCAGAAAGATCGCCACGCCAAAGCGCACATCCCACAGGATGAGTGCGATGCCGATCAACATCGCGAGGACGACGATGCCCGTGGAGGCAACCGCTTTGGAGGGTTCGTTCTCGATGGCTCCCGAAAGGTACGAGATGACCACCAAGAGGAACAGGATGCCCGCAAGAATGAGCTTGATTACCGTAGACCGCTTGAGACGAGCGGATCCCGGCAGCGGGTAGGCCATAGCTGGAGGCGTGATATCCTGCTTCATGTTCCAGGCAATGCGTAGCACTCTCGATTACATCCTCATGGATGAACCGGGAGTGAAACCGGATGCGGCAATCAGGACCGCGTTATTCAATTAGCGTGTAGGGACCGGAGCGCAGACACTCGGTCCTGCATCGGCACCCACGGGCGTTCTATCGGCTCGAGCCGCGGCCGTACGGGTGCGGGCAGGCGCGCGGAACGGTCCGTACAAAGTTCGGGCGGTGGCACCGGTTGGCTGCTGGTGTGCATCCCTGCCGCGGCGCGCCGATCCGGTTGGAGGCGGCACTTCGATGTACTGCGAGCAAGAAACCAGTTGACGTACTGCCCATGGTGCAGTTACTGCCCATCTACGGCGAGCGCTCCGGCGATCCGTCGCCAAGGAGCACATCCCAAACAAGGCTACTGCATAAATCGTGCCAAACTCGCGGTTCGGGCCCGGCTGGCATAAAAATCCCGCACAATTTGCGGCGTTCGGCGGTTTCATTATTGGCTGCCGGCCCCGCCCTGCTCAGGGTGCGGTTAGCCCTCAGCCTGAGCAGCACGCCATGATACTGCACTTAACGCTCGCCTGTCAACGGTCGGCGGCTGCATAGGTCCTTGCTCGAGGGAAATGCCCGCATAATAGTGAACACAAGGGCGATAACATTGAGCGGCGATCTCCACCATATGCCTGCGGACGGGCACAATAGGTTTGCCCCCTTTAATCCCACCGTGGACGGATGGAAGGGAAGGGCGTAGGAGGCGGAAGTTTGTTCCCGGGGTCCGAGGGACCGTCGCATTGATCGGCGGTTTGTCGCATAATCACCGGAGAGATTGGGGAACAGTGCCTGGCTGCGCCGTCGGGGCCGCGGAAGCCGTTCTCTTTGCTTCCCGAACCCGGGGCGGGCCTCCGAGGGGCGCCGTTGAGCCCGGCCTGGTGATGTGCCTTGCTGGTGCGGTGAGCGCCCAGCCACGGGAGGTAAGCGATGATGGCGGTGCCGTGTCTTATGATCGGATTAGGGTTGTGGGCGCGGAGCTTGGCAGGGATACCGCCGGCGGATACTGCCCGTTCTGCCCTTCCGGTCGTTGCCATGTACCCTCCGTCCGGCGACGGCGGAAGGTGCTTCCGCGATTTATTCAGTCACCCCGCAGCATGGCGCCGCACGCGGAGGATCCTTGGGATGCTGGGGTACGCCGATCATCAACTCAATCGGCAATTTCGGGACGGCGAGCTTGGTTCGTGGTTCGCTCAGATGCGCGGCTGGGGCTTGCCGTTAGAGCTGGAAGTGGGCGCAGTCAAAGAGTGGGGACCTACGGCAGAGGACACCTTTCGGGCGGAACAACCCATGTGGGATCGCTTCCTGCGCTTGGGAGCGCCTCTCCGGTCCGTCGCCATGGACGAACCCCTCTGCTGCGTGCGTTCCCTGTTGAAAAAGCCGGATGCCTACGCCGTCACGGAAACGGCGCGCTTCGTCCAGCGGGTTCGCGCGTTTGATTCCGGCATCATGGTTGGGGATATAGAACCGTATCCGTTCCTTTCCGTCGAAGATTTGGAGAAGTGGCTCGATGCGCTTCAGGCCGAACTGGCGAAGTTGAACGTGCGCGGCCTCGATTTTTTCCGCCTGGATGTAGATTGGCAGAATTTCGTAGTGGGTCGCGGGGATTGGCGAGGCGTCAAGCGCATCGAGGACTTGTGCCGCGCCAGGGGAATTCGGTTCAGCCTCATCTATTGGGCAGCAGACTATCCCGCTCTCGAGAAGATCCGGCTGGCGGACGATATTACGTGGTATGTGGGGGTAATGCAGCAGGCATTCGACTATGCTGCCGTGGGCGGAAGACCGGATCAATTCGTGATCGAGAGCTGGATCCGCAGTCCCCGCAGGTGCATACCGGAAGACGCGGATGCCACGTTTACGCGCTCCGTGTTGGATTTGGCAACGCATGTTGCGCGTATACGGAGCATGGGTTCCAGTAATCGGGTGCCGGCATCCACGCGGCCCAATCACCATAGCGGGCGTCTATTGAGGCAAAGGGGGAAGGCATGGTTCCGACACAACGGGTGATCCTTGTTTTGGTTGTCGGCGCCGCATGCTGTTTGGCGGGATGCGGGCGGCCTGCCCCGGCGCCGCCTCCTCCGTCGCCACCCGCGGCGCACCAATCGCCAGCAGCAGGCGCTCCGCCATCGGCAGCGATCGAAGAGTTTCACCACGCTATCGCTGCAGGAGACGTTTCACGAGTACGGGCCATGCTTCGTGCAGATCGCCGGCTCGCGCGCGCAGACTATGCCACCTTCTCGCCGATGCAGTTGGCAGCATACAAAGGGCAGGTGGCCGTCGTGAAGTTGCTCCTGAAGGCTGGTGTGCGCGCAGATGCCGGCCGAACCGGTGTGAGCAGCGACTGGACGCCGCTCCACTGGGCTGCCTTGGGACGCCACCCGGACGTGGTCCGGCTCCTCATTGAAAACGGCGCGGACCTCAATGCACTTGGGGCGGGACAGAAAACGGCCCTCCACCAAGCAGTGGAACAGAACGATTTGGCCACAGCCCGCATCCTGTTGGAGAGCGGCGCAGACGTGAATGCTGTGGATGACCGTGGATTTACCCCTCTCCATATCGCCCTGGAGCGCGGCAGCGGCCCCCTGGCAGACCTGATCCGGTCCTATGGAGGAAGGGATCAGGGCGGGGGCTAATGCCCTGGAGGGGGTTCGCGCGTGTCACCCACCAGGGTGATGGCGCCGTGCTCCACCCGCACCTCGTTGTATTTCAGGAGCGGGTCTGCCGCCTTGGCCGCCAATGCCCGCACGATCTGCTGTGCCGCTTGGCGCGTAACCCCCTCTGGAAGCCCAAGGCGGCCCACATCAATGGCATCTATGGCGAAACCGAGCGTGTGGTCCGGCTTGAGGATTGGGCGGATCTGTGCAGTGACGGACACCGGAACGCCATGCATATCCCGGGTAGCTGTTGCGCGGATGGTATGGCCTTTGATACGGACGAAGGCCCTCTCGATCTCCTTGGCGTATAGGATCTCTTGGGCTTGAGGATTGGTGGCGAGGAAGGTATTAAGTTCCCGTTCCGTCATGCGAATGGTGAAGGGGTGGGGCCGTCCCTTTTCTGCGTCCGCGTGGGCTGCTTCCACTTCGTGCTTGATCTCGGCTACGTGCTGCTCGACGCGAGCTTCCTCCTGGGGCGACGCGGGCTCCGGAGGTGCAGGGGGGATGAGGATGAGGGTCAGCAATGCCGCCACTACGGCAAGAATGACCGTCAGGCCGAGCTTGACCCATCTGCTCGCTTGGGAAGGCCGTCGCCGATGCGACCGGCGGCGGCCGCTTCGCGGCTCCCACGGGTCAATCACGGGATAGTGCAGGTCCGAGCGGTTCATCGGGAGTGCACCTTTAGCCGGTACACATGCACTGCATAGGGACCCTTCCACTCGTCCGTGATCTTGCCGCCTCGCACAGGCAGGTTGCGGCCTTCGAATAGGACGTCCGCAGTACCCTCCGCCGATGGTACGGTAATCGTGCCTGCGAGAGGACCTGCGCTCGAAGTACGCGCTGCGACTACGAGGATTTCATTGCCTGTGCGCTTGGCCCATACAGACACTGCCGGATTACCGGATGACGCGTGGAGCGGGAGGGCGCCTGCGAGGAAGGGCCTGATTGCTTCGACTTCGGCGTGCAATCCTCGCAGCAGGCTCACGAGTTCCGGCTTCGCTGCAAGCATGCCGGACGGGCAGATGCCGATGCCGTTTACTCCTTCCATGATGGCCCGGTACATACGCCATCGGATCATCTCGGCAGACTGCGTATAGTAGCACTCCATACCTGCTACCACGCAGAAGCTTCGCCCGGCATCCCTGCGGGCAGCTTCGGCATTTGGGATCCATGTCAACCCCATCTCCGTCTCCACTACGTCGAGGAAGCCGAAAGCGCGCGCCGTGTCGGGTGTGAGTGCCCGGTGGCCAAGCAGCCAACCCGCACCAAGGATTACATGGTTCGGATCTGCATCCCGAACCCATTCTGCTGCTTTGCGTTCGGATGCGGCCACTTCGCGCCAGTTGCGGTTCCAGAAAGTGATCTCGCCGTCGTGGGCGAAGCGCCATCCGAAGAGATGGGGATCGTGCCGGCGCTTCATGACGAAATCGCGAATCTTCGAATGCCATTCACGCTCGGTGCCCGGCGGGATGATGAGATCGCCCGGGAACGGGATCGCCTGAATGATCCATTCTTTGGGGAAATTCATCGTAGCCGATGCAACCCCAAGGTCCGTGGGATCTGTGGGGAAGCAATTGAAGATGTAGGGACGGCCGTCTACCATCACAGCGCCATCGGGTGCGATGGATGTGCGGTGGATGCTGGCCGGCGCGGACGCGGGCCTCGGACGGTGCAGAAATCCGAACCGCTCGCTGGAAGCCCTGGCAATCGTGCGGCCGCTTCGGTCGGCTATCACTGCTTCCACAATGCAGTCTCGTACAGGATCCGTGAAGGGGTGAACAGGCAGCCCGGCGCGGTCCACATTGAAGGCGATGAGGTTGGCTGCAGACACGTATCCGTCGGCGAGCATGGCGGGTCTGGGCCGATCCGGGGTCCAGAATGCCGCTGCAGGGTGCGGAAACTCCTTGACCGCTCTCTGGCCGCCGGGATACGCCACAACCACGCGGAGGGATCCCAAGGCAGAGAGGCTTCGGCGGCTAATGTTGACTTGGATGCCTACGGCAAGCGCGTCGTCGGAGTAGACGTAGAGCTGGTTGATGCGGAGGATGAGGGGCGGCGGGACGGTGAAGTCAACCGGGGCCGGGCCCCCGAGCGTATAATGGCGGGTGCCGGTGGTACTGCTCGTAATGAAATACTGCCCATTATAGACAGCTTCCCCGCCTGGGGGGATGCGGATTGCGGCGCCTTGGGCGTACACGACTTTGCCGTCGGGGGTGCGGACGGGCAGGTTGGGGCCGAAGTGCGCTGGGGCCGTTCCATCGTTATGCAGGATCAGGCGAACGTCATTGGTTCCCCATAGACGCTCTCCCAGGTCCATGCGGACCACCCGAATGCCCCGTGAGGTCCGGCCTTCAGATCGCTGGATGGCTAGGCCTCGTTTGGCTAAGATGCTGCGAGGGGTTCCCGGCTCGGTGAGTTCAACCCCGTCGAAGCGGACGACACCGGCAATGGGGCGATCCATCAAGGTGCCGTCGAAGCCGCGGGCACACAGCCAGAGGGTGAGCTGCTTCACCGGCCGCCGAGGCGCAAACCACTTGGTAACGTATTCCCAGTCGTGGGAACCGGCGCCGATGAGGCGGTTGCGGTATTCCTGATCCGTACCCATCGCGCCCGCGAAGTCTTCTTGTGGGATCCACTCGCCATGCTCGTCACGCGCCATGATTTCCAACCAGCGCAGATTGTCTGCCCAGACCCAGGCGCTTATGCGCAGGGCTCGCGGTTCGCTCTGATTGATGGACACGGGTTTGCTTGTAACGGCGAGATTATCTCCCGGCAGAACCGTAAGTTGGATCACCCGGCCGCTCGTGTAGCCGGCAGGCACCCACGCAGCACCGCCCAGCATAGATCCGTTTTCGTGGGACCACCCCGTGAAGCGGTAGTAGGTGCTGCGGCTCCAGGTCCAAAGCACGGGGTGAAGCGTTCCATCGGGGGATGTGCGAAAGGCGTCGGGCGGAAGAAGGTTGGGATCGGTGGGGGGCGGCGCCTCTACAGCGGAGCATCCATCGAACCAGGCTGTACCCCGGCCTTCGTGAGTGAGTTTGAACACTGCGGCGTGGGCAACGCCCAGCTCTGGGTGGGGAGGCACCACGATCTCCTGATATTGCCAATCGTGGGTGCCGGCATCGAACGGCGCTGTAAGGGTGACTGGGGTTGTCTTGATGCCATTGGAAAACTCGACGGTTACCGTAAATTGCGGTTTTTGCCAGCAATATTGCGTTTTGCACCAGGCGCCGAACCGAAGGGAGCCCAGGTGGACGTGTTTTAGAAGGTTCGCCGGGAGGGGGCGGAACGGGTTGTAATAGGCTCCTCCGGCTCTGGGGTCGGTCTCACCGCATAGATACACCACTTGCCATGCGGAACCTGTTATGCGCAGGGATGCGGAGCCGAAGCGGGCCGTGGTTGTGTCCCGCCGGGCATCTTCAGGCAGGACCCAGCAATCCGGCTGACCGTCACTTTGACCGTATCCCCAGTCGCTCTGCTCCAGAAGGAGGAAGCGTGTGCGCACAGTGACGAGATTATGCATCCAATCCATCTCGAAGCTTGGGTTCTGGAGGAGGTTCGGGAGGGCACGAAAGGCGGCTTCGTTTGCGGGAGGTGCAGCCCTGCCGGCGGTAGCGGCCAAGATTAGGGCCAAAACCGCGGCGACACGCGCCATCCTCCTGCAAATTACGGGTGGTATAGCCGGCCGGTTGCTTCGTTGTGTGAATGGGCTGGACCGCATGGACTGTTCGGGATGTCCGCTGTGATTGCGCAATGTGCCCGATACTTTACCGGCAGTAGGCCGGATAAATCAACCGTGACGGCGGCAGGGGAGAAATTCGTGGGAGGGCCTGGAGCCCAGGAGCCTTACGTCGGGACCCCTGGGCTCCGATTTCGGCCTTACTTGAAGGCGCAATAGGCGCCGCCCCAATCGGCAAGCTTCTTTGCGCCCTTCGGATCGGATGGACCTTCAGAGAGGCCCGACGGGAACGGGATCTCGTCTCCACTCTGGTTATAGCCGTCCAGTTGCGCCGCCAGGTTGAGCATCAAAGACGTGTCGGTGCCGTCCAGAGCAGCTACGGAGGCGGCGATGAGGTTCGCTCCATAGCCGTTCTGGGCAGTACTCGTTCCGAGATAGCAGGAATTGGCCATGGCTGCGATGAGCTGATGGGCCAGAATGAGGCGTGCCTGACCGAGGGAGCTTTGGCTTCCGGGGGATGTCCAGAAGATCGCTTCCAGTTGGCCCAGTGTTGGGTGGGTGAGGTCCACGGGCCCGCAAGAAGAGCTGAGAATGCCAAGGTTTTCGCATCCTGCAGCCCACACCTTCGCGAAGGTCTTCAAATGCGTCTTCCAGAAACCCCATGTCCTCGTGGGTCCCTTTCCCTGCTTGATATAGGGGAAGTCGGCTGATGCGGTGCCGCAGGACACCGTCACGGCCGCCGTAGAGTTGGAGGTCGTAACGGACGTGCACGAGTTCACCTGCACCGTCGCCGGCGCCTGAACCGTGTAATTACCCGCAGCAATGTTGGCGAAGGAGTACATCCCCTGAGCATCGGTTACAGCCGTCGCCACGAGCGTTGATCCAGAATAAAGCTGTACGGTTTGCCCGGCTAGTGGAACGTCGGTATTGTTGAACACGCCGTCGTTATTCTTGTCCCAGAAGAGGCGTCCGCCGACATTCCCGTAGATCTTGTCCTCGTAATCGTACAGGGTGTTGCAGGAAGCCAATCCAACAAGCACAGCGTCCACATATCCGGCGACGCGATCTCCCGGGTAGCCGATGGACGGATCCGGGCCGCCGACGCCTCCTACGGCTACGTAGATGCCGGCGATGCGCGGTGAAGCGGCTCCTAATCCGCTATATCCGGCAAGGATGGTTTGGAGGGATTGCACTCCCATGTTGAACGGCGATGGCGGATCCTGGTGCGCACCCGGTGAAGCGATCTGCTTGTAATTCAGGGACCACCAGCCGCCGGCACCCGCATCCCACTTTTGCCACACATTCCATTGGATGAAGCCCTGGTTCGGCAGGGCAGGGTTGCCGTCCCATGGGTTCTGGTAGACCGGCTCGAAGTAGAGCTGATCATCCTCCCCGGGGATCCAGATGGGGTTGCCCCAACTGTCGAGAATGAGATTGCCGTTGCTGTCTGTGGCGTATTGACCGGGATTGAAGATGCCGTCCCCGTTTACGTCCACATTCACGATGAGGTAGGGGATCTGCGCGCCGTTGGTTGAGATGGTGGCGTCAGTGTAGTAGCTTAGGGCGGTAAGCGTTGAGAGCAGCGGTTCTGTAGCCGGGTTGACCGGGCTAGGGTAGACATTGAACGGCGGGTTCATATTCTGGTTGTAGGGGGCGTATTCCACAACCGTAGCCGTCACCTGTTGGTAGCCGTCGTCGTTGGTGTCTAGGTAGAGGCTCCCGGTGCCGCTGGGTGGCGGCAATGAGGGCTGGGGCGGAGCCGGCGGCGAAGGTAGGCTGGGTCCGGCAAGACTGCAAATGCCGTAGAAGGTGGGCAATGGCGGGGGCGGGTCCTGATTGAGGGGCCTTAGGTTGCGACATTGTAAATTGCATGGGTTAATGACCACGACGCAGTCGCCCTGGGCGTTGAGGTTCCGGGGCAGAAACATCAAGCCGAGGACTGCTGCGGCCACAACAGCAAACAGTCGGGGCGCTGAGTTTTTCATTGTGTACCTCCTGTAGGTGCTCTCTGCTGCGCCACAGCTCGTGACGCCTGCTGCAGAGCTTCCTCCCTGATCGGCGCTCGTGCTGCAAGCCGGTGGAAGGCATCCACAAGAGAGCACCGCACAAATCGTGCCAAAGCACCATCGAGGCCCGAATTCCGGCAAAACGGCTGGGCGGTTTGGGATTTGCCCGGCAGTTATGCCGGGCGCTCAAATACTCTGTTTCCCCTTCTTGTCTTCGGGTGCCCCTTGCCCTTATTGGGGAACAGGTCCATCGGTGGACTCCATAAGTAATATAGAATCGTACTAATAATATTGTATGATTATCACTTCGTCCGCTCAGGATTGCACGATCCGGTAAAGCCCACCGCGCCGGCGCCGCGAGACCGCTCGCTATTCGCCGTTCCCTGCTCGCC
>JBMFSQ010000048.1:0-12883 GCA_049967475.1 Chthonomonadales bacterium | reverse complement strand
GCAGCCAGCGACAAAGAGATTGCAATACGTACTTCGCATTGGATTGGTTGATGGCTTCGTAGATCTGGATGCCGCGAAGGATCGAACGAACGCCTTGGAGGGGAGCTCCTCGGAGCCAAGCGACAACAGCTTCTTTCGTGGATGGGATTTGGTTTTGCGGCATGAGGACGCTTCGGGCGAGGGCAAGGACGGCGGCGCGAAATTCAAGGCCCATCTCACGATCTTTGAGCAGGCGTTGGGTAAGGCCCCTTTCATACTGCTGCCTGAGATCGTCGGGCGACCTGCCATTGTCCTCTGCAATGCCGCGATAGTCGCCGATAGCCCGACCGGCGCGCAAGAGGATGGCTTCCTCCCGGAGGAACTCAGCGGCCTGCTGATTGGCCAATTCGTCCCAATTCATACCGGCTGTGATGTGGAAGAGCAGGCGATCCAGCCTGTGGAGGTTCCGAGCGGGTCCACTTGCGTACCTGTCGGGGTTGAGCAGGTCGAAGTGGCATGAGTATTTGGCCGCCAATTCCCGTATCTGTTCGGTGGCGGCGTCCAGCGTGTCGGCATCGCCGCTCACCACCTTTACGGCCGAGCCGCCTGCCGGGATATAGTGGCTCAAGTACTCGGTCTCAACCACGCTCAGCCAGTGCGCTGGAGAGACGTACCGAGTGTCATTGCTGGTTGTTTCGTTGTCCATCCTGCGAGGCCTCATCTGAAGAAGTTGATGGCGTAGTATCTCTTGAGAGATCCCTCGGGCGTGTAGGCGGTGAGCACGTTCTTCTCTCGCGTGCTGTCTTGGCTGCCTGACGGCCCGTCTATGGTAAAGTGCGTTCCATCGCGGGTGGTGCGAAGGCCAGACGTTTCAAGGGCAAGGATTGCCTGACCGAACACCGTGTCGGGGTTCTCCTTCTTCCACTCCGGCGCCTCGCACCAACGGTCGTACAGCTCACGCAGCCTTACGTAGGTGTGCTCTTTAGCGCCTCTGCCTGCCATCTTCTTGGCGGACCGGAAAATGTGTTCCAGGAGTTCCTTGGATCCACGCACCCCGCCGTTCTTGCGAATACGGGCGATCTCGTTGGCCACGTAAGATGGGCGAAGCTTCCTCCACAGCTTCTTGTCCATTTGCAGGGCGAGCTTCTCCGGGATGGGGCGGATCACCAGAGGTGGAGCGACCAGGTAATCACCCTCAGGGAATGTGCGTATCCCATGCTTCTCGAGGGCCCGGCGGAGATCCTCGATCCAGATATTGCCTTCCAGATAGGCTTGGCCGTCGAAGTTCCAGGCTTCCTGCACGGCTATAGCCTCGGCTCGCAATGGTGCTGCTTGTTCGATGGCACGCCGGGCGGCGGTGGGAATCTCGCTGATGCTGCCGTTTGCGCAGGCTGAACGCCAGATGGAAAGGGATTTGCCCAAACGGCGGAGACCTTCCTGGCGCAATTTACAGGCGCGCAGCGCTTCCTCCAACTTTGGGCGAAGGATGGCGTCCGCTTTTCTCTCGAGCTCTTCCAAAACGCGCCAGTCGGGGATGAGGCCAACTTGATGAGGATCGGCGGGATCGTAGCAATCCTGAAGCATCTTTGCAACGTTCCTCCTGCGGCTCATGCGGCCACCGTCGCACTCGCGGAGTGCGCGCTGGAGCCTCTGCTGCATCTTTCGCTCTTTGTTGAGGATCTCACGGTTCCGGCGGATGAGAACCTCAACCCTGTCTTGCTGTTGTTGCAGCGCTTCATCTAAGTGCATTATGCCCTCCACGTTGATAAGGTCCGCGGTCCGGAGCATGCATTTGGAGCAACTATTCTGCAACGCCATTGGGATTCCTGCACGAGCTTACCCACAACAGTTTTCGAGACCGGTAGAGTGGAGCTAAGGGGGTTCGGGCAGAGGGCGGCGCACCTAGGCTCCCAGTGCCCGAAGATGAGGACGCTTCGGGCGAGGGCATGGAGGCACAGGCGGCTCAGTCGAAGGATGGGGGTCGCGCCGGCCGGACGGGGCTCAGAAGCGCAGGCTCTGGGTCACTTCCAAAGGAGCTCTGGCACCGAAGGCAAAGTCCAGGAAGCCCCATCCGAAGCCGCCGGTAAAGCCGCGGACGCTGGAGTACCCGGCGCGCAGGGCCACGCCGCGGGTGCGGTATTCGGCGCCCAGCCGGTGTTGGAGGGGCCCGTAGGCGCGGCCGATATCCACCAGGTCGTAAGCCAGCACGATTTTGCCGCTCGTATAGGCAGATCCGGCCGACACGCTTCGCGGTTGGAGTTCATATCGGGTAGCTGCCCCGGATGCGTCGGTGCCGGTGATGATGAAGCGGGGATCCACGAGGTTCGTTACGACGACGGCTCCTGAGAACCCATGGCGTTCCGCCGGATGGATGAGGAGGCCGAAATCCATGCCGATGCCGTCTTGGGTGATGGTGGTTCCGCCCGCCAGCTCGGGGGCTGGTACTGCGGCAGTATTGTGGGCGATGTTATTGGCGTTGACGATGTAGTGGGTATAAACGGCCCGCGCCAGCTTGATGCGGACACCTGTTTCCACGTGGATGGGGCTGCCGCGAGGTGATATGCGTTCCGCGAGGCCGATCTGGGGCAGGGAATACACCGCAGCGGCCAAGAGATCGGCCTGTTCGGCTCCGGTGAGCTTGTGGACGTCGCCGTTAGCGGTTTTGGCCCACGTGACGAGAGCAGCATTGGGGATGACGTGGGCCGTAGCGACGCCGTCGGCGTCCAGGTCCAGATGGCCGAAGCGCATACCCCAAGCGAGGGACACTCCAAAATCGGATTGCCGGCTTCCGAAATCCCGCGCCAAGCTCACGGCGTCGTTCTGGCTGGGATGGGTGAAGAGGTGATCTATTGCAGCTTGGAGGCTGATGCCGGAGGCACGAAGGCCGATGCTGGGGAGGCGCAGCTTTACGCGTCGGTTCAGGAGGGCGAGGGATGCGGGGTTCAGCGGCGTCGTGCGATCGGAACGATCCAGGATGGCGATGCCGGCACCTCCCATGGCAAAGGCGCGGGCTTGGCCGCCGAAGGTAATGTCGCAGCGGCTTGGGGACGCAGCCAACAGGGCGCACAAGGCAAGCGCGGCGACGCACGCGTGTTTGGAACGCATCTGAAAACCTCCTCCCAGGGACAGCACCTCACGCAGTCGGGCACCGATGCGCGAAGGGACGGGTACGAACACCCTTTTGATTATAGGGGCAGGGGGCCATTTCCTGCAACACGTCTCAGAACGCACCAAGGATGCCTTGTGGTGGAGGAAGGAATTGCTCCCTGTATTGTGCAATTGTATGCAGATTATCACGCCGACGAGCTGTGCAACGTTATACGTTGTTGCAGGAAGCGTCACAGCACGTACGGAGAAACCGCTGGATGTTTATCCATGATGTGGAGAGTATCCGATGGCCCATTTGGACGCTTTGCCCCTGATCCCCCGCGAATTACTGTTCGGTAATCCGGAACGTACGTCGGCCACCGTGTCTCCCGACGGCACGCGCCTGGCCTATCTGGCGCCTTTGGAGGGCGTTTTGAATGTGTGGGTGCGCACCCTCGGCCAAAACGATGACCGTGTCGTGACCAGGGACCGGAAGCGCGGAATTCGGCTGTACACCTGGGCATTCAACAATCGCCATCTCCTTTACCTTCAGGATTTTAACGGTGACGAGAATTGGCATGTGTGGTCTGTGGATCTAGTGGAGGGCAGGATCCGGGACCTTACACCCTTCGACGGGGTACGGGCCGAGATCCTGGCATTGGATCCGCGCTATCCCGACGAGATGCTCGTAGCTCTGAACGTTCGGGATGCGCGCTTCCACGACGTCTACCGCGTGAACCTCGACAAAGGGACTGGAGTGTTGGAGATCGTCAACCCCGGAGACGTTGTGGGCTGGCTGGCTGACGCGCATTTCGAAGTGCGCGGGGCTTATCGGGCCCTACCCGACGGCGGGTTCGAATTGGCTGTTCGGGATTCCGGCGGCTCCGCTGATGTGGCCCATTGGCGACCCCTGATAACCTGGGGACCCGATGAGGAAGGCCGTCCCTATGCTTTTACGGAGGACGGCGATGCCCTCTATGTGGCGAGCAGCATCGGCAGCGACACCGTGGAGCTTCGCCTTGTGCGCGCAGACACCGGCGCAGAGACGGTATTGGCGTCGGACAGCCGCGTTGATCTGAGCGACGTCCTGATGCATCCTTTGGAGCACCGCGTGCAGGCTGCGGGCTTCAACCTGGACCGGCTGGAGTGGCGCCCCTTAGACGAGGCTGTCGCTGCGGATTTGGAATGGCTTCAGTCCCAGGGGCGGGGCGAGCTTCACGTGGAAGCGCGCAGCCTCGATGACAGACTGTGGGTGGTTCTTTATGTGCAGGATCAGGCACCTGCTGCCTACTTTTTGTACCGCCGAGGGGAGGCGCGCTTGGACTACCTCTTCACGACGCGGCCTGCGTTGGAAAAGTATCCCCTCGCCGAAATGCGGCCGGTGCATATCCAAGCTCGGGACGGGCTCACGCTGCATGGATACCTTACGCTTCCGCCCGGAGCTGAGGCTCGCAATCTGCCGCTGGTTCTCAACGTCCATGGAGGCCCTTGGTCGCGGGACACGTGGGGCTATGACGCCGAAGCTCAGTGGCTGGCCAATCGGGGATACGCGTGCCTGCAAGTGAACTATCGCGGGTCTACGGGGTACGGAAAGAAGTTCCTTCATGCCGGCGACAAGGAGTGGGGCGGGAAGATGCACGATGATCTCATTGATGCGGTGCATTGGGCTGTGGAACACTCCATAGCGGATCCTCGGCGCGTAGGCATCTTCGGCGGGTCTTACGGAGGATATGCGGCGCTGGCGGGGGCGGCGTTCACGCCCGACGTGTTTGCGTGCGCCGTGGACGTGGTGGGACCCAGCAACATCCTTACCCTTATCGCTTCTATTCCGCCATACTGGGAACCTCTCAAGCGCCTCTTCGCCGTACGCGTGGGCGACACCGACGCCGACCGGGACCTATTGATGCAGCGGTCTCCGCTCTTCAGCGCGGACCGGATCCAGTGCCCGCTCCTCATCGCCCAGGGGGCCAACGATCCAAGAGTAAAGAGAACGGAGAGCGAGCAGATTGTGGCGGCTCTTCGGGAGCGCGGAAAGGACGTCGAGTACCTTTTGTTCGAGGATGAAGGGCACGGTTTTGCGCGGCCGGAGAACCGGTTGCGCTTCTACGCCGTTGCCGAGAAGTTCCTTGCCCGGTGGCTTGGAGGGCGCGTCGAAGAATAAGGAGTAAGCCGGCCTTCATCCTTTTACCGATAAAAGAGGTTGAGTCAGGGCCGATGTCCGTTCCTCCGCGGCGAACGTTCCAGCGGTGGGGCGCGTCTAATCGTTGGGGAGGCTTCGGCGGAGGCGGCTTCCCCCAATCTTATGGGACAGGCAATGAATGAAGAGCATCCATGAGCTGCTGGAGGTAGCCCTCAAGCGGCGCGCGTCAGACTTACTTCTCAAGGCGGGGGCTCCGCCTGCAATTCGTGTGGACGGCCGGATGGAGACCACGGATCTACCCGCGCTCTCGGCCGGAGACACGCGGGAACTTGCGTACAGCATCATTTACAGCGCCGGCAGAGACCGGATGCTTCAGCAAGGCGATGCCGAAGAGGACACCGCCGAGGCCGAGGTTGAAGACGCCGAAGAGCGCATGCAGGAACTGCAGGACCGCCGCGAGATTGATTTGGTGTTCACCGTTCCCAAGCTCGTGCGTGTGCGCGCGAACCTGTTTCTGCAGCGCGGTACCATCGGGGCTGCCCTGCGCATCATCCCCTTACATCCCTACACCATCGAGGAGCTGAACCTGCCGGCGGTGCTGAAGGAGATGGCGCTCCAGCCGCAGGGGCTCATCGTCATTACCGGACCTACCGGCAGCGGCAAGACCACAACGATGGCCGCCATCATCGAAGAAATCAACCGTAAGCGGCCGTGCAACATCTTCACCATCGAGGATCCCGTTGAATACGTGTTCACCGACAAAAAGAGCGTGATCCATCAACGGGAAGTAGGCACGGACACCAGGTCCTTCGCTTCGGCGCTGCGGAGCGTTACGCGACAGACGCCGGACGTGATTGCCATAGGAGAGCTTCGGGATGCCGAGACGATGGATGTGGCGATGACGGCTGCGGAGATTGGGCATCTGGTCATCACCACGCTTCATACCGTGTCGGCTGCGGCCACGGTGGACCGCATCCTCAACAGCTTTCCCCAGCACCTTCGGGGGCAAGTGGCCACACAACTTGCCGCGTCTCTGCTGTGCGTCACCTCTCAACGCCTGGTCCGGCGCATCTCGGGCCACGGAAGGATGCCGGCAGTGGAAGTGATGACGAATTCTCCCACAGTGCGCAAGCAGATCGAAGAGGGAGACACTGGGGAGCTGTACGCATCTATCCGTGATGGCCACCACTTCGGCATGAATACCATGAACCAGGCGCTGGAGAAGCTCTACCAGGCGAAGCACATCTCGTATGAGGAGGCGCTCCTCTTTGCCGGGAACCCCACTGAGCTGCGCCAGATGCTACGGCGAACATGAGGCCGTCCTCGGCGCCTGTGAAGGAATTCGGCATGGGAGATCTGAATGAAGGAGCGGGTGGGCGGCGCGTCCTTGCCGTGGGTGCTCATCCGGATGACATTGAAATCCTCTGCGCCGGCACACTCGCCCGATGCGTAGCCCGGGGAGACACGGTGGTCCTTTGTGTGGCCACCAACGGAAACATGGGAAGCAAGACCCTGTCTCCGGCGCGTTTGGCCGAAGTTCGCGAAGCAGAAGCCCGGGCTTCCGCAGCGACGCTTGGCGCCGAACTCATCTTCCTAGGGTATCCCGATGAGTATCTTTACGCAGACCACGACACCCGCATGCGCTTCATCGAGATGGTGCGTTCGGCGCGTCCCGATGTCATCATCACCCATGCCCCCAACGATTACCATCAGGACCACCGAACGGTAAGCGACCTTGTGTTTGTGGCATCCTTTATGGCGGCTGTGCCCCACGTGGAGACGGCTTCACCCTACCATAATGCCATTCCTCCGTTGTATTATATGGATACACTGGCGGGTTTGGACTTCCAACCCACGGAATACGTGGATATCACGAACACGCTGGATACGAAGTTGGCCATGCTGCGATGCCACCAGAGCCAGTTGGAGTGGCTGGGAGACTACAACGGCATTGATATCGTTGAATTTGTAACCGTGACTGCCCGCTTTCGGGGGCTGCAGTGCGGCGTGCGGTATGCCGAAGGGTTTCGCCGAGCGGAGGTGTGGCCCCGGATAACGCCGGGCAGGTCATTGCCGTAACAAGGGAAGGAATTGGAGAACCGATATGACGGTACGAGGAATAGGGCTCGTGGCGCTGGGTGCCGTATGCATCGCGAGTGTGCCCCTGAGGTGCCGGGCAGACGATGCGGTGTGGTCTGTTGCAGGCAGGCAGGTGTTGCGGCTGCACGCCACCGCAGGAGGCATGACGCCGCAGGAGCGGGTGGAAGCTCTGGACGAGCGCCTCACGAATATCCTTTCGGAAGGTGAAGCGCGGTTGGGCGCCGAGGATATCGCTTTGAAGACGCTGGGCGGTGAAGTCGTCATCACGGTCCGCAATCGGCTGCTGGTGACGGTGACGCGGCAGGACGCAGAGGCGAATTCCACCACACCCCAGGAATTGGGTCGGCGGTGGCTCGTGAACCTGCGCAACACGCTTCCGTTGTTGGCTCCACGCCTGAACAAACATGGAGCCTAACCGATCGGCGTGCTCGCCCTGGAGGCCCCTTGCCAGGGTGGCTGTGGCGCTGATTGCGTGCGTTCTGGTAGCATCCGGCGCGCGGTGCGCGGCTCTGCACCTACGGTATCAGGTAACTCCAGGTCCGCCCACGGCGCAATCCGCAGCAGTAACGCATGTGCGCCTGGAGGTGACGGGTGGCAAACCTGGAGACCTCCTCTCGTTCCAGATGCCTCGGTGGTCCCCAGGCGACTATCACGTGCAGGACTTCGCGCAGTACGTGCGGAACGTGGCGGCGCGGTCCGCCGATGGGTCGGCTGTTGCGGTAAACCACCCCGATGCGAACACCTGGCAGGTGGTCATGCCCGCAGGGAACCTGGTGCTGAGTTATGATCTGCCCAACGAGCCTCCGGGCATTTTCTGTGAGAACGTGCTGGTTCAGGAGGACTTTGCCTTCTACAACGGGCCGGCTCTTTACCTTTATATTGTAGGGCACAAGAACGACGCCTGTTCCGTGTCGGTACATTTACCTGCAGGATGGCAGCGCGTTTTGGTTCCCCTGCCGGAAGATGAGGGCCACGCGGGTGTATATGATGCTCCGGACTATGACACCCTCGCCGACGCTCCGCTCCTTGCGGGCAAGTTTGTTACGAAGGAATTTCAGGCTGCCGGGCGGCCGCATACTGCGGCATTCTTTCGGGCCATCTCCAGGTTGGATGTGGATGGCTTTGTGCCCATCTTGCGCCGCATCGTAGAAGAAGAGAACCGCCTTATGGGCGGGCCGCCTTACGAGCGTTACGTGTTCTTCTTCGATGTAGACGGTCCCGGCGGCGGGTTGGAGCACCTCAACAGTTGCCGCATCGCATGGCCGCGTGGGGCGCCGTGGCGCATCATGGCTTCCATGGCGGCGCATGAGTTCTTCCACCTTTGGAATGTCAAGCGCATTCGGCCGGACGTCCTTGGTCCCTTCGATTACATCAATCCGCCGCGCACCCCTTCGTTGTGGTTCTGCGAGGGCGTCACCAGTTATTACGGCGACCTATCTCTGTGTAGAGCTGGCCTCATCACCCGGGGCGCATATCTGGCGGGTCTCGCCCGTTCGATTGGGGCATTGCAGCGCAACCCTGCTCGGAGGCGGATAACTGCCGAGGAAGCGAGCATGCGGGTGTGGGATGAGGGAAACAGCGCGGGCTATGGCGGGCTGTCGTACTACCTAAAAGGTGAGCTGATGGGGCTGTGCTTGGATTTGCGCATCCGCCAGGCTACCGATGGGCGGCGGAGCCTCGATGACGTGATGCGTTTTCTTTACGCTCATTATGCCCTGCCGAAGCGCGGATACAGTCCCCAGGAGCTTCGGGAGGCCGTAGTTCGGATCGGTGGCCCGCAGCTTGGGCCATTCTATGACCGGCTCACGACGTCTACCGATGAGCTCCCTTACAATGAGTGCCTTGCCGCCGTAGGGCTTCGCCTGAGGGAGGATTGGGGGGCATCGTGGACCCTGGAAGCTGTAGATGGCGCCGATGCTGCAGCCGCGGCTCGGCGAGAGGAATGGCTCTCCGGGAGCAGGCCGGGCGGGAACGCTGGGGCTGGAGCATCCGTACAAACAAAGGAGCGAAGGGCGGATGCACTCTCCCCGATCTGCACCTCGCTTGCCGGGATAACCGAGATCGGGGCGCGCGGCCGAAGTTAGCTGCGCGCCCCTCCCGCCCCGGCGGGTAGATTTTGCGCCTGCGCCTCCAACCTGTTGACACGCTTCCGAGCAATGGGTTATACTATGCAGGTTTGCGCGGGCTCGGTCGAATTCGGGCGCGCCGGCTGCTAAACCGCACACACATGGAGGCCGCCGGGGGGCTCACTCTCCCCAAGTGCGTTGAGAGGACTTCGCAATGCAACAAAGCGTGTCCGCGGCCCCTCCCTGTGTGCGAGAGGGCCGTTTCTGTTTCTAGAAGAGGTTGATCGGGAAAGGCCGCGCGGCGTTCGGGCGCGTGCAGCGGCCTGGAGGAGCGTATGCCGACCATAAACCAACTGGTGCGAAAGGGCCGCCAGCGCCTCAAGAAGAAGAGCGCCGCACCGGCCTTGCGTGGCAATCCATTCAAGCGGGGTGTGTGCCTGGTGGTGCGCACCGTGTCACCCAAGAAGCCGAATTCTGCGCTGCGGAAAATCGCCCGCGTGCGGTTGACCAACGGTATGGAGGTAACGGCCTACATTCCCGGCATCGGGCACAATTTGCAGGAGCACTCCGTAGTGATGGTCCGCGGAGGGCGCGTAAAGGATCTGCCCGGCGTTCGGTACCATGTGGTGCGCGGAACCTTGGATGCCGCCGGCACACGCGACCGCAAAACCAGTCGCTCCAAATACGGAACCAAGAAGCCCAAGTAAGCTGCGCGTTTTTGACTGAAAGCCCCTGCCGGGGGCGCGGCGTAAGCACCATGAGGAGACATTGAGTATGCCCAGAAAAGGCCCTGTACGCAGAAGGCCCGTAGCGCCGGATCCGGTATACAACAACGTGCTGGTTCAACGGTTCATCAACCGGCTGCTCGTGGACGGCAAGAAGGGCGTCGCCGAGCGCATCTTCTACGATGCCATGGGCATCATCGAGAAGAAGGTGAACAAGCCCGGGCTGGAAGTCTTCGAACAAGCGCTTAGGAATGTGATGCCGGTTATCGAAGTGAGGCCCAGGCGCGTTGGGGGAAGCACATACCAGGTGCCTGTGGAGGTGCGGCCCGAGCGGCGGATCTCCCTGGCGATCCGATGGATCGTGCTCAATGCCCGCAAGCGCTCGGGGCGAACGATGAAGGAGAAGCTCGCTGCAGAACTGATGGATGCCGCCAACAACACCGGCGCCAGCATCAAGCGCAAGGAAGATGGCCACAAGATGGCCGAAGCGAACAAGGCGTTCGCGCACTACCGATGGTGACGTTCTGAAGGCCGGAGGCCGAGGGCCGGAGGCTGGAAGACGCGGCCGGCCTTCGGGAAAATCCCTCGCCGGCCTTTGGAATGGACGGAAGCATGGCACGAGAATACTCGCTGGAGAAAACAAGGAATATCGGCATCGCGGCCCATATAGACGCGGGCAAGACGACCACCACCGAGCGCATCCTCTACTACACGGGGCGCACCTATAAGATCGGTGAGGTTCACGAAGGCACCGCGGTGATGGACTATATGGAACAGGAGCAGGAGCGGGGCATCACCATCACCTCCGCCGCAACAACCTGCTTCTGGAAGGACCACCGCATCAACATCATAGACACGCCGGGCCACGTAGACTTCACCGTAGAAGTGGAGCGCTCGATGCGCGTTCTGGATGGAGTGGTGGCCGTCTTCTGCGCCGTAGGAGGCGTTCAGCCCCAGTCCGAAACAGTGTGGAGACAGGCCAGCAAATACGGTGTGCCGCGCATCGCCTTCGTGAACAAGATGGACCGCATGGGCGCCAACTTCTTCTCGGTAGTGGAAAAGATGCGCGAGCGTTTGGGCGCCAATGCTGTGCCGATCCAACTGCCCATCGGCGTAGAAGCCGGCTTCCGCGGAGTGGTGGATCTCGTGGCCATGCAGGCTTACGTGTACCACGGAGATGACGGGCGCGAATACGAGGTGGTTCCCGTTCCGCCGGAGATGATGGACGAAGCCCTCAAATGGCGAGAGAAGCTGGTGGAAGCTGCCGCAGAATGGGACGACCTCCTCATCGAAAAGTTTTTGGAAGGGGACAAGATAACTCCCGACGAGATCCGCAGAGGCCTGCGTAAGGGGACTGTGGCAGGGAAGATCGTGCCGGTTACCTGTGGATCGGCTTACAAGAACAAGGGCGTTCAACCGCTGCTGGATGCCGTGATAGACTACCTTCCCTCGCCGGTAGATATCGGTCCTGTGCGGGGTGTGGATCCGCGCACGGGTGAGGCGATCAGCCGCCGCCCTGCCGACGACGAGCCGTTCTCGGCTTTGGCCTTCAAGATCGTTACCGATCGTTTCGGCACCCTCACCTTCTTGCGCGTGTATTCGGGCACGCTTCCCAAGGGGGCAGCGGTCTATAACTCCACCAAACAGAAGAAAGAGCGCGTAGGCCGCATTTTGAGGATGCACGCCAACACCCGAGAAGATGTGGACACCGTTTACGCCGGGGAGATTGCCGCCGCCGTGGGGCTGCAGTTCGCCACTACCGGGGACACGCTCTGCGACGAGGCGCAGCCCATCCTGCTGGAGTCCATTCAATTCCGAGATCCGGTGATTTCGCTGGCCATCGAGCCCAAGACGAAGGCGGATCAAGAGCGGCTGGGTGTGGCTCTTCAGAAGCTCACATCGGAAGATCCTACCTTCCGCGCCAGCACAGACCCCGAAACCGGGCAAACCATCATTTCCGGCGTGGGTGAGCTTCACTTGGAGATTATGGTGGACCGCATGCGCCGGGAATTCGGCGTGGAAGTGAACCAGGGCGCTCCCCAGGTTGCCTATCGGGAG
Organism: Chthonomonadales bacterium; assembly: GCA_049967475.1. GTDB lineage: Bacteria > Armatimonadota > Chthonomonadetes > Chthonomonadales > CAJBBX01 > JBMFSQ01. The sequence goes on along the minus strand of JBMFSQ010000048.1, from coordinate 728 downwards.
ACCATAACTCGGCCGGCCCGCGCCCGGGAGCCCTACAAGCGCCAGACGGGCGGCCGGGGGCAATACGGCGATTGTGAATTGCTGGTAGAGCCGTTGGAGCCCGGAGGCGGCTTTGAGTTTGTGAACAAGATCGTGGGCGGAGTGATTCCCAAGGAATACATCCCGGCGATTGAAGCCGGGGTGCGCGAGGCCATGGACAGCGGGGTACTGGCCGGGTACCCCGTGGTGGATGTGCGGGTTACCGTAGTGGACGGCTCGTACCATGAAGTGGACTCGTCGGAGATGGCCTTCAAGATCGCAGCCTCGATGACTTTTAAGGCAGCCTGCCGGAAAGCCGCGCCCGTGCTCAAAGAGCCCATCATGTCCGTAGAAGTGGTAACGCCCGAGCAGTTCATGGGCGACGTTATCGGTGACATCAACTCGCGCCGCGGCCGCATCGAAGGCATGGAACCGGGTCCCGGCGGCATGCAGGTGATCAAGGCTCAGGTGCCCTTGGCCGAGTTGTTCGGGTACGTTACGGCGCTCCGTTCCCTCACGCAGGGCCGCGCGGATCCAACGGTGGAACCCTCGCACTACGAAGAGGTGCCCCGTAATCTCGCGGATGAAATCATAGCCAGATCCCAAGGCAGGCAATTGATCAACAGATGATTGGGCGGATCCAAACCGGAGGATGCATCCATGGCCAAGCAGCGATTTGAGCGTACCAAGCCGCACGTGAATATCGGCAC
>JBMFSQ010000047.1:0-13201 GCA_049967475.1 Chthonomonadales bacterium | reverse complement strand
CTGCCTTCCCGCAAGGGATTTCGGCAGGCGGGGTTTTGTTTTTGGGCGGGGCGCTGCGGGTGATGGGAGGGCGATCTGCGGACTGTGGAGGCCCGCATGGGCAGGCTCCGAAACGAAAAGCAGACACGCGTCCACCTTGCGGGGGGGATGCATGATACAATACGGTCGGCAAGGCAGTTGCACGGTGGAGGAGCGGGAGTGGTGGGTGGTGCACGGATGTCGGCGGCGAGGATCGTGCTCGGCGGCGTGCTTCTTGTGTCCGCGGTGGCCAAGTTCGCGGGCATGGGCGTCTTTCAGGCGGTAGTGGCGCTGTCGGGTATCGTCCCGGGACCCGCCGTACCTGCCATTGCGTGGGCGATCGCACTTGCCGAAGCTGCTGTCGGCGCACTGTTGGCCACGGGCAGCCGGCTGCGCCCCGCGTTGCGCGAGCGAGCGCTGTGGGCCGCCGCGATGCTCCTAACTACCTACGTCACGTATGACCTCTGCCGCGTGTTCTTCCGCATTTCCTTGCCGGGCCCGTACTTCGGCATATGGTCTCGCTTGCCTGCCGGATGGGAAGCCGCTATCTCCGGTTGCTTTCTGGCAGCCGTGGTATGGATGCTGGGACAGATGGGCGTCTCCGGGAGCGTCCCCGCCACGCGCGGGGTTCGGCAACCCGATGACGGGCGGGCGCATGCCGGCGGCACTCCGAAAAGCTGAAAGGAGAAAGAGAATGTACAGGGCGCGATTGAACGCGGGGCGGTTCCTTTTGTTTGCGCTGGCGGTGGGCGTGGCCTCAACGGCTCTGGCCCAGCGCGCGCTTCGGCTGGCATCCACGCAGAGTATGGTGTCGCCGTGCTGCAATGCGGACGCTGCTTCGACGATCCCCTGGCCCTTCGGCCACGGGAAGTGCGACAGCCATGAGTGCTGGAGCGATCCAAACCCGGACTGCTCGTGCCAGCAGGACGAGTGGGGTAACCGGCTCTGTACAGAACGGCTCTACGATGATGGGTACGCTCGCCGCTGGGATTCTTTTGGGACAGAGGATTGCACGAACACCATCCTAAACGGGGTGTGCTACACAGTCTACTATCACGGCTGGTGGCCCGTTCCGAACTGCGCGGGCCCCGTGATTAGTACAGAGGTGGTGCTGCGTGACTTCTGCCGGAAGTGAAGCGATGCCCCTTAAGTTTCTCCGATACGCGGTAAGGTGCCTGCCGGCTCTTGTGCTCCTTCGTCTTCCGCCGGGGGAATGGGCAAGCGCTCAGGTCTCCGGCAACACTCGCTCTATTGCTCGTGCCATGGCTGCGGGAGCCAGGTACATTGAGTCTGCGAGCGCACACATCGTGCAGGACCTCAAGCCCCAACCTGGTTTTCTGATGTTCCTGCAGGGGCGAGCAAAGGGCAAGCTGGTGACGCACCGTGAGTACCGCTGGTGGGTGAAGGGGGACCGATGGCGCGTTGACGACTACAGCCTTTCCGCCGTACCGCTGATACACATATTCGACGGCACGCGGCTGTTCCTGTACGAGAACCACGGTAAAGCCAACTACACGCGCGGCACAGTCCTGGGCAGGGCAACGAGCCCGGCGTTCACGCCGATCCAGATGGCCTATGGGTTGGGCGGGATGAGTGCGGCTGCTGCGTTGGAGGAGAAGGGGTTCCATGTCACTGGGCAGGCCGTGGACAGGCGCTTTGGGAAACTCTACGAGGTCCAGGGCCATGTGGACGGCAAGGGGATCTCCACGGTCACGCTCTGGATCGCGCCGGACCGCGGGTACCAGATAGTCCGCCGGGAATTCCGTAACAACCGCATGGGCATGGTTCTGGCGGTTGACCGGACCGAGGAAATGCAGCAGGCCGGCGGAATCTGGGTTCCCTCCAGGTTCATTCACGAGGAGCGGTACCCGGGTAGGGAAGCTACTACAACCATCATTGTGACGGACATCCGCGTGAACGACGTGTCGGACAGTGTCTTCCACCCCCGGTTTCTCAAACGTGGCATGCTCTTCGCCGACGGTGTCCCACTGGAGATCCGCCCGGGCGGTGCGCTGGCGCTGGATCCGCGGGGAGCCGCAGCCTCAGAGTTGCGGTTTTGGTCGCATGGTCCAGTGCGGTTCGCTACGGCATTGCTTGTATTCACCTTATTGGGTGCAGCGGTAAGAACTTCGGTTCACCTCCTTCGGCGCGGACGGGTTCTGCGATGATACAGTTCTCGGTTCTGACACGGCACGGGGTCTTTCTGTGGCCGAGCTTGCGTTGGCTGATCTGTTTCCTCGTGATGCTTGGTGGCGCAACGCGGTGCCGCTCTCAAACGCTTGAAAGCCTCATCCGCCAAAGAGAGGCGCAGGAGGCCCAGTTGCGTTCAGTGCGAGCGCACCTGGTGATCACGCGTGGCCAGACGGAAGGATACCGGAGGTACCTGCACATTCCTCCCGAGGCTTAGATCGAGCGGCGCTTCGAGGGAGATTGGGCCTACAAGGGCGGAAAACGCTGGTTCCGCGGGACCGGTTACGTGGGCGAGCGGGTGCGAGCCATCGGGTTCGTGTACGACGGCGAACGTTCGTTCGAGATGCAATCGTCAGAACGTGGCCGGAGTGCGTGGACACGCGGCGCGGTGTTCCCGGTCCGGCATCCCATGGAGCCAAGCCCCCTCGACTTCGGGTGGTTCCTAAATGGGACTCCTGTCAGCCAGGTGTTGCGCGCGGGAGACTTCCGCGTGGTCGGACGTGTTGTGGACCCCGATCATGGACCGCTTGTGCGGGTTGTAGGTCGGGAGTGGCGTTCGAGCCCGGCCCCGACCAATCTGTGGCTGGCTGAGCAAAAGGGATGCTTGCCTGTGCGTGTGGAGCGATACTTAGCTGCAGGGCAGGAGCCGTATGAGGTTATGGAAACCACCGCTGTGGCGAAGGTAGGCTTGGTATGGATGCCGGTGGCAGCGCGACGGGTGGCGAAGGTGCCAACCGGTTCCGAAGACACGGTGCTAGCGGCGACCGACGTACACATCGCCAACGTGCCTGATACGCTGTTCGTTCCTGCCTGGTCGGGCCGTGGAGAGGTTTGGGATAGCACCACACATACCGCGCTTCGGATCAGTACTGGCGGAAGGCTCGCCCTGGATCCGCGGTCGCCTCCCGTTGCCGGGTGGGCTGATCGGAGAATGCAGGTGCGCGTTGCCGTGGCCACAGGGGCGTTCGTTCAGCTTGGCGCTATCGTAGTGGGTGCTGTCGGGGCGCTTCGGCGGCGAGCGTGCGGTTATTAGGGTGGCGGGTGGCTCGCTGCGGCTTCGAGTGAAGCGTGGGAGGTGTATGATGCGCTTCAGCAAGGTCCAACGCGTTGTGGGCACGACGGGATTGGCGCTGCTGCTGGTGCTGGTGCTGTGCCCGAAGTGGCAGTTGAAAACGCGGTGGGTGCCCGTGGATGTGGGCGGAGGCAAGACGCAGCCGGTTGCAACCATCGCCATTACCTGGCATCGGTGGTGGTGGAACCGCCCGCCGGATGCCGCCGGCATCGCGTGGCTCTACATGGCGAATGAGGCCGGCATCATCGTGGGCACGACCGTCGCCGTCATGCTGCTGAGTGGTGCATGGGCGAGGTTCCGCCGTCCGGCAGGGGCCTCCTCGCAATAGGGGAACGGCAAAACATCTCGAACGGGGTGCTGATACGGTTCTTCCTGGCACCCTGCACAGCCCGGGCCGGCGCTGCGGGTGATGGGAGGGCGATGCGCGGACTGTGGAGGCCCGCCGGTCTACTCCCAATGGCTGTCCGCAACATGGGTTCGCCTTGGTGCGGGGCCACACACCGCCTCTTGATGGTCGTGACGCCGTGCCGACGGTTGATCCGGGATGCACGGCGTTTCCTTCACCGCTCCGAAGGCGAAGCCGAACGAGGGGTTGCCTACGGCGATTGCACTCTGTTATACTGAGAAAGATCCCAGTATTCCCGCCAGCGTCGCCGGAACGGAGGTTGCTTCTTGTCAGCAAGGAAGCCCGGGTGGGGGTTACCAGCCCTCTCGGTTGCAGGTGCGGCCCTGGCGTGGTCCATCAGTTGTATGCGGCACGAGCGGTTCGATGCCGTAGCCCTTCTGGTGGCAGCCCTGAGCTTCTACTACCTGGGTGCCCGATACTACAGCGCTTTTCTGGCACAGCGTGTGTTGCAAGTAGACGACGGGCGCGTCACCCCGGCGCACCGGCTGAGGGACAACCGCGACTATATGCCGTTCCGGCGATGGACGCTCTTCGGGATGCACTTTGCTTGGATTGCCGGCCCCGGTCCCCTCATCGGCCCCACGCTCGCGGCGCAGTTCGGCTATCTTCCCGGTTTCCTGTGGATCGTTTTGGGCGCCGTGCTCATGGGTTGTGTTCAGGATATGACGATCCTGTTCTTCTCCACGCGGCGGGATGGAACAAGCCTGGCCCGCATGATCAAGAACGAGGTGAGCCCCTTTGCGGGTCTAGTGGCGTCTTTTGCAGTTCTCTTGATCCTCGAGATTATTCTTGGGGTGTTGGCGCTGTTTGTGGTTAACGCTCTCAAGGGGAGCGCCTGGGGCACATTCACGATCGCATGCTCGATCCCCATCGCGTTTCTCGTGGGCTGGTACATGACGCGCGTGCGGCCCGGCCGAGAGGGCGAGGCGACGGCAGTGGGAGTGTGCCTGCTCATCGTGGCTACCGCAATCGGCGCGTGGATCCATCACAATCCCGCAACGGCGGCTCTTTTTACACGAACGGACCGGCAGCTTGCCGTGGCCATCGTGGCATACGGTCTTCTTGCAGCCGCGCTTCCGGCTTGGATGCTTCTGGCCCCGCGAGACAACATCTCCACATACCTCAAGCTCGGTACGGTTGCTCTGCTCGCGGTGGGGATTTTTCTGGCGCATCCCGTGGTTCGGATGCCGCGCCTCACACCGTTCATAGACGGCAGCGGCCCCTTGTTCGGGGGGAGCGTGTTCCCGTTCTGCTTCATCGTGATTGCCTGCGGTGCCATATCAGGCTTCCACTCGCTCATCTGCAGCGGAACCACACCACGCTTTGTGGACAAGGAGAGCGACATTCGGGTCATCGGCTACGGAGCAATGCTTACCGAGAGCTTCGTAGGGGTGATGGCTCTCATCGCCGCTGTTACTCTGGCGCCGGGCATTTATCTTGCCATGACGATGCCGGTCGCGGTAAAGCCCCTGGGCGACGGATCGCTGGCTGTGCAGGATCAGGTGCGCATCACGAGTAAGGTGAGCAGCTTCGGATCTGTGTTTACGGTTACGCCTGGGGAGATGGCGGCTGAGGCGCAGAGGGTTGGCGAGCGATCACTTTACAACCGGGCTGGAGGCGCTCCTACTTTGGCTGTTGGTATGGCACACGTGTTTGCTGGGCGGCGCTTCGGGCACCTGCTGCCTTTCTGGTACCATTTCGCCATCATGTTCGAGGCCGTCTTCATCCTTACGGTGCTGGACTCGGGAACGAGGGTCATCCGCTTTGTGATCCAGGAGATGCTCCGTGATCTTGCCCGCCTGCGCGGTTCAACGCAAGGCCCGCACGTGTCGAGCCTCCAGACACGCGCGAACGTGTGGGGGGTGAGCGCCCTCGGAGTGCTGGGATGGGGATGCATCCTTGCGTGGGGCATCCTGGACACGGAGGGCGGCGTGAAGGCGCTCATCCGCATGTTTGGGACTGCCAACCAGCTTTTGGCCGTGATCGCCTTGAGCCTGGGCACGGTCATTCTGTTGAAACGCAAACCCCGGCTGGCGTGGGTAACGGGGCTTCCGGCGGTGGTAGTTGCAGGCATCACGTTTACTGCGGCCACGGAGGCGATCCTTTCACCCGATCCCCGCGTGGGCGCCCTGGCGGCTATCAAGGATGCGTCAAACCGTGCAGCGCTGCGCACACTTTCGGCATCCTCCGCTTCCGCCATCAGCCAAACGGCATGGATTACGGTGGGCATCACCAGCGCCCTGATTGTGCTGGTTGCGGCGGTCCTTGCCTCCAGTGCGTGGGAGGGTTTTCATCTGGTACAGCGGGCGGTTCCGGCAGCGGAGGCTGTGGATTAGCCATGGGAGCGGGAGTGGCGACGCGCGTGCGGATTGTTTTGGAGGCTCTGGCCGATCTGATGCGCGGCCTCTTCGGTCTGCCCAATGAGGCGCCCGCAGCCGGCACGGATTATGCGGCGGAAATCGAAGCCCGGTATCGGCATCCCCGCCGCTGTTGCTGACGAGAGCCTGCGACCCCGCACGGCATGGGCGCCCCGGGTTGCGCGTGCTCGCCCGCGGAGGCATCGAATTGAGCCCTGCCACAATCCGCCTCTTGGATCGCATGGTTGGCGTTCCCTTATGCGCCCTTCTTACGCTTCTGCGGCGAATTTGTGAGGTGAGGAGGCCGAAGTCCCCAGGACATCCTCGAAAGGTCCTCTTCATCAAGCTCATCGAGCAGGGGGCTACGGTTCTGGCGTATCCCGCAGTGCAGTGGGCCGTCCAGCGCGTGGGACGCGAGAACGTATACTTTTGGGTCTTCAAGCAGAATTGTCCAATCCTGGATGTCATGGGCATGGTTCCGCCCGCGAACATCTTCGAGATTGATGCCTCCCATCCGGGTGTGTTCCTAAGGGACCTTGCGCACAGTCTGCGCCGTATTCGCCGGTTAGGGATAGACACCACCATTGATATGGAATTCTTCTCGCGCGCATCCGCCATTTTCGCATACCTAACGGGTGCCCGGATCCATGCGGGGCTGCACCGCTTCACGGCCGAAACGGTGTATCGCGGGGATCTGCTGACCCACCGCGTGTGCTACAATCCTTACCTGCATACGGCAGAGCTCTTCGAGGTGTTGGTACGGGCTGCCTTCGAGGAACCGACGCCGGACAGTATCTACAAAGGGGCTAGAAGCCAAGTATTGCCCGAACCGCCCTTGTTTCACCCCTCTTCGGACCTGAAGGCGCGCGTCTGCAGGCTTTTGGAGGAGGTGTCCGGAGGGAATATAGGCCGGCCGATTGTGCTCTTGAACCCGAATGCCAGCGATCTGCTTCCGCTGAGGCGGTGGCCGGAGGAACGCTTTGTGGAGTTGGCCCAACGACTGGCGGATGCGTACCCGCGCGGCGCGATCCTCTTTACCGGAGCTCCGGCGGAGGAGGAGGCCGCCCAGGCCATTGCCGGGCGCGCGGGCCGGCCCCGTGTGTTCAGTGTCGCGGGCCGCACTACGCTGGAGGAGCTGCTTACCCTTTACGGCATGGCTGACGTGCTCGTGACCAACGACTCCGGGCCTGGTCATTTTGCAGCGCTTACGCCCATTCACAGCGTGGTGCGCTTCGGGCCCGAGACGCCGCGGCTGTACGGTTCCAGAACGGCAAGGGCGCAGGCGATCAGCGCAGAACTCGCCTGCAGCCCCTGCGTGAGCGCGTACAACCACCGCTTCTCGCCGAGCCGCGACAACCTGTGCATGCAGGCGATCACTGTAGACGTGGTATTCAAAGCCGTGGCATCTGCCTTGGCGAAGCGCCCCGCGGGGTCGGAATTCTGTCCGCAGGGCCATGACGAAGCGCCATAGCGGGTGGGCGTTCGGGATTGGCGGCTGCCGAAGATGCACGTGCCGCGAGATTGAAGATGAGGAGGCTTGGTTATGAACAAACGAACCGTAACGATGCGGGGTACGCCCCTGCCGCTAGCGGGTACTGAGCTGCGTGTAGGGGATGCAGCTCCCAACTTCCGCCTGCATCAACGAAGTCCCGAGGGGCTGCGGGATGTTACGCTGGACGACTATGCCGGCAAGACGCTGATCCTGAGTGTCGTGTTTTCCTTGGACACCCCGGTATGTGAGATGCAGACGAAGCGCTTCAACGATGCCGTGATGGAGCTCCCCCCCAACGTGGAAGTTCTCACCGTGAGCATGGACCTTCCGTTCGCGCAGGCCCGTTTTTGTGGAGAGAAAGGGGTTCACTCGCTGCAGACGGCGTCCGACCACCGCGATGCTTCCTTCGGGCTGGCATACGGGACCCTCATCGAAGTGCTGCGACTGGAGGCACGGGCCGTATTTGTAGTGGGTCCTGACGGCACGATTCGTTACGTAGAGTACGTACCGGAGGTGACGGATCAGCCCAACTATGATGCGGCGCTCGCGGCTGCCCGTGAGGCGGCGGGCTAGCTGCGCAGCTCATTTCCGCCGGCCGGGTGCCTCTGCATCCAACCGGGTGGCTCTAAAGCTCTATGACCGTGCGCTGGGCGAACCTGCTTCTGCTGTGCGCAATCTGCTTCCTCTGCTTTTTCTGCCGATTGGGGTCGGTGGGGCTGCTGGACAGCAATGAGGCAATCTACACTCAGGTTGCTCGAGAGATGTACCTGAGGAAGGATTTTGTGACGCCCACCATCAACGCCGTGCCGTGGTTCGACAAGCCGCCTCTGGCCCTTTGGCTTGCAGCGGCTTCGTTTGCCGTGTTCGGCGTGAATGAGTTGGCCGCCCGCCTTCCCGTTGCGATCGCCGCATCAGCGCTGGTGCTTCTTACGTACGGCTTCGGTGCACGTTTTTTCGGCGAACGGGCCGGTTTTCTGGCTGGGGCGGCACTGGCTCTCAACCCGATCTTTTTGGGTACGGCTCGCCTCATGACGATGGATATCCATCAGAGCCTCTGGTTTGCCGTCGCGCTCCTGTGCTTTTTCGCCGGATACAGGGCCAAAACGCCGGGCGGTAAGCGCTGGTATTACGGGCTTTGGGCATCGTGCGGGCTCTCCTTCCTGGCAAAGAGCTTCCCGGGCATCCTGCCTCTCTTTGTTGCCCTGGCGTTCGTGGTCCTGGATCAACGTTTCCGAATGGATGCCATCGCGCGGCGGGTTTGGGAGGCGCGTCCGTTGTTGGGCATCCCAATCCTGCTTGCGGTGGTTCTTCCTTGGCACGTTCTCATCTCTCGCGCCAACGGGCCCTTGTTTGCCCAGGAGTACTTCTGGCACCATAACGTGCAGATCCTCAACGGCAAGGATTTCAACCACGGCGCACCCGTGTGGTACTACATTCCTGCTTTGCTGCTGAGCCTCTACCCGTGGAGTGTGTTCCTTGCACCGGCTCTTTGGCGCACTATTGTGCTCCTCCGCCGGCACCCGGGACCCTTAACGAATGGGGAGTATCAGGACGGTGATTTGAGGCGCGCCCGTTTACTCGTGCTTACGTGGTTTGTGGTCATCTTTGTGATGTTCAGCGGAATGGTGTCCAAACTCGTGAGTTACCTTCTGCCCCTTTACCCTGCGGCGGCATTGCTCATTGGGGATTGGCTGGACCAGGAATTGCGGCAGGGAGCAGGCCGATGGTTGCGCGTTTGCCTTGGGATCATCGCAGGGATGGCGGTGACGGCTGCAAGCGCCGTTTTGTGGGCGCTGCATCGTTATGCAGGCACCGACACGGCCCGCAGGCTCTACGAAGCCGTACCTCAGCCCGTAGTAACTGCTGTGGCCGCAGGATTGGTGCTGCTCGCCGCGGGTACTGTTGCCGCAGCGCTGCTGGGCGCTATAGGCCGCAGGTACGCGGGCACGATGGCATTGGTTGCAGCATGCAGCGCCTTTGTGCTTCTGTGCGTCACGAAGGGGATCACCGCGATCCAGGCTACGATGACCGGGCCCCTCGAAAGGACGGCGCTCATAGTCGGCTCGATGTTGAAGCCTGGAACCGCAGCGGCCATCAGCATTCCCGGGCCAGGCCATCCGAGCCTGCTGTTCTATTTGCCCGGATGGATCTATTTGGGCTCCCGATTGCCTTTCCATTCGGCCGGCCGCGTTCCGTTCCTGGCCGATGCAGAGGAGACGATCGCCTATCTCAGGGCCCACTCGCGCGCTTTGGTGATCACCGATCGCTCCCGTGCGGCGGAAGTAAGACGAGGTTTCCCTTCGGCGATCCAGATCACCGGAAGCGGGCGGTACGTCGTCTTGGCTACATTGGATGTGGCAACGCGTAAAGGCGGGGAGCCGGGCGAACCTTCCCGCAATGGAGATGGGCTCCGGAAGGAACTGTGAACATCCTGTTTGTGAACCGGGATATGGGTTTAGGTGGAGGCAACACCTTCCTCCGGAGCGTGGGCCCGGCTCTGCGCGCCCGCGGGCATCGTGTCTATTTGGTGTCGGCTTCGGGCGAGGTGCGCTGTCAAATGGAAGCTGCCTTCGACGGAGTGTTCATCCACGCCTTGCGGTATCCCTGGGAGAGTATGTGGCTTAGGCGCCTCATTCGCAAACTCGGCGTGGATGTCGTTATGCCGATGATGCCCGTTCAGTTCCATGTTACGGCGAAGGCGTGCTTCAGCACCGGCGCGGCGCTCGTGCTCAATCTGAATGCTCCTTTCAAAGCGTCCCGGGTGTGTAGGTACTTGGGACAAGCCCGCGCCATCACTGTGATGAACGAGTATCAGAGGCGCTACTACGCAAACCTGGGGGCAGACGCTCAGCGCATAACCCGTTTATACTGGATGGTGGATTGGGATCATTTCGAGGAATGCGCGAAGCCCTTTGCCGAGCGGCCTCCAAACATTGCCTACTGCTCCCGGCTGAGCGGCACAAAGGCGCCGTTGGCGGTGGCCTTTGTGGAGGCAGCACAAGCTCTTCGGTCCGAGGTTCCAGATCTGCGGGTGCAGATCGTAGGCCGGGGCAGCCACCTGCGGCAGGTTCAGGAGGCAGTGCAGCGGCGCAACGCTGAAATAGGGGCTCCCTTTGCCGGCGTCTTGGCAGATGTGCTGGACACGGCGCCGATTTTTGGCTCGTGTAGATTGGTGGCCGGCGGCAACTATGCGTGCATCGAGGCTCTGGCGGCGGGAGCCCATGCCGTCGGTGCAGGATACGACGGCGTCTACGGGCTCGTAACCGCACAAAACCTTGAGGAAGCAGCCGAGCAATACTTCGGCGACCACATGACGCCGATCACCGGTGTAGATCGCGACGAGCGACTGCTCGTTGGTCATTTTACCCAGGCGTTGCGCGCAGCCCTGACTGAACCGCGTCCACCGGATCCCGTCCTTTTGACGAACGCGCGACGGCTCTTTCGGCGTGAAGAGGCGGTCCTTCCGCTGGAGCGGGTTTTTGCTGATGCGTGCGGTGCTTCGCTGGAATGACGTGTGGGCGTTGGGCTCGATGTGCCCAGGGAAGAGAGGCCCCAAGGTGAGCATCAGTGTCTACCGTCGGCGTGTGGATGCCGGATCGGGAGGCATCACGGGATGCCGGCGGATAGGAACACCATGAAATCGCCCAGGTGGCTTTCCGAGGCAGCGCTGTGGTGCGGCCTTGCGGTCTTATGCTATACGGCCTACTTTTGGCGCTTGGGGGGCGTGGGCATTCTCGATCTGGACGAAGGTTTGTACGCGGAATGTGCTCGTGAAATGGCCGGAACCGGAGACTGGGTCACGCCGCGGGTGAACGGATCGCCCTTTTTCGAGAAGCCTCCTCTGGCGTACTGGGCTGCTGGGGCCTGTTTCCGTTTATTTGGACGGAGCGAATTTACAGCCCGGCTGCCTGCGGCCGTTGCATCCGGGTTGGTGGTGGGATTGGTCTTTTGGTTTGGCCGCCGGGAATTCGGCGTTGGAACGGGTTGGCTCGCCGCCGCGCTCTTCGCCACTGCCCCGCTCGTGGTAGGGGAGGCGAGGCAGCTCACCACGGATGCGCTTCTGGACCTGTGCGTGTGTACGGCGTTGATGCTGGGATACGAATCCCTTGGCGCCCGGCCCGGTACTCAGTTTGTGCTTGCGACATTAGCTTGGGCTGCCTGCGGGGCCGGGGTGCTTGCGAAGGGGGCCCCGGGCATCCTCTTGCCGGCGCTCGTAGCGGGAGCCTATCTGCTTTGGCTGCAGCGAACGGGATCTTGGGGCGCCCGGAAGCTGCTTTCAGCGCGTGTAGTGCTGGCAGGCATCGCAGTTTTTCTGTTGATTGCTGCGCCGTGGCATATTGCGGCATATCGAGCCAATGGCGGCTCCTTCTTTGAGGAGTACATCATCCGGCAGCACGTGGGCCGCTTCCAAGGCGGAGACACGGCCCATAGAGCGCCAGTGTGGTTCTACGTGCCGGCATTCCTGTTGGGGGCCTTTCCATGGAGTTTCGGCGTGGCCGCTGCAGCCCTTGGCGCATTGCGCGCGAAGGGTGCTTTGAGGGGTACCCAGCCGGGAGATGTGCGGCAGCCCGTGCGCGCCTTCCTGTGGATCTGGATCGTCGTAGTCTTTGTTGCCTTTTCGGCTGGAGGATCCAAACTGGTCAGTTACATCCTGCCGTTGTACCCTGCAGCGGCGCTGCTGGCCGCTGACGGCTTGATGCAGCAGCTTCGGCCGAATGGGCGGATGGCGGCCATCGCGGTTTGGCTCGGGCTGGCGGCCGTAACGGCGCTTGCTGTGCTGCTCCTCGTAATGCGCCGCTCATGGGTCCTATCTATGGCTGGAGCTGTGACGCACAGGCGTGAAGTGCTGACGACGCCGGAACAAGCCCTGCTTCACGCGGCAATCTTGCCGTTGGCCGTCATGGCTGCAGGTCCTTTCTTTGCATCGGTGGCCGCCGTGACAAAACTGCGGCGGCTTGTGGCTCCGGTTTTGGTTGGCTTCATGGCGGCATTCCCTGTGGCGGCGGTTGCGTGGTTCATGCCTGTGCTTTCGCGGCAGGTGGTAGATCCCGCCCACGTGGCGGCTCATACCGCAGGTGCCGAGGCCGTGCGGTTGGGGTACCCTTTGGCGCTGTGCCTGGGACGGCCGCGGCGTCCGAGCGTGTTCTTCTATCTGCCGAAAGGTCTGTTGCCGTATAGCCGCGGGCACGGCAGTCGTGTTCTGGAGGCTCAAGAGGCGGGGCAGGTGCGTCTTTTTGCTGCCCAGCACCATGGGTGCATCGTAATGGCCTCCGCGGGCTGCGCCCAGGAACTGGCTGGAATACTGGGTAGACGCATTACCGAGGCCGAACGGGTTGGGGAATGGCGCATCTTGCGGGTTTCGGAACCCTAGCCATGTGCGCGGCGTCTTGATGGCGGATGGACCCCGGGGTGCGAGAACCGGGGTCTGGAGGAGGTGTCTACCATGAGAATGCTCGCGCCCACTATGGCTATCGCGCTGACCCTTGGGGCGATGGGTGCTGCGTCGGCACGCTTCCGGCCCCAAATGCGGCCTGCAGCGGTGCCGATACAGATAGGTTCTATAGCCCAGATCTCGGACCCTGCTCCGGCCGAGTGGGGCATCGCCGGAATGCCGATCTTGACCGTGCGCAGCACAATCGGCGGAGAAACACCCGTAATGCGCACGG
>JBMFSQ010000046.1:0-15715 GCA_049967475.1 Chthonomonadales bacterium | reverse complement strand
GCGACACCTATACTAGCACATCCCATAACAACCTGTCAAGACCACTACAATGACCGCATCACACAGCCTCCAATAGCGCCAGCGTGTCCGCACTGAGCTTCCGTCCCGATGCAGCGGCATTCTCCATCACTTGAGCGGGCTTGCTGGCTCCAATGATTACGCTGCTCACCTCCTCGCGCCGCAGACACCAAGCCAGCGCCAATTGGGCCATGGTAAGCCCTTCCCGCTCCGCAGCAGGCCGCACCTTCTCGATCCGCGCCAAAAGCTCCTCATCCAACTTGCCCCGGTTTAGAAACACATTCTGCCGAGGATCCATCGCACGGCTCTCCGGCGGAGGCGGCGCACCGGGCCGGTACTTCCCTGTAAGAAGCCCCTGCGCAAGAGGAGAATAGACAATCTGGCCGATGCCCTCCCGCCAACAAAGGGGCATGATCTCCTTCTCGATCGCGCGCCCCAACAAGTTGTAGTAGGGCTGGCTGGACACGAACCGGTCGAAGCCGTTGCGCTTCTGGATGCCCAGCGCCTCCGCGATCTGCGCCGCAGTCCATTCGCTGAAGCCGATGTACAGCACTTTGCCGGCTGTGACTAGGTCATCCAGAGCAGCCAGCGTCTCTTCCAAAGGAGTGTCGGTGTCGAAGCGATGGCACTGATAGAGATCCACGTAGTCCATTTGCAGCCGCTTGAGGCTCTGTTCACACTGCTCACGGATGTGCTTGCGGGAGAGGCCGCGGTCGTTGGGGCCATCGCCCATGGGGAAGTAAACCTTCGTCCCGATGACGAATTCCTCGCGCCTGCGCTTCTTGAGGATGCGCCCCAGCACCTCCTCCGCCCGCCCATTGGCGTAAACATTGGCCGTGTCGAAGAAGTTGATGCCCGCATCGAACGCTGCATTCACGCAAGCCTCTGCAGTGGCATCGTCAACGGCATTGCCGTAGGTGAGCCACGAACCCAGGCATATTTCGCTCACCTTCAGGCCCGATGCGCCCAATCTCCGATACTCCATCCAATCCTCCTGCGTGCCGTACCCCACTTCCCGCTAGTGGAGAAAGTGGCGCGTGTCCGTAAAGACCATGGCGATATTGTACCGGTCGCAAACCTCGATCGTGTCTTGATCCTTCACAGACCCGCCGGGCTGGATCACAGCCGTAACCCCTGCTTCGGCGGCAACTTCGGGGCCGTCCGGGAAGGGGAAGAACGCATCCGACGCCATCACGGCTCCCCGGGCCCTCTCCCCAGCCTGGCCTACTGCAAGCCGCACCGACTGCACTCGGTTCATCTGGCCTGCACCCACGCCCACCACCTGCCGCTCGCGCGTAAGCACGATGGCGTTGGACTTTACGTGCTTTACGATGCGCCATGCGAAGAGTAGCTCTTCTTCCTCTTCCGGCGTGGGCGGCCTGCGCGTCACGACAACCAGCTTCCGAGCAGTCACGAGCTTGAGATCCCTTTCTTGCACCAAAAGCCCGCCTACCACCTTCTTGAGGTCCAGCCCCGGGAATTCCGGCGCCGATGCAGGGAGATCTCCAACCTCCAGCAAGCGCAAGTTGGCGCCCCACTTCTTCTTGCCGGTAAGGATCGGCAAGGCTTCTGCATGGAAGCCGGGAGCGATTACCGCTTCGAAAAAGGTGTTCTTGCCCGTGATCTCCTCGGCCGTGTCCACATCAACGGGACGGTTTACCGCCAGAATGCCGCCGAAGGCGGACACGGGATCCCCCCGTCGAGCCAGGCGGAATGCTTCAGCAAGCGTGTCCGCCTGGGCGGCACCGCAGGGGTTCGTGTGCTTGATAATCACCGCTGCGGGCTTTTCGGGGAGCTCCTTCACGGTCTCCAGCGCCGCATTGAGATCGTAAATGTTGTTGAACGAAAGCTCCTTGCCGTGGATCTGCCGGGCGGTACCGATGGAAGGCTCCGTGCAGAACGCCTCGGCGTAGAAGGCGGCCCGCTGGTGCGGGTTCTCGCCGTACCGGCAATCCTGCACTTTGGAGTATCCCAATGCCAGCTCCTGAGGGAACAGGTTCTCGGGATCGAAGCGCCGGTTCAAATAGGTCGCGATGAGCGCATCATAGCGCGCCGTATGCGCGAACGCCTTCGCAGCCAACCGCCGCCTGAGCTCCAAAGTGGTGCTTCCGGAATGCGCCTTCATCTCTTCCAGCACCGTTCCGTAATCCGCCGGATCTACCACCACAGTTACCGCATCGTGGTTCTTGGCTGCCGAACGCACCATAGCCGGCCCGCCGATGTCAATATTCTCGACGGCCTCCTCCAGAGACACGCCGGGCTTGGCAACGGTCTGGGCGAACGGATACAGGTTCACGCACACCAGATCTATGGGGGCAATGGCGTGTTGGGCGGCAGCATCCCGGTGCTCGGGAAGATCGCGCCGGAAAAGAATGCCTCCATGGATCTTGGGATGGAGCGTCTTCACACGCCCATCCATCATCTCGGGAAAGCCCGTCAGCTCCCACACCTGGCGCACCGGAACGCCGGCCTGGGCCAGGGTCGCAGCCGTGCCCCCTGTGGACACGATTTCCACGCCCAGCGCCGCAAGTTCGCGCGCGAACTCCACCACGCCCTCTTTGTTGGACACGCTGACCAGCGCACGTTCAATAGAACTCATCGGCCTACCTCCTTAGTCCCTTGCAACATGGATGAACGGGAGGAGAGGATCTCTGTGCGCGGTGCTCCGAGACTTTCGTGGGCCTTAGCAAGGCCCGACGATTTGCGCCGGAACGATCCCCTGCTTCCCGCCTTCGATGCGGATGCGGATCGCCCAGGCGCGCGGCTAAGCCACAGCGAGCGCTCCCGCGGGGTTGATTCCCCGTATCGGCGCCAGTTACGCCCGCCGCCAAGTTCGCAAAGCACCATCATCGTAGCCCTTGCCGGCCAAATCTGTCAAGAAGCGCCCGCCCAAGAAGGAGTTCCCCCACTTGACGCCGAACCGGCAATTGTGCTAGCGTAACCTTGAGCGGGCCTGCACCAGCCCCGCAATGAGTTTGTTGCGCCCGAGAACGATGCAACACGTGTCCCTGCCGAAGCCGGTGGATTGTTGGGGCCGCGATAATCCACCTCACGCTTTTGTGTCCGTCGCCGCACGCGAAAGCGCACAGGCCGCACCTGCTTGCCGTTCGATGAGCTTCTCTGGACACACGGCCCGTTACACCGAAAGGAGGTCTGAACATGCGTAGGGGAATGCCCCTTCTGATCGCCTTGTTGTCTATCGGTTTGGCCAGACCCGTGTCCGCCCAGAACAACCCCTTCGACGACGTCCCCACAACCCACTGGGCGTATCAGGCCGTGTCTGAACTCCAAAGCAAGGGCATCATCAAGGGATACCCTAACGGCCGCTTCAGCGGCATGAGAACCCTCACCCGCTACGAATTTGCCGAAGCGCTGGACCGCGCCGTCAAGGCTCTCGCCCTAATCCAGGGGCCCGAAGGACCGCAAGGCCCCCAAGGCGAGGCCGGGCCCCAGGGTGAGCAGGGCCCGGTAGGACCCGCAGGCATCGTTCCCGAGGAGATCCCTACCTTCAGACGACTGCTCAATGAATTCAAGGACGACCTGAAGGCCTTCGGCGTCAAGGTAGACGACGTGAACAAGCGCCTGGATGCCCTGGAAGCCAACATCAAGGCCATCCGAACGGACCTGGCCAACCGCATCCGCATCTCGGGAACGGCCTTCACCGGCGTCCGATCCGACGCCTCCCATGGCCCCTACGTGGACTATGACGGCCGCTTCAACCCAGGACACGGCAATCCGCTCCTCGTCACCGGCCTTACCCTCAACATCGCATCTCCCGCGGCCTCCAAGGATGACGTGAGGGCAAGCCTCATGTTCACCAATTACATCCAAACCCTCGGCGGTTCCGTAGGCCAGGTGATGCCCTTCCTCGACCACACAGCCAACTACTCCACGTACCTTCAGTACCTGGAGTACACCCACAAGCTCGATTGCATCAGTGAGGGATCCAACCTTACCCTGGGCCGCTTCAGGCACTCCGTAGGCCCCCTCGTCCTCCAGCGCCCTGATGTGGACACCTACTTCGGCTTCTACGGCCTGCCGGGCTCGTACGGAAACTTCAGCCAGGCAGAGAGCGACGCCGCAGATCACGCCGCGCCGGGCGAGGCCGGGGACCTGGGGTATGCCATTGACGGCGCCCGCATCAACCTGAACTTCCATGGGTTCGACTTCACCGCATTCGGCGGTCAGGTGGGCAGCGTCACGGATGTGTTCGGCAACCGCTGGAATAGCCCGCTCGCCGGCGTGAAAGTGGGCAACGACGTCTTCTTCCACAACAATAAACCCACCGGCCAGTACAACGTACCCACGGGATTACCCCAACTGGGTCAAATGACGGTGGACCAGATTGCCGGGGTGACGCTCGGATACGCCACCAAGATGGGCGATGGGCACTTCCGTATCAGCGGCAGCGCCCTGGACATGAAAGGCACCGGCGGCCTTGGCTTCGACGGGGTCGAGGTATTGGGAGCCGGCGTTGGAGTGATGCCCACGCCGCACTTTGACGCATCGGTGGAGTGGGCCAAAACCATCACACACACCGGCCGCGACACTACCCGCAACCCATACCACAACAACGCAGCTACGTTCAATGCAAGCTACGCTTACGGAGCCTTCTCGTCGGGCGTGCGGTACCGCTACATCGAGCCGTTCTTCTATTCGCCGGGTTATTGGGGGCGCATCGGTAACTGGATCAATCCAACCAATATCCAGGGGCCCGGCCTCGATCTTGGGTACCGCTTCAGCGGCCTTTTCTCTTTGAAACTAGCGGCCGACTACTTTATCCCGACACTGTGGCATGCCACGGGCACCTCGGCAGGCTTCGGTGGTCTCGGTCGCGACGACAGCATCACCCGCGTGATCGTAGGGGCTTCCATCAACCCGTCCCGGCTCTTTACCATCGGCCTGGACTGGGAACACGTGTACTGGAAACTCTCGGGGATCCACCAGGGCATCCCGGCCATGGCCGCTACCACCATGCACCCCACAGAGGATTACTTTACGATCAGCACGGGTTACTGGCTCACCCAGAATACTAGGCTGAACCTCATGTGGCAGACGGGCGCCTTCGACGGCGAGCGCGCACTCTCCACGCCGGCAGGGACGCGTTACACGTACAATGCCTTCGTTATGAAGGCTTCCGTGGGCTTCTAGTCCAATCCCTTCCCTCCATCACTCCCGCGGGGCCGGGCTTCGCCCGGCCCCTCTTTCTTACCCACTTCATGGGTACCCGCTGCCTCCAACAGCTTGCGGCTAAACCCTCTTCCCCGTACACGACGGCAACACGAGGGGCCGCCTGCCTCCGAAACCAGGGTGCTCCGCTTGACACTGGCGCACTTGTGCGATAGAATGCATGAGTGTAGAGGCCCCTCCCGGAGATCACCCCGTGCGTGTTCACTGCTTTGTACTCTCTTGCTTGATGGCCGCCTGGTGCATCGGAGCCTCAGCCCAGGCGCCTAACCGCTCTATCGTGGTACATCCCCCCACCCCTTCGCCCGAGGCGGTGCGAGCTGCAAATCTCTTCGAGCGCGCCGTGACCCTCCAGCGCAAGGGCCGGCGCGAAGAGGCAATCCGTGCGTACCGCGAGCTCATCACACTCGCGCCCAAAGCCTATCCGGCCTATATGAACCTCGGCATCCTCTATCAAAGCTCCGGCCGCCTGAAGGAGGCCGAGGGCGCCTTCCGCAAAGCCGCGGCCCTGGAACCCGCCAACCCTGTGCCCCTAAGCCAACTCGCCACTGTCTATGCCGACGAACACCGCTGGAACGAAGCGAAGGACGCCGCACTCTCCGCATTGAAGCGCGATCCCAAAAGCGCCGCTGCCCACTTCGCTCTGGGAGGTTGCTTCATCGCCGAAGGCCGCCTCCAAACAGCCGAACAGGAATTCCGCCTCGCCGCACGGTACGCCCCGGGAAACGCCCGAACTTACTTCAACATCGGCATCGTCCTGGCCCGCCAGAAGCGCTATCCTCAGGCTCTGGCGGCGCTGGCAAAAGCGCTGGACCTAGACCCTAAGCTCGCCGAAGCTCACGTGAGCATGGGCGTCATCCACCAGATCATGGGCGAACCGGAAAAGGCCCTTGCTGCCTACGAAAAGGCCGCCCGATCTATGCCGCGCAGCGCCGCCCTGCTTTACAATATGGCAGGGGCCTATCAGGCGATGGCCCAGCGAAGCGACGCAAAGGGGCTGCTGCAAAGAGCCCTCAGTCTTTATCTTCAAGCCATCGCCGCCCAGCCCGCCTTCCTGCCGGCCCATCTCAACGCCGCCCGCCTCTACTTTGAAATCCACAACTACCCCCAATCCGTGCGCTACTTCCGATCCGCCCTGGCGCTGGCCCCGGCGAACCCCCGCATCCTCGCCGATCTCGCCCTCGCCGAAACGTACGCCGCCGCCGCAGAAACCGATGCGTCCAGGCGGAAGCAGGCCTATCAAACCGCGGAGGCGCATTACCGCAAGGCCATCTCGCTGCAGGCGCCCATTCAGGCTTACGAGGGATTGGGTTACTTGTACCAGCAGCTCGGGCGCAATGATGCCGCCGAGGACGTCTACAACCAAGCCATACGCCGCTTCCCAAAGGATGCGGCCGGATATCTTGCCCTCGCGCGGCTTCGTGAAGCCCAAACGCGCATCCCCGAAGCCATTGCCCAATATCAAAAGGCTCTCCGGAAAGATCCGCACTCCGTGGATGCCCGACTGGCCCTCGGACGCATCTATCAGACACAAAACAAACTCGACGCCGCCGAAAAAGTGTACCGGGATTGGGTAACTCTGGATCCATCCAACCCGAACGCCCATCGGTTGCTGGGCCAAACGTATCTGAGCCAGAAAAAGACCGCTCAAGCCATTACCGAATTCCAAGAAGAGCGGCGCCTGGCGCCAAAGGATCTTTCCGCAATCATCCGCCTGGCTTCCGCCTACGAGCAGGCCGGCCGTACTGAGGACGCCGTCAAAACCTATGGGCTGATCCGTACCGTTGATCCCGCCAACGTCACCGGCCTGTGGTATATAGCCCAGCTCCTAGAGCGCCAGAAGCGCTATGACGATGCCATCGCCCAATATCGCGAGATCGAAAGGATTGCACCCGGCAACACCTTCTACGAAGGCAACATCCCGCGCATCCTCCAGCTTCAAGGCAAGACGGATGCCGCCATAGCGGAATACCGCCGCCTGGCCGAAAAAGAGCCCTCGAATGCGGCGTGGCACACCCAACTCGCCGAACTGCTGGAAAAGCAGAACAAATGGGCCGACGCTGCCGCACAATATACCGCCATCGTGGACGCGAACCCCAAGGCTTCCTGGGCTTGGCTCAAGCTCGGCAAAGCCTATCAAGCCATGGCATCCATGCAAAAAGCGTGCGATGCCTTTATCCATGCCGCCGCTGACCCCATGTACACCTATGAGGCCTACACCCTCCTCTCGGCAGCCTATACTGCCCAGAACAAACTCAGCGACTGGGTAGCCTACCTCCAGAACCATATCGCACAGGCTGCGGATCCCGTGCTGGACCTCACCTTCCTTCAACGCGCAGAGGAAAAACTCGGCAAAACCTCGGAACTCGCCGACTTCCTCAAACCCTTGGCAGCCGGCAAGCTCGGCAGCAATCCGACCTTCCTCTCCGCTGCCGGCGGCATCCTGGAGAAGCTTGGCCGCAATCCGGAGGCCCTGGAGTTCTACCAGAAAGCCGCAGCCATGGCCCCCAACGACTTCACCACCTGGGCCAATCAAGCTGCCCTCCTTGAGAAAATGGGGCGCAGCGACGCAGCCGTAGACGCCTACCAACATATCCTGGGCATCAAGAACCTGCCTCCAGCCGCCGGCGCCACATACCGCGTCAAGCTTGCCAAGCTCTACGAAGCCACCGGCCGCAAGGCACTGGCTATCGGCCAATACAAGGAGGCCCTCAAGAACGATCCAAACAATGCAGAAGCAAAGGAGGCCGTCAAGCGCCTGGGAGGGTAATGCCCAACGCCATGGCAGGGTCGTCCCGGCGCGGCGCCACAAAGGATGCTCCAATACGCCAAACCCCTTGCCCGCCTCGTAGGAGAACTGGAGAAGCTGCCGGGCGTCGGCCCCAAATCCGCCCAGCGTATGGCCTTCTACCTGTTGCGCGTCCCTGCAGAAGAAGCACGCAAGCTTGCCGATGCCATCTTGGAGGTGAAAGCCACCATCCATACATGCCGGGAATGCTTCAATTACACAGATCAGGACCTGTGCGACATCTGCCGGGACCCCGGGCGCGACCGCACCACCCTCTGCGTGGTCGCCGAGACGCGTGACCTCATGGCCATGGAAAAAACCAACGAGTACAAGGGCCTCTACCACGTGCTCCAAGGGGTCATTTCACCCCAGGAAGGCATCATGCCGGACATGCTCCGCATCAAGGAACTCCTGCCGCGCATCGCAAACAACCGTGTCCGGGAGGTCATCGTCGCCACCAACCCCACAGTGGAAGGCGAGGCTACCGCCTTCTACCTTGCCAAGATCATCAAACCCTTGGGCGTTAAGGTCACGCGCATCGCCCACGGATTGCCTGCAGGAGGCGATCTGGACTATGCGGACCAGGCCACTCTGATCTCTGCCCTGAGCTGGCGGCGGGAGATCTAGTGCCCCTGGAGAACGCCACGGAGGCACCTATGCGTATCCTGCTGGTCGAAGACGAAGAAAAGGTTGCAAGCTTCATTCGCAAAGGGCTCGAACAGTCCGCCTACACGGTGGATTGGGCCGCCACCGGGCCGGACGGCCTCGCAATGGCCCTCAATGCCGAATACCACGCCATCATTCTGGACCTGATGCTGCCAGGCATGGACGGCCTGGATGTGGTGAGCCGGCTGCGCCTGCGGGGTTCCTCGGTGCCTGTTTTGGCCCTCACCGCCCGCGCAACCCTGGACGACCGCGTCGCCGGATTGGATAGCGGCTGTGATGACTACCTGCCGAAGCCCTTCGCCTTCGACGAACTGCTCGCCCGCCTGCGGGCCCTCCTGCGCAGGGCGTCCAGCCGCCAGGTGCCCCGAATGGAATATGCAGGACTGGTGGTAGATCCCGTCACACGCCGCGTTACACGCGAAGGCAAACCCATCACCCTCACCAACAAAGAGTACGCCATCCTTGAGATGCTGATCCGGCGTCCCGAGCAGGTCCTTACCCGCGTTGCCTTGATGGAAGGGGTGTGGGGATACGACTTCGACAGCGGATCCAACGTACTCGACGTGTACATGAACTTCCTGCGCAAAAAGATTGACCACGGCTTCCCAGTGAAGCTCCTCCACACCGTTCGCGGCGTGGGATACGTTCTGCGCCGGGAAGACGAGCATGAAACCCCGCAGCCTTAGAGCACGCCTCGCCCTGTGGCATGCCGGCCTCCTGGCCCTTACCCTCGTCGTGCTTGCCGCCCTCACCCTCATACTTCTCCGCCGCTTCCTCCACTCCCGGGCCGACAAGCTCCTGGAAGACTACGCCGACCAAACCGCGCGCAGCATCGCGGTGGAACTGTACCAGTCTTCTCTTCAGCCACGGCCGGAACGCCCTCGCTTCCTCAACAAGGAACTCCAGGAATGGAGCCGCCAAATTCAAGTGGTAGATGCCTACAACAATGTTGTAGACCGCTCCGACGGCCTGGCAAGCCACACTCTCCCCACAAGCATGGACGCCCGTGTAAATGCCCTCAAGGGACGCACGACCTTCGAAACCTTCTACGACCTAGGCGAGCATCCCGTGCGCGTGGTGACCGTGCCCGTACAGATGGGCCACGACGTGCCCTACCTGGTGCAGGCAGCCGCTTCCCTTGAAGGCGTGGACGATGCATTGCGGCGAGCATCTCTTATCCTCGTGGTGCTGACACCCTCGGTATTCGTCGTGTCTCTTCTGGGCGGATGGATCCTCGTGGGGCGCAGCCTCCGCCCCGTGGATGAAATTACCCGCACAGCCCTTGCCATCGAACACACGAACCTGGACCGGCGCATCGCCGAGCCCGCCACCGATGACGAAATTGCCCGCCTAGCGTCCGCCTTCAACGAAATGATCGCCAGACTGGATCGCAGCTTTCGCCAGATCCAGCAATTCAGCGCCGATGCATCCCACGAACTCAAAACGCCGCTCACCTCAATCCGCGGAGAAGCAGAAGTGGCCCTCATGGCGGAACTCACGCCCGAGGGGTACCGCGCCGTCCTTCGCTCCATCGTGGATGAAGTCGAGCGGATGTCGGCCATCGTAGAGAATCTGCTCATCCTGGCACGCGCCGACGCACACCAGATCCAGGTTCGCAGGGAACGCGTGGCTCTCCACGAAATGGTGATGAGCGTCTATGAGCAAATGGAACCCCTGGCCCGCCGCCGAGGCGTGTCCCTGGAGATCGGTCCCATGGTCGAAGCCGAGGTCGAAGGCGACCCGCTTTGGCTCCCGCAGATCCTCATCAACCTGGTAAACAATGCCGTCAAGTACACACCCGCCGGCGGCACCGTAACGGTTAGCGTTACCACCCTCGGCCTCCCATCAGCGGCCGCGCCTGCGGCGAAGCCCGACGCTGTTCCCCAGAAGCCGCCAACCGCCCTCATCGCCGTTGAAGACACGGGCCCCGGCATTCCACCCGAACACCTCCCCCATATCTTCGACCGCTTCTATCGTGTGGATGCAGGCCGCAGTCGAGATGCAGGCGGCGTTGGATTGGGCCTCAATATCGCCAAGTGGGCAGCAGAAGCCCACGGCGGAACCATCACCGTACAGAGCGAGATCGGAAAAGGTTCTGTTTTCACAGTAGAACTCCCCCTCGCCCTGAACTGATGCGCCCATGTGCCCGCCTCCACAATGGGCAAAGAAACCCGCCCTTTGTGGAACAACCCTTTAGGGGCGCCACATTCCGTGAACCCTTTCCAACGCCGGTTCGTCTAAATGAATGGAAGAAGGCGAGCATTGCTGCTCTGGATCCATCGCCCGCCTTCGGCTTTCGGAACTTGTGGTTCATGCGCTTCCAGGGGAGGGTAGTGCCATGGCCATGGAAGATGCCCATCAAACCAGAATGGTGCAGCGCGAGCTTACGCGGCGCAGCGTGGATACCAGCAAGGTAGATGTGCGCGTAGTCCACGGGGTTTGTTATTTGCGAGGCACTATGTCCAAACTCCATTCCCATCCCGAAGTAGACCTGGAGCATGAAGCCGAAATTATCCGCAAAGTCCTCCGGCAGCATGTAGGGATCCGGGATGTGGTGTGGGAAGTAGAGATGCGCCACTAGCGCTGCATCACGCAACCGAATGATGATGGTGGGGGCGCCGCATAGCGGCGCCCCCAAGCTCTTCGGCCCATCCTTCACTCAGCTACCGCCCCGCCACACCCCCGCAAGCCAAGGCGCAGATGCTTCGTCACTATGGTATAATGTGACCAGAAAACCAAATCGGTCAACAGTCATGAGAGGTTCCCCACCAACGGGCGCCAAACGGCAGGAGATGCGCGAAACGATCCTCGATGCTGCCATCCGCCTGATGCAGCGCTACGGCTACCGCAAAACCACCATGGAGGATCTGGCGCGCGAGGCCGGCATCGGGAAAGGCACCATCTACCTCTACTTCCCCAGCAAAGAAGAGGTCGCCCTCGCCTGTGCCGACCGCGCCAACGCCCGCGTCTTCCGACAACTGGAGGAAATTGCTTCCGCACACACCCCACCCGCCGAGCGCTTGCGTGCGATGCTGGTGGCAAGGATCCTGATCCGCTTCGATGCGGTCCAGCACGTTGCCCACATGCTCGACGAACTTTGGTCCGAACTGCGGCCGGCATTCATGCTGCGACGGAGCCGGTATCTTGCCGAAGAGGCACGCATCTTCCAGCGCGTCCTCGCCGACGGCGTCCAAGCACGCCTCTTCGACGCAAAAAACCTGCAACACACCGCGGAAGCCCTCATTACCGCCACCAATAGCCTGCTCCCCATGAACTTGGCCCCCCCTGAATTGGAGGACCGCGAGGACGTGGAGCGCAGGGCGTCTGCTCTGGCGGATCTGCTTTTGCACGGGCTTCTGCGGCGCACCGATCCCGGAGCCCAGGAGGTTTCATCCGAATGAGCCGGCACGCTGCTGAAGGCAGATCGGCAAGAAGCCGGGTTACCCCGCCGCAATAGAGGAGGGTCACCGAATGGCCGACACACCCATTGCCCCAACCACGGAACAAACCCCCGAACAAGGCGCCGTCGGATCCGGTAACGGTGCGGGAGTTGCCCCTGTCCAGGAGCCTCCAACGGCCGCGCGCCGCGTCACCCGGCCCCTGACCTTCGCCGCCCTCGCGCTCGTTTTTGCCGCTGCGGCAATCCTGGGTCTGCGCTACTACCGATATTCCGCCACTCATGAAGCCACGGACGACGCCCAGTTGGCATCGGACGTAATCCAGATTTCGCCGCAGGTGAGCGGAACCGTGGTTCGGGTGGCCGTTACGGATAACCAGGTGGTGCGCAAGGGAGATCTGCTGGTGGTGCTGGATGACGCCACCTACCGCGCCAACGTGGAACAGGCACGCGCAAATCTGGATGCAGCCATTGCCCAGGCCAAAGGCGCCGGTGTCACCGTCGCTGTGACGCAGCAAACCGGCGGCGCGCAGGTGATACAGGCCCAGGCTGGAGTGCAGCAAGCCATGAGCAGCGTGGCCAGCGCGCAAGCTGATGCCGCTCGCGCGGCCGCCTCCATCACCGGAAGCCTCGCCGCCTTGGGCGCCGCGCGAGCCAATGAGGCGAACTCTAGGGCCGGGCTGGACACTGCCGTTGCCGCCCGCCAGCGTGCTTCAGACGCCCTCACCTCCGCCCAGGCCGCATGGGACACGGCCCAAGCTGCGGTGAAGGCCGCCCAGGCAAACGTACAGGCAGCCCAGGCAGCAGCCACCAAAGCTCTAAGAGATCAACAGCGCTACACACAACTGGCTCAACAGGGAGCCATCAGCGCCCAGGCAGCAGATGCAGCCACAGCCGCGGCAGACACGGCGACTGCGCAGTTGGAAGCTGCGCGCCAGCAGCTTGCCCAGGCCCAGGCGGTAGCCGCTCAACGCCAGGCCGACGTAAATGCCGCCCGGCAGCAGCTCCGCATCGCCGAGGCAGGCATCAGCCAAGCTCGGGCCATCCTCAAAGCTGCGCAAGAACAGGTGGCCGCGGCTCAGGCAGCGGTCAAACAGGCGCGGGCCGCCAAATCCGCAGCCGACAGGGCCGTAGAAGTGGCCCGAGCCCGCACAAGCCAAGCGCAAGGACTGCTCCTAGCCGCCCGCACCGCGCCGAAACAAGTGGCCGTGTCCCGCACGGCAGCCGCCCAGGCCCAGGCGCGCATCGAACAGGCCCAAGCCGCCCTCCGCGCCGCCCAAATCCAGCTCGGATATACCCGCATCTACGCCCCGGTTGGCGGGCGAGTGAGCAAGAAAACTGTGGAGGTAGGCAACCTCGTTCAGCCGGGAACGCCTCTTATGGCCCTCGTGCCCCAGAACGACGTTTGGGTGTGGGCAAACTTCAAAGAAACACAACTCACCCACATGCACGCCGGATCTCCCGCCGAAGTAACCGTGGACGCCTTCCCCGGCCGCGTCTTTCATGGACACGTGGACAGCATCTCGGCGGCCACCGGAGCCACCTTCGCCCTCATCCCACCCGACAACGCTACGGGGAACTTTACCAAAGTGGTTCAGC
Source organism: Chthonomonadales bacterium (assembly GCA_049967475.1). GTDB lineage: Bacteria > Armatimonadota > Chthonomonadetes > Chthonomonadales > CAJBBX01 > JBMFSQ01. Next base: position 2,060 of record JBMFSQ010000046.1, on the reverse strand, counting down.
GCATCCCCGTAAAGATTGTGCTGGACCCGAACCAGCCGGGGATGGATCGCCTGCGGGCCGGGATGTCCGTGGTGGCCACAGTCCGCACCCGATAGCAAAGCGGCATCCGTGCCATCCCCGGGTGCCTGCCGACCGCTAAGGGGCGGGCTGGACGCGCGCCCTTACAACCCTACCCCGGTGTCGAATGTTTTGAACTGGTCCCAGGTGTGCTCCTTTACGTGCAGATCCGCGAAGAGCGCATTCTTCCGAAACCGTCCATGATCCTCCGCATCGGTCCCTTCAAACGGCGAACCATAATGGTCATAAGCCTGGTCGGACATGAGAAGCGTCTCTGAAGGCCGGCTGAAGCCGCCGAGAGTATAACCTCTGAACGCCCACACGTCCCCATACCAGTAGCTGGAGCCGAACTCTTCGAAATACGTGGGCTTGTGGCCGGGCTCTACGTAGAATATCCAGTTTCGATCCAGAGGGCACCAGTACAAAGCCTGGGTCGCCCCGTAGGGCCGCAAGACCCACCGAACATCATACGAGAACCGCGCCCTAAGCTGCTGGAGCGGATCACTGGAACCTGGATCGGCTGCCGCCCGCGCCGCCGGATCCGGCGCATAGGGCAGCAGGTCGTCATAGTCCGCCGCATACATGGCGATGCTTCGCCCAAGCTGGTGCAGGTTCGAAGTGCACTGGGCCACCTGGCTCCTGCGACGAACCTGCGCAAACACCGGAAACAGCAACGCAGCCAACACCGCGATGATCCCGATGACCACCAGCAACTCCACCAACGTGAACCCTCGCCGCATACGCACCCTCATTGGGCCCTTCCCCGATTCGCCCGCTCCAAAAGCAAATGCACCGTGTGCTGCACCAACGGGTCCGGAGAATTCGCCCACTCCCGGACCTTCTGACGCCACACCGGGTCATCCATGCGCCACAGCGCGATGAGGGCCGAAGAGCGAGGGGCGGGGTTGGGGTCCTCCAGATGGGCCTTAGCGATGGCGATGATCTCGCTGCGGCGCCCGGTGTAACCCAGGTGCGCCATCAGACCCAGGGATAGCTGCCGCATGTCGGAGCTGGGATCGCCCGCCAGGCGCACCAGGAGCCCCCAGTCTCCTGGACCTACCGGCTGGCGGCGGTCCACCAAGTCCACGATCCTGTAGAAGTTCTCCAATTTCCACGGCTGCGTGCCCGCGTCGCGCGCCTCCCGGAGCAACGCCGGGGAGTATCGGTGCCAAGGGTGGGTGTAGAGGAGCCCTGCAACGATGGTGACGAGAATGCCCGCAGCGAGGACGATGAGCCATCCGGGCCGTTGATGCCCGGCGGCGCTCCTCTTGGCGGGTTGGCCCGGCTTCTTCACTACGACCATGGTTCATCCTCCCCGGGATGGAGCGGGCGGGAGCGGGCCAAGGCCGTCCTGCCCGGGGACCTCATCCGAATTCGGCGCGGCGCCTGTGTTTCCTGCACAGGCCGGCCCCGAGAGCCCGTCAGCAGTGCGGGGCAGCCGGACGAGGGAGCTGCCGGACCTTGGGCCGCGCGCCCCAGACACGCCGGCCGCCTCCCGTTGGCGGGAACACCTGGTTCCAGGTTTGATCCACTGCCTACAGGCATTGGGTGTTGCAATCTGTTCTACACGTGGCACGGTCGGGCCCAGTGCAGCAATCGCACCCCGTGAGGCAGCAGGCCAGCGTATTGCAATACGAGCAGTCCGGCCCAGTAGGCGGCGTGCAACACGGCGGATAGCTCCCCGCGCAGGCCCTCGCTGCGAGCACGCCAATCTGGCCGCCATGCACCACCAACGGCATTGCCAACAGAACTCCATACACGAAATACCGCACCAAATTGCTCACAATGCATTCTCTCCTTTCCTCGCCAATTTGCGCCGCTCCGCATGATTGTGCGGCGCAAACAACAGAAGCTTTCACTACCTATAACGCTCGCCGGCGCCGAAATGTGAGATCCCATTCCGCACAACCCGCACCGCCCCAGGAGCGCATCAACTCAACCCGTCAACCCACGTGCGCAAGCGCTCTCCTCACGTCCTCCTCATCCCACCCCAGCTCCCGCAA
>JBMFSQ010000045.1:0-17570 GCA_049967475.1 Chthonomonadales bacterium | reverse complement strand
GCTGGCTGCTTACTCCGCTATCGCTTGGTGGAAGGATGTCGCCGGTGCGACAGGATCCTGCATCCTGCCTGTATTCACCACGACCACCGAATTCGTTCAAGGGTGCGTCAGGGCCGACACGGAAGGACTTCCCAACAAGGACCCTGCCGCCAAGGGCGCTGCCATTCTCAAACGGCATGAATCCTTCCCAAAACCGGATGACGATTACCTCACGATGTTAATGGGCCAGATCCGGAACTTGTATAAGGAGGCATATGGCACAGAACCCATCGGCCCTGAACACCCCGGCTCGGGAACGGTTCGGTCGCTCATCCGCACATGGATCACCATGTGGGACCTTCACCGCTACGACGCTTCGTACAAGGCCCATATCCAACAAAATGGCGTACCCGAGGACACTCAGGAACTCGGTCCCGACGATCTCGCCGGCGAGGAAGAGGTACAGGACTCCGAGGAGTAGCCTTCCCGATAGCGTAGCTCAAACCCAGGGCCTTCCGCCGAAAAAAAGCGCGTGCACCTCCTTGGCCGAAGCATAGCACAAGGAGGAGGCGGTACACTCCGGGGCCAAAACCGTCAAGTCAAGCTTCATGAAAGCGCCGTACCAATGCGAAGGGAGCGGCTTGCCGCCGCTCCCTTAAAGCGCCTGGTTCAACACCATACGCCGATCCTTCAGCTCTTGGAACTGCCGCTCTTCGCGCCTTTGGGTGTGGGGATCGAGGCATTCTTTGCGTACTTCGCAGGATCCTGCTTGAAGGCGGTAGGGCACGCTCCACAACAGAAGAAGTACCGGCGCCCCTTGTAATCTGCATAGAGATGGTGGGCAGTAGCCGCCTTGATGTTGACGTCGCGGCCCGTCATGACGGCGCACTTGATCGTAGCAGGTTCGGGCGCTTTCTTCGCTTTCCCCTTGTTCGGCCCGGCGAGGGCAGATATGCCCAAAACGGCTAAAGCGCCGGCAATCAGCAGAGATTTAGTCATCTGTTCCGTCCTCCATTCCGTGGCGTGGACCCCGGATCAGATCCTACGGCCCAACTGCATTCGCCAATATAGTACCGCATTTTCCTGAGTAATTATCCACGCCGCGTTCGGAAGCATCCCGGGCACCGTCACAAGGTTACATGGACGGTTGTAGTCCTGGTAACGGGCTTCTTGATGCCGTACACATCACTCACCGTAAGCGTCACCGTGTAATCCTGCTGGCCCTTGCGGTATTGGTGCTTCACCGTTTTGCCCTCGGCATCCACACCAGGATGTGCCGCGTCGAAGTTCCATTGGTACTTCAGGGGTGTCGTACCTGCCTCAGCAGATGCAGTGAACGTTACCACATCCATCTTGGCCACGGTATACTCGGGCAGATCATCCACGCGGATCGGCGTCTCATCACGAACCACGCGGACTTCACCCAAGTAGAGCACGGCGGCGCTGTCGCCGAAGAGGCGCACCTCTTTGATCTCGGCATTCGTCTTCGCGAGGCCCGGTATGGCCGCCACCGGGATGGCCAAGTAGGTCCAATCCCCACGCCCAGAGGCCGCGGTGTCAATGGGAAGATAGAACTCGATCTGCTTGCCGTCCGTTGTAACCAGCACCACCCGAATTTGGGAAAGCGGCTTGGGAGTGGTCATTCCGGTTTCCTGATTGCTCGGGTTGAAGCCTCCGGGACCGCCGATGCCGCCGGGATAGCCGCCGGGGCCGCGACCCTGCCCTCCGAAGAGCCTTCCCATTCCTCGTCCGTACCCAGGCAAGCCCGGGTAGCCGAAGGTCGGCTGGGTGTTCTTATTGGGGAGCTGCGTTACGAACTGAAGGTAGGCGTACTTGTCGTCTAGGGCCGGCTTGAGGTCTACGGGTCTCGAAAGCTCCAGTCGTGCACCTTGGTAGGCTCCATGGGTAGCAATCTTGATGGAGGCACTGCCGATGTACACATGGTCCGTATCCTGAACGGCCTCTCCACTTCCCCAGGTAGAGAGTTTGATGCCGGCCTGGCGTACCGGGTCTCCCGTGTAGATATCTATCTCACCTGGGGCAGGAGTTTGCCCTTGTGCGGAGCCGGCAATGCCTGCGGCAAGAACCGCAGCGCAGCCCATGAGTGTCAACCGCCCGTATCGTGTTCTCACTTCTGTCCTCCTCTGCAGACTATTGCCCCTGTTCCAGTCACCTTTCCGCGCCGCGCGCGTGCATCTCCGGCTTGCATCCCTTGCTGCCTGAGCCAAACGGAACCTGCAGCCGCGTCACTGCGGTGGCGCGCCCTGTAACCTCGTCTACATCAATGAGCATACCAGATAGAACCGCGGGCCCGCTCGCAACCTCGAACCGGCTGGGGAGGAGCGTAAGAAACCTTGGAAGAACCGTGTCACACTTCATTCCGATTACGGAGTCCACAGGCCCGGTCATTCCTAGATCTGTGATGTATGCGGATCCCTGCGGCAATAGGCGCTCGTCCGCAGTTTGCACATGCGTATGCGTGCCCGCCACGGCGCTCACTCGGCCGTCGAGGTAGCGCCCAAAAGCTTGCTTCTCGGAACTCGCCTCGGCATGAAACTCCACGAAAATGCAGCGTGTCACCGTGGCGAGTTCCTCCAGCACCGCGTCGGAACATCGGAAGGGACAATCCACGGGATCCATGAACACGCGCCCTTGGAGCAGCGCAACAGCCACGGCGCCCTTCTGCGTGGAATATACTCCCACTCCTCTGCCGGGAACGCCGGGCGGGTAGTTGGCCGGCCTAAGGATGCGCGCTTCGTCATTGAGATAGGGATACACTTCGCGCTTCGCCCATGCATGGTTCCCCAATGTGAGCACGTCTACTCCGCCATGATCCAGCAATTGGCGGGCAATCTCAGGAGTGATGCCCACGCCTCCCGCAGCATTCTCGGCATCTGCGATCACAAAGTCCACATCCAACTCGCTGCGCAATTCCGGCAGAAGCGCCAATACGGCTTCGCGGCCCGGCCTGCCCACCACATCCCCCACCATTAGCACGCGCATTCAGTTCTTGCATCTTCCTAATGAGGCCCATGGCCCCAGGCTCTGCGGCGTTGTGCCTGCTTTAACCCTATTTGGCAAAGTCTACGGCCCGTGTCTCCCGAATGACGGTGACTTTGATCTGGCCGGGATATTCCATCTCTTCTTCGATACGCCGGGCGGTGTCGCGGGCGAGCTTGATGGCGCCCAAATCGTCTACACGATCCGGCTTCACGATGAGGCGTATCTCCCGGCCTGCCTGAACAGCAAAGGTCTTTTCCACCCCCTGGAAGGAGTCGCCGATCTCCTCCAGCTTCCGAAGGCGCTTCACATAGGTCTCCAGCGTTTCTCTGCGCGCACCCGGTCTCGCGGCTGAGATTGCGTCGGCACAGATGAGGAGCACTGCTTCTACGGTAGCAGGTTCCACATCGTAATGGTGCGCCTCGATGGCGTGGATCACGTCGGGCAACTCTTTGTTCCGCCGCAAAATCTCGGCGCCGATCACGGCGTGAGGACCTTCCACATCTGCATCCACCGCCTTGCCCAAATCGTGAAGCAATCCCGCGCGCTTCGCCACGTGGATGTTGGCGCCGACCTCCGCGGCAAGGAGCCCGCAAAGGTGGCTCACCTCGATCGAGTGATCCAGCACATTCTGGCCGTAGCTGGTGCGGTACTTCATTTTGCCCAGCAGCCGCACCACTTCCGGCGCGATGCCCGTAAGACCCGTTTCCAAAACCGCTGCCTCGCCTGCTTCCAAGATGCGCTGTTCCACTTCATCGCGGGCCTTGGCCACCATTTCTTCGATGCGCCCCGGATGGATGCGGCCGTCAATGATCAGGTTCGTGAGGGCGATACGAGCGATCTCCCGCCGAACGGGATCAAAGGCTGAAAGGACCACGGCATCCGGCGTGTCGTCTATGATGAGATCCACGCCGGTGAGCGTCTCGAAGGCGCGGATATTGCGCCCTTCGCGGCCGATGATGCGGCCCTTCATCTCGTCGGTGGGTAGGGGTACTACGGACACCGTCGTCTCGGATGTCTGATCCAACGCACACCTTTGGATCGCGGCAGTGATGATGTTGCGGGCTCGGCGCTCTCCCTCCCGCTTGGCCTCCTCTTCAATCTCTCGGATGAGGCGGGCAGCCTCTTGCCGGCTTTCATCTTCTACCATCTTAAGGAATTGGCTCCGAGCCTCTTCCTGCGACAAGCCGGCGATGCGTTCCAGTTCGGCCCGTTGCAGTGCCAGCGCCTGCTCGATCTCCTTGCTGCGTGCGGCCATCTCTGCTTCACGGGCAGCCAGGTTCTTTTCTTTCTTCTCCAGATCCTCGATCCGGCGATCGAGATGCTCTTCTTTCTGTGCCAGCCTTCGCTCTAACCTCTGTATTTCAGCCCGCTTCTCGCGGTTCTCCCGTTCGATCTCGGCACGGAACTTGTAAACCTCCTCCTTCGCCTCGATCAAGGCCTCTTTCTTGCGTGCTTCCACTTGGCCGAGAGCTTCCTGCTTGATGCACTCGGCCTCCATCAACTTCTGCTGAGTATACAGCTCCAGCCGCTTCATGTTGGCGCGGTAAAGCAGAACACTAAACGCCGCCGCGCCTCCGGCGATAATGATCGCTATCGCGATGTAGATCACGTTACCCTCACCTCCAGACAATTACTGTCTGAGGCTGAGCGAGGGGAGAGGTACGCCGAAGCATTCCTCCTTCTGGCTGTAAGAAAGTTTCGCTGTTAGTTATTCGGCATCAATATTGCGCATACCTGCTCCACGCAATCCCAATCGTAACCGCGCCTTCGCAGGTACCCGGCGACCTTCGTGCGGGTGGCAGGATCCTTTAGGTCCAAACGCTCCAAGCGCCTCCGAGCAAGTTCCAGAGCCCGTTCCATTTGAGCATCGGCATCCAAAGGCTGTAGAGCGTCCACAATCTTCTCTCTAGGCACCCCTTTCCGTAGGAGTTCCTCAGTGAGCCTTCTGGGACCGAGCCCCTTGCTTCTGCTGCGGCTCTCCACCCACTCCCGGCAAAAGCGGGCATCATCCAGCAGACCGGCATCTTCCAGGTCGCGCACAACCTCTTCCACTACGGCCTCATCAAATCCCGCCCGCAGAAGGCGGCGCCGCACTTCGCTTGAGGTTCGAGGTTGATAATCTATAAAGCCCTCGGCCAACATACGCGCAGCTTCCTTGGTATGCGCTTCAACCGTACGCAATCGCGGGACTGATGAGCCACCCCTCATTCGTCGTCCCCTGCGGCTAATGTAGCGGGGAGCGTTCCTCCTCCGCGGATCTTTTGTTCGATTTCCGCCATGAGAGCGGGGTTCTCTTCCAGAAAGATGCGCGCATTCTCGCGTCCCTGCCCCAGCCTCAGTTCGTTGTAACTGAAATACGCCCCGCTCTTGGTGATGATGCCCATCTCGGTGCCGATGTCCAGGATGCCCCCTGCCCGAGAGATGCCCCGCCCGAACATGATGTCGAACTCGGCTTGCTTGAAAGGCGGAGCCACCTTGTTCTTCACGATCTTCACCTTCGTGCGTGCACCCACAGCGTCGGCGCCCATCTTCACCGTCTCCATGCGCCGAACCTCCATCCGTACGCTAGCCCAGAATTTCAACGCCCGCCCCCCAGGCGTTGTCTCGGGGTTGCCGAACATCACCCCGATCTTTTCCCGGATCTGGTTGATGAAGATCGCAGCGCAATTGGCTCGGCTGATGTTTCCTGCCAGCTTCCGCAAGGCCTGAGACATAAGGCGCGCCTGCATCCCCACGTGAGCGTCGCCCATCTCGCCTTCGATCTCCGCTTTGGGAACAAGCGCAGCTACCGAGTCCAGCACCACCACGTCCACAGCGCTGGAACGCACGAGGGCGTCCATGATCTCCAACGCCTCTTCTCCCGTACCGGGCTGGGACACGTACAACTGGTCTACGTTCACGCCTAGGTTTGCCGCATAGTCCGGATCCAGGGCATGCTCTGCGTCTACAAAGGCGCAGATGCCGCCCCGCTTCTGGGCTTCTGCAATCACCTGGAGGGCGATGGTCGTCTTCCCGGAGGATTCCGTTCCGTAGATTTCCGTGATGCGTCCGCGCGGAATGCCCCCTACACCCAAAGCAAGATCCAGAGCGATGGAGCCCGTGGGAATGGCATCCACGTTGAGCTTGGTGGTTTCTCCCAGCCGCATAATCGCTCCCTTGCCGAACTGCTTCTCGATGTTGCTCAACGCCATGTCCAACGCCTTCTGCTTCTCCAACCCTGTGCCCTCCTTCGTTCGCGCTCTAAGCACCGTGCGGGTCATCCTCCCTGTCGCTGCCTTCCCCTTGGAACAAGAACTCGTCAACCACGGTGTATTCGGCGCCGGTTGGCCGCAACGTACTGCGCATCAGCACGAAGCGGTCTATGCGCGCGGCGGCAAGATCCCCCCAACGGGCCGTCCTCAAAAGGCGGGCAGCCGCGGCCTCGCCTTCGTAGGTCTTGATGCGTGCCACAGTAAGGTGCGCCGTGAAGGGCCGCTTCTCCTTGCTGAAGCCCACCCGGCCCAACTGTTCGTCCAACAGATACGCCACATGGGATAAGCGCGGGCCGCCTGCAGAAGCGCCCACCCACAGAACGCTGGGGCGCTCGGCATTGGGGAATGCCCCCAAACCGCCCAAAGTCACTTGGAAAGGCGCCAATTTCTCTTGGATAGCCTCCGCAGCTTCGACGGCCACTCGTGCCCGCGCAGGCGTCGTGTCGCCAAGGAACTTGAGCGTATAGTGAAACTGGTGAGGCCGCACCCATGAAATCCCGCCCGCGCAAATCGTGTGGCGCAGTTCGTCTTGACTGCGCTGCAGGACCGCAAGAACGTCCTCGGGCAATAGAACAGCGAAAAATAGGCGCATCCTATTGCCGCGCCACCTCCTGCATCGGGCGCTCGCCCTCCATAGCGTGCTGCCGCACCATCACCAGCGCATTCAGCACCGCCCGCGTGCGCACATCGTTGCGCTGCCCAAGGAATTCATTGCGCTGCACGTGTATCCCCCCGCTATGGGCCAAGGCGATATACACCAAACCAACGGGCTTCTCGGGCGTGCCGCCATCGGGACCCGCGATGCCTGTGACGCCCACACCCAAATCGGCGCCGAAGCGATGTCGAATTCCAGAAGCCAGTGCTTCAGCCACCTCGGGGCTTACGGCTCCGTGACGAAGGATCAGATCCTCAGGCACACCTACCATCCGCACCTTCGCATCGTTGCTGTAAGCCACCACGCCCCCTTGGAACACCCGCGAACTCCCGGGAACGTTGGTGATGCGCGCTGCCAACATTCCTCCCGTGCACGACTCCGCCGTGGCTAGGCGCAATCCTTGCCGCTCGAGAATGCGCACGACGCTCGCTTCCAGCGTGTCCTCATCAAACCCGTAGACGTACTGGCCAAGCCGCTCCATTATTCGCTGTACCATCGCCCCCACCAGCCGCTCGGCGTTCTCCTTATCCTGGGCGCGGGAAGTAACGCGCAAGTGCACCTCTCCGGTCTTTGCATAAGGCGCCACCGTCGGGTTTGACGAAGCCACCAGATCCTTGATCTTGTCCTCCGCCAGAGACTCGCCGATCCCGCACAGGCGCAGAGTGCGGGAGTAGATCACCGCACCACCGCCCCATCGCTGCAACAGCGGCGCCACATGCTCGTCTACCATGGGCAAAAACTCGGAAGGAGGCCCCGGAAGCGCGATGGCCGTTCTGGTGCCGTCACCAGCCTCAAAAACGAGGCCGGGAGCGGTGCCGTTGGGGTTCGGGAGGATGCGGCCGCGTGTGGGGACCCACGCCTGCCGCAGGTTGTTCTCAACAAAGGGAACGCCCCGCCGCGAGAAGAACTCCCGCAGCCATCCCGCCACCTCCTCATCGAAGCGCAGAGGGTCCCCTAACACCTCCGAAAGGACATCCCGCGTGATGTCGTCCGATGTGGGACCGAGGCCGCCGATGGTAAAGACGAGTTCGCTCTCCTTGAATGCGTCAACCAGCGCGGATCGCAGTCGCTGGTGATTATCTCCCACAGTAACCCTTCGGTATACCGGGATACCCGCCGCCGAAAGCACCTTGGCAAGGTAGACAGCATTCGTGTCCACGATCTGCCCTAGCAGCAGCTCGGTGCCTACCGAGATTATTTCTGCCTGCAATGTGCACAAACCTCCACTGGATACGGGGTATTATACAGGCTCCCCCATACCTTTGCAACTTCCGCAGCCGCAGCTTGACGCCCGGCCTTCCCGCACGGTATAAACAGGTCCCTGACGGCGGTCCTCTGGCGCCGCGGGGGGAGAACTCATGCCGACTGCCGCCTTCGTCACCCTAGGGTGTAAAGTCAACCAATACGAAACTCAGCGCATCATAGACCGCTTCGAGGAGCGGGGCTTTGCCATTACCGGCGCCTCCGAAGCGGCGGATGTGTACGTCGTGAATTCGTGCTCGGTCACCCAAACTGCCGAGCGCAAATCGCGCCAGATCCTCCGGCGCCTCCGCCGCCAAAACCCCAACGCCATCGTCGTGATGACGGGCTGTTATGCCGAAATGGCCCGCATCAAAGGCGATGCCCTGAACGAAGCAGCCTTGGTGGTTCCGAACCACCAGAAAATGAACACCCTCGACCACCTGTTGGACCACTTCCCTCACCTCGCCCCCGTTGAACCGACGCCACCCTTCCGCAGCAACCCCATTCAACGCACGCGGGCTACGGTCAAGATCCAGGATGGTTGCGACGTCTTCTGCTCCTTCTGCTCCATCCCGTTTACTCGAAGCGTCCTGGCATCCCGGCCTGCTTCCGAAGTGGTCCGCGAAATCGAGGAGCTTTCAGCCCAGGGCTACACCGAGGTTGTCCTTACGGGTGTGCTCGTCGGCTCCTACGGACCGGCCACCGGAAGCGGGGGGCCGGACTTGCCGGAGCTTTTGCGCCGCATCGCTTCCATCCCAAGCATCCGGCGCATCCGCCTCTCGTCCATCGAGCCCACACAGGTAACTCCCGCCCTGTTGAACGTGTTTGCCGCCGAACCCAAGGTCTGCAAGCACCTGCACATCCCCTTGCAAAGCGGGGACACACGCATCCTCCGTGCGATGAACCGCCCGTACACGCGTGACGGCTACCTTGAGCTTTGCCGTAAAGCCCTATCGCTCATACCGGATCTCGGCATCACCACGGACATCATGGTAGGCTTTCCGGGCGAGGATGAGGCCGCCTTCCAAAACACGCTCGATGTGGTGGAACAAGTGGGCTTCGCCCGGGCACACATCTTTCGCTTCTCACCCAGGCCAGGCACCCCTGCCGCTGAAATGCCGGGAATGGTACCCGACGATGTGAAGGAGGTCCGCAGCCACCGCCTGGCGTCAGCCTGTTCCGCCTCCCAATACCGCTTCATAAAACGCTTTTTAGGCCGTACCATGGACGTACTGGTGGAGGGAAAGGAACGCACAGGGGGAATGCCGGCAGGGTACACGCACAACTACATCCGCGTGTCCTTAGCCGGTGGATCCCATCTTGCCGGCCGGATCGTGCCCGTGCGCCTGTTGGAGATCGCCGGAGACGGAGCCCAAGGTGAGGCCGTCTCCGATGCCGTGGTCGGCGAGGGCGCCCTAACCGCGCCTAGCGCACCGGTAGGGGCCGTTTCGGAGGGTTATATCTCGAGCCTTCGCGCCGGCGCAGCCTCACTCTGAGTGGATCCCACGGATTGTTCCAGGAACTGCACGCGATGCTCCAGCCGCCCAATTCGCGCTTCGATGCGCTGAAGTGCGGCGTCGAAACTCAGATCGTACCGAGTGGCGGTGTCGCGCAAGTCGGACAATTCCTGCCTTAGATTGGCAAGGCCCGTCTGAACATCCTGCCCAGCCGCGTCACGAAGTTTGAGCTTCATCTCCAGAACGCGGCGGTGATGGTACGTCAAGATCGCCGCGAGTGGTATCCCGAAGGTCATCACTACGGCCACGATACCGGTTAGATCACCCATCGCCCAGGCCTCCTCACCCTCACAACAGGCGCCCAGGGGATATCGGCTGACCCGCCTGCTCTGCAATCCGCTGTTCCAGCGCTGCTACCCGGCTCTCCAACCGCTTGAGGGCCGTGTCGAAGCTCAGATCGTACTGCGTGGCCGTGTCCCTCAAGGCCGTAAATTCGTCACGAAGCTCCTGCACGGCCTGCCGTGTCGCCTCTTCTGCCTGAGCCCGCGCCCGAGCACGGATCTCCTCGATCGCTCTCCGGTGCGCCGTCCAAATGGCATAGAAGGGGATCAGAAGCGTCATGGCACCAAGGCCGCCGAACACCAAAATGAACACATCCACGGTATTCACACCGACGTACCCTCCGCCGCCGCGATTGCCTCGGCCAGATCCAGCGCCCCCGCGTAGAGGGCCTTGCCGATAATCACCCCTTCTAGATTCGGTTCCCCCACTCCTGCTAGAGCCCGCACATCCTCCACCGACGCAACGCCCCCGGAGGCAATCACCGGAACGCGCACCAAACGAAGGATGCGGCGCAGCCCTTCGATGTTCGGCCCGCCGAGCATGCCGTCCCTGCTGATGTCCGTATAGATGAAACGCCGGGCACCCAACCTCTCCAACCGTACCACGAATTCCTCGGCGCTTTCATCCAGTCGCTGCAGCCAGCCGGACACCGCCACGCGCCCATCCTTAGCATCCACCCCGACAATCACGCGATCCCCATAGGGCATCAGGATTGCCCGGGCAGCTTCATCGTCCCCGGCCACGGCGGTCCCGAGCACCACCCGGTCCGCACCGATCCGGAGTAGCCGCTCAACCACCTCGGCATTACGGATCCCCCCGCCTACCTGAACCGGTATGCTCACCGATCGAACGATGCGCCGAACCACATCCGTGTTCTGCGGCATCCCTACGCGCGCTCCGTCCAGATCCACTACATGCAGTCGTTGGGCTCCGAGCCTCTGCCACCGCAACGCATAGGCCACGGGATCTTCGGAGTAGGTCTCCACGAGGGTGAACTGCCCCTGCCTCAACCGCACGCATTTGCCGCCCTTGATGTCAATGGCAGGGATTACCAGCACTCCCGTCCTCCAGTTGCGAATACCGAACCATTACCGCATCCTGAATGCAATGACCGCGCTTCCTTATGGATTACGAAAGCAGGCTCACAAAGTTTCGCAAAATGGTGAGCCCTACCGCTCCGCTCTTTTCGGGATGGAACTGCGTTGCGTGCACGTTTTGCCACTCCACGGCGCAACAGAAACGGAGGCCATACTCCGTCGTTGCCGACACCACGGCCGGATCCTCCGGTTCCGGATAGTAAGAATGCACGAAGTACACGCGGTCGCCCTGGTTGAGCCCCCGAAAGAGCACGGCATCCTCCCGAAACGAGAGGGCATTCCATCCGATATGGGGCACCTTGAGCCCTGGCTCCTGCTTCCCAGCATCCTCGAAGCGAAACCGCACCACCCGGCCGCGCAAAATGCCCAGACCAGGAACCGGGCCCATCTCTTCGCTCTCGTCGAAGAGCATCTGCAGTCCCAAACAGATGCCCAGGAACGGCCTGCCCGAAGCGATGAACTCCTTCACAGCGTCGCTCAATCCCGCGGCCGCCAAGCCGGCCACACATTGACCGAAGGCTCCCACGCCCGGAAGAACCAACGCGTCGGCGCGAAGTGCCTGATCTGCGTCTTGCGTCAACTGCACCTCCGCGCCTACGTAGCGCAGCGCCTTGTAAACGCTCCCCAGGTTGCCCGCCCCGTAATCCAGAACTGCGATCATACTACGCGCCCGTCCTCGCCACTTGCCTCAGTGGGCGGGTTCCGCCGTGAGCGCAGATTGTGGGGAAGGAAATCGCCATCCCGGAATGCTCCCGCAGGCAGGTATCGTGCCAGCACTCCTCCCGGCAACCCACCCCAGGCACGCTTGAGCCCTGCTCGATCCACTAGTTGACGGCAGAGTTCCTCTCTCGCGCCGATCCATCCCGTTGCCACGCAGCCGGTGGAGGTGCGGATTACCACTCCGCGCCGCCGCACGTCTACGCAAAGGATTGCCTCCCAAGGTACCCAACGGGAGCCGAATAGATGCAGATCCGCCATTCCTCCCTCGCGCACAACGATGCGCCTGCGATGCGCAGCCGTTGCCCACACCAGCGGCGCCAAAAGAATGCACGCCAAAGCGGCCCGTACTCCCAAATCCCCCCTTGCCGTCAGAAGGCGCATCGCAGCCATGCAACATCCAGCCGCACAAACCCAGGCCAGCCACCGCACCGACAGCGCGGGACGATACGTGCAAACCCATGCTCCCGACGCCGGTGAATGGGCTGCGGATGGGACTGCATCCCCTCCGTACGAGGTCTCCACCCTCCGACCTCCCGTGGGTTTGTTCTCTAGAGCACTCCTTTTGTGGAAGGGATGCCCGAAGTGCCGGGCCTGCGGGCTGCGGCAGCGGCCAGTGCCCGTCCGAAGGCTTTGAACGCCGCTTCCACAACGTGATGGGCGTTGGATCCGCTAAGTTTGCGAATATGCACCGTCATTCGTGCGTGCATCGCCACCGCGCGAAAGAACTCGGGCACCATTTCAGTCGCCATGCTCCCCACGCGCTCGGCAGTCACGTCTGCGTCGTACACACACATTCCGCGGCCGCTGATGTCTATGCTGCAAAGCACCAGCGCCTCATCCATGGGAACTACGGCCCAACCGTAGCGCTCGATGCCTGAGCGGTCTGCCAAAGCCTCGTCCAAGGCCTGCCCAAGCGCGATGCCCACATCCTCCACGGTATGGTGTTCGTCCACATGGAGATCGCCCGCAGCCGACACCGCGAGGTTGATGCGGCCATGCTTAGACACGTGCGTGAGCATGTGGTCCAAAAAGCCGACTCCGGTCCGGATCGTGCCGTCTCCGCCACCATCCAAGATGAGCTCCACATGAACATCCGTTTCGTTCGTCTTCCTGTGACAGGCCCCCTGCCGTTCCCCTTCTTGCTCAGGCATGGCTCCTCCTCAAATGTCCCGAGGCTCTGCGCCTCCTTGCCGATGCTCCACGGCCCGGGCGTGGGCCTCGAAGCCCTCCAGGCGAGCGAAGTGGGTCAGGTTCTCTGCACACCCGGCGAGAGCCTGCGCAGAATACGCGATGACGCTGGTCTTTTTCACAAAGGTGTCCACGTTCAGGGGTGAAGCGAAGCGCGCCGTACCCCCGGTGGGCAATGTATGGCTGGGTCCGGCGAAGTAATCTCCCAGTGTTTGCGGCGAATAATCGCCAAGCAGCACGGCCCCCGCATTGCGGATGAAACCCAAAAGGTGCAACGGATCGCGCACCATAAGGGCCAAGTGCTCCGGTGCGCAAAGGTTGGCCAACTCCACGGCTTCCTCCAGCGTATCCGTTACTACGGCAACCCCGTTGGCCTCCATCGCCTGGCGCAGGATCTCGCGGCGAGGAAGCCCTTCCATCTGAAGCTCCATCTGCACTAGGGCTTCTTTCAGCAAACTCTCCGACGGAGTGAACAGGAAGGCTGCGCAATCCGGGTCGTGCTCCACCTGCGTGAGGAGATCGGCGGCAACAAAGGCCGGCCGGGCGCTCTCGTCGGCCACGATGCACACTTCGCTGGGTCCGGCCAGCATATCCATATCCACCAAACCCCACAGTTCCTTCTTGGCGAGGTTCACATAGAGGTTGCCGGGGCCCACCACCTTGTCTACGGCCGGTACGCTTTGAGTGCCAAAAGCCATAGCTGCCACGGCCTGAGCGCCGCCGATCTTGAACACTCGACACACTCCTGCCGCCCTGGCAGCGTAGAGCACAGTTGGCGGGAGTGTGCCATCCTGGCGAGCGGGTGTACAGACCACAATCTCACGCACCCCCGCCACGGCAGCCGGGATCGCCGTCATGAGAACGGAACTCGGGTAGGCTGCCCTTCCACCGGGCACATAGATCCCCACACGCTCCAGGGGCGTCACCATCTGCCCCACAAGAGCCCCACCCTCCGCCTGAAACCACCCGGTGCGCACCTGATTGCGGTGAAACCGTTCAATGGAAGCGGCGGCGCGATCCATAACTTCCCTGTCGCCAGGGGGCAAAGCAGCGCATGCTTCATCCCATTCCGGCTCCCCCACTTCCAACTGGGCGAGACCGGGTGCATCGAAGCGCCGCCCCAGCTCCAGCAAGGCGTTATCTCCGCGCCGGCGCACGTCGGCGATAATCGCGCGCACCGTGTCCACAAGGCTCGCTGGGACATCGGCAATGGAACGCTTCACGGCCCTCTGCGCCGCAGGCCACCCATCGCCCGCAACTCTCACTACGCGCACGCTCGGTTCCCTCCGGCGAGATTATACCCGCCGCCTGAACCCGCTGCCTTAACAAAAGCGGCGCCAGGACCGGTTCCCGATGTACCCCATCGGGATGCCGGCGCCTGGCGCAGCACTTCTCGCCGTATGCCGATGCACAGCGACCTATGCCTTCAGTGAGCGCCCTCCCGGGTAGTAATGACTACAGTGCGGCTAGGATCGTCCCAGTATACCGAGGCGTTCAGCGCCAATCCCAAAAACTTCATGGGAACGAAAACCTGGCCCTCGCGCACTACGGGAGCTGCATCCACTCCGTACCGGCGGCCTCCCATGATGGCCACCCTGCTGCCCACTGCCAGACGAAGGTTCGCACGCCGCACGCTGATTACGCGGGTGGAAGCATCGTAGCTGTAATCCAAGTAACCTGCCTGTGCCATCGGCTCCAAAGGCACCAGAACCACTCCATTGCGGATGAAAGGCTTTACGGCGTCGAATGGAACGTCGCGGTCGTCAATGAGCACCCCGATGTCGCCCGAACCGTCACTCGCGCGTACTTTGCTGTCCGTAGGGAGGGCCGGCCGATCCAGAGAATTCCGGTCCACAGGCGCTTCACGGTAGGATGCCGGCAGGGGGCGGTCCGTATAGAAGACCAGTTGCCGATCCAGGCGCACGCCGAATTCCGTGCCTGGTTTGAGCACTACATCACCCGGTTTCTTGTTGGCGAGCTCGTTGTAAAGGTATCCGGCTCCGGCGCCCAGAAGCACGCTGGCAATGGTGTTCTGCTTGGCCAAAGCGGCGATCACCAGCCCAGCTCCAGCACCGATGCCTACGAACTTCAGCCGATCCTTGCTCCGGTCCACCGTGGCGATGAGGCGGCCGCTAGGGCTCCTCTTCACCGACCTGGCATCCAGGGAGATCAGGCTCGCATCCAATGCCCGGGCTTCTCCCCGCGGAAACACGATGCGCCGAAAATCCAGGTCCAAAATGCCGGGTTTGCCGTCATGCGACGGCCAGGCCTCGCGAACAACGCCTTCGATGCGCGTTCCCTCGGGAAGCCCTCCGTCATCCTGCCCATACCGCACCGTTGCGCGGAAGCGGTCCCCAGGTCTGCTGTGCTTGCTGCTAAGCGGTGTGTCCAGCCTTACGGGGATCACGGTGCCTACGGGCAACACCTCGCGCCGACCATAGGCCGCAGCCGGAGCGGTTGTCCCCATCATCAAAGTAGAGGCTGCCAGGAACGTTGCGGCTCCGAAGCGGCCAATCAGGGTGGTTCTCATCATCGTACCTCCTACCTCACCTCTCTATACGCCAAATGGATGCGATCGTTCCACCGAACCGGCAAAAAAACGTGTCAGCGATCCGCTGCTGCCGCCGATCCGGCCAGGAGCGCTTCAATAAACTGCCCCAAACCGTCCTCATCGTGGGCGGGCGCTACGGCATCGGCGGCCGCGCGCACCGAAGCTCCTGCATCCGCCATAGCCACTCCGAGGCCGGCCCATCGGATCATAGGGATGTCGTTCTCGCCGTCTCCGAATGCCATCGTCTCTTCGCGCACCACCCCTAAACGGGAAGCCACCAGCGCAAGAGCTGTTCCCTTGTCGGACCGGGGGTTCATGAACTCGAGGTATTCAGGGTTGGTGCGGGTGATGTACAACGTGTCGCCAAAGCGCTGGCGGAACAGGCCCAACAGGCGTTCGATTGTGGGAGGGGCGTCAATCAGGATCATCTTCGTGGGTTCGGTACCCTGCAGCGGCAGCAGGTCGCCAATCACTTCCATAGGCGACCCGGTCTGCCGCACGTAGAATTCCGCCCAAGGTCCCCGCTCCGCAACGTACAGGTGGTCGTTCAGATAGTAGTTGAGATGGTATCCATGCTCCGCGCAGAAACGGATCACCTCAGCCGCCGGAGCGGCAGGCACGCGCAGGTGGTGCCACACTTCGCGGGTGCGTACGTCACGAACCATGGCTCCGTTGTAAGAGATGATGGGCCCTGTGATGCCCAGCTCCTCTGCAAAGCGCACGGTAGCCTGATGCATCCGCCCCGAGGCGATGACACAGGTAACTCCAGCCTCCATAAGGGCCCGGACGGCGCAGGCGTTGCGAGGCGAGATGCGGTGATCCGGCCCCAAAAGGGTGCCATCCAGGTCTATGGCGGCCAGGCGATACGGGAGCATCACAGGAATGCGAAGCCCGGTCAGGAACCCGCAGGCTCCGGAGATTTAGATCAGATCCGCCGCAGTGATGATGGACTGGGCGATCTCTTTCATCTTTTTGTTCTGGTTGCGGGCCTGAAAGTGAATGCGTTTGAACGCTTCGTCTTCCGTGAGGCCGTGGCGGTCCATGAGAATGCCCTTAGCCCGCTCGATGAGTTTGCGGGTTTCCAGGGCTTCCTTGAGGTTCTCGATCTCGGTTTGCTGGCCTTGGATCTGGCGGAAGCGCGCCACGGCAATCGCCACTGCAGGTCCGAGATCCTCCTTGCGGAAGGGCTTCATGAGGTAGGCGATGGCGCCCACTTCGCCCGCCTGTTCTACCAGGGTGTCCTCGCTGTACGCCGTGAGAAAGAGGATGGCGCACGGCGCGTGATTGATGATCTGGCGGGCTGCTTCGATGCCGTCCATCTCCGGCATGCGGATATCCAGGATGCACACGTCGGGTGCGGTAGTGCGGGCAAGCTCCACGGCAGTTGCGCCGTTATCTGCCTCCGCCACCACCTTATGGCCCAGCTTCTCAAGCCTGGCGCGCAGAATGGTCCGCGTGAGCGCCTCGTCTTCGGCAATCAGTACCCGCAGCGATTCCATTCGCCTTCTCCTCGCCTGAGCTTCGTTGTTGTGCGGCGACGCTTTTTCTTCCCTTATCCCTTGAACCTGCGCAGCAACCAATGCGATATCGAACCTCCCGCATCCAGCACCGAGCTATGAAGCCGCCTCGCCCTGCACGTCCAAAGAAATCCAGTCCACGAAGCGGTTCCGGTCGTCTACCAAAATCATGCGCGGCTGAACCGGCTCATCTGCCAACACGAATGCAGTGATGATCACTTTGTCGCCCACCTTAACGCGGTGGGCCGCCGCTCCGTTGACGCAGATGACCCCGCTTCCGCGCTCGCCGGCAAGCACGTACGTTTCGAACCGCTGGCCGTTATCCACATCCCATACGTGGACGAGTTCTCCGGCTTGCAGCTCCACGCGGTCCATCAGGTCCCGGTCAATCGTGATGGAGCCTACGTAATCCAGATTGGCCTGGGTAACGGTAGCCCGGTGGATTTTACTCTTCAGAAGGGTAAGCAGACGCATGGAGCAGACCGCCCCCTGTCAGCAGTCGGCGCTGGAAGGAGGCGCTTAATAGTATGGCACGTTCGGAATGAAGTGTCAAATCGGGATGTGCAGG
>JBMFSQ010000044.1:0-17814 GCA_049967475.1 Chthonomonadales bacterium | reverse complement strand
TCCGGCACCCTCTCCATGACCCTTTTGACGCCGGAAGCGGAGCCCCACTCGCACCGCCGCAGCCTGGAGTACTACCGCGAACGCCAAGCGGCCTACCGCGCCCGATTGCGCGCCAAGCGCCAGGAGGCCGCCAACAATGACCAGTGACGCCACCACCCGCTGCGTCGTCTACGTTCGCGTAAGCATCGAAGGCCAGGCCACCGAAGGCACGTCCTTGGAAACCCAGGACGCCGCCCGCGTCGCCGAACTGCGGCAGCGGCTTGACGCCCTCACGCAGAAGGAAGCCAAGGCTGTGAGCCTACGCCTGGAAGAAGGCATCTCCGCCGAGGCTATGGCGGAAGTCATAGCCGCCATCAGGAAGGAACGCAAGGCCGTAGAGCAGGAACTGGCCGACCTTACCGGACCCAAGAAACAGAAGCCTAACGTCCCGCAGATAAGCCCTCAGGAAGCGCAGGAGGCCATTTTTCGGGCCATGCGCACGGCTGCCGCAACGCTCAAGTCCGACACCGTGTCCATCGCCGAGAAGCGCGCCGTCCTTGCCTTCATGCTGGAGAGGCTCGACGTGAAGAACGGCGAAGTGACCGCCACCTTTACCGTTCCCTTCGCCGAAACGGTACGCAAGGTTCCCAATCTTCAAAGCGCCTGCTCTTACACCCTCAAGCGGGGCTGGGGCTCCGCTCCGGCGAATGGATGAGGCGAATGCCGTAAAGCTGGCAGAAGGATGCCAGCGTCCGCCGGTGATCTCCCAGGGTCACCACTTGGTGGAAGCCCAGAACATCCCGCGTGTCCTCGATGCGGTCCATCTTGAGGGCAAGCGAGGTTCGGCAACCTCCGGCAGGCGGCGTGTCTATATTCTCCACGACGGTCCCCGTGTCCACGAGGAGCTCGTTAGGTCCGGTGAAGCGTACGAGCGTTACGGGCTGACCCACCGGCCAAAGAACCTGCACCGACACGCCGAGGCCGGATTCGGAGTGGCTCCTCAAAATGTAAGGAACCGGGGGCTCATTGAAACCTCGGATGCGCGTTCCGCAGGTGCAGTGGGCTGTCACGAGGAGATTGCGGGCCGTGTCTGCAACAGGGTCATTCATGTATCCGGGCCGATCCAGCAAATAACTGGTGAGCATGAGCGACACGGCCCCGAAGAGGTCTGCTTCGCATCCGGCGGTGACCCCGTGGTCTTGGAGGATGGTCCATGCACCGCAAGGCGGAGTGGGAACGAGTTTGGCGCCCACCATCCCCAGGCAATCCATGGAGAGATTGTTGGCCTGTTCTTGCAGCATCAATTGCTCGGCAGTGACCAATGCCCGGGCTGAGTTGACAGAGTCCTGCCACGTGGGTTCGCGAACCGCTTTCGCGTGCCGGCGGAAATCTGCAGCGATCGCCTTCACCTCGTTGGTTGCAGGTATGCGATCAAAGAGGGTATTGAAGGCGTCTCTCGGGATCGCCCGCACCCGGCATCCGAGCGTCTCGATGACGCTGTCGCCGCGGCTGCTGCCCACGATGTGCAGGATGCGCGCCTCCTCGAACATCTGCTTAGCCCGGATCATTCTGAGGCCCAATTCCACAGCACGCCAGTCTAGGGTGGAGGCGACATAGACGCCCTTCCTTCGGCTGATCTCCACCACATGGCCGGTGAACGAAGTTCCAATGGGCGAAAAGATGATCACAGGCGTGTCCGCCTCTCGGGCAAGGCGATCCGCCCAATTCCAACAGTTCATATGCTGGAGGATCACCAGAACCCCGTGCGGATGAACGCTCTTCACTCGGCCGAGGAAGTTGCTGAAGGCATCTTCCTTGGAAATGGGGCTCGGCTCCACGTCAACATGGAGGCCCAGCCTGTGTGCGGAGCTGTCGAGATCGGCTAGGTACTCCTTCTGGCGCGCATCCAGATCATAGGCTGTGCCCGGCCAGCCCAGCCAGTAGGGGCGGGGCATCTCGAGAATGGCCGCCATAATGTGGACCCTGGGCTTCGGGCGGAGGCCCGCCGGATCAATGGGGCCGCCGGGCTCGTAGATCCGCTGCGAGGTCTGCTCGCTCAGAGCCTTCGCCGCCAGCCCTGGGACCGATGCGGCACTGGAAAGGAGCGTCAAACATTCCCTGCGGCTCAAGCAGGTACAGCAAGAGTGTGTCGTGTGCATGATGCGCCTCCTCAAAAAACCGCTATGCGCCCGCCTGTCGCGTCCTCGGCGCAAGCAGACGGGAACCACGCATATCTAAAAATCCCATTCGCCGCCATGGAGGGGAACTCCTTGCAGCGGGCGAAAAAGGCGCAAGGGGCCCGGCTTTGCCTGTGTACCCGACGAGGCTGCCCATAGGAGCCAACCCATGCACACTGCATTCCGGATCGCATTCCTGGTGGCTTTTCTGGCCAACACCCCTGCTTGCGCTCGAGGGAAGGACCAGGTCGTGTGGCTGGACACACTCGACCTGGGATCTATTGTCCAGAGCTGGGGCGCCCCACAGGCCAACTGCTCCGTGTTGGGAAATCCCATCCGCATTGGAGGGCGCATTTTCCACCGAGGGATCGGCACCCACGCGGCAAGTTCCTTCCCCATCCTTCTTGCAGGCACATCCGCGCGCTTCAGCGCATGGGTGGGCGTGGACGACGAAATGAAGGGCCATCCGGCCAGCGTGGAATTCGTTGTGCGTGCCGACGGCCGCGAGCTGTGGCGCAGCGGTGTGATGCATGTGGGCGATCCCGCCCGCCGGGTGGATCTGAAATTGGCGAAGGTGCATCGCCTGGACCTTGAAGTCACCGATGCCGGAGACGGGATAGACAGCGACCATGCCGATTGGGCCGATGCCAGCCTCATCCTGAGCGCGCCGATGCGCCCAGGAACCCTCTACGGCATCCCCGAATTGGAGGCGCCGCGCGGAAGGTGCGCCGTCACGCTTCGCTCGGGAAGGATGCGGGCGCTCTTCAGCAGGAACGGCGTATTGGTAGGGCTTGGGGGCACGGCCGGGGAGAAGGCCTGGCCAGTTGTGGCTGCCACCGTGCTGGAGAATACCCGCATCCTCGGTTCGTGCCGGTGCAGCACCGACGGGCGCACATGGGTTCGCTTCACGAAGCGCGTGGCATCGGTGTCTTCCGGCGCCCAGTGCACGGTAATAGACACGTTCCGCGCTGCGCCGATGGGGTTGCGGTGGGAGGTGGATATCCGCGGGATCGGGCGGCCGTGGAGCACGCCCATTCACACAGTGCTTCGGTGGCCGAATGTGCGCGGCGCACAGTTCTGGACGGCTTGGGCAGATCCCCGCCGGGCTTCGGCAACGGGTTGGAGCGACCCCCTGGAGCCTCAGCCGTGGGCCGGCCGAAGCTTGTGGTACGGAGCCCTTCCCTTCCGTCCGGCCAATCCGATGTACGGCTATTGCCCGTGGCCGCGGAACACCTTCTGCCTGCCCATGGCCACCGTAATCTATCCGAGGCGCCGATCGGCCTTCAGCGTAGTGCTGTCACCCAGGGACCTCATCCTGGAAATGAGGCTCGCCACGGATCCCGGCGGGACGATGACCTTCGCCCGTTACCATCATCGCATCCGACCCGGCCGTTCTGTTCACTTCGCTCTGGACGTCGTGGAGCACCAGGCGGATTGGCGCCCTGGCCTAGGCTGGATGGTCCAGCGGTATCCCGAGAGCTTTCGGCCTGTGGTGCCCTCGGCCGATGCCATGGCAGGGTGCGGCGCCTATTCGAGCTACCAGGGGCCCCTGGACGTGCAGAAATTGAAGGCCATGGCGTTCCGCACGAATTGGCAGGCGAGCTTTGAGTTTCCCTATATGGGCATGTTCCTGCCTCCTGTGGCCGATGGCGAGGAATGGCGGAACTTTCGCGGCGTGCTTACGAGCTTCGACCGGCTGAACCGCTACTACACGAGCATGCGGTCCCTGGGCTTCTTCGTGCTGAGCTACTTCAACGTGACGGAAGTCGGTGCCCGAATTGCCTATCCTCCGCCGCCTCTGACCCTGCCGGAAAGCGATCGCTGGCGCGATGCCAACCAATTCCTTTACGGTACGCTCAATCAGGCGTGGATCCGCGATCCGGAAGGCAAACCCATCTACTCCTGGGAGGGCGCTGTGGCCATGGATCCGGGAGATCCTGCATACCGGCAATTCCTGCTGGAACAGGCCCGCCGTCACCTCGCCAAGACACCTGCCACGTCCGGCATTTGCATTGATCGGACGGATTGGCTGCGCCTCTACAATACCCGCGCCGACGATGGAGTGTCCTGGTTCGAAGGGGGGCCGGCCCGCTCGCTGATGGTGTCTTGGCGGAGCATCATGGGCCGCCTCGGGCCCCTCATGCATCGCGCAGGTAAAACCATCTTCTGCAACATGCATGTGAAGCGCTTGGAAATCCTGCGCTATGCCGACGGCATCTTTGACGAGTTCACGTACCATCCTGCCTCCATCAACCAGGACGGATTGCTCGGCATATGCAAACCCGTCATCGGCTGGACGGCGGATGAGAGCAATCTCAAGCCGCGGCCCGATGAGTTCTTCCAGCGATTGCTCTACATGGGCATCTTTCCCATGTGCCCATACCCTGGGAACGACCATTCCATTCTTCCGAACCCTTGGGCCGAGGATTGGTACCGCCGCTACGGCCCGCTCTTGGATGCCATGCGGGGGAAGAAGTGGGTGCTTACGCCCCATCCCGTAGCGGTGGTGCAAGGCCGCGCCCTCGTAAACGCATTTCATACTCCTCAGGGCCTCGTCCTGCCGGTGGTCTTTGGAGGATCGGCCCAACGGGTGCGCGTCCGCCTGCGGTGCGTCCCCGCTGCTTCGGCTCGCTATCTGGAGACCGATGCCGTCCTTCCCGGCCGCTCAGCTCCGGCGAGAGTACGGGTGTCCCGCTGCGGCCGCTGGTTGGATCTGGATGTGCCGCTCGAGAAGGGATGCGCCATGGTGCGCGTGCGCTGGAAGAGCGGCAAGGCGCAGGAATTACCATCGACCGGCACACGCTGCATGTCCCCCAGAAGAGGCGGCGTATGACGATTAAGGCACATGCAAACGACGATGCATCGTCGCGCTGGTGGCAGGCTCTCGCCAACCGCCGCAGCTACAGCAAGGCCCTGGATCGCGTCGCGAAAGCGCACGGAGGCAGATACGAACTGCCTCGGGGCAACTTCTTCCTCTTCGGTATGGGTCCGCGCGAAAAGTTCGCATACACGGGCGGAAAGCTGATTAAAGCCGCCACAGGGGAAGTCGTCTACGCATGGACCCTGGGAGATGAGGTGATCGCTCCTGCGGAGTATACGGTAGCGATACGCAGCCGAGATGCCCGATACGCGTTCATTTGGGAAGACGAAGAGGCGCTCTGGTTGCAGGACCGCGGGCAGAAGCATGCAATCGCCAAGGGAAGCGTTAGACTTCCGGAGTTCGCCGGACATCGGCACCGTCTGCTTCTTCGCGTTCTCCACCAGGAGATGCTCGTAAACGTGCTCCACGGCAAACCGCTTCCAAACTTCTTCGTATACGAGCGACCGTGGTACCGCGACGCAGCTATGATGGCTATGGCATTCGAAAAGACGGGCAACCTTCCGGTTATTGCAGAATGGATCCTCTCCCTGCAGGAACCCTTCGATCGGAACAACAAGAACGAAACCGAACCAGACAACCTGGGCGAATGTTTGTACCTCGTGTCCTTGGTGTCTGATCTCTCCCACCCACTGGTGCCGAAAGTATTCCGGGAGATGGACAAATTCAAGAAGAACCGCTATCTTGAGGGTCGCACCGACTTTGCCGCGCACCCGGTATACCAGACCAAGTGGGCAAAGTATGGACTCAAATCGTTGGGTTTGACGGACCCGTATATCGTGCCGAAGGTTCAGGACTCATATGCCGCCCTATTTTGGTGGGCATACAAAGACGACGACTTGCCAGGGCAGCCTTTACCTGCAGACCCCCGCTACCCGTACCTCGGGTGGGCTTCGAGCCACTATGCAGGGAACAAGGCGGGCAAGCTAAGCGATCGTGACTATCCGCTCACGTGGGAGGCCGACGCCAGCGAAGCCGACTATAGAGGTATGGCCCGTGTCGCTCCTGAATTTGCCGCGAAGCGGACGTGCTCCCCGCATGCATGGCACGCCGCTGAAGCGTTCCTCTATCTGCTCGAGGAGGGTGACTGACGCGTCACCGGCCAGGCGCCAGGGGCCGGCGAACAGACGTGCGCCGTTGCCATTGATCCCAAGCCCGCAGCAACTCCGGCACCGTTACGAAACGCCATCCTTGCTTATTTAGGGCGCGCAGGATGAGCGGCAGAGCGGCAGCGGTGGCACGGTGCCCGCCACCGTCGTGCATCAATACAATATCACCGGGGTTTGGCGTAAAGATCACGTTGCGGGCAATCTGTTGGGGCGATATGGGGCGCGTGTCCGCTGAGCTGATGGTCCAGGTAATCACCGCGTATCCGCGACGGCGGGCTGCCTTGGCCAATTCCCCGCGTGTGATGCCGTAGGGCGGCCGGAAGACGGTCGGCGCCGCACCCGCCGCCTTGTAGATCGCTTCACGCGTGGCATCCAGCTCCATGGCTGCCTGCGGAGCATTCGTGTGCGCGGGATGGCTGTAGCTGTGGCTGCCCACACAATGCCCTGCCCGGACCGCCGCGCGCACCAGATGAGGAAAGCGCTGCGCGTTTCGGCCCAGCACGAAGAATGTGGCTTTGGCATGGTGAAGTTTCAGCGCATCCAGGATCGCAGGAGTAATGTGGGGATCGGGACCGTCGTCGAAGGTGAGGGCCAGAAGCTTGGACGGAAAGTAGCGCAGGCGGTGTGTCACCAGCATCCCGCGATAGCGAGCTGGGATGCTCCACGCAGAAGCCGCGGCGCCATCAACCCTGTGTTGGGGCGATGCGCGCAAGGGGACCAGCAGCGTGGAGCCGGCGCAAGCAAGCACGGCGGACCGCCTGGCGAAGCAATAGAGATCGTGTCGGTTCATGTGCGCCTCGGGGCTCCCATCGGATCCAATCTCGACGCATGGCGCCGAAGGAGGCTTCAGGCAAAGATTGTACCCCCGCGTAGCTCGGGCACCGCGTGGGCAATGCTGTGCTTCCAGGGCTGACCTCGGCGTGGCGCCGCGGGCAAGGGTTGCCTTTCAAGGATGCCTACGGTTCCCGCTTTGGGGTGCAACGGGACGGCTGCCGTACCGCTGCACCTGCGGCTGAGGAAAGCGCGTTTTCGGCGGCGACGGATCCCTTCTGCGACATCCTTGAAATGCGGCGGCAAAGCATGTCCGAAGCAAAGGCGGCTTGGGAAACTGCTCCTTGCCCAATCGGACAGGGGCGGCTGGGTTCGCAAAGCCTTCTGCAAGGTTCAGTACCGTTTGACACCGTGGATCGGAATCTGCTATCATGGGCTCGACCGGCGCTGGTAAAGCGCCCGCCGGAGCATCATTCGACGACGATGTCCATGAGCGCCAGCGCCACCCGCGTACCCCGCACCGAGCGCGTTGTCATCCCGGCTGCCGGGCTGGGCACGCGCCTCCGTCCGCTCACAACGGCACTGCCCAAGGAGATGCTTCCTCTTGGCCGCAAGCCTGTCATCGAACACGTGATAGACGAGGCGCACTCATCCGGCTTCCGTGAAGCGCTCATCATTGTAAGCCCGGGCAAGGAGATTATCCGGCGCCATCTTGGCAACGGTGAGAACCATGGCATCCGGATTGACTATGCAGTGCAGCCCACCATGCGCGGACTGGGCGATGCGCTTCTTTATTCGGAGGAGTGGGTGCGCGACGAACCGTTTGCTGTGGCATTCGGCGATTGCATCATCGCCTCGCCGCGCGGCGAACCCCCTTTAGCCCGGCTAGCCGAAGCGGCCGCCGCCGGAGGCTGGTGTGGGGCCGTTTTGGCAGAACGAGTGCCGCGGGAACGCGTGTCACGCTACGGCGTGCTGGCTCCTTCTGCGGGCGCTTCAGCCGTGTCCGGCGCATTCCGCCTTGCGGATATCGTCGAGAAGCCGTCGGCTGCAGAGGCGCCCAGCGACTACGTGGTGGCTGCGCGGTGGATCCTGGGGCCTGATATCTTCCGGTGGCTGCGTGCGTTGCAACCGAGCCCCCGGGGTGAAATTGAGCTCACCGATGCCGTTCGCGATTGGATCCGCAACGGAGATGCCGAGATCTGGGCAGTGCCCTTGGCGGCTCCGGAACGGCGGGTGGATGTAGGCGGCTTCGATAGCTATCTCCCGGCGCAAGCAGTTTGGGCGGCAACGGATGAGGAGTTCGGTGCCCGGGTGCGCGAGGCGCTGGAAGCTTCCCTGCGCGGGATTACCCCGCAATCTGATATTCCGGCTAGCGACTAAGTGAAAAGAGGTACGGATGAAAGGCGTCATCATAGCAGGCGGCTTTGGAACCCGCATGAGGCCCCTGACACATCATAGACCTAAGCACCTGCTTCCCGTTGCCAACCGGCCGTTTCTGGAATACCAGGTGGATTTGCTCCGGCGGCACGGCATCACGGAGATTATCTTCGCAACCAACTACATGGCCGAACAGATCGAGGCCCATTTCGGCGATGGCTCCCGTTTCGGGGTGCACCTGCTCTATGCCCTTGAGAACGAGCCGCTGGGAACCGCAGGCGCAATCCGCAATGCAGCCGCCGCAGCGCCGCCCGACACGCTCATCGTTTTCAACGGGGATATATTGACCGACTTCGACCTGGGGCAAATCCTTTCCTTCCATTATTCGCGTGGGGCCACGGCGACCATTGCCCTGAGAGCTGTAGAACGGCCGCATCCATTCGGCGTCGTGGTGACGGATGCAGAGGGCCGCGTTACCGCTTGGCGCGAGCCCAGTGAAGCCGAGAAAAAGCGCATCGCCCTCAGCCCCGGCCCCAAGACCGGTGAGTGCGACTACATCAATGCAGGCATCTATGTGCTGGAGCCCGATGTCGTGGCTTCGATCCCTTCAGGTAGGCCCGTGTCCATCGAACGGGAGACCTACCCGGCCCTCATCCAGGAAGGAGCCCCGGTATTTGCCGTTGCCCCCGAGGGGTTCTGGCTCGATATGGGGCGGCCGGATCAATACCTCGCTGCGAATGGCGCCGTGCTCACCGGCGCGGTGTACACCTCCGTTCCCTTCGCTGCCGTGGGGCCCGGTACTGAGGTTGCACCGGATGCCAAACTTGATGCAGCAACGTCCGTGGGAGCCAATTGCCGCATCGAAGCGGGCGCCAGCCTGGTCCGATGTATAATATTGGACAACGTGGCGGTAGGTAGGCACGCCGACCTCCAGGACCTTATCTCCGATGCCGGTGTAACAATCGGCGACGAGGTTACATCACGCGGGGGAGCTGTGCTTGCCAGTGGCAGCGTGGTGGAACGGGGCAGCAGATTGTAGGAACCGGCGGAGGACATAGCGCTTGAGGATTACGCTCGGAGACGTAACAGCCCAGTATCGGACCATTAAAGACGAAATAGATGCCGCCATCCGTGAAGTGGTAGAAAGCGGCCAATTCATCCTTGGCGAGAAGGTCGCCCAAATCGAGCAGGAGATTGCGGACTTCTCCGGTGCGCGCTACGCCGTCGGCGTCAACTCCGGCACGGATGCGCTTCTGCTGGCTTTGCGCGCATTCGGCATCGGGCCGGGCGACGAAGTCGTCACGACACCCTTTACCTTCGTGGCTACCGCAGAGACCATTGCCCTAGCCGGCGCCCGCCCCGTCTTCGCCGACATTGACCCCCGCACCTTCAACCTTTGCCCGGAACATGCCGAGGCTGCCATTACGCCCAAAACAAAAGCCATCATGCCCGTGGATCTTTACGGTCAAATGGCGGACCGCGACGCATTCTGTTCCCTGGCCGAGAAGCACGGGCTCGCCATCATTTGGGACGCGGCACAAGCCATTGGGGCCCGCTTCAACAATCTGCCCCTGGGCAGTTTCCCCGGTGCAGCAACCCTCTCGTTCTATCCTACCAAGAACCTTGGAGCGTATGGCGACGGCGGCATGGTTCTTACGAATGATGAGAGCATCCGAGACCGCATCCGCCGCCTAAGGTTCCATGGAAGCGGGGGCGGCTATTACTACGCCCAGGTAGGCTATTGCAGCCGCCTCGACGCCCTTCAGGCGGCGATACTCAGCGCGAAACTCAGGCATCTGCCCGAATGGAATGAACACCGGCGCGCCAACGCCGAGCAATACTTCCGCCTGCTCAGCGACACGTGCTCTGTAGTGCCCTATTGCGACGCACGAGCCTATCACACGTACCACCAGTACACCATCCGGCATAGCAGGCGTGACGAACTGCGCGCATTCCTCAAGGAGAATGGCGTGGATGCAGGCGTCTACTATCCCCGCCCGCTTCATCTGCAAGAAGCCTATTCATGGTTAGGCTATCGGCTGGGAGACTTTCCCCATGCCGAACAGGCAGCAACCGAAGTCCTCTCGATCCCTGTATATCCTGAGCTCCGCCGCGACCAACTGGAGTACGTAGCGGAGCTGATCCGCACCTTCGATAGATAGGAGCGGTATATCATGAAGGCCATGATCCTCGCCGCCGGGGTGGGATCCCGCCTGGATCCCCTCACCCGCAACCTGCCCAAACCCCTGGTTCCCATCGTGAACCGGCCTGTGATGGAACACATCGTGGAGCTTCTGGCAAAGCATGGCTTCACCGAGATCATGGTGAACCTGTATTACTTGGGCGACCAAATCCGTGCCCACTTCGGCGATGGCGGGAAGTGGGGCGTCCGCATTCATTGGTCCGAGGAGGACCGCCTTTGGGGCGATGCCGGGAGCGTCAAGCGTGTGGAAGATTTCTTCCGTGACGACACGTTCTTGGTGGTGGGTGGCGATGATTTGGCGGATATAGACTTGAGCCGCATGCTGCGGACGCATAGGGAGAAGGGAGCCCTTTGCACCATCGCGCTCTCGCTCGTGGATGATCCCTCGGAGTACGGCATCGTCCTCATGAACGAAGAGGGGCGCATCACCCGTTTCTTGGAGAAACCCAAGGGCGAGATCATCTTTTCCAACACGGCGAACACGGGTTTCTACATCTTCGAGCCCGAAGTTTTCGACCTCATCCCGCGCAACACGTTCTATCTCTTCGGCAAGAACTTCTTCCCGCAGATGCTGGAACAGAAGCGGCCCCTCTACGGCCATCTTACGGCGGCGTACTGGAAGGATGTGGGCAACCTCGCCGTTTACCAGCAAACGCATTACGACGCGCTTGCAGGCCGTGTGGCCATCAACTTCCCCATGCCCGAGGTGCGCAAGTACGTGTGGATCGGCGAGAACGTAGAGATTGACCCTTCCGCCGAGATAGGCTATCCTGTAGTGATCGGCAACAATTGCCGCATCGAAGCCGGCGCCCGGGTTCTGGAGAACACGGTATTGGGCAATAACTGCGCCGTGGAGCAGGGCGCTGTCGTAAAACAGTCCATCCTTTGGGATGGAGCTGTGGCCATGCGCGACACGTGGTTGGAGAGGTGCGTTGTGGGCAAAGGATGCCGCGTTAAGACAAACGCAGCCATCTTCGACGGCGTTATTGTAGATCCTATCCGCAAGGAGAACCACGAATAGCCGGTCTCTGCGGTTACCGCGCGCTTCTTGACAGCCCCGCCGCCGGCCATCATAATGGCGCTGCAGCGTGACGCTTTGCCGCGCCGCGCACAGAGGAGCTGCACTGTTGACGATTGAGCCTGCCCTTCGGGCATCCCATACATCGCTGCCCGCCCTAGATCTGCTGCGCATCATGCAGATTTCCAGGGAAGGGGATCGGCGCGAGGGGATCCTCCTGCGCCAGAGCCGCGGATGGTTCCACGTGGCCGGAATGGGCCACGAAGCGATCGCTGCTCTGGCCTATCTGCTGGAACCTAGGGACTGCCTTTTCCCCTACTACCGGGACCGGGCGCTCTGCCTGGCCCGGGGCGTTACGAACTATGAGCTGGCCTTGGCCTATTTCGGCAAGGCAGCCTCCTCATCCGCAGGCCGGCAAATGCCCGGCCACTTCAGCTCCGCCGCGCTCAGGATCTTCTCAGTAGCCACTCCCACGGCCTCGCAGTGTCTTCCCGCCGCCGGCGCCGCCTGGGCCCAGAAGCTGGCTGATACCGGCGGAGTGGTGCTTTGCTGCGTGGGGGATGCGGCCATCCGTCAGGGCGAATACTTCGAAGCCGTGGCTTTCGCAGTGCAGGAGGCGCTTCCCCTCGTGATGGTAGTGGAAGACAACTTCTACGGCATCAGCACCTCCACCCTGCGCCACAATCCCCATCGCCTGCGCATCATCAACGAAGAATATGTGGTCCGCGTGAATGGCCGGGATGCCTACGAAGTCTTCGCAAAAGGCGCCGAGGCAATTGCTAGGGCCAGATCCGGCGGCGGCCCCACCATCCTGTGGTGTGAAGTGGACCGCCTTGCCCCGCACACTTCTTCCGATGACCACCGCGTGTACCGCAGCACCCAGGAGCTCCAGGAAATCGCCTCTCGCGACCCTATTCTCAACCTTCGGGATCGCCTCATCGCGCGGCAAGAGCTCCGGTTGGAAGATTGGGAAGCCTTTTGCACTCGCACCGCCGAAGACGTAGAGGCCGACTACGCCCGCGCGGAAGAGGCGCCTGATCCGGATCCCGATGAAGCCGCATCCTGCCTCGCATCACCGCCTCCCGATCCCCAAGCGCCGCCCCTTCCTGCCCCGGACGGCACGACCATGGTGGTCGCGATCAATCGCACCCTGGAAGCTGCCATGGCGGAAGACCCCACCATCCTCGTAATGGGTGAGGACGTAGAGGATCCCAAAGGCGGCGTCTTCGGGCTCACCAAAGGTCTCAGCACCCGCTATCCCGGACGAGTGGTGAATGCCCCCCTGGCCGAGGCAACCATCATAGGAACCGCAGTAGGTTTGGCCTCCGCGGGGTACCGGCCGGTATTCGAGATCCAGTTCATAGACTTTATCTCCCCAGGCTTCAACCAGCTCGTGACCCAGGTCGCGACGGCATCCTGGCGATCCAACGGAGAATGGCAGTGTCCCGTCACGTTCATTGCTCCCTCCGGCGCCTATCTTCCGGGCGGGGGCCCATGGCACAGCCAGACGAACGAGGGCATCTGGTGCCACATCCCAGGACTGCAGGTGGTGGTTCCCTCGACGCCCCAGGATGCTGCCGGGCTGCTCTGGAGCGTTATTCATGGGAAGAACCCAACGCTGTTTCTGGTACCCAAACACATCTTCCGCAAGCGCTTATCCGTGGCAGAATGGGAACCCGTTCCGTTGGGCCGCTGTGCAGTACGGAGGGAAGGGACCGATGTGACGCTGGTGGCGTGGGGTAACGGAATGGAGCTCGCCCATGAGGCGGCGGAACAGGCCGGGCGGGAAGGCATTTCCGTGGAACTCTTGGACCTGCGTACGCTCGCTCCCTGCGATTGGGAAGGCATCGAAGCCTCGGTTGCGAAGACGGGGCGCCTCGTGGTGATTGATGAGGATGCACGCACGGGATGCTTTGGGCAATCGGTGATTGCGGAGCTTACTGCCTACCCCCGCCGATGGGCCTCCTTCTTCTCGGCGCCGCAGCTCGTAGCTCGCCGGGATGTGCACGTGCCCTTCCGCCCGAGCCTTGAATACGCGGTCCTTCCCTCCATAGATCAGGTGCTGTGTGCCCTTCGCGCGGTTATGGAGTAGAATAGCCATCGGAAGACGCATCACGCAGGAACCCATGAAGAGCATCGAAATACGCATCCCCCAATTGGGCGAGGGCCTGCAGGAAGCGAGGCTCATCCGCTTTCTGAAGCAGCCGGGCGAAGAAGTCGCTAAGGATGAACCCGTTTTCGAGATGGAGACGGATAAGGCCGTGATGGAAATCGAGGCGCCGGCATCCGGAGTACTCGAAGCCTGGTCGGCGGCTGAAGGCGAGGTACTATCCATCGGCGCGGTCATCGGCCGCATCGCTGTGCGCGACGGGGCCGGCAATGAACCGCGAAACCTTCCTCCAGGTCCCGTCGGGGTGCCGGCTTCCCTGCCGCAAGGCGGAGTGCCCGCCGATGGGCGCGCCGGCCAAATCCCTCCTCGTACGCGGGCGTACGCCCGCGAGAAAGGTCTCACCGACCAGGATCTGGCCGCCTTGGCTTCGTCGGTAGATCGTGTGATGCCCGCCGACGTGGACCGTTTCCTGGCCCAATTCGCAACGAGTGGAGAAGGTCAGCCCGTCACCCTCTCCGATGCGCGCTTCACCGATGCGCCGCTTTCCGCTGCACAGCGTACGCTGATAGCACGCCTCAATCACGGGGCGCAGCGTGTCGTTCCCGGGACACTGGAAGTCCATATGGCTTGGGACGGCATCGAAGAGGCGCGGCGGCGCCTTAGGCAGCGCGGAGTGCGGCGAGCGTCTCAGTCGCTCCTTTTTGCGTGGAGTGTCGCCCAGGCGGCCCGCTCCCATCCTAAGTTTCGGTCCGAGCTGCTCGGAAACGACACGCGCCGGGAATACCGTCACCTGAATTTGGGCATTGCTGTGGCCCGACCCGGCGACGAGCTGGTTATGGCCCGGATTGACGCTGCCGACGCTTTGAACTTCGGGGAATTCACCGAAGCCTACACCCAGGCCGTATTGAGGGCCCGAGCGGGGGAGGATCAAGCGTCGGACACGATACAGCTCACCATTACGAACATGGCAGCCCAACGCGTGCGGCGGGGGATCCCGGTGCTTGTGGCGCCCGCTGTGGGGACACTTTTCGTGGGTGAAGCCTTCGACCAAGCGGTGGTACACGAAGGAGGAGGTGTGGGTTTCCGCAGAACAGCCATCGTCGTGTTTACATTCGATCACCGCATCGCCAACGGCGTAGGCGCCGCCTCCTTCCTGAATGCCATCCGCAGGCGAATAGAGAACCTGCCCCGCGAATTCGACATCTTCCCCAGTGTATGATCTGCCCGGCCAGTCCGCTCATCCGGCATGGGTAACGCATCTGGAAACAGGAGCCGTCCATCGTGCTGAAACGCCGCTTCGGTAAAACCGGTCTCGACGTATCCGTCCTTACCTTTGGCGCCATGAGGATCCCGCCGGAGCCTGGTGAGCATCCCGAGGCTAATCGGGAACGTGCCTTTGCAACCCTTCGCCGAGCCCTCGATGTGGGCATCAATCACATCGAAACCGCCCGCGGCTACGGCGAGAGTGAGAACCTAATCGGGGCGGCGCTGCGTGAAGGGGTCATTCGGCGGGAAGAGTTCTTCCTCACCACTAAAATCGCCCCAACGTCCACTGCCGACGAGTTCCGAGCAGCTTTGGACGATAGCATGCACCGCATGGGGGTACAGGTGGTAGACAATCTGGACATCCATGGCATCAACACACCGGAGCTGTTGCAGCGCACCCTCCAGAAGGATGGGTCCCTCACTTCGGTGCGCAAGGCCGTGGAGGAAGGCATCGTTGGTCATGTCGGCTTCTCCACACACGCTCCTCTGCAGGTAATCCTAGATGCCATCAATACCGGCGAGTTCGAGTCCGTGAACCTGCACTACTACACTCTGAACCGTCGGAACCGGCCGGCCGTGGAGCTTGCCGCATCGAAGGATATGGGCGTTTTCATTATCTCGCCCACGGATAAAGGAGGCCAACTCTTTAATCCGCCGGCGAAGCTGGTGGAACTGTGCGCTCCCTACACACCTATCGGCATCAACCAGCGGTGGCTTCTCTCCCAACCCCACGTGCATACCCTTTCATTGGGTGCAGCGAGGCCCCACGAGTTCGATGCCCATCTGGCCATGGCTCAAGTGGATGGTCCCCTTACTCCCCAGGAAGAGGCGATCATCGCGCGCCTGGATGCACAGTTGCTCGGTATAGGTTCCACGTACTGCTCCTTCTGCCACGAATGCCTCCCCTGTCCCGAAGAGGTGCACATTCCCGAGATCCTGCGCCTGCGCAACCTGGTGAAGGCATTCGATATGACGGACTTTGGACGTTTCCGCTACGGCCTCTTTGCCCGGAAGGATCCGGATACCGGCGCTCGAATAGGCGGAGCGGACCACTGGTTCCCCGGAGTTCAAGGTGACTTCTGCACCAACTGCGGCGAATGCTTGCCCCGCTGCCCGCTGCACCTGCCCATTCCCCAGCTCCTTGCCGAGACGCACGAGATGTTGGGAGGCCGCGCCGGCAAGCGCTTGTGGGAATAGAACCTGCGCGGAGACCAACCGAATATGAAGCGAGCAGGAGGCATCCTGGCGATGGCTCTTTCCATGGCGGCGCTGGCATCCAACTTGGGATTGGCCTCTCCACCCGTGCAACGGGCAGAGCCCCTGGTGCTTTGGTACCGCGCTCCAGCGTCGGATTGGAACGAGGGGCTGCCCATCGGCAACGGCCGCATCGGTGCCATGGTCTTTGGGCGCGTGGATGAGGAGCGCATCCAGCTCAACGAACAATCCCTTTGGGATGGGCATCGGCAGGACACCACGAATCCCCAGGCTTTGGCGCACCTTGCCGAAGTGCGCCGCCTCATCTTCGAAGGGCGCAACGCCGAAGCTGCCGCCGTGGCCGATAAGTACTTGCTGGGCAACCCTCGCGGCGTAAAATCCTATCAATCCTTGGGAGATCTCTGGATCTCCACCGGCCACGATCCCGGCGCCGCAGAAGAATACCGCCGTGAACTGGATCTGGACGGCGCCGTCACCCGCACGAGTTACCGGTTGGGCGGCGCCCGCTTCACGAGGGAGGCCTTCGCTTCCGCGCCGGATCAGGTAATCGCTCTGCGCTTCAACAGCAATCTGCGGGGACGCGTGAACTTGCGCATCCGCATCACCCGCGCCCAGGATGCCGCGGCCTTTACGGAAGGAAACAACCGCCTCATACTGCGAGGGCAGGTGGAAGATCGCCCGCCCGGCGCTCAGAAAAGCCTGGGAATGCGCTTCGAATGCCACGTGCTGGTAATCCCCACGGGTGGAAGCGTGGAGGCCGTGGGGGATGCCTTGGAAGTCCGAGGTGCCAACTCGGCGCTGCTGCTCATCGCCGCCGCTACGGATTACCGCAAGGAGAACCCCGAGGATCTGTGCCGGAGGACCCTGGATGCCGTTCTGCCCGTGGATTACTACCGCATGAAAGACCGGCACCAGGCGGATTTCCGCCGGCTGTTTCGACGGGTGACCCTGCGCATCGCCAATCCGATCCCTGTAGAAAAGCGCAGCACCATGTCCACAGACCAGCGCTTGGCGGCGGTGCGCAGCGGCGTCAATGATCCCGGCCTGGCTGCCCTCTACTTTCAATTCGGACGGTACCTGCTCATCAGCTCCTCGCGGCCGGGAGGGCTTCCCGCCAACCTGCAGGGGCTGTGGAATGAGCACATGCACGCCCCGTGGAACTCCGATTACCACACCAACATCAACCTGCAGATGAACTATTGGCCGGCTGAGGTAACGAACCTTGCCGAGTGTCATCTGCCGCTCTTCGAATACATGCAGGGTCTCGTGCCGTCCGGCGAGCGGACTGCCAAGGTTCACTATGGTTGCCGGGGATGGGTTGTTCATCACCTTTCGGACGTGTGGGGCTTTACCACCCCGGCGGACGGAGTATGGGGCATCTGGCCTATGGGCGCTGCCTGGCTCTGCCAGCACATTTGGGAACACTACGCCTTCAGCGGCGACCGGCGCTTTCTCCAGCGAAGTTACCCCTTGTTGAAGGGGGCCGCCCTCTTTATGCTGGACTTCCTCGTGCCCGAACCGGAGCACGGATGGCTGGTAACCAATCCCTCGCATTCGCCGGAGAACTCCTTCCGCATGCCCAACGGCGTCGTGTCTCAGCTTACTTACGGCGCCACCATGGACTTGGAGATTATCCACGACCTCTTCACGCATTGCATACAGGCTGAGGAGGTGTTGGGGATAGATCGGGAGTTTCAGAAGCGGCTTCGGG
>JBMFSQ010000043.1:9255-19348 GCA_049967475.1 Chthonomonadales bacterium | reverse complement strand
GGCAATCCTGCTCACGCATCTTGCCGAGTTAGGGTCAATCCGCTCAGATTGCGGATACGCAACCGCGCCTCCGAGTTCGCGCCCGTTGGAGGGTGAAACGCGGGAGCAAGACTATCCAACCTCATTAACAGAAGGCTCCCCCTCGGCTGCGGCATCGCCGGCATCCGGGTAGACGCTGACCCGGCGCCGGTCCTTGGGACCTTCGAAATGCACAATGCCGTCCACTAGTGCGAAAAGGGTGTGGTCTCGCCCTACACCCACATTCTTGCCCGCGTGGAACGGAGTCCCGCGCTGCCGCACCAATATGGCGCCGGTGCGAACGCGCTCGCCGGCGAATTCTTTCACACCCAGCATCTTCGGGTTGCTGTCACGCCCGTTGCGTGAGCTTCCGACGCCCTTCTTATGTGCCATAGATCCCTCCTAAAAACCCGAAACTCCTGGGGAGGCCGCGCCGAGCGAAACGCCTGCACATAGGCCAAACCCCCACCCTCTCAATTATCGGCGGAACGATCGGCGGGTTCCGCCATGCCGCCATGCGCGCGGATGCCGTGCCTAGGCCAAACCCGGGAATTCTGGGAAGCCGGTCATACCTGGATTGCCTCGATGCGCACGCGCGTGTGCCACTGGCGATGGCCATAGTGCCTCTGAACGTTCTTCTTCGGCTTGTAGGTATACCCGCGAACCTTGCGCCCTTTTTCGGTGGCGAGGACGGTGGCTGTAACCCGCGCTCCGGGCACGCTGGGCGTTCCCACCTTCAATCGGTCATCGTGCGATACCAGAAGCACGTCCGTAAACTCGACGGTCTGCCCTTCCCCACCCTCCAGCTTCTCTACCTCGAGTACGTCCTTCTCGCGGACGCAATATTGTTTGCCGCCTGTCCTGATCACTGCATACACGTTTCGTTCCCTCCTGGCCTGTTCTGCGGGCGCGCACGCGCTACTGCGCCCAACTCCCACCCGTATTCCCGCGCGCACTGCAAAGCCCGATCGCTTCCATTCAGGGCGTGACCCGCCAGGGCGCAGCACAACAGCTCCATTAGGCGCACAAGGCTCCGTGAAGGCTTCCGACCTCAGCGGGCTGCGCAAACCCGAAAACCCTTGCTCGGCAATGTGCGTGCATCGGTTACGCACCGTCCCTCAGCGCGGGGCGGAATGGCCGCCCTCTCAAAAGCGCTCAAGGCCGCACTCATGCCGTGCTGCAAAGGGCGCACAAACGGAGGGGCGAACGCACCCGATGGAGTATGCCGCCAATGGGTAAAGAGACCTATCTTGCCGGATGTGCCGCTTGGCAACCGATCACGAATTCGGACCTTTCCGGGGACCCTCGGCAATCGGTGGGTTGAAGGCCGAAAAGGTTTTGGCCATCTCGCGCAAGAGCCTCGGGATTATGTCACAGGATTTGACTTCTGTCAAGCGGCCGGCTTGAGCCCGGCACTACCGTCCCCAAAGCAAACGACCGGCGCACTTCCAGTATCTTCACCTTCACCATTTGGCCCAGATACCGCTGAAGCGATGCTTTGTCGCCTCTCAGTTGGATGAGGTACCCGTCCGCCCATGCAACAGCCCCTGCATCGGGTGACGCCAGCGAGCGCGCCACCCGGCAGTCTACAACCTGGGCCCTCCGGTACACTCCGAATTGTTTGTCGAATTCGTCTGGGTTGCCCGCCATAACCTCGAAGTGCTCCAAGTGTGCGTCGGCCTTGGCGCGCACATATATGGCTCGCTCGATCTCTTGTTCCACGCGGTCTACTGTGTCCCCATCAGGACCAACGAGCAGTTCCGCCACGTCCGGATGGCACGTTGCGAACAAAGCGAGCTTGTCGCTGCCTGCTTTGCCCGCTACGCGCTGCAATTCCCGCTCGAGCTCGATGGACACGGTTTCTGCGGACGACAACTTTCCCCGTCCCTGGCACACCGGGCACATTTCGCTCAGGAAGGCGGTAATCGTCTCTCCAGTTCGCTTGCGCGTCATTTCCACGAGGCCAAGCCCGCTGATGCCGGAGATTTTCGTGCGGGAGCGATCCTTTTTGAGGGCCACCTCCAAAGCGCGGAGCACCTGTTGCCGATCGCGGGGATTGCTCATATCAATAAAATCAATGACGATGATGCCGCCGATATCCCTGAGGCGGAGTTGACGTGCGATTTCTGCGGCGGCATCCAGGTTGGTCTTGAGGATCGTTTCCGAGAGATTGCTGCCGCCTACGAATTTGCCGGTATTGACATCAATAACGGTGAGGGCCTCGGTTTCATCGAATACGAGTGTGCCTCCCGAACGGAGCCACACCTTGCGCTTGAGCAGCCGCTCGATCTCCGGCTGGATCTTGTAATGATCGAAGATGGGTTCCTCGCCGGAGTAGAGGTGGATACGCCCCCTAAGCTTGGGTGACACCATGTCCAGCAATTCATTCGCCTTCTCGTACTCTTCCGGATCATCAATGACCAAGCGCGTTACATCGGACCCGAAAATGTCGCGGATCGTCTTGTTGACGAGCGTGAGGTCTGCGTGAACGAGGGCTGGTGCTTTCACCCTGCGGTAGGTGTCTTGGATCTGGCGCCACAGTTTGAGAAGAAAGTCGAGATCGGCTCTGAGCTCTTGCTCCGTCTTCTCCTCTGCCTCAGTGCGGATGATGATGCCGAAGCCGGGTTCCCGAAGGTTGGCGCCGATGCGCTTCAACCGTTCCCTCTCCTTGGGATCCTCGATCTTACGGGACACTCCCACATTATCGGCATCGGGCATGAGAACGAGGTAGCGCCCCGGCAGCGTGATGCGTGTGGACACGCGCGCTCCCTTCGTCCCTCGGGGGCCTTTAATCACCTGTACGAGCAACTCCTGGCCCACTTTCAGCACGTCGCGAATGTTCTGATGCCGGAGCACACTCCGGCTGATGGAGCGACGCCGCCCGGGTCTGCGTCCGGCAGACGAGGGCTCCCCTGCTTCCCGTTCGTGAAGAGACGCCGGTGTAGATCCACACGGGATGTCGGCTTCCGCGCCGCCCAGGCTATCGAGGACCATTTCCTCGCCAGACGGCTTTTCGGATTCAATGTCTTCTTCGTCGTCGGCAATGTCCGATGCGGTTTCGGCGTCACCCGTTCTGAGGCGCGACGAGAGAGCGTCTGCCTGAGGAAGCACATCGCCTACGTAGAGGAAGGCGTTGCGCTCCAGAGAGATATCCACGAAGGCTGCATCCATTCCGGGCAGCACATTGCACACACGCGCCTTGTAGAGGCTCCCAACGACACGTTCCTCACGCTCGATGTGCAACTCCACCGGCCGGCCATCCTCGACGACGGCGATACGCGTCTCCCGCTCCCCTACATTGACGAGGATCTCCTTGGCCAATTCAGGAAACCTCCT
Organism: Chthonomonadales bacterium; assembly: GCA_049967475.1. Classification (GTDB taxonomy): domain Bacteria; phylum Armatimonadota; class Chthonomonadetes; order Chthonomonadales; family CAJBBX01; genus JBMFSQ01. The sequence goes on along the minus strand of JBMFSQ010000043.1, from coordinate 15,994 downwards.
ATGTTAACAGTTCATCTTGTGCGCCGTGCTTCTCCGCCGTAGCGCGCCGGGCGCACTCTTCCTCCGTCAGGATCGCCGCCCGGTGGGCTCGTCGAAGGGTCAATCCTTCCAATCCTTGGGCGAGCGCAGCAACAATCTCGGCAGGACGAGCGCTTCCTTCCTGCCCCAATGCTACCCCAACAGAAAAGGTGATCGTATCGCCCTGGATCGCTGCGGGTCGTATCCACCGAAGGAACCTCCGAATGTCGCGGGTTCGGGTTCCGCGGTCCGTTTCCGTGGATACTTGGAGACTTGTGCGGGCAAGAATCTGCTCGATGGCGCGGCCAGCGTTTGCGGACGACACGCCTCCGGGCCGAACGCATACGAGGACAAGCTCCGAGCATTGATACCGCTCCCACGGATTGCGGGATGCTGCGTCGGAGATCGCCTTCGCGTCAAGCACACGGATGCCCTGAGGAAGAACTCGATTGAGCGCGTCCGCCACCTCGTCTGGATCCACCTCCTCCGAAAGTTCCAAGAGCCCCAATTCGCGGGAGCCTGTTACTCCCACGCCCAGGGCCGAAGCAAAGGACAGGCGCTCGCGAGGGTTGTAGCCGCTTGAAAACATGACGGGCAGATCGCTGCGCCGGATTGCCCGTTCAAACGTGCGCAGAATGTCCAGGTGACCCAGCCACCGAACCTCTTCGCCTTTTTCGAATGTGAAGAGAACTTTCATTCAGCGGCCAATGCCGGAGTGCGAGCATGCTGTCGCCTGAGATTCAGGGCACCGTTCGTTGGCGCGCAGCAGCCGGGTGCAGAGCCACCCGTGCCCTGCAGGGCTTAACTGCGCAGAGGGCACGGGTGTCGCGGCTTCAAACAAAGACACACCCAGCTTACCGCTGCCGGAGGCCCGACTACGGTTCTCGCAATCCGGAGCGCCGCCGCAGCTTGCGTGGTGCAAAAGGCACCCGCGCACCAGGCTGTGCACGACGTTGCAGCGACCCTGCTCTTTCGGATGCGGCGTCTGGGCCCAGCGCAGAAGGCGGGCGATACCAACTGGCAAGCGATCACCAGGACCGCAGGCATGTGCGCCGCAGTATTCGCCGGCTCCTCTATTCGGTTTTGTGAAGCACCGCGGCGATCTTGGCGCGCTTTTGTGCGTCCGTCAGCTTCTCAAAGGGGGCTTTGCATCCGGCGCAGCAGAAGTTTACCTTATAGTTCTCGAAGACGACGCTTCCGCCCCCCGCGCCCTTCACCTTCTCGCCGGTCATCGGACAATACTCCAGGGACACGAGCGTTGCTCCGGAATGCCCCGGGCCCATCCCCATCTTCTTTTTTGCAGGATGAGCAGGTGCGGACTTTTTGAGCACTGCTTGGACCTTGGCGATCTTCTCTTTGGGAGAGAGTTTGTCGAATGCCTGCTTGCACTCTTTCCCGCAAAAATGCACGTTGTAATTTCCCACACGCTCGACGCCGCCCATGGTGCCCATGGCCTTCATTCCGTCCATGGGGCACACTTTCACTTCTACAACCTTGGCTGCCTTGGCCTTTGGCTTGCCCTGTTTCGGCGCACCTGCCACGGCGACACTTGCCGCCAAGAGTGCGGCGATGCTGAAGACTACTGCTCTGCGTACCATTCTCCTGTCCTTTTCGGCGCCTGTTGCGCCTGGTCGTAGCCCGAGCCCGTCCTTCCTGCCAACCTTGGTGCGGTATGGGTGCACGTGCGCGTCTGCTTCTTCCTTTGGAGAGCTGTGGCACTCCGTTCGTAGATCCGGTGCCTGCCCCATAGCCTACGCTTGAGTTATACGGATAGCAAGGAACCCAAGGATCCTGACCGCGTGCAGAAGGGTGCTAGGCTCCCGCTATACGCTACAATGGAAAAGGTTCCGATTATCCATTCTGTCCATAACCGGAGGACTAGTGCCATGCCTCACGCCGCCCGCTGGGGTGCTGCCGGTGTCTTATTCGCGATTGTATCGTTAATTCCTGCTTCTGCTCTCGAAGCATCGCTCCGGCCCACCCCGCCGCCGCTCAAGAGCGTCAAGCTGACGCTGCTCTACACCAACGACACCCACGGCCATCTACTGCCCTACAGCTATCCGGAACGCTTTGACGCCAAGTCTCCATTGGCCAAGCTGAAAGTCCGCCGGAATATCGGAGGCATCGCCCGGCGCGCCACACTCATCCGCCGCATCCGGGCCGACCAGCGGCGCGCAGTGGTTGTGATTGACGCCGGAGACATCTGCGATGGAACGGCATTCTCCACGGAATACCATGGGGATGCAGATGTCGCGGCGATGAACGCCGCCGGGTATGATCTGGCATGCCCGGGCAATCACGAATTCAACAACTCGCTAGCCCAGGTACGGCGGCTCATAGCCGAGGCGCGGTACCCCATCCTTTCAGCCAACACCGCGGTGGGAGCCACCCGCCAATCCCTCTACCGTCCCTATGTTGTGCGCACGATACGGGGCGTGCGCGTCGCTTTCTTCGGCCTCCTCACCACCGACACGCGCAACTACCGTGCCGCCAAGGAGGGGATCGTCATAGAAGATCCCTTTGCTGCTGCGCGCCGCCTCGTTCCCCAGTTGCGCCGACGAGCGGACCTGGTAATCGCTGTGACGCACTTGGGGTATGAAGTGGACCGCCGGCTGGCCCGTGAAGTGCCGGGCATTGACGTGATCGTAGGCGGGCATTCCCACACCCTGTTGGATGGGCCAGTGTTTGTAGCCTCCACGCAGCCCGGCTATACCCGCGGCACACTCATCGTCCAGGATTTTCAGTGGGCAGGAACCCTGGGTGAGTTGGATCTCGCCCTGGTTCGAGACGCCGCGGGCGGCTGGCGGATCCAGCGATCGTTCGGCAAGCTCATCCCGGTGACCTCTTCGGTTCCCGAGGATCCTCACGTGGCAAAGGTGGTTGCCGCCTACTGGCGGCCTATCGCTCATAAGTACGGGCGCGTCGTAGGAAATGCCGCAGACGATTTTGCGGAAACCGAACACGACGATGCGAACTACCATTTGGTGGCGGATGCGGTGCGCGAAGCGGTGGGATCGGATTTCGATCTGGAGAATATCGGCGGCGTTCGAGCGAACCTCGCTAAAGGCCCCATCACCTACGAAGACGTCGTGGAGTTGGATCCGTTCTCCAACACAATCGTAACCTTCGACATCACGGGTAGCGAGCTGAAGGAGATCCTGGCGCGCACTCGGCCCGCCGTGAGCGGCATCCGCTACAAGGTTCGCGGGCATACGCTGCTGGAGGCCTCCGTCGCCGGCGAGCCCATCCGGGATGAGCGAATATACCATGGATCTACCAACAGTTACATGGCGGCGTGGCCCGAGTTCCAAAAAGTTGCAAACCGCAAAGACACCGGCATCCGGCGGCTGGATGCAATCTTGCGCTACCTGGAGCGGCACAACCCGGCGGTGCCCCAGTACGATGGCCGCAGAACACTGGTCAACACGCGGGACTTCGATCCGTAACGGAGGGCGCACCTTGACAATGGCGAGGTCGTCTAGGCATACTAGAAACTAGAGGTAGTGTCACGCAGGAGGTTCGAGGTGGCGCTTGACGCTCGAAAGGGCAGGATCCTGCAGGCGATAGTAGACGATTACGTGGAGCGCGCAGATCCCATTGCTTCGGAATGGCTCGCGTCGCGCTACGACTTTGGCTGCAAGTCGGCTACGGTACGCAACGAGATGGCCGAGATGTCCGAGCTCGGGTACCTCGCGCAACCCCATACCTCGGCAGGGCGCATTCCTACCGAACGAGGATATCGGTATTACGTAGATCGGCTGATGCCGCGCCCATCCTTCGCCGATATGCCGGCCGTTGCGCCGGCGGATGTGCGGGATGCAACCGGATCGCCCGTAGAGGATATCCTTCATCATACCTGCCGTTTGTTGGCGAGCGTAACGCAATATCCCAGCCTCGCCACTCCGCCGGTTGGGGCCTCGGCGTCGCTGCATCAGATTGTCGTGACGCGGGCGACACCGTCGCGGGCGATCGTCGTTGCGGTGCTTACCAATGGTGAGGTAGAACACCGCCTGGTGGATCTGCCGGGGTCCCCCGGGGATGGGGACCTCGAAAGGGTGGCAAACTTCCTGAACCGCGCGTTGGGGGGAAAATCCCTGGACGACATTATCAGGATGCGGCGGCCGGGCGACGTTTCCATGCCAGAGCCTTTTCGGCAGCTTCTAGGACCGATATTCCAAGCAATCGTGGACGTGGCCGAGGCTTTGGGCGAGCACCGTATTTTCATAGAAGGGGCCAGCCAGATCCTAAAGCAACCGGAGTTTCACGATGTTACGAAGCTCGAACAACTCCTAAGCGCTCTGGAGGAGCGCAGCGTTCTGTACCGGATCCTTAGCCGCACCTTGCTCGGCGATGATATTACGGTGCTCATCGGCTCCGAGGGACAAATTGAGGCCATGCGCGATTGCAGCATCGTAACGGCCAATTACTTCATCGGCAACCGGGTTGCCGGCTATATCGGGATCGTCGGGCCTACCCGAATGCATTACGGCCGTGCCGTTGGGGCGGTGGGCTGGATGGCCAGGAACTTGTCGGCCCTGCTTACGCATCATAGTTTTGGATAGAATGTTTGATTGGCGGTGTTCAGTCCCCCGCTCCGCGCCTGTTGGGGGCGCGTGGGCCCGGTCCATGGCGTGAACACCGTTTTTGTTGAGGGAGGGAGTGAACAGTATGTCCCACAGAGCGCATAAGGATCACGCGGCGTCTGCCGACAAGGATCATCTCGACAGCACAGCGCAGAATGTCCAGGGTGCACCGGCGCAACCGGAGAACGCACCGGAAGGGCCTGAGCCTGAGCTTTCTGAACCTGCAGCGGCCCTTCAACAGGAGCTGGCCATGCTTCGGGCGCGCGTGCAGGAGCTGGAAAAACAACTGGAGCGGGAACGCCACTTGCATCTGCGGGCGCTGGCCGACTTTCAGAACTACAAGCGCAGAGCAGATGAACAGCGGTCCGAGATCGTTCAGTTCGCCAACCGCGAGATGATGCTGGGGCTGCTGCCCATCCTCGACAACCTGGAACGGGCATTGGCAGCCGCAGAACAGACGCATAGCTACGAAGCGCTGGTAGGCGGAGTTGCCCTCACGCTGCGCCAGATGCAGGAGTACCTCAAGAAGAATGGCGTAGAAGCCATCGAAGCGCTGGGCAAGGAGTTCGATCCGAACCTTCATGAAGCGGTGATGCGCGTTGACGACAGCGAGCATCCTGAGAACACCGTGGTAGACGAGGTTCAGAAGGGGTACATGATGCACTCCCGTGTGCTGCGCCCCACCATGGTGAAAGTGGCGAGGAACTCATGACGCGGCGCGCCATCGGCTTCGGCACCGACGGCGTCCGCGGTGTGGCGAACGAGGAACTGACGGCATTTGTGGCGCTCAAGCTGGGCATGGCGGCGGCCTACGTGCTGACGCACCATGTGCAGCGTGCACAGGTGGTGGTAGGCAGGGACACCCGCATTTCTGGAGATATGCTGGAGGGGGCTCTTGCAGCCGGACTCGCCTCCATGGGCGTACGGGTGCAGAACGTCGGCATTGTGCCTACCCCAGGGGTCGCCTACATTACAACGAAGATGGGCGCGTCTGCAGGCGCCGTCATCTCGGCCTCCCACAATCCGTATGACGATAACGGCATCAAGTTCTTCGGGCCGGACGGACGCAAGCTTTCCGACGCCCTCGAAGACGAGATCGAGCGTGCGATGCGCCGGTGGCACCGCCTTCCTCGTCCCAAGGGTGGGCAGATCGGCCGGGTGGAAGATCACCCAGAATACGTTGACGCGTATCTCGCCTTCCTACACACGCGCAGCCCATTTCCTTTGCACGGGTTCCATCTGGTTCTGGATTGTGCCAACGGAGCAACATGTTCTATCGCCCCACGCGTCTTTAGCGATCTAGGAGCGCGCATTACCGCCATCCACACACAGCCTTCGGGGACGAACATCAATCTGGATTGCGGCTCTACGCATCCCTCCAGCCTCTGCCAAACAGTGAGGGAGGTAGGTGCCGATGCCGGACTTGCCTTCGACGGAGACGGCGACCGTGTGATGATGTGCGATGAGCGCGGCGAGGTTGTGGACGGCGATCAAATGATGGCGCTTTGTGCGATTGCCATGCGCCAGCGCGGCGAGCTTTCCAACGACACGGTCGTGGCTACGGTGATGAGCAACGCAGGACTAGACGTAGCAATGGAGCGTCATGGCATTCGCCTGATACGCACAGCCGTGGGAGACCGTTACGTGGCCGAAGCGCTGGAAGCCACAGGGGCAGCCCTTGGCGGAGAGCAATCCGGCCACTTGCTGTTCCCTAGGGTGAGCCGCGCAGGCGACGGCATCATCACCGGATTGCGGGTGCTGGCGGAGATGAAACGCTCGGGTCTGAGGCTTTCCCAATTAGCCGCCGTCATGGAACGCTTGCCCCAGAAGCTGCGAAACGTGCGGGTGCACCACCGCGACGGATGGGAGGAGGGTCCCGGTGTCCGAGAGGCTATTGAGCGGGCCTATGAACGGCTTGGGCGGCGCGAATGGCTTTCGGTGAGGGCGTCGGGAACGGAACCCGTGATCCGCATCATGGCCCAAGGCCCCGATGCGTCCGTGGTAGATGAGGTCGTTGACGATCTCGCTTCCGTCATCGCGGCCGCAGCGCGCTAGAGCCTCGCGTCCACGCTTCCCTGTGCCCCGCGCCTCGTCCGGAGGATGGTTCGTGCTGTCCCCTGGCACACGCGCCACGCCGT
>JBMFSQ010000043.1:0-9155 GCA_049967475.1 Chthonomonadales bacterium | reverse complement strand
CGCCGTTTCTCCGCGTGGCGTTGAGCGTCGTGCGTGAAGCCTCCTAAGCCGGCGCGAGTGCCTGCTCCATATCGGCGATGAGATCGTCAATATGCTCGATGCCTACCGATATCCGCACGAGGTCCTCTGTGATGCCTACCCGCCGGCGCACATCTTCGGGCATGGACACGTGCGTCATGGTCCACGGGTGTTCGATGAGTGATTCGACCCCTCCCAGCGATTCGCCGAGAGTGAAGAGGCGCAGGCGGCTCAGCATGCGGTCCACAGCCGCCTCGCCGCCCTTCAGGCGGAACGAAAAGGTCCCACCGAAGCCGGTCATCTGGCGAAGGGCGAGTTCATGCTGCGGATGTGTCTCGAGCCCGGGGTGGTGTACTTGCGATACTGCCGGATGCCGCTCCAGCCACCGGGCCAGAGCCAAGGCATTGCGGTTGTGGGCTTCCATCCGAACGGCCAGCGTTTTGATGCCTCTGAGCACAAGGAAGCAATCTTGAGGTCCCGCGCACGTTCCCATGGCGTTCTGGAGGAAGGCAATCCGCTCGGCCAGCGCATCGTCCCGAACGATTGCTGCTCCGCCCACCACATCCGAATGGCCGTTGATGTATTTCGTTGTCGAGTGGATCACGATGTCTACGCCATGCTGCAGCGGCCGCTGGAAGTAGGGTGAAAGGAACGTATTGTCACAGATGGTGAGGAGTGATGCCTCTTTGGCAATAGCGGCAAGGGCACCTAGGTCCAGCAGGTTCATGAGAGGATTGGTGGGAGTTTCCAGCCACAGCGCCCGGGTGTTGGGCTGGATGGAAGCCCGGGCCGCATCCAGGTCTCGAAGGTTCACGTAACTCGCTTGGATGCCTTTATCGGCAAGCACCCGTGAGAGGAGACGATACGTGCCGCCGTAGAGATCGTCGTGCACCACCAGGTGATCCCCCGCCTTGAAGAGCATCAGCACGGTAATCTCTGCCGCCATGCCCGTAGCAAAGGCGAAGCCCCGCGATCCATCCTCGAGCGCAGCGAGGCATTCTTCGAGGGCTGCCCTTGTGGGATTGCCGCTGCGTGAATAATCATAGGGACCCGGTTGCTTCACTCCGCGAAATGCAAAGGTGCTCGTTTGATAGATGGGGACCGCCACTGCGCCGTACGCTGCGTCAGGAGCCTGCCCAGCGTGGATCGCCAGGGTTTCAAACCGCATGGATGCGCCTCCTCTACATGGCCTGCCGCCCGGTGAAGCCGGGTGCAACACCCAGTTTACCCCCAGGAGTTGCCATTCCTGCAATCGGCCGGGGCGGAAGGACCTCTCACAAGGCAAAGCCGGCTAGGATCCCCCATCTTCACCCATGGCTCGTTGCAGCGCGGCGCGGGCCGCAGAATGGTCGTATAGAGCCTGGGCTAAATTGGCTCTAGCGCGTGTAAGGGCGGCGATGGCGTCCAGAAGCTCCACCTGGATGCCTTTCTGGTTCTGAACACGCAGGGCGGTTACCGCATATGCCGCTTCCGCGGAGCGCAGTGCGCTCTCCGCAGAATGGTAGTTCTCTTCCGCGGTGACAACATCCAGCCATGCTTGGCGAACCTCGTTCGTCACCTGAAGCTCCACTCCTTGCTCCTCGGCTTCGGCGCGAAGCTTGGCTCCTTGCGCGCCGGACACCTCCGAGCGGCGCTGCCCCGCGTCCACCAGGGGAAAGCTCACGACGACGCCCAGCGTGTAGCCGGATCCTGTACCCATAGCTTTGGAGCTGAATGCATCGGCCATGGCAGCTCCGTACACCTGAGGCGACAGAGAACCTTTGGCAGCATCTACCTGGGCTGATGCGGCGGCCAACCGCGCACGCGCCGCACGCACGGCGGGTCTGCGCTTCAGTGCCTCGGCAATCGCCTGAGACGGATCCGCATGCAGCGGCACAAAGGCAAGGGCATCTGTTAGGCGGACGCCGGAATCGAGGCTCACTCCCATGGCAGTCTTGAGGTCCAAAAGTGCCTTGGCGGCGTTGTTTCGCGCTGTGGTGAGCTCACGCTGCGCGTCGGCCCGTTCGGCCTCGGCTCGGCGTAGGGACGCTTCGATGCCTTTCCCCTCCCGAAAGAGCGCATCGGCGTTGCGGACGAGCTCCTCCGTGGCGTCCAGTCGAGCCTGGGCCACCTTTACGAGTTCTTCGGCCAGCAGCCCCCGGTAATACGCAATCTTGATTGTGAAGGCGGTCTCGACTTCGGTTTCAGAAAGGTCTTCGGCAGCTCCATGCGCGGCAGCTCCTGCCGCCCGAACGAGGCTGCTTAGGCGGCCCCCTGTATAGATCGGCGCCATCAACGTCAGGTTCTGATCTGTGAAGGCTTTGGGCGTAACAGCAAGGGTGTTCACGGGCGTCACGTTGGGGGATGTGCCGAAGATGTTGCTCATGCTGCCCAACGTGAAGTAGCTATTAAAGGAGAGCTGCGGCTGCGTCATGCTTCGCGCGGTGCGTGTGGCGGCCTGAGCTGTAGTGAGCCCAAACTGCGCCGCATGGACGGCCGGGCTCTCCCTCAATCCTATGGTGACTGCCTCCTTGAGCGAGAGTGGCCCGTTCACGCGTTTGAAGGCGGGCGGCTGGGCACATCCTAACGCCTGGGATACCCAGACGCAGAAAGGGATGCACGTTCCGACGCCGCATTTCGCTATGGAAAACCGACGACTAGTCATGATGTGTCTCCTTAAGGGTTCCCCTCTCGATTAGTCGCGCAAGGTTCTTCATCTGCTGTGGTTTGAGCACCGCCAGAGCCATGCGCCAGGCAAATTCCCGGCGGGCGTTGTACTCGCGTGACAAATCCGAATAGTCCTTGAGCCCCGCCGAAATCTGAGAAGCGGACACAGCTCCGGAAGGCTTGGCTGCGGCAACTGCACGGTTCATCGCTTCCATGAGGTCGGCTTTCTGGCGCCGCCACGCGTCGTTGACCGCGCGGATCTGCTGCAACTGGCTGCTGGTGAGGTGAAGCCTTGCCTTTTGAGCCAGCAAGGTGTTGGGCTCCGGCTTCCACAGCGGCTGCGCAATAGCGTCTGCTGCAGGCGCCGACACCCGCTTCAGCTTCCCGCTTGCGTCCGCCTGGAACACTACGCGCCCGGCTGCCTTGTCCTGCAGTGGAGGTTGAACAAGCCGGCCGGCGACCACCAGAAACCCCCCGACGGCCAATGCCGCAATCGTGCCCGGCCCGAAAACCATCAACGAACGCCGGCCACCGACTTTGGGTGTACGTGTCATGAAGAACCTCCTCATTCAATGGGCGGCAGCGAAGCAGGATCTCGGCGGCGGATGTGCACCATCCACCAACGCACCAGATCGTCTACTAGGGTATGCATGATGGGAATATCCAGCAGGCTGAGTACCGTCCCTACGATGAGCCCACCTACGATCACTGTGCCCAAGGGAGAATAGGCGTCCATACCCGTTCTTGGGAAGAACGCCACCGGTGCCATGGCAATGAGCGTGATGACGGACGTCATGAGGATCGGACGGAGCCGCTGGGGACAGGCCTCGATTACTGCCTTATTGCGCGGTACCCCTTCCTCCCGATACCGCACGATGAGGTCAATCAGCAGGATTGCCGTAGTGATGTCCATACCGGTCAGGACGATTACGGCCATGATGGACACGGTGCTGAATGCCTGACCGGTGAGCCACAGGAAGAGGAACACCCCAGACAATTCCAGCGGCAGGGAGAAAACCATCTGGAGGGGCTGCAGGAACCCGCGGAACTGGGCAACCAACACCAAGACGATGAAGATCACTGCCAGCGCGAGCCCATTCAGCAGGCGACGGAAGCTATCCATCATCTGCGTCATGTCTCCACGCATCTCGATGCCGTACCCAGGCGGCCAGTTCAACTGCATCTGGGCGCGCATCATGACGTCCATACCGACGTCCATGGACGGGCGATTGGTAACAGGGTGCGCCGGGTTCGCCAGGGGGCCACGGTAATCTGCCTTGCGGTAATACCCCATGACGCTCACCACGCGCCGGAAGTTGTCGTGCTCGATGAGTGTGGGGATCTCCTGATATTCGAGGTGCGCCACAGATTTAAGCGGCACCTGCCGCCCATCCGGAGAAGTGATGGTCATGAGCTCGAAATCGGACGGCCAGGATCGGTCGGCTTCATCGTAGCGCACCAGGATCGTGGACTGGCGGCGGTTCTCCAGCCGGAAGAACTCGTTGGTGAACCCTCCGTGCATGGCGTAAGCCGTATGCCGGGGATCGTTGCGTCGGCTTCGGCCACGATGCCGTCTATCACCTGCCATATATCGCGTTTGCGCTCGTTCTTGTCCGTGAGCGTGAGCATGGCCTGAGCCCCATTGGTGAAACCCATGAAGTAGCCGTTGAAATAGGCTCCGGAGCTGTAGCCAGGCCCGCCTTCGAAGCCGATCTCGATGGAGGCATTGACGATCTCGGGATACTTCGCCAGGATGGTTTCCAGCTTCTTCACGGCATCCTCTGTGGCGGCGTAACTCATATCCGGCTGCATTTCGAGCGTAAGGTAGGCTTGCCCGACGTCTGCCAGGGGCATCATCTCACTGCCGATGAAGTAGTAGAAGCCGAAGCCGATGATGATCGTAGCAAAGATGCGCGCAAGGTTCGTGAAGCGGTTATCCAGCATCCATCGGATGAGGCGTGCGTAACCTGCTTCCATCCGGTCCAGAAGTGTCTGGAATGGCCCCAGAAGGCTGCGGTAGATCCATCAACCTGTTTCGCGCTGGAATTGCGGCGAGGAATGGGGGATCAGCAGATGGGCTGCCATAAGCGACGTGAGCGTGAGCGACACAAGGAACGAAGCCAGAAGCCCGAAGATGATGGGCCAAACCAGGCCAACGAACATCAACTGGACAATGCCGCCGCAAAACAGTAATGGCGCCAGGGCCAAACAGAGCATGAGGGTAGAGGCAGCCACAGCAGTACGCACTTCGGTAATGCCGTCTACAGCCGCATCCCGGGGCGTCTTCCCCATGCGCAGGTGCCGCTCCACTGCGTGGACATCAATGATGCTGTCGTCCACCAGTCGGCCGATGGAGAGGAGCAGGCCGATGAGCGTGCTGGAATTGAGCGTCATGCCCATGGGGATGATTGCCAACAACGCCATCGCCAGGGACACGGGGATGGCCGTCATGGAGATCAACGTTCCGCGCCAATTCCCGAGGAAGAAAAGCACGGCGATGCCGGTAAGAAGGATGGCCATGCCCAGCTCTTCGAACATGTTGCGCATCAAGATGCCTACGAACTGGCTGTTGTCATAGGCTACGCGGAAGTGTATGCCAGGATAATCGCGCTCCAGGCGTTTCACTTCAGCCATGACGGCACGGATCACGATCGGGGACGAAGCCTCAGGGCTTTGGAGGACACTTACTTCGATGGCGGGATCCACGTGGGGCGGGCCCACTTTGGCGCCGCGCTCCTCTCGGTAATAGTGGTGATATCCGCTGCGGGGCTCGTAGTACGTGTCTTACACCCGCGCCACGTCCTTCACGTAAACGATGCGTCCGTCCACTGCGGCAATGGGATAGTTCGTCAATGTCTGCGGGTCGCGCGCCAAAGTGTCCGTGCGCAGGGTGTCTTCGTTGCTGCCTGCCGTAAGCGTCCCAGCAGGCTTGGCGACGTTCTGGCCGTCTATGGCATTGCGCACCTGAAGGATGGAGAGACCGAAGGCCGCCAGCTTCTTGCGGTCCACGATCACCTGCATTTGGCGGCGATAACCTCCGAATGCCTGCACTGTGTACACCAAAGGGGAGCTAGACTTGATGCGGTTGGTGATCTGGTTGTCGGCCAGCTCTCGTAGGCTCTTCATGTCCCAGCGACGGTCACCCGTTAGAGCGAGGGACAATACAGGAAGGTTTAGAGGGTCTATCTTGAGCACCCAGGATGGCTTGAGGTTGGCTCCGGTGACGGGCAGGTCCGCCTGGATCACATTGAGGAGCGCCTGCACGTTCACTAGCGCTTTGTCCATGTCCGTGCCGTAGGGGAACTCCAGAGACACGATGCTGAAGCCTTCCTGGGACGCGGATCGGATGTAGCGCACGTCCGGGATGTTCACGAGGCGTTCCTCGATGGGCTTGGAGATGTAGGTTTCCATCTCCTCGCTGGAGAGGCCGGGCATCATAGTGACGACCCCGATCATGGGGCTTTGAACGTACGGCATGAAGCGGCGGGGCATCGTGAAGCCGATGGCAATGACGGCGAGGACGATCATCGCCAGATAGAATGCGATGATCATGTACGGATGGTCAATGGACCATCGGGAGATATTGAAGCCGGTCCCTGCTTGGCGGCCGATGATGCGCGGCGCGTGGCCCGGACTAGGTTGTTGCGGGTCAGTGTGCGCCATGGCCGTTGCCTCCCATCTCCATACCCGGCATGTTCGGCATGCTCGGTTGAGGTTTGGCCTCTTAAGAAGGCATGCCGGGCATATTCATCGGCTGCTGCGACGGCGCGGACTGCGGCGCGCTGGGCATCTTCATTCCCGGCATATTGGGCATCTCACCGGAAGGCTCCGGCAGCACCTTCGGGCCCGTGGCTCCCCACGCCGTCGGTGCCACTGGGTCCCCTTCGTTGAGAAATTCCTGCCCGCGGTAAATCACCTGATCGCCGTCGTGGAGGCCGTTCTCCACTACGATGCGCCCTCCGTTCTGCGGACCCAGGGTGACGTACACACGGTGGGCAACCTGCTTGCCGCCCTTCTTGGTGGGCTGCAGATCCATACCGCACTTGTAACACTTTCCGGGTTTGTCCGATTGAACCTCAGGGTGCATCACACAAGCGTAAATCGTCTTCCCCTGCGGACCGCCGCTTGCAACGGTCCACACGTAGGGCCTCTGATCCACATCCCGCGGCACAGCGGGTAGCGGCACCGTAATCAACCTGCGCGTCGGTCCCGTGGCGATGCGCATCACGATATACTGCCCTGGCACCAGGCGGCTCCCTCGGCCGGGGATCACGGCTTCTACGGTTACGGTGCGCGTTTGTGTATTCGCAGCGTTGAACAGGGATGTAACGCGCGCATGGAAGCGCAGGGTCGGATCGGCCAAAGACGTTACGGTGACCGGGTTCCCAACGCGGATGCCTGCAAGATCGGCTTCAGCTACTTGGGCCTGGAGCCGAAGCCGATCCACATTGCGGATGCGCAGGATGGGCATTCCAGGCTGTACCAGAGTAACTGGAGCTGCAAGACGGTCCGTCACCACGCCGTCCTGCTCTGCACGGAGAACCGTATAGCCGCGCACGATGGAAGCCGTTCGGGCTTGTGCCTCGGCTTGCCTCAGCGCGGCAGCCCTATGGAGTGTGTGGTGCAGGTTGAGGGCAACCTGCGCAGATGCTGCTTGCACTTCGGCCTTTGCACTCTGGATCTGAGCCTGCATTTGGGCTACGCGGGCGCGGGCGGCCTCAACGTCGGCCATGGCTTGGCGCACGCGGGCGCCGGCGGCGGCAAGGGCTGCGCGCCTTTCGGATATCCCAGCAAGCGCCTGCGCCAAACGCCCCTCGGCCCCTTTGGATTGCGCTTCTTCCCGTTGGTACTCTTCCGTAGAAACCGCGCCTGCTTTGAGCAGTCTGGCCTCCCGCTGGATCTCCTTGCGCCAATATTCGGCATCGGCCTGTGCGGCAGCCGCATTGGCTTCGGCGTCGCGAAGAGATGCCTGGGCGGCCTCACGCTCCTGCTGGGCAGCTTCGTGCGTGGCTTGGGAAGCGGCATACTGGGCTTGTGCTTCCTGGAGGGCACTCTGCAGACCGCGCAACTTTGCTAGGGCCGCATCCTTGGACGCCACGGCTTCGCGGTGCTCTGCGGACGACATGTTGTATTCGTGCTGTGCGGCCTCAGCCCCAGCCTCGGCTTCGTTGAGACGGGATGTGAGCTCCACGCTGTCCAAACGGCCGATGATCTGCCCAAGACGCACTCTGTCACCTGGGTATACGTAGAGCGCTGTGAGCCAGCCCGTGACACGCGGATACACCTCCTCGTCGTTCCACGCCGCAACCGAGCCCGTGTAGGTTACGGAGGGCGTGAACAGGCGTGCGTGCACCTCTTCCACGGCCACAGGGGCCGAACCCAAGGGTGTGCCGGACTGGCTCATGTCCATCGCCTGAGCTTCGATTACCGTCATCGAGCCCGGCTTTCGGTACCGCACGACCGCCCAATGAACTGCCAGGAACACGATTACAAGTGTCAGAATTCCCCATGCATGGTGCCGTAAAAAGCCAAGGATGGTTCTCATGGTGTGCCTCACTGATGGTCACGAACTCGTCTGTGCGACTGAACGCCGCCGTTTGGAGCAGCATAGAGCGCACTCAATGATATGGAAGGTAGCCTGACCGAAGAATCCCGCTGTGAAGAATGGTTCCGCGGCGATTGGCGCAAAACCTACGCCGCCATCCGCGAATCAACCTATCGCACAGGCGTTATCTAGGAAGGTTCCGCGCGTTCAGGCGCAGTGAAGCAAGGCAGGAGGGGCGCGGCCCGCGTCGGGACCGCGATTTGGGGGGTTCCATTGGCGGGGCCGTGCGGCTGCCGTGAACCGGCTGACGACACGCAGGCCGGGATGCATTGGGGCGCCAGCGAGCACCGCAACGGGAGCGTCAACTCCCGGATTGTGTTGCGTGGCGAGCATCGTGCGCTCGGATACGTGGAGGACACATCCAGCCAACGAAGCAATGTGCGATGCTTTGGAGGCGCCGCTTTGTAGGGCCGTGGGGCGGCAGCAGGCCGGCACCAAAAGGCTCGATGCGGCCGCTCTGGCGGCATGATGCATTCCCCGGGGTCCGCCGAATGGGCAGGGTGATCCGTCGAGGCATCGCCACTGCGTCCCTGTGCTCGATGCAAATACGAGCAGGGCGAGTGCCACCAAACGTGCCAGCGTGCGCTGTTTGTAGGGAACCCGGTAATTCATGGCGCTGCGCCGCTCTCGCGGCCATCCTCATTATACGTTACCGGCGCAGCAATTCGTTACTCGGTGTGCCGACGGAGCCTCCCCGGCAGCTATCGCTTCCCCGCCGAAGAGGAGGATGTCATCACGAGGGTCGCTCCGTGCTGGATGAACCATGGGTTCCGATCCGGTTCATCCAGCAGGAGGTGACTGTCAAGATCCACATAGTCAAAGGCTCCGGTTCCGCAGGCAACAGATGCCGAAAATGCTATGCCGACGCTGCTTTCCAGCATACAAC
>JBMFSQ010000042.1:10670-19717 GCA_049967475.1 Chthonomonadales bacterium | reverse complement strand
GTCGCCGGTGTGGACGGGGGAGAGCCCCCCCTTGTATTCCCCCCCGCAGGCGGGGGGAGAGCCCCCCCTTGTATTCCCCCCGCAGGCGGGGGGAGAGCCTCCCTTGTGCGGCCCCCGTAGACGGGGGGAAGGGTTCCCTTTATATCGCTGCTGCCGCGGCTGCTTCGGCCAAGGTCAGGCTTCTGCGGCCACGTCCAGCCTAGCCCGGCTTTCACGGAAGAGCAGCGGGAAGACGATGGCGCATACGATGGTTAGTCCGCACGGAACCAGGAACACGCCGGTCCAGTTGGTGGTTTTTGTGACGGGATCGGTAAAGACGTTGCCGATCCATCCGGTGAAGTAGCTTCCGACATAGCTGCCGATGCCCAGAACGACGAGGGCGATGAGGCTCTGAGCTGATGCGCGGATGTCCGCATGAGCCACTTGGTCCACGTAAATGAAGCCCACCGTAAAGAAGAACACGTAGCAAAAGCCGTGGAGGGTGAGGCTGGCCACCACGAGCCATTTGAGCTGCGGCATGGCGGCGCCGAGTGCAAAGATGATGTATCGAATGGGCCAGGCCAAAATGCCCACCACCATCGTCTTGCGCACGCCCATTTTCGGGAGGAGGAAGGGCAGAAGCACTCCCATGACCACGATTTCGGCGATTTGCGCAAGGGTCATAACGCCCGGAACGTCCGCACCGGGAATGCCGATGCGCTTTTCAAGGAAGGGTGCGGTGAGCACGTAGTAGAATTGCAGCTCTGTGGCCACAACAAAGGAGATGATTACGAAAACGGCGAAGTTGCGGTTCTCCAGGAGCTGAAGCGCGTCCAAGAAAGCCCAAGGATTGACGCCTTCCCGCTTGGGAGGTGTATGGGGCAGGCTGAAGCTGAAGATGCCCAGGAGGAGGGCCATGATGCCGGCGAGGAAGAGGCTGTCGCTCATGCCCTGGGGCGTGAGGTGCGGGAACCTGTTCCGAAAGAGTGTCAGCAACAATCCGGACACGATCCATCCGATGGTTCCCCATACTCGGATGCCGCCGAACTCCTTCTCCGAGTTGCGCATATGGCTGAAGGCCAAGGAATTCGTGAGGGCCAGGGTGGGGGCGTACAGAAGGGAGAAGATCATCATCCAGAGGATCATCCCGCCGTACTGCTTCTGGGAAGCCATCACCAGAAGTGCGGCGCCTCCAAGCAGTTGGAGGGTTCCCAGGAAGCGCTCGGTGGCGAACTGGCGGTCGGCAAGCTGCCCGGCGATGAAGGGAGAGATGATGCTTGCTAGGGGCAGCAGACTGTAGATGACGCCCAATTGAGCATTATCGAAGCCCAGCCCACCCTTGCTGGGCGGGTTGCTCAGGTACGCGCTGAGGACAGGCGCCCAGGCTCCCCAGATGGCGTATTCCAGCAGCATCATGACGCTCAGGCGCCACTTGATATTCAGGTTCATGGCGTAACCCTCCCCATTCTGCACGAGGCGCGATGCATTGGCAGCTCCTTGTGTTTCTACAGGCGAGCGGCGATTACCTCCGAGCGGCTTCCAGAATGAAGGGCACGCTCACGCGGGCGGGGATGGGCTTGGGCAGGGGATCGTCCTCCTGCGATGAGCTGATCGCCCAACGCGTGGCCGGCGTGGCGGTTTCGACCTGGAGGAGGTGCTTCCCCGGCGCCAGATGCGAAAGGTCCACGGCGTGCTTCACCCACCCTCCGGGCAAGGATACGGCTGCGATTTTGCCGTCTATGCGGATATTGAAGC
The DNA here is from genome assembly GCA_049967475.1 of Chthonomonadales bacterium. GTDB lineage: Bacteria > Armatimonadota > Chthonomonadetes > Chthonomonadales > CAJBBX01 > JBMFSQ01. Next base: position 17,983 of record JBMFSQ010000042.1, on the reverse strand, counting down.
GCACCGAGGGCGAACCCAGGCTGCAGAACTCGACCTCCATCGTGCGGCTTCGTACGCGCTGCATCGGCGCCGGGCTGCCGACGGCCAGAACGGTGTCGGCCGGATTCCTTTGGTGGTAGAGGTCTACTAGGGCGCGCGTGAGGTTCAGATACGTGTAGCCCCATCCGCCGTCGCCGCGGTACGCCGGCAAACCTGGAACCGTGGGCTCGATGTCATTGCTGAGTTCAGGGGTGTAACAGTCTACGTATTGATCCTTTTTGGGGCCGTAGCCTTCTCCTTTGGGCTGGCCGGCGAATTCATTCCATTGACACAGGATGAGGAAGCGCGGCCTTGTTTGAAGGGCGGTGCGAAACTCTTCCACATAGGTGCTCCCTCCACGGCGGCCCCGAGCCTGCGGGTATGTCCAGCCGCCTTCCCCGAAGAAAGCGACGGTTACCGTAAGGGCTTCGCAACTGCCCTTGTACCAGGTGGGAATGGGATGGATCACCCCATCCATCCAGGACCAATATCCCTGCTGATCCAGGTGGTTGATTTGGAGCTGGCTGGACATCCACCGGACGGTAAAGAGGCTGGTATCCACCGGAGGTTGACCGCTGCGCACTGCGGGCCCTCCCCCGTTGAAAGGGATGATGAGCGGCTTGCCTTCGTAGTAGAGCCACAGTCCCCGGTATTTGGGGTTTGCTACGTAATGGTCGTAAACCCACTGCATCTCTTCGTTGAGGGCGGTAGTTGTCGTTTGGGGGCCGTTATCCAACCCGAGCAGGAGCGTGACCTTGGGAACCGGTATGCCTTGCCGCTTCATGAGGGCGTATTCGTCGAGCATGGCGGTGGTGCCGCGGATGAGTTCATCCACGTAGGGGCCGCGTTCGGACCAGTGCTGTTTTCCCCACAGGTTGTTCGTCCAATCCACCAAGAGAAAGTCTACGCCTGCCTCGATCATCCACAAGGCGTGCTGGCGGATCACGCGGCGGTCGTAGGAGCTGTAATTGCCGAGGACGGGCACAGCTTCGGCGGTGTCCCACCGCACGTTGAGGGGTGTGAACCATGGCTCCCATTCCATGCCCACCAGGTGGTTGGGGTCGGTGTGATGGACGATCCTTCGGGGGAGAACGCGTACGATCACCGGATTGGAGCAGACGGCGTCCCGGGGCATGGGCAAGCCCACAGGGAAGTCATTGGCAGGAGCGATGCCCGGCCAGCCTTGGATGGAGCTTTTCCACACCCCTTGGCCGGCGAGGGCGATGGGGTGGACGGGTTCGCCGGGTGTGGTTGGGGCGGGCCATCCGGACGGCTTCTGCGTATACACCTCCCAGCGGGTGTCCGTTGCCAGGGATGCGCTTTGCGCCATACGAAGCATCGCGAGGAAGCCGGCGGGCCCCGTGCCGTTGTGAGCTTCCACGGCGAGGACATTGGTGCCGGGGCGAAGCAGGCGCTGCAGGTTGAGGGCGTGCTCAACGTGCTGGAAATTGGTTCCCGAGGCGATCTCGCGGCCGTTGAGGTATGCGTGGAAAGCGTCGTCACAGGTGGCGATAAGCTCTGCTGCGCGCGGGATGCGGCTGATGCGGAAGGCGCGCCGCAGGTATACCGTCTGCCCATCCGCCACAGTAGGGGCCCAAATCCACCAGGCTGTTTGCTTGGGGGGGACAGGCGGCAGGGCCACTTGAAGGCGCGCGTTGCCGGGGTCGGGCAGGGGGAGGGATGCAGTGGCGCGGCCCCGTGCATCGGTAACCAACTGGGCGCCCCAGCGGCGGCCGTCCAGGTAGGGCCACACCTGCAGCCCTGCGGCGGGACGGCCGCGCCCATCGGTTGCGCGCACCGTGATGCGCACCGAGCGTCCCATTGCTGCGGTGCGGCGGTCGCAGGCAAGGTGCAGCACTACAGAAGCAGGAAGGTGGGGCGGATCGGTCCAGAGAGCAACGGCTAATGCGAGCCCGGCTAGAACACTCATCGAAATGCCTCCAGTATTCGGTTCCTCGGCAGCGCTAGAAGGAGAGAATGCCCGGTCCCCTTCGGCCTTTGGGAACGAGCCTCATGATGGCTTCTGCAAGGCGGGCGGCATCGTGGCGCACCACGTCGGTTTGACTGATGAAACTTCCGCGGATCGGCTTATACCCCATAGCACGGATGCGGTCGGTATCCGGTTCTACGAGGATTGCGCCGCTCTGCCGGTACTTGTTGAGCAGTTCCAAGGTGGGCACCCCTGTATTCACCATGACATAGTCGAACACGGGCCGCTCCACGTGCACGGAGATGGCTTTCACATGGTCCGAAGCCGAGAAACCGTCGGTTTCTCCGGGCTGTGTCATGACATTGCAGATGTAGACTTTGCGGGCTCGGGACTTGTGAAGCGCCTCGGGGATGCCGCGCACCAGCAGGTTTGGGATGACGCTCGTGAAGACGCTGCCGGGTCCTATGACGATGACGTCGGCCAGGGCGATGGCTTCCAGGACTTCGTCGAGGGGGAGCGCATTGGGGGGATCCAGCCAAATCTTGCGGATGCGCTTCTTGGCGCCGGCAATGGTGGTTTCTCCCTCCAGGATGGAGCCGTCTTCCATCTCGGCGCGAAGTTTGATATGGGTGAGTGTAGAGGGCAGAACCCTGCCGCGGATATTGAGCACGTGGCTGGTGCGGCGCACGGCCTCCTCGAAGTCGCCGCCGCTGATGGCGCTCATAGCTGCTATGAGCAGATTGCCGAAGGCATGATCGCGTAATCCTTCGGACACCTCGCGACCGTGGAAGCGGTACTGGAACAGGTCGAGCATGGTGGACTCTGCGTCTGCCAGGGCTACAAGGCAGTTGCGGATATCTCCCGGTGGGAGGATATTGAGCTGCGTCTGAAGCTTACCGGAAGATCCGCCGTCGTCTGTAACAGTGACGACTGCCACGATGTTGCTGGTGTATTGCTTGAGCCCCCGAAGCATGGTGCTGAGGCCTGTTCCTCCGCCGATGGCCACCACGCGGGGGCCCTGGGCAAGGTATCTGTTGCGGTAGACGGTGTCGGCGATGCGGGCGCGGCCGCCGCCGGGGTTCAGCGCCGAGCTGATGGAGAGCGCCAGTTGTTGTACGGATGTAATGAGGAGCGCTACCCCCACGGCAGCCAGCGCTGCTCCCGCCCACACCGCTGCGGGATGGGTATGGAGATCCAATCCTGCCTTACGCGCGATCCACCGGATGAGGGTGTTGGGGAGGGCCAAGGCATCCACCGGCTCTCCTTTGAGGAGCAACGAAGCGCCAAGAAGCCCTACAGCGATGCCGATGGCTGCCAGGGCGAGCCACCGCTTCACCCTCATACCCGGATAGAGCCATTTGAGGGAAGGCAGAGGATTGCTCATGGGGAGGTCTCGTCGGCGGGACGTTCCCGGTCTACGTCTCGATGGAGCACCGCCACATAGTACCCTTTCTGTTTGAGGCGCTGGGAAATGTCTTCGGCGATGGTAACGGACCGGTGGCGGCCGCCGGTGCAGCCGATGGCGACGGTAAGGTAGGCTTTGCCTTCGCGCTCGTACTCGGGAAGGGTGAAGAGGAGAAATTCCTCCAACCGTTGGAGATATTGCGTTGTGAGGGCATCCGCATGGATGAAGTCGGCTACTTCCCGGGAGCTGCCCGTAAGGGGCTTGAGGCGGGGATCATAATGGGGGTTCACCAGGAAGCGCACGTCGAATACCAAATCGGCATCAATGGGCGTGCCATGCTTGAAGCCGAAGGACTCAATGGTTACGATGAGACCTCTGCCCAGAGGTTCCCCTACGGTGGCGGCGAGTTCCGCCCGGAGGCCGGCAGGCGTGAGGTGGCTCGTGTCTATGAGCTTGTCGCACCGTTCCAGCGCTTCGGCGAGCATCTCACGCTCGGCGCGGACCGCTTCGAGGATGGTGCCTCTGCCTGCCTGAAACGTAGGATGGGGTCGCCGGCACTCCTTAAAGCGGCGCACGAGGATCTCATCGGAGGCATCCACGAAGAGGAGCTGCACTTCCGTACCCGTGGCTGCCAATGCGTCCAAGGCAGACGGTAGGTCGCTGAGGCAAGGGCCGCTGCGGGCATCCACTACGGCGGCTACTCGGGGACGTTTCATGGAGGCGCAGGCGCGCACGAGCTCCTCCAGCAGGTGGGGCGGAAGATTGTCCGCTGCGTAGTATCCGGCATCCTCAAAGAAATGAAGCGCCGTCGTCTTTCCTGCGCCGGAGGTTCCTGTGAGCACAATCAACCGCATGGATGCTTCCGTAGGATTGGCGGGACCAGGCTCACTCCGTGTCGGTGCGCTCTACGAAGATGGCGTTCAGGAAGGAGCTGAGCAGCCCCATCAGGATGGGCCCAAGAACCGCGCCCAGGATGCCGTGGACGTGGAAGCCGGGAACGGAATTCCCCGCCACCGTGAACAAAATGGCGTTGAGCACAAAAGTGAACAATCCGAGCGTGAGGCAGTTCAGGGGCAGGGTCAGGATCACGAGAAGAGGCAGAATGAAGGAATTGACAAGCCCGAGGACCACCGTGGCCCATACCAGAGCGGTGAGGCTGTCGTAGCTTACGCCGATATTCAAGTGCCCGACGATGGCCAGAGCGATGCCGCTGATCACCCAGCGAAGGATCCATTTGTTCATGGCATGTCCTCAGTTACAGTCTACCCTTAATACGCTTGCCGGATGCGCCGGGTTTAGGGGTGGCGGGATACCGCAGGAGGCTTCTACCGGTTGCGGCGGTCCTTGGAGGAGAGGAGGCGGATGGCATGGCGGTATTTGACTACCGTGCGGCGGGACACTGCGAAGCCTCGCTCGCGGAGCATCTCGGAGATCTCTTGGTCTGTGAAAGGCTTGAGCGGGTCCTCCGCTTCGATGATCTCTTCGATGGCTTTCTTAACGCAGAGGCTGGAGTTGAAGAAGATGCTGAAGGGGACCACTTCCATGTTGGGGAGGCGCACGAACTTACCGGCGGTGGCCCGGCTCACGGTGCTTTCATGGATGCCCAGGGCCTCTGCCACCAGGGTCCGGGTAACGGGTCGCAGGAATGCTCTGGATCCCGTCTCCAGGTAGCCTTGCTGCCATTCCACAAGGAGGCGTGTGATGCGTTCCAGCGTGCGGTTTCGCTGGAGGATATTGGCGATGAGGCGATGGGCGCGCTCCACGTATTCGATGACGTGCTGGCGCTGTTCCGGCGGCAGATGAGTGTCGCCGTTCTTGATGCGATTATACTCGGCGAGGTAGGCGGGGCTGATGGAGAGGGACTTGGGATCGGCACCGGCAATGGCAATGTCGTATCCGAATTCTGTGCGCGTAATCAGCAGATCGGGTCGGACGGGGGCCCGCTGACCCAGCCCATTATAATCCCAGGGCGGGCGGAACTGGCTGGCAGGGTAGGGATTAAGCTGTTCGCGGATGAAATCCACGGTGTCCCGTGCGCGCTGAAGGGAGATGTGGAGGGCGCGGGCTATGCGGCCATACCGTTTGTTGACCAGGTCCACGAAGCAGTGCTGCACCACCTGTTCCGCCAGGGGATTGCCCTTGCCCTCTTCCGCAAGGGAGCGGAGCTGGATGAGCAAACATTCCTGAAGATCCCGCGCGCCTACTCCGGGCGGGTCGAGGGATTGGAGGACAGTGAGGATGCGCAGCACGGTCGCCGTGTCTACATCGAGCTCTGCAGCGATCTCTTCGGGCGTCGCCGAGAGCCAGCCATTGTCATCGAGGCAATGGACCAGGTAGTCGGCGATGAAATGATCTTCCCTAGGAAGCTGAGCATGGAGGAGGGCGCAAAGGTGTTCCTGAAGAGTGAGTTCGGCCTCCAATCCGCCCATGAAGTCATCGGAGGGTTCGTCATTGAAGGCGCTTAAAGGAGCAGATGGGGCTGGGGATTGGTCGGAGGCGGGACCGGCGGGTCCCTCGGGCCGAATTTGGGAGCACCACGGGCATGTAGCGGGATCCAAGCAATCGCCATTGCAGGGACGGGGGCGCTCCACGAGCTCGAGAGCCGGGTTCTCCTGGAGTTCATTGTCTATCTCTTGGGCGAGCTCGGAGGCAGTTTGCTGGAGGATGGTGTTCGCAATGATGAGTTGCGGCACCACCTGTCGAGTTACGATCTGCCGCCGTTCCTGCCGAAGCGCCACCGGCTGCCTCCTCGAGATTAGGCGAGGGTCCTCGGGGACCTGATCGAGCGCACGAGCGCCCTTTATTCTCGGCAACCGCCTCCGCCTGCTGGAGCGAAGGGAGCCAACCTGTGATCGGGTGGCTGAGGGGTACGCTGCAAGGCCGAGATTACCGTGTACGTTGCGCTTCCATTATAGCCTGCCTGCGGTGTGGTGTCAAATAAGCGTCGGTTGGGCGGCGACTGCCGTGCACGACGGCGAGGGAGCCGCAAGTGAAGCGGACGGGGGCGCGCAACCGCCGCATTTCAGAGAATCGGTGATGACACGGGACGTCTCTCCGGCGCGGTGAGAATTGCTTTTCCGCATTCTCGTTGGCGCCGCAAGTAGAAGGTTGTGCGGTGGAGTGGATCATTAGGGATATGGAAGCGCGGCGATCTCCGGTTGATGCGGACGCGAAATCATGCTGAGCGTACCGTCGGCATGCTTCAAGGCAGACAAGGGCGATTAGGTGGAGGATCGGCGCCGAATTCTTTGGTTGTATGGGCTTCGGCGGAATCGTCGGCGCCGTGGAGAGCGACGGGATGTTCCTTTCAGGTCGGGCCGGAATGGGCCGGAGTAGAGGCAGCAAAGATTACTGGTGGCCCGCTGCATGCCTATTCTTGTGCGCGGTAGTCGTCCTAACCGTTTATCGGGGGAGAGGCGGCGGTTCCGGGGTGGGGCGTCTGGCCGCGCGGGACCGTGCCGGAATTGGCGCCGGGCAGGAACGGGTTGGGGCGGGTACCGGGTTCCCTTTACCGGCTGCGCGGGCTCCAGAGCGGCCGTCCCCGGCTCCTGTGCTCTATACGCCTCCGGCGCCCCCGCCCTCGGCAGTCCCGCCGCCGATGGAGAGCGCCGTTGATGCCGCACGCCTGCAGGAGGAGGCTCTTAGGAGGGAGTTGGAGGCCCAATTGGAGCAGGCGAAGACGAGAGTAGCGGAAGCGCGTGCCAAGCTGGCGGATGCCGAGCGCATTCTGGCGGAAGCCGAGCTTTTCGGCGGCCCGCTGGAAGTCGGTACTGCCCGGGCAGAGCGGAACCTGGCGCTCTTGGCGGTGAATAAGGCATATCAGGAGGTGGCCGATGTGCACTTTCGGATTGCCCAACTGCACGCCTCAGGGAGGTTGCGGTGAGGGGGCAGAAGGCAGTTTGGAAACAGGATGACGGGAGAGGAGACTTTCATGGGCAACATCGCACGGCCGATCGGGTT
>JBMFSQ010000042.1:0-10570 GCA_049967475.1 Chthonomonadales bacterium | reverse complement strand
GTCGAGTTACTCTACCCGCTCGGCACGGGCTGCCGGATCCTCGTTTCTGCCTAACGTAGACGGCCGTTTGCTGCGCCAACTCATGGCGAAGTTGAAGAGATTACCTCACTGATTACGACGTTGACGCACGTTGTCGCGGCCCGACACGGGAATATCCCGGCATCTCCGAAATTAGGATGAAATGAGGCGGCGTGCGGATCCCATCCCGCAGTCACGATGGGGGAGAAGCCCCCCCTTGTGTTGCCGCCGTGGACGGGGGAAAGCGGCCCCCCTTGTGTTCCCCCCGTGGACGGGGGGAGGGGTTGTTCTATCCGGGAAGCCGTCAACTTGTTGAGTAGGGACAGGTGAGCCGCGCGCATGCTTCTATAGGGCCAGCGGGTCCGGCGGCAGCGGGAGAGAACGAGGCGGAAAGGCCCTGTCGGTGCGGGATGCATCTGCCGGACGGTGCCGCAGGCGCGATTGCCGCCCTCGTATGTACTTAACCGGCGTTTGCGGGGCGCAAATCGTGCGGTTGACGTTTTGCGCTGCACAGTCTATAATCGTTGGCAGCGTGCGTACCGTACCCAGGAGGCAGCAGATACCCATGGCGAGCGTCGTGCTCAAGGACTTGACCAAGGAGTTCAAGGAAGTCATCGCCGTCAACAAAGTGAACCTGGAGATCAAGGACAAGGAGTTCCTGGTCCTCGTGGGGCCGTCGGGATGTGGAAAGACGACGGCCCTCCGCATGATCGCCGGTTTGGAGGAGGCCACGAGCGGCGAAATCTACATTGGAGACCGCGTCGTGAATGATGTGTCGCCCAAGGACCGCGACATTGCCATGGTCTTCCAGAATTACGCTTTGTACCCTCACATGAGCGTCTACGACAACATGAGTTTCGGGCTGCGCCTTAAGCGCGTACCAACCGGAGCCCCGTGGCCCTTCAATACGCGCCGGGCTTTCACCAAAGAAGAGATAGATCGCCGCGTGAAGGCAGCGGCTCAGCTTTTGGGGCTGGAGAATCTCCTCTCTCGAAAGCCCAAGCAGCTCTCGGGCGGGCAGCGCCAGCGTGTGGCTCTCGGACGGGCCATCGTGCGGGAGCCCAAGGTCTTCCTCATGGACGAGCCGCTCTCCAACCTGGATGCCAAGCTTCGCGTGCAGACGCGTGCGGAGCTGATCAAGCTGCACAGGCGCCTGGGCATCACCACGATCTACGTGACGCACGACCAAGTGGAAGCCATGACGATGGGTGACCGCATCGCCGTGATGAACAACGGCATCGTGCAGCAGGTGGACACTCCCCTCAACCTTTACAATCACCCGGCCAACATGTTCGTTGCGGGCTTCATCGGATCGCCGGCGATGAACTTCATCCCGGTGGTGGTGAAGGCGGAGGGGGGCACCTTCTGGGCCGACGCGGGTTCCTTCAAAGTGGAACTGCCGCGGGAGAAGGCCGATGTGATCGCGCCCTATGCGGGCAAGGAACTGATCTTCGGTATCCGCCCGGAAGATATCTACGACCGTACCCTCGCCGGACTTGTAGAGCCCACCCCCGGCAACACCATCAAGGTAGGAGTGGATGTGGTGGAGCCCCTGGGCAACGATGTGGAGATGTACCTCACCAGTGGGGACCGCCAGCTCATCGCCATGATTGACAGCCGTACCCAGGCGCGCTCGGGCGACAGCATGGACGTGGTGCTGGACATGGAAAAGAGCCACTTGTTCGACAAGGAGACGGAGAAAGCCCTCTACTGACCCTAGCAGGCGCCAGGCATGCACGCCTCTCGTGAGGGAAGGCGTCCGGCGCCGGTCCTCGTACCCTGTGGCCGGATGGCAGAGCAGCGATGCGCCATCCGGCCACGAACGTTATTCGCCGCCGCTATCGGCCAAGAGCGTGTCGGGCCCGGAATATCCGGTCTCCCCGTGGAGCGCCAGGTCCAAACCTGCGATCTCCGCTTCTTCGTCCACGCGCAACCCGAGAGTGCGACGCAATCCCCATGCGAGCAAGGCTGTGAGGGCCGAGGCGTACGCCAAGGCAATGAGGGCTGCCAGGGCCTGAAGGCCAAGCTGAGCGAAGCCTCCTCCCAGGAAGAGGCCCTCGTGGCGCACGGCGGAATTGATTGCCTGGGATGCGAAGATGCCGGTAGCCAGGGCGCCCCATGTTCCGCCGACGCCATGGACGCCAAAGACGTCCAACGTGTCGTCATAGCCGAAGCGGTTCTTGAGCTTGATTGCGTAGAAGGAGATGACCGACACGGCGGCGCCGATGAACACAGCGGGGAGAGGCCCCACGAAGCCGGCCGCCGGGGTGATCGCCACGAGCCCTGCGACGCCTCCGGTGGCCAGGCCCAGCGCGGTGGGCTTCCTGTAGGCGATCCACTCGATGGCGACCCAGGTGAAGGCGGCTGCTGCGGCGGCTATGTGCGTGGCCGTGAAGGCCGACACCGCGAGGCCGCTGGAATGGATGGCACTGCCGGCGTTGAAGCCGAACCAACCGAACCAAAGCAATGCGGTACCGATGAGCGTCATGGGCAGATTGTGGGGACGCAGGTCGTCGGACCCATCCAACCGCCGCTTCCCGAGGATGAGCGCCAGGACGAGGGCCGAGAAGCCGGAAGACATGTGGACCACGGTTCCCCCTGCGAAATCCAGCGCCCCAAGGCTGTTGAGCAGTCCCCCTGATCCCCAAACCATGTGCGCGAGGGGACAGTAGACCAGCAGGGCCCACAGACACATAAAGAGCACGTAGGCGCCGAATTTCATCCGTTCCGCAATGGCGCCGCTGATGAGCGCCGGGGTGATGATGGCGAACATCATCTGATACATCATGTAGAGCTGATGAGGGATGGTGTCGCCGTAGGCCGGATTAGGCTCCAGCCCTACGCCCGTGAGGCCGAGGTATCCCAAACCTCCGATGAAGGCATTACCCGGCGCGAAGGCCAGGCTGTACCCCACGAGGACCCACAGGACGGACACCAGTGCGACGGCGACGAAGCTCTGCATGAGCATATTGAGAACGTTCTTGGCGCGCACCATGCCGCCATAGAACAGAGCGAGGCCTGGGGTCATGAGCATCACGAGGGCTGTGGACACGAGCATCCAGGCGGTGTCGCCCGTGTCTACCCTGTGTGCGCCCCCTGCCGGTTGGGCCCAGGCGCCCACGGGGGCGATTAGAAGCAGCAATACGAACGGCGCAGACCATGCGCCGGCCTTGTTTGGTTTCACGTCTATCCTCCACTGTGAAGGGTAAGATGCCGGGCACCATGGCCCGGTTTCGCCGGCTGCGCCGAGCCTTCTTGGCTGAGGCGCGGAAGCAAGGCCCGGTGCCAGAGATACGCACCGGGCCGATGGGATGCTAGGTGATGGCGGTATCACCCTCTTCCCCGGTACGGATGCGCAGCGCCTCGGACACTGGGATCAAAAAGATCTTGCCGTCGCCGATTTCGCCCGTCCGGGCGGATTTGGCAATGACCTCGGCCACACTCCGCGCCTCTCCGTCCGTAGTTACAATCTCGATCTTGATTTTCTGGATGAGGTTCACGGTATATTCCGCTCCGCGGTAATGTTGGGTGAAGCCCTTCTGCTTGCCGGAGCCGCGGACTTCCGTTACCGTCATCCCCTTGACGCCAATCTCGGAGAGAGCGGCCTTCACGTCGTCCAGCTTTTGAGGGCGGATAAGCGCCTCGACTTTGATCATTCTCGATGCCTCCTTGAAAGGGGGCCTGGTGAGTGCTTCCACCAGGCCGAATGCTTAGAACTGCTCCGCGGGTTTCGGAACGGCTTGGGGCTGCACGGTGGGCACTGCGGTGCCGCCGGTGTGGGATCCGGGTGACGTAGCGTCCAGTTGCTGGAAGTCAGGATATGCGAAGGCGCCCATCTCGGGGAGGTCCAGCCCTTGCAGCTCTTCTTCGGGGGTAGGCCGCAGCCGCATGAAGAGGCTCTGCAGCCGGAAGAACGCATAGGCGCTCCCGAAAGCCCACGCCATGCACACCACAGCGCCTACGGCCTGGGCAGCGAACTGCCTCCAGTCGCCGTAGATGAGGCCGGTGACACCTCGGCCTGCTATGCCCAGGTACTTGTCGGCTCCTACCCCGTTCCATCCTGCTCCGTAGGTGCCGTCGGCGAAGATGCCCACCGAGAGGAGGCCGAAGATGCCGCATACGCCGTGGACGGACACGGCGCCCACGGGGTCATCTACGCCGTGCCTCTCCCAGAAGAAGACCGACGCCACCACCAGCACGCCGGCGATGAGGCCGATCACCACAGCCGACCACGCCGTGACGAAGGCGCAAGGGGCCGTGATGGCCACGAGGCCTGCCAGCATTCCGTTTGCTGCCATGGAGGGGTCGAACTTGCCGAACTTCGCCTTCATCATGAGGATGGCAGAGAGGGCTCCGCCGGCAGAGGCCAGCATCGTGTTGGTGGCGATGATGCCGATGCGGATGTTTCCGCCTCCTACCGCGCCCAGGGTTGATCCGGGGTTGAAGCCGAACCACCCGAAGGCGAGGATGAAGGTGCCGATGATGGCCATGGGGATATGATGGCCGGGGATCGCATTGGGCTTGCCGTCGGAGGAATACTTCCCGATGCGCGGTCCCAGCACCATTGCGCCGGCCAAGGCGATAAATCCGCCCACAGCATGCACGACGCTGCTGCCTGCAAAATCCACCGTGCCGTGCCCCAGCCCCAGGTTTTGGCCCAACATGGCCAGACCTCCGCCGCCCCACACGAGGTGGCCGTAGATGGGGTAGGCGATGATGGACACGAAGAAGCCGTACACCATGAACGCGGCGAAGCGCCACCGTTCGGCCATGGCGCCCGTTGGGATGGTGGCTGTGGTGTCCATGAACACCATCTGAAACAGGAACATGGTATACACGGCCACGTCGTAGACGTCGGGCCCCAGCAGAAAGCCCTTCGTGCCCATGATGCCGAAGTTGCCGATCTTCACCTCATGGCCGTTCAATACCGAGAGGCCGCCCAGGGAAGCCGGTCCGCCGATTTTGCTGGCGGCGATGCTTCCGAACATGATGGCGAAGCCGGCGATCCAGTATCCCAACATGCCGATGGGATAGATCATGAAGTTGGTCATGATCACATGGGCGGCATTCTTGGCGCGGCAGAAGCCGGTCTCCACCATGGCGAAGCCGGCCTGCATGAACATCACGAGGAAGCCCGTGATGAGCGTCCACACGATGTTGATGGCGATATGCCCCTGGCCCACGGCATCCAGAGCCTTCAACAGGTCTCCATTGGTTGCGGGCTTGTCTTTGTTTTGTGCCAGGGATTTGAGTTCGTCTGCGGTGAAGGCTGCTGCGCCGGCCGCGTTTGCGGCATTCGCAGCGGTGCCCGTTACGGTGCCGCTGGGATCCGGCGCGGGGCCGTCGGCCAACGCCTTCACGTTGGCGAATACAGCCAGCAGCGTGGCTGCCAGCCAAAGGCCAAGCAGTGCGCGGGCTGCGGGCCGCGTGATGCGGCGGGTAAAGCGTGTCATCTCTCTGCTCCTTCCCTTGTGCGATGCGCGCCTCGTAGAGGACGCGCGATGATCGGGTCTGCCTGCGGGAAGGCAGGTGCCGGACGGCTTCCCTCGCTGGAAGCGGCCGGTCTTGGCAGAGGCGCGGAGCCGGTCCTCCGCACAACCACGCTGTTGATGTGCCGGCTGCAGCTTCGGGTGGCGTCAGGGAACACCGGCATCCCTCCCCAAGGCTGCGGAACTCTCTACAATGGGTTTGAACTCCGTCCCTCCTTTCTGGGTTGAAGATGCGGCGGTGAGCTTCAGCAAAGGCGGCGTTATGAGCGTGTTGAAGATCACTACCAGAACCATGGCGGCGTACAGGCTGTGGGGAAGGATGCCGGCTCCGAGGCCGATTGAGGCGGAAATGAGGCTTACCTCCCCTTGGGGCACCATGCCGATGCCTACCTGAAGCCTGCCGATGGACCGCATGGGCACCGAGATGCCTGCCAAAACCTTCCCCACGGTAACGGCGGCCAGAAGCAGGCCGGCCACAACGAGCGACGCCCGGCCCGACGGCGTGGCGGGGCTGAGCAGATGCAGGTCCATTCTAGCGCCCATCATCACGAAGAAGACGGGCACGAACAGATCCGCGGCAGCCTTTACGCGGCCTTGCAGGTGGGCCTTATGCTCCGTGTTGGCCATCAGGAGCCCTGCGGCGAAGGCTCCCACAATCGCTGCGAGGCCTGCCGCCTGGGCGAGACCCGCCATGGCCATGCAGAAGGCCACAGCCCAAGTGGAGAGGGCTGCTCGGGTTTGCATGCGGTGGGCAATCCCGAGCATCCGGGGCGCCAGGCGCGATCCGAGAACCAGCGAGGCCGTGAGGAAGAAGCCAGCCAGGGCGAGCACTCGGCCAATGGAAGCGGGCGACCAGGCGTGGTGCAGGGCCAGCCCGGTAACCGCGGCGATGAGCACAAGCCCCAACACATCGTCGGCTACGGCGGCTGCGAGGACGAGCTGGGCCTCGCGCGTTTGGAGGCGGCCCAGGTCGGCGAAGACGCGCGCTGTGATGCCTACGGAGGTGGCGCACAGCGATGCAGCAGCAAAGAGCGCGATGGGCGCAGGAGTGTTCATGCGGCTGAGGACGGCGTAGGACAGGGTGACGGTGAAGGCCACTCCGCAAGCGGCCACCCAGAGGGCGCCCCCGCCCACGCGCATGAGGCGGCGCGCTTCGCTGGCTAAACCCACTTCCAGCAGGAGCAGTACGGCGCCGATCTCCGCCAGAAAGGCCAGCGAGGGGTTGGATGCATGGATGCAGGCCAATCCGCTGCCGCCGATGACGGCTCCCGCGAGGATTTCACCCAGGACGGGCGGCATGCGCAGGAGGCGCTCGGCGCCTTCGGCTGCGGCTTTAGCCACGGCGAGTACGATGCCTAATTGTATGAGTGTGTTGAGCTCCATGAACGTGCACCACGGGGCCGATGCCCCGGTATGATCGCTTCGCGCGCACCGACCACCCAGATGCGGCGGTGTGCTTTCCGCAGGATCCGCGCAGCGTTGCTGCGGTTCCCCAAATGGTTGAAGCGCCATGCTCCGGTGCAACGGCCCCGTTGCACGATCGAGCAGCCCAAATCAAATTGTAAAGATCTTACGGGTTCGCCCGTTGCGCCTCTTCGATGCGGCGCGCGGCCGCCTTCATGAGAGAAGGCGCCAGAAGCGCGGTTCCAACGACTACGAGCACTACGGCGGGATACACTTCGGGCCGCAATACGCCTGCCTCCAACCCTATGCCGGCGGCGATGAGGCTTACCTCGCCGCGAGGGAACATCCCTGCGGCCAACAGTCCCCGGCGCATGTGCTTTGCGGGGAGCGACCATGCTGCAAGAGCGCGCGCCGCCACCACTACCCCTAGAAGCACTGTCGCAAGGAGCCAGGCCGCTCGGCCGGCCGGCGACACGGGGTTGATGCCCCCAAGCTCCAGGCGGGCTCCCATTACGACAAAGAAAACAGGCACGAACAGCTCTGTTAAAGGTCCCACCCGGGTGCGCAGGTGCTCCACGTGGCGGGACGGCGCCAGCATCAAACCGGCTGCAAAGGCCCCTACCACCGGCGCCAGGCTCACTGCTTCGGCAGCGCCCGCCACAGCCAAACAGAGTACCACGGCGGCTGTTGCCACGGATCCGGGAGTGCGCATCCTTCGAGCCAAATCAAGCAGCCGCGGCGCCAGCAGGGGACCCACGGCCATAGAGCCTGCGAGGAAGCCCAGGGCTACCAGGGCCGCCTTTGCCAACGCGCCGGCGCCAGGGCCGTGTGCCTGGATCATCCCCATGGCCACGGCGAGCACGAGGAGCCCCATCACGTCATCGGCACTTGCGGCCCCCAGGATGACGCGTGCTTCCTTGAGGTGCATAGAGTGCATCTCCTGCAGAACGCGCACGGTGATGCCTATGCTCGTGGCGCTCATTGCGGCAGACACTACCGCTGCCTCTGAAGCGCTATGCCCCAGTGCGCGCATCACGGCGTAGGCCCCGCCCAGTGTGAGGGCAACTCCTACGGACGCCACCCATAGCGCCGCGGGGCCGGCCTTGAGCAGATCGCCGGGGGTGCTTTCCAGTCCCGCTTCGAAGAGCATGAGGACGGCCCCGATGGAGGCGAGGGTGGCTATGGCGGGATGGGCCGGATCCACCCAGCCCAATGCCCCGCCGCCCAGTAGGATGCCTGCCGCGATTTCGCCTACCACGGCCGGCTGATGAAGCCACCGCGTGCAGACCTCGGCGCCGAGCTTGGCGGCAGCGAGCGCCGCTGCCAGTTGATATAGGATTGGGGGTGACGCCATTGTCCCAACATCCGGCCGGCTAGGTGATATAAGGCACCCAGGGCCGGCTGTACTAGAATTTGAGGACCTGCGCAAGGGTGAGAGTGTCCTGGCTGTGGGCCGGGCCTCCTCCTGCGGCGAAGAAGGCGGTGCCCGCGTGATCGTGGCGGTATTCCAGCCGGTTCACCCATGTGCCCTTTGCTGCGTATTCTAAGGTTACCGTAATCTCGTTAAGGTTTTGTGCGGTTCCTGTGCGCAGACCTGCGCCGTCTTCAAAGTGCTCGCCGCGGAGTGCGATGGCGGCTGCCGGGTTCATTTGGTATCGCGCATAGAGGGCTTGCCCGCTCCAGGTGCCGCCGGTTGCCCCTGGCTTGGATGCGGATGCGTAATCCACATTGAGGCCCAATTTGAGGCGCGGCGCCGGGAACCAGGTTGCACTTACATCCAGCATTTGGACGTTGAGGATGCCCGGAGCGGGGAAGCCGATGCCGCCGAAGCTTCCGCTGCCGTTGGGAGTGGCCGAGCCTTCATCGCCTCCCATGTAGTTGATTACCCAGCTTAGGGTGGGGGTTGGGTTTCATAGGAGCGCTGCGCCTACGGACTTGCCCCCGTTGTCGTCTTCTACGTTGTTCCAGCCGTTTACCAGGTGGAGCTGGCCCGTGATTTGCGGCGAGAGCGGATAGGTGAGGCGCAGGCCCATATGGTAGAACGGGATGGCGTAGGTGAAGAGCAGGGACCGCGAGTAGTTGTCGTTGTTTGTGCTTTCGATGACTTCGTATCCCATGTAGGTTACGAATTTGCCCACGTCCACGGTGAGCGGTCTTTTTCCGCCTGTTGTGTAGGTGGCGTAGAGTTGTTGAAGGTACTTGTAGGTGTTGGCGCCTCCGGGTTCGGTGGCGTGCACGAGATCGGCGGTTTTGCCCAGGGTAAGGGTAGCGGTAAAGCCGATCGGCAGGGTGCGTGTGGCTTCCCGCTTCAGGTTGACTTCGGCCAGGCTCAGGCTGAAGGCGTCGTTCTTCACGTCGAAGGAGCGGCCTGCGATGGAAGCGCCTACGGGCGGATGGTTGAAGCTGTACTGGTAGTACGTGTCCAGCAGGCCGGTGACGGTGATTTTACCCGCATCGTCGGCGCGGGCGGGTTGGCGGATCAGGATCAGGCAGGTTGCCCCGAGAGCCAATCCGGTAGAGAGTACCAGGTTTTTCACAGAGAGTTCCTCCTTCCGATGGTGTGGATGCCGATGGGCGCCGCGATGTTGGAGTGCGGTGCGCCATGCCGGTACACGGTACGGGCAGACTTTCCCCGCCATTGGAAGGAAGTCGGTATGAGGTTTGGGTGCAGGAGCAAGTTCCTGCGGTGCTCTGCCTAGAGCGCGTTACGGACGAAGGCGAACGGCGGCGTTCGGGGGAATGATGGGCTTCCGGGGCTTCGGTGCGGCCGGAGTGCATTTTGTGGGGGAGGGGTCATTAAGAAGCGGCGCGGCTAGTTGTTTGTTGGGCTGATCTCCTCCGTTAGGATGATGGCTTCGGCGATTTGTTTGAGGGACCGGTTTAGGGAGAGGCTTTGAGCCTGGAGCCTTCGCATGGCTTCGCGGTCCGACACTCCGAAGCGCTGCATGAGGATTGCCTTGGCGCGGCCGACGGCTCTGCGGGTTTCGATTTGTTCCTGGAGGGCGTCAATTTGGCCTTCGAGGGCAGAAAGTTCGCGGAAGCGCGCGAGGGCGATTTCTACCGCGGGCTGAAGTTCCTGTTTGCGGAAGGGTTTTACGAGGTAGGCCAGCACGCCGGCCCGGGTAGCCTGTTCCACCATGGGGGCTTCGCTGTAAGCGGTGAGCAGGAGGACCGGCGCGAGGCGCTCGCTGCTGATGCGGGCGGCGGCCTGAAGGCCATCCATGCCGGGCATCATAACGTCTAGGATTACGAGATCGGGCTTGAGGGTTTGGGCCAGTTTCCAGGCGGCCTCGCCGTTTTCTGCGGCGGCTACCACCTGGTGGCCGAGTTCCTCCAGCATGGCGCGCAGGTCCATGCGGATAACGGGATCGTCGTCTGCAATGATAATGCGTCCGGTAAACATGGCTGTTTGGTGTCGTTTGGAGCGGCGCGGCGGCGGCTCCGGCCAAAGAAAAACCCCACGATGGCGTTGGGACCATTGGGTCTTCGCGAGGCAAACGTCTGCGTGCCGGGCGGAGGTGAACGTCCCCATCGTCGGGTGGAGATAGTGTATCAGATGTTGTGTGGTTCTGTCAAGCCCGGGAGCCCCCCTTTGCGTTCCCCCCGCAGGCGGGGGGAGGCCCCCTTTGCGTTCCCCCCGCAGGCGGGGGGAGGCCCCC
>JBMFSQ010000041.1:0-19866 GCA_049967475.1 Chthonomonadales bacterium | reverse complement strand
AGGGTGAATGCTTTTCTAGCGCCGGTCATGATGTTCTCCTTTCGCAGAAGTGTCGTTCCGCGATCTTGAGTTTTCGTTGATGCACAACCCATATCACGCCAAGGCAAAGGGCATCAGGGCAGTCACCTCCCAATATCCTGAAGAGATCCGGAAGGATGGTGGCGAAGGGACGCCGGGGGGGCCACGGTGCGCGCTCCGGCTTCCTCGCCGTTCGCTGCATCCAGCGGCTGCTGGGGGTAAGGGGATCATTCGCTCGATCCCATAAAGCAGTCGCATCTGCAAGCGCATCCGGTTTTTGCGACGACAGCGCATTGTACCAAAGCACGGATTGCCTTGTCAAGCACCCTGTTTTACCCGCCACCGGTAAACGCACGTTGGGTCTATTTTGAGGCGCCAATAGGAGCCCATGCCTTTAGGCGCCACGATGGACGTGGAACCTCCGCGGCATTCCACCCTGCGCGGCCGGCCGAAGCGGTTGCTGCTGAGGTCTACTATGAAAGGGGCGCTTTCGGGCATGGGCTGCAGAACCCACCCGTCGGCCTCCCGCACGATCAAAACCGTGCCGTTCGTGCGCACATCGCCGAAATCCACCAGCCGGCCGTCTGCATTCAGATGGGCGCGGTACTCCGCGAGCCGTTCGTTCCCCTTGCGCACTTCAGGCGTAAAGCGGATCTGTGCGCCGTCATCCCGCACGCTGAGCACTCCCAAAACGATGCGTCCGTGCCCGTCGTCTACGCCTTCCAGGGGAAGCCGGCTGCCTCCCCCTTCCGGATAGAGGCCCGTGCTCCATTCGTAGTCGCCGTCTCCAATGCCCGGAGGAATGCTGATCGCATACGGGCCGTCCAGGATCACATCGCCTACCTTCCAGCGACTTGTGGGGATCGCCGGCGCGTGATCCTGCTGGAAGCGAATCTTCTCATCCCCCGCCTCGCGCGGCAGTGCCGAAAAGTGCACGAATGCGTACTCGTCGGCATCGAGCCGCTCGCGAACGAGCCATTTGTAGGTCACCTCGAACTGCCGCGGGCCTGTCTGCCGAAAAGAGGCTACCATGGGCCGGATATGGCGGATGCGTGAAGTATTCCAGGCCGCCTCGGGGCGCGCATTGGCGAAGACGCTTCGGGGTGTGGAGCAATAGTCCGCGTAAACCCCATTGCGCAGGGCCGTATATGCCAGAAGGCCCGGGCCTCGAGCGAGCCACCCGGCATAGGGAAGCAGAAGGTGTCCGCACCGCAGCGGCTTCCGTGTCCCGTTTCCGGTGATCACCAAGCCGTTGGCGTAGGTAACCCGCACGCGCTTCCAGCTGGAGTTCTTCGCCGCCCAGGTGGCGTTGCCCCAGGTACCGTTGCATTCATAAGAGATATCCCGCACGGGTTGCAGTGCGCACTGCTTCGTCACAGGTGACAAAAGATGGTGCTCCAGCCAAACAAGGGGAAGGATGTTCCATGTGGATGCGCCCAGAAAGCCCGCATGGCCGAAAACTGCCTCCTGCATCCGGTATACATCCAACACCTTCATGGGAGGGACAGCGCCCCAGGGTGCGTCGGTGCGCCATCGTTCGTAGTAGCCCATCCCATGGTTGAGCTGGAGGGGATGGATGCGGAGCAGGTCGAAATCCACCAGAAGCGGCGCGTTCTCGCCTTGGTTGGCCGGCCACCCTACGCCGAACTGAGCCTCTACACCGTCCAGGCAGCCGCTCCAGTACCAATGGTTCGCTCCCTCTCCGAAGACCGGCCCTCCATGGGTACGGCGCTCATACGCCCATAGCGCCCGATGTACCTGCCACACGCGGGCAAAGCGCCCCGCTCCCTCTTCCGTTGCCCGAAAGTCCACATGGAACCATGGCGGCACCGACGAATGGACATCCAGGTAATCGGCATTGGTTCCGAAACGCCGGTGGATCTCTGGGGATTGAGTGGCGGCCAACCTCAGGATGGCATTTGGCTTTTCGGCGAAGGACTGGATGTGCGTACCCGGGTTGTACCAAGCCAGCTCGCGCTCTCCGTTGGAAGCGAGCGCAATATCGTCGGGATTGAAGAAGTCGTAGTTGGGGTAGTAGTCCACGTAGTTCTCGTGGAGGGCCACTCTGTACCCCACACCCACGCCGGTGGACACCAGTGTTTTCATCCCGGCGTCGCCGCCCAGGGAGGCATTGGCCGGCAGGTGCATAGGCAAGGCATTGTCGTATCCGCTGCGCTGCCAATCGTGGATGAGGGCGACGCACCGAGGGATGCCGGCATCGAAGAGGCGTTTAAGGTTGTGGGCAATATCTACAAAGCGCCCGCCCCAGATATCCAGAACGGTGCGGTCGGCAAGGTCGGCGCGATAGGGAGACGGAGGGTTCGGGATATTGGGAAGCACCTCGTCCAAGTTCCACGCTGCAGTGTAGATCACGCGCTCCATAAGGGGATTGCGCCGGCCGTCCGTGAGGGATCCGTAGCGCGCCACGGTTCCGTCATGGGATGAGGCGTTGGAGTGCGTCCAATCGAGAAATGCGTTGACGAAAAGGTTCTGGGCAGGCAGGTACCGTACGGTGCCTAAATAAGGGACCTGGATGGTGCGGCGGCGCAGCGCCGGGCCCCAATCACCAACGTCGAGATCCTCCACCAACGGCGCATCGCAAGACACGTCCATGACGAGGCTCTTGCCGGCTAGGTGTGCCGCGATGTGCACCTCGGCGCCGCTGTAGCGAAGAGCCAGTTCGGCACCCTTCGGCCTCTTGAGGAACTCGGCGCCCTCCAGACGTTCCGGCCGGACCCATCGCAGCCGGGCGGTGGATGCAAGAGGAACGGTGACGGGAGTGTCTCCCCGCATCTTGGCCCATAGGTCCAGTCGGCCGAAGAGGCCCTCGGACGGGGAAGCGGGCTTGCGCCATCGGTATTCCATGGTGCCGTCGCGCCCGGAATAACGGAACACTGCTTCGTTGGCGGACACCTCCACTGACGTACGGCAAGGGAAGGCGACGGGAGGGACGGCGCCTCCCTCCACTATAGGGCGAAGCAAGAGCAGGTTCGGCTCCAAAGGTGCGGGGTGGCGCGCCGCCGGCGGTCGGTAACCTTGCAGGACCAGTTCGCGGTCCCCCCAAAGTGAAAAGTCGAAGCTGGGATTATCGTGCGGACCTGGATCCGTCTCGAAGCGGATGACGGCCGTCGTCCCGCCCAGCGAGGTGAGGTCAAAACGGAAGGGTTGCCAATCCGCCGTGGTACGGTTGACATCCAACAGCTTTCGACCGTTGACGTAGATGCGAAAGGTGGCGCCGTCCGACTTGCCCACGATATCGGAGCGCATGGCGGTTGCGCCGGTGAGGAGGATGCGCCGAACGCGCGGAAGGTTCACACGGAATTGCTGGAAGGCGATGCCGGTGCCGTTACGCCACGGACAGTGGAGCAGAAAGGCGTCTTTGCCGTTCTGGCGTCCGGCGGGCTCGCAAGCGACGCCGGTACCATCGTCGAAGTATCCCGACCACCCCATCGGGAAGAGGTGCTCCGCGTGGCCCCGGTAGGCGTATCCGACCTCGTAGATGCCGATTTCGTCCAGCCGCATTCGGGATGCGTCCGGCGTGATTGCAGGCTGCGCACCGGCAATGGCACATGAAGCAAGCATCAGAAGCATCCAGCGTGTCATTCCCTCAACTCCCCTATCGCACGTGGTTGCGAAATCGTACGATCTCCATACGGAGTACGGCCTCCAACCGGTCGCCGTGCCGCAGGAGGCGGCCCCTTCCGTAATTGCTTTCCCATTCCGTCCATCCCGCTCCCGTTCCGCCGTACCAGTCGTTCACGTATACCGCTACGCGGTCCGCCTCGACGTTGGCGCGAACGGCCTGGGTGCCCGTGCATTGCACCAAGATGCCAGCGCCCGCGGGATAGCGGATTGCAGCCCAAAGGACGCGCCGTTTGCTCGAGCGAAAGTCGTTGCTGCCCATGGGGGTGATGTCTGCGCTCCAGCTCCAGGCCGGCGGCGCTCCAGAAGCGTGCCTAGGGAAGGCAGCAGCGGTACCTCGAGGCCGGCCGATGTGATCCGGAGGGTATACACTCCATTCCGCATGGCGCATCCATTCCAGGACGTTGCAATCCCGTGGAACAGAGAAGCGCATCCCCACCTCCCGCACCCACAGGTCGGGTCCGCCATAGACGAAGGCGGCGTGGACGGTGATTGCGCCTTCCGCTGTGATCTCCCATTCGTAGGACCCTTGGAAGTCCGGATAGCTCCCTTCTTCGCGCACGCGCACCGTGCCGCTGGGGCGTTCCACCGCAGGCTGTTCGGTTTCTGCCCGCCCAATCGGAAGCCGGTACGTGTCTATGGCTGTGCCGTCGGAACGGTAGAAGTTGAGCACCAATACTTCGCCGGCCGTTGGGCTATGCCGCGGCATGATTGCCAATTCCCCCGAGGAGTGGGGCGCCACATGCATCTTGAGCGTCCCCTGCTCCGTCCCGACGGACCAGTCGCCCTCGATCTCGGCCAGATCTGTGAAATCGAACTCGTTGGTCACGGGTACGCGCAGCGGTTCCCCGCGCTTCGGGAGGGGCAGAACCTGTTCGGGGATCTTGATAGGGGAATGAAGCTTGCGCACGATCCAATATTCCGGCTTGGGACGACGCCAGCCGTCTACGATGCCCCAAGGCGCATCGCCCACCAGCCCGCGGCCCGGCAGCCGGTAATTCGTCTCCAGCCAATGCACCCGTGTGGCGCCGCGTCCATATTCCAGACCGCGGCCCGGCACGCAGAAGATGTCGTCGGCCCAACACCAAATCATAGAACCGCACGTGACGCGGCTCTCCATGAAACGGCGGTAGATTGCACCCAGCGGCTCTACATAAGCATCGCGAATGCCGGGATCCACCCACATTTCGCCGGCGTCGCCGAAAATCCCCTGGAAGACGCAGAAGGACTCGTCGAAGATGAGGGGCTGCTTTCGCCCTTCATTCTCGGCGATGCGCGCAACGGTGATGGGATTGTGCAGCGTAGCCACCTCCAGATCCGCGCTTGTAGCTGCAGAAGTGGGCCGGCTGGGATCCGCGTTACGTATCCATTCATGGCTCGCCTGGAACGAGCGGCCGAATTCACTTTCATTGCATAAGGACCAAAGAAAGACGCTGGGATGGTTTCGGTCCCGCGCAACCAGCTCGGCAGTCAGTTGCACGATGTGGGGCGCCAAGCGCAAATCATCCGCGGCGGAGACCCAGCAGAAGGGCGCCTCATCCTCTACGTACAGGCCGGCTTCGTCCGCAGCAGAGATCAGTTCCGGGTGTGGGGGGTAGTGGCTCGTGCGCACGGCGTTCAGATTGGCCTGTTTGATCATCTCCACGTCGTGTCTTGTAAGCCCGGCGCTCACCGCGCGCCCCATGGTAGGGTGGCTGTCGTGGTGGCAGGTACCCCGCAGCTTCACCGGCCTGCCGTTGATGAGAATGCGCGTCCCGTCAATCTCCGTTTGCCGGAAGCCCACAGGCATGCGCAGGTCGAATTCCCGCGGATGCGCTCCACCGGATGGCGCTGAGGCTGCGCCGGGTGTCCGCTCCAAGGAGATATGGAGCGAATAGAGATTGGGGTGTTCGGCGTCCCACTTCTTCGGCGCTTTACATCGGATGGCAATCGGCACGTCCACTCTGGACCAGGGCGTGATGTGGACGTGCTGCGGAGGCGCATCTATCGGCACCGGCCGTCCTCCGGGTAGCTCGAGGCTCATTCTCACGACGGCGTCGCCCCAATTCCTCGGCCCCTCGTTGACAATGGCGACGAAGCCGTTTAGAAATGCATCACGATAGGCCTTGTCGAAGCGGGCAGCGACCTCCACCGATGCGGCATGCACTTCCGGCACCTGGAAGAGCGTTACATCCCGCAGGATACCGCCCAAAGGGAAATCCGCGTATAGGCTGGCCTTGTCCAGCTCATCGGAAGTTACAGTGTGTTCGGCTACTCCCACGGCAAGCACGTTCTCTCCCGCCGTCACCGCGCTGGTGATGTCCGTTTCAAATGGGGTAAAGCCCCCTTCGTGATAGGCCACGAGGCGGCCGTTGACCCATACGCTTGCCCCGCTGTACACCCCGTCGAAGCGCAGTTTGACCCGGCCTGTGATGCGGTCTAGGCGGAACCGCGTGCGGTACATGCCGCGCCCGCTCGACGGGTGGAAACCCTGCATCTCCCAGTGGCCGGGAACCTTGATCTTTGGCCATGCCCGGTCGTTGTACGAGGGCGATGCGGAACCGTCGGAGGCGTCGGGCATGAAGCGCCACACGCCATTGAGGCTTTGTACGGGTCCTCCCTGGGGAAGGGGAGTAAGGGAATAGGGAAACTGTGCCGCCGAGAAATGCGCCGTGGCAGCGCCCGCATCCTGGGATGCAGCCTCTACCGACACCTCCCCGCGCAGGCCGGGCGGCATAGGACAATAGAAGATGCCGTCGGCGCCGGACACGGTTTCCTGCTTCCATTCCCCGCCCGCGCACCGCGCCGACACGCGGATCGTAGCGCCCGGAACGGGCATGGAGCCGAAACGGTCTGTCAATACCCCTACGAAGCGACCGCGCAGATCCGAGGCCATTCGGACGACGGGTGGGCTGGGGCGGGCGTAGACCTCCAGCTCCGTAAAGCTTGGGCCATTGGTTATCTCGGCAAGGCGCACGGCGGATGTAGTGATCGGCGCGAAGGAACACACAATCACCTTCGGCAGGCGCTCGCCGGGCCGGCCCAGATGCCGCACCGTGCGCCACTCCCCGGCGGCTCCGTTCCACACCTGAACGTCCATTTCGTGGGTGAAACGTTCGTACTGGTGGATGACGACCTCGCCTATCGGCACCGGGGCGGGCCACTTCAACTGGAACCATACGCCGGAATTGTGGCCAGGGATGCCGGACCAGCGCGTGTCCTGACGCCCATCCACCGCCTTTTGCGGTGAGAAGTCTGCATAGGTTTCCGATGCCGAAGCTGTTGCTTGCAGCGCTTCATTCTCTGCGGGAGAGGGTCCTCCCACCGTAAAGGAAGCAGCCAGTGCTATTCCCGCCACCAACTCTACCAGGATCAAGGGGCTCCTCCATGGTATGCGATTGCGGCTTCATGATGCACCGTGTCGGAGCCCGGAAGCCGCTCGGTCTCCGGAGACCCTCCAGCCTATTCGAACTGAGAATTCACGGCGTGTCCGAGATGCCGGCGATGCGGTAACCGCGAGCCTCGGGATCCGTTACAACGATCTTGAAGTGCCACACTTCGTGGGCCGCCAGCTCCGAGGTGCTGTCGGAAGGGCTTGCGATGAGCTTGTGCGCGCCATCGTACACATGCGCTCGCACCCGCACATATCCGAAGGCGGCGTCCGAATTGTTGCGTATCCGCCCAACGATGTACCAACAATACTTCCCTGGTTCGGGATGATGGTCCAGCAGCTCCAGTCCAGGCGACGCCGGAGGAACGTCAAAATGGGCGCCACCGGTTGCGGGCTCTTCGACCCCTGCAGCCAAAGCCCGCGTGGATGAAGGAGGAGCTGAAAAGGGAGCGGGCGGTGGAGGGGACATGGCAGCCAATGGGGCAGGCTGCCGAGCCTTGGCGGCGCGGTCACGCTGGTCCTGCTCTTGGGCGGCTCGCTGTTGGGCGGTGAAGAGGACGGCCACCACCACGGCGGCTGCCACCAAGGCTACTACCCATGCTGCAGAACTCGTTTTTCGCGAACGTGAGCGCCGTCGTCCCATGGTTTCGGCCTCGCAGGCGTAGTTGCCGCGTCGCGGACGCGAACCACCGGTCCTTTCGCCGTCAACCCTTCCGACCCCTTCATCTACCGCCGGGATGGGGTGGCAACTTTGACCCCCGCGGGTACACTGATGCCGCGCGGTGCGATGATCGTACCGTGCTTGTACGGAAGCATCCTCGGGAAAGGAGTGCGATCCATGGCGCGGAATACCCGTTCTGTACGGCACCTCGTAACCCCGTTCTGTCTGATTCTCGTTCTTGCCGCCACAGGCCTTTGCGCCCAAAACAGATTGCCCACCGGAAGGGACATCACGCCCCGGGGCCAATCTGTAGCGGTCGGCTCGTTTCCAGCGAACATCCAGATGAGCCCCGACGGCCGCTTCTTGGCGGTCACCAATACCGGATACCGGCAGTATCTCTCCATCCTTAGTACTGTGGACGGCCACATCGTATCCCAGTTGAGCGTCAACGGCACTCGGAACGGACGCAAGCAGGGACTGTACTACGGGCTTGCTTTCGTACCTGCACCCGGGGGATATCGGTTGTATGCATCTCGCGGAACTGAAGGCAAGATCGAGATCTACTCCGTGTCGGCGGAAGGCGAGCTTACGGACACGGGGCAAGCGCTCGCTGAACCGCCGTCGCCCAAAGAGCATCCGTGGCCCACGGACGTGGCGGGAATTGCCGCAGCTTCCGATGGATCAACCCTTTATGCCGCGAACAACCTTACGACGGCGGCAACTCGCCTCAAGGGAGCCCTTACGATCTTCCCTGCCGGAGCCGAACCGCGCAGGGTAGAATTGCCGGGCTTTCCCTTCGCCGTCGCCGCGCCCACCAGAGGCCCGGCAGCAGGCAGGAAGGTCTACGTAACCAGCGAGAGGGACGCCGTCGTGTCCGTTGTTGACCCGGCTGCCGCACGCCTCCTCCGCAATATCCAGGTTGGAAAGCATCCCATGGCGCTTACCCTGGATGCAGCGCAGCAGCGCCTTTACGTGGCCAATGCCGGGTCGGACACCATAAGCGTGATAGACACCGCTTCGGACCGGGTGGTGCAGACCATACTCCTTCGCCCGGCCGAAGCGCGCGGACTTCCCGGGTGCACCCCAACCGCCGTATGTCTTGCCCCGGATGGGAGCACCCTCTATGCCACCTTGGCCGATATGAATGCTGTGGCAGTGGTGGCGTTGCCTCAAGGGTCCCTTCAGGGGTACATCCCTGTGGGGTGGTATCCCACGGCAGTTGCCGTGTCGCCCGACGGGTCGCGCCTCTTCGTGGCCAATGCCAAGGGCGTCCAGGCCCGCAACCCAAACCACACCAACGTCGGCCGCTGGGGGCGCTATATCGAGAACATTATCGAAGGGTGCGTGTCCGTGATGGATGTGCCCGGCAGGGATGAGTTGGCGCGCTTGACGGCCCAGACATTGGCCAACAACGCCGGAAGCACGCTGGCCTCACGAGCCGCCCCAGATTTGCCCAAAGGCATCCGGCACGTTATCTACATCATTAAAGAGAACCGGACCTATGATCAGGTGCTGGGTGACCTCAAGGAAGGCAACGGCGATCCTTCCCTTTGCCTGTTCCCAAGAGATGTAACTCCCAACCAGCATGCTCTGGCCGAACGCTTTGTGCTTCTGGACAACTTCTATTGCCCTGCGGAGGTGTCTGCCGACGGCTGGGTGTGGAGCACTGCCGGCATGGCCTCGGAATATACGGAGCGCAATACTCCTTACAACTACAGCGGGCGGGGCCGCGAGTACGATTTCGAAGGCCAGAACAACGGCGTCCCCGTGGACCTTTTGGGCCTCACCGATGTGGCCGCTCCCGCCACCGGATACATCTGGGACGCCGTTGCCAAAAAGGGCCTCTCCTACCGCAACTATGGCTTCTACCTGAGCTTTGCCGGACCAGGCGATCGGGGACCCGACGGCCGGCCCATTGCAATCTACAACACACCCAACAAAAAGACCCTGGTGGGACACACGGATCTCGATTTCCTGCAGTTCGATATGGGGTACGCCGACAGTGAGGTGTACCAGAAGCTCGACCTTCCCCCGCCGCCCCGCAAGACCTACGGCTCGCACCACTCCCCCAGCCGCTTTACCGAATGGAAGCGTGAATTCGACGAACAGGTTCGGCGTAGGTCTATGCCTGCCTTCACGATGCTGCGCCTTCCGCGCGACCATACGGCAGGCACTTCGGCGGGGCTTCATACTCCACGCGCAATGGTCGCCGACAACGACTACGCAGTGGGCCAGGTGGTGGAAGCAGTGAGCCACAGCCCCTTCTGGAAGGAGACCGCCATCTTCATCGTAGAGGATGACGCGCAGAACGGGAATGACCACGTGGATGCCCATCGGTCCCCGTGTTACGTGATCAGTCCCTACGTGAAGAGGTCCTCCGTGGATCACACGTTCTACAATACCGACAGCGTACTCCGCACCATGGAATTACTGCTTGGGTTGCCGCCGCTCACACAGTACGATGCAGGTGCTACGGTGTTTACGTGCTTCACAGATCGGCCGGAGAATGATGAGCCCTTCACGGCAATCCTCCCGGCAAAAGAGATAGCCGGCGAGATCAACAGAAAGAGTGCCTACAAGGCCGACGTGAGCGCCCGGCTCAACTTTGCCCAAGCGGATGGAGTGCCCGATGACCTTCTCACGGAGATCGTATGGCATTCCGTCAAGGGATCGGAAACACCCATGCCTCCCATCGTGCGAAGCGGCAGTTTCACGGTTCCGAAAGGCATGGCAGAGGATGCGCCCCCAAGTGCGCGGTCGGGCGATTAGTTCAGTTCGGGCAGATGGCTTATGGAGGCGCTTGCTGCAACGACAGCCGAAGCAATGGCCCTGCAGGCGGAGCTTAGGGATCGCGTGCGCATCGAGCCGCTGCCTTTGGCTTCCGTGCAACTCGTTGCGGGAGTGGACACTTCCTCCGAATGGCACAGCTCCATCCTCCATGCGGCCGTCGTTGTGATGCGATGGGCCGATGGGGTTGTCGTAGAACAGGGAACGGCTTCCGGCTGCGCTCCCTTTCCCTACGTGCCGGGCCTCCTTTCATTCCGGGAGCTGCCGATCCTCACGGAAGCCCGCAGCCGCTTGACGCGCCGGCCGGATATCGTGCTTTGTGACGGCCACGGGTTGGCTCATCCAAGGAGCTTCGGCCTGGCTTGCCACCTGGGCGTCCTGTGGGACGTCCCTTCGGTTGGGTGTGCGAAGTCGGTACTGGTGGGCGATTATGCGGCACCGGGCCCCAATCCCGGCGATTGGAGCCCCCTCACACTGCGCGGAATTGTGGTGGGAGCAGCGCTGCGCACCCGGCGTGGGGTGGCGCCGGTCTTCGTGTCTCCCGGGCACCGCATCAATCTGGAGGGGGCCATCGAAGTGGTCTTGCGCTGCATTTCCGGAGCACGCCTTCCGGAGCCCATCCGGGCAGCTCACCGCCTGGCAAACGAGGTGCGGCGTTCGGCTCGGGTCGCATCCGGCTCCTCGTGAAGCATGCTCCACGACCGGAGGTCCCGATGTGCTCCTGCGCCATGCAAGAGGTTACGAGGGCCGATGCGCTTGAAGATGCGGGCGCGATCGCCTCGAGCCTCGTCCGTTGGTTTCGCATGAACCAGCGCGATCTTCCCTGGCGCCGCCGCCTGGATGACGCCTATTCCGTGTGGGTCTCTGAAGTGATGCTTCAACAGACGCAGGCGGCGGCTGTGGAGCCCTATTATCTGCGCTGGATGCAACGGTGGCCTACGGTAGAAGCCTTGGCTGCAGCGCCGCTGGACGACGTTCTAGCTGTGTGGAGCGGCCTGGGATACTATGCCAGAGCGCGCAACCTGCACCGAGCGGCGGCGATCGTCGTGGAACGCTTCGGGGGAATCGTGCCTTCGGATCCGGCGACCTTGGCTTCCCTGCCGGGAGTGGGCGCTTATACGAAGGGCGCCCTCCTCTCCATTGCTTTCAATCGGCCATTCCCGGCGATAGATGGGAACGCATCGCGCGTGCTCTCACGCCTCCTGGCGCTGGATGCCTCCGGCGCCGAGGCGCGCCGAACCGCCGCCGAGGTTCTGACGGCGCTTATGACGGCCGAGAGCCCAAGGGAGATCAGCCAGGCAGTGATGGAGCTGGGCGCCCTCGTATGCCTGCCAGCAAAGCCCCAATGCAGCGATTGTCCCGTGCGGCGCTTCTGCCGGGCTGCGGACAGAGGGCAACCCAATTCGTGGCCTCGCCGGCGCTGCAGGAAGCCTGTCACCGCGGTAACGCATGCGGCCATCGTCATCGAGGCGAACGGCGCCTACCTTATGGTGCGCAGGCATCGCGAGGGGCGGTGGGGCGGATTGTGGGAGTTCCCGCGTAGGGAGTGCATGGCGCACGAGGCGCCGGGGTCTTGTGCCGAACGCGCCGCCCGTGAGGTCGCAGGAGTGCACGCATCTTCAGGCGCCTGCGTCGCATCGGTGAGGCACCGCGTTACCCGTTATTCCGTAACCCTTCATGCGTATCGCGCTCGGGATTGGACCGGCATCCCCGAACCTGTGGACTGTGCGGAGGTGGCCTGGGTTGATGCGGGTGCGCTGGAACAACTGCCCCTTTCGTCGCCGCAGCGCACAGTGGTGCGCCACCTTTTGAGCGGCCTGCGCGTGCATTAGGCAGGGGTTCGCGCCCAGCCCGTGGAATGAACCAGCACAGCATCCATTCGTAGGCAGCGGACCGTTGTGCCGGCATATGGCGCCCCTGAAAACGGAGGATTGAGCCATGAAGGACCTTGCCCGTCTCGCATTGGACACAGCAGCATCCCACGGCGCATCCTTTGCCGATGTACGCGTCGTGCGGTACCTCCGCCAGAACATCGCCTCGGAGGATGAACGCATCAGCGCCATCGTCCATACGGAGGATGAAGGCATTGGCGTGCGGGTTTTGGTAAACGAAGCCTGGGGCTTTGCAGGCACCTCGCTTCTCACCCGCGACGAGGCCATGGCGGCTGCCCGCCGCGCCGTGGCAATAGCCAGGGCCAGCGCCACAACACTCAAGAAGCCCGTTCAGATCGTGAGCGAACTTCCGCGGGTGGAAGCCTTTCGGACCCCTTTCGAGATAGATCCCTTTGCTGTCCCCATCGAGGAGAAAACCGGTTTGCTCCTGGAGATTAACCGCCGCCTCCTTGCGGTGAAGGGGGTGTCCAAGGCGACCGGCTTCATGACACTGCGCAAAGACGAACGCGTCTATCTGAATACGGAAGGAAGCGACCTCTCAAGCGTGGTGGTAACTACCGGAGTTGGGTACCAGGCGACGGCAGTAGGCGATGGGGATGCGCGCTCCAGAACGTACGTACCGCCGCCCCTCACCAAAGGATACGAACATATCAACCCCGAGGATCTCCTCGCCCAAACGCAGCGCGTGGGAGAACAAGCCGTGGAGCACCTCCATGCCCCAAACGGCCCCGAAGGAGTTATGGACCTGATCCTGGATCCGCAGAACCTTGCCCTTACCATCCACGAGTCTGTGGGCCACGCCACCGAGCTGGATCGCGCTTTGGGCTACGAGGAGTCTTTGGCGGGCCGATCGTTTGCCACGCCCGACAAGCTGAACCGTTTTCAGTACGCCTCCGATGTGGTGACCTTCGTAGCCGACAACACTCTCCCTCACGGCTTGGCGACACACGGCTTCGACGATGAAGGCGTCCCCGGCCAGCGATGGCACATCGTAGACCACGGCCTCTTCACAGGATACAGCACGAGCCGGGAAGTTGCGGCCGAAATCGGCATGGAACGATCCAACGGCGGTTGCCGGGCCGACCACTGGGGATCCATTCCCATTGTGCGCATCCCTAATCTGTCGCTGGCCCCGGGGACGCAACCTCTCTCTCTTGAGGAACTGATCTCCGACACAGACGAAGGCATTTATATCGAGGGGCGAGGCTCCTTCTCCATAGACCAGATGCGCCTCAACTTCCAATTCGGCGGCGATGCCTTCTGGCTCATAAAGAAGGGGAAGCTCGTTGGAATGCTCAAGAACGTTACCTACCAGAGCACCACGCCCCAATTCTGGAACTCATGCGATGCCGTATGTGACGCGCGCTTCTGGATGCCGGACGGTGTGCTCAATTGCGGCAAGGGTGATCCCATGCAGATATCGCAAATGACGCACGGAGCCGCACCGGCGCGATTTCGGCGCATACGGGTGGGCGCGGCACGATAAAGGCGGCGCCTCGCCCGG
This sequence comes from Chthonomonadales bacterium, assembly GCA_049967475.1. Lineage (GTDB taxonomy): Bacteria > Armatimonadota > Chthonomonadetes > Chthonomonadales > CAJBBX01 > JBMFSQ01. Next base: position 5,992 of record JBMFSQ010000041.1, on the reverse strand, counting down.
AACCTTGGCAGAATAGGCATGCCTTAGCAGTTACATCATCAGAAGGACGGAATACCGATGCAGCGCTACCGATGGTTTGTGGTTCTTTCCGTTGCTACGCTCGTGTTTGGGCCCCAGTCTTGCAGCGCCCAGCCGGCGCCCGCCTCCCACTCCCTCCGCGCTGTTGTCCTCTCCGGGGGATGGGCCGGTCGCAGCGCCCAGCTTGCCGCCGGCTATGCGTCGGCTCTTCGGGCGGCAGGTTTCGAGGCCAGAATCCTTGATCCGGACGCCCTGGCCGCGCAGGGATCGCTGGAGGATGCTGGGGCTTCGCTCCTGGTGATCCCACAGGCGCAGGTTTTTCCCGGCAGCGCCCTGGCCGAATTGGATCGCTATCTGCGGGCGGGCGGCCACCTCATCGTTCTGGGCGCGCCTGCGTTCGACCGCCTCGTGCGACGCGTGGGCAGCGAGTGGCTCGATGCCGATCAAGTTCAACGCCGCGCGGCCGCCGCTCCGGCATCCCAGAGCATCGTGGAGATCGGAGCTCAGCCTGCCTCTGCGTGGATGCGCTCGACGAATACTCCCGCCAATCCTACGCATTGGGAGATCGTAGACGAAGGTCCGGGCCACGGCCCCGCGCTGCACGTAACCATCAGCGATCTGGAAGGATGGGATACCCTTACCTCTCCGTCCCTAGCCGCAGTGCCGAAACCCGGAGAGAACCTCATCATCTTTCGTGCCAAAGGCGGCCCCAAAACGACCTCGCTGGCCGTCGAGGTGCGCGAGAAGGATAATTCCCGTTGGATCGCCACGGTGCCCCTCACCACCGAGTGGCGTCGGTATGCCCTCGATGCCGGCGCCTTCCACCTTTGGGATCCGGATCACACCTCCGGGCGGCAGAATACCCGCCTGAACCTGCAAAACATTGCGTCGCTTACCGTAGGGCTCGCCTTCACGCATACCAGCCTTCCTGCAGGTTCCCATGAGTATTGGTTCAAAGATGTGGGATCAGGCTTCTTCGATGTGGGGCCCCAGTATGACGCGCCGGTATACGACACAGTGTCTCCTGCCTACAAGTGTTATCCCATACGAGATGCCAGATCCTTGGATGACTGGGCCGGTCGGGTTCTCCTTGGGCAAAAAGCTCCCCCCGGCTTGCCTCGGGAGCTCCTTTCCACACATCCGCGCGCCTCAGGCGCCGGCTTCGACAAGGGCCGAGGATGGCGGTGGATCCCGCTCATCCAGGTATTGGGTAGCGACGGCTCCGTACGAGGTACGCTGGCGACCCTCCTCTGCCATCATGGCGACGCCTTCGCGTGGGGCAGATGGGCTTCCTTTACTGTTGCAGACGACCAATGGTATGCCCGTGCAGATGTCCAGCGCTACGTAGCTGCATTGGCGCGGCGCATGGTCACAGGCCCGCTCCTGATGGAGGGCGGATCCAACTGGTTCGGTGTGTTCCCCGACGAAAGCCTTATCCTGGGCGCGCGTGTCGCCGGTCCAGCATTCAGCCGATGCCGGGTGCGTGTAGGCATCAAGCCGGAAGGTTCCAGCCGGCCCTTTTACTGGCATACCCTGCGTCTGATGCAGGGGCAAGCGCAAGCCGCGGGTTCCGTGAAGGTTGCGCCCCTCGGACGGCGCTGGCGCGCTTATCTTGTGAAGGCGGAGCTCATTCAGGATGGCCGTGTGGTGGATGCCATCCAACACGAAGTCACGGTGCGCCTGCCGCACCCCCATCCCCTGTTTATGACCAGCCACGACACTATGTTCTGGCTCGGCCGAAGACCCTGGTTCCCCCACGGCGTAAACTACATGCCCTCCAGCGGCATCGCCATGGAGGACGGATCCTACTTCGAGAACTGGATGGGACCGCGTGCCTACGATCCTGCGGTTATCGAACGGGACTTGCGCCGGGTAGCTGCCATCGGCTTCAACATGGTAAGCGTCTTCATGTACGGAGACGTGGCCGGCGACCATAATCTGGTGGACTTCTTGAACCGTTGTGAAGCGCATGGGCTTAAGGTGAACCTCTCCCTGAGGCCGGGAACGCCGCTGGATTTCAAATGGGATGTAATCCGCCCCATTATCACCCTTAACCGCCTGGCCAGCGACGATACGGTATTTGCCTACGATTTGGCTTGGGAGCCCGCGTGGGGCAACTACGCAGCAAGGAAGCGCTGGGATCCGCAATGGCAATCGTGGTTGCTCCGCAAATACGGAAGCATCGAGCACGCGCAGCAGGTTCTAGGCGAGGCCATCCCCACGGCAGATGGGCGCATCACCTCTCCCGGCGATGACGATGTTAGGGCCTCCAGCCGTATACCTCATGTGGTGGCGGCCTACCGGCACTTTTTGGATGATCTGCTGGACCGCACGCACATGGAGGCGCGAAGGCTCATCCGTACCGTTGATGCGCATCACCTGCTCTCCTTCCGAATGTCCATCGCCGGAGACCCTACGGCGGATCCTGCCTCCATGGGTTATGACTTTACGGGCCTCGCGCGGTCCATGGACTTTATGGCCCCGGAAGGGTACGGCCACATCGGCGACTGGAACCGGGTACGAGACGGGTGGTTCACGGTAGCCTACGCTCATTTGACGGCGCCCGGACGCCCGGTGATGTGGGCAGAGTTCGGATACACGAGCTGGAACCCAGGGGCTGCGACACCGGCTCCAAAGTCCGCCCCCTTCGCCGAGCGCTTCGACCGGCGCTTTTACCCGCCCCAGACGGTTCAGTTCATCGAGCGCTTCTATTCGGATTTCTACCGGATGGTTCTCAAGAGCGGCTCCAATGGATCCGTGTGCTGGTGGTACCCAGGCGGCTTCCGCTACGGCGAGAACAGTGATTTCGGCATCATCAATCCCGATGGAACATGGCGCGGCGTCACTCGCGTGATCAACCGCTACGCGCCAGCTATCCGCAATCGGAGGAAACTTCCGGTGCCGGACGCGTGGATCACTGTGGATCGCGACGCCCATCCCGACGGCATCTACGGCATCTACAACGCATGCAAAGACCAGTTCTGGAAGCTCGTCCAAGATGGACATTACCCTGGGCTCAAATCGGCCCGGCCCATTCACCGGAACAATGCATCGGAAGGTCCCAAGCCGGGCGGGACATTTGCCAGGAGGTAGCCCATGCCCGACATGCTGGTGAGGCTCCTTGACTTGCCCCCTCTGGAGCCGGAACTGGAGAGGATGAAGCAGCTTGGCGTAGTATTGCGCAGGTCGCTCCCCTTCGAGGCCTCGAAGGTCCGCGCCTTCGTAGAGGCGCATTTCGGCCAATCATGGGCCGACGAGATCTCGGTGGGGTATGCGAACAAGCCTACTACCGTATACATAGCCGTAAAGGAGGGACGCGTCGTGGGGTTCGGTGCCTATGAATGTACCTGCCGCGCGTTCTTCGGGCCCACCGGCGTTGCCGAGGCCGAACGAGGGAACGGCATCGGAAGAGCGCTGCTCATCGCATGTCTGTGGGGTCTGCGCGAGATGGGATACGCCTATGGCATCATCGGCGGCGCCGGACCTACGGAATTCTATAGCAAAGCGGTGGGTGCCGTGGAGATACCCGGCAGCAGCCCGGGTGTCTATGCCCACCCGCTTAGGGATTAAAGATGCCGCCGGAGGCAACGCAGTGAACGGCGCCCGTATGCACCCGAAGCATTTTGCATCCAAGGTCGGCAGGAGGCTCCTTTCCAATGCCTTCATCGCGATGGTGATGCTCGTGCTGAGCACTGGAGCCGAAAGTACCCAGCAGCCGAGTGTTGCTGAATACGCCGCGCGCTTCGACCGTATGGACAGGGCCCTCAACAATGGTGACGGCTACAGCGACGCCCTCAACACAAAAGGGGACCTAGCCTGGGGCGAAGGGTACCTGCTGCGGGCATATGTGGCCATGGCGAAGGCTACCGATGATCCGGCCTATTTGGACAGCGAAGTAGAGCACTTTGACCGCATCCTTCAGAACCGTGACGATCGCCTCGGCAAAATAGATGTGTTCCGGAAAGTTCCGATGCCTGCCTGGGGATCTGACGAATACTCCAGGGGACGATGGCACGTGTGGGCCGTCCATACGGGCATGATCTGCCTGGGCCCCGCTGAATTCGTGCGCCTGGTACGCGGGGTTACCCGGTGGCGGCGCGCCTACGGCCGCAAGGCCGACGAGTATCTCCAACGCATCGAAGAAGCGGTGGCTGCCCATGATCCCGATTACCACGACGGCCCCGCGCCCGGCGAAGGGTATTACACGGATCCCGAAATCGGCCCACTGCCGCTCAACCAACAGAATGCCTTGGGTTCCGTGATCGTGGAACTGTACAATATCACCCGGGACCACCGCTACAAGAACCGCGCAGCCCACCTGGCGCTCTATTTCAAACACCGGCTTCATCGTATGGCCAACGGCGCATGGGAATGGCCCTATCTTGCCAAACCCGATGGCTCTTCGTCGGGCGTGGAAGATATTTCGCACGCCGCGATTGACGTGGACTTTGCTGCGCGCTGCCGCTGGGCCCACATCGGTTTCAACCAGCGGGACATGCTTGGATTTGCAGCCACGTGGACGCGCAATGTGCGCCATTCGGCAACAGATTTTGCCGACACCGTGGCGGGTACCGGTGGTATCAATACCTACATGCCCCAGGCCGCCGGCAGATGGCTGAGCCTGGTTCCTTTTGACCGGTCTATCTTGAGCGATGCTCGGCGCGCCTTCGCTACCTCTACGGATAGCCGCAGCAACACCGCAGACATGCTGGGCATCGCGGAACTCGCACGCTGGACGCGGGAGGTGTCCAAGAAGCGGAAGCGCTTTATCCTGCTCTGACTTCCGCTCCGCCTCAAGGGCTGTTACAAGACCTGGAAAGGAGGTTGCGGGCCAATGAAGGCCAAATTCGAAGGGATGCGGCCCGGAGAACCCATGATTGTGGATGAACTGGGCCGGCGCATCAGCCTAATATTGCGGCTTATGCCCGAAACGCCGGAGGAAGTGGCGGAACTCAAAAAGTTCTGCCGGATGACGGATGCGTTCACTTTCGTGATTGACGAAGAGTTCCGTTCCAACTCGGCGCACATCGCGCCCGTCTATGCCGAGCGCAGCTTCAGTGTGGTTCTGAGGCCGGCCTACAGCGAAGACAACCGATAGAAGGTATCCACCAACAGGAGACGCATCATGATCGAGAGCGAAGCTCGTGAATTGCTGGCACGGGTCCTGGAACTGAGCCGCGCCGATGCTGTAGAGTGTGTGCTGCAAGCCAGTGACGAGGCATCCACGCGCTTCGCCAACAACCAGATTACACAGAACGTCGCCAAGAACAATGCCACCCTCACGGTTCGATCCGCCTTCGAGAACCGGGTTGGAGTGGTGAAGATCAACCGCCTTGATGGGAACAGCCTGGCAGAAGCCGTACGACGATCCGAGGAGATTGCCAAGGTAGCCGCGCCGGATACCGAGTACATGCCCCCTCCCGATCCGGCGGAATACCCGGCGGTGGAACAATGGGATGAGGCCGTAGCTCGCGCTGAACCGGCGGACCGCGCTGCCATGGTGCACAGCGCCGTCTCCAGGGCAGAAGCGGCAGGCGTCAATTCCGCCGGAAGCTGCTCCACCACGTCAACCTTCGTGGCTGTGGCCAATTCCAAAGGCCTCTTTGCCGCACACAGCGCCACCATGGCTCGTTTCGTCATCACCGCCATGACGAATTGCGCTTCCGGCTGGGCCAACGCCGCCCATTGGAACCTGGCCAAGGTAGACCCTGCCGCTGCTGCAGACCGCGCAATCGCCAAGGCGCTGCTGGCCGGAACGCCTCAAGGCGTGGAACCCGGACCCTGGACCGTTATCCTGGAACCCGCAGCCGTAGCCGAAATCCTGGCTTACCTTATGTGGTCCCTGGACGCCAAAGCCGCCGACGAGGGGCGGAACGCCTTCTCAGGGCGCCTTGGCCAGAAGGTTGCGGCCGATACCATCACCTTGATGAGCGATCCCGCGCACCCGGAATGTCCTGCCGCACCCTTCTTTGAC
>JBMFSQ010000040.1:0-19915 GCA_049967475.1 Chthonomonadales bacterium | reverse complement strand
CGATGCGCCCCTACCGGCTGCTCGTGCCGACGCTCCCGGCCAGTTCCGCCCACTGCCTGCGGCCGACTTCCAGAACCCGTTCGTCCGGCCATACCTCCAATGGGTGATAGCGCGGGTGGCCGCTTTCCTTGTAGGGATCGTTCCTTGCGGCGTTGTAGCAGCAGATGAGCGCCCATCGCGGGTTGGGGCTTCGGTTCTGGTCTGACCGGTGCAAGAGGTTGCAGTGGAAGAACAGGGCATCGCCGGGATCCATCTCGCAATAGACGAGTTCCATGCGCTCCAGGGCAGCGTTGACCCGTTCCAAGTCGGCCCCGGTCTGTTCCCCCACCCGTCCGTGTTCGATGCGGCCCATGTGGTGGGACCCCTTGATCACCTGCATGCATCCGTTTTCTCGCGTGGCGGGATCTACGGGTATCCAGCAGCTTGCCATGTAGGGGAAGAGGCAGCCGTTGTTGTACCAGTAGCCGTAATCCTGGTGCCACTCCCAGGCTCCACCGGTGAAGGGCTCCTTCATGGTCATCTTGTGATGGTAGTGATAGACCTCTCCTCCCAGCAGCCGTTCCATGGTGCGCACCACACGCTCACAGCGGGCGATGGCGCCGTAGATATCGTCGGGCAGGTCGTTCCTCAATGCGATCGTCGCCGCGGTGCCCTGGGTGTCCTGCCGGCCATAGGCGAGGCGCGCAAGGCCGGCGTCGGACCGGGCGATGGAGCTCAGAAGCTGCATCTCCTCTTCGTCGAAGAGATGGCGCACGATGATGTACCCATCCCTTTCGAATTGAGCCACGTGCTCTTCGGACACGCTGAAGCGAGGCATAGGCGCATCTCCCATAAGGCAAGTTATATTCAATAAAATAGCCCATCAGGGCCGAGTTGTCAAATGCGCTGATGGGCTTGTGCGAACCGCGCCGAACTCTAGGCTATCTGGCCCATATCCCGGGCAATCCGCTGCAGGCGGGCGATGCGCTCCTCCGTGGGCGGATGCGTGCGGAAGAGGGCGGCGAGCCCCATACCGCTCGTACCAGCCAGCGGGTTCACGATGTACATGTGCGCCGAGGCCGGATTGACGGCCACCGGGATGCTTTGCGCGTAATTCTCCAGCTTCGCCAGGGCCCGAGCGAGTTCGAGTGGCTTGCGGGAAATGAGGGCTCCGCCTCGGTCCGCCTCATACTCCCGGGACCGGGAGATGGCAAGCTGGATGAGTGTCGCAGCGATCGGGGCTACGATGATGGCTGCAAGGAGAGCCAGCGGATTGCCGCCGCGGCGCTCGCCCCTACCGTACCCGCCGAAGAACATCTCGAACTGCAAGATCTGCACGATGAGGCTGATTGCACCGGCGATCGTGGCCGCAACGGAGCTGATGAGGATATCCCTGTGCTGGACGTGGGCCATCTCGTGAGAAAGCACGGCTTCCAGCTCATCCGGGGTAAGCGCCTGGAGGATCCCCTGGGTTACCGCCACTGCAGCGTGGTGGGGATCGCGGCCGGTTGCAAAGGCATTGGGCTGGGGAGATGGGGTGATGTACACCCTGGGCATAGGCAGCCCGGCCTGCGCCGCCAATTTGCGCACAATGTGGAACAGCTCCGGCGCCTCTGCCTCGGTTACTTCTTGGGCGCCGCTCATGGCCAGGGCCACCTTGTCGCTGAACCAATAGGCAAAAAAGTTGAGGCCTGCCGCCAGCAAAAAGCCCACGACCAAGCCGCCTCCGCGGCCGATAAGCCCGCCAACTGCCATGAACAAACCGAAAAGGGCGGCCATCAGAACTGTTGTCTTCATCGTGTTCGCTGTGGACATCGGCATCATCTCCCACACGGTAGGGTGCGGTGCTCCGTGGGGCCGGAGCCCGTCACCGTAACAATCTACGACACGCCTATGGGGCGTTGTTCCGCGTCCCCATCGGGCATTACAAGCGCACAAGCCACGTCATCGGCAAAGAGCAGGCCGCGGCGTGTAAGGTGCACCCGTCCCGCACTCCGTTCCACCAGGCCCGCGCGCTCCAGCTCGAACAGTGCATCGCCCAGGATGCGGTGCGCATCACACTCGAAGCGCCGGCCCAGGGCATCCAAATCCACGCCATCCATTAACCGGATGCCCACCATAAGCGTTTCTCCCAGAGCCTGCAGGGGCGGCAGACACTCCTGCTCTGTGGCGGTGTCTTCACCCATCGCCAGTTTCGTTATGTAGCGCGTCAGGTCCGGCTCCGTTTTCCACCTGCGGCCCTTCAGATACGACACGGCGCCCGGTCCGAAACCGAGATATTCGCCGTTGTGCCAGTAGTTGAGGTTATGCCGGCAACGAAATCCTGGGAGCGCGAAATTGGAGATCTCGTAATGCTCGTATCCGGCGCGTTCCAATCGCTCGATTGCCCATTCATACATATCGTTTTGAAGCTGTTCATCCGGCAAATCCAGCTTGCCCAAAGCAGCAGCCTTGTGGAACGGAGTTCCCGGCTCAATGGTGAGCGCATACACCGAGAGATGCTCCGGTCCAAGGCAAACAGCCTGCTCCAACGTGGCGCACCAGTCCTGGAACGACTGCGCGGGCAAGCCGAACATGAGATCCAGGTTCACGTTTGCGAAGCCCGCCTGCCGCGCACCATGGAAGGCGGTCCGGGCCTCCTCTGCGGTATGGATGCGCCCGAGCTTCCGCAGAAGGGCGTCGTTGAAGGACTGCACGCCGATGGAAATGCGGTTGAAGCCCATTCTGCGCATTGCGGCGAAGCGCTGGCCGTCGCCGGATCCGGGGTTGGCCTCTGAAGTAATCTCGGCACCGTCTTCCACGGCGAAATTGCGCCGCACTGCCTCCATGATCTTCGCCAGTTGAAGCGGCGCAAGAAAGGTAGGGGTCCCGCCCCCGAAAAAGATCGTGTCTACCTTCCTACCGCGTTCAGGGCTGCGCTCGATCTGGGAGGAGGCGGCCTTTACGTAGGCATCGGTCAATCTGCCTAGTCCTGCGAAGGTGTTGAAGTCGCAGTAAGCACACCGGCGCTCGCAGAACGGTACGTGGACGTAGAGGCTGATGGGCTCCATGTTCGTATTATAACCGACGTGCCGAGGAAGGACGGGTATACTGCAATTTAGGCATGCCATTCGAAGGAAGGGTCATGGAGTTCGACCTCGCTTTGATTGCCGAGCGCAAGATAGAAGAAGCCATCGCCGAAGGCAAGTTCACGGACCTGCCAGGCAAAGGCTGTCCTCTGGATCTCGATAAGGATGCGGGCATCCCGATGCATCTTCGGATCCTGCGGAATGCCGGTGTGCCGCCGGAGTGGGCGCTTTTGGAGGAGGAGATTGCGGCAGCCCGGAGTGAGTGCGCACAACTTTGGGCTCAGACAGAGCGCCTGTATCCTGTTCGCAGGGCCCGCTTGCAGGAAGCGGCCGGCGATGCAGGATCTGAGGATTGCCGCAGCTTCAGCCAATGGATCGCCCGCGCTCGTGCCGAGTATCTGGAGGCTGTGGGCCGCGTGAATACCGCCATTCTCAAACTCAATTATCACGGTCCCCGCATCCAGCGGGTCCATCAACCCCTCAGTGCCGCGGCGGAGGCGGAGCGCTTCGATCGAGCCTTCCCTTCCCTCCCAGGCGTCATGCGGTATGCATCGCATCCCTCGGCTTCGCGCGAGGGCACATTGCGAGCCGCAGCCTATTCCCTCTACCGCTACGGCGATGGCAAGGTGAGTTTACCGTGAGGATCCTTTACCGTGCCGACGCAGGTGCTCGCATCGGCACAGGACATATCTTTCGCGCACTCCGCCTGCTCCAACAGATCTCTTCCCGCGCGCATGTGGATGCGGTGCTCGCCACAGCATCGGATGAGGCTGCACTGCGCCTAGCCGCCCGGGTTCCTGCCCGCATTTATGAACTTCCCCCTGTGCGGGATCCGCAATCCGTCAAGCCTCACTTCGAGGTTGCTACCCTGCTGCCGCTGCTGCGCCGCCAGGAGTGGGACCTGGTAGTGGTGGATATGCTGGACACGCCGGCAGCCGATATGGAGGTGCTGGCCGATTGCGGCTTCCCCATCGTGACGTTTGACGATCGCGGGCCGGGGCGCGCGTACGCTTGCGCTCTAATCAACACGCTGATCCAGGAGCCCAATCCTTCGGCGCTCCCCGCCAGCGTACACCTTTACGAGGGGCCGGCTTATGCGGTGCTGGATCCCGCCTACGCCAACGCCCACGGCGCGTACCGGCGTCCTGCGGGAGTGCCGACACGCATCCTCGTGGCCATGGGCGGAGCCGATGCGGCTGGTCTCACCGTAAAGGTTGCCCGCGCTCTGCGAAGCGTACCTAACGTGGAAATAGTGGAGTTTGCTACAGGCCCTGCGTTCCCGCACCGCACCCAGTTGGATGAAGCCGTCGCCGGGGCTCCTTGGCAGGCGGTGATCCACGTGGGCCTTCCACGTTTGTTGGAACGATACCTGGAGGCGGATCTGTGCATCGTGGCCGGCGGCCTCACGATGTACGAGGTGTGCTGTGTGGGGGCGCCTGCACTGGCGGTATGCCAGCCCATAGACCACCAGGTAGAGCTGGCGGAGCGATTAGCCCGCAAGGGGGCGCTGCGGACGCTTGGATATGGGCACAAAGTGGAGCCGGAGGCGATTGCCCAGGCGGTGCTTTCTTTGGTCCATGAGCCCGATGTACGCCGGACCATGACACAGGCCGGGCCAACCCTTGTGGACGGTCGCGGCACAGAGCGTGTGGCGAAGATCCTTTGGGACACAGTGGAGAGGAGCAGGAAACGTGGAAGCCCTGGACGGCATTCTGACAGCGATCGTAACGCCCTTCCGAAGCAGCGGTGAACTTTGGCTGGACGTGGTTCCGGATCTTCTGGCCTACCAGCAGGCTGCGGGGGTAGATGGAGTGGTAGTGTGCGGCACGAACGGTGAAGGCCCCTCACTCTCTGTGGCCGAGCGCAAGGCACTCCTCGAGGAGGTGCTGAGACACCGCGGGAATTTGCGCGTCGTCGCTGCCACGGGAGCTTGCAGCCTTACAGATGCTCTCGAGCTTACCTGCCACGCCGCTCAGGTGGGCGCAGATGCGGCTCTGGTGCTGCCCCCGTTCTACTTCAAGCACGTTCTGTCCGAGGGCGTAGCCGATTACTTCCGCAAGGTGCTGGACGCGGCAAGCCTACCTGTGTACCTCTACCACATTCCTCAATTCTCTGCGGTGCCCGTGTCTGAGGAGGTGCTCGATCTGCTTGCAGGGCATCCTCGTTTGGCCGGCGTGAAAGACAGCGAGGGCAATTGGGAGCACACCGAGCAGTTCCTGGCCCGAAGTCCTCGCCTGCGCATCTTTGCAGGGGATGATTACACCCTGGGAAGATCGCTCCTAGCCGGCGCAGTGGGAGGCATCTCGGGAACGGCAAACGCCTTCCCACATGAGGTGGTGGCCGTCAAAGCTGCCGCCTGCACCAACGGCGATGTGGAAGCGGCGCAGAAGGCACTCAACGGAGCAATAGACCTGGTGCTGCGTTACAGGTTGATCCCAGCCAACAAGAGCATCATGGCCCGCAGGGGGCTTCCGCGCCTGCACGTGCGGCCGCCGCTGGTGGACCTGACACCGGAGGAAGAGCAAAACCTCATCGGCGAGGTGCAAGCGGTTGGGCTGCTGTAGTTCGCGTACCGTTCAGCGCTCTTTGTGAGGAACCCCATAACGGTCCCGCCGATGGGCGTTTCCCAAGCCTTACCGCTTGCGAGAACGGCCGGCGCTCTTGGCTGCGCCTGAAGCAGCTTTCCGGGCGTTGGCGAGTTGCTGCATGACGCCCTCGCCCACAGTGGGATCCATTTTCCACTCGCCGTTTACCTGCTTCATATGAACCTGCTGCGTGCTGGTTCGCTCGGATCCGGCAAGCGCAGCCAGCGGACCACTGAAGGACACCGTTTGGGTTACGGTGACGCTGGCCGTGTCCCCATTGTTCTGGATCTCACCAATCTTGAAGTCCTTCAGCGTCAGCATATTGCCCATGGTGGACATAACCTGCTCGAAAACCGCCTCCGTAGCAGAACTTTTTTGCCCCTCCGGCCAAGCAATTGAGTTGTAGAACGTCTTGTAGTCCCGGTTTTTGAAGGCTGTGAGGGCCTTTTCCAGCGCCGTGCCTGGGGCGCGCTGCTTCTGCTGCCACCACCACCAACCCCCGCCTCCTGCAGCGGCGAGAAGGATCAGCACGATAATTACCAGGGCCGCCCCATTGCCGCCGGAACGCGCCTCGGCTCTTCCATGGGACCGCCGCGCAGGGATCACGTTGGAAGCCTGCGCTCCGGGCCGTGCGGGAGGCTGGCCCGGCATTCCAGGGCGGGCTGCTGTGCGCGGCGGCACCGGTCCTCCTGCAACAGGTCGAGGACCGTACGACGGACCGGCAGGCTGTGGAGATGGCGGAGGCTCAGGGATCACTTCGCCGGTAAGGGACACCCGAACACCGGCACCTGGGGCAGCTCCGGCAAGCGGCTGGGATTGAGGCTGCGTCCCTGTGAGGTAATTCGGCAGCGGCGCCGCAGGCTCGGCATCAGGCGCCAGGTAGTTGGGTCGAGGCGGAGCAGGTTGGCCCGGGCGGTCTATTCCGGGGATGCCGGCCGCGGGCATGTACTCTTCTTCCTTCGGCAGAGCCATTTGATGCACCGACCCAAGTCCGGCACCGGGCGCCAGGCCAGGCATCACATCCTCATCGTGCAGCGGGGCAAAACAGATGGGGCACTCGACCGCGCCCTCCTTCACTGCTGCACCGCATTTTGGGCACTGCATCGCCTGCTCCTTTCTACCGCCGGGCGGAGGCGGGGAGGCTCGGTCCGGGTGCACACGCGCCTTTCAGCGCCCGGTACTTATGGCCGCAAGGGACTGGATTTTGGAGGCAGCCAGCGCCACCTTCCAGCCGTCCGCCTCATGAACGAGTACGTAATGATCGGTGTAGGTGTCCGTAGCGGACTGATAGATCTTCTCGCCGGTTCTGCGGATCACCATGGACACATCGGCTTCAGCGTGATTGCCGTTTTCAGTCATCTTGGTGATGGTGAAGTTCTCTACGCGGGCAGCCAAACCATGGCCCAGGGGGCATTTATTGTCGTAGGCGCCGGCATCCCCGTAGAAACGCTTCTCGGCAGCCCTCAGCATCTGGTATTGAGTGCGGTAATCGCCCGAACCCACCGCATTGAGGTACACACTCAGAGCGTGGCTGGGGCCCGGCAGATAGACGAGGAAGTACCATCGGCCGGCCGCAACGAGCCCGGCGATAATCACGATATAAACGAACCATTCGGATAGGAATTCGCCGATGCCGCGGCTCGCACGCGGGCGCGAACGAACCATTCGGGCCATGGTGCACCTATGCTCCTTGTGGCGGCACCCTGCGCAGGCGCCGGGATCATGATACCCTCTATCCTACCTTGCATGAGAGGCAAAGGTTTCCGCTGCCTGCCGCACAATGTCGCCCGAGACACCGCACGAATGTTTCCGCCCCATCCCGGCCCGCCCGCAAAACGCCGTGTCTTTAGCGCGGGCGGCCGACATGTACGGCTTCAGGAGCGGCAACAGCAAATTCCACCTGCTCGCCTTGAGCGCCAAGATAACCTCCCCAACCGATGCTGATGCCCACAATCTGGTCCAAATCCAGCCGGCCGTTGGGATCATGCGCCCATCCCGCCGGGCGGAACTGATTGAAAAGAACGATGCTGCGGGCGCTTCCCGCTTCGGACAGTAACCGGCCGGTTCGGGCCAAGTATTGGCCGCCATCGCGCTCGTGGAGGATCACGAGCAGTTCGCTCGGAGTATGCTGGCTGGGGGGAACCCATGTGTCCAACGCCAGGCCGTCGGCGCCGCTGAGATCTGCGGGCGGGGCGAAGGGGAAGTTCAGAAAAAGGAACGTGTCCACCCCGGAGCGCGTGAGACGCGCCGGGGCTCGCCAAGCCCGGCGCCCCTGCGCCCACGGCGCCTCGAAGGCCTGGATCTGGGCTTCTACGTATTCGCCCTTGCCCACCTGGGGCTCGATCGAAGGGATCGGCTCTGCAGTGATGCCGGGCAGCGCACCTGTCTGGAGCCGCCGGCGCCGCGGCAGCCGCGCTCCCGGGAACCTGAGGAAGACCCCGCCGTAGGCCGGCAAATCAAGGCTCACCCCTGCCACCATCGGTAGCGGCGTTACTCCGCCTGTGGCAGGATCCCATAATTCACCCTGGCCCTTGGCCGCCACTCGTACGCGCCCGCGCCACGGCTTCGGGCTGTCATTGATTACAAAATAGACGTCGTGATCGCCTATCCGGCGATGTGTGGCATGGATGGGCGAGGCGGGTGGTACCGCGACGTCGGGCTCGAGCACGGAAGCGAGGACCGTCGCCAGAAGGCTCTCGGAACCCCGGGCCAGGTAGATGCCGGATCCGCCCGAAGCATTCGTCTGAACGCGGCTTTCGCTCCCTTCTCCGAACATCTTACGCCCAATCAGCCGCACCTCGGCACACGGAAACTCCACGTCCGAATTGGCAGGAAGCGTTCCGACGGCAATAACGATGCCCCCTGTCTTCACGAAGCGCAGCAGTTTGCGCCACACCGGCACCGGCAGCGTGTCCGCACCGGGCAGCACCACCACACGCCACTGCAGTTCGCGGTACCGCAGGACACCCCGTTCCACGCTAGCCTGCGCAAGCGTCGCGCTGTCCACAAACGTAAAGTCACGATGCGCAGCGAAGAGGCCGTCCAAAGCCATGCGGTAGGCGTAGTCCACTCGGGCAGCGTCCGGCGATGTTGTGGGCCCATTGCTGGAGGGCACATATCGAGGCCACACGCTCTCGACGGGATACAGCAGCGCAATATCCGCTACCTGATGGCCTCCCCGCAGCATCGTTGCACAACGTCCCACGTATCGGTTGATGCGCTGAAGCTGGGAGGCGGTAAGGCCATTGAACGTGTAGTAGCTCGTAATTGTGTTGATGCCCCCAAACATGAGGCGGTTGCAGGTTCCCCGGATCTCGTCCTCGGACACGTGGTACACAGGCCGGGTGTCGCCGGAAGGGCGATAAACCTGGGCGAAATCCGAGGTTTCGCACATGGTTTGAGTATGTCCCTCGAGTTCCCCCGCGCTGCTGATGAGGCGAGCGATGAACCATGGCACTTCGGCTGGGACACTCGTGAGGCAATCTATGCTCGGGGCGTCCAGCCGGCGTGCGCACTGGAAGAAATTCCCATAAAGCGGCACGTGGTGAAGGAGCGGTTCCTCGTAGAGCAGGTGACCTCCGGATTTAATGCCATGGGCGTGGCACCATGCCTGG
This sequence comes from Chthonomonadales bacterium, assembly GCA_049967475.1. Classification (GTDB taxonomy): domain Bacteria; phylum Armatimonadota; class Chthonomonadetes; order Chthonomonadales; family CAJBBX01; genus JBMFSQ01. Next base: position 10,669 of record JBMFSQ010000040.1, on the reverse strand, counting down.
ATGCGCCCGAAGTAATTTTCGGACACGAGGTCGCCTACAGTACGCCAGAAGTCGTAGCGCGCCTTGGCAGTGCCCGGCCCGGCGTCGGCAATCAACGCCGGAAGCAACGGCTCCAGGGGCCGGCCGCGGCGTACGAGGAATTCGTGGGCCAGGTTCGGTGCCCAAGGAAGGACGCTCCAGGGCATGGGCCGGAGGAACATACTCATGAGCGAGGGTTCGTCTGTGAATGTGCTCTGGAAGTACCGGCCGAGATTGCTCCCCAGATGCTCGGCATAGCGCTGGTGCGTCAACGCGAGGAAGCGATCGGTAGCTTGGGGATCGAGGAGGTTGATGTAGGGGAGCTTGTCCGCCAGGCTCAAGGCGGCATGCGTTCCTTCGTACAGGCGGTTCCGGGTGACAGCGACGAGGCGCCAATCCCCTCGAGGCAGATCGGTTTGGAGGGTGCCGTCCCGCACGTAGCGGGCAAGGTCCAACGCGCCGGACAATTGGATTGCTCCATCCTTTTGCGGAAAGGCCTTGGCCAGGACCATCTCCCCCGGCGGAAGCTTCATCGTTACGGCGCCGCCCTTGCTATCAGCCGAAGCGACTAGCAGCCCTTGCGCCTCCAACTCAGGGTGCCCTTGAAGGGTGAGCCCTCCGGCCACTCCTGAAGGATAGCCCTTCTCGTCGTAGAGCCAAAGGGCCATGCCGGCGGCCTTCGCCGCCTTAACCGCATGGACGAACTCCTGCCACTTGGCCTCGCTCACCAGATAGTCGGTGAAGGACACATTACAGACCACGCCGCCAAAGCCTTGGGCGATGAGGGACTGGATGAGCGCCTCCTGGTTTGCTGCTCCATCCGGCCACGAGTGGATGATCTTCAGGATGCGTGCGTCTGCCGGGGGGTTCGCGAAGCGTTCCTTGAGCGGACGGGACCCGCTGGGAAGTATTTGCATCTCCTTCACCGCCTTTTGTGGAAGCAAGCTCACCAAAGGGCCCACAATGCCGCCGGGCCCGCCTCCGTCGAAAACCCGCACAGCCAGCACGTTCTCGCCGCCGAAGCGCACCAAGCCGGCAGGGATGGTGTACCTGCGCTGCACCGTCACCGCGCGCTCAACCCCGGGTCCGGTGGCGCCCACGAGCCTTCCGTTGAAGAACGTGCGGTCCTCGTCATCTACACTGCCCAAGAAGAGCACCAGGTTCTGCCCCCGCCACGATGCGGGAACGGTCACGTGCAGGCGGTACCAGGCCACGCCGTCGTAGTCCGTCCAAGGCATGCCGTCCTTCGGCTTGGGAGGCCGGCCAGGGCGAGGATCGGTAACCCCCTGCTCTTCCCAATAACCCGGCACGCGGATGGGCCTCCAGCCATCCTCCGGCGCCTCACGAAGTTGCCACCCTGCCTTTTCGCCTTCATCGCTGGGATCTGTGCGGAAGATCCAGACCCCTTCGAGATTGGACCATTGCAGAGCGAGGGAATGAGTGTCCGGCGGCGGTCCAGCCACCAGAAGCCACGCGGCAGCCAGTATTCGTATCGCAGAGTACAATCGCTCCTCCCGGCGATGCTGTTTTGGGCAGGCGCACCCTAAGGCCCTGGCGTATGGCAGGTCCTACGCCTCACAGAGGCGATCTGATGGCGCTTCTGTGCAGGGTTCTCCATGGGGACACGGGGTTCCTTCGCAACGGAGTTCCCACGGAGCCCATGCCATAGTACCGTTCGGAGGCGCACCGGCATCCCGGCTGTAATTCGGCGGACAGACCTTTTGGAGTTTCCTGTGCAGGGGTGGCCTCCTGACGCCGTTCACAGGGTACGATAATCAGGATTGAAACCGGCTGCGGCCGGACGCGGTTATGTGTTGGGCAGGCACCGCCGAAACGAACGGCCCGGCCACGGGAGCTGGAAGAGCGCCAGGTTCGGGAAGGGACAGTACGGGCGCCCACAAAGGAGACTTCACACAATGTATGTAGGGATTCTCACTGCGCCATTCGGCAACGAGAGCTTGGAACAGGTAGTTGCCTTCGCCGGAGAGTATGGCTTCGGAGGATTGGAGGTCATCGCCAGACCTGGAAGCAGCCACATTGACCTGACGAACTTCTCAGAGGCGGATGCAGAGCGCGTGAAGACGCTTATGGAGCGCCGCGCCCTGGTAATATCGTCGCTGGCAGCGTACACGAACAACACGGATCCCGATCCCGAGAAGCGCAAGGCCAACAACGACGTCGTGCGCAAGGCGATTGATGCTGCGGTTCTTCTGGGAGTGGATGTGGTGTGTACCCTGGCCGGCCATCCGGTTCCCGGCAAGACGAAGATGAAGACCATTGAGGAGGATTGTGCCGAAGTCTTCCCTCCGATTGTGGAGTATGCCGAGCGCAAGGGCATCAAGATCGCTTTGGAGAACTGGTATGCCACCAATATCCAGCATCTTGGGCATTGGGAGCGCTTGTTCGAAGTGGTTCCCCACAAGAACTTCGGGTTGAACTTCGATCCTTCCCATCTGCTTTGGCAAGATATTGACTACATCTACGCTGTGGAACGCTTTGCCGACCGCATCTTCCATACCCACGCGAAGGACACCGAGGTGAAGGAGGCCAAGAAGCGGTGGGTGGGCAACCAGGATGGCGGTGGATGGTGGCGTTATGTCATTCCGGGGCAAGGGAAGATCCGCTGGGGTGAATATATCGCCGCGTTGCGCGCCAACGGCTACAATGGCGTGCTCTCTGTGGAACATGAAGATGCTGCCGTCGGCCGCGAGGAGGGCTTCCTTATGGCCAAGAAATACCTGGAGCAGTACCTCATCCCTTCCGTGCCGAACGGCTTCTAGAAGCCTTTTCCCCGGGTGTGCAGGAGACGCACGCTCTGCTGCACACCCGCGATCTTTCAGGGACACGCGTCCCGGCCCGCGATTTCCGATGCTTCGGCCGGTATACCCGCCGGCATAGGTTCAGCCCTTCATTCCTGTTAGAGCAATCCCCTGGATGAAGGTGCGCTGAGCGAAGAAGAACAGCACGAGCATGGGTAGAGTGATCACCGTGGCTGCGGCCATGAGCAGGTTCCATTCCCCGCCGTGGCGCCCCAGGAACGCCTGCAATCCGATGGCCAGGGTGTAGCTGCGCTCATCGTGCAGGTAGATGAGCGGCCCCATGAAATCCATCCAGGCTCCTGTAAAGGCAAACAACGCCACCGTAGCCACGGCAGGCTTCGCCATGGGTACGATGATGCGCAGGAGAATGCCCAACTCCGAACAGCCGTCAATTCTGGCCGCGTCGGAGAGCTCCTGCGGGATCGTCAGCAGGAACTGGCGCAGAAGAAAGATCGAAAAGGCGCTCCCCAAGAACGGCGGCACGATGAGGGGTAGGAACGTACCCGTCCAGTGAAGTGCTCGAAAGATCAGAAACACCGGCAACATCGTGACCTGGGCGGGCAGCATAATGGTCATTACGAGAACCAGGAAAAGGGCGTCCCGGCCGCGCCATCTCAAACGTGCAAACCCATAGGCTGGGAGTGTAGAGGACACCACCACACCCGCCATCGTCATCGTGCAGATGAAGAGCGTGTTTCTCAGGTAGAGCAGAAAGGGAAAGGACTGCAGCGCCAGGGGATAGTTGGACCAAACGAAGGGGTGCGGCACCCACTGAACCTTCTCGCTGAAGACCTGGGTATCCGGTTTAAGAGAGGTGGACACCATCCATAGGAAGGGTGCAACAAACACCATGGAGAGGAGCACCAAAACGCCATAGGTAGCCAGACGGCCGGCCAGGAGCCGCATCTGCTTTGCGCCCGGGAGTTTTGCCCGCTGCTGAGGGATCATGGTTGCGGCCCCTTTGCGCCGGTTTCGATGCGGAAGGTGCGGATGCGCCAGGGATCGAAATGCAGCGGCTGCTGAGGCCGGCCTAGGGAGCGGCCGGCGAGATCCACCTCCGTGAGGGAGGCGCCGGCGGGAAGGTCCATTCTTGCCCAGGAGCGGCGGCCCCGGTATTCGGCTAGGCGCGCGATGATGTTCTCTTGCTCGGGGTAGAGAGCCGTCAGCACAACGCCATCGGCTGCCAGCCGTATGGGGCTCCACGAGGTCCCCAAGGTCGCATCGCCGGGCGCCCCTGTGTGAACGCGAAGCGGGAAGAGGTATTCCAGTGCGCGCCGGTGGAGATCAACCCGCTGCCACTTGCCGCGGAACGGGTACAGAGCAAGCTCGTACTCGTACTCCCCGTGGAGCATCCTGGTGCCCCAGATGTAGTAATGGGCATAGGCCAGGGGAATGGAGAAGGCCCCATCCTCTTCGCGGATGATGCCCATGCTTCCCCGGTTGAACACCGCGACACCGCTTTCGTTGCTTGCTGCCGCGCACCAATAGACCCCATCGGCGGCCTCAGGGTCGCCTTCGGCAATCACGAAGGGCAGGTGACGCGCGGCAACCACTTTGCCCTGGAGCAGCGGGAAGATCTTGAGGCGCAGCTTCTCGGCGTGCACGAAGGGGCTCACAGCGTCTCGCTGGTTCTGAGTGGGCCTTCCGATCTTTTCGCCGTCGAAGCGGAAGCGGAGCCGCATGTCAATCCTCGGAGTGTGGGCGTGGAGCGTCACTCGCCACTCATAGGGGATCGGTCCCACAGTTCCTGCGGAGTGAAGCTGCACGTATGGAGCCGCAGCAGCCTTCGGTACAGGATCCCACGAACCCACGGACGCGTGATGAGCGCTTTCGATGGTCCCGGCGATGAAGCATGCCCCGGAAGGTCCCCCCAACAGAGTGCGGCCGGTTTGCGCGTCGGCAATCCGGGCTATAAAGCCCCTGCCGTCGAGATTAAGATGATGGAAGGGCGTGGCAAGGGTCCGGCGATGCGCATCCCACCGGAAGACTTCGGGCAGCGCCTGGGCGTCGCCTGGGACAGCGCAACACGCCACAGTTTCCAGCGCGTTCACTTTGGTGCGGAAGGCCAGGGTAACCACGCGGGACGATCCGTCCTCCGAATGGCGCTCCCCCAGCAAGCGGCAGGGGATGCTGCGCCCGTTTCTGCGGACGGTCAGGCGGTCTGCAGCCCCTGCAGGCACGACAATGTCTGCAGCGACCCATTCACTGCGGGAAAAGCTCAGGGGGTTGAACAGAGTAATCTGAGCGCATCCACGGGCACACATCCGGTTCGCCAGGTACTCCAAGGATAGCCCTGCGACGCGGCGGGATGCATCCAACGAAGCCCCCAGGAAGCGCCGGGCATCGTCAAGGAGGCCGCAGATCTGAATGTCGTGATGCTGAGCCGTCAAGAGGTTTTTCCAAGCTCGCTCCAGACCCGGTTCCTGCGAAGGCGCGCCGGACATACGGGCGAGGGCAGCCAGGCGCTCGGCGGCGAGAACCTCGGTTTCGGCGGCCCGGTTCTTCACCCAGATTTCGTTGCCGCAATACCCCCAGGGCATCCGGGTGTGGAAGTCATTGGGTCCGGTTGGCATCTCTTGGACCGGCTTAGGGAACGCTTCAAGGAGCTCTTCCAGCAGGATCCATCGAAAGCCGTACTTTCCCTCCAGTTGCCGCACCAGATCCTCCCGGCGAAGTCCGGCATCATCGGCGCGCGATGCCAGAAGCGGGCGGATATGGCGGAACTGCGCCTGCCATTCCTCCAAACTCGTGGAGCATTCCGGACCCGGGTAGCGCGTGAGGATCCAGTTATCCGACGTGGTCTTGCCGAAGGCTGCACCCTCGCCCGGATAGGTGGGGATTGCAGGGATGCGCGATCCGTCTACCCCTACCCACCAGCCGATGGGGAGATCGAAGGTAGGGTTGTACCCATACATCATGAAGTGCGTTCGCATTATGGCGCCCTGGAAGCCGAAACCCGCCAGGATCTGGGGTATCTGGCAGTGATGGGCATGCTCACTCATCAAATAGATGGCCGGAGTGCATCCCAGGCGCAAAAGGTTCGTTCGCCGGGCATAGGCGATTTGGCGGATGTTGGATTCATCGTCAATGAACGTGGAGAGGGGCTGGCCGTAGGTGCAGGTTCCGATGCCCAGCCGCCCACGGAAGCGGCTCAGATACGCGCGCAGTTCCTCGAGAAGCTCGGGGTGGCGCTCTGCAAGGGCGTCGTAGGCATACGCTTCATTCTCCAGTCCGATCTTGAAGGAAGGGTACCGTTTGAGCCAGGCTACCGCATCGCGGAGGCGTTCCGCGAAGTGATCGGCGCCCCAGAGGATGACACCGCCATGATCGTAGGTCAAAAGATAGACTATGTTCTCGTCCGGCATCGCGTGCGATATTCCCAGCGAGGCGGTCATCCCTTCTGTTGAGGTTCGGCAGATTGATGGAACTGGGGCGTCCATTCCGCGATCGTGAGGGGCAAGCCGCGCCAGTAATATTGGTACCGTGCGGAGGTCCATCCGGAGTAGATCTCATCCCAGGTGAGGCGCGCGTAATGGGGAAGCAGCGAAGCCTGGGTAACCGGCTCCGACGCCGGCTGGTACCGGAAGTCGGTGGAGAGGCGGATGCGGCGGTCCGTAAGGTTGGGCAGTGCTTTGTGAACGGTGAGGCTATGGAAGAGGATCGCGTCACCGGCGCGGTAATCTGTAGTGACCCAGCCGAAGGGAAGCACGTCGGTATTGATACCAAGTCCACCGGCTCCGTAGGCGGAGTGAACCGGGTAGACGCCATTGCGGTGGCTTCCGGGCATTACAGCCAGGCCACCCAGATCCCGCGGGCAATCTCCCAGAGGGATCCAAGCCGTCCAAGTGTTCTGTGTGCCCTGGATGTGCACGTAATCCTGGTGGGCCGGCGTGGTGAAGCGCACATTATGGGGAAAGATGATGCGGGCAATATTGCGGGGATGAACGAGAACGGTTTCGCCAAAGAGCGCCTGGAACACGGCCGTAAGGCCGGCATCATGCGCCAAGGCGTGGAAGCTTTCCAGACGCATCACCTGATCGTACACCTCCATGAACTGCGGCTGCGGCTCCACAAAGGCAACCCCAGGCGCTGCGATGCCTTCTGCGGGATCCGTTCCGGCGGCCAGCCATCCTGCTCGGGCACATAGGGCCAAGATGCCACGGCGCACTTTCTCGATGGCTGCGCGATCCACCAAGTGTCTGAAGAAAAGGTACCCGGACTGATCGGCATGCTCCCTAAGCGCAGACGGGCGCAGAAGCAATTCGTTGCACGTGATCGGTTCTTCCATGGTGCTGCCTCCTCGTAATGATGTACCCCGTGGTCCATGATTGCGGATGCCGTTCTGCCGCCCCTTCTCACCACTTGTTTATTGAAATAGGGGGTACGTGGCGGATTTGGTCCTTGCGCATCCCGGACGTGTCGTGTGTAACGTCGCGTCCGCCTTTGAGATAGGCCGACACCTCCTCCCTGGTATCGCCGCTAACGGTGTCTATGCACGACACTCTTTTGCCCAGCCGCGAAAGGGCTTCGACTGCCTCCTTCCGCACCGGGTAAATGTACGTCCGTCGTCCGTATTCCGAGGAAACCAGCGTGAAGGCAGGATCACCGGTGAGCATCTCCAAAAAGGGGATATCGCCTTGGCCCCCAGCTAATCCCATCGCAAACGCAGCGGCGGCACGCACGCGGTAATTCCCGTCGGTTGTGGCCCTCCGCAAGGTATAGGTAACCATCCTCCGCTGATTGGCGCTGATGGACCTTGCCTTGATCGGGATGTCGCCGAACCAGAAGGGACCGGTGGCCGGGTCATACGCAGCGATGCCGAGAGCAGCGACAGCGCGGCTGCGCAGGTAAGCATCTCCGGATGAGGCCATCGTTAGGAGGAAGGGGATAAGCTGTGGGGACGCCCGCCGAACCAGGAGATCCGCAGCGGCGTATTGGTATAGCGACAGCAAAGGCAGATCGCGAGGCGCTTCCTCGATGCCCATGAGGATGTCGTCATAATCCTCGTCAAAGCTGCCCAGATAGCTGCGAATATCGGTCCACATCGCCCTGCCCAGGTCATCCGGATCCAGTGCAATGCTTAAAGCATAGGGGATGGCGAGCTTATTGTCATCCGATTGCTTTGCCGCAAGATATCCTGCGAGCCTTCCCTTGGCATCTGCGTAGCGCAAGTGCTTTCCGGCGCCCTGGAACAGAGCGGGGGATTGCCATTTGGGCATCCACGACACGCCCGACGCGCAGAGAGCGAGGAGCGTGTTGTCGGACAGCTTCGGCCCCTTCCAGTTGAGATCGCGCACAGCCTGGGCCATTTCGTTCTGGTAGAGTGTGGTGAGGCTCTGCCGCTGTTGCGCGCGGGCGCTCGTTACACTAGCCAACGCCATGCATACGACAAGGATCAGAAGAATGCTATCGGGTCGGGCTCGCACAATCCGATCCTCCTAAGCAAGGATGATGCAGTGTAACGCGCCAGAGGCAGCGGCGTCAAGCGGGCGAATGGCGCCCAGGGGGCAAGAAGCCGCAGGGCCCAAGCGGCGCCGGCCCCGCCTCCGGTTAGGATGGCAGCGCAGAACATGTCGCTCATGGCGGTGCACGCACGACTGCCTCCCGGCCGGCTGAGAGGGACGCCGATTTCGGCTGGAGAACATGGCGCAACGCGGCGAGGGCGGGGCCGGCAGAACCGAGGGCTGACCGCCCCCGGCACCGCCGGACCCGACGTCCTGCCTAACGAACCGGAGAGCACCTACGCCGGCGGCGGCCAGGCGACAGTCTATCTTACGCCGGGGGCGTGCGCGCGCACTTTGCGGATGCCCTGTTTGAGCGCCGCGACGGCATACTCCATGCGCCGCTTGGCCGCATCACCGGCTGGTCTGCCTGTGATCGTTGCGCAGAACCAATATTCCTCGCGGCCATTTCGGAAGGCGTAACGCGACGTGTGAAACGGCACTCCGCGATCCATGCCCGAGATCTGCTCCGACGCCGCATCGTCACCCAAGAAACGAGTGCGGCCGGTTCGCACGGACCTAACCTTGAACCCAGCCATGCCCAGTCGTTGCCTTGCATCCTGGCCTAAAGCCGGTCCCAGTTTGATCGCCGATGGATTGACGTCGGCAGGGATGCGGCTCACCAAGATCTTGATCGTGAGGCGCTCGTTGCCCTGCCGTGCCGAATACGTCACGCTGCTCAGAGGAGTACCGCGGACAACCTTGACGGTCCACCCCGGAAGCGAAGGCAACATGAGATCTTATGGGTGATGGTTCCGCTCTCCGTGCAAGGACACTTGCACCCTAGGAACGTGCCCGAACATTGCTCATCCGATGGGCGACCGGCGCATCACACGGCTCCCATCCCACCAATAGATCCTGCCTGCTCTGTCCGTGCTGATGGGACCTCTGACGCTGATCGGGCGAGGCGGCTCCAGCATACGCTGCGACGGCCGATACGTAGCGACCTGCACGGCCCGCCGACCGGCACCCGCGTAAGACCAAAAATAGATGCGGTCGGGATTTGCATAGGCAATGAACCACTTCTGCGCCCCATGGAGTTCTCCCACGTCTGCCCAACCTTCGTTCCGCAAGTCCAGGCGATACACCGTCGTTCGGGTCCGATCGTGCGCCAATGCAATCAGCGCACCCGTACTATCCGAATACGGAGCCAACGCACTGAGCCGCTGGGAACCGGGCAAGATTAAGGGCCGACTGCGCCCGGAGATCGCATCCAAAAGAAAAACGCCCCAGCGCCACATCTGAGGGTCCAGCATCTTGCGGCGAAACTGTGGCGCGCCAATCTTCGCAAGATCGAAACCTCCGGTCAAGACCGCCATCAGTTCCGGCCTAATCCACGCAATGGCTTCAACGTCGTGCCGGAATGCGACGCGGTATCCATTCGTTGTGGTCGTGCGTTCGGCACGGCGTGTCAACGGCACAATCATCAGTCCGGACGAAACGTCGCGATCCCCCATCACGGTGGCCGCCAACATCCTGTTGTTCGGCGACGGCACCACGGATCCCACGACGACGATGCCACGTAGCCCGATGCGCGCAGACGTCAAATCGCCAGGGCGAATGGCCAGTACATCGTCCCCGGGGAGACGCGGCCCGATCGGCCGGCCATCGCCGGGCACCACCAGAAAGAAGGTGTCCCCGTCGCGCGACCAGGGCGCTCCCCATAGGCAACGCACCCTCCATTTGTTTGGGAGCCGACGGCGCTTTCCGTCAGGAAGCGCCTGAAGCAACAGGCGGCCAGTCTGACTATCCATCAGGAGAACCCATTTGCCGGATGGAGCGACGTACGGCATCCAATTGTGATCCCGGCCGTGCCGCGGATCCGCCGTACCTTCGACAGGCCGCCCAACCCCGCCCGCATACCGTCCCGGAATTGTTACCGGCATGCACGAAATCGCTAACGCGATGCAGCCGCTGCGCCAGAAGCCTATCCACCTGCCATCGTTCATCTCCGCATCCCCTTCTTGACGGTCAGATAACCCCCACGTACCGCTCCTGACACACCTGTCATTTCAGCTTGCAGGGACCCGGCGGGTCAAAGCTGCCGTGCGTGTCGTCACACCATTTATAGCAGCATTCGAGATACTGTTTGATGGGCACACTCAAGCCGCCTCCGGGACCCACACACCCCCGCACGCACTCCGCCAAAGCCGGGGCATCCGCAGGGTTTGGGAACTGTTTCTCACAATCGTGAATGCAATCCACAATCTCCTTCAACCCCTTCTTGATCTTCTTCTTCAGCCAATCTATCAGCTTCTCGTCGCAGCAATCCTGGCACTTGGTCGGGTCAGGCGAACGTTTATTACGCGCACACGGGGAATCATCCCCCAT
>JBMFSQ010000039.1:0-21153 GCA_049967475.1 Chthonomonadales bacterium | reverse complement strand
ATAACGGTCCTAAGGTAGCGAAATTCCTTGTCGGGTAAGTTCCGACCCGCACGAATGGTGTAACGACTTAAGCGCTGTCTCAACGAGAGGCTCGGTGAAATTGTAGCATGCGTGAAGATGCGCATTCCCCGCCGCAGGACGGAAAGACCCCGTGGAGCTTTACTACACCCTGTCATTGTGTTCCGGATACGCCTGTAGAGCGTAGGTGGGAGCTTCGGCGCCAATGGAACACCACCCTGGCGTATCTGGAATACTAACCGGCACCGTTATCCGGTGTCGAGACCGTGGCAGGCGGGTAGTTTGACTGGGGCGGTCGCCTCCCAAACGGTAACGGAGGCGTCCTAAGGTTCCCTCAGGCTGGTTGGAAATCAGCCGGTGCGTACAAGGGCATAAGGGAGCCTGACTGTGCGACATACAGGTCAAGCAGAGACGAAAGTCGGGCCTAGTGATCTTCTGGCTACGTGTGGACGTGCCAGGGCTCATCGGACAAAAGCTACCCCGGGGATAACAGGCTTATCTTGCCCAAGCGCTCACAGCGACGGCAAGGTTTGGCACCTCGATGTCGGCTCGTCGCATCCTGGGGCTGGATTAGGTCCCAAGGGTTAGGCTGTTCGCCTATTAAAGCGGTACGCGAGCTGGGTTCAGAACGTCGTGAGACAGTTCGGTCCCTATCCGCGGTGGGCGTAGGAGTTTTGAGGGGGGCTGTCCCTAGTACGAGAGGACCGGGATGGATCGACCTCTGGTGTACCGGTTGTGCCGCCAGGCGCAGACGCCGGGTAGCTATGTCGAGAAGCGATAAGCGCTGAAAGCATCTAAGCGCGAAGCGCGCCCCAAGATGAGAACTCCCACAGTGTTAAGCTGGTAAGGCCTCGGGAAGATAACCCGGTAAGAGGGCGGCAAGTGTAAGCGCAGCAATGCGTTCAGCTTAGCCGTTCCCATCGGCCGAGGGCTTACAAACCTCATTCCAATAGCGCGTGCTCTTGAACGAGTGGTCCCCACAACCTCACACGGCAAAACGCTCGTGAGGTCGGTGTCACCCGCGCTCCAACCCCGCATTTCCGTTCACTCTTCCCTCCTTCCCTCAGGTTTCCTGGTGGTCATAGCGGCGGGGTTCCACCCGTTCCCATTCCGAACACGGCCGTTAAGCCCGCCAGCGCCGAAAATACTCGGGGCGCAAGCCCCCGGAAAGATAGGTCGCCGCCAGGATAATCGCAGCGGTCCCAGTCCACACGGGCTGGGACCGCTTTCTGTGCCGGCACGCGCATCGGGTTCGACGGGCGGGTGGGCCGGGTGTACCGGCCGAGGCAAGGGCGGATATCGTCCGGGCGGCACGCAACGAAAAAGCCTGGTAGAGTACCTACCAGGCTTCATGCGTAGCGCCACGGGGAATCGAACCCCGGTTTGAGAGCTGAGAACCCCCTGTCCTGACCGCTAGACGATGGCGCCGTGTTGCGAAGCGTGCCGGCTCCGCGTACTGCGGCGCTATTCTACCCTAGAACGGGCCGAATATGTCAAGATCCCTCTCGCTCCGTCACCGAGACGCACTACCTTTCAGGTTCACCGTATAGGCCCAGGGGGATCTCTGCTCGTCCGACGGCGCATCATCCCGCACCGTAGAGAGGCAAGCTCACGAAGCTGCCGGTGACGAGGCCTCCGCAGGTGTTGCAGGCGCCGCAGCCTCGCCGACGGACACGGTGTCCGTCTGTTTGGCCGATTGCCCGGACAAGCCCGGAACGCTCCTCACCAGATCCTGGAGTTTGATGCCCATCATAGCCTCGATCACAGGCGGCACCTGCGCGATGATGTTGGTGACTTCGCTGCTGATCTTCGAGGCGCCGATGCCGTCTGCGCCTGTGCTCACCATGACGATCTTGTCTACCTTGGAGAGCGGAGCTGCTACAGCCTGAGCAATCTCGGGAAGTTTTTCGATGATCATTTGGGCCACAGCAGCTTCGTTATACGCGCGGAAAGCCTGGGCACGCTTGGCCATGGCTTCCGCCTCAGCCAAACCGCGGGCTTCCACGGCTTTCGCCTCGGCCAATCCCTTGGCCTCGATTGCTGCTGCTTCGGCGAGCGCTTTGGCCTTCGCCACCTCCGCTTCTGCCAGCCCTCGGGCCTTGTTCGCTTGAGCCTCCGCTTCCCCGGTCTTCATCGTGACCTCGGCTTGGGCGAAGCCCGTCGTCTTAGCGGCCTCCGCCTGGCCGAGGGCGGTCGTCTTGAGCCGGTATTGCTCGGCTTCCGCCACCGTCTGGATGCGTACCCGCTCCGCCTCGGCGGGCCTCTGGACGGTAGCAATAAGCTCCTTCTCCTTGCGAGCAATCTCTTTCTCTTCCAGCTCTGTCTGTTTGATCTTCTCGACGATCTGGACCTGAACTTCTTGTTCCTTCACTGCCTGGGCCGATTTGTACTTTTGCAAGTCGTAGGAAAGGTCTGCTTCGGCCTTCTTTTGGTTCACGGCTGCCGTGAATTCCGCCAGCTTGAGCTTGTAATCGCGATCGGCTTCGGCGATCTTGGTGTCTGCCTGGTACTTTGCGGTGGAGGCCTCCTGATTGGCCAATGCAGCCTGGATCGTGGCATCGCGGTTTGCCCGGGCTTCGCCAATCTGGGCGTCGCGCTTGACCTCTGCGATGCGCGTCTTGCCGATGGCTTCCAGGTACCCGCGGCTGTCCGTGATGTCCCGGATCGTGAAGCTCACGATCTCCAGACCCATGTTGGCCAGGTCTCCGGCGGACACCTCCGCCACGCGCTGTGCGAAGGTTTCATGCGCGGCGTAGACTTCTTCTACGGTGAGGGTTCCCAGTATGGCGCGGAGATGGCCGGCCACGGTCTGGTAGGCGATCTGCTTGATTTCGTCGCGCGTTTTGTTAAGGAATTGTTCGGCGGCCGTGCGGATGGACACGTCGTCGCCCTTGATCTTGATTTGGGCTACGCCATCCACTTTGATCGGTACGCCGAGCTTGGTGTAAAACTCCGGCGTTACGATGTCCAAGGTGATGAGTTCCAGCGACATCGTTTCGCAGCGTTCGAGAATGGGATTGATGAGGGAGCCGCCGCCCTTCACCACGCGGAAGCCCAAGCGCCTTCGCTCCCCATTTTCGTCTACAACCCATTCTCCCTTGCCTCCGGAGATTACGAGCACTTCATTGGGACCCACCTTTCGGTACAAAGATCGGTAGATGCCAATGAGAGCAAGGATGAACGCTACGATCCCCAGCGCCACCCAGCCGATTACGAAGAACAGGTTCGGAGGAAGCATAGGTCGTCTCCTTGAGTTCGAGCCGGCAGAAACCGGCAGATAGTGTCAGTCTCTCACTCGGGTAACGTGTGCCGTTTCATGCTCGATGCGGCGGATGCGCACAATGCTTCCTACCGGGATGACCTCTTGCTCATCACTGACGGCCCGCACGCGCTGGCGCGTCCCTGCGATGACGCAGCCGATCATTCCTGGCCGGCCGCCTTCGATGGGAGCGATTACAGTGGCGCGCAGTCCCACGGCGTCTTCTTGGCAGAAGTGGCTGCTGGCTTGGGCAGCCCCGAAGAAGCGCGTGATCACCGTCCACGCCACCCAGTAAAGCCCCATGCCGCCTGCGCAAGCGTATAAGAGGCTGGGCGCCGGGCCGGAGCCAAGGGCTCGAGCTGAGACACCGCCACCGCCGAATCCGATTAGAAACCCTGCCGCCGACATCGGGCTCAAATAGGCGGCCGCGCGGGCAAGTGCTGTTCCCGGGAACACGGACTGCGCGGGAGGTGAGGCCGCAGCGCCGATGGCCCCTTCGGCAGACTGGTTCTCGGTGGATACCGCCTCGCCATGTCCATGGGCAGGATGGGCTGCAACCGCTGCGTGCCCATGGCCGTGCACAATCCCGCCCGCCGCCTCCCCATGTCCGTGCATGAGGTCGCCCGCATGCCCGGCGTGACCGGCGATGTGGGAGACCGAACCCAGCACTACCGTGACGAGCGTGTAGGCACTCCCCAACGCAAGGCAGCTCCAGAATACAAGATCCAGGGGATGCATCTTTTCCCTCTCGCCGGTGGCGATCCCTTGCCATGTCCGGCAGATCCGTCCGCATGGCGTATCATAAGAGAGACGTACGATACCAAACTCCGTTTCGACGTGTGCTCGCAAGTTCCTGCTCGGGAATTGGCTGCTGGGCGGTGGACTTGGCGATGGTAAGAGCGCATTGGAGTGCAAGGGGAGGTTCATCATTGATCCTTGGAATAGACATTGGGGGGACCAAGTGCGCCGTAGCGCTAGGAACCGCTGAAGGCGTCATCACGGATCGCATGGAGATGCCGACCTACGCCGAGGAGGGTCCCCAGGCCATTCTAGGCCGCCTGAAGGAACTGGCCCGCAGCTTGCTGACTTCCAACGGCATCGGGGAGGGGGCGCTGGAGGGGATCGGCATATCGTGCGGGGGACCGTTGGACACGAAGACGGGGCTCGTGTGGAACCCTCCAAATTTGCCGGGCTGGGATGCGGTACCGGTGCGGAGCATCTTCGAGGAGGGGTTCCCGGGAGTTCGGGTAGTTCTCGATAATGATGCAAACGCTACGGCCCTTGCGGAATGGAGGTGGGGTGCGGGAGCGGGCACCCGCAACATGGTATTCATGACGATGGGCACGGGCATCGGCGGCGGGCTCGTTTTGGATGGCCGCCTTTATCGGGGCACGAACGATCTGGCCGGCGAGGTAGGCCATCAGACGATCCTGATCAATGGCCCGCTGTGTAAATGTGGGAAGCGTGGATGCCTCGAAGCACTGGCCTCCGGGCCCGCCATCGCGCGCCTTGCCCGGGAGAGCCTCCATTACGGCCGGGGTCGCCGGCTGGTAGAATTGGCGGGGGGTCAGCCCAAGAATATCACCGCCAAGCACGTGGTTGAAGCGGCCCAGCAGGGTGATGCCTTTTCGACACGCATCCTAGAAGAGGCCGGCACCTACATGGGCATCGGCATCGCCAATATCGTGCAGATCCTCAATCCTGAGCGGGTGGTGCTTGGAACGATTGCGGTCCATGCAGGCGATTTGGTATTGGAGCCTATTCGACGGGCGTTGGGGGAGTATGCTTGGAAGCGCAGCGCCCAGGTGTGCGCGGTGGTGCCGGCGGCGCTGGGCGACAAGGCTCAGGATCTGGCCGCCATCGCCCTCGTCACAGAAGGTGATGCGATTTAGTTAAAAGTGTTGTGCAATGCAGCCTCTGATCCGATAATGGCATAGGGGCATCCGGAAGGTTCGTTTATTGTTGACGGCGTTCCGGTGCGCTGCGTTTGCTGCCGGGTTTGCCTGTCGAGCCGTTGAACGTAGTGCCCTGCGGGCATCCGGGTAAAGCGGTTTGGCGAAACGGTGAAGCGCGGCCCCTGGTGTTAGAGCCTTCGGCAAACGTAATGGGCGCGTGTCGGATGCACCGGCGCAGGATAATGGAGAACGGCGATTGTGAGGGCCAAAGGATGGAACTATCAGCGCGATTAGCCGAGGTTCGATTGCAGGATCCGCCGCTCCACCTGATGGGAACGCTGGAGGCTGCGGATCATAACTCGGTCCGCGTGGCTTTCGGCCGCGAAATACCGCGCGAGGCACGGCATACGGGGGGCCGCGCTTCCCTCGTGATCCCCACCGAGACCGTCATCTATCTGGCTCCGGCAACGGTTGCGGAGGCTCAGCCCGAGCGCCTTGCGTTGAACATTACGGGGGCCATTCAGGCCATTCAGCGCCGTGCCATCCCTCGCGTGCCCTACCATGAGGCCGTGTCCGTTCGGGTTTTGCGGACTTCAGGGCTGGCGGGAGCTTGGTTCGCCGGCGTGGCTGTTGACATCGGTTTGGGCGGCGCTAAGGTGCGGTGCCGCCAGCCGCTGGCGCGTGGCATGATGGTGGAAGTGCGCGTGCCTCTTCCTGCTCCCGCAGTTGGAACGCCAGGCCGGCAAGGGACTGCACTCGCGCCTCAGCAGTTTTGGCTTCGGGCGAAAGGGCGTGTGGCCCATGCTCATCTCGATGGTGATGGATGTACGGTGGCCGGAGTTCAATTCCTTCACCTCACAGCGGAAGAAGAGCTGCGCGTACTGGAGGTTGTGGAGGGCAGCGCGGGTCGGAACGGGGCAAATTAGCTGCAGCTCAGGAGTGTGGTTGGGCCTGCCTCGCGATGGGCAGTTTCACCATGCGTTGACGTTCTGCAGGGCAAAGAGGCCCGGTTCGGTTTCCACCAAGAGGGGTTGCTCCTCGAGGCTGAATTCTGTGGCGAGGAGTTTGCAGACCGCCGCCACATCGGGAAGGGTGGTATTCAAAGCTTTTCCCTCAGCCATGGCAAGGCTTTGGAACCACCGGTATACCTGGCGGGGTGTCCCCGCGCCCTCGTTGACGAAGTAATCGGCTACGGTGTCCGTCAGGTGGCGAACGGAGCGGAAGAGCCCTTCGCCGGTGAGGTGTGGGTACCAACTCATTACGCTGACTGCGCCTCCTTCCCGGGCCTCGAGCCCAATCCATGGCGCCATCTGTACAACCGCGCCACCTTGATTCGGTTCGCCTGCGCGAGCGCCAAAGCCTTTTCCGAAGCTATGCACCCTGGTGGCGGGCGCCATCCGGTTCTATTATGGGTCGCGCTGCCGGTGGCCTTTACCCGTAACGCTTGCAGGTGCGGTGCAGTCGTGTCGGAAGTGGAAGGCCCTAGCATGGGGACGGGGAGCTTGGTGCCCCCCGTCCGTTGGCACAAAAAACCCTACACCTGCTGCAACTTCTCGATGATGGCGTCGGCCATCTCGGAAGTGCCGACGGCGGTAGGGTCGTTGCGGTCGGGCTTCATGTCGTAGGTAACCGATTTGCCCTCGGCAATCACCGCTGCTACGGCGCGCTCCAGGCGGTCGGCTGCATCGTTCTCGCCAAGATGCCGGAGCATAAGCATGCCGGACAGGATGAGCGCTGTAGGGTTCACCTTGTTGAGGCCTTTATACTTGGGCGCAGAGCCGTGGGTGGGCTCAAACACCGCCGCATCCCGGCCGATGTTGGCGCCGGGTGCTACTCCCAGACCGCCCACCAGCCCGGCGCACAAATCCGAAAGGATGTCGCCGTAGAGGTTGGGCAGAAGCAACACGTCGTACAGCTCGGGCTTCTGCACAAGCTGCATGCACATATTGTCCACCAACATCTCCTGGTACTCAATCTGAGGATATTCCTTAGCCACCTCGGCGCACGTTCGGAAGAAGAGGCCATCGGTGAACTTCATGATGTTTGCCTTGGCTATTGCAGTCACTTTCCTGCGGCCGTTTTTCACCGCATAATCGAAGGCGAAGCGCGCTATCTGCCGGGTGCCGGTTGTGGAGATCGGCTTGATGGAGATGGCCGCGTCTTCCCGGATGCGGCCGCCGGACATCCCGATGATCTGCTTTGCTTCCGGGGTGTGTTGGTCGAATTCTACGCCGGCGTAAAGGTCTTCCGTATTCTCGCGGACCACCACGAGGTCCACATCGGTGTATTTGGATCGGATGCCCGGATAGTACTTGCAAGGTCTCAGGCACGCGTAAAGATCCAGCTCCTTGCGCAAAGCGACGTTTACGGAGCGGAAGCCGGTACCGATAGGCGTGGTGATGGGGCCCTTGAGGGCAACCTTGTTCCTGCGGATAGACTCCAGGACGGCGGGCGGCAGCGGGGTGCCCGTCGTTTCCATGATGTCTACTCCTGCGTCCTGGATATCCCAGTTGAACTGCACGCCGGTAGCTTCCAACACGCGCTTGGCGGCAGCGACAAGCTCAGGTCCGGTGCCGTCGCCCCGGATCAAAGTAACGTTATGTGCCACGTTGGTTGTGCTCCTTTCGCACGGGAATTGCACCGGAGGGAATTCCATTCCGGGTGGCAGTCCGGGTTCCCTCGCTCCAGACGCAACATGAGCGCAGCTTCTTGGGGATGCAGGGTACGTTCTCGCCGGTTGAGTTCGGCGCACCCTGGTGCATGGCCACGATGATACGGACGCCAGGGAGCGCACTCTTCGCCCAAATGCGGGGGGCACCATCCGGCAATCGCGCACGGATCTGCTGCTCACCGGGAACAGAACTCGATCCTTCGGGCCCATTATACCGCGTTCCGCGGCGTCGCCGTTCTAATGTCTGCCCGGGAGGTGCACGGACGGCTTGCTCTGCGTGCCGAACCGGTCTATCCAGGATACCGCCACGCAGTCGCCTGGGCCGAGATTGGAGGATGCGCGCAGGGTCACCCGCCGTTCTTCTCCGGGCCAGATGGTCGTGTCCCAGCGCCCTGCGGAGCGCACCTGGATGAGCCAGAGGCGCACGTCCTTGCGGCGCCCGGGGAGCAATTCCACGATGAGTTCCTTCCGCGCGCGCTCCAATTTGACGGATATGCGTGGCGGGCTTGGTGCATGCCGGCTTAGCCAGGAACATTCGGGCACCAGAGCCGGCTGGGCATAGGGGCCTGTGCGCAAGGCCTCGCCCGCCGGATGGCCAGGCATGAGAGCCTTCATGCTGAAGTGGATCGCCCCGCCGGAACCCGCCTCTTGGCGCGTGAGGCGCACCTGGTTCAGAATCTCGTCCACTGGCCAAGCTTTCCCCGCATCTCCGTCTACCATGGACGTGTAGAGCCCCGGCCAAAGATGGCGGCGGAGGACGTTGTTCTGGATCCACCACAGGAGCAGCGCTTGGAAGCTTTGAGCCTTGCGTGCGATCGGCCAGTAGAGTTGGGGAGCCAGATAATCGAGCCAGCCCTTCTGGAGCCATTTTCGTGAGTCCGCATAAAGCTGGGAATAGGCGTCGAAGCCTTGGATCTGGGGGGGATACCCGGGGCGCCAGATGCCGAAGGGGCTGATGCCTACTTTCACCCACGGCTTGCGCTTCTTCACGGCCCCGTAGAGTGTTTCGATAAAGGCGTCTACGTTCTGGCGGCGCCAATCGTCCCGGCTGAGCTTGCCGCCGGTCTGCTGGTATTTGCGGTAGCTGGGTTCATCGGGGAAGTCTAGGTCCCGTCCCTCGGCATCCTTTTCCTTGTAGGGGTAGAAGTAGTCGTCCAGATGGACCCCGTCCACATCGTAGCGGGTCACAACGTCCAGGATTACGTTGAGAACGTGGCGTTTGGTTAGGTCTTCTCCCGGATCGAGCCACAGATACCTCCCATACTGCTTGCAGATGGCTGGGTACCTTTTGCTGACGTGATCCTGGGTGATGGGGGATTTGGCGCTGGGGTGCCGCGCCCGGTACGGGTTGAACCACGCATGCAACTCGAGACCGCGCCGATGGGCCTCGGATACAGCGAACTCGAGCGGGTCATAGAGCGGTTCGGGCGCTTTGCCCATTGCGCCTGTGAGGTATTCGGACCAGGGCTCATAGCGCGAGGCGTACAGAGCATCACAGGCCGGCCGAACCTGCAAAATGACGGCGTTCAGGTGTAGAGCGGCAGCCCGATCCAGAATGGCCAGAAGTTCCGATTTCTGCGTTTCGACCGGCAGCCCGGGTTTGGACGGCCAGTCTATATTGTTGACGGTGGCGATCCAAGCGCCGCGGAATTCTCGAGGTATAGGCGGCACGGCTGAAGCCTCGGCTTTTGGGCTGTTCACTGGGGTGGCGTCATGCATTCCCAGCAAGAGTGCGGGCAGTGCCGCGGGGAAGCCGAGGAGGATATTGCGCCTGGTTGGGAATATCCGAGGTGACTGGCCGTTATTCTGCAATGATGGTCCCTTTCGTTTCCGGCAACATCCAGACCCAGGCGCCGGTGAAGGCGGCGAACAGCGCGCCGACAGCTATTCCGGCACCCAAGCCTGTAGAGGCTGCCCAGGATTGAGAGCTGATCCAGGTGATCATGAGGGGCGTTAGGAACTGCACACCGCGGGCAAGATTGAAGGCTGTGCCCATAGCTGAACTTCGGATGGGTGTGGGGAAAAGCTCCGAAAAGATGGGCCCGAAACCCGAAAAGTTGCCGGTGCCGAAGCCTACCAGCGCCATGAATACCAGATGGAGGGCCGGCCAAACCTCGAGTTGGCTCCAGAACAGGGTGATGCCCAACAGCCCCAGCGCCCAAATGGCCGAGTACACCGTGTAGGCGATGCGCCGGCCGCTGCGATCCGCCGCCATACCGTAGGTGAGATACCCCGCAATCCCAGCGATTTGGGTGGCTACCATGGCAAGACCGGATTTCGCCATGGAAAAGCCCAGGCGGTCATACAAGTACTTGGGGAGCCATGTGTACGTGAACCAATAGGCAGACATGTTGGCGATTGCCAGCACCAGTCCTACGAGGAACAAGCGCCGCAGGCGGGGGTCCGCGGCGAGCGTGGGAAGTAGAGCGCCCCGGCCACGAGATGCTGTGCGGCGTTCCCAAACGTCGGATTCCGGCATGTGCCGGCGGATCAGCACCACGAGAAGGGCCGGAAGCACGCTCACGAAGAAGCATGCACGCCATCCCCAGGAAGGACCGAGGATGCGGGCAAGAAGGGGTTCCAGGAAGGAACCTACGAGCGAAGCAAGTAGGATGCCGACGGGCGCACCGGTTTGCATAGCCGCCGCAAACCGGGCCCGCACGTGAGCCGGAAAGGTCTCGCCGATGAGCGTCTGCCCTGTGGCCCATTCCCCGCCTACTCCAAGACCGGTGACGACGCGGAAAACCAAAAAGAGCCAAATGTTGGAAGAAGCTCCGCAGAGCAGCGTTCCAAAGGAGTAAACGAGCATCGTCCAAGCCAGGACGGGCTTGCGTCCGAAGCGGTCGGCCAGGGCGCCGAAGAGGATCCCACCGATGGCGGTAGATGCGAGTGTCGCGCCAAGGATGAGGGAGAGCTCCCAATCTGCGAAGCCAAGGTTCTTCTTGATCGCCACAAGAAGCGACGAGAGGAGCATCAAATCGTAGAAGTCAAAGACCCACCCCGCCCACGCCATGGCGAGAATCACGTAGTGCGTGCGGGTGGGCTTGGGTGCCTGGTTGAGCAGCGCGGTTCCACTCATGCGTTCCATTGACTAGCCCTTCTTCCAATGCAACGATACGCGTTCAATGCGATGATACCCGTTGCAGGCCGGTGAGAGATGTGGGCAGTCGGCAGTGGTCGGAAAGCTGGGGCAGGATATGCCGCCGTCATGCCGCGGGTGATGGGGCGCCGGAGCCTATTTGTGCCGGCCCGGGCAATGCCGGGCGCGCCCATCCGTTTGGTCATTTTGCCGGCAGACCCCGGCTCCGCCGGCGGCCTGGAAGCCGTTCTCCGGTTCCGGCAGCGACGCAGGCACATGAGGCTTTGCAGCCTGCAGACCTACCTGCCGCAGGGCGACAGTGTGACCCTGCGTCTATCGAGGATGCGCGGCGTCTTGCGGATCTGGTGGTTCGATCCGAGGAAGGGCAGTCTCCGCGAGGGCGGCAGGACTTTAGGTGGAGCGCGTTCCACGCTTGTTGCGCCGGACACACGCGACTGGGTGCTGCTCGTGCAGCGTCGCTAGGACACGGGGCGAGGGTTGCGTTCTGCAGCGCAGATTTGGTATAATAGCCAACCATTAGGCAGGGAGCGCTTCATGGATGCGGAACGGTACGAAATTAGGGCGGAGATCATCAAGGCGCTGGCCCATCCCAGCCGCCTCATGATTGTAGATGCTCTTGCCGATGGCGAGAAGTGCGTGTGCGACCTCCAACGGCTGGTGGGGTCCGACATGTCCACAGTATCCAAGCATCTGGCACTCATGCGGGCAGCAGGGATTGTTCGGTCCCGCAAGGCAGGCCTCCAGGTTTTTTATCGGCTGGCCGTGCCGTGCATCCTGCAATTCTTCGGGTGCGTGGATGCGGTGATGGAAGCGCGGTATAGCGCTCTCCGTCCCGATGCGACGAAGGATGCGTGCCCACTCTAGGGACCCGTCAGCGCGGGATAAAGCCGACAGCCACGGCGGGCCCGCGGCATGGAGTTGTTTTGCGTTGAATGGTTGGCAGCATGGCCAAATTGCCAATTTTGTGCCGAAGCGGAGCGTATGGACGGCGTGCGAAATGAAGAGGATAGGCCGGTCGTCGGCGTCTCGTCGGGGTTCGATGTAGGCAGGTGGGCACCCCTGCTGATTGGGCTCGGCGTAGGCGTATGGTGGTCCCTCTATTCCCGCCTGCTCACCCTGGCCGATTGGATAACGTACTCGGTTGCGCGGCTGCCGCGGGGAGGTCATCTCGCCTCCGCGGTCGAGTTCTTCACGTTCGAGGCGCCCAAGGTTCTGATGCTGCTCGTGCTGGTGGTCTTCGGGGTAGGGATGCTCCGGACCTACATCACCCCCGAGCGGGCGCGCGCCTCTCTGGCCGGCCGGAAAGAAGCGGCGGGCATCCTGCTGGCCGGGCTCCTGGGGATCATCACGCCCTTCTGTTCCTGTTCTGCCGTGCCGATGTTTCTGGGGTTTGTGGAGAGCGGCGTCCCTTTGGGTGTTACCTTTTCATTCCTCATCGCTTCCCCGATGATCAACGAAGTGGCGCTCGTGCTGCTCTTGGGGATGTTTGGGGTACGCGTCGCGGGTCTGTATGTGGCTACTGGGCTGGGCGTTGCGATGGTGTCGGGCTGGATCATCGGGCGGCTGCGGATGGAACGCTATCTGGAGCCGTGGGTGCTCGAGTTGCGCCGCGGAACAGATTTGCCGCTCAGTTCCGGAATGACGTTTACGGAACGTGTGGTTGCCGGCCGGCATGCAGTCCGTGAGATTGTTGGGCGGGTTTGGCTCTATGTTCTTGCGGGCATTGCGGTAGGCGCGGGCATCCACGGATACGTGCCCATGGGTACGCTCGCGGCGATGCTCGGCAAGGCGGCGTGGTGGTCTGTGCCCCTAGCCGTGCTGTTGGGGATCCCCCTTTACTCCAACGCCGCAGGCGTAATCCCGATCTTGAGCGCCCTACTCGAGAAGGGTGCTGCCTTGGGTACTTCTCTGGCGTTCATTATGGCCGTTATTGCGATCTCACCTCCCGAAATGCTCATCTTGCGCAAAGTGCTCAAGCCGCAGCTTATCGCCGTTTTCGCCGGCGTCGTTACGGTTGGTATCATGGTAGTCGGTTACCTCTTCAACATTCTGCTTTAGCCGATGGAGGGTACGTTTCGTGAGATCTGGGTTTGATGCTTCCGTTGTCTATTGTAATGCCCGCATCCGGTTTACGCGCCGCATCAGAGTGGCGGCATGCGTTTTGGCATGCGTAACGGCGTGTGCGGGGAGCGCCGTATCCGCACGAGCCGACGAGGACCTTCACGCGCGCATCGTGAAGGATCTGGCAGCAAGGCTGAAAGTGCCCGCGAACAACGTGAGGGTGTTCAAGACCATACCGATGCGCTTCGCGGATGGTGCTCTCGGGATGCCCGCAGAGGGCAGGCACTACAGTGCAGGGCCGGTAGCGGGAGAGGTAGTCATCCCGGGTTACAATGCGTTTCGCTTCCTATACATGGCTGGCGGGGACCGTTTCGTGTTCCGCGGACCGCTCGAAGGGCTGCAGTACTCGATTGCATATCTGAGGACCATTCCGGATGAGCCTAATCTCAACAAAGATCTGGTCCAGGCGACGCTCTATGGTACAAACCCCGTCCTTCTTTTCCACGCGGCGTCGGATTTCTACCCGCAGGAGGATGGCTCCATCATCGCAACGAGGCGTACCTCTCGATCGGGGCACGAGTTGTACTATATCGGGCCTGAAGCACGCTCTGCTCCCCGAAAACTCCGTGCTGCCTTCGATTTCGGTGCGGCGGCCGTCACCGAAGACGGATTGCATTGGGCTGCCTTGGAGCGACGAGGTATCGGCGACGCGTACAGGCTCATTGTGGGCGAAGTAAAAACCGCGGGCAACGGCGTCAAGGTTTTCGATTTGCCGGCAGAAGGAACGCCGGGACGGATAGAATGGGACGATCGCCAAGCGCTTTATGCAGAGATCAAACGGGGCGAGGAAGCGAGGATCTTCACTATCGAGCCCTTGGGCGAACAGGCTGCATGGAAGGAAAGCACGAGCGGGTTCCCGAGTGATGCAGCCTGGATGTTGAACAAGAGCGAATTGGCGCGCGTTCGGCAGGATGTGGAGAACGGCATCCCGACAGCGCGTGTGGAGCGCGTGTGGTTCACCGGCGCACGGGCACTTGTGGCCTCGATCGCCGATTTGAAGTTCGCGGGAGCGACGATGCATTTCGACCGGTTCGTATTCCTTTGGGGACGCCGTAAGGATGACACGCAATCTGCAGCCACTGTAGACCTGCTGACGCACCTGGTGATCCCGGTAGAGGCCTTAGGCGTATCGCACTTCCGCTTCCTCAACCGGCCTCCAGCCGGTGCGCCGATCACGTTGAAGCGGATCCTTGCGGATCCATAGGGCTACGAGCCGTGTCAGAACATACCGGGTCAATCCATTTGTTGGAAAGGCTTTGCAATGTCACGCTTCGATAAGGCCGCGGCCACTTGGGACGTCAATCCGGCACGTGTGGAGCAAGCGCGGAACATCGCCGCAGCCATACGGCAGCACGTAGGGGGTCGCAGGGGCTTGATCGTGGTGGATTACGGGTGCGGAACCGGATTGGTCACTTTGGAGCTGCAAGATCTGGCTGCCGAGATCACGGGCATGGACAGCTCCCTGGCGATGCTCGCCGAGTTGGAGCGCAAGGCTCGTATTCAAGGGCTGCGCCACGTCCGGACGCTTCATGGGGACCTCCAAAGCGATCCTCCGCCTCCCATCGGTGCCGATCTCGTTGTGAGTGCTATGACGCTTCATCACGTGGAAGATGTGCCGAGCGTCCTGTCCAAGCTCGTGACGATGCTCAAACCGGGAGGGTTAATCTGTCTGGCCGATCTGGATCGCGAAGATGGGAGCTTCCATCAGGACAACACCGGGGTGCATCACTTCGGGTTTGACCGGCAGGAGATTGCCGAATGGCTGAGCCGGCTTGGGCTGATCAACGTGTTCACAACGACAGCACATACCGTGGAACGTCCCACTGCGGGCGGAACGCGGACGTTTACGGTGTTTCTGGTGGGCGGATGGACGTCGGGATCAGACATCGCTGTGCTGCCCGCTTCTGGGTCTTCGGCCGCCAATGGATGAAGAAAAGGAGTAGGTACTGATGAAACTGCAGGTATTGGGAACAGGCTGCGCCCGTTGTAAAGCTCTACAGGCGAATACCGAGCTGGCTGCCAAGGCGCTTGGGCTCGATGCCACTGTGGAGAAGGTGGAGGACGTACGGGAGATCGTCAAGTTTGGTGTGATGGTGACCCCGGCGCTTGCAGTGGATGGGCAGGTGAAGGTGGCAGGACGGGTGCCTTCCGTAGAGGAACTCAAGAACTTGTTAATTCAATGAAAGGCGAGGTCGCCGCTAGCTCGCTTGCAGCGACCCGTGAGTAAAGTGCCCTATGAGCTCTGCCGATGCAATCATTCACGCAGGTGTATGCGGTTTCGTGACCAAGGTGCGGGCTGCGTCCACCGAAGACTTTCGAGTGCGCCTCGAGCTGGAAACGCCCTGCAGCAACATTCGGGCGTTTGCTGAAGCGCTTCCCAAGGAGGTAGACGCTCTCCACGAGGTCCGCTCAGGATGGGACGGCGTCATCCTGTCCACGGCGAGAAGATCGCCCAAAGGATGCTGCAGCGCGTGTGCCGTGCCCATCGGTGTATTCAAGGTCATGCAGGTAGCCGGCGGGCTTGCGCTTCCGCGCGACGTAGCCATCGAGATTACAAAGGACTAGGGTTGAGAACGAACGACGTGCCCGGGCCATGGTTGGCTCAGGCCAGGGCGTCGCCGGCCCGTTTGGGCTGAGGTCTGCCATGGGTTCGGAGCTTCACGACACAAGCGGTGCATGGTATGATAGTTCGATATTTCGCGAACAATGGAAAACGCAATGTCTGATTGCAGCCAGGATGCCGAGCGGGTGGCCGCGATGTTCAAAGCTCTTGGGGATGTGACGCGGTTGCGTATCTTCGAACTCCTCTGTTCGTGCTGCTCGGCGGTCGAGTTGGACGAGAGCGGCGACGCAAGGGCTGTGGACGGGCCGACGGCAGGCGAGGTGTGCTGCCGCATCACCGGATCCGAGCGGATCAGCTCCACCATCTCGTTTCATCTGAAGGAGCTGAGATTGGCCGGGCTCATCACGATGGAACGGCGCGGCAAACACAGGGTCTGCAGGGTGAACCAGCGGTCCGTCGAGGCTCTGGCTGCCTTTTTCAACCGCGCGCTCGGCACGGCTGCGTTTGCGCCGATGAGCGCTTTGAACCGCGGAGACAAACCATCATCCTGATGGCCGAATACGTGGCTCGGGTCCGGAGTTACCCGCAGCCAAGAAACGCAGGAAGGAAGGCAAAGTGGAAATGAATGAACACGTCAATCGTCGCCTGTCGTTTCTCGACAGGTATCTGACCCTGTGGATATTCCTGGCGATGGTCCTGGGCGTAGGGCTGGGCTACGCCGCACCGGGCGTAACGAAGGCCATCACCGGTCTGTCCGTTGGGACCACATCCATCCCCATCGCGATCGGGCTCATCCTGATGATGTACCCGCCGCTCGCCAAGGTCCGCTACGAGGCGTTTGGGGTCGTATTCCGGCATGGCAGGGTACTCATCCTGTCTCTGTTCCAGAACTGGATCGTCGGCCCCATCGTCATGTTCTTGCTGGCTGTTCTTCTTTTGCACGACCTGCCGGATTACGCCGTCGGTTTGATCCTCGTCGGGCTGGCGCGCTGTATCGCAATGGTATTGGTGTGGAACGACCTGGCAGATGGCGACAGTGACCTGGTCGCCGGGCTGGTTGCGTTCAATGCAGTCTTCCAGGTGCTTTTCTATAGCGTGTATGCCTACGTTTTCGTGACGCTGCTGCCCCCTCTGTTTGGTCTCAAAGGCAGCGTTGTTCAGGTAAGCATCTCCGAGATTGCTCTGAGCGTCTTCATATATCTAGGGATACCCTTCCTCGCCGGCCTCATCACCAGGCTGGTGCTGATCAAGGCGAAGGGACCCGAGTGGTATGAGCAGCAGTTCATTCCGCGCATCAGTCCCATCACGCTCATCGCCCTTCTGTTCACGGTGGTGGTCATGTTCTCCATGAAGGGGGATTTGATCGTGAAGCTGCCGCTTGACGTGCTGCGCGTAGCCATCCCGTTAGCTCTCTACTTTGTTATCATGTTCCTCGTCACGTTCTTCATGTCTCGCCGGCTCGGCGCGCGCTACTCGCCGACGACGACCGTGGCGTTGACCGCGGCGAGCAACGACTTCGAGCTTGCAATCGCGGTGGCAGTGGCAGTGTTCGGCATCCGCTCTGGAGCGGCGTTTGCTACGGTCATCGGACCATTGATCGAGGTTCCGGTGATGCTGATGCTCGTCAACGTCGCACAGTACTTCCGCCGGTGCTACTTCGCCTTGGAGGAGGCTGCAGCGTGACAACAACGCGTGCGTTAGACGTCGAGGTCCTTATTTTCGAAGGATGTCCCAACGCCGGGCCGGCTGAAGAGCGCGTCCGTAAATGCCTGGAAAGGCTCGGTGTACCCTATGAACTCCGGGCGATCGAGGTCAATACGGAGGAAAAGGCAGCCGCCGTAGGCTTCCTCGGCTCCCCGTCCGTTCGGATCAACGGCGCCGATCTTGAGGGCAGGAAGACTGAGCACGGCATGCTGACCTGTCGCGTCTACGACGGCAGCTCGGGAGTTCCGCCCGAATGGCTCATTGAGGCCGCTGTTCTTCGGGCACTGCGGCCGCGCGGCATCCTGTTTCTCTGCGTGGCCAACTCGGCCCGGAGCCAGATGGCGGAAGGCATCGCGCGCGCGTTAGCGCCTGACGGCGTCGAAGTGTGGTCGGCCGGCTCGAAGCCCACGAGCGTGCGTCCCGAAGCCATTGCCGTGTTGCGTGAGATCGGCGTGGACATTTCGCATCACCGGTCTAAGGCGGTGTCGGAGATCCCCGCCGATCGCGTGGATGCGGTGATCACGCTGTGCGCCGAGGAGGAGTGCCCCGTGTTCCTGGGCAAGGCGGTGCGCGTGCACTGGGGGCTGCCTGATCCGGCTGCCGTGGAGGGTGCACCGGAGGCGAGGCTGGCGGCGTTCCGGGCGACGCGTGATGAGCTGCTAAGGCGCATCCGGATGATTTTTCTGCAGGAAGACGAAACCGGAGCATGAGCCGTAACCGCGGAGGTGGAACAGATCTTGCCGTGTTCGTGGCGACCCTCAATGCCTTATGCGGAGTTCCGGATGAGTTGGCAATCCACACGGTGCGGCGGATGACGGGGGCCGCCCTTCTGCTCGCGTGTCTCTGGGGAGTGGCGGCTCAAGGCCCGGGGCTCTGCCAGAGCGCCGTACACGCTTCTCGGCCCGCATCCAACCTGAAGCTGGACAGCTACATCCAGGTGCGGTATACCGACGATGACATCGCCGGCAACTACATCTCGGTTCGACGCGCCAAGGCGATGTTCACGTGGGACCCTGCACCAGGCTGGAGAGTTTACGTGCAGGCGCTCTTCAAGGACGGCAACCGCGCAATCAACGACGGGCGGCTTTGGGTCCAGGAGCTGTGGGCTCGTCGGCGCGCGGGCGGTGGGTGGCTCACTCTCGGCCAGTTCAAGCCGCCATTCGGGATGGAGCGTTTCACCGCCGATTCCAGCTTGGATACTATTGACCGATCGCAGCCGACGGATCGCCTGATCCCCAACGGCGGTCTGGCAAAGTCGTTCGGGCGCGACGTCGGCATCCAGTGGGAGTGTGACTGCAAGAACAGCGGTTGGATGATGGCAGCCGGGATCTTCAAGGGCGACGGCGCGTTATCGGAACCGTACGGGGGCAACGGTCCGCTGTTGGCCGGACGCGCCACACATCGGTGGAAGCTGGCCAAGCGTGACTGGGTGCATCTGGGCCTAGCAGTCTCGGCGCGGCGGGACCGTGACATTGACTTCAGCGGCGCCCTACCCGGCACGAAAAGCCTTGGCACGAACCACTTGCATGGAAGCGATACGCGCTGGGGGCTGGAGGCGGCTGCGGACACCGGACGCTGGCGGTTCCGATCGGAATACCTTGCGGCACACCTGAGCGGCGCATCCGGGCAGCACGAAATCACGGCCACAGGATGGTACGCGCAGGCGACTTACGTGCTGAACCGCCACTGGGAAGTCGTGGCGAAGCACGAGGCGCTGGATCCCAACACCGGAATTGTTGATCGCTACGACATCGGCTGGACCACGCTCGGCACGAACTGGCTCATCCACGGGCATCGGGAGAAAGTCCAGGTGGACTACGTGATCAAGCGCGATCGGCCTGGCGCAGCATCGGACAACACGCTCCTCATTCAATTCCAGCGCTACCTTTGAGTGTCCCGCCTGTGAGAAGACCACCGATCCCCGCATCATCGCGCCGAAGTGCTCGACCTCCGTTTGTGTCTGCGTACTGCATCCAGCTTCACAGAACGAGACACCATTCCCGACGTGTAGAGTGATTGGGTATATGGTATAATAACCACGAACTCAATCGCCGAGCGAACGATTGCTTTCGAGGCTACGATCCCATGGATCGAAGTAGCGGCACGGGGCATGTTGATCGCCGGGCTGCGCAGCTTCAAGCCGGTTATGATGGGTATGATCCTGCCCCTGATCTACGTGCCCCCGTTCTACAAGTTGTTCGACGCTGCCACGGCTAGCATGCCGCGGCTCCTGCACCTGCCGGGGCCGCACGTGGGGTAGCACGGTAGGGTTACACGTACCGGCCGGCACCGGCCGGCTGGCGTGCGAAGGCGACGAACCTTTAGCGAAGGAGAAGGAAATGGCTGACACCAAGGTTTTTTACAATCCGCCCGACTGGGCCTTTCAGTTCCACGGTCACAAGTGTCCCTTCATGCCGCTCGGCTACCGCATGGGGATATTGGCCCTCAAGAGACTCGGCGTCGAACGGGAGAAGGACCACACGCTTCGCGTGTTTCTCGAGATAGGGGAGGGGCACCCCCAGACGTGCATGGGAGACGGCATCCAGGTAGCCACCGGAGCCACCTTCGCCAAGGGCCTCATGGAGAAGACCTACTGGGGCAAGTTGGCCGCCACCTTTTGGTACCCAGGCAAGACACCGGTGCGTTACGTTCTGAAAACGGCCTTCCTGGATCACTTCGGTCGGTTCGAGTTCTTCGCCCTCCGCAAGACGGGCATCGAACCGTCGCAGATCGATCCCGCCGTCACCCAGGAGGTCATCGACTGGACGCTGAGCCTCAAAGACGAGGACATCTACGCCGTCTCGGAGCGGCCCGATTTCCACTACCAGCCGCCCAAGGGCTCGTTCAACAAGGCCCTCTGCGCCGGTTGCGGCGAAGTGGTCTTCGAGCGCTACGTGCGCATGAAGGACGGCAAGCCGTACTGCATCCCGTGCTCGGGGTACAAGGGGTAGAAGGAGCTTCGCCGTGAGCGCCTCGTTCATGATCCTTGCCTTCGTCACCATTCTGGTGATCTCGGCCGTCTTCTCCATGTTCGGGAAAGGGGGAGGCTCGCTCTACACGCCGGTGCTGGTCATGCTCGGCATGGCCATCCAGCCGGCCATCTCGACGGCCCTCTTCCTGAATCTCGTGACGGCGCTCACGGCGACCATCGTCTTTCAGCGCAACAAGCTCGTGGACTACCGCTTCTGCCTCGTCTTCCTGCCGGGCACCATCGTAGGCTCGTTCCTGGGGGCCGTGCTCTCAAGCATGGCTCCCAAGAACCTCCTCCTTGGCATCTTCTCCGCGTTCCTCTACGTGGTGGGACTGATCATGGTCTTTTCGGCCAAGGAGAAGCCCGGCCAGCAGGTGAAGAAGCTGACATTGCCGATGGTCCTCCTCGTGACCGTCTTCTCCTTCGGCGTGGGTGTGCTTTCAAGCCTCATCGGCGTGGGAGGGGGCTTGATCATCTTCCCCTTCCTCGTCCTGTACATGAAGTACGGGGCGCAGATGGCGGCGGGGGCCAATTCGCTCATCGTGACGGTCAGCTCTCTCGTGGGAACCGTGGGCCACTTCGCCCTGGGCCACGTGGACTACCGCTTCCTCGCGGCCGCGACCGTGGCCTGCATCCTCGGCTCGGCGGTCGGCTCGCACGTCACGGTGAAGGCCAGCCCCGGTTTCGTGAAGATCGCCTTCGCCTGCATCATGTGGTTCTTCGCGACCCAAATCGCCCTGAAGCTCGCGGGGGTCATATGAACAAGGTGCCTCGGCACGGGTTCGTGATGAGGTGATGCGGGAGGGGGAGGTTGGCACATCTGCACGGAGGGGATTGGGCATCGGCGGGCC
>JBMFSQ010000038.1:0-22192 GCA_049967475.1 Chthonomonadales bacterium | reverse complement strand
ATCCGCCACACCGCCCATCCCCCCGCCCACTGGGAGACCACAGGGGGGCTCACCTACACTTCCAGTCCCCCCGTCCACGGGGGGACCAGAGGGGGGCTCACCTACACTTCCAGTCCCCCCGTCCACGGGGGGACCACAGGGGGCTTCCGACACAACCCCGGACGCCATTCTTATGCGTCCACGAAAGAAGTGCGTAGATCCCGCGGCACCCTATTGACACACGATGCTGCAACGCTTATAATAGGCTCAAGCGCCGGCCCTATCGTTGGGCTCTGTGCGACACACGTCCGAAAGGAGCAACGCAGATGTCTGGCCTTAGGCGAGCGTTCACACTGATTGAACTGCTCGTAGTCATCGCGATTATCGCCATTCTGGCTGCCATTCTGTTCCCCGTCTTCGCCCGTGCCCGGGAACAGGCCAGGGCAACCACGTGCCTCTCCAACCTCAAGCAACTTGGCCTCAGCATTCAGATGTATCTACAGGATTACGACGAAGTATTTCCAGTGGCGTGGACGGCCGGGTGGCGAGGCCCGGGCGGGGACTATTGCGGCGAGCTCTACGGGGGGCATGCCGGTGTCGGGAACGCCAACCAACTCGCGATGGTCCAGCAATATAGCTATGGCGCTCAGGTATATCCTTACATCAAGAATGCCCAGATTTTCATATGTCCTAGCGACACAGGAGCTGTAGCAGTACCCGGACTGGGCGGAGGAGCAACGGGCGGCACGTACCAATACGGCCAGCGCTGGTCCTCATACCATTACCGCTTCTGGATGTACGCGGGGTATAGCTTTCCAGAGTGTGGCTACACCAGCATCGGACCAGGCAACGTAGTCAAGGAGGCGGCCATCCCCTATCCTGCCCAAGTTTACGTATTCCACGAATTGTGGGTTTGGCACGACAACCGCCGCGTCGCCAGCCTGCCCTGGCAAAGCCAAGGGGGTTGGGATCCCACTGCCAAGATGAACTTTGCCTTCGCCGACGGTCATGCCAAGAATTATCCCGTGGATGCCTCCGTGCTTCGGGCGCCCTGGTGGCCAGGCCAAGGCTACGATTACCACTGGCCCCGCGGCGGCGGATGGCCGAACCTGTGCGACGTAGACATCAACTCGTGCCAATAGCCATAGGGTCGTGCACATAGCGCCAGGGAAAGGCAGATACGCATCGCGGGGCACAATTGGCAAGGAGTATTCAGCCCCGAAGGAGGCAGTGAAATGGGCAAAGGCGGACCAGCGGTTTCGCCCATCGTGGCAGGTGTGGTGATCCTCGTAGTGATCATCGCTGCCGTTCTCTACTTCGTACGCGCATCAGGACCAGCTGCAAACAAGGAGATCAACGACACAATCCAGGCTGGTGTCGCTAAAGGTGGAGGCGCACCCCCGCCTATTGCCGGCGGCGCAGCCGGACGTCCAGCCGCACCGGGCGGCAAGTGATCGTGGACTTTGATCCACCACAGGAATAACTGCGGGCGGGGCCGGCAAAGGTTCCGCCCGTTTTCGTTTGGATCGTCTTGCGGCCTGCCGCAAAGGAGCACGCCAGAAACCCGGCCTACGCCCACTCACCACCCCGGCACCCCGGGCGCGTCCAATCGCGTGATTTTCCATTCATACGTCTGGAACAGCCCCAGCAGATGTGGAACGGCCTTCCGCTCCAGGAATAGCGTAATCCGCCCCGTATAATAGATTTCCCCCACGCCCGCCTTCAGCCCATCCCCCTCTCCGGCGATCACAGTAGCATCGAGGACTACCCGCGTGCCCAAACGGCGGTAGGCAACATCCTCGAATTGAACCCGAAGATCCCGCACCGACGCAAAGGCCTGCCGCAGCAACCGCCGGATCTCGGGTACCTTGTGTCCGGCGATCAAGGCATCCTCAGCCACATCGCTTAACGCCGCAGCCTCGTTCTTGCGCGCCAATGCGTCCGAAAGTCCGTCCAGCAGATGCCGGGCATCCTCAGCGGAGAACTCCGGCCGCGACGAGGCTACGATCGGATAATAAACTGCAAACAGAACCAGCCCCAGCAGCCCTGCCGCCACAATCAGGATCTTGGAGGACCTCCGCATCCCCTGAGGGCCGGGCTCATCAGGCTCATATTCCATGCTCCCACCTCCTGCGTTGGGTTCCGCACGCCCACCGTCTTCCCCTGTCGGCGGACCGTTCCTGCCGAGCAATCACGTCCTCCCATCCCCCCGTCCGCGGGGGGACCACAGGGGGGCCGCATACGCCGGCTGCCCCTTGCACCACCGCATGGCGCTTGGGCCGTAAGGGCATCCCTCCACCCTCCAACCGGCGTTGCGGTCAGCACCCATAAGCCAAGCTACGCCGCCGATATGCTTGACGGAGCAGGCTCGCGTAGCCTACAATGGTTCACGCCGCATGCGCCGAAAGATGCAACGCTCCCAAAACGCCATGAGTACGGCCGACTGCCTGATCATCGTTCCTACGTACAACGAACGCGACAACCTTCCGTTGCTCGTAGAGCGCATCGAAGCGACTGTTCCACAGTGCCACCTCCTCATCGTGGACGACGGCTCACCGGATGCCACGGCAGATCTCGCCGATGCGCTCTTCGGCGCACGCCCTGATCGCCATGTGATGCGCCGTACCGGTCGCCGCGGCCTCGGCAGAAGTTACGTAGACGGCTATCTTTGGGCCATAGAGCGGGGTTACTCTCTAGTCGTTCAGATGGACGCCGATCTTTCGCATGATCCCGCCTATATCCCGGAGCTCCTCCAGGCCGCTACGCGGGCAAACGTAGTGCTCGGTTCCCGGTATTGCCCCGGAGGAGGCGTAGAGAACTGGCCATGGACCAGGCTCGCCCTCAGCCGCTTCGCCAATGCCTACGTTGCCGCCATCACCGGCCTTTTGGTGCGGGACGCAACCAGCGGCTTCCGATGCTATACCCGTGAGGCTCTGCAACGCATTCAGGTGAGCCGCATCACTTCCAACGGATACGCTTTCCAGGTAGAAATGACCTACCGGGCTTATCGCGCAGGCTTGACCATCGCCGAAGTACCCATCACCTTCACAGATCGGCGGCGCGGAAAATCCAAGATCTCCCGCGCTGTTCTTCTGGAATCGATGATCGTGCCGTGGCGGCTGCGCTTCCAGGTCCGCTCCGCTGAAGCGGGAAGCATCCCTCCCATTCTCGATCCGAATGCTCAACGCAGAGAGCGGCCCTAGCCCTCTTCTGCAAAAGGATACAGCCATGAAACAGCTTTACGAAAGCATGCTCCATCTGGTTACGGAGACTGCCACCAATATGCCCTCAGACGTCCGGCGCGCTATTGCGGCGGCCGCCAAACAGGAACGCCCCAACACCCAAGCCGCACAAGCCATCGCCATCATCAGCCGCAATATAGACATGGCGAAGGAGAACGTCCTCCCGATCTGCCAGGACACGGGCATGCCCACCTTTCACGTGCGGTGCCCCATAGGCATGGATCAGATGCAGTTTGCCGCGGCCGTTCGGGAAGCTGTCGCCCAGGCCACGCGGTTGGGCAAACTGCGTCCCAATTCTGTAGACAGCATCACCGGCCGCAATTCCGGAGACAATTTGGGCCCCGGAACACCCGTCATCCACTTTGAGCAATGGGACCGCCGGGATGTGGAAGTGATGCTTCTGCTCAAGGGCGGCGGGTGCGAAAACAAGAACATCCAATATTCCCTTCCCTGTGAACTGCCCCGATTGGGCCGCGCAGATCGCAATCTGGAAGGCGTGTATAAGTGCATCCTCCATGCCGTTTTCCAGGCCCAGGGACAGGGATGCAGCGCAGGATTTCTGGGCGTGTGCATCGGAGGAGACCGTACGACGGGATACGCGCACGCCAAGGAACAACTGTTTCGCGCGCTGGACGATGTGAACCCCAATCCGGAACTCGCAAACCTGGAACAGCGGGTCATGGCCCATGCGAACCATTTGGGCATCGGCACCATGGGCTTCGGGGGAGATGTAACCCTTCTCGGATGTAAGATCGGGGCATTGAACCGCCTCCCGGCCAGCTTCTTTGTGTCCGTCGCCTACAACTGCTGGGCCTTCCGCCGGATGGGAGTGCGGTTGGATGCGGACACAGGCGCCATCACAGAATGGTTCTTCCGAGAGGTGAGCCCCCGCCGGATGCTGGAGGAGAGCAAGATTCCCCTCACCGGCAAGGAGATCTCCATTACGGCACCCCTTACCGAAGAGGTCATCCGCAGCCTTCATGTGGGAGATGTCGTTCTGCTCAACGGGCCCGTGCACACCGGCCGAGACGCTTTGCACAAGTACCTCACCACCCATGAGCCGCCGGTGAACCTTGAAGGCGGCGTGATCTACCACTGCGGCCCCGTGATGCTCAAGGACGCCGACGGCCGGTGGCAGGTGAAGGCGGCCGGACCCACCACTTCCATGCGCGAAGAACCGTACCAGGCAGATATCCTGCGCAAGTACCGTGTCCGAGTCGTCATCGGCAAGGGGGGCATGGGTGCGCGGACGCTGGAAGCCCTCAAGGAAGTGGGAGCAGTCTATCTCAACGCCATCGGCGGGGCCGCGCAGTTCTATGCCGAGAAGATCACCGCTGTGGACGGGGTAGACTTCCTCGATGAATTCGGTACGCCGGAAGCCATGTGGCACCTTCAAGTGAAGGACTTCCTCGCCGTCGTCACCATGGATGCCCATGGCAACAGCCTCCACGACCAAGTGGAGCAGGCATCCCTTGAGCGCCTCGAGGAGCTCGCGCCCGCGTGATCCGCCGAGAGCCGACCATACGCTCTGCCGCCGCGCCAGCAATGCGCCCGCCAGCTCCGCCGCAGGCATTCCGCGCATCTGGAGCCAAGCGCATGCCTCCATCATGAACACACACCAGTGGATTTTGGGCATAGCGGCTGCCCTGTTGGTGGGTTTCAGCAAGACGGGTATGCCGGGCGTGGGCATCCTGGTAGTGCCCATGCTGGCTGCAGCCTTCGGAGGCAGGCTCTCCGTGGGGGTGATGCTTCCCCTGCTCATCCTGGGAGACTGCTTCGCAGTGTACTGGTACCGCCACCACGCGCGGTGGGACCGGCTCGGTCCCCTCATCCCTTGGGTCCTGCCGGGAATGGCGCTAGGCGCTTTAGCTCTGTGGGCCCTTGGGAACCGTTCCGGAGGCAAAGACCTCATGGACGTGGTGATCGGAGCCCTTGTCCTGGGAATGCTGGCAGTGCAATTGGCTAGGATGCGGCTGAAGGACCGCATCGTTCCCCACTCGCGGGCCGCAGTCGCTTCCACAGGCGCAGTTGCCGGCTTCTCTACCACAGTGTCCAACGCAGCCGGCCCAATCATGAGCATCTATTTGACGGCGATGGGCTTGCCCAAAGAGCAGTTCATGGGCACTACAGCCTGGTACTTCTTCATCTTCAACCTCAGCAAGTTCCCGGTGTACCTGGCTCTGACGGCGATGAACCCTACCCACCCCATCATGAACCGCCCCTCCCTGCTGGCCGACCTGATGCTGGCGCCCGGCGTGCTGGTGGGCGTGGCAGCCGGGAAATGGCTCCTGCCCTATCTGCCCCAGAAGCTCTTCGACGGCCTCGTGTTGGGATTAGCGGGCGTGGCAGCCCTCAAACTGATCATGGGCTAATGCCCGATGTGTCCCTCGCGCCGCTCAGCAGCCCCAGGACCCGGTCCAAGGTCATCGGACCATGTTCCACAACCAGGCGGCCGCCTAGTGCCTGGTATACTCGGGCCAATTGATCCGAGCGGGCAAAGCCGCCGGCATTAAAGAGCACCAGGGGCTCTGGGGAAATCAAGGATCCGGCGGTGAGCAGATCACCAAGCCCCCGCAATCCGGGAGCGTACAGGCGCGCCAGGAAGCCTGCCTCATCCCCATCGTCGAGCCCGGCCAGATCTGCCGCTACCGCTCCGTTCACCGGGACCAAGGCGCGAGCCAACAGCGCCCACGGCCCTGCCTCGCCCACCCCTGCAACATCCACACGGCCGTATCTTTGCGCCAACTGTTCCAGCTCTGTTACGACGGCCTCCACGCGATCTCCCAAAGGCGTTCGGTTATAAGTGGAGTAGAAATTCCTCCACAGGTCGTCAGGATGTGCGGCGAGGGGAGGGAGCACGAGCTCAACCTGGCCGCTGTTCTCATTCTTGATGGTAGCAGTCGCTCCTGACCGCACGATGAGCACAATCCGGCCGGTCCCGCGCTGCCTCCGGCGCACCGCCCCTCGCGGCTCAACAGCGAGGCACGCTTCCAGCGCGGGCAGCATGATGCGCCTAAAGCGGGCCGCACCCCGAGCATCTTTTGGGAGAATTGCCTGCAGCCGCGCCTCGTGATCAGCTTTGAGAAAGGCGATTAGATCGGCTTCGTTGCGCGCATCCGCCGGGCGGGGCAAACGGTGGTTCCACACACGAAGAGCGGCAGGATCCAGCGAAAAAGGCCCCTCGCGGAAGTGTTGCGGGTTCGCATCGTGCAGGAGCCACCTGCCGAACCATGCATACATGGCCTCCCGGCTCTGGCGGTTGTAATTGTGGCCATAGTTGAACTGCACGCATGCCGTGCGATCAGCCGCATCGTAGAGGCGGTACACCTTTTCGATCGCCGGCCACTCTTCGTTGGGCACATGCTGCGTCCAATCCCCGGTGGCCGCCACGAGCAGGAGCGGACGCGGAGCGGCGAGGGCCGCAATCTCCACATTGTCCGTCCCTACGCGCAGACCCGGGCCGTTTTCACAAAGGCAGCCGCCCTGCATATACGCGGACACCATGTTGACGGGTACCGCACACTTGACGCGATCGTCTACTGCGGTAAGCAAAAAGGTTTGGGTTCCTCCGCCGGATGCGCCGGTAGCCCCGATGCGGTGGCGGTCTACATAGGGAAGGCTCTGCAGAAAATCCACCGCCCGAATGCTGTTCCATAACTGGAGGCCCATGAGGCTCACACCGTAGAACCAGGGTTCGATGCCGTTGGCGAACTTGTGCGTCACCTGGTCCGTGTCGTTATAACCCACCATGTCGTAGGCAAACACCACGAAGCCGTGCCTCGCAAGGTTCACCCCGATTGCCACCAGGTTCGCCTTGCCGGGAGCAGGCGGCGCCGGGGGCGGAGCGGCCGTATCCACATCGGGCTCCGCTTCGAGGCGTCCGTGAGACCAGTGGCCGTGCGGATTGACGATCCCAGGGAAGGGCCCTCGGCCACCTTTGGGACGGTAAAGGTTCCCACACAGGTAGAAGCCGGGCAGCGTCTGGATGGCCACATTCTCTACAATGTAGTCTGGAGCCTCCAGCCGGCCCGTTATGAGCGCATGAAGCGGCCCCTTTTTGGGCATAGGCCACAAACCCGCGCTCACCAAAATCCGCGTGCGAAGCTCCTCTCTCCGAGCCTTCCACTGGACGAGGTTCGCCGGTGGAGTAAAGATATGGTGCGTGTCCAGATCGCGCACAGCCGCCTCTGCTTGTGCCACCGCAGCTTCACCGCCTTTCCAATCGGCCCGAATGCCGCCTATTGCAAGTGTTCCGGCAAAGGCCGCCAATACGATCATCATGGTGCCTGGTCCTCCATCTCTTGTTTCAGGCTGCCGGGCGTTTGCAGCCGCCTGGCGCCGGGCGGCGGCCGAAACGAGAATATCCCCGCCGTCAAGGAAGCATTCCATTCCTCACGGTGCACTACCAGATGCATCTTCCACATAGGACCGCGAGACACCTCGGCCTCAACGAAGGCAACCTTTGGACGCCCCAGGTAGACCACAGCCTGGTTGATGCCTTGGCTCCCCGCAAGCCGATATACTTGCCTCCCGTTCCGCCGGGTTGATGTAACCGCCATGTGAGGAATGAGGCGATGAACTCCGCTGAAGAAGGGCTCGAGCAGATGCGAAAGGCGATCCGGCTGCCGCTTCTGGCGGTAATAGGCGCGCGCACCGGGAAGCCATGTCCACAACATCGCACCGTCGTCTATGCGCACGCTCTGTTTGAAGAAGCGCCCATCCCGGGTCACCGAGTAGAACTCGACCCGGCTGCGGAGCACCCATCCCCGTCCGTTACCCTGAGCTGCAATCAAGGCGAACCGCCTGCGGGTTCCATCCGGTGTAGCTACGGCGACGGCAATTCTGCCTTGGTACGCGCGTGCATCATCGTAACGGCGCATCATGGCCGCGATCAGCGTGGCTGCGGTAGAGCGCGCCGGCGCGCCGGGCGTGCGTTCACCCCCAACTGCGGCAAGGAAAAGCACGGCAGCCAGCCAGGCCGGGCTCATTATGCGCGCTCCATCAATCGCGCCGAGAGCCCCTGCAGGGGCAGATCCGGCGCCAGCAGGCGCACCTCCCGGCCATCGCGTGCCATCAGGGCCTCTGCTGCCAGATACCCGCTTCGCACCGCGCCCTCCATCGTAGAGGGCCACCCCGTGCGCGTCCAGTCTCCTGCGATGAAGAGGTTCGGGATTGGGCCTGCCTGGGGAGGACGAAACCGGTCTGCTCCAGGCTCTGGGCAGATGGTCGCCTTGCGTTCCTTGATCACGTGCCATCGCACGAGCTTCGCCTCACGGGCATCGGGCACGCACGCATGCACGTCTCTCAATGCGATTTCTGCAACCTCTTCCCGCGGCATGGCAGCGAATTCGTAAGCGGCGCTCACCACACAGCCCAGATAACCTTGTGCGCCGAAGCCCTTTTCGCCGGAGGCCCGGTGTTGAGAGTAGAGGGCTCCCTTGTTGAAGATCCAGTGCATTTTGCGGTCCAAAAGCGCCACAGCGTCGGGTGCGCGCAGGGGCCGATCGAACCACAAATGCACCCCGACGATGGGCGAGAACCTCAACCGCCCAGCATTGGCGAATACACGATGGCTTGCAAGATCGGGGGGCAAAAGCTTCACCAACTTGTCGAACGGCACCGCAGCAACCACCGCATCGGCCTCCACAAGGCTTCCGTCTGCCAGAGTAGCGCCGGTAATCCGGTCATTGGCCACACAAAGGCGGGCCACATTCTGCCTCAGACACACCCGCCCGCCACGGGCCTCGAGAAAATCTATAACGGGCTCAGTGTACAGATCTGCCAGGCTCACCGTGGGCAGCCCAAGTTCATAGGCATGCCTGTTCCCCAAGAAGCCCGTGCGGAACAGCATGAAGGCGTACCGGCACGATAATTCGTGGGGCTCCGCGTTGCACGCGCCAACCAGTATCGGCAGCCAGAACCGCCGAACCGCTGCGTCGGTCTGGCCGGTGCGGCTGAGCCATTCAGACACGGCCATATCGTCCAGACCCGGCGTGTCGGGCGTCCTGGCGATCTCCAGGAGGCCCCGCGCAACGGCTGCTTTGTCCTTCCAACCCAACGATCGAAAGCGGAGGAAGGATGGCAGGGTGTGAAGCGGCGGAGGCAGGAATGATCCGCCGATTACGGATCTTCGCCCAGCGGCGTCCAGGAATTCCAGCGTGCGGTAGTACCGGATATGGCGAAGGACGCCGATGCGCCGGTAGAAGTCTTCCAGGTTGGTGCAGCAGCGCATCGTGACGTGCTGACAATTATCTACGCGCTCTCCAGTAGCAGGGTCAATGAAGGAGGAAGCCCTGCCGCCCAACACGGAACGCTTCTCGAGCAATGTGACGGCGTATCCGTATTCCGCTAGCCGAACGGCCGCAGCGAGCCCGGCCACGCCCCCGCCGATGATGAGGACCTTCCTCATGCCTTGAGCACCCGGCTCCCCAGCCACGCACTGGCAAGGATGCCCACCTTGCGCGCAGTGGACACGTGCGCGCGGTGGTCCAGAACGTGGTATCCCAGGGAAGACACGTGTTCCAGGAGCTCGCGGTAGATCCTATACATTACGATGAACGTGGCGCGGCCGTCCGGGTGGAGCAGCGGGATGAGCGGCCGCGCCCGTTCGTAGTATTCCCGTGCGCGGCGCGCTTCAAAATCCAGAAGAGCCAGGAATTCCGCGCGCCGGATCCCGCCGAGCAAATCCTCTTCGGAATATCCGAACCGCGCCAGATCCTCCTGGGGAACGTAGAT
The DNA here is from genome assembly GCA_049967475.1 of Chthonomonadales bacterium. GTDB lineage: Bacteria > Armatimonadota > Chthonomonadetes > Chthonomonadales > CAJBBX01 > JBMFSQ01. The sequence goes on along the minus strand of JBMFSQ010000038.1, from coordinate 12,236 downwards.
GCGCCCGCGCAGGCCATCCTCCTTCAGATCCCTCAGGATATTCGTCAATTGGAATGCAATGCCGCACGCCTCGGCGGGCTCGTAGGCGGCGTCGCCTCCGGCAAATCCCCAGATATGGATGCAAACGAAGCCTACAGTGGAAGCTACCCGGTAACAGTAACGGTAAAGGTCCTCAAAGGTGGGATACCGCGTGCACACCAGATCCATCTCGGCTCCATCCAGAAGCTCATGGAAGAAGCGTGGAGGGATCTGGAAGCGCTCGACCGTGTCCCGAAAGGCGGGAAGGATCGCGTCGCCGGTGTAATCGCCGGCCAGCGCCCGATCCATAGCCGACCGCCAAGACACCAGAGCCGCCCGCTTTGCCTCGGCGCTGGCCGCCTCATCGGAGAGGTCGTCACAATGCCGCATGAAGGCGTACACGGCGCACATGGCCGCGCGCTTCTCCGGAGGAAGCACCGCAAAGGAGTAGTAGAAATTGCGGGCGTGGGTCCGAGCGATGCGGCGGCAATGCTCATAGCTGGCCGCCAGTTGTTCCTCCCTGGTCACGGGTGCGTTCGAGGAGCGCAAGAAGGATTTCATGACGCGGTACCGACCCAACCGGCAATCAATCGCCGCACGAGGATCGCCGCCTGCCGCCTACGCGGAATAGCCGGCCTGCAGGTCAGCACATCGTATCCTTGCGCCTCGATGCGCCGAAGCACCTCCAAGCCACCCTGCGTGAACATCTCAATGTCGAGCCGCAGATCCTTAGACACCATGCCCGCGAGGGGCGCTCCGGCGGTGAACAATTGGCGAGCCCGTTGGCATTCGAAGCGCATCAATTCCCCAAACTCCCTCGTGAAGCGACGATCGGCAATCTGTTCCTCACACACACCGAAGCGCTTCATATCCTCTTGTGGAATGTACACGCGCCCGATGGCGTAATCGCGCACGACGTCCTGCCAGAAATTCGCAAGCTGCAGCGCCGTACAGGTAAAGTCGGACAAGCGCTGCCTCTCGGCGTCTGAATATCCGCACACATACAACACGAGCCGCCCAACGGGATTAGCCGACCATCGGCAATAGCCCAGAAGCTGTTCGTACGTGGCGTACCGCGTAACCACTTGATCTTGCCGAAAGGCCTTCAAGAGATCCGCATAGGGCTCCTTCGGAATGGAGAAGCGCTCGTTCGTTTGGGCCAGAGCCACAAACACCGGGTGCCGCGGCCGCCCTTCATAACACGCATCGAGCTCTTCCTGCCACCAATCCAACAAGGGCAAAGCGCGCTCGGGACCGCCGCTCTCGTCTCCCAAGTCGTCGGCGATGCGGCAGTAGGCGTATACATTGTAGAAGTGTTGCCTCAGGTGACGCGGCACAAACGCCGTGGCCACCAAAAAGTTCTCGTAGTGCCTTCGGGCCAGGCGGGCGCAATAGCGCTGCGCCTCAACAAGGGTGTAGGAGCGATCCACGCGATAGGGGCTCTGAAGCAAACTCACGGAACTCATGGTGCGTTCACCTCATCCGCATCCGTACCTACCAGCCACCACCTGCTGTTCCCTTTGTCAAGCATTCTGGGGCGCTGCATCGGGATAGATGACCGTTTTCAGCCCCGCGTGCCCATGGTGCATGGCGTTCAGGATTTCCGGAAGCTTTGTAAGGGCCCCTTCGCCGCTGATGAAGCTGTGGGCTGGAACCGATCCGTCGGCAATGAGTGCCAGGGCCCGGCGCACGGCTTGGGGCGTATGGTGAAACGTGCCGATCAGGCGCACCTCATCATAATGGAGGCGGGCCGTGTCTACATGCACCTGGGTGTCCCTCGGGCACCCACCGAAAAGGTTCACCAGGCCGCCATTACGCGCCATGCCGATAGCCAGTTCCCATGCCGCAGGCTGTCCCACGCATTCGATCACACGGTCTGCGCCCCGCCCTCCGCATGCCACACGCCGAACTGCGGCAACCGGATCTGCAGCCTCCTCCACCGCGATGGTGTCCGCCGCACCCAGGACCCGCGCCAAATGCCGCCGCTCTTGCCGACGCCCTACCGCGATGACTCTGGCCCCGGCCATGGAGCACAGGCGAACGAAAAGCAATCCAATGGTACCCAATCCCAGCACCACAACGTCTTCGCCAGGCTGGACAGCGGTGTCCTCCATTCCGTGCACCACACAGGCAAGCGGCTCCACGAGCGCCGCGGCCTCCATCGCAGTGCCTTCCGGGATGGGCAGCAGGTTCACCTGCACAAGCCTCGCAGGCAGAGTGATGTACTCCGCATAAGACCCATTCACAAACAGCAGGTCTTCGCACAGCTCGAACTGCTGCCGGAGACAGAAGAAGCACGCGCCGCATGGAGCCGAATTGGCTGCAGTCACCCGATCTCCTGGTTTCCATTCGCCTGCGCCTTCTCCCACTGCATCCACGACGCCTGCGAATTCGTGGCCGAAGACCGCAGGCGGCACGATCATTCGGGCATGGTACCCGCGCCGGTACACCTTCAAGTCGGTGCCGCACGTGAGAGCCGCATGAACCCGTATTCGCACTTCGCCGGGACCTACCTGCGGCATCGGCACGCGCTCCACCCGCACGTCCTCGCGCCCATGCAGGACCGCCGCCCACATCATGCCGTCATCCATGGCATCACCATGATCTTGAGAGCTCCCGGTGTGGGATGCGCTGCCAAAGAAACAGCTTCCCCGATGCGTTCCAGCGGGAAGCGGTGCGTTATGAGCCTGCGTACGTCTAGGCGGCGGTCAAAAATGAGGCGCGCAGCTTCTTCTTGTAGGCGGATATCCGAGCTGTAACTCCCGATGAGGGACTTCTCGAGCATGCAGACCGCTCCCCCATCAACGCGCACCTCATCGTTCTTGCGCGTATGTGCGAACAGCAGCACCCTGCCCCCAGGCCTCACAGCCGTAAAGGCCTGGTCCACAGCATCTTGAAGGGGCACACACACGATGGCGACGTCGGCGCCGCGCCCTTGTGTCCGCTCTCGAATCCTTGCGGCCACATCGTCCTGACCCGCCCGAAACACTGCAGTGGCCCCGAACTGCACACTTGCAGCGAGGCGATCCTCCAGCGCATCGGAGGCATAGACGGTAGCGCCGCCCAACGCAGCCAGAGCCGTGAAGATGAGCCCGATCTGCCCCTGCCCTACTACGAGAACGGTATCGCCCGCCTGCACGCCGGCGCGCCTGAGACCCTTGAGGCAGGTGTTCACAGGCTCCACGAATGTGGCCTCTTCGTCGCTTACGTGCGGAGGGATCCGTACCATCCCGCGGCGTACCACCCAATCCATCACGCGGATATATTGGGCAAAGCCGCCGCCCGCAGGCTCGAAACCGGCTGTGGTCCCCGTACGTTTGTAGAGAGCGCACTGGGCATAATCGCTCCGGGAGCAATAGTAGCACTCCTCACAAGGGACGTGGTGCATCACCGCGACGCGTTCTCCCACAGACCAGCCTTCCACAGAAGCGCCCACGGCAGCGATTTCGCCGGCCATCTCGTGCCCGAAGATGCGCGGAGGCGGAACCAAGCCGAGTGCGATCTTCTTGAGGTCCGTGCCGCATACGCCGCACGCTGCAACGCGGACGAGTACTTCGCCGGGTTCGATGGCCGGAACCGGAACCGTATCCACGCGGATCTGGCCGGGCCCCCGGTATACGGCCGCCAGCATCGTTGCCGGAACCGCTTCCGGCCCCGCATTCAGCCGATCTCGATGAAGGGGTGGCTCGCCGCTAGACACGGCGAATTATAGACCTAGCCCGCGGCCAAGTCAAGCCGAGCGTCTATTTGCCTCCAAGGCCGGGCCGAGGATTGGAGACGGGCCTGCCGCAATGAGGGCAGTATCTCCACCCGGGTAGAAGCCGTTCTCCACAGAAGCCGCAGGTGCCTAGGGGGTACCCCCCCACCGCGGCACCGCCCAGCGTAATGAGGAAGCGATCCTGAGGAACCAGAAGAACCTCGTTTCCGCCCGCCACGACTTTGAGCCCCGAGGTGTCTGCGATGGCCTGAAGCGTGGTGCCGAGAGGAGCCTGAAGGATGCGCCCCGAAAACATGAGCGAACGCGGTATCCGTCGGTCCAGCCGGATTACGTAACCCGTCTGGAGGCTGATGCGCTCCAAGGCCGCCTCCAGCGGGATCGGGTGATCCTCGGGAACCTCCAGCGTAACAGGGCGATTGACCACGGTCAGCGGCTGGTAGCCGAAACGGGTTCGCAACCGTACTGCGGAACCCGCCGCCGGCTCACGCAGAGACACGCGGTAGACGCCGTTCACCATTCTGATCGTGATTGCCGGCCGCGCCACTGCCTCAATAGCCTGCAAGATGCGGGGCACCGTTTCGTTCCGCAGCCGCACGTCCACAGGACCTTCCACATCCTGATCTATGGCATAGTCTGCCCCGATCTTGGTGAAGAGCGCCTTGAGGACTTCCGCAATATCCGCATGGTCTGCAGTGAGCGTAAAGCGCCCGGCTCCCCCTGCGCCGGATGCAGCCTCCTGTACGGACACCTGGGACCGGCTTTGGTCACTCGCTGTTCCTTCCGCAAAGGCAAATGCGCACCACAGGGCGAGAGCCGCTCCCGTCACAATTGTCTTAAAGGGGAGCCTCGAACCTTTCCTGATCCACGAAAACCCCATCATCTTTGTTGCACCTCGGGAGTTCGCACGGCGCTGACGTTTACGTTGACTGCCGCCGGGAAGCCGTCTTCGCCGGGCCGGTATGCGGTGCGGATTTCAATCACGCCGGTGCCCACCCGCACGCGATCCTGCCGCACGGGAATATAGCCCTGCTCCAGAACCGTGTTCCGTTCCTCTGCTGGATTGGCGGCTCGTGCTGCGGCAATCGCGGCCATTCGCTGGCGGGCGCTGGGTCCCACAGCAGGAACCACGTCCAAGAAGTCCTGCGGCTCGGGCTGGTGCTTCGGCGCGCGCCTTTGAACCGAAGCCACCTTTGGCCGGGGGCGCGGGGACACCGCAAGGGACACCGATGCGATGCGGCGCCGCGGCTGCACCGTTTTGCCGGTGGTGGCGCTGGGTGTCCCCGAGATCAAGGGGACCGCAACACGCAAAGGCGCTGAAGAGGGAGCAGGAACCGGCCTGCCCGCCCGGCCGGCAGCGTACCTCGGCAAAGCCCGCACGAAAGCAATGAGCAAGAGTACTGCCACCAACCCAGCTAACGGACGGGCGAAGCCAAGTATGGGCATCCGAACGGGCTGAGGTTCGGCCAGGCGAGCATAGAAGCCGGTCTGCAACCCGCTGGGGGCAGCCTCGGGCCGCGAGTGTCGCAACGCATCTAGGGCCTGGCGCAGCGCTTGCTCCTCGCGGCGGCAAGCAGCGCAAGTAGCAAGATGTTGGGCGATGCGGCCGCGCTCGGCAGCGGAAACCTCTCCATCCACAAAGGCGCCGAGTGTGTTTCGAACTTCCTTGCACCGGCTAATCGCCATCTTCTTCTCCGAAGCCTAGGTGCTCGAAACGCTCCTTGAACGCAAGGCGCGCGCGGTGAAGGCGCACTTTGGCGGCCGCGACGGAACATCCCAGCACTTCAGCGATTTCCTCCAGACTCAAATCCCCGTAGTATCGAAGCACCAAGGCATCCCGGTACCGCACCGGGATCGCTGCCAGAGCGCAGCGCACAACAAGGTCTTGTGCATTCCGCTGCGCAACAGCTTCAGGACCGTCCGAAGTGTCGGACAGCACAGGAGCCACGTGATCGAGGCGAACCGCTCGGCGGGCCTTTGCCGCGCGAAGCGCATCCACGGCACAATTGACGGTTATTCGGTAGAGCCACGTGGCGAACCGCGCGCCTCGCCTGAAGGACCCCATGGACCGGTATGCTTGCAGAAAGGCATTTTGGGCCACATCCTGGGCGTCTTCTGCGTCCCCCACGATGCCCAGAGCGATGCGGTACACATAGTCCTGGTGCCGCTGGAAGAGTGCATCGAAGGCGGAGCGGTCGCCGGCAAGGAAGCGGGAGACCAAGTCTCCGTCGGCGTCCTTGGCTGCCGTCCGCTCACAACTCATGGCGTCGCTCCATTTGAGCGGACAGGTCTGCTCCTGGGCACGCATGGTGCAGGGTTCCGATCCTGGAATACGGAATTCAAGGCATTCGTTCCTTAGACGGCGCCACGTTGACGAAGGTTACCGGCCCCTCCGGATTATCTGTTCTGAGTTCGGCGCCCACATCCTTCAAGAAACCGCCCCCGGCGCGCCGCTTGCCAGGAAGCGCCCCACGTGTGGTATATTAGGCGCAGCAGCGGGCGGTTAGCTCAGGGGGAGAGCGCTTCGTTGACACCGAAGAGGTCACAAGTTCAAATCTTGTACCGCCCACCAATTGCCTCTCCATCGCAATAGCGCCTCATCCGCGAGGAGCGGTGCCTCCCGGCCGTTCGGAGCGCCACTCATTCCCCGTTCGCCATCCGGATTGCCTGTTTGACCCCGAGGCTTCATCACGGGTAAACTGGCATCCGTGCAGACGATACCGGTACCGGAGACCCAGGATGCAGGAAGCGCCGAACGAGCTCCACGTGTTCGAGAACCCGCAACCCCATCGCGATTACGTCATCATCCACACGTGCCCGGAGTTCACCTCTGTGTGCCCGATCACCGGCCTCCCGGACTTCGGTACGATCACCGTGGAGTATGTTCCGGACCGCAAGTGCGTGGAACTCAAATCCCTTAAGTATTACCTGTTCGGCTTCCGCCAGCAGGGTATCTTCTACGAAGCCGTGGTGAACCGCATCCTGGATGACCTCGTGGCGGCCTGTGCGCCCCGCCGTATGAAGGTGGTGGGCCAGTTCAATGTGCGCGGCGGCATCTCGACCACGATTACCGCGGAGTATCCGTAACGCCTAGGCAGCCATGCACGGTCTTGTGGACGCCGGCAAGTGTGTGAGGGCGCAATGTACACGCTCATAGTACGCGCAAGTTTTCAAGCGGCCCATTGCATCCCCGGCCACAAGGGGAAGTGCGCGCATCTCCACGGACACGGCTACCGCGTGGAAGCCGAGTTCTCGGGTTCGGAGCTGGATCAATTGGGGATGCTTCAGGACTTTGCAGACCTGCGGGACGCCGTTGAGCGCATCCTCCCGGATCACACCTATTTGAACGAAGTGCTCGATGGGCCCACGACGGCCGAGAACATCGCACGGTGGCTCTTCGACCGGTTACAGGCGATGCGCCTGCCTGTTGCCGCCGTCACCGTGTGGGAAACCGACCAATACGGGTGTCGCTACGAACCGGACCCCCGAACGGCAGGTAGCGCCATTCCCTAGGCATCCCCGCCCATGTCGGCGAGAAGCCTAGCCGGCCGCTCCGCGCAACGAGCTGCGGAGTGGTCTGTTCACCATAACATCCTGGAACGTTCGCGGAGGAACTGCATCCATGACCGATCTGGACGTATTCGACACCACCCTAATCGGCGGGGGGCCCGTAGGTCTCTTCGGCGCGTTTTACGCCGGTATGCGCGGGCTCAAAACCAAAATCATAGACAGCCTCCCGGAACTGGGCGGCCAGCTTACCGCCCTGTACCCCGAAAAATACGTTTACGACATGCCGGGCTTTCCCAAAATCCTGGCCAGGGATCTCGCCAATGAGATGATCACGCAGGGTCTGCGCTTCGACCCCACGGTGGTACTCGGCGAGCGCGTAGAAACGTTGCAGCGCACGGAAGACAACCTCATCAAACTCGGCACAGACAAAGCCACCCATTATTCACGCACCGTAGTAATCTGCGCAGGCGCCGGTGCCTTCGCCCCCAAGAGGCTCGATGTGCCGGGAATGATGGAATTCGAGGGCCGTGGCGTTTACTACTTTGTGCGCAACAAAGAAGCCTTCCGCGGCAAGCGCATCCTCATCGTAGGCGGCGGCGACTCCGCCCTCGATTGGGCCATGAACTTGGAACCGGTCGCCTCCTCCATCACACTCATCCACCGAAGGGACGTCTTCCGCGCCCACGAAGAGAGTGTGGATTGGCTCTTCCACCGATCCAGCGTCAAAGTGAAGCTCTGGTGGGAGATGCGCCGCATCGAAGGAACGGACCGCCTGGAGCGCGTGGTGATCTTTAACAACAAGACGCAAGAGGAAGAGACTTTGGAGGTGGATGCCGCCCTCGTGAATATCGGCTTCAACGCAAGCATCGGACCCATCAAGGAATGGGGCCTCGCTTTGGACGGCAACCAGATTGTAGTGAACTCCCGAATGGAAACCAACCTCCCTGGCGTCTATGCCGCCGGAGATATCTGCACCTATGACGGCAAGCTCAAGCTCATCGCCACAGGTGTCGGCGAGGCATGCATCGCGGTCAATATCGCCAAGACCTATATAGATCCCACCGCCAAGGCCTTCCCCGGCCATAGCAGCGCCATGACCCTGGAAGCCGCCCCAGCCCGCTAGAAGGTGCATAACGGTGCCCGCAATGAAGCTCCAACCGCAGGGCGGCATTCGATGCTTCAGCCTGCTGGCCTGCCTGATCATCCAAACGGCAGGCTGCGGCCGCACCATCAACCGCGCTGCGGAGCGGGCGATACGGGATTACCTTCCTCAGATTGTGGGTGACGCCCGCGCCTGGCGAGCCCACGTAGACAACCCACCAGGGCGTACCATCGAAGGCAAACTCCATCGGGTGACGGTGGATGGCGCTGATGTGGACCTGCATGGCGCCATCCGCCTCGCCCGCCTCCATGTGGAGATACGAGACCTTGTGGTGGACGTTGCGCGCAAACGCGTAATCTCCTTAGGAAGCGCATCCTTCGTCGCCACCCTATCCGAGGCGGATCTCACGAAGTACACCCGTACATGGTCCGCGGGCTCCGAGGTAGGCCTTCAGATCCGATCCGTCCACCTGCGGCCGCAAGTGGTGACCGTATTCGCCGCACGCAGGTGGCTGGGAAAGGATTGGCCCTTTACGATTGAGATGGAACCCCGCCTGGAACCGCCCGCACGGTTGGCATTCGATTGGGATCGGATGCGCGTCGCCGGCCTTCCGGTGCCCCTGCCTCAAGCCGCCCTTCGATGGGTGGGGCATCATCTCGCTTCGGGCTTCGACCTCTCACAGTTGCCGTTTCCCGTACTCGTGCGCGGCTTCGCGGTGCTGTCCGGACGCGTACTGATATGGGGTGATGCCAACCTCAACAGCCTCTTCGGCACGTCCATCCAAGCCCGGGATCAACCGGCCGGGGTTGGCATCGAAGATGGTGTTTGTGATAAAACGCAGAACGCGCATTCGGCGAAAGCACCGTCTCGACAGAGGTACCGGCCTGCGCCGAACCAGGTATCTGCATAACGCCTGCCGCCCACCCTTGGATCCGCACCGAGCCCGCAGAAAATCGGGCACTTCCGTGAAGAGGAGGCACATTGAACTCCAATGAAGCTTGCCACCTTCCTCGGCATCGGCAGGTACGAACCCGTTACCTATTGTTTGGGGACACGGAAGGCGGAGCCCACGCACCTGTTCCCTCTTGCGGCTGCGGAGCTGTTCTCTCCGGATGAAGTTGTTGTGTTCCTGACCCCGCAGGTTCGGAAAGGTGAGCACTTCCTAACGCTTCAAGACCGCATTGGCACGAAGCTTCGCCCCGTAGACATTAGTGTTTAGTGTGGCAGACGGAGAATGCCGGCGACCAGCCCAGACGGCTTCAGAACCTGGGAAGAAAACCGGGCGCCTTCTCCCAAGCCGTGCAGGTGGCCCGCCCGCAGGATGCCATGAAGCTCGCCCACACTATCCAGACCATGCTGGATGAAGTCTTGGGGGAGACCACCCGATGGGCAAAGCCGTTCGACGTCATCGAAGCGGAAGTCCGCAAAGAAATCGCATCCTTCGCGCACGAGGCCCCCGATCGGCTTAATCCGCAGAACCTCTTTAAACAACTCGCCCTTGTTCAGAGCTACGTTGACAAAGGCCTGCTGATCCAGGCCATCCTCCCCGCTCGCGAATGGGTGGTGTCGTACGTGCTGCTCTGCCGGGGGAGTGGGGACTGGCTCCGCCACGCCGATCGGAAAGAAGCCGCACGGGCCCTCGGTGCTGCCGCTGCCCGCGTGCGAGGCGAAGATGCCGAGGTTCCGAACTGGTTTGCCCGGCTTTCCAGAGCGGATGAACTGGCCCAGCTCTGGAACAGACTGGTACATCTCCGGAGCGATCTGGCACACTGCGCCATGATCGCAAATGCGCCTAAAGCCCAGTCTATTGAGCAAGATGCCAAAACGATCCCGCAGGAACTTCGCGTCCTTCTGGCATCGGCGCCCGATGTTGAGCTTTCTGGTGGCCGCGTGGTCATTGACCTGAGCTCCTTCTACGAAAGCACGGCGCGGCTGGACGAACTGCCTGCCTACGTAGAACAGGCTCGGGCGCTGGCCGGCGAAGGCAATGAAGTAATCCTCACCGGACAGGCACCCGTTTGGTTGTATCTGGCCGTGGCCCAGGCGCTCCACGGCAAAGCACGACGGTTGCTCTATGCTTCACCTGTTACGGGCGAAGTCTGTGTTTTCGACCACAGCCCATGGTGAGGAGCGAAGCACGGGTCAATCCGCCGCCGGCCCGATGCTTTGCCTGTGGCCCGGCAACGCCACAACATCCCGCACAACCAACTACCTCACCGGGATTTCGGATATGCCTCACCTTCCCCCCAAAGTGCAGGTTGGAAGCGGCGCGCTCTCGGAACTTGGGGCCGCACCGCGGATGACGGTAACAGCCAAGGCGAGCCTGTTTCCAGGTATTTTTTTGTCCGGACGGCCACGCCGATCCCAGGCACGCGCCTGCCCGTGCGAGCCCGCATGCATAGAGCCATTCCGCCCAACCTTGAGGAGATCCCACGAACCCCGGTTCGATCGTTCGTTGCCGTAACCTCTGCGCCGCTTCGGAGCTCGGCCCTTCGATCCTCGACACCGGCGTCGCCGTAATCCCGAGATGTCGGGATGAAAACGTCTTCCCCAGCCGGCCCACACGCTTCCGAAGCGCGGGATCGGGCATGGATCGGCCGCGCCGGTCATCCCTGGTTCCTTCGCCCCATCAGTGGCGGATCGCCGACCTGGCCCTGTTGCCGTCGGGCGAGGCAGGCGGCGGCTGCAACCTCGATAGACACTTGTGGAAGCATTCTCCAGGCGTGGGCGGAGCGCCACCTCGCCCATCCAGTGCTTCCAGTCCCCACAAACTCTAGAGATAATCTCCAGCGCACCCGCGCCTTGTGCTGGCAAGACCTCCGCCGGGCTCAAATGATGGACGCCTGCCTCCACATGTTCTGGAGCCATGCTGGGGTATGATCTGCGCGAAAAACCCGCAAATGTACTGGGATAACCTGCCGATCGCTTCAGGCCGCCGTCTCGAACGGAAAACTCCCGCAACCCGTCTAATATATAAGGGGATAGGGCAACGTACGGATGCCGCGGCATGCCCACGCGTATCTTCGACGTTCCCAGTATTTCCAAGTGCCCTGAGGCGTCCCCGCCAAACGGTCGGGTTCGCTCGGCAACTCTGTTCCTCCTACCAAAATGCTACGCCTCCGTGCCTTGAATGCGCAGGCATGCATCGCCACTGGATGCGCGTGGGCAGTTCTCATTCTGCCTTCCCGCGCAAACGCCTCCCCACATCACCTCCCTCCGGGGTCCTTTGTACGGATTCCTGTACAAACCGTGGAGAGCCTCTGCCGCCACGTTGCGTCCGATGCCGTGGTCATGCGGCGTTACCAACGCTTCTTCCGCCGCTCAAGAAAAGAGGTGCTCGCCCTGTTTCACTCACTGCGTACCAGCCGCCTCGGCAGGCCGCGCATCGCCCGCGTCTTCTTCATGAGACCAGGAGAGACCGTCCATAGCAGGGTACGAAAGCTGCGCATTGGACTCCTCGTCTTCGCGCATGAAGACGGTGAGCCGGTCCTTATCGCCGCGTGCGGAAACCCGGTGATGGTGCTCTCACCTGCCGCGCAGAAGACAGTCTTCTCGCCGAAGGCCGTCGTTCCCGAATATTCGCCATGGGAGCCCCTTCCTCCGGCGCCGAGATACCTGGACCGTTCCCCGGAAGGAGGGCGCCTGTTGGCCTACGCCGTTCCCCTTGGCCTGGTGCCGCCCGAGGAAACCATTCCTCCTGGGGCCGCCGGCCCATCACAAGCCGTGGAGCCGGCGTTTACGCTCCCGGCCGAAATTCCGTATGCACCCCCGCAGTACCCGTATGATGCTACCCCCGTGCGGCCCTCATTCTCGCTTCGACCGCCGCCCCAGGATAAGTGGATCCTTCCAATCCTGGCGTCACTCGCATATGTGGCCTGGGCCGAGCGGCAC
>JBMFSQ010000037.1:0-22683 GCA_049967475.1 Chthonomonadales bacterium | reverse complement strand
GATGGCGGGATCCTTGGCGTTGGCCTGGGCGGTAAACTCCGGGCTGGGAGGGAAAGTGCGACCTTCTGCAAGCACTGATCCCATTGTCCCGATCTCAGGTTCCATAGCTCTCTCCTGCCTCCAGATTGCGTGGGTGCGGACGTGCTGCTCTCAAGGGGCTTCCGCACTACGAATCCTATTTCGCAAATCAACTTCAGAATACCTCTTTGCTTCGAGCGGGTTCCTGCGGGGTATAACACACTCCACACGACCTACTCGGAGGCGCGCATGGCAATCGAGCGCCTGTTCGATGCTTTCGACGCAGATACACCGCCCCAAGATCTTTACACCCGCATAGAGTTTCCCCCCGCGCCGCTTCATCGGCCATACGTGTTCATGAACATGGTGGCTACTGTAGACGGCAAAACGCTCCAAGGGCCGCGGGGTTCCACAGCGAAGGGGCTCGGGAGCGCCACCGATCAACTCCTGATGAGGCGGCTGCAGGGGTGTGCGGACGCAGCGATCCTGGGGGCCGGCACTCTGCGCGTGGGACATGTGGAGTACCCACCCCATCTTTGGCGCGTTGTGGTGACTTCCAGCGGCGACCTTCCCATCGGCAACCGCTTCTTCACGGATGGGCCCCACAGAGTGATCGTAATCGCTCCCGAGACCTTGGTTCATTCAAAGCGGGAGGCTCTGCGCGGGGCGGGGTTCCACCTGGTCCTTTTAGGTCAGCCATCGCCGGACCTGCGGGAGGCGGCAAAGCTTTTGCGCGCTCACTACAGCATCGAAAGGCTCCTTCTGGAGGGTGGTGCCACGCTCAACTTCTCTTTCTTAGAGGCCGGTCTGGTGGATGAGCTTTTTCTTACGCTTGCGCCGAAGCTCAAGGGCGGAGCGTCTTTGCCGACCGTGGTGGACGGGCCGGGCCTGCCAGGCAATCAGGTGCGCCTTCTGCAACTGGTGTCTGCGTATCGGGACCATGACGAGCTCTATTTGCGGTATCGTATGGCTGAAGATAGCATCCAGGGGGCGCAGACGTGATCGAGGAACATTTCAGGGAGATCCTGCGAGAGATTGGAGAAGATCCCGAGCGGGAAGGGCTTATCAAGACACCGCGCCGGGCTGCCGAGGCTTTTCGGTATCTCACCCGCGGATACCGCCAAACCGTGGACGATGTGGTCAACGGCGCTGTATTCAACGAACCCTATGAAGATATGGTGATCGTGCGCGATATCGAGTTCTTTTCCATGTGCGAACACCATCTCTTGCCCTTCTTCGGCAAAGCCCACATCGGTTATCTGCCTGCCGGCAAGATCATCGGCATCAGCAAACTCGCCCGGCTGGTGGATGTGTTCGCCCGCCGGCTCCAAGTTCAGGAACGGATGACGGTGCAAATCGCCCAAGCCCTGGAGGAGGTCTTGCAGCCCAGGGGTGTGGCCGTAGTGGTGGAAGCCCGCCACTTGTGTATGATGGCCCGCGGCGTTCAAAAGCAGAGCAGCAAGGTTACCTCCAGCGAGATGAGGGGTACCTTTAGGGTGTCTCGGCCCACCCGGGAGGAGTTCCTCAACCTGCTCCACCTCGAGCGCAATGTGTGATGCGCGACTAGCCATTCCACAGGACGCACGCCCTGCCATCCACAATCCACTCACTGCCGGCCATGGCTTCGACACCGAAGACGAAGTCGAGCGGCACGCCCAGCAGCTCTTCCACAGGCCCGAGGTCTATCGCCAGAAACCGGAAAGGCGGGAGGGTGCGTTTCCCGATGCAGGCTTCCACTGCCCTGAAGAGAGGCACCCGAGCAGAAGCTCCTGTGGGATCGGAGGCTGCCTCGTAGCCCAAATCCTCCACTTGCCCCTTTACCTCGGCCAGGCATCTCCGGTTGAGGACCGAATACCCGGCTCCTGTGTCGAAAAGGGCATGGAGTTGCGCCGATGCGATGTGCAGGGTGAAGAAGGCAAAGCCTCGTTCCATACGCAGTTCCGTCACCGCCTCCAGCGCCTCAGGCGGATCTGCCTGGATAAACCCCACGTGCCCGGCGCGGAGGTCCACGTACAGCGGTTTGCTCTAGAGGATGTCGGCGCCGGCGGTCATCAGGATGGGCGCCCCGCCCTCTATGGGCGCAGGCGGATCATCGGCGTGTACGTCTGCGTGGATGGCATTGAAGGAGCAACCGTCGAACTCCACATTCGGAACGATGCACCGCTCCACGCTGCCGCCGCCCAAAGCGCCGCCGATGCGGGCTGAGCCTACCTTGGGAAAAGCCTCTGCAAACGCGGCATACACGTAGGAGCGGCTGGCCCCGGTGTCCAATTGCGCCAGCCCGGCGGTTCCTCCAAGGTGAACCGGGGCGTAGAGAAGGTAGTCCCTGATATGCAACGGCACCATGACACGGCCCTTTCTTGTGTCGTTCCGCGAAAGGCAAGCGCCGGATCGCTTTCGGCCGGCGGCGTGATGCTCGGTAAAGCCACCTGGAGCGGCTTCCGGCCGCGCTCGCGGCCACGGGCGGTGCTTCCTCAACAACTTTCAAGCGACGGCAACCACGCCGAAACTGCTGGAATGCCTCCCCCGTGGGGGTGTCGGGATGCGCAGCAACGGCCTCATGGAAGCAGCCCCCTGCACGGGACGCGCCGGTGCTATCGCTTCAAGCGGGCGTGGATTAGGGTCACACTATAGCCCGGCAAAACAAGGGTATCCGCCAGGCGGCTTTCTGCCGGCGCTGCCGAGGTCGTTACTGCCTCGGGCTGCCCTGCGATGTTGGTAGCTCCAAGATCTGTTCCGGTAATATGCCAAACATCCAAGGCATCCTGCACCTCAGCACCGAGGATGTGAAGCCGGGCGGAAAGTGGTGACGGCCCGAAGTTCACCACGGCCAGCGAAAGTATGTTGCCTTGTTTGCTGACGGCAGACACAGCATCGAGGGGGACCTCCGGGGGCACAGACACCTTCGCTAGGCGGCCGGCTAAATGCGCCCGATACAGAGCCAACACATGACCCACGGGATCCAGAACCGCCTGCGTCCGCGTCGTCTTGATGGCGCCGATCACGTTTACTGTTTGAGCCCAATTGGCCATGTGCACAAGGTCGCAGTTGCGCAAGAGCTCGTTGAGGCCGCGCGCCGCAGCGATGGCGTCGCCAAGGCAGTAGTAGTGTTCGAAAGGCCCTACACCGGGTCCATCCGGCGCCGGGTTCCAGTCTCGCACGATGCCCCATTCGTCAACGGCGAGGCCCAGGTGCCGCAGCGTGCTGTTCCCGGCGGCTTGGCGGCTGCGAAGATCCTGGACGATGCGGCGTATGCCTTCGGCCACCGACGCGGAGTACGCGGGGAAGTTGTTCCGGTATTGTTCAGCATCTTGGGGCGAGAAGGGGATGCGGAACCTTCGTTCCGAGTAGTGATGGCCGCTGAGCAAATCCATATGTGCGGCACACAGGGGCAGGATCACGTCGTTCCATGGCCCCGGCGCTCCCACGCCGATGATGTGGATGCGGCCATCCTTTGCCTTCATGGCGTCCACAAAGGCGTTGTGGCGGTACGCATATTGAGTAGACGGAACGTGGCCGAGCTGCCAATCTCCGAACATCTCGTTGCCTATGCCCCACCACCGAACGCCGTAGGGTTCCCGATGGCCGTTGCCGGCCCTGCGGGATCCCCACGTGCTGGTAGGCGCTCCGTTGGCATATTCCACCTCGTCGGCGGCTTCCTCAACGGAACCAAGGCCCGTGTTGACGGCGATGTAAGGTTCCGTGCCTACCAGGCGGCAGAAGCGCAGGAACTCGTCCAGGCCGAAGTCGTTGTCTTCTACCGCACCCCATGCGCGTTCCCACCGGGGCGGGCGCCGGTCCCTCGGCCCGACACCATCCTTCCAGTGGTAGCCGGACACGAAATTCCCGCCTGGCCATCGTGTGATGGGCGGCGCGAGCCTGCGCACCAGGTCAAGAACGTCGGGGCGCATGCCTTCGACGTTGTCCGTCGGCATGAGCGAAAGGCATCCGATCCACAAGAACGTAGGATTGCGTACGGCAAGGGTCAAGGTGCCTGCGTCCGTAGTGGCTCCGGCTTTGAACCGGAAGGAATACCGGCCGTAGGTGCGTTCCAGGTGGTCCAGGCGAACCGTTTGGCCGTCCCGTTCACCTGTGCCCCAGGAGAGGCGGATCTCTACCGGGGCCGGCGAACCCACTTGGGCCAATATCGCGTACCCCACGTACTCGCGGCCTTCAACAAGCCCCAGATCTCCTTGGCGGATGCCGCAGGGGCCGTTGCCGGCTTTCCGAAGCCAAATCGCCATGCAATGATCTCCTGCATAGGCGCCGGCAGGGTCGTGGGCTACTGTGCAGTCGGCCCCATCCGCCTTGAACACCTGCCAGGACTTTCCCGGCTCGAGGAGAAACTTGCGATCCTGCAGCATCTCGGCCCAGATGCCGCCATGGATGCACCTGCCTAGGTGTTCAATGAACTGCCCGTAGAGGTAGGGAGATATCGCGGGGCCTGTTTTGGCGGATGCAGCATCCACAGTGAGCACAGCGTCCTTTTGAGCCCTTGCGCTCAAACCCACCATAAAACTGAAGGCTATGCCGCACATGGTCCATACGCTCATCACATCCTCCAGCCCTTACTCGTTCTCCAGCACTTCCACGGCCGGAGATCTCTTGCCGGGCAGGCAACACCGCTTGTATTTTAGACCGCTGCCGCACGGGCAGGGATCATTCCTTCCCACTCTGCGTGCCCCTGGTGCGGCGGTGAGCCCGATCCGCATGATCTCGGCTGGAGCACGGCCTTGTTTGCACAGATCTGCCATAACCCTCATGGCGGGGCCTATGTGTGTGAAAAAGCGCCGGTACCCTGAGCAGAGGTAGTTCAACCCAGGCTCGCCGTCCGGCGTGGTGAGGAACCGATGCTTGGGGCATTCTCCATTGCAGGCGAAGAGCACGGGACATTCCCGGCACATGCGCGGCAAAGCGTCCCTCTTTGCATTTCCGAAGCCCCTCTGAAATTCCGAGAAGACCATCTGCCTCAAAGGCGTGTCGAGGATGTTGCCGAGGCGATAGGCCGGATAAACGTAGTGGTCACACGAGTAAAGATCTCCATTGTGTTCCATGGCCAGCGCCTCGCCGCACCGTTCTGCAAATACGCAGAGGCTCGATCCTTCCCCCAGCCATTGACCCAGCGCCACGTCGAACAGGTTCACGAAAACGCGGCCCACGTCGCAGCGCACCCATTCATCGAAAACCGCGCACAAAAAGGATCCCCAATCTTCCGGCAGCACGCTGGAGGGATGCAGGCACGCACCCGCATCGTCCGGGGAAGCGAAGGAGGTTCGCCGCCCCTCAACCTGGAGACCCGGCCTGCGCACGCGCTCCACCAACGGGATGAACTGAATAAAGCCGGATCCCACATTCCGAAGGAAGCGGTAGACTTCCAGCGGAGCGCGGGAGTTGATGCGGTGGACCACTGTAAGCAGGTTGAATTCAACCCCGTGACGTTTGAGGATCTCGATCCCCGCCATGACGCGGTGGAACGTCGGCTCGCCGTGTCGGGTTACCCGGTATGCATCGTGAAGCTGCTGGGGACCATCCAGACTGACACCTACCAAAAAGCGGTTTTCGGCTAGGAATGATCCCCACGCGTCGTCCAGAAGGGTGGCGTTTGTTTGCAGAGCGTTATGGATGCGTTTCCCTTGGGAATATCGCTGCTGCAGCTCCACTACGCGGCGGAAGAAATCCACCCCTAGGAGTGTGGGCTCGCCGCCCTGCCATGCGAAGCTGATTTCATCCACATCCTGCTGCCGGATGTATTCCCGGATGTAGGTTTCCAGAACAGGATCGGGCATGCGCAGCCCGGGGAGCGCCCGGCCTTCGCTTCGGAGAAGGGCCTCCTTTTCCAAGTAGAAGCAGTAGGCGCAATCCAGATTGCATGCAGGCCCGATGGGCTTCGTCATCACGTGGAAGGCTATCGGGCGCCTGCGGCGTACGTCCGCAACGATATTCGTGCCTGGTGAAGGCTGCCCGCCCATTACTGCCGGCTCAACCGCAATGGGGTCTCGGCAGCCCCAAGCGATCGTACTGCTCCCTTGGGGCGTCGAATTCCTGCATCAACTGCGCGAGTTCATCAGCCAGCCTCTCCTCGACTCCTTCGTCCTTAATGGGGTGTTCCTGACGCGGATCTTCCTCGAGGTCCCACAACACGGTGTCGCAAAGCCCGGTTGCCGGATCCAGGGGCCGCCGAGCGGGTATGCGCAGCACAGGGCAGTCTTTTGTGAAGGAGAAGGGCGGGGCAAGTTCCGCTTGGGCAAGCTCACCCAAGGGCAGATACCCACGCATGGCCGTAGGCATGAGCGTATAGTTGTAGAGCGGTTCATTGCGTGGATTGGCAGGGGCCCGCATGTACACGTAACGGCCGTCGGTTACGTTCACCTGGCCTCCATGCATGCCGAAGAGAGCAGATCGGCGCACCGGTGTGTCATCCCGAACCACCCCTGCCAGGGAACGGCCTACCATGGACGGCGTTGTTTCCAAACCAAAGTATTCCAACAGGGTCGGGCCAAGGTCGAGGGCCGGCTGGACCAGGCTCTTCCGGCGCACTCCCTGCACACCCGAACGGGGATCCCACATGAAGAAGGGTGTGTGGGCAACCTCCTCATAGAAGGGCATCCAGATCTTGGCCAGGCAGTCATGCTCGCCCAGCATGAAGCCGTGGTCCGTCCATACCATGAGCAGGGTGTCTTTCCACAAGTCCAGTTCATCCATAAGATCCAGCACGTCGCCTAGATAGGCATCGCATTGCGACACGAGGGCCGCGTAGTTGTACCGCAGATGTTGGATCTCTTCCGGTGCTTCTTGCACGCGGCGATAGAAGGGCCAATCGAAGAAGAACTGATCGGGGTCGTAAGGATAACGGTCCTTGTAGTGGCGGCTGCAGAAGAAGGGCTCATGGGGATCGAAGGTTTCGATCTGGAGGAACCAGCGGTCTTCCGAAGCGTTTCGGCGGATAAAATCAAGCCCGGCCGCAAAAGTCTGGGGTTGGGGCTGGTCGCTCTCGCGGGCCATGGCAGCGCGGTTGATGAGATCCTGGCGCGTATACCCATCAAGGCGGGAATGCCGGCCCCGGGCGTTGGGCGGAAGCGGAGGATCCGCAACCTGCCCGCGCCACAAATCGCCCTCTTGACCGCGGAAGAATTCCCACGTGCTGTACCGATTATGGTATGTCGCTCCGCCATCTTCCCAGTAGTGGTAGTGGTCGCTGGCGAGGTGTGTGTATACCCCGGCTTTGTGCAGCATTTCGGGAATGGAGTCATCAAAGGGCTCCAGCGGACCCCATGCCCTGTGGAGGAAGTTTGGGCGGGCCGTGTGCAGATCGCGCCGCGCAGGCATGCACGGCATGGAGCATACGTAGGAGCGGTCGAAGGTTACGGCGCGGCGAGCCAGCCGGGCAAAGTTGGGCGCATGCGTCCAATCGCACCCGTAGGGCGGCAAAAAGTGGCGGTTGAGCGAGTCGAACATCACCATAATGGCCTTCATCGTCTTTCTCCTTCGGGAGCCCCTCTCCGAGCCGTACACGCACCGAGCAATGTTACGCGGCATCGCCTCTCTTCTCCTCCTTGAACGATCGAGTGAAGTGGAAAAGAGGCGTTGAGGCGAATGGATCAGCGACCCCATCCTAGCTGAGGTATGCCATCATGCCGACGGACCTTCACGACCGCGCCGTGCTCCGCGATCTTGCCAAGGAAGTGGCCGAGATATCCTCCATGCCTGTGATGGAATCGCGCCGGAAGGAGTGGAAGCGCCACAACGCTCTCAAACGCGGAAGGCCTATGATCCTTATCTTCCCTGAAGGCGCCTGGTGTGAACTGCTTCCAGACAGCGTGCTGGAGTGCCGGGACGCCGAAGCGCGGTCCATCGAATGGGAGCTCCGCCGCCGCATCTACGTTTATCGCCACTTCGAGAGCGATAACGTGGTGGAGCGGGAATGGGTGGTGCCCAAGGCGATCCGCCTAACGAGTTGGGGCC
This sequence comes from Chthonomonadales bacterium, assembly GCA_049967475.1. Lineage (GTDB taxonomy): Bacteria > Armatimonadota > Chthonomonadetes > Chthonomonadales > CAJBBX01 > JBMFSQ01. The sequence continues at coordinate 14,703 of JBMFSQ010000037.1, read as the reverse complement.
TTGAACCCAGGCATCGGGACAGCACTACGGCACGAGGCGCCTGGGCCTTCGATCCGGTGATCCACACCCCCGCAGATCTCAAGAAGTTGCGGTTCCCCGAAGTGATCCATGACGAGGCCGAGACGCAGCGAAGAATGGCATTGGCCCAGGATCTGTTTGGGGATATCCTGGAGGTCAAGCTCAAAGGCGTCGCCCACATATCCTTTCACCTCATGCACCACTACACAGCCTTGCGCGGACTGGAGCAGGTGATGGTGGACATGCGGCTGAACCCGGGGATGCTCCACGACGCCATGGCCTTTCTGGCGGAAGGAAATCGGCGCATCGTGCAGCAATATTACGAACAGAACCTCCTCAGCCTCAATAATGACAATACGTACCACTCATCGGGCGGAGTAGGATATACGGATGAGCTTCCCGCACCGGGCTTCGATCCCGAACACGTGCGGCCCTGCGACATGTGGGCTTCCGCCGAATCCCAGGAAATGGCCCAAGTGTCCCCAAAGATGCACCGGGAATTTGCTTTACAGTACGAGGTGAAGCTCCTGGAGCCCTTCGGCCTCAACGGATACGGCTGCTGCGAGGACCTTTCCCAGAAGCTGGAAGATGTGCTTACCATCCCCCGCATCCGGCGCATCTCGATCGCCCCTTCGGCCGATGTGGACATCTGCGCCCACAAGCTGGGGAACCGGGCGATCTTCTCCTGGAAGCCCGATCCCACCTTCCTGCTGGATGACGTTCGGCGTGACACGCTCGAGCCCTACATCCGCCACACCCTGGAGGCTGCGCGCGATTGCACGCTCGAGATGATCCTAAAGGACACCCACACGTGCGGCGGCCGGCCAGAGCGCTTCGACGAATGGAGCCGCATCGCGCGCAGCCTAGTGGAAAGTGACTAGATGTTTTGCGGCGGGCTGAGCGCCGGCGTCAAGCAGTCGCGTGGCGGAAGATGGGCTGCACGCCTGCCGCCTTCTGGAGGAGCCTCTGCCGTTCCGCTGCTTTCAGTGGAGTGAAGGTGCCGGCGTACTCCAGGGCCATCCGGAAGAGGCGTTCATCCCCCGGAGGGATCGCAGCGGTCACCGGAAGGGATAGAGTGAACCGCAGAGCATCTTTTGCAAGATCCGGTTCGCTCACCGGCTCGTACCAGCACTTGGGATAGGTGTGCGGTGCGCCTTGAGGCCACGGGTGGTAGGCCATGGCTTTCAGCGCCAGGCGCCCCATGCCCTTTGCCTGGGCGGCTTTGAGCACCTGAGGCCCGAAATCGCCCTGGGACCAGCATACCCAATTGAACGGGAAGAGGATGGTGTCGAAATTGAAACCGTTCATCGCCTGGAGGGCCGCTTCCACGGAATGGGCGGAGAAGCCCAGGTGCTTCACCAGCCCCTTCTGGCGCGCTTCCACAAAGGCCTCCATGGCTCCCCCAGGACCGAGCGCCTTTTGCACGTCGTCGGCTGTAGTGAGCGCATGGAGCTGGTAGAGATCGAAATGATCGGTGCGAAGCCGCTTCAGCGAAGTGTGCAATTCGGCTTCCGCTCCGGCTTTGTCGCGGCGGGCCGTTTTGCATGCAAGGAACACCTTGTCCCGATATCCCTGGAGGGCGCCGCCCAGCTTCTCTTCCGCTTCGCCTGCTCCGTAACTGGGCGCGACGTCGAAGTAGTTCACTCCGCGGTCAATCGCTTCGCGCACAATGGAATTGGCGGCATCTTGCGACATACCGATGACGACGATACCTCCCATACCGATAATGGAGAGCTTCGCGCCGGTACGCCCCAGCACGCGCCTGGGAATGGGCCGGTCCTGTGCGCGGGCTTCCGATATGGCTGCTGCCACGCCCGCCCCGGCAGCGGATAGAAATTCCCTTCGGTTCATACTCCTCAATCCTCCAGCGGACCTTATATGCGTCTACGCGTTCTTTCTACGTTTTCGTCAGGGCCAATGGTTGCACAGCGCACTCAACGCACCGTGTCCGACCCTGCAGGGCGCACCTTGGACGTCACGGGCCACGAAGCCCTTTCGGGACTGCGGTAGAGGCCGATCTTCTCCACCGGGATGCGGCGAAAACCTATGGCCCACGCTCGAGAACTGGGCTTGAGGCGGAAATCGCCCTTGGCTGCATTTACAAAGCCGGGATCTTCCTGGATCATGTTGTCGCGGAATTGCACGTACTTGCGGGCCTTTTCCTCGATATCTCCCCATCGGCCGCCCACGCAGATGTTCCGCTCCACCACATTCCCTTTGGGAGCCATGGGGTCGTCCTGCAGAATGTTTACAAGCTGTGGATACCGATCACTCCATGGAGGCCGCCGGTAGGGCATCGCCTCCAGACTGGCCTTGAGGCCCTCGAAGCCGTCTGCTGCCCATCCCAATCCCCGGGCATCTATATGGAGTGCTGGCACGCAATCCACGAAGATATTGTTGACGATGGAACAATCCCGTCCCCCGCCGATCATGGCAGCCCGAGTTACCTTCCAGAACACATTCCCGTAGATTTGGGTACCGCAGAATTGGTCGTCCAAATATACTCCAACGCATCCCCGACCCTCAAAGCCGCTGATGTCGTGGAGGTAGTTATACCGGACGATGGTGCCCCGCATGGTCCAGTTGCGCCCTGCATACATGGCCCCTGCGTCATTGGATTGATAACACACGGAATGGATCTCGTTGTATTCGATGAGGTGGTCATTCCCACCGAACCCGATGGCCATATGGGGCGCGTTGTCTATGAGGTTGTGAGTAACGCGGTTGCCTACGCCTCCCACCATCACAGCGGGTTTGTAGACTGGGTTCCAACGGGCGTAATGGTGGATGTGGCAGTTATCCACAGCCATGCGCGCGGGCGTGAGGGTTATGCGGTCCCCTCCTTCGAGGATTACGCCGCCGTCGCCGTTGCCGTAGATATCACATCCCTCCACTTCGCTGCCTGGTGACTGCGCCATAGACACGGCCCAACTTCCGGTGTTGCGGATGACGCAACCTACAACCCGCACATTGCTGCCGCCCTGGACGGTGATGGCGGTTCCACGGCAATCCTCGAAGATCAGGCCGCGGAAGGTTACGTAGCGGGCGTCGGATACATGCAACAGCCCTTCCGTCAGCGAAAGGGTGGGCCGGCCTTCTTTGAGAGGCCCAGGCGGCCAGAAGTAAAGCATGTCTGCCTGGTGATCCACCATGTACTCCCCAGGCTCATCCAGCTCGCTGAGCACATTCTCTGCGTAGAACCATTGGCCCGGCCGGTATCCATAGGCATGGTAGGGAGGCTGCAGATAGATGGTATGGCCGGCGGGGTCTATCCGCTCCACGCGTTCGCGCTCGTCGGCCCAATCCCAGAACCAATACCCATGGAGCCAAACTTCCTTCTCGCCTACCCACCTCAGGGGGCGGTCTCCCTCATATTTGATGGCGCCCACTGCGTCGCCCTTCACGCCGCGGATGTCCACGGGTTTGGAGCCGGCGACGCCGGAGATGCGCGCGAAGCCGCGGTTGGGCCAGCGCGCGAGCGTCATGGGACGGTCCTCGAAAAAGAGCTCGACACCGGGCCGTGAATTGCTCCATCCCATGGCAGCCTGAATGCCCGGCAGGTTATGCAGACCAAGAGATGCAAGGTTCACTTGGAGCACGTGCCCCCGTGCGGAAGCATCGAGCCTCTCCAATACAGCCGGATCTTTAACGGGCTCAAAACCCGAGAGGGCGATGCCCCCGGAGATGCGCACCTGCTGCCCGGGCTGGGCTCGCCAGGTTACAGGAGCGCCTTGGGAGCCACTGTCCTGAGGGCCGAGTTCCAGCGGGCCCACGAGGGCGTAGGTCCCCCCAGCGATCCATATAGTGATGGGCCCAGAAGCCGAAGGGCCCCGTGCCAGCAGCGTGCGCACTGCGCCTCGGGCTCGTTCCAAGGTGCGGAAGGGGCCGTCGGAGTGCGTTCGGTTGGGATGGGGCGCACGCCCGCTCCAGGCATCGTTCCCGTCCGGCGCTACGTAGATCGCCGTGCCTCTTGCCCCATATGCCGCCATGGCCCAGCATACAGTCAAAACGCTTGCAATCAGCGTTATCTTCTTCATCTGCGCCTCCAAGGATCCTTTGTTGCAACTTTCCCGCATCCAAGATTGATTCCTGCACCCGTGCAGGAGAACGTGGGCGATGCACCTAAACGTCTGCATTGGAGGCGTTGTGATCCTTGTTGCAGTACCTGCCGGAAGGAGGCCGCCCCATGCGTTCCGTCGCCGATTTCGCCCAGCACAACGCCGAAGTGCGCTCTGTGTGGGAAGCCTACCACCAACGCAAGCCCGTGCGCGTCCCCGTGATCTTCGGCATCAATCCTCGCTTCACGATGGATCTTGCCGACGCCAACCCGCGCGGTGTCACCTTTGAAGAGTACACGCTGGATCCCCAGATCATGCTGGTACGCCAATTGGAGCATCAACATTGGGTGCGTCACAACGTGCCCCAGGATGCAGAGATGGGCCCACCCGCCGACGGGTGGCACGTTTATGTAGACTTTCAAAACTACTACGAAGCCGCATGGTTCGGATGCGAGGTGCGCTTTGCTCCCGGCCAGCCCCCCGACACGGTGCCCCTCCTTGTGGAGGATGCGAACAAGACATCCCTCCTGCGCCGCCCATTCCCCGATCCCTTCGATGGCGGATGGATGGCGCGGAATTGGCAATACGTGGAGTTTATGAAACGCCGGAAGAACGAGGGCTTCACCTTCGCCGGCCTGCCTCTACTGGACGTAACGCCCGCCGGAATGGGTACCGACGGTCCCATGACGGTTGCATGCAACGTGCGCGGAACCACCGGCTTCCTTACGGATTTGGCCGCCGACAAGCCTTATGCCAGAGACTTGCTCGATTACATCACGGAGGCGACGATCCTGCGCATCACTGCGTACCGCAGGCATCTGGGCCAGCCGCTCCGAACGCAGGGATGGGGCTTTGCCGATGACGCCCTTCAGCTCATCTCTACGAACCTCTACCGGGAGATGATCTTGCCGTTTCACCGGCGCCTCGTGGGGGCCTTTTCCGAGGGCGGCCCCAACAGCATCCACCTTTGCGGAGATGCCACGCGCCACTTCCCCACCCTGAAATCCGAGTTGAATATCATGAGCTTCGACACGGGCTTCCCTGTAGATTTTGCCGAACTCCGCCGAGCACTAGGCCCGGATGTGGAGATCCTGGGAGGTCCGCCCGCTCCCTTCTTGCGGGATGCCTCGCCTCAGGAAGTCCGCGCCGAAGTCCGGCACATCCTGTCAAGCGGCATCATGGAGGGCGGACGTTTCATCTTGAGAGAAGGCAACAATCTTGCACCCGGAACGCCGCTGGAGAACCTCTGGGCCCTGTACGATACGGCAAAGGAGTATGGCCGGTATCCCCAGTAAGGGACCTTTAGATGCGAAGGCGGCGCTAAATAGCCGAGCACCAAGCAGCCCATTGCGGGCTTTCAAAAGGACACAGAACTATGCCAAGGACACGCATCGAGATCAACTATCCGCAAAACGAGATGCTTGCCAACCGGGCTCGCATGGAGGCATGCCGTAAGTTCCGATATGTGGACCGGCCGCCGGTGCTCCTAGGCATCGAAGCGCGCTATGTGTTGGATGTGCGGGGCGTTGGATGGGACGAGTACTTTTCGGATGCGCGCACCCAGATGCTCCACCAGCTCCTCAACCAGAAGTGGATCCTGGAGAATATCCCGGATGACCGATGCACCACACCCGGCGTATGGGTGTGGCCGGATTGGCAGAACATCGTGAACGCGTCCGGAGCAGGTTGCGAGATCATCTTCTCGAATGACGAAACGCCCCGCGCCAGGCCATTCCTCTTCAGCCCCGAGGACGTGCATCAGTACCGGCCTCGGGATCACACCTCGGGCCTGTGGGGAAAGCGCCTGGAGTGGTACCTGCAGATGATGGAGCTGCGGAACGAATTCCAGGTGGTGTTCAACGGTGAGGAGGTGGAGATAGGGGTGGGATTGGGCATCAACGGCGATTCCCCCTTCATGACGGCACTGGATATGGCCCAGGATCAGTTTCTGCTTTGGTTGGCAGAAGCCCCGGAAGTGGCTCACGAATTGATGCAGAAGCTTACAGACAGCTTCGTGCAGGTCGAGACACACTACCGCAACATCCGGGGTGTGGCGATTGGTTCCGGGTTCGGCCTTTCCGATGATCCGGTGGGAATGCTCAGCCTCAAGACCTACCGGGAGATGATCGTTCCCTACACCAAACGCCTCTACGACGTCTTCGCTCCACCCGGGACGCCCAGAGGCATGCACCTCTGCGGCAAAAACTACCACGTGATAGACGCCCTGGTGGATGATCTGCACGTTACCTCCATGGATGGATACGGCAGCGCGAACCCTCCCGAAGCGTACGTGGAGCGGATGGCGGGCCGCGTAGTCTTGGCAGGCAACATAGATCCTATGTTGCTGCTGAACGGCCCCAAGAGCGAGATCCGGGCGGCGTGCGCTCACCTTCTGGATGTGCTGGGACCCTACGGCGGCGTCATCCTGGAGGACGGCTTCAATGTGTGTCCCGGCACCCCCATCGAGCATCTGGCTGTTCTTCGGGAAGTAGCCCGTGAATACGGCAACACCGAAGTGGGCAAGTGGAAGGAGCGGATGGCCGCAAAAGGCTAAAGCCCTGCGCGTGGGTCCATTCCTGCATCGTTGAAGATGCGCGTGAGATGCTCCTTCGCGCACGCCAGCGCCTTCCCGCGGTGACTGATGCGGTGCTTTTCTTCAGGAGGAAGTTCAGCCATGTGCCGGCCCAGGCTTGGGAGGTAGAAGATCGGATCGTACCCGAAACCGTAGGCGCCCCGCATCTCTCTGGCAACGCGCCCTTCGCACGTTCCCGTGCAGATCACATGGCCGTCGTGCGGCACGGCGATGGCTACAGCGCAGCGGAAGCGGCAGGTTCGGGCCTCATCGGGGGTGTCCTCCAGAAGTTGAAGGATGCGCTCCATTTTCTGGGGGAAGGGCGTGTCCTCACCCAGGAACCGCCGGCTGTGGACGCCGGGTTCCCCTCCGAGGGCGTCAATTTCCAGCCCCGCATCGTCGGCAATAGCCACCAAACCTGTCAAGTCGGCTGCAGACCGTGCTTTCAACAGGGCATTCTCTTCGTAGGAGGTGCCGTTCTCTTCCACTTCAGGAGCAGACGGGAAGACGTCGTCCAGCGTTGCAATCTGAACCCCTACATCCTTCAGGATCGTCGCCATCTCCACAGCTTTGGGGCGATTGCGGGTGGCAATGAGTAATCTTCGCGGGTACTTCACGTGTGCCCTCACAAAAAGAGCGCTCCTCGGCGGTGCGGGAAGCGCCGCAATCTTCTAACGCGTTGTTCCTTCGTTCAGGACGCGCGGGCCTCCAGATCTTCCATGCACGCCGCAAGAGCCAGCCGCGTCCTCTGAATGCGCGGGATGACTTCCTCGGAGTGGAGAAGTGCGTCCAGTGCGGCGGGTCCAAACAGCGCCGCAAAGGGGTCCTCGTCCGAACGCGCCGATTGCTGCGCGCTTTGGCGGTCCGGAGGAAGGTATCGCTCGAGGGTAGTCCGCAGGGAACCGTAATGGGCGTGGAACCAGGACCTCAATTCCATGTATCGCTGTGCATGGCGTGGTTGGATCCCCTCCTTCGCGCAGACGCACAACAGGTCTACAAGGTCTTCGTACCGTTCCTGGAACTGCTTCATCATGGCGTAATTTCGCTTGTTCAGGGACGCACGGAGGCGTGACGGAAGGAACATCTCCCAGATTGCGCGGGATGGTACGCGATCCTCAGGTACCGGATAGAGCTTCCCCGCGCCTGCCCGGAGGCGCCAGAACGCGGGAACAGGCCAACCCAAACGGATCATAGCACGCCCTCGAGAGTAATCCGCAGCCTACTTCTGCGCCTGCCGTACGTAATTGAGGCGTAGATCCGCCACGATGCGCTTTAGTTCACGCCGGCCGCCATCGTCCATCAAAGGTTCTGCCTGGTCTGCAAGGAAGGCCACGGCGTCAATCGCACGTCTGGCTGCGTCCAGGTCCTTCTCAACCTTTCCGGTACTAGGGTCGGCGATTAGGCCCAGCGAGATCCAGGCACCTTGGTGCAGGATGTCAATGCACATCAACAGGCGGTCCTGTATTGTAAGAGGCGGGAGTTGTTGGCCTTCCTGGCTTTCAGCGGACTCTGTGGAAACCTCAGGAGCGGGCTCCTCAGCAGGGGTTTCCTCGCGCCGGGTATGGCGCTTGTCTACAACTTCAAAACCGGATGGTTCCTCAGTCGTCATGGCTTTGTCTATATCAGCAGGGATGAATGCAGTGGTGCTGCGGTGCGTCAGTATAACTCCCTGCATTTGCCTTGTCAAGCGCCGATTTGCCCTCTTTGCAGGGAAACTGCCGTCGAGCGTAGTAAAGAGTAAAAAGTTCTTAAGGATCGAGGTGGACGCAATGCGTCGAGAAGGTCCGCCATCCCCCATCATTGATCTGCCCGCGCCTCATGCATCACTCCTGTGGGGTGCGGCGCTGCTGGTGCCGGCAAGTGTTGCGGGCGGCGTCATCCTCTTACGCACAGGGGACCTCCCTGCAACGCTCGCAGCGTTTATGGCGGGAGCTGCAGCTCTGGCCTTCCTGCTGTTGATGCAGGCTCGGCTGGAAATTGACCTTGCGGCCGGCACCTGGCGCCAAACCGGGCCCTTCTACCTGAATAAGCGCAGCGGCACCCTGGACGACTTCGACCACATTCTGGTGTTGCGCTGTGCGCGGCCCCATTGGTCTGGAGAATGGGTTCCTGCTGCCGCAGTTTTTTTGGCAGGGCCGGGGCGACGCCTCAGGCTTCTGGGTGTCGGGCCCGAGGATGAGCGCATGGAGGCCGCCCATGATCTCGCCTTCCGCTTGCGCCTCCCCGTGAAGACAGCCGGGCAGGAACGCTGCACGCGATCTCGGGCTTTCGAGCGCATTATGCTGGGTGTGCTGTGGGCATCCGTAGCAGGAGCGATCCTTGCTACTGTGGCGATCTCCTTGCGCCGCCCGTCTGCAGGCCTCCAGGAACAGGACGCCAAGCGCCCCGACATGAACCGTTATGCCGCCTCCCAGTTGATGAACCGCGCCCGTTCCCGATACCGCTATGGCGACGTGCGCGGCGCCGAACGTGACTTGCGGGAGATCCTGGGAAAGTACCCTTCCTGGCCCGATGCGCATAACCTTCTAGCTTATGCCTTGGCGGACCAGGACCGCCTTGTGGAGGCCCTTAGGGAAGCCCAAATGGCCCTGGCAATGCGGCCGTCCGACGGCAATATCCTGGACACCGTCGGAGAAATGCACGAACGTCGGCGCGAATACCAGCAGGCTGCCACCTATTACGAAATGGCCCTCGCCGCTGAGGATCCGGCAGACACGCTGGAGACCCACTACAAATACGGCCGCACGCTCCTCGCCTTGGGCCGCACAAAGGAGGCGCGTGACCACCTGATAGCGGTTGCCAAGGCCCGCGATCCCTACTGGGCCTTGGCGGCGCGCAAGCTGCTGGCGGCCCAGGCGATAAAGTCCGGCGGACGCGGGCAGTTACCGGGGCTACCGGGTGGAAAGAGTGCCTCCCTCGATGCGGCGCAGCGTGAACACGGCCAACTCCGGCGGGCAGAGGAGGCGCGCGCGGCAGCCCCCAGTGCCGAGACCCCGTGACACATAGACCATCCTAGGGCCGCAGCCGGAAGGTACCCTCCGACGAAGCGGCGCGCCCTGGTACATTCCAGCCACGATCCCCCGCACCTTGCGCGTATTGGCCCAAAGAACAGGCAAAAGAGGCAGGCGGATCTGCCCTCCGTGGGTGTGGCCGCACAGCACGAGGTCCGCTGGAGGGAAGGCCGGGTCGGCTAAGCCGTCGGGTGAATGGCAGAGTACCAAGGTGAAGCGGTCCGGTTCCAAGGCGCACGCTGCTGCCTGGAAGTCTTCGTGACCTGTGTGGGGGTCATCCACACCAAGGATCTGCAGGGTCGCACCCGGGTGTACGGCTATCCTCTCCGTTTGATTGATGAGCACGGTGACGCCGCGCCGTCGCAAGGCGTCCACGAAGCCCGCCGTGTCTACTCCCTCCTTGTGTTCTGCGTTGCCCAGCACCATTACTGCAGGGCGTACTGCGTCACCCATTTCATCCAGCCACCCAAGGAAGCACTCTACTCCCTCGGAGCCGCCAATGAGATCACCCGTAAACAGATACACGTGTGCCTTTACGCTCCGAACTGCCTTTGTGATGGCCGCCCTGTTGCGCTCTTCGCGCGAGATATGCAAGTCGGACAGATGGCACAGGACAACGCCATCCAGTTCCGGGCTCGATCCTGGAACGGGCACCTCACAGCGCGTGACGACGACGCGATTGGGTTCCCCGTAGAACATGTAGCGCCGCAGCCACACGAGCAGAACCAGAATACAGGCAACGAGGATGCTGAGTAGGATCGGCATGGTAAATCTAGGGCCGCACAGCCACGCAGAGCACAGTGACGCCCCACGGCAGGTCCACGTATTTGATGATGCGGTTCTCGCCGGCGAGCAGGGACACGAGCATCCGGTTGATGAAGCCGGGCACGGGTATCAAAGAGGCTTTGGGGTTGTTCCGGCCGGGCCAGAGCTTCCTCACGATCCATACGATGGGAAAGAGGAGGGTCATGGCGTAGGAAAGGCGTTCGATGCGTAGGTGCGCAGCCGTTACACGCTGCCGCAAACCTGCTGCCACGTAGCGGCGGAAGTGCATGAGGGCTACGTCGTGGCCGCTCCAAAGGGATTGGTAGGCAGGTACCGTCGAGATGAGCTTTCCTCCGGGCTTCAGCACGCGGCGTATCTCGCAGAGGGCAGCCTGGTCGTCCTCCACGTGCTCCAGGAGGTCCATGGCGATTACCACATCGAAGCATGCATCGCGGAAGGGGAGGCGCACGGCATCGGAGGCCACGAGCCGGGTGATGCCGCGCCTTCTGCTGAAGGCCAAGGCGAGGGGGCTAAAGTCGGCGGACACTACGGTGCCGAAGGAGGCGAGCTTTTGGGACATGGCGCCTGTGCCGCAGCCCACATCGAGGATTGCAAGGCGGCCGTGGGCAGGATAGGCGTTGCGCAGCAAGGTCAACACCAGGTTGTGTCGCCCCACGAACCACCAATAGGTATCTTCGAGGCGGTACATCCGCTCGTACTCTTCGCTGTTCATGCTTCCGGTACCACACTGCGCCTTCGCGTGCGGCTCATGGGGTCGAGGAGCGTTTGTACCCGGCCTTCTCGAGGCCGTAATCCGTTGCACGGATGCGCACCAGCGTCTTGAGCATCCGCAACGCATCCCGAACGAAGCGTACCTTACTTCCCTCCTGGTGGGCCCACCGGACCGGCACTTCGGCCACGCAATAGCCCATCTGCCGCGCCAAGTAGAGCACTTCCACATCGAAGGAGAAGTTGTCTATTCGGCACAGGGCGAAAATGTTGCGGGCAGCCGCCCGCGTAAAAAGTTTGAAGCCACATTGAGTGTCGTGGATGCCGGGTACTGCCACAAGCTGGACGCAGCGATTGAACAGCTTACCTCCCAGCTCCCGCAGAATGGATTGGCGCCGCTCGAGCCGGCTTCCGGGTACGTCCCGGGAACCGATGGCGATATCACAGCCCGCCTGTACCCGTGCGAAAAGCTTCTCTACCTCCTCGATGGGGGTTGCCAGGTCCGCATCCGAGAAGAGGACAAAATCCCCTGCCGCCCGAAGCATCCCGTAGCGAACCGCATACCCCTTCCCGCGATTGGCATCGTAGTGTTCCAGCTTCACTTCGGGGCGGCCGGCTGCTGTTGCCTTCACCACCTCCCGCGTGGCGTCGGTGCTGCCGTCGTCCACCACCAGGATCTCGAAGGAGTAACCGCGAGCGTCCAGGTAAGAAAGCATGCGCTGCAAGGTAGCCCCGATGCGCGCCTCTTCGTTGTAGGCCGGAACAACCACGGAAAGGTGAGGCAGCGGTACAGATGGGATATCGGGCGTCAATATAGGCTCCCTGGCAAGGCGGTTGGGCGATGCTCCTGCGGCTTGATTATAGCCAAACCACCCCTGAACCGTCAACGCAGCGGACGAGCAAATCGGGGGCGCGCCTCCACGCCCCCGAAGCCTCAAGCCGTCCGCCTCGCCGACACAGCCTCACGCGTGCTGCAATACGTAGTCCTTGGCGGCTGCAAGCTGGCCTGCGGATCCGAGCAGCTCGTTGCGCGAGGCTATGAACTTTGCGTACTCGGCCATAAAGATCTTGCCGGGATCGCGCAAATCGAACTTATCGGGATGGTCCCGGAAGAACTCCCGATGCACGCGGGTCCATACGAGGCGGCCGTCCGTGTCTATGTTGATTTTGCATACCCCCATCTTGGCGGCGGGCAGGTACTGTTTGGGATCTACACCCTTCGCTCCCTTGAGCTGGCCCCCTGCGGCGTTGATACGGTCCACCTCTTCCTGTGGCACGGAGGAGGACCCATGCATCACCAGTGGGAAGCCTGGGAGGCGTTGCTGGATGGCCTTGAGGCGTTCGAAATGGATGCCCTGGGAGCCGCTGAACTTGTACGCACCGTGGCTCGTGCCGATGGCGCAGGCCAGGGAATCACATCCCGTGCGCTCTACAAAGATCTTGGCTTCGTCAGGATCCGTAAGGTGGGCGTCCTTCTCGTCTACGCGTACGTGCTCTTCCACGCCGCCGAGTTGGCCCAGCTCGGCTTCCACGCTGATGCCCCGGGCGTGGGCACGCTCTACGACGCGCTTGGTGACCGCGATATTCTCCTCAAAGGGCAGGTGAGATCCGTCTATCATTACCGACGAATAGAACCCGCTCTCGATGCAATCGTAGCATGTCGCCTCGTCGCCATGGTCCAGATGTACCGCGAAGAGGGCTTCCGGCCAGATCTCGTCAGCGGTGCGGATGATGGCTTCCAGCATGCGTTTGTCGGTATAGCCTCGCGCCCCTTTGCTAATCTGGATGATGAAGGGCGCCTGCGATTCGATGCAACCGCGGAACAGCCCCATCGCCTGTTCCAGATTGTTGATGTTGTATGCGCCCAGGGCGTAGTTGCCGTAGGCGTGTCCGAAGAGCACTCGGGTGGGCACGATCATGTTCTGTTCTCCTGTGTGAGGTCCCCGTCGCCGCGCTTGGGCGGGCGGGCTTTATAGCGGGTCCCCATAAACGCACGGGACCGCATCACGGCATCTCTCCGACGGTTATTGTACCCTGTGCGCGCTCGTCTTGCCGGGCGACCTCAACGGACACACGTTGACCGATGCGCAGCTTCTCCTCGGCGGCCTTGAAGGCGTCTTCGCTGGTGATGCGCTGGCCGTTGAGGCTTACGATCACATCGCCAGGAAGGATGCCCGATGCCGCGGCAGGGCCGCCGCGCACTACCCCACGGACGATGGCTCCCTGAACGTCGGCCACCCCATAGCGCGTTACATAGTAGGCGCTGTTCGTGTCTACGATGAGACCCAGCCACGGCCGCTTAATCTTGCCGTATCGTTTGAGCTCATCGGCCACCCGAAGGGCCGTGTCTATGGGGATGGCGAAGCCGATGCCCTGGGCCCGAGGATCTATGAGGGTGTTGATGCCGATGACCTGTCCCTCCAGGTTTACCAGGGCGCCCCCTGAGTTGCCCGGGTTGATTAGGGCATCGTGCTGGATCAGGTCGCTGTAGATGCGGTCATCTACCTGGATCGGGCGCCCCAAGGCGGACACGACGCCGTGGGTCACGGTGAACATGAGGCCGAAGGGATTTCCAATCGCCACCACGAGCTGGCCGGGTATCAATCCCTTCACGGTGCCGAGGCGGGCAGCCGGAAGGCCCGAGGCATCCACCTTTACCAGCGCTACATCGGTAGTGTGGTCGGCGCCTACCACACGGCCCGGGAACTTGCGTCCGTCGGTGAGCGTCACCTGGATGGTCTTACCGGCCTCATGGGCAGGCCCCACTACGTGTTCGTTGGTAAGGATATACCCGTCGCTGGTAATGATCACGCCCGACCCTTGGCTCCTGCTCTCCTGATAGCGCGGACCGAAACCGAACAATTCATCGTCGAAGAAATCCCGCACGCGCACGCGCTGGGTGGTGTCTATATTGACGACGGCCTTGTATGCAGCTTGAGCCGCGCGGGCATAGATCTCCTCCGGAGACAACGGTTGGGGTTTGCCGAGCTTCAAGCCGAGGCCGCTGCCGATCTGTGCAGCTCCATCAGGCTCGCGCCAAGACAGATGCACGTTTGGCAAGAGCAACCATCCGGCCAATACTGCAGCAAGAATCCAGCGAACCCTGTAGTTCATACGACGAGCCTCCTTATCCACCGCGGCGCGGGCCATTCCCGGCCACCACCTATAGGTATTATATGCGTATTACGGGAAGGTGCCGACGTGATGACGCCCGAAGCGGCAACAAGTAACGAGCGGAACGGGAGGAAGCCGCGGCGGCCTGGGTACACGCAGGGAGAAAAAGCCCGCGCTTCCCAAGAGCCGCGGCCCGGCAGAGGGCTGCAGCAGGGACACAGATCATGGTGGAAACGAACCTCGGGCAAATTCAGAACCGCCAGCAGATGATCCGCTTCTTTGACGGCTATGCCATCGAGCGGATGGATGAACTCGATGAGCGCAAACTCAAGAGGCCGCTCGTCAAGACGCACTTGCTGGAACTCGTGGATGGAGAGGAAGCGCGCACTTCTCAAGGGCTCCAGGCTCTTTTTGGCCGCTGCGGGGTGCGGCTGCG
>JBMFSQ010000036.1:0-25796 GCA_049967475.1 Chthonomonadales bacterium | reverse complement strand
ACCCCTCAAACAACTTGCCGACACGCTGCCCGTCGCACCCCGAATTGTTTTCGCAGGTCCGCTGCCCCGAGATGCCCTGGACGCGATCTATGCTGCCGCCGACCTCTTCCTCTTCGGTTCTTCCACCGAAACTCAAGGATTGGTGGTGGGAGAAGCGCGAGCGGCCGGCGCCCCTGCCGTTGTAGTGCGTGACGGAGGTGCCGGCGAAACCGTGCGCCATGGCGAAGACGGCCTCCTCGTGGATCCGAACCCCCAAGCCATGGCCGCTGCGGCTCTCGAGTTGCTTTCGGACCGCAACCGCCTCCAGCTCATGAAGGATGCCTGCCTCCGGAATGCGAGGGAACTCACACCTGCCGCCATGGCCCAACGCGTGGTAAACGTGTACCAAGCGGCAATTGAGGGGAGAGCCCGGGCACGCGATAAAATCCGCGCATCCGCGTGACGCCGGTCTCAACCTCGTGCGGAGATTAGGTATCTAGAAAGGGAACAACCTTGGAGAAGCTCCTGGGCCCCATCGTACACTGGATCATCCACGTGATCCGTCACGGCGGATACCCCGGCATTGTGATGCTCATGGCCATCGAAAGCGCCTGCATTCCTCTGCCAAGTGAGGTCATCATGCCCTTTTCCGGAGCATTGGCAGGCGCAGCCCTTGCGGCCGCACAGGTTCCGCCTATGGAGCCCTTCAATCTTCACCTGGTGGCATGGGCCGGGGCCCTGGGATGTGCCGTCGGATCCGCCGTCGCCTATTGGGTGGGCGCCCGCGGCGGACGGCCATTCATCGAGCGCTACGGCAGGTATGTGCTCATTCGCCATTCGGATCTGGATCGAGCGGACCGCTGGTTCGCCCGGTGGGGGTCCTGGGCCGTCTTTGTTGCGCGCCTGCTACCCATCGTGCGCACATTCATCTCTCTGCCTGCGGGGATCGCGCGGATGCGCTTTGGCCCCTTTATCGTCCTCTCGTTTGTAGGATCCCTTCCGTGGTGCTACTTCCTTGCCTATGTGGGCATGATCCTGGGAGAACGGTGGGAGAGCATCAAAAGCTGGTTCCGGGGCGCCGATATGCTGGTGGGTGTCGCGGTTTTGGCACTGGCAGCCATTTGGCTGTGGCACCATCTGCGCCCGGAAAACCAAGAGGCAAGGTCCCCCGGGCGGCGCGAGTTGTAGCCGCCGATTGCAGGAATTGAAGCTGGTGGACCGGCGTCCCCGGCGGCAACTGAACAAAATGGGCTCGCTCCGGCGCAGCAGGGGCAATTAATTTGCAAAGCTACCGTTGCGCTGCTGCGGGTTCCGCCTCGGAAACGTCATCAGGCACGGGAGGAAGGGGCTCCAACAGCATCTCTTTGGTGTAGAGACACGCCTCTCTGGAGTAATCGGCCAGTTCGAAGTCCTTGCGCAGCACAATCGCCCCGGTTGGGCAGGCCTGCTGGCAGTACCCGCAGAAGATGCATCGAAGCATATTGATCTCGTACTTTCGTGCATACCGCTCGCCTGGAGAGAAGCGGGCTTCGTCCGTATTCTCGGCGGCCTCAACGTAGATGCAACGCGCCGGGCAGGCACCCGCACAGAGGCTGCAGCCGATGCACTTCTCCAAACCATTGTCGTACCGTGTGAGCACATGGCGCCAGCGCGTCCGAGGGTATTGGGGCCGGCGCTTCTCGGGATATTCTACGGTCACCTGGGTATCCGCGCGGGCAGTAAACATGCGAACGTAATGCCTCAGTGTGAGGCCGAGCCCCTTCACCACGGGGAACGTGGACTGAACGGTGTTGGACACGATGTCTGCCACTTTCAGGAAGCCTCCGTCCCGGAACCAAGCTCGATGATGTGTCCCGAAGAACCCGCCTTGATTTTCTCCTGCAGCTTCAGGATGCCGTAGATTAGGGCGTCCGGGCTGGGAGGGCACCCGGGCACGTACACATCCACCGGAATAATCTGGTCTACCCCTTGAATGATGGCGTAGTTGTTGTATACGCCCCCGGAAGACGCGCAAGCCCCCATAGAGATCACCCATTTGGGATTAGGCATCTGATCGTAGATCTGCCTCAACACGGGACCCATTTTGGTGGACACCCGCCCTGCCACAATCATCACGTCGGCTTGGCGAGGTGACGGTCGAAAGACCTCGGCTCCGAACCGCGCCACGTCGAAACGCGACGCAGCCGCGCTCATCATTTCAATAGCGCAGCAGGCCAAACCGAAAGTAAGCGGCCAAAGGCTGTTGCGCCGAGCCCAATTCACGAGTTCGTCGAGCCTCGCCAGCACAAAGGGTCCGCCACCCGGCCCCAAGGAGGGCGCGGCCATGCTGGCGTCGTGTGCTGCTATTTCAACCGTTTTGGTTGACATACTATTCCTCCTGCCAAGCAGATGGGCGAGCCGCCGCCAAGCACCTGCATGGCTATTCTACCGGTTTATTCCATCGAAACGCAACCGGTAAGCAGATGGGAGGTTCCGTCCAAAGAGCAGGCTCTCCACCGAAGGCAGAATTTCGGCTTCGGCGCGCAGCTCTGTGAAGCCGCGGGCGGATCCTCAGCCTGCCGCTGTGTCTCCCCCTCCCAATTGCTTGAGGAGCTGCTGAACGACCTGATTGCCGGGCTCGATGGCGAGAGCCCGCATCAATTCGATGCGCGCATCCTCGTTCCTTCCCTGGGCACGGTATGCAAGGGCCAAATGGTAGTGGATCTCCACCTGCCCGGGGCTCATGTTAGCTGCCGTCGCCAGGGTTGCCGTGGCATCTGCAATCCTCCCGGCCTTGTAGTAAGCCCACCCGAGGCTATCCACGATGGCCCCGAGCTGCTCCGGCGTGAGGCCGCGGTCCCGGCCCAACTCTACGGCGCGGGTGGTCAGGCGGATTGCATCGTCCAGCTTCGTGCCGGCTTCGGCATAGGCATAGCCCAACGCATTGAGGGTTTGCGGGTCGTCGGGCATAGCCTTGTACGCGGCCTCCGCAACGCGCATCATATCGGCGAAGCGGCCCATCCGATCGTAGGCTTCGCCTGCCGTGTTGTAGAAGTTGGCTTTCCAGCGGGCATCGGACGCCGACGTGGCCGCAGCGCCGAGTTCGGCAAAACGCGCCATCAAGGGCCACTGTTTGCGGTCCTGGCAGACGCTGACGATGGCCACGTATGTTGCTCGGTCGCGCGGATGTTTGCGGATGGCATCCTCGAACAAACGGGTCGCCTGGGCTACGTCGCCGCGCTGGAGGGCGTCATCTGCCGCTTTTATCTCCGCAGGCATTCCGGAAGCCCGCCCGCCATCCGATGGAAGATCACATCCGGAAAGGAGCCACAACGTCACAGGCACCAAGAACAACCAACGGCGCATCTTTACCTCTTCCTCGCGGGACACAGCTCATTCGCGGGAGTGTCCCCAGCCAGACTTCCGCATTGCCAAGGACGTATCGGCAGAACCGCGGCGACCTGCTGCCACCCAGTCACCGGAGCGCGTGATGGCTCAGAACGTAGAGGTACGCCCCTGCCACACCGATGCAGTTGTTGGTGGCATGCATGATCCCGGTGAACCAAAGCGAACGCGTTCGTTCGTAAGCTACGGCGAGCACCACGCCCATTAGAAAGATCACGGGCATCGCGACGGGGCCGGCGTGGGCTACACCAAAGGCGGCCGCGCTGATGAGGGTACCCCAGGTAACGCCGAAGCGCCTCTTGGAGCTGTTATACAGGAAGCCCCGGAAGAACATCTCCTCTCCGATCGGCGCCAGAACGCCGGCACCCAGCAGCATCGTAGCGAAAAGCGCCGGCGTCATTTTCTTGCCGATCAACCCCTCTGCCGTTACCTGCTTGTTGAAGGCGAGGATGGAAGACGCCGCCGAGGGAAACGCAGCCTTGAGCACCGCATCGAATAACAGCTCTGCGCTGTTACCTACTACTACGAGGGCCACGCCGAGGGCCGCGGCTCGAAGCGCAACTCTCATTCGAGGCGGCGGCCACGCGCCGATATCCCGCAGCCCCAAGCCGTACCGATATCGGATCACTGCCCAGGGGACACCAGCCAGCAATACGTTCTGCATCAACAGCGCAATCCCTAGAAACAGGGGTGACACGGACCCGTCCGGGCCAAACGCGCCCCGGCGGAAAGCGACAAAGGATGCACCGCCCAATAACACCAGCAATACGAACACAATCACCTGCGCGGCAATCCAAACGTCGGCGAGGCTCCAGCGCCGTGCGAACAGCGGAGGCCTCCTGCCGGCATCCACATCCTCCTTACGCCACGCCCAAGCAATGAACATGCCGATATCCACGAGGGCAACCAGTACGGCTAGAACCGCCAGAATGCCGACGAGCACCAGTCGCGCCCTTTGGCTTATCTCCAAAATCATGGTGTACTCCCTCAGCGCCCCAGAACCTGCTCACCCCAGGTACTGGATCAGGTCGCGAACCTCGTCGCCGCCAGTTAATTCGAGGAAGATATCCTCGAGGCTGGTGGTATCCGAAGCAGCCTGTCTGCGCAGTTCCTCCATCGTGCCGCCCGCTATTCGTTTGCCGCGGTGGATGATGGCGAAGCGGTCACACATCCGTTCGGCGACTTCCAGGATATGCGTAGACATAAAGATGGTGATACCGTCCTCACACAGCTTGCGCAGGATATCCTTCATCAGGCGCGCACTCCTTGGGTCGAGGCCTACCGTAGGTTCGTCCAAGAAGATCACCTGCGGCTGATGGATAAGGGCACCTGCCAAAGCGATCTTCTGGCGCATACCCCGGGAGTATCCCTGGATGAGGTCGTCGCCCTTGTCTGCCAATTCAAAGAGGCGCAGAAGATCCTCGATCCTTCGCTGTCGTCCTTCCCATGGCACGGAATAAAGGTCCGCCATGAAGTTGAGGAACTCCCTTCCTGTGAGCTTTTCGTAGAGAAAGGGATTGTCGGGGATGTAGCCTATAATCGCCTTGGCCCGAAGCGCATCCCTCTCGATATTGAAGCCTCCAATCACCGCTGTGCCGGACGTGGGCCGCAGCAGCCCCGTCATGAGCTTGATGGTTGTAGTCTTGCCGGCGCCGTTGGGGCCCAGAAATCCAAAAAGTTCGCCGCGCCGCACTTCAAGGTCCAGGTGGTCCACAGCGCACAGCGTGCCGAAGACTTTTGTAAGGCCCATGCATTCAATCATCGTGTCCGGCATGCCATCCCCTACCCCTATCTGTGTCGTTTTCATCCGAGGTGCGCCCGACACGCCCTTCCGACGCCAGGGGCCGCCGCTTGGCCGCATTCGACGCAAACGCTGCGCACCCTCAATCCGCGCGACCACACACTACCCGCTCAATGCCTGCCAGATCCCGGTGCGTCTGCACCTGCCGGTAGCCGCAGACGTTCAACAGCTCGGCCACGAGATGTGCCTGCCCTTGCGCCGTTTCGACCATCAGCCAGCCGCCAGGATTTAGGACCTTCCTGGCGTGCCGCGCGAGGCGCTCGTGATAATCCATCCCAGCTCTTCCCCCATCCAACGCCACGCGAGGCTCGAAGCAGCGAACTTCGGGCTGAAGATTGGGGATCTCGTCTGAAGCGACATAAGGCGGATTGGATGCAACCAAATCCACACAGCGGCTCCCAACGGCCGAAAGGAGGTCTCCGCGAACCACCACTACGCGACCTTCTACTCCGTGGCGAAGCACATTGTTCCGCGCCACTCGTGCAGCGCCCGGGGACACATCCACAGCCAGCGCCTTGAGCATGGGCACATGCACTGCACAGGCTACGACGATGCATCCGCTCCCCGTACCCACATCTACCATTACGGGATTGGGCAGCCCCCTGAGCGCGCCAACGGCCAGATCTACCAACAACTCTGTTTCAGGGCGTGGCACCAGCACATCCTGGTTCACTTGGAATTCCAGCCCGTAGAATTCCTGCATTCCAGCCAAATAGGCATAGGGCACACGTCGGGCGCGAGCGGCTATGAGTTCGCGGAACCTGGACACAATCCCGTCATCCAGGCGCAGGTGTCCTGCCAACACTTCAACCTGAGTACACTTACCTGCCAAAGCCAAAAGAAGGCGCGCCTCCAGGTGGGCTTCCTCAATCCCTGCTGAAGCCAATTCGTGTGTACCTTCTGCAAGCAGGAGTTGCACCTCATCCAGAGGCTGCATACCGTTCATCCGTTGCAGGGCATGTGTCAAAGGGTACTGCTGGCCGCACGGAGCCTCTCGGCCTGGTCCGCGGTGATCAGGGCATTCACAAAGGGTTCGATATCTCCATCGAGGACGCCGGACAGATTGTGCACGGTAAGGTGAATGCGGTGATCGGTCACACGGCCGTCGGGGAAGTTGTAGGTGCGTATCTTTTCCGACCGATCCCCGGTGCCCACTTGCGCTCGGCGCGCTTCGGTGCGCTCGTTGAGGAGCGCCTGCTGCTGCAGTTCATAAAGGCGCGCCCGAAGCATTCGGAAGGCCTTCTCCTTGTTCTGCAATTGGCTGCGTTCATCTTGACAGGTAACTACGATGCCCGTAGGCTTGTGGAGCAGCCGAATAGCCGTTGCCACCTTTTGAACGTTTTGGCCGCCCGCGCTGGAGGAGTGGTACACATCCATCTCGATATCGTTGGGATTGATCTCCACTTCCACTTCCTCTACTTCGGGAAGCACCGCAACCGTGGCCGTGGATGTATGGATGCGCCCGCCCGATTCTGTAGCCGGAACCCGCTGAACTCGGTGGACCCCGCTCTCGAACTTGAGGCGGCTGTAGGCCCCGCGCCCCTGGATGGAAAGGACCACATCGCTGAAGCCGCCAATTCCGGTCTCCTGTGCATTGAGGATCTCCACTTTCCAACCGTTTCGCTCTGCGTACCTCAGATACATGCGCAAGAGGTCTCCCGCAAAGAGCGCTGCCTCTTCCCCTCCGGCAGCGGGCCTGATCTCCAGGATGACGTTCCGCTCATCATTGGGGTCCTTCGGAAGAAGCAAGAGCCTGATGCGTTCCTCAAGCTGCTCCAGCTTGCTCCGCAAATCCCTAAGCTCTTCCTCGGCCAGGTCGCCCATTTCAGGATCCTGCAGCAACTCTTCGGCCTGGGCGATCTCGCGTTCCACCCGCTTGAATTCCCGATAGGCTGTTACGACCTCTTCGAGATCACTCCACGCCTTGCTGATGCGGCGGTACTGATCCACATCGGCTATGACCTGGGGGTCCATCATCTGATGCCCCAAATCTTCGTATTGTGCCTCGAGCTCATCCAGTTTTCGGCGTGCCTGATCTAGAGACAACTCTCCTACTCCCTAATCGTTCCCAACCACACTACCCGGTTCCGCTTGGGCCCACATCCGACGGCAGGGTGCGACCCTCCGACTTGGCAACCACCGCGGAACTGGGAAGGAGAAGCCATACGCAACGGTCACGCTACACCGTGAATGCGGCGTACCCGAGAGGCGTGGTCCGTGCTACGCAACACCGGCTACGTTCACCTCGCCGCGGGAAGCCTCTTCCCGTATCACCGCGTTGAGGGCCGCAAGAGCCACTTCCACTTGGTCTGCGTGCGGTTCCCGTGTCGTAAGACGCTGGGACCAAAGTCCAGGAGCCAGCAGCCACCGAGTAAGCGCCGCATCTCGAGTGCGCCCTGCCCAACGGATCACTTCGTAGGCAATGCCTGCCACGACAGGCACCAGGCCGAGGTGGAGCGCCAAGCGGAGAAGGTAGTTCTGTGGCCGCGGCAAAAGGGACTGCACGATGATGCCTGCGATGAGCACGACGACAATGAAGCTGGTTCCACACCGCGGGTGAATGCGGGAACACTTCAATGCATTCTCGAGATTGAGCTCCAATCCCGCTTCGAATGCGTTGATGGCCTTGTGTTCGGCGCCATGGTATTCGAACACCCTGCGAATATTCTCCATCCTGCCGATGGCTGCGACATAGCCGAAGAAAATGACGATGCGCACGAAGCCATCCATGCAGTTGAGAGCTAGCGGAGCGGTGACGCCGAGCCTCCCTTGGACCAATTGAGTGACGAGCGTAGGCAGGGCTACGAACAGTGCGAGCCCCATGGCGATTGCAGAGACGATGGTGGTTCCGATGGCAATATCCGAGATTTTTACGGAACCGGCCCCGCCGGAATACGACGCCGCAGAGCCGCGGGATGCATCCTCGGCGGCGCCTCCGCGCAGACCCAACGCATCCGCCTGGATGCGGGCGCTGAATGTGAGGGCCCTTATTCCCAGCGACATAGCATCCAGAAGCGCCAACGTACCGCGGGCTAGCGGCTTGTTCAGCCATGCCCGCCGTCCCGTCGCCGACGACGACACAGGTTCTGTGGCCACCACGATGCGGCCGTCGGGTGCGCGGCAAGCCACCGCGTAGTAGCGCGGGCTGCGCATCATCACACCCTCGATCACCGCCTGCCCGCCGTACTGCAGGTATTCGCTCACATAAGCACCCGTCTCTTGGGTATGAGGCACGTTGGCTACTTCTTCATCTTGTACTTCTGAAGGAACTTCTCCACCCGACCTTCTGTGTCCACGATCTTTTGTTTGCCCGTAAAGAAGGGGTGGCAATTGGAGCAGATTTCCACGCGGATCTGCGGCTTGGTAGAGCGTGTCTCGAAGGTATTGCCGCAAGCGCACACCACGATGGCCTTCTGATACGGAGGATGGATCCCAGGTTTCATCTTCACCTCAATCCGGCGATATGGAACTCAACGGCATTGCATTACAGGGATGCCGCCACAAGGCCCGGAGGCCCCCTGTGGCTGCACGTGCGGACGGGAGCCGGCAACCCGGCACCCGGTGCACTCTTCGATGGCGCCGGGATCGCCAACCAATCCCAGCCCGTTTTGGCGGCAGCTCCAGGTATTCGGGTACCGGCAGCCCCCAAATCCCGACTATTATACTCACGTTCCTGCGCCGCACGCAAGAAAAGCCTTCCAAGGGCCTCCGTTGTGCCCCTGGAAGGCCAGGTAGAGTGACGCGCAACACCGCCCAAAGGCAGTGCCGGCGAACCCCCGCTAGCCCTGAAAGTCGGCTCGGAATGTAAACGGCTCTCCTTGGATCTTCATCCAACGTGCCTTCTCTTCCGCCGAAAGGATCGCGAGGGCTTTGGCTTCGTATTCCTTGCGGGCTGCCAGGTCTGCCCGGTCGAGAGCTGCCAATGTAGTGGGACCGTTCACCACCTGGGACGGGGGTTGGTTGGCCCCATTCCGCCATGCATTGCGCATGTTCTGGAAGAACTGCATGCGCAACTCCCGGGACTTCGCACGGTATTCCTCGGCCAACTTCTGGATGGCGCTTCTGTGTTCGGCGCCTATATGAGCCTCTTCAGCTACCTTGGCATCTCCCAACGCAAGTACGCCCCGCCACTGCAGGTCCAGCTCATGCAGTCGCGCCATCTGTTCTGGATGCAGGATCTGGGGCAGGTTCCCGGCCGCTTTGGCCTGTGCTGCGGTGCGCTGCTCTTGGATCTGCTGGAAGAAGGTGTTGCGATCTGGTGGGATGCCCTGGCTCCGGTTTTGCCGCATCTCCTGGAAGAACTGAGCCATCTGTTGAGCCACAGCTTGTTGGGCCTGTCCCTGGAACTCGTCCAAGGCTGCACGCTGCTTCATATCCAGATGGATGCCCACCTGAACGTCCGGCCGCGCCAGCAGTTCCATAACGTGGCTCACGAGGGGGTCGTGATCCGGCAAAGCCCGCATCATCCCGAACCTGCCGGGTCCGAAGGGGCCGCCGCCAGGTCCGACGCGCCCGGGACGTTGTGCCTGCGCTACAGACCCCAGGAGCAGACACACGGCTGCCAGCATCAAGCCGCACTTCCTCATAGCCATGGAGCCACCTCCGTATCTAGCAATTTCTACCATGCTGTAAGACGGAGGAAAACACCTCGAGGTAACTGCGGCAAAGCCCCATGTCAATTGCACAGGCTGCCTAGAAACTCTGCTGCGGCCCGAAGGTTCGCTTTCCGTTGGGCTTCGGAATACTTACCCAGCGATTCGTCTTCGATGCATAGGTCGCGGCGGTACCCTGCAGCCTTCAGGTAACCCACTACGCGGGAGTGGTCAATATCCCCTTCCGGTATGGGGCACACATACTGCCCATACTCGTACCCCAGTGGACGCCGCACATTTCGCATCGCTTCCGGATAGGCGATGTTCTTGATGTGGGTATGCTTTGCCATGGGTGCGAAGCGCTGAAGGATGGCATACACCTCGTCCAGCGGATGGCCTGCCCAGTAGAAGTTTCCCGTGTCCATTGTGAGCCCCAGCCGCGGGTTCCCGATGGCGGCCAGTAGGTCTTCAAGGAATTGCGGATCGTTTCCTTGGTAGCCGTGGTTCTCGATGCCGAGGTCCACGCCGGCAGACGCTGTAGCATCGAGGACCCGATGCACGCGGTCAGCGAAGAGCGCCTCGCGCTCCTCACGCGGGAGTTCCCGTTCTCCGTGCATGATGGCATCTATGCGCACCGCCTCGATGCCCAGATCTCCGGCTGCATGGATGGTGCGGATGATCCAGTCCAGCTCTTTCTCGATATCCGGAGCATTGAAGTCGTTGGCCAAAAGCAGGGCGCTTATCCGAATGGAGGCGCCTTCGCACAAGCGTCGCAGGTCGGACACGTCCTCGTTCCGGTTCAGAAAGTACCGTTCCTTTGTGCTCCCGGCTGCCGGTGCATGGACACTAAAGTCACGGCCGACGGCGAGTTCTACGGCGTGCAGGTTCAGGGCGTTCAGCCCATCGCCGATTGTAGGATAGCCGGCCGCCAAAAGGATATCGTCGCGGATTGACACGTACATTGAGGAACCTTTCCCAAGCCCATAGGGCGAATGTGATTGTAGGTTCACCAGATGGGCTGCCCAAACCTCTGCGTGTCCGTTAATTGCGTGGTGACTTCCCTGCAGTGTATAATGAGGGTGTTCGCCGCGCCCTCGTAGCTCAGAGGATAGAGCGCCGGCCTCCGGAGCCGGGTGCACAGGTTCGATTCCTGTCGAGGGCGCTTCTGATATGCTTTTGCCTAGATCCCCAGCAGCCGGCCATCGCTCCAGCCGCCCCCTTGGGACCTGCGGGCCCGCCTCCCTGAACTCCGTCTGCGCTCCTGCCGAGAATAGAGGGAGAACGGCGACACAAATGCGTTTTCGTGTACTCGCGCCACGCATTGCGGGTCACGCGTCGCCGGGAGGGGACCATGGCTCTTTTGGGCAAATTGCTGGGCTTGGGACGCAACGAACACTACGACCGAGGCATCCAGTTGTTCGACCAGGGCTTGTACGAAGAAGCCCTGGAGTGCTTCGCTGCGGTAGCTCACGCGAACCATCGCGATCCGCTGAGCGAGCGGCTGGCCCTCTTCTACAGCGCCGAGGCCCATGCAAACCTCGGAACCGAGGCTATGAGGAAGGGCGCATGGGAGCGCGCTGAAGAGCACTTTCGAAAAGCCATCGCTATCCACCCGCATTATCCGGACCTCTATTTCAGCCTGGCTGTGGTTTTGCGGCATCGCCTGGAATATCCGGCAGCTCTGGAAGCCCTCAACAAAGCTCTGGAGATCAATCCCCGTTTCGCCAAGGCCCACTTTCATCGAGGCATCGCACTCTACGCCATGGGCGAACGGGAGTTGGGCATCCGTGCAATGCAACGGGCGGTGGAATTGGAGCCGGGGTTTGCTTCCGATGCTTACCTGCGAGGATTGCAAGCCCACCAGCAACAGAATTACGCCGCAGCCATCCATGCCTTCGAGATGGTATCATCCACGGAGATAGACGATATCCAGTATCATTTCCGCTTAGCGGACGACTTGTACCGCCGGGGTATGTTCGATGAGGCCGTGGACGAATATCGCCGGGCACTGGAGTTGAACCCGCAATATGCCGACATTCGCAACCATCTCGGTTTGGCATTGGCAGCATTGCAGCGCTACGACGAAGCCCTCGATGAATTCGATCGCGCTTTGGCCATTAATCCATCCTTCGTGGACGCATGGCTCAATCGAGGGAATGCTCTCAAGGAACTGGGGCGCATCGCAGAGGCACAGGATGCTTACCGTCGCGTGCTGCAACTCGAGCCGGACCACGTGGTTGCCCTCAATCACCTCACGGGAACCGACCAAAGCCGAGCCGCCTAACCCATTTTCCTCTGCGGGCATTTCGAACCCAGCCCCCCGAAACCATCGCAGAAGGAGGGCCAAACTCTGTTTGTGATCACGGGGGCTTGTTCCCATTCCCGCGCCCGTGTCGGCCGCCTCACGCTTCCGCACGCTTCGCTCCAAACGCCGGCATTCATGCCCGTAGGGACCCTGGGAACCGTGAAGGCCATGACGCCGGGTGAGCTGCATGAGCTCGGCTTCCGCCTTATTTTAGCCAACACGTATCACCTCCACCTACGGCCTGGCGAGCAGATTGTAGCCCAAGCCGGGGGAGTGCACCGCTTTGCAGGCTGGGACGGCGCCGTCCTCACCGATAGCGGCGGCTTCCAGGTCTTCAGCCTCGCCCGCCTCCGCAGCATCTCCGACGATGGGGTGGAGTTTCAGTCCCACATTGACGGCTCTACGCACGTTTTCACCCCGGAAAGCGTCATGGACATGCAGCGGGCGATCGGCGCGGACATCGTGATGGCTTTTGACGAATGCGCCCCCTATCCATGCGACGAAAGCTATGCTCGTGAAGCCATGGAACGCACCCATCGGTGGGCGGTGCGATGCGCCCATCGCCACAGGGCGACGGGAGGACATGCAGAAGGGGGATGGGTTCAGGCCCTCTTTGGGATCGTCCAGGGCGCAACATACGAGAACCTCAGGCGTGAGAGCGCCCAGCGGCTGGCCGCCCTGGATCTGCCTGGATACGCTATCGGCGGGTTAGCGGTAGGTGAGCCCAGAGATACGCGTTGCGAATGCGTGGAATGGTGCACGGAAATCCTCCCCGAGGCGAAGCCGCGGTACCTGATGGGCGTGGGGAGCCTGGCGGATATCCTCGACGCAGTAGAGAGAGGGATAGACCTTTTCGATTGCGTCCTGCCCACCCGAAATGCCCGCAATGGGCAGATCATCACTTGGAACGGGCCCATCAACATCCGGAATGCACGCTATGCGAAGGACTTCTCTCCGCCGGATCCTGCATGCCCATGTCAAGTTTGCCGCCGCCATACACGAGCATATCTTAGGCATCTTTTCATGGCTCGGGAGATCCTTGCATACCGCCTTGCCACGTATCACAATCTGGCACTCTATGCAGCCTTCATGGAGAAGGTCCGCGCCGCCATCGCGCAGGATTGCCTCGCCACTCTGCGAGAACCGGCAGAACGCGCATCCAGTGGAGAAGATTAGGGCGTTGCTCGTCCACACACGAGGGCAGGACTTTCGGCGCGACGTGGTCAATAGGTGGCCCATGAAACGGATGGCGACAAGGCTGACGCTGCACGTACAGGGTGCCGCTGCGCGGAGGGACGCTCATACCATTCGCAGCGGGTTGCGGCATGCGGTGCGGGGGTTTGCATCGGGGATCTTCGCTATCCTCCTCGGCACATGGAGCCGCGGTGCCATGGCTGAGGGCCTGACCCTCATAATACAGAACTTAGTCCCTACCCAGGTCTGGGCCACCGGCACTTCCGACCTTTTGATCGCAGGAACCCTACGCAATGCCGGTTCCAAACCACTTCCTGCCGGAGCCGCCGTCGTCCGCTTCTTCACCCTGAGCGGTTTGGACTACGTGTCCGGCGACACTTCTCCGCGACTTCCGGCATTGGCGCCCGGCCAATCCGTTACGTATACTTGGCGCGTCCGCCCAACCGCTCCTGATGCACGCCTCTCTGTTGCACTGAGTTTGGAAGAACCGAATACTCCTCCACAAGTCCGCATGATCGCAATCCCTCACCTGCTTGCGTCGCCCCCTGAAGACACCGCCCCGGCCGGCAATGCGGGTAATGTGCGCGTAGCGGGACTGGATGCCTTATTGCAGAATGACCGCATGCGCTTGCGCCTTGTAGGTGGAAACCTGGCAATGCTATCGTGCCGCACCCCCGGCGGATGGCGGACGGTAGGCGCAATATATCCGCTGGTGCAGTGCGTGTCTGCAGAAGCTGGGGAATTGCCATGGTGCGAGGGCTTCCAACCCTCCTCCGTGGAAGCCATCACCGAAAAGGACCTTGTGGGTGTCTTGATCCGCGGCTCCATCGGCACCAAATGGCGAGCATCCTTGAAACTGGTAGCCCGGAACGGATCCGCAGGGATCGAGGAGTACCTTTGGCTCACCGCGCAGAAGAGTTTGCAATTGTGGAGAGTGCGCTTCTCGCCGCTCCACGTTGGAGCCGGCAGCTTCGGATCGGCAGCATCCGAAGCGCTCCCGTGCAGCGTGTCGGGGCCGAACTTCGTGTCGGCCTGCAGGTGGGGTGAAATCACCTGCGGCATCGTGACCCAGGGACTTCCGCCCATTCGTGGGTGGCAAAGCATCACGTTGGACCCGGCTCCGGGTGCGGATTACCGCACCATGGGCAATGAGTGGAGCGCCCCCGGCGAACCCGCCATGATACCCCGTGGCGGCGTCATTGAGATGCGCGCAAAGCTTTTCGCCCTTCATCCCAGCCTATCAGTGCAGGATGCCATGAAGGTGTCTTTGCCGGCAGCGGCGCTCACAGCACAGCACCACCAACCAGCTCCGGCGCAAACCGCAGCCGGCGCCATCCGCCACCGAGAGTAGCTATGCCGCAATCCTTGATGCCCGCCTGCGCCACCGCGCACAGCTTTGGAGAACTCTTCATGCCTATCTACAACCTCTGCCGTAGAGTGCACCTCGCCGCATTTGCAGCCGCGATCGCACTTTTGCCCGCCGGCAGTTACGCGGGATCGCTCGGCC
Source organism: Chthonomonadales bacterium (assembly GCA_049967475.1). Taxonomy (GTDB): domain Bacteria; phylum Armatimonadota; class Chthonomonadetes; order Chthonomonadales; family CAJBBX01; genus JBMFSQ01. The sequence continues at coordinate 11,034 of JBMFSQ010000036.1, read as the reverse complement.
CCAAGGTGCCGTTACCCATAGCGCACACGGGCAAAGCCCCGGCCCGCATCGGTTCAGTCGCCCTTCAGTCGCTAACAGAGGAATATGCTGCCCGGCGTGCCGCGCTTCGCAGCCAATTCCCCGGCGATATCATCATTCTTTCTGGACCTGGGGACAACTCCGACGTAGGGCGCGTGCGCTTCCGAACGAGCAACAGCCTCATGTATCTTACGGGTGTAGAGGCGCCAGATGCTTGCCTTGTGCTCCTGCCGGACGGAGACCCCACCAATAAACACGAGATCCTCTTCCTTCCGGATCAAACCCCATCTGCGCGCCGGTGGTCGGACCCTCTGCCCACACCAGGCGAAGAAACCCAGCGCGCCACGGGTATCGAAGCAGTTCTACCGCTGGCAAACATGTGGAACGTCCTTGAGGCGTCGTTGCTGCGCGCGAAGCGCATCCGCGTGGAAGGTCCCGTACTCGACCAAAGACCCGCAGCGGCCGGCCTTCTTCCGGACGGGAGCTCCGTCAATTCCATTGCCCGGTACTATCCCAACGGTACTCTGGAACACCACGTCAAGACGCTCAATCCTGGCGTGGAATTCGCAGGGGGCGTCAGGGAAGCCATTGCCCGTCTCCGGCGAACAAAAAGTCCCTCAGAGGTCGCCAAGATCCAAGCCGCCGTCGCAGCCACCGCCGCCGCGGAAGAGGCCGCAGCCCACAACGTGAAGCCCGGAGTGGATGAACTGACAATCGAAGGGATCATCCTTGCCGAATTTCGCCGCCACGGCGCAGTTCGAGAAGCCTTCCCGTGCATCGTGGGGAGCGGACCCAACTCCACAGTCTTGCACCACTTCGCATCGCAGCGCCGGATGCAGTCTGGCGAAACCGTGGTAGTAGATATCGGAGCAGAGTTCGACTATTATGCCGCCGACCTCACCCGAACCTTCCCTGTTGGAGGCAGGTTCACGCCGCGGCAGCGCGCTCTTTATCGGCTAGTGCTGGAGTGTCAGGAAGATGCTGCGCGCTTCGCCCGCCCGGGAATGACCATGGCCCAGGTTCACAACCACGCCGTCCAATTCCTAAGATCCAGCCCCTTGCGCGCCCGCGACTTGGATGGCCGGGAATACACTATGGATCACTTCTTCATCCACGGCCTCGGGCATTTTCTCGGGATGGACGTGCACGACGTAACCGGCGGATCTGCCAGCCTGGACCCCGGGGTTGTCTTTACCATCGAGCCGGGCGTCTATATTCCCAGTGAAGGCATCGGGATCCGCATCGAAGATGATTATCTCATGACGCCTGCGGGGGCGCGAAAGCTCTCTGCAGCGCTCCCAAGCGACCCAGCGGAGATCGAGGCGCTCATGCGGAGTGCTTCCCGCCAGCCTGGTGGCCTACGGCGAAGCCGCGTCAAGTCTCCGTCGCGCCACGCCCTTCATCCCCGTGGCGCACGCTCCGGCCTTCGCTGACGGAAACAACCAACCCGACCCCCCAATTACAGGAGGAGTGCTCCCTTGATGCCGCTTGTTTCTGCGTGGCCATTCCGGAGGCATCGGGATGCTTGGCTTCCGCTAACGCCCTCGAAAGCCCATACGAAACTTCCTGCGAGGGACTTAGGTTAGGATCTCGAGTGGGCACCGGTCGGATCCGGGGCGATGTTGTCCCCAAGGCCTTACGGCAAGTCTTCTTCGCCTTCGTCCGGCAGATGCCGGTTGATCGTAGCGCGGATAGACTGCTCCACAAAGCGGGTAATGGCTTCCTCTTCGCGAAGCACCCGGATCTGGTCGTCTATCTCTCGGATGGCCGCTTCCCAATGGCTGCGCTCTTCGGGAGGGGCTCCATCCCGTTCCAGCACGAAGGACCGCCTTCGGGCCTGAAGAGCCTGCACCATCTGAGCGAGTTGCTCGGCCCGAGGCCCGCCCTCCAGAAACTCATCTATAACCTGTTCCACAGGATCCTCGCAAAGCTTCTGCCGTTCCATACTTGCTGCCCAATTTCCATACGCAGGAAAAAAGGCTGTGTGCGCCCGGTGCTTATCCACAAACGAGGCACGATCGTTTTCGGCTCAGGGGCTGCTCCTATGCTCCGTCTGCAGATGCAGAATGGAACAGACTGGCCGTGAGGGAGTACGCATGGGGTGTCCCAGTGATTACAACAGGGGAAAATGGAGCTGGGCGGATTCGAACCGCCGACCTCCTCGATGCGAACGAGGCGCTCTCCCAGCTGAGCCACAGCCCCACGCAATGCATGTGACGGATGCGCGGACACGCGACCATTAGTATAACCGCTCGCCGCCGACGCCGTCAAGCCGACGTTGACAGCCGCCACACCCGTGCGGTATGATCTGTCTGCACGGCAGCACAGGAAAGGCTCGTTCCCTGCGCGTCAGGTCGCGGCCTGCCGCTGAATGTGTAAGCTGCCTGCATCCCCTCAAAGAGGATCGCGCCTCGATGCTCAACGACCTGCACGTGCTCGTTACCGGCGGCACCGGATCCTTCGGAAAGAAGTTTGTGGAGGTGCTGCTCGCTGAGCACCGGCCCGCCCGCCTCATCGTCTTCAGTCGCGACGAACTCAAGCAGCATGAGATGCGCCAGCGCTTCCCGGATACCGGAAACTCGCCCATGCGCTACTTCATCGGAGACGTGAGGGATGTGGACCGCCTCCGGCGCGCCATGCGCGGAGTAGACCTGGTGGTTCATGCAGCCGCCCTCAAGCAGGTCCCCGCATGCGAATACAACCCCATCGAAGCCGTCCATACCAACGTAAACGGCGGTAAGAACGTGATAGATGCTGCCCTCGACAATGGGGTGAAGCGCGTGATGGCCATCAGTACCGACAAAGCCGTAAGCCCGGTGAACCTTTACGGCGCCACCAAGCTGGTAGCCGAGAAGCTCTTCGTTCAGGCAAACTCATACCGAGGCCATGGACCTACGCTCTTTAGCTGTGTACGCTACGGCAACGTGGTAGCCAGCCGCGGCAGCGTCATTCCGCTCTTTCTGGAGCAACGAAAGACCGGCACCATCACCGTAACGGATCCCCGCATGACGCGTTTCTGGATTACTCTGGACCAGGCCGTACGCTTTGTAATCCGCTGCATCGAACTGATGCACGGAGGCGAAGTATTCATTCCCAAGATCCCGAGTATGAACATCATGGACTTGGCGGCCGCCATAGCCCCCGAATGCCAAGTGCAACAGATCGGCATCCGCCCCGGAGAAAAGCTCCACGAAACGCTCATTTCCGAGGACGAGGCCCGCCAAGCTGTGGAGCTGGAGGACATGTATGTGCTCCAGCCGGCTCATCCGTGGTGGGGCGGCGGGAACTGGACCGGCGGCAAACCCGTGCCGGAAGGCTTTCGTTATGCCAGCGACACCAATCCTCGCCTGCTCACGCGCAACGAGCTTCAAAGGCTCGTTCAGGAACTCACGCAAGCATGAACTCTTCACGGTTGGCGGTTGATGGCGGCACGCCGATCCGGTCTACTCTCCTCCCCTACGGCCGTCAAGCTGTAGACGAGGCAGACATCCAAGCCGTCACCGCTGCCCTCCGTTCCGACTGGCTTACCACAGGGCCAAAGGTAGCAGAGTTTGAAGAAGCCCTCGTCGCAGTCACCGGCGCAGCCGAAGCCGTAGCCGTAAGCAGTGGGACTGCCGCCCTCGATGCGGCCGTCTTTGCGCTGGGAGTCGGCCCCGGCGACGAAGTCATCGTGCCTCCCATGACCTTCGCTGCCACCGCCAATGCAGTGCTGCACCTGGGTGCAAGGCCGGTCTTCGCCGATGTCGAGCCTGGAACGCTCCTTTTGGACCCAAAACGAGTGGAAGAGAAGATCTCTTCGCACACAAAGGCCGTCATCGGGGTGGATTACACGGGCCACCCGTGCGAATGGGATGATCTGGCGGAAGTGGCCCGCACACACCGCCTCAAGCTTATCGCCGACGCTTGCCATGCTCTGGGTGCGGAATATCGCGGACGCTCGGTGGGAACCCTCGCCGATGTCACGTGCTTCAGCTTCCACCCCGTCAAGCAGATTGCCACAGGAGAGGGCGGGGCCGCTGTGACCGGAGACGCAGAAGTTGCACGCCGCATGCGCCGCTTCCGCAATCACGGCATCGCAACAGACCATCGCGAACGCCAAGCAGCGGGCGCATGGTTCTACGAGATGATCGAACTGGGATATAACCTTCGCCTCTCGGATATCCACGCTGCCCTCGGATTGAGCCAACTCGCCAAACTCCCGCGATGGTCGTCGCGACGTGCGGAGATTGCCCAGCGCTATACCGAGGCCTTCTCGCGCCTCCCCAGCGTGGAACCCCTCCCCATAAAGCCGTATGTGCGCCACGGGCACCACCTCTACGTGATCCGCCTCCGCCTTGACCGCCTCGCCGTGGATCGGGACCACGTGTTCCGCGCACTCCGGGCCGAAGGCATTGGAGCCAACGTCCACTATATCCCCGTGCACCTCCACCCCTATTACCAACGAACCGTCGGTACCCGCCCCGGGGATTGTCCAGTCGCCGAGGAAGCGTACCGCGAGATCCTCACCCTTCCTCTCTTTGCGGCTATGAGCGATAGCGACGTAGAGGACGTCATCGCCGCTGTTTATAAGGTGTGCGAGGCATACTCTCGATGAAGACACCCTTCCTCGTGGGCAAGATCATCTACCTTCGCCCCCTCCACCGAACCGACCTAGGGGAACGGTACCAATCCTGGCTTAACGACCCCGACGTGTCTCGGTACCTGGAAACTGCCCACTTCCCTCAGACGCTGACCGCCATGGAGGCCTTCTACGAGAGCATCGCCGCATCCCGAGACAATCTCTTCCTGGCGATAGCGGACCGCGCTACAGACCTCCACATCGGCAATATCAAACTAGGCCCCATCAATTGGGTACACCGCAGTGGAACATTGGGCTTGCTCATCGGCGAACGCGATTATTGGGGCCGCGGATGCGGAACAGAAGCTACGCGCCTTGTAGTGGAGCACGCCTTCTACAACCTCAACCTCCACCGGGTGGATTTGGGCGTCTACGCAGAACACACTGCCGCTGTGCGCATGTACGAGAAGGTCGGGTTCAAAGTGGAAGGATGCTTGCGCAAGGCGCTCTTCCATGAAGGCCAATATAAGGACCACCTTCTCATGGCGATCCTCAAGGACGAATACGTCCCGGTCTACCGGTCTTCGGCCGCTTCGGCGGAAGGGTAGCCGACGGCTATGGACCGCCGCTTTCTGGTGATCGGGTGTGGGTCCATCGGCCGGAGGCACATGCGCAACCTTCGGGCTCTGCGTGCCGGTGTTCTCTTCGCCTGGGACCCGGATCCGACACAGCTCGGCAGCGCCTGTGAAGAAGTATCTGCGCAAGCGGTCCCGTCGCTGCAGGCCGGCCTCGAAGCGGAACCTGACGCATGCTTCATCTGCTCTCCCACGGCCCTTCATTCCGCCCAAGTACAGATGGCGGCCTCCTACTCCCACCTATTCGTAGAGAAGCCACTGGCTGCCGATGCGGCGTCGGCGAGGGATGCTGCGGCGGCTGTCCGTGTGCACCACCGCATCTGCCTTGTGGCGTGCAACCTTCGCTTTCACCCCGGTGTCGTTGCCCTTAGAGAAGCGCTGGAAGAAGGGCAAGTGGGCCACCCGCTGATCGTTCAGGCGGAGTTTGGATCCTACCTGCCCGATTGGCGCCCTTGGCAGGATTACCGCAGCAGCTACTCTGCACGCCGAGAATTGGGAGGAGGCATCCTTTTGGACGCCATCCACGAGCTCGACTTGGTGCGGTGGCTGGCCGGAGAACTGACGCTTGTGCAGGGCTTCCGAGCGACGACGAAGACACTGCAGATAGACACCGAAGAGATTGCCTGCCTCCACGGGCGGTCCTCTTCCGGCGTCTGCTTCCAGATCCACCTCGATTATCTCCAACGCATCTACACGCGCAGGTGCAAGGTAATCGGGACAGAAGGTACCCTATTGTGGGACCTCTCTCAGGGCCAAACGCTCCTCCAACGACCCGGTCACGATGGAACAGTCCTCAGCGACTTCCGGGGAATGGATCTCAACCAAATGTACGTGCACGAGCTCCGGCATTTCCTCGATTGCCTTGATGGGCGATGTCGTCCCGCGCAGGATGCGGATAATGCTGCCGCCCTCGTAGAGATTGCCGAAAGCGTGCCTTGGATCTAACGCCATGAAAACCGTAGCCATCGTACAAGCTCGCATGGGTTCAAGCCGGCTTCCAGCCAAGATGATGCGCCCTCTGCGAGGCGCCCCGGTCCTCGCGTGGACCCTGGGCCGCGTGAGCAGAGCCAAGCGCGTAGACCAGGTAATCCTTGCAACCACTACGATGCCTGAAGATGCCGCCCTCATAGACGTTGCAGCACGAATGGGCATCCAGGCATTCGCCGGCAGCGCCGACGATGTCTTGGACCGCACCTACCGGGCGGCTCAGGAGTATGAAGCCGACGTCATAGTGCGCCTCACCGGCGATTGCCCCCTCCACGATCCTGAAGTGATAGACCGCGTGGTTGCAGCCTACTTTGAGGCTCCCGACGATGTAGACTATGTGTCCAATATTCTTCCGCCCACCTACCCCGACGGGCTGGACGTCGAAGTGATGCCCTTCGCCGTGCTGGAGCGCGTTTGGCGGGAAGCGACAGAGGTGGCCGATCGGGAGCACGTAACCACCTACATTCGGACACATCCTGAACTCTTTCGAACGCGGAATGTGGAATGCGAAGAAGGAGACTTCAGTCACCTACGGTGGACGCTGGACACGCCCGAGGACCTGGAGTTCTTGGAAGCCGTTGTGCGCGCCCTGGGCGGCCGAGCAGATTTCGGCATCCGCGACGTGCTGAAGGTCCTTCGCGACAATCCTCACATCGCGTCTTTAAATGCAGGGATACCGCGCAACGCCGGATGGATGGCCTCACTCCCCATATCTCGAGCCCCTAAGCTCACGATCACGCGTTCCAACGAGCTCTGGGAGCGCCGCAGACACCTGATCCCCGCCGGCACACAGACCTTGAGCAAGGGACCCACGCAGTACGTAGACGGGGTCGCTCCCAAATATCTGGCACGGGGAAAAGGAAGCCACGTTTGGGATGTGGACGGCAACGAATTCATAGACTACCCGATGGCTTTGGGACCCATCACCCTGGGCCACTGCCACCCCGTAACCCAGGAAGCTATCCGCAAGCAATTGGAGGTCGGCATCACCTTCTCCCTCATGCATCCCCTGGAGATCGAAGTGGCGGAACTGTTGCGCGATATCTTCCCGTGTGCCGAGCGGGTACGGTTCGGCAAGAACGGCTCCGATGCCACCTCCGCAGCCGTTCGATGCGCCCGCGCCGTAACTGGGCGGGACGTCGTGGCGAGTTGCGGATACCATGGCTGGCAAGATTGGTACATCGGCTCTGTGGGCGGCGTCAGAGCCCGCGGTGTCCCGGATGCTGTGAAGGCGCTCCAGAAGACCTTCACCTACAACGACATCGCATCCCTCGAACGCATCTTCCAAGAACATCCCAACGGTGTGGCCGCCGTCATCATGGAAGTGATGAATGTCGCCGAACCGAAGGACGGATTTCTTCAACAGGTGCGCGACCTCACTCACCGCCACGGAGCCGTACTGATCTTCGACGAGATCATTTCCGGTTGCCGGTACAGCCTAGGAGGCCTTCAGGAATATTACGGCGTCACCCCGGACCTCGCAACGGTAGGCAAGGGGATGGCAAATGGAATGCCGATCTCTGCCGTAATCGGCAGGGCCGACGTCATGGAGGCTTTCGAGGATATCTTCTTCTCATTCACCTTCGGAGGCGAATGCCTCTCCCTCGCCGCTGCCAAGGCGACCATCGAGTTCATGCGGCGGGAGCCGGTGATCCCTCACTTCTGGAAGCAAGGCGCCAAGCTCCAGAAGGCGTACAACGAGATGGCCCAAGCCTTCGGCCTCACAGAATATACGCAGTGCGCAGGGCTTCCTCCGTGGACCATCTGCGTCTTCAAAGACTATGAAGGCCAAAACGGCCTCCTGCTCAAATCCCTCTTCCAACAAGAGATGCTCAAGCGCGGCATCCTCTTTTCGGGCTCTCAATTCCTGTGCTATCAGCACACGGATGAGGACATTCAGCGCACAATCAATGCCTATGAGGACGCCTTTACGGTGCTGCGTCATGCCGTGACGAACAAATGTGTTGAAGAGATGCTGGAAGGCAAGCCCATCGAGGTCATCTTTAAGCGATACTGATGGAAGTCTTGATCCGAGCAGATGCCGATGCGGCCACCGGAATGGGCCATGCCATGCGGTGCCTGGCCCTGGCCCAGGCCCTCATCGCAGCCGGGAACCGTGTCACGTGGCTGGGACGGTGGGAGCCGACATCGCTGCAACACCGCCTCGCCGCAGCCGGGGTGAACGCTGTCCCCACAACCGACCAGCCAGGTGGGCGTGAAGACCTTGCTCATGCTCTCGTCCGTGGAGCTCATTCCGATTGGATCGTGCTGGACGGTTACCATTTCGGCGCAGAGTTTCTCGGGGCCCTTCGCAATACCGGCTCCCGGATAATGGTCATAGATGATGCGCCCCGCCTCTCCTTCTATAACGCAGACCTTTTGTTGGACCAGAACCTTCACCCGGAACCGCCGGATTATTGCCTGCCCGCCGGAGCGCGCCCATTGCTCGGGCCCCGATATGCGCTCTTGCGCTCTGAATTCAGCCGCCGGCCGGCTCGTTCGGCTACGCCGCCCCACACGGCACAGAACATCCTCGTCACCATGGGCGGCAGTGACCCCAACGGCGTCACATTGAACGTTCTCAAAGCCTGTGACCACCTCGCGCGCCTCCATGGGAACCCGTTCATCCGGGTAGTGATTGGGCACTCCAATCCGCGCAAGGCAGAGGTCCTGAGCATGGCGGGCAGCCTCGGTCTCCACGCGGAAGTCCTTGTGGCGGTGGAAGACATGGGGTCCCTCATGAACTGGGCGCACCTTGCCGTCACAGCAGGCGGAAGCACCTGTTGGGAGCTTGCTGCTGTGGGCGTCCCCATGGTGATCCTTACCACTGCTCCCAATCAAACACCGGTAGCGGAGGGGCTGCACCGGGCCGGCGCAGGATTGCACATGGGGGACGCGAGCGCAGTGCACGCCGAGGATCTGACGTGTGTTCTCGCAACGCTCATCCGCGATGCCGAGCGCCGGGGCGAAATGGGATGCAGAGGAAGACGACTGGTGGACGGTCTGGGTGCTTCGAGGGTGGCAGATGCCCTCTCCCAAAGAGACATCGGTCGGTCGCCCCATCCGCTTTCCCTTCGGCAGGCGGCGGAGCAGGATGCAGAGACCCTGTGGCATTGGGCCAACGATCCGTCTGTGCGAGCTGCCTCGTTCCACAAGGATCCCATCCCGTGGGAGGCTCATACACGGTGGTTCGCCCGCCGCATCCATGCCGCGGATGTCCGTTTCTGGATCCTGGAAGAGAACGGCCGACCCGTAGGACAGATCCGCTACGAGCGGTCCGACGCTTTGTGCGAAGCCATCCTCAACTTCTCCATATCAGCCGATGAGCGTGGCAAGGGCTATGGAGAGTACCTGGTGAACATCACGAAAGCGCGCGCCCTCAAAGAGTTGGGAGTGTCCCAAGTAACGGCCCTTGTGCTGGCAGGCAATGCGGCTTCGGCGAAGGTATTCCGCCGTGCGGGCTTTTGGTTTGAGGGATTAGACACTGTGGACGGCCAAGAGTGCCTCCGTTTCACCTGGCGGGAAGGAGATGATGCATCATGATGCCTCGACACATTACCATCGGTGGCCGCCGCGTCGGACCCGGCGAACCTGTGTACATCGTGGCTGAAATGTCCGCGAACCATAACCAGGATTACGAGCAGGCTGTGGCCATTATCCGGGCCGCCGCTGAAGCCGGCGCCGACGCCGTCAAGCTCCAGACGTATACTCCGGACACGCTGACCATTGACTGCGACGAGCCCTGGTTCCGCATCGGATCGGGGACGATTTGGGAAGGGAAAACGCTGTACCGCCTCTACGGCGAAGCCTACACGCCCTGGGAATGGCAGCCGGACCTGAAACGGGAAGCAGAAAGGTTGGGCTTGGCGCTCTTCTCATCGCCGTTCGATCCCACCGCTGTGACCTTCCTGGAACAGATGGGCGTGCCGGCCTACAAGGTAGCTTCCTTCGAGATCGTAGACCACGCGCTCCTGACGGCCATTGGGCAGACGGGCAAACCCGTCATCGTGTCCACGGGAATGGCTACCTTCGAGGAGATCGAAGAGGCGGTCAAGGTGCTGCAGGATGCCGGAGCAACCGAGATCGCTCTGCTCAAGTGCACGAGCGCCTATCCCGCCCGCCCTGAAGAGATGAACCTGAGGACCATTCCCCACCTTGCTTCGGCATTCGGAGTGCCCGTAGGTCTCTCGGACCATACACTCGGCATCACGGTACCCGTTGCCGCTGTGGCGTTGGGTGCGACGCTCATCGAAAAGCATATCACCCTTTCGAGGGCGTTGCCGGGCCCGGATGCGGCCTTTTCCTTGGAGCCGGCGGAGTTTGCCGAAATGGTCCGCGCCGTACGTGACACGGAGAAGGCGCTAGGTTCCGTCAGCTATGCCGTCGGCGAACGCGAGGCGAAGAGCCGCATCTTCCGCAGATCCCTCTTTGTAGTGAAAGACATTCAGGCGGGTGAAGTATTCACCACGGAACACGTGCGCTCCATTCGGCCTGGGTACGGGCTCCATCCTCGGGAACTGCCCCGGGTCCTGGGTAAACCGGCTGCTCGAAGCCTCAGGCGCGGCACCCCGCTGGCTGCCGAGGACGTTGTAGGCTTCTAGTCCGTGGCATTCAGGTAGCTACGATAGGCTTTCGGCTCGATGCATCGTATATCCGCGGGACCCATGCCTTCGTTCGGCTGGCCGCACGTTATGCCGTGAAATGAGAGGATGCCGTGTGCACCTACCTGCATCAGCGCCGCTTCCCCGTCGGACCGGTAGCCCCAAGACCCTGCAAAGCGATAGGGACTGGTGGAACTGCCCGTCGCAGCTACCGTCTGCCCGAAGGCTTCATAGG
>JBMFSQ010000035.1:0-33954 GCA_049967475.1 Chthonomonadales bacterium | reverse complement strand
CCGCCGGCATCAACAGGACGAGAATTCCGAAGCCTGCCTGCATGATCGTCATGACCCACCCTCCTTTCTAGTTGTTTGGCGCCATGTAGAGCGCTACAATATCTCGGAACGTCCCCGGCGTCATCTTCACGTGGCCGTCCACGTAGCAGATGTTTTGGCCGCCGAGGAGCCCCTTCATGTAGACATCCTTTGTAGACACCCCGAGGTGTTCACCTAGGCCGTCACAAACCACCATGGGCTTCTGGGCGGTTCGGCCGATGGCAGCAAGGGGATGCGCGCAGACGCCGGACGTGTCGTTGTCGAAACTGGTGAAGCCCGGTACCAGATGCCAGCCATGGGCGCACAGGTAGTTGTAATCCGTGGGATACACCTGGGCTCTGCCGCCCTGCCCGCGCATCGTGGGGCACCAGAAAACGCCCTGGTTGCGCACATAGGGCTCCGTGACGGATTTCAGGGTGATGGGCTTGCCCTGGCCGTCCACGTGCACCTGAGGCGGATACCCGTAGATCATGTCGTTGAAGTTGGCCACCGGGAAGGTCTCATCGTAGTCCTGAAGATACATGGTGAGAGCCGCTCCCAACTGCCGGAGGTTCGAGGTGCACGCCGTGCGGCGGGCTGCCTCCCGGGCTCGCGCGAAGACCGGGAAGAGCATGGCTGCAAGGATGGCGATGATGGCAATCACCACGAGCAACTCGATGAGTGTAAAGGCCCTCTTCGGGGCGCTATGCATGTTCGTAACTCCCTTCTCGGGGAAGCCTGCCTTCCCCAAACGTGCACGGTCTCGAGTCATTGGACGATGTTCCAAAATGCGATGGCGTTCGGGTTCACCTGGTCCGGGCAGCCGGGGCATGGATGCTCGGGGTCGTCATCTGCGGCCATAGGGCTCACCCAGCTTGGGGGCAGAGTTTTCACATGGCCGTCCAGCATGATGTAATTGCCCTTGCCGCCGTGCCGCACCGCCTGGGTATGGTCGCTATGGCGGGTATAGAGCTGCTCGCCGATGAGGGCGCCGCCGATGGCAGTGTTGTTGATGACGTTGGTGCCGTCGCTGGCGTCTCCATCCCGGGCGAGGATGGTTTGGGAGATGCGGGGCACTGCGGCGTAGGTGAGGCCGTCTCCGCTGGTCCATTCATTCACGCCGTCCACCACGCTGCCGGTCAGATAGAGGTTCAGATGATAGCTTGTGGCGTTGGCGATGCAGAGCGAGCCGTTGGTGTTAAGGATGTCGGATCGGATGGTGGTAGGATCCTCGGGGCAGCGCCACACGGCCTCATTGCGGATGTACGCATAGAGGAAGCCCTCCGGGCGGCCCACGGCGGGGTTTGCGGCCAGGAAGGCGTTATCGCCTGCCAGCCTGGGAAGGAGGCGCACATCCAGCTTATCGGCAGGGGAAGCGTTGTTCACAGCGCGGGGAGTGCGCTCATCGTAGTCCTGGATATACATCATGATTCCCAGGGCCACCTGCTTCTGGTTGCTCATACAGGCTGCCTGGCGGGCCATGGCGCGGGCCCGTGCGAACACGGGGAAGAGAATAGCCGCCAGGATCGCGATAATCGCGATGACCACGAGCAGTTCGAGGAGTGTGAACCCTATACCGGGGCCGAATGACACGGCACCCGCGCAGTGCCTTCGGGCGACTGCAGAGCGACATGGCATGGTCTTTCTCCTTTTCGGGATGATGAGTTGTTCCCAAACCAGCCCGGCCGCCCCTGAAGCGCACGGCAGAGCTGCCTTACCCGGTTGTTTCTTCCAACGACGCCGCTAAGAAACCGTCAAATCGCTACGTCCTGAAGCGGGAACTGACCGTTGTGCGCGCCCCTCCGGCTGCGCCGACCCGGGGCGCTTTGTCATTTGTATGTCACTGCAAGAAGTGCGCCAAACTGCGGGTTTGGCCGCTTGGAATGGATATTTTTTACCGCGTTCCCTTGCCCGCACCGGCAGGTGGCTTCTTCGCCCAAGCGCCGAAACGCGCGCGGTGCGTGTCACAATAGCATCCGACATCTGCGGGACCGTGCGGCACCTCTGCGGTCCCTCATCCTTTCGGAGGAATGCTCGTGAACCCTAGTGCAACGCCCCCCGGCAAGAGCAATTATGTGGACCCAACGCCCATCATGGAGCTGGCCACCGCCTATTGGGCCTCGGCGACCCTGCTGGCTGCCAACGAACTGGGCATCTTCTCACCCCTGGCGCGCGGCCCGAAGCCTCTCGATGCCCTCGCGGCGGATCTTCACGCGGATCCCCGCGGCCTCCGCCTTCTGCTGGATGCCTGCTGCGGATTGGGCCTCTTGAAGCATACGCCGGACGGATACGCCCTCACGCCGGCGTCGGCCCAATATCTGGTTCCCGGGAAGCCCGGCACTTTGGGTACCGCCATCTCATGGGCCCAAGATCAGTACGCCATGTGGGGCCGGCTGGCCCATTCCGTGCGTACCGGCCTGCCCGCTGCTGCTCCCGCGGAGCACCTCGGCACGGATCCCCAACAAACCCGTACCTTCGTCCTTGCCATGCGCGAGCGGGCCTTGGGAATGGCCCGAGCTGTGGTCCGCTTCATGGATCTCGAGGAGTGCCGGCGCCTTCTGGACGTGGGGGGCGGTCCCGGCGCTTACGCGAGGCTTCTTGTGGAACAGTACCCCAAGCTCCACGTGACGATCCTCGATTTGCCCGGGGTGGCCGCCATCGCCCAGGAACTCATCGCCGAAGACGGCCTCGCCCACCGCATCACAGTGATGCCCGGGGATGCAACGCTGGGGGAATACGGGGCAGGGCACTATGATGCCGTTCTGTTTTCCGGAGTACTCCACCAGATGTCGGAACAGAACGTCCGAAAGATGTTGGGAGGAGCGCACAGATCCCTAACAGCCGGGGGCCGTGTGGTCGTGAGCGACGTCATGCTGGATGAAACGCGTTCGCAGCCCGCCTTCGCTGCCCTCTTTTCGCTCCAGATGCTCCTCAGCACGGCCGAAGGCCAAGTATTTACCGAGGGCGACCTGGCGTGCTGGCTCGAGGCAGCAGGCTTCCGGAATATCAGCGTTCGGCGCCTCCCACCCCCGCTGCCCTACACCGTGGTTCATGCCGCAAAACCATGACGCAGGCAGTCGCGGCCCTTCCCTTTCACTCGCTCCATGAGCAGCCCGGCAGGAACCCCATGCGCGTGATGCGATTAGGCACATCGGCTGCGTCGGTGGCGCAGTGGCAATCCTTCTTGCGGCGGAAGCGCCTCTACACCGGTCCGGTGGATGGCGTATTCGGCCCAGACACGGCCTGGGCAACGCGAGCCTTCCAGCGCAAAGCGGGCATCGAAGCGGACGGCGTGGTAGGTCCCGAAACCATAGCCCGCGCCATGCAGGAAGGAATGGCCGCTCCGCGGGATGTGTTCGAGATCGGGCCGGACCGTCCGGACGTGCTCATCGAGGCCCGTCCGTACTTTCTCGTGCCCCTGGACGTACCGGAACTGGCGGAACGCGTCCGGCAGCGCATCGTTGCGTGGACGGCGCGCGGCAGCCGAACCATCACCGATATCTACGTCATCACCCACGGCTGGCATCGGAACTTCCTTGCCGCCGTCGCCGCCTATGACCGCATCGCCGCGCGGTTGGTCCTTCTACGCCGCCGAGGGCGCATCCGGCCTTCCAAGGGCTACGCGCCTCTGTTCCTTAGCATTCATTGGCACTCCGACCCTGGGGAGGATGGATGGGTGGATCCCGCCGGAAGGCGCCGCAAGGCTTCCTTTCTCGATCATGCGCGGGCCGCCTTCGTGCCGAAGCAAAGCCGCAGGCGCCGCTTCATCCAGGATTTTGAGGATATCTACGAACTCTTCGCCCGCATGTGCGCACCCGACGTGCCGGCCCTCGGTTCCTGGAACACGCGGTCCTTAGGCCCCAGGCTCGACAAGGTGTTGGACCGCTACCGCTTGCGTGATGGCGAGGATGGAACGCCCGCTGAGAAGTCGGCAGTCGCCTGGATGTGCTGGCATGAGGCCCAAGCCGAAGGCATTTTGACGGACCAACACACCGCGCCCACGCCGATCCTGGGGCCCATTGCAGCAATCCTCAACCTCCTTCAGTTTGGGCTTTCGGCCGCAGGGATCTTGGCCTCCGCATGTCTGGTGGTTGCGGCCTTTTGGCACCCTGTCACCGGGTGGATGCGGTCGGCTCTACACGCGGCAGGTGCCGCCTCTTGGTGGGGTGTCGGCGCCGCATGGCTGGCCATCCAGATGCTCGCTTGGGCCTGCTTCCGCATCGGCGGGGCCACGGAAGGCGACCCTTTTGAAGCCGAAGGCATATCGCCGCCAATCCCTCGGTTATGGGGCAACGGCGATCATCGCACGGGGCGCGGCGGCACCGAACAGTCAGCCGGGTCCTTGGGGCGCGCTGCCGCGGCTGAAGCGCCCTTTACACCGGCAAGCGGCGCCGTTGACGTTTCGATAGGCGACACCTCTGCCACGCCGGCTATCAGCCTATGTGGGCCCGCCCTCGCCGGCTTCTTGTGGGTGACCCTGCAGATCCCGCGCCTTGCTTTGCTGCTCTTAGCATGCACTGCGTTCTACCTGTTGGGAGGATTGAGCGGCAGCCGCTTGGGGCTCTTTGACGAGCGCATCGGCCTCCGCAACCGCCGGCCGGAGGCATGCTGCGCTCCCCGACGCACACTTTTGGAGCGGCTGGCCTGCTGGACGGCGCGCCCGGCCGCCTGGCTCATCCGCTCATCACGGGCGGACCGTTCTCTCTCCGCTTTAGCCTCGGCGATCATCAAGCAACTGGCGTTTTGGACCATGCAGCGCACGGCCGTAGAAACGGGGCGGCGCACCGCCGATTTCCTCGCGCGTTTGGGAGCTGCCTGCGATCGTGTGCAAGGGGCCCGCATTCATCTCATCGGGCACAGCTTCGGCGCACTCGCCGCGGCGAACGCTGCCAGGCACCTCGCCTTGGAACACCAGCGGAACATCCACAGCCTCTGTTTGCTGTCTCCGGCCATGGCGGCCGATTGGTTTGACGCAGAACTTTCGATGCTCGGGAGGCTAAAGGGCGCCTTGGGATGCATCTTCTCCCGCTACGACACGGCCAACAGCTTCTACTACCCCTTTGCCAATCGGGCGCGTACATCTGCCGGAACCAGCGGCATCGTAGCAGCCGCCCCACGGAAGAGGCGAGCCCGCTTTGGCTTCGGCCAACACGGTAATCCCTCCGACGGCAACCTGCAGCACTGTGTAGCATCCTTTCCGGTCCGCCGCTTGGCCGTGGGGGGTCTCTTCGCCTCTCTCGCCCATCCGCCGAACCTGCTTCCGGCTTTCACGTCGCACGGAGATCCTGGGGATCCTCCTTGGCTCTTGAACCTGGATGCAAGCCGCGTCATGTATGAAGGACACCCGGCGGCGGGCGGCAGTCACGACGACGTCTTCAAGGATGACGTGGTGAACCTGATCTGGTCGGTAACACAAATGAGCCAATGCGCAGGGGGTGGCACACTTGACCCGAGACCCGCAGGCGGCCTGCCCGGACGCGGTCCCACCCGGTCGGACGGCGCAAATCAACCCTTGCCGGGCGAGGCAGCAACCGGCGGCGGGTCCGACCCAAGCATTAGCTCAGGCGAATCCATTTCATCCATGGTGGCTGCTTTGCCCAGAAGCGACGTTGAGAATTGCGCCGGAACCGGCCCCAGCCGTGGTTTCCGCCACAATGGAATACGGGGTACTACTTGCCATGACTCTCCCTGAAGGGACCATCCTTTTTACCGCAGCCGTGCTTGCCGGAGCCTTGAATTCCGTCGCCGGCGGGGGCAGCTTCATCTCGTTCCCGGCGCTTCTCTACGCAGGGGTGCCGCCTATCCAGGCAAATGCCACCAACACCGTAGCACTCTGGCCGGGTACTGTTGCCAGCGTTGCCGCATACCGAGATGAGCTGAGCGCACAACGCCCTGTGCTCCTGACGTTAGCATCCGTGAGCCTTGCCGGGGGGTTCCTGGGCTCGGAAATCCTCCTCCATACACCCGAAAGAACATTCATGACCGTTCTCCCGTTCCTTATGCTGGCAGCGACCCTGCTGTTTGCATTCGGTCCAAGCATTACGCGGCGCGCCCAAATTCCTATGGCCCGCGCCGGACACGTGTCTTGGCGCGTCACGGCCGGCGCTGCCGTGCTGCAGTTCATCATCTCGGTGTACGGAGGGTACTTCGGAGGCGGCATCGGCATCGTGATGCTGGCCATGCTGGCATTTCTAGGGATCGAGAATATCCACGCGATGAACGGCCTCAAGACGCTTCTCGGCGCCCTCATTAATGGTGTGGCAGTGGCAATCTTCATTGCGGCTCGAGCTGTCTATTGGCCCCATGCCGCAGTCATGGTTGGCGGATCCATTCTGGGAGGCTACTTCGGCGCCAAGGGAGCTCAGCGCGTGGGGCAAACGTACGTGCGCGCCTTCGTCATTGCAGTAGGGAGTTGCCTCACCGTCTACTTCTTGTGGAAGTTGTAGCCAATGGCGACTCGGCAATGGCGAGTAGCGACGGGCGGTGTGGGGCAACAAAGGGGTCATCCCAACGCAAGCCCCACACCACACCCATATTCCGGCGGTCTCAAGCAGCTACAGGTCGGCGGGAGAATACCTCGTCGTCTGTGAGATAGCAGCTTGGGTCCATACCCATCCAATCGCCCGTTGCCGCTTCAGCCCGTGTGCGCAGATTGCCGTTGCACACATCCAAGAAGCGGCAGTTCCGGCAGCGGTCCGGTAAAAGTGTTCGGCGCTCACGAAGGGCCTTCAGGCGCGGATCGGAGGCCTCGGACCATAGGGCGCTGAAGGGCTTCTCACGGATATTGCCGCAATTGTAATGCCAACTGAATTGATCGTAATGGACGTTTCCTACCGGGTCTATCGCTGCGATATTGGCACCCGACCTGTTGCCTCCGGTGCCGCGCAAGCGGGCCTCCACAGCCTTCGCGCGCTCCGGATCCGTTCGCTCCAGATGGAGCAGAATATAGGCTGCGTCGGCATGGTTCCCTACCGTGAGAACCTCTAGAGGGACGCCGGCTTCGTGGCACCGGCGCGTGCGTTCAAAGATGCGGTCCACAACACGGCGTGTTTGATCGGCCGTTAGATCCACTTTCTGCATCTTCCCGCCCCGTCCCGCATAGGCCAGGTGGTAGATGCAGAGGCGCTGGATGCCGTGCTCTACGGCCAAATCGAAGATCGCATCCAGATCCTGCTGGTTGAGGGCATGCACGGTGAAGCGGAGGCCCACCTTGATGCCGTGCGCTCGGCAATTCTCGATGCCTCGCAAGGTCGCCTGGAAAGCGCCCTCCACACCCCGCAGCTTGTCATGGCGCACCTGAAGCCCGTCTATACTGATGCCCGCGTATCTGAGGCCCATCTGCGCCAGCCTCTCCGCCATCTTTTCATCAATGAGGGTGCCGTTCGTCGAAAGGGTCGCGGCAAGGCCCAAAGACTGCGCATAGGCAATGAGGTCCAGCACATCCGGACGAACCAGGGGCTCGCCGCCACTAAAGAGTACAGCCGGCACCGAAAACCCTTTGAGGTCGTCGAGCAACGCGATGCCCTCGTCATGGCTCAACTCCCCGTCCGCGGGACCCGGTGTCGCCGCTGCGTAGCAGTGAACGCACCTCAGGTTGCACGCCTGGGTAACCGCCCATACCACCACAGGTCTGGGAGCCAACTGAAACGGATCGAAGGCGACCCGCCGCCCGGCCGGAGCGCCGCCATGCTCGCTCAAGTGTCCGTATCGAAGTGCCTCATTGCCCGCGCGATGATCGCACAGTAGGTTGCTTACGCTCAACATAGCACTTTCTCCCTTATGGCCTCCGGCAAATAGACGCAATCGGGTTCGGCTCCTAGAGGATCGCGCGTCACGGCGTAGGCCCGCGCCCGGCTGCCCCCGCAGATTGCCCGGTACTCGCACTGGCCGCACTTACCCTTCAGGAGGTTGCCGTCCCGCAGCGAACGCAGAAGCGGCGCGTTCTGGTAGATATCCACCACAGACTGGGCAGGAAACTTGCCGCACAGGATCGGCATAAAACCGCTGGGATATACAGACCCCGTGTGGCTGATAAAGAAGACGCCCTTCCCGTCATTTACGCCGATAGGCGCCCTCTGAATGCGCCCCGGGATGCTTCCTCCGGGCTGGAACTGCGGATCCCCCTGCTTCTTCAGTACGAAGCGGCGATAGTGATGCGCCTCAGTGGTCTTGATGCCGTATGGCTGCCTTCTGGAATGACGCCACAACTTCTCGAACACCAGCTCGTATTCTTCCGGCGCGATGCGCTCCTCCATGAGCCCACGGCCCACGGGGATCAGGAAGAATACCGACCATAGCACGATGCCCTGGGTAGCGAAGAAGTCCGCCATTTCATCCACCTGATCCACGTTGCGCCGCGTGATGGTGGTATTGATTTGGAGAGGGAGTGCCGCCTCGCGTGCGTCGGCCAGGATCTCGAGGCTCCGCTGAAAGCTCCCTTGAACCCCGCGGAAGCCATCGTGAACCTCCGGCGTAGCCGAGTCCACGCTCACTGCAAGTCTGCTCAGTCCCGCATCCTTCAGCCTCCGAATGGCATCACGCGTTACGAGGGGCGTGGCGGAGGGTGTCATGGCAACGGAAAGCCCTTTGCGGGCAGCGTGCTCCACCAGATCGAAGATATCCTTCCGCTTCATGGGATCTCCGCCCGTGAACACGAGAACGGGCTTCTTCGGGAAGGATGCTATCTGCTCGATGAGCAGTTTGGACTGTTCATTGTTGAGTTCACGAGGATGCCGGTATGGCTGCGCGCATGCGCGGCAGTGTTTGCAGAGCAAATCACACGCACGCGTGACCTCGTAAAAGACAACGAAGGGGCTATGGGCAAAATCCTCTTGGGTATAGAGCGACGGCGCTTCCATGGATCGTTGGCCTCCTTATGCCTGGCCCACGCGGCCCGCCTGGGTACTGCCCCGGTACGGGGATGCGCACTTTAATTCGGCGAATGTGTGGTAATTATCCCCCAGTGGGGAGCCCAGCGCCAATAGGCGAATGGTACTACCCGATGGTACCGTTGTACTAGGCCGGCCCCCCCTTGCCGCACCCATCAGATGCGACACACTGTACTACCGCGGCTCCTGGGGTACCCTGTTGAGGATCACCCGACGTTCCGGCGAGCGCGCCGCTCGGCGCAACGTCCCTGCGTCGGCAGCCGGTCGGGGTCGAGCCCGCGCCGCACAGCCATTTCGCGCCCAAGCTGCGCCACCTCCGCTGGGGGCAGCACCGTGCCTGCGAGGGGAAAGAGGGTCCCATCCTCCAAAGCAATGTGCCGATTGTACATCGAGCGCAAAGAGTGCAGCTCCAGCGACAGCCGCTCCACATCCGTTCCCTCCAGCACGCCGGCGGAAAGCCACTTCTGCGCCAAGGCGTCAATCTCGGTATGGGCCTCCGCCGCCACGATATGATCCTGCTCGAGGCGGTCCAACACATCCAATGCTTCCTGAACCGACGCCTGACCGCTCCGGCGCAAACGCGGGAACAGCGATACTTCTTCGTCCGCGGTGTGCAGAGGAGCGGCTTGGCGGAAGTATCGCATCGCGGTCTCCAGGGCGTCACGGTGGGCGCGATCCAATTCTCCGCCGCGACACTCATCTACAACGGCGATCATCTGGTCCAAAAACCGTTCGATGCGCCGATGACAATCGCTCAGGAGTTCAATCGGCGTATCGAAGGAATGTTCTGTAGGTGCGTTGATCTGTATGGTCATTGGTTACGTGTCCTCGCAGGTAGCGCGTATCGCGTGAGGCTATGCCCCTGCGTTGAGCGCGAAAACAAGAAGCACTACGAACCAACAAGAGTAGAGTGTCTCCAACAACCCCAACCTCTTGAGGGGCGGCAGCTTCGTGTTTAACTTCGCAGTTGCGTAGAGGGCGCGAAGGATGCCCGGCGCGAATGCCAATGCGCCCAGCAACCCCGGCCGTCCGCCTACGGCAACCCCTCCAGCCGCCACAACGGTCAAAAGGAGACCATGGTAAAGCAGGTTGTGCCGGGCCAGCCTCAACCGCAGGTTCCACGTAAGCGGCTGTTTTACCTTCGCAGCCTCCAAGATCATGCGCACGTGGAAGATGGCGCTGCTGAAGTAGAGAACGCACGCGCCCCAGATGACCCATGCTTCCGCCTGCAGAGACCCCTTAGCAGCCACCCACGCTGCCGGTGCTGTGAGCCCGAGCGCCGTGACACCCAGAGCTTCCCCCCATACGGTGCGGTCCCACCGGCGCCGAGGCGGCCAAATCCTTAGGAAGCTGTGCACACCCCACAGCCCGAGGGCAACTCCCGCGGGCAGCAGCAACTGCCATCGCTGATACGCTAGGATGAGGGGAACGCCCCCGAGCGCCGCCAAGGCAAGATACAGCCCAAGCCACGGTGCAGCAGGATGGGAACCCATACGGAAAAACCAACCCCCAATTGGGGAGCGGCGAGCGGCACCCGGTGAGTGGCCGGCGGCGACGGCCTCCACGCCTCTGCTGCGATTGGATCCTTTCAAAATCAGGGCGAGGGCGTGCTGCGCCAAAAATACGCCGGTGGAGGCCAGCGCGGCCAATACAAGCGCCTCCCAATCTCTCGGGTGAACCGCCGCCCCAGCAATCACCAGAGGCGCATAGAGCATCACCCAGGCTCCATGTTCCCGAGGGATCGGAGGTTTCTCCACCGGCCGAATCCTTACTGCCGCATCCATTGCACACTTCCCTTCCAGCTCCTCACTTCCCCCGCCGCAGGTACAACCGCACTTCGTCTGAACCGCCTGCACCTTGCCGCACATGCGGTTTCCAAGGAAGGACCTCGTTCCAAACCCGTTGCGGCAAACCGACGCACCCGTCCGCCATCAGGACCGCATCGGCGCTACTTGCGCAGCTCGTCCTCCAGCGCCAACGCCCGCGGAAAGAGGATGTTGTTCTCTTTGTGGATATGCGCGTGCAGATCCGCTTCCAGCTCAGCGAGGGCATGGAGCATGGCCAGGAAGGTGTTGCACGCGTCCGCGGGGGGGCACGTATCCGTGCGTGAGCGTGCGGAAGTTCTCGAGCGCCTCGCCGGCATCCTGGTGCTCGGCTTCCATCACGCTGATGGGGTTTGCAATCGAACCTCCGGGCGCCCACCCGGCCTGCCCCGTCTGCTCCATCTGCACGATGAGCGGAAAGAGGATCCGCTCCTCTTTCATCATATGACTCTCCAGTTCACTGTGAAGGCTCGTAAACACATCGGCGACCTCCACAACTTCCGGATGGTTCGCGCCGTGCGCCTGGGCGACACGCTGGGTGAGGTGGCCAATCCTCGGCAGGTTGTCACGCAGGTAGGCATGGTGCGTCTCCACGATGTGTTCTACGAGGTCGCCAAGGGAAGCTTCCGTCCAATCCTGCCCGGAAGGCTCCGGCGCTGCATCTGCCTCGGCGATGCGGCGTAGTACTTCGTCGAGCTTCAAACCCTGCTCGTTGCAAACGTCCGCCAGCGGCCGCTGCCCGCCGCAGCAGTAGTCTATGCCCAGCTCCTCGAAGACGCGGGCACGACCGGGCTGCTCGGCAACCAGCGCTCCCACGAGAGCGTTCGATGACACGGTGTTCATGTTGACCCTCCTTGCAGTTAGGGACTGCTGTTCCATGGTAAGGCATAAATCGGATGTAGTTATCCGGTTTGCATTCAGTATACCGCTGTGCTATAATGGATGTCAAGGTCCACTTAATGCCTTTTTGCCGCGAGGAGGTGCTCCGCAATGATCTCACAGACCGCTGAATATGCTCTGCGCGCCGTTGTCCACCTAGCCACCGATCCCAATCGCCCCCACACCAATCGCGAAATCGCCGAGGCCACCCACGTGCCGGACTCCTATCTGAGCAAGGTGCTGCAGAGCCTGGCGCGCTACCGCATCGTACGCTCACGTCGGGGGCTCCACGGAGGTTTCACCTTGGTGAAGCCCCCTTCGCGCATCACCATCTTCGACATAGTGGATGCCGTAGATCCTCTTCCGAGGATCCGGGAATGCCCCCTGGGTATCAAGTCCCACGGCAAACGCCTTTGCCCGCTCCACCGCCGCATAGATCAGGCCGTCGCCGCTGTAGAGCAGGCATTCAAGGAAACAACGGTGGCGGAACTGCTGGAGGATCCCAGCAACCTAACGCCTCTATGTCCCTCGCCCAGCAAGAACCCGGCGAAGATCCTGCATAACCGATAGGTCGGTGCAGCGTTCCGCATCACCTGCAGGGTACAGGAATTCTTTCCGCCCAGGTCGAACCAATGCGCACCGATGGCAACATTCCCGATCCCAACGGCTCAATCCACGGCCATGATGCGCATATTGGCCACCGTGTCCCGGCGATGGCCGGCGATAGCCTTGTGTCTGGCACTTACGGCCTGCAGCTTTCACAAGAAAGGGGCTCATGAACCCCTTACCATCGAAGTCGCCGTCTTCGAAGGCGGTTACGGCATCGAGTGGCACAAACACGTAGCCCGCGAATACGAGCGCCTCCATCCCGGCATTCGCATCCATCTGTGGGGCGATCCGCGCGTGGACGAAAAGATCAAGCCTCGCATCCTCCGCAGAGACCCGCCGGATTTGGCAAACTGCATCCTCCCGGTATGGAAGCTTATCGTCGCGGGAAAGCTGTACCCGTTAGATGAGGCACTGGACAGCAAAGCCTACGGGCAAAACTGCACATGGCGCCAGGCGCTCATTCCCGGCGTGCTCTCTAACTACCAGTACAACGGAAAAACGTACGCCATGCCCTCGAACTTCGGCATCTGGGTGGCATGGTACGACCGGCGTATGTTCCGGCGCCACGGGTGGAGAGTTCCCAAGACTTGGGGTGAATTTACCCGACTGTGTGACCGGATCAAGGCCGCCGGCATCGCGCCCATTGCCTTCCAGGGGAAGTACCCCACCTATGCCTGGGCCACGCTCCTTTCGCTCTATCAGCGCCTTGTTCCCTTCGATCGCTGGTACGCCCTACAAGACCTAAAACCGGGCGCATTCCTGGATCCCGAATTCGTTCATGCGGCGCGCCTGCTCCAACAGATGGCCGTGAACTACTTCGAGCCGGGAGCCATGGCTATGACGCACACGGAAGCCCAGTTGGAATGGTGCAATGGCCGGGCAGCCATCGTCTTTTGCGGCCTATGGCTCAAGAACGAAATGAAAAACGCCCTTCCAATCGGCTTCCAAATGGACTGCTTCCCCGTGCCCGCAGTGGAAGGGGGTAAGGGCGATCCCAACGCGGTGTACGGCGGCGGAGCCGAGGATTTCTACGTATTTCGGGACGCTCATCACCCGCGGGAAGCCCTCGACTTCCTCAAGTATATGGTGAGCATGGTCACTGCGCCCAGCTACGATCTTCAGCTTGACACACTCTCGCCCATCCGGGGTTCTACAAAAGGGCTCGCCATCTCCGACGACCTCAAGAGCGCCGTCCAGATCGAAGAACGCGCCACGCGCAATTTCGACGATCGCCTCACCACGCTCTACCTGGATTTCGCCCGGAACGCTATGCCCGCGCACCTTGCCGCCCTCTTGGAGGGGCGCATCTCCCCGGAAGAATTCGCCAGGCGCATGGAGGCAGAAGCCGCATCCATCCGGAACAATCCCGACATCTACAAACCTCCCGCACGAGGGGTGCCCAAACTGTAACCGGGAGGATATCCTGATGGCCCACCGCCCAAGACCCAGCTTCATCCTGGCGCTTCTTGCTCCCGCTGTACTGATGTATTGCGCGTTCGTGGTGATCCCTGCTCTCAACGCGTTCCGATACAGTCTCACGAATTGGGATGGGCTCAGCGAGGCACGCTGGGTGGGCCTCAAGAACTATGCGACCATCGCCCGCCGCGGGGCAGATTTCGCAACCGCGCTGGGTCACAACATCTACCTCACCGTACTGCCAGGAGCCATTATTCTGGCTCTAGCTCTTTTCTTCGCTTATTCCCTCCATCGAGGTGTCGCAGGGGGCCGCATCTTCCGAGTAGCCTTCTTCTTCCCCAACGTCATCGCCTTCGTGGCCATTGCTCTGCTTTGGGTGCTCATCTACAGCACTACGGAAGTAGGCCTCATCAACCACTTCCTGCGGCTTTTCTTCCACTATAAAACTCCGATACCCTTCACCCAGTCCAGCCGCCTGCTCACTGCACTCCCTCCCGTGATCGTGTGGAGCGCCACAGGTTTCTATATGGTCCTGTTTCTAGCCGGTATGGAGAACATCCCGGAAACCTACTACGAGGCAGCGCGGATGGACGGCGCAGGAGACGCGCGCATGTTCTTCACGATTACGGTACCGCTGCTTTGGGATGTGCTGGCCACCGGCATCGTGTACCTCATCATCGGCGGCCTCAAAATCTTCGACGTGATTTGGGTTATGGAGAACGGCCGGCCAGGCAAGGCGACGCACACCTTGGCCACCCTCATGTACTCCAAAGTCTTTGAAGAATACGAAATCGGCTACGGGACCGCGATCGCCGTGTTGCTCTTCTGCCTCGTGCTGTTGGTGTCTCTCGTGTCGCTGAGGTTATTGAGGAGGGAACGCCTTGAGTACTAGCCGCGGAAGACGGCGAGCGGCGAGTGGCGCATTCCGACGCCTACTGTCTGCGGATGCAGGAGGCAGAATGAGCCGCATGGTACGCGCAACCTTCCAAGCGCTGCGGTACATGGTCCTCGTGGCCTATTTGGCGTGCGTGGTATTCCCGATGTTCTGGGTGCTCTACACCAGCGCCAAATCCACGCGGGAAATCTACCGAAACCCCTTCGGCCTCCCACGGGTCCTCACCCATCCCAGCCGATCTTCCATGGCAGCTCTCCGCACCAACTACCGCAAAGCCTGGGTCCAGAGCCACTTCAGCCGGTACTTTGTCAACAGCATCAAAGTGGTGTCCTTAAGCCTCGCGCTTATCCTGCTTTTGGGATCTATGGCAGCGTATGCTTTGGCCCGCTTCGAATTTCGGGGCCGAGGGTTTGTCTATACACTGTTTCTAAGCGGCCTCATCATTCCCATGCAGCTCATCCTCATCCCCCTGTTCTTCGAGTTCAGCGATCTGGGCGAATGGTTGAGCCGCGGGCTCACGCCGATAACCGAATACCTCGGGCTGGGATCGGTCCGGGTAAGCCTCCACGACACGCACGCCGGGCTCATCCTGATCTATGTGGCCGCCAGCTTGCCGTTTACGGTGTTTGTTCTCACAGCGTTCTTTCGGTCTCTTCCCGGCGAGCTGCGGGAGGCGGCGCTCATGGATGGAGCTTCAGAATGGTATGTGCTGCGTGCGGTGATGATGCCCCTCGCCAAGCCGGGTCTGGTGACGGTAGCCATCTTCAATTTCCTTGGCCTCTGGAATGAATACCTATTCGCCCTGGTCTTTATCAGCAGTGACCGCCTCAAGACGCTGCCCCTGGGCCTTGCATCCATCTCGATGCAGGCGCAGTATAAGAGCGATTTCGGCCTCCTGTTTGCAGCACTCGTCATCATCATGCTGCCCACGTTGCTCGTTTATATTCTTTTGCAAGAGCGCTTGACGAAGGGCGTCACCTTGGGAGCGTTGAAGGGTTAACAGGAGTTTTGCGGCTTCGGTGAAGGACGGGAGCCTACGTTTGAGCGCAACCAACGGGCGCCTGCCGCGGTGGTGCGGAACGTCGGCTGCACTCGGGGGAACAACAGGCTGATCGCGGAATACCTGCTGGCCGCCCAACGATGCGGGCGCAGACCTAGTTCACACGAACTTACCTGAAATGGCCCCTGTACGAAGTTCCGCAGATGCGGCCATAATGCTTCACCCGTTCCCTATGGCCTTCTGAAGGCTAGGGCCGAGGCATCTTGAGACCCGGAGGGAAGTTCATGGCAGATGGATTGGCCGACCGCAGATGCGTTCCATGCCGAGGAGGAACGCCGCCGCTCACTCCGGAGCAGATTGCCCCCTTGCTGATGCAGCTCCAAGGGTGGTCCATCGTGGAGGATTACAAGCTGTACAAACGCTTCCGATTAAGAAACTTCAGTGAGGCGATGGACCTCGCCAACAGCGTCGCACGCATTGCGGATGAGGAGGGGCACCATCCGGACCTCTACGTCGCCTGGGGAGAACTGCGCGTTTACTTGTGGACGCACAAAATCGCCGGCCTTACGGAGAGCGACTTCATCATGGCAGCCAAGATTGACCGTGTCGCAGGCCAATTGGGGCTGGAGGAACCCCCTTCCCCGTAGCCCTCCGGGCGTCGTACCGCCTAGAGCCGGGAAACATCATAGGCCCAGCCCCGTAAGCGCCGGCTTCTCTTCCGCCTCCGCACGTCGGGCCATCCGCCTGTCCTAAACGCTCAGGCGGCCGGACGTTCTACATTCTGCGCCTTGCGGGCGTTAATGAGGATTGGGGTACCTTCCAGAGGGTACGCGGCGCGGATGCGGTTCTCCAGATAGCGAAGATACGAAAAGTGCAGAAGGTCTGGGTCATTCACGAACAGCAGCACCGTAGGCGGCTGGACACGCGGCATCGTAGCGTAGTAGATCTTCAGCCCGCGCCCATGGACCGTGTAGGGATGTTCTTCCACGGCAGCCCGGATGATGCGGTTCAACTCGCCTGTAGGGATGCGGTGCGCGTGGCTCTGAGCGGCAGACAGGGCAGTGTCCACTACCTCCCGGATGCTCAACCGCCGTAGGGCAGAAGCAAACACCACAGGCGCATAGGCCAGGAACGGCATCTCTCTGCGAAGCTCCTCAGTGTAATGGAGCATCAGATCCCTGGACGGCGATCCTCCAGCAGCCACCGAAGGATCCACTAGATCCCATTTGTTCATCACCAGGACACAAGCCCGCCCGTGCTCATGGGCAAGGCCGGCTGCCCGCTTGTCGCCATCGGTCAAACCCGCGGCAGCATCAATAACGACGGCGGCTACGTGGCATCGCTCGACGGCACTGCGTGTGCGCAAAAGCGTATAATACTCCACGCTCCCCTGCACTTTGCCGGTACGCCGGATGCCGGCTGTGTCTATGAGCAACAATCGGTTGCCGTCCCACTCCAGTGGGGTGTCTATGGCATCCCGCGTCGTGCCGGGCACCGGGCTCACAATCACCCGATCCTCTCCCAAAATGGCGTTGGTGAGCGAAGACTTGCCCACATTGGGCCGCCCGATGACCGCCAAACGAACGGCATCCTCATCTTCATCAGGACCCCCGGCATTGGGAAGCACCTGCGCCAATTGATCCAAAAGATCCGCCAGACCGTGGCCGTGGACGGCAGAAACGGCGTAAACTTCACCTAATCCGAGGGCGTAGAAATCTGCCGCCTCCTGCAGATACCGTTGGCTGTCTGCTTTGTTGACTACCAAGAACACCGGAACCTTGGCCCCCCGCAACAGATCGGCCAAATCCAGGTCGGTGGCGGTAAGCCCCTCCGCGGCGTCGCACACGAAGAGGATGGCATCGGCCTCTTCCATGGCAATCTCGGCCTGCCGGCGAACCTGCATCGAAAGCGGATCCTTCTCGTCCAGCACGATGCCGCCCGTGTCCACTACAGTGAACTCTCGACCGCGCCAGCGAAAGGTGGAATAGAGGCGGTCACGCGTGACACCCGGCGTATGCTCGACGATGGCGATGCGCCGCCCGGCCAACCGGTTGAACAGGGTAGATTTACCGACATTGGGCCGGCCCACTACGGCCACCAGGGGCTTGGGCATGAGGTCCCTCCTCACTGATCACGGCAGAATGATAGCACATCGCCTGAGGAAAGGGCGATTGCCAACACTGCCGCACAGCACCTTGGATGTCCGGCAGCATGCGAACCAGGCTCTGCCGGGCGAGAGCTTGCGCCATAGGAACTGAGGGTAAAAACCCGCCTCCGTGCTACGTAAATGCCGATATGACGCGGACCCCATTCAACGCCATGTGGTACAGAAACAGCGCGTGGAACAGGTCACCCGGATGCGCGGGGATCCCCGCATCGCGAGCCGAGGCCACAGGGATGTCATAGGTGGCGACACAATCGGCGGGCACGATCACCGAACAACCTTCATCCCGGGCTGTCGCCTCCGTCTTGAGATAGAGAGCAAGCTGATAGGTGCACAGATCCGTGCAATCCCCTACAACAATGCGGTGGGTGATCTCCCTATGGCGGTCAACCCAATCCGGAAGGTCCGTGCGCACGGCCGAACTGATGCTCTTCTTTGGAATGATTACAAACTGGCTCGCAAAGGGCAAGCTCAATAGCTCCGGCACGGTTTGGCATTCCGACGTCCCTGTAATACAGTGGGGCGGATAGTCGTTGAACTCCGGCGAGGACGGTGGGTGACTGTCCTGCGGCAATACGAAGGCGCGCACTCCAACGTCCCAAGCGCGGAGCATCAAATCGCGGATCGGCTTTACAATCGCCTGTATCCGATCACTCTGCAGGGGGCCCTCGGTGCAGAAGCCGTTGATGACGTCCACACAGAAGATGCCCACGTGCTCGGCGCCGCCGGCCTCACGCACGTATGTCTCTAAAGGAAGCGGCGTCAGCCCGGACTTCCATTCCTCCAACAGCTCTAAAAACGCGATCCCTTCACTTTGCAGCATCTCCAAGGGAATGGACATCGTGCCTTCTCCCTTCTATGCAAATCAAGATATCGCCTGTTCGAACCTGCGCAGCGTAGGTGCGTCCCGCTGGATCACGAACTCCTCGCCCAAAGCCGCCTTCAGCAGTGCGGGAGATCGGGCCAGGCAAAGGTGCGTCCTATGAGGAAGGCCCAAACTGCACCACGTCTCACGGATTTTCCGCGGGAGGTACCGCCAGCACCGGCCGGCTGTTATCCACCGCGCGAAAGGCATCCTCTTCCTGTATCCCGCTCGCCCGCCATACAGCCACCGACGGGTGCGCACCGTGCACTGCCACCAGATCCCGGGCGCTTATACCCGCCTCGGAACCCTCCGCAATGAGCATACCCTCCTTGTCTGCGGCAACTAAAGCAGCATCGGACAGCAGACCTTGCGCCACCCAAATTCCGCCGAAGCCCTTGGCGCGCAAGGCTTCGATCTCCTTAGTCCCGTACTCGTCGCTGCAAGGCGTCTGAGGCGCGCCGTCCGCCAAAGGCGTGACGGTGGCCCAGCGGATATTCATGGGAGCGCCGTTGATCAGGATCCGGCCGCCTTCAGCACGAACCTCGCGAAAGCCGAACACCGTGTCTACATCGTCCAAAATATCGCGCCCTTGCCGAAAAGACACGCGCGCAGAATACAGAAATGGAGCGTTCGGCGACCATAGGTGGGGCTTCTTGACGTGCAGAAGAAGCTCTGCTCGGTTGCGCCCCGGAGACACTTCCACGTGCTGAATGGTCTCAGCTACGAGCTTTTTCTGCCCAAGCTCCGACACTTCGAGGTATACCTCGGCATCTCCGGTTTTCTGTGACGTGTTTTCCAGGTCCACACGGGCTGTGACCCAACCGCTGGCTTCGGCGACAATCAGCACACCCGTGATATGGGCCTCATCGGATGCTACGAGTTCCACGTCTTTCCAGATACCTCCCAGTCCCGCCGCAGCGGCTTCCACACGTATGGCCAAAACATTGGGTTCTTGCCACTTGATGAGCTTGGTGATGTCGAATTGAGCGGGCCTGTAGGGGCTGGACACTGAACCCAGCAAGGTGCCGTTCAAATAGCACATCCCCTTGCCCACCACCCCATGGATGAAGAGGCGCACGTTCTGGTCCTTCCACGCCGAGGGGGTCTCAAAGGTGCGCCAGTACCATCCGGTGCCATGGTACGAAGGAGCCGTTGCGCAGTTCCACAGGGAAGGCACCTGCGTGGCGCGAGCATCTGGGGCAGGCTCACGGACCCAGCCCGCCACGGATGCACCCTGCACAGCCTGCTCTCGAAAGAGCCAGCGCCCGTCGAGCGTTTGCACAGCCCGGCCTTTGAGCGGTTCTGCGGGCGAAAGCACGGCCAGCAACATCACAACAAGCCCTAAATCCCTCAAGACTTTCCTCCCGATCCTCCGATAATCAGTTTGGACCCATTCGCCGGCCGATCCGGCACTTTTTTGAGGTTGTTACCCGTGCCCGTCCAAGACGCCGCCGCAGCCAAACAATACACCTGGGCCGCCTTCGCGATCCTGGCGCTCTCCCTTGCAATCGTGGTCGTCGGGATGGTGTGGACCTGGCGGGTGGGCCAAACCTCCAACCGTCTGTACCACCGGCTGGTCCATCTGCAGGAAGCGACGGCCACGCTCAGAAGCGAGGCCGCTAAGATCACGAAATGATCCCGAAACCTCTCAGGCTGCCCCTCCTCCTTCTCTTCGTCAGCATCGCCGCGGCGGTGACCATCGTTACCCACCAATACGTTCGGCGCGCCGTGCTTCAGCAGCAAGTGGCCCAAGCCGAAGGTCAGATAAACCACCTGCAACAGACGCTTCGAAGGAGCGGACATATCGTCGTGCTTCCCGAAGACGACGACTAGGAGCCATTCCAGCGGGATTTTCGGCATGGCGCCTCCGGGAGATTGCCGCACCCCTAAAGCGCGTGAAGGCGCCCGTTCCGCCCGGCGGCTAATGCTTCCTTGGCTCTCCGGTGGCGCCGTGGCCGGGTAACCCCGTCAAGCAGGCGGAAACTCCACACGCCGTCCCGTTGCCGAAGCTTCATAGGCAGCCAGAACCATCTCCACGCTGATGCGGGCTTCGCGAGCCGGGCACATAGGCTTCCCAGCCTTAAGTGCATCCACGAAGGGTCTGGCAACACCTGCGATGCGCTCCCCATGGCTTGCCGGGATCGGGATACCCTGATCCTGCCAACCCAGGTCTGCCTTGTCGCTCTGGAATAGTTTCACGCCGATGGCGTGGGGCGGCCGCGGAGAACAGGACACAGCATCTCCATGGTTCTGGATAATCACGCCGCGGTCGCCGTAAATCTCCGTAGTGTTCTCGCTGGCCCACGTGATGGAAGCGTTGTGGATCTCCGCCATGATGCCGCCGGGGTACCGAAATACGGCGAAGCCGGCGTCATCCGGGGCAACATCGGTCAGTACGTTGTCAATCTCCGCGATCACCGTCTTAGGCCGCCCGAGCATCCACACCAACCAGTCACATGGATGGGAGGCATCGTCCATCCACATGCCGCGGTTCGCTTCGCGGGATATATGCCACCGGCTAGGACCCTCAATGAAGCCCTTATTGAACAGCACCGGGATGCAGTGCCGCCGCCGGACGATACCCACCCGGCCTATGGCTCCCTCTTCCACCAGGCGTTTCATGTGGATGTTCTGCGGATCGTGCCGCATCTGATATGCAACCGAGAACCAGATGCCCGACTGCTCCACAGCCGCGATGATGCGGTCGCAATCCTCCAGTGTGAGGGCCATGGGCTTCTGCAGAAGGATCGCCTTACCGGCCCGGGCTGCCTCGATGCAGAGTTGGGCGTGTTTGTTGGTTTCCGATGCCACGATGACGCACTCAATGCGCGTGTCCGAAAGCAAATCCTCCAGGTGGGGCTCGAACGGGATGCCGAACGCCTGCGCATTCCGCTCACCGCGGGCCACATCATCGTCCCAGCAAGAGATCAGTTCCGCGTCTTCGAAACCGCGGATCCTCGTGGCGTATGCGTTCACATGCCCATGCGCCCAACTTATGATGCCGATGCCGACTTTACTCATGGATCAAAAGGTCCTTCCACACGAGATAATGGTAAGGGGCGAAACGGCGCATCCCCCGCCTTATGTTGTGCGCCCCGCTGAAGCACGATTCCTGCTTCCCGCCTGGGGCTGCCCTCGCCTTACGGATACCAGGAATGCTGGCACACCGGAGGAAGGGAAAACCCGCGGGATCATCGAACCGAAGGCAGATATGCGTTCCGAGGAACACAACGTGCAATCCGATCTCAAGGTGGGCATCATAGGGTGCGGCGCCCTCGGGGCAATCCATGCCAAACGCATGGCGGCCATCCCGGGCGTCCGCGTATGTGCTCTTGCCGATCCCAATGAAGGCGCGGCCGCATCGCTCGCATCTCAGATCTCGCCCCCACCCCTGCTCGTCTCCACCGACCACCGCCGCATCCTGGAGGCCGGGCTCCACGCAGTATGCATCGCCTCACCCGATGGCTGCCATGTGTCGCAACTCTTGGATGCCCTCGCAGCAGGTCTCCATGTTCTCTGCGAGAAGCCGCTTACCCTGGAACCGAAAGAACTGGAGGCGTGCATCGCAGCGCGAGACCGCGCCGGCACCCACGTAGCGATGACGTACCCCCGGCGATATCACCCATCCATCCGTGAGATGCGCCGTCAGATCCAGTCAGGCCGATGGGGTTCTGTTTACGCAGTAAGCGTCTACAACTGCGAAGATTGGGTTACAGGCGTATCGGGCACGTGGCGCCACGATCCTGCAATGTGCCCGGGCGGCTTCATCTACGACGCAAACGGACACCAGATAGACACCCTTCTATGGATGACCGGCCTCCGGGCACGATGGGTGCATGCCCGCGTAGACAACCGTGGCGCAGCCGTTCCCCTTACGGCCCAGGGTACTGCCGAACTCTCCAACGGCACCTTGGCCACCTTCTGCTTTGTAGGCACCGCCCGGCGCTGGCGGGAGCAGATCAACATCCACTGTGAAGGGATGGACTTCGTGCTCGAGAATGGCCGATGCTTCTGGTCGCCGGATGCCGCCCAAGGCCAGTGGGCCCCCCTGGAAGCCCTTCCCGTACCCGATGGCGACGACACGCCCTCGTACCGTGTAGGAGAAGCCGACAATGCCTTTGCGCGTCTTCTGCGCGGCGAAGGTCCGAACTGGGCGCCTCTGGAGGAAGTCTGGCCGGTGCTCCTCTTCACACGCGCCCTTCTGAAATCGGGGGAAACCGGCAAACCGGTTCAGGCGTCGCACCCGTAGCATCGCCTGCTGCCCCGTCCCGTTGCGCGGACGAGCCTCTCGCATCCACTGCGCCTCGAAGAAGCGAAGAGCCAGCGACTGTGCAAGGTGGGAGGTTACAGGCTCATCGTGCTGCACGGGCCTTGGCACGGTGTCCGCGCGGGTGCACGCGCGGCGTGTCCTTTGTGCGGGCTGGGGCCTTTGCCGGCCGTTCCTGTGCGGCTTCGGCGGCAGCGACTTCCCTGCCGGCCTCCAGAGCGCGCCTCGCCATCGCCACCACTGCGCCCAGTCCCATCAAGAGCACCCCCAGCCATACCAGCCCTATAAACGGTTTGTTCGTAACCGATATGGGCACGCGCCATAGGGCCGGCGCCTCCGGCAGTTCGAAGGCAACCGTAACGGCCTTGGTAGCCGCATCCACTCCGCCCTCCAGAATAGCAGCTCCGGGCAACTGGGGGATCATTTCGTTGACCGGTGTAGGTCCGGCATCTCCGCCAAGCATCAGGCCCGGCCGAATGGGGATGCGCTTGCCGTTGGGCGTAATCAGCTCCATTTCGGCCCCCATCACCGTTCCCGCCATTCCAAACTGGCCTTGCCGGTAGAAGCGCGTGTAGTGGATTCGGTAATCGGTGGCGGGAATGGGTAGGGTCTCCCCTGGCGTAATCGTTACGTGCACCCGCTCGAGTTTGGGATCATCGGCGATGGCAATATAGACGTCGCGGAAGAGCTCGTGGTGGATCACCGGCCATCTCATCGTGGTAGGTTCTCCCGGGCGAGCATTCATCTCGAGCTGCTGATTGTGAAACACAGGAGCCGTTACGACGAAGGCATCGGGCGGCTGCCCGGATGCACCAGACCCATCATGGGGCGAACCCATGCCGACCGAAGTAGGGGCAAGGCGTATCTTTACCCCATGTCCAAATTGCCACCACTCCCGGGCGACTTCCTGCGATGGTTTTCCATCGTGGGTCCAGCCGGCAAACTGCAGGGAATACCCAAAGGGCGTTTGTACCGGCCGATCGCCCTCTATCAAATTGAAGCCTACCGTCTGCTCATAAACATTAGCCAATACCGTACCCACAAACAGGAGGCCGATGCCTACGTGGGCAAGCCAACCCCCTGCAGAGATGGACTTCGCCCGCAATACCTTCCACGCCAGGCCAAGGTTGGCGAACCCTGCAAACAGACCCAGCGTACCGATGGCGACCACCAGCCACCTGGGTGTGTCCACTTCAAAGCCCTTGCTGGACTGGACGAGAGCAAACCACAGGATCAAAGCGCCTCCACCGATGGCGCAGAACCAGGGAACGATTACCCTCCACAGGAACTTGTCTGCATTCGTCTTGCCCCACGCCAAGAACGGCACGGCCCCCATCACCAACAGCGCAGGGATCAGCAGCATGGAGCCCACCTTGTTGTAGAAGGGTGCCTGCACGCTCATACCCTTGGCAGAATAGTACGCCGACAACCCTGGGATCGCGCGTACCACGCTCAGCCGTGAAAGCAACGGCCACGAAGTGCCGATCGCCACAAACGCACAAGCGGCGATCATGAGCGTCACAGCGAGCACCATAGCCGTGTCCCTCGAAAGGGGAGCGTCGGAGATGGGACGGCCGGGGATGTGCCTCCATCGCCATCCCAACAGCCCGAAACCCACAACGCCGTAGAAGGCGATCATCACGATGAGCAAGACGAGGGCGCTGCGGCCGATCATGTCGAAGGCGTGCACGGAGAAACCCGAAAGCACACCGGAACGCGTGAGGAAGGTGCCGTACAGAAAGAGCATCCACGCCACAATGGCCAAAAAGAGGTTCGTTCTCCCCATTCCGCCGCGGCTCTTTTGAACAATGAGGCCGTGAAGCAGGCCGAGGGCACCAAGCCACGGAAAGAGGGATGCATTCTCTACCGGATCCCATGCCCAGAAACCATGCCATCCCAGCGTCTCATACGCCCAGTAACCGCCCATGAACAAGCCCAGTCCCAAAGTAGCCACAGTGAGCAAAACCCACGGCATCACGCGCGGCGCCCAGCTTTCATATTCCCGCCAAATCATCGCTGCGATGCCGTAGGCGAAGGGAACCAGCAGCGAACTGAAGCCGAAGAAGATCGTAGGCGGATGGATGGCCATCCAGTAATTCTGAAGCGATGGGTTGAGCCCCTGGCCATTGGTAGGCGGCCACGGGAAATCGGCGGGCCACCCGTCGGGCCGAACGGTGGCGCTAAAGGGGCTCAGCCAATGCAGGATGCCGTACAGGAAGCAAAGCGCCGTGATATAGATCGGCATCACGCGCGCTTCCCAACGGCCTGCCTTCCATAGCACCAGGAAGCCGATGACGCAGGTCCACAGGGTCCACAGCAAAAAGCTGCCCTCCTGGCCTGCCCACGTGGCGGCAGCTAAAAACGGGTAGCCCAGATCGTTGGACACATACCGGAAGACGTAATCGAACTGGTACTGCTTGTGCACTACCAGAAACATGAGCCGCGCGAAAGCGCACATGCCTGAGACTGCCGCCACCCCGTAGGCAACCCGTGCTGCAATCCGCAGCTTCCGACTACCCCGAAGAGCCGCCAGATAGAGCACGATGGCCGAAAGCGACGACGCCAACCCTATGTCAACCGCAATTTTGCCGGGTTCCATCCGATCCTCCCTGGGCGCGCGAACACCCTACACGCCTCTCCGTCACAGCCTGCCCTCCCTAGGCGGCTGGACGCAGCTTCTCCTCACATCACCCCAACCAAACCAATGACGAGCGGTCCCGATCCAGCAATCCTTCCCAAGCGGACACGGGCGCCACAGGAGCTGCTGAGTACCCGCGCAGCCCCGATGCCATCGGTTCTCAGCCGCTCTTTTTGTCCCGGTATTTGGATGGGCACTTCACCAGGAGTGTGGTGGCATGAAAAACGCCGTTGCGATAGGTGCCGATCGCCTCCACCTGCCGGGCATTGTCGAAGTTTTCGGGCTTTGGCTGAGAGTATTCCACTGTGAGGCGCGGCGTTCCCGATGGGATCATGGCCGACACCAGCTTGGCGCCATCGTCCTTAGGGAGGAGCTCCACGGGAACGATATCAAATCGAAGCGCGCCATCGGCAAAGGTCACCGTGTCCTTCAGGATGGCTCCCGGCACCTGGAGTTGCACCCCCGGTCTCTGGGCCGCCTGTTCTATGGTCACATGCTCGGCAATGGACCCGGAGAACGCGAAGAGCGTCATACCTGCCGAAGCTACCAGGATTACAAACGCCACTACGTATGCAGGTTTCATAGATCGTCCTTCTCCTGATGCAGCGCTTCCAGAGCCGCCAACTTTCGGTCAACCATGAGCATAAACAGAAAAACCCCCACCCAAATGATGATCGGCACGGCTGCAACGGCAACCATATGGTCCATGACACGTTACTCCCTTACTCGGGCAACGAACTAGGGCTGGCGCAGGCGTTCCACGAGGACCTCCTGCCGAAGGCGCAATTGAAACATCCAGGTGAACAAGCCGATGAAGGCCGGCAATGCGAAACCGTAGAGCACCGTGCGGTAATTGTTGCCGATGTTCCCGCCGATCACGGCCCTGTTGGCATCCCCATGCAGTGTATAGACGATGCGCGGCAGCACCCAAATCAGGAATGTGCCCGGCACTACAGCCACCAACGCGTATACAGCCGACAAGCGGGCGCGCGTTTCCGGGTCGGTGACGGCGCCCCGAAGCACGAGGTAGGCCGCGAAGATGAGAAGGATCACCAGGATTGAAGTCTGCCTGGGATCCCAGCTCCAATAGGCTCCCCATTCCAGCCTGGAGAAAATGGACCCCGACACCGTCGTAAGGGCGGCGAAGAGAAAGCCCAGCTCCATGGACACGGATGTTCGGAGGTCCCACCGTCGTGCCGCCTCCCATCCGCTCCGCGCCAGGCTATTCAGGAAGGTTATGCTATACCCGCACGCCATCAGATATGCGAGAGAGGCAAACCAAGCACACGGCACATGGAAGAAGATGATGCGGGCGCCGTCTGGAAAGGGAAAGCCCTCAGCGGGCCCGGCTTTGAGATACGCAGCCCAAATGGCGGCGGTCATCCATACCCCGGTCAGCAGTTTCCACCAGATGCCCTTCATGTGTTTCAATCCGTGGGCTGCTCGAACAGCATCATCCAACCGTATCCCTCAACCTATTCGCTGAAGAATGGGACCGGTGTTCCTAGTATACCGTACTGCGGTAACTGCGCAACCGCGTTCCCCACACAAGTGTCCGTTTCGAGCCCCAAGCGCCCGCAGTGTGGCTTCTGCGGCAACCGGGCGTCGCACACAGCCGCCATCACGCCGGCATCGGGAAGGGTCAATCCTCCCATACATACGGGAAGAGCAGCAGGGATGCCGTTACGAGCATCACGGCGAAGGAGGCCATTCCAATCAGATCCCGCACGAGCGCGGCAAGGGGCACCCCGGGCACGAGACACGATCGGCTGCCATCCACTGCCATGAAGAGGAGAGGGATGAGGATCGGAAACCCAAGGGCTCCGTAGAGCGCGCCTTTCCCTCGAGCCTTGGCGATAATCGCCGCCACAATCGTGGCCGCGACAGCAAGGCCGATGCATCCGACCGCCACCGCTGCGGCATAGCCCCAAGCAACCTCCGGCCGAACGTCCAACAGCACCCAATAGAGCGGGGTGACGACGGCTGCAATCCCCATCATCAACAACAGGTTGAACAGCAACTTGCCCAAGAAGATTGCCTCGGGACGCGCGGTAAGCCGGAGGGCCATGGATGTTCCTGCTTCTTCCTCATGCAGGAAGATATGGGATAGACCCGAGAAAGCTGCAAAGAAGAGGACGATCCACAGCAGCGCCGCCTTCACCTCGGCGCTGGGCTTGGCCGATCCTGTAGCAAATCCGACCACCACAAGAGCCGTCACCGAGAAGAGCAACACGGAATTCACTGCCGCCCGGTTTCGCAGTTCGGAGCGCAGATCCTTGGTGAGCACAGCCATCGCCTGCGTCCATGGAGACGAACGGCCTGTGCCCACAAACAGCGTGTCGGCACTTGGCTTCGCAGGCTGGCCAATCTCCGAATGTGGGGCGGGCGGATGATCGGCGCTGTTCGCCCTCTCGATCGGCCCAGGGGAACCATTGCAACCCGGCTCCTCAGAGTGGGCTGACCCATCGGACGCGCGGGTGTTCCGCCTGAAAGCGTCAAACGGGGGATCAGGCAGCGTTGAGGTCAACAATAGCGTCCCCCCACATCAATTCAGCGGCTTCGTTTGTGGCAAGCACCACTGTCCCGCGGCTCCGCTGGCGAAGCAGAATATCTTGAACCATGGCGACGCCGCCTTTGTCCAGGTTGGCGGTAGGCTCATCGAGCAGCAAAATCGGGGGCTCGTGGAGCAATGCGAACGCGTACTTGAGGCGCTGCCGCATGCCGGAGGAGTAACTGCCCACGAGGTCCCGTCCCCGTCCTTTGAGACCCACGCTCCCCAGCAGCGACGCAAGCCGTTCGCGGTCCAAAGTGATGCCTCTCAGCCGTGCGAAGAAGACCAGGTTTTCCACGCCGGTCAGCTCGGGGTAAAGAGCCAAATCGGGCGCCACGTACCCCATCAGGGAACGCCGCGCGGGCCGGTCCGTATCGCTACCGTTCACGCGGATGTGCACCTGGCCGGAGCTGGGTGCCAGCAAGCCGGCGATGATACGCAAGAGGGTGCTCTTTCCCGATCCGTTGCAGCCGGTGACTACGAGAACCTCTCCACGGCGCACCGAGGCGCACACGTTGTCGAGGACCCGCAGCCTGCCGAACCGGCGCGATACGTGGTCTAAATGGATGTACAAATCGGTGCAGGGTGTCGGCAAACGCAGGTCCCGCTAACGATGGATGGGTGCCCTTGTATGATACCCACATCGGGCCAGAGCGCGCCCAGAGGGTCACCAAAGTACATTCAACGGCCCTTTACTGCAATCCGCCGAGAGCAGCATCCACCTTGTTCACAGCGTGGGCCATTCGGCGGGCATGATCGGCGCTCATCCGCATGTTGAAACCGAAACGGATAGCCCTGCTCAAAAGGTCCAGCGTCCTCGGGCACATATCCCGGCTATACTCCACGCTGCCATGATATGCCGGATGCGCCCATGGGCTGGCATTCTTGTGATGAGCGCTCTTGTCCAAAATGGAATCCCAGTAGCGGTAGATGTGGCGGTCAGGAAATCCCTCGTTGTGCGCGGTGCCGCACGGGAGGCCTTCTGCGGTAAGGGCGTCGGCATAGCGCGCTGCGAGGCCGGCATCGTCCACCAAGATCGCCGCACTGATGCCGCAATCCCCGTCCGGGTCATCCACGTGCTGCAAACGGTAACCGCGCGGTTCCTCCAGGGCCGCAACAAAGGTGCGTTTGAGGTTGCGGGTGTGCTCGAGGATCGCGTTGAGGCGCGAGAGCTGGACCCGGGCAACAGCACCCAGCATCTCACTGGGCCGGTAACACTGGAAGGAGAATGGCGGCGTGTCCCATCCCTCCTGGGCGATGCTGTCCTTCATCCACATAGGCAGCGCAGGGTCGGATGCGAAGCAGGCCCGCTCGTAAACGCGGTAATCGTCGGTGAAGACAAGGCCCCCTTCGCCTGCGCTGATGATCTTGAAGAAATTGAGAGACCACGCCCCTGCAACTCCGAAGGTCCCAACGGGTTTGCCCCGGTAGGTGCCGCCGATGCATTGA
Source organism: Chthonomonadales bacterium (assembly GCA_049967475.1). GTDB lineage: Bacteria > Armatimonadota > Chthonomonadetes > Chthonomonadales > CAJBBX01 > JBMFSQ01. Next base: position 4,492 of record JBMFSQ010000035.1, on the reverse strand, counting down.
CAAGCATCCTCGATCACAGCAATCCGGTGGCGTTTGGCGACAGCCGTGATGGCGCCGATGCGGGCCGGCACCCCTTGCATGTACACCGGGAGTATGGCCCGGGTGTGCGGGGTAATCTTTCGCTCCACATCCGCAGGATCGAGCCCCAAAGAGGTGTCTATCTCAGCGATGACGGGTACCGCGCCTACCGCCACCACCGCCGCTGCCGTGGCGATGTACGTATACGCCGGAACGATCACTTCATCCCCGGGCCCGATACCCGCGCCAACCAACGCACAAACGAGAGCGCTGGTTCCGGAGTTCACCATCAGGGCGTGGCGTACCCCAAGCCACTCAGCAGCCTCCTGCTCGAACGCGCGCACCTGACTGCCTTCCGTAAACCGGAAGAGTTTGCCGCTCCGAAGGACTGCGGCCACGGCAGCGATCTCTTCTTCATTCATTAGGGTCACGCCGGGGCCTCCTCCGGCACTCGGCAAACCCTCCGGAAAGACCGGTGTACCCCCGTCAACGGCAAGCCGCTCCCTCATGGGTTCCGCTCCTACACAAGAATTGCATCGTCTAATCCTTTGGCGCATCATGGCAGAACCCCTGCTTCCGGTCGGCGCGGCAGGTGTCAACCAAAAACAGGCAGAGCATCACAGCATCCAAACCCTGATCCGGCAGCCCCGGTGCATACCCTAGTCAACGGTGGAACACGCCGCAAAGGCGGGAGGAGCTGCGTCTATGCGGAGCAGGTCGCTGCGGCCCCAAGCTGATTGCCTCCGGCCGCCGCGCCACCTGGGCGTTCAGCGAAGACTGTCGGCAATCTGCCGATACTCGTGCGGCGCCAGATGGCCGATGAGGGTGAAGGCAAGGCCGTACGCCGTCCAATGGGCCACTCCCAAACGGGGCCGGATCCAGGGGGCTGCATTGGGCCGGCCGCGCCCTGCGGGCAGAGGAGTTTCAAACAATGCGAAGTTGTTCACGCCGTCCGTGTACCGAAGGATCGTGGTCTTGCGCCCCACGGGGTCTGGAGCAACCCATACGCCGTTCAGGTGATACCCATCGGGGAGCGCCGGTACGCGGATGGCATACCCAACCTGCGCCTGGGCCATTTCCACGCTCGCAAGCGGAGGCGTGTTGGGCAAGCGCGGCACATGAGGCACCTGGGGCAGGCTCGCCGGGCTGAAGAGGCGTCCATCGGCAGATGGAAGGTAGGTTATGGACGCGAAGGTGGTTTCGGCCATAGCTCGGCCCTGGCCATCCAGCCGCATGAAGCGCAGCCGTACGCCGGTCTTCGGATCAATCCAGAAGCGGAGAAACCACTCGTCGCTTCGTATGGAACGGATCTCGACGATGGTGGTCCACACCCCTGCTACAAGCTCATCCCCCACGACGCGGGCGGTGATTTGGCCGGAACGTAAACCGGCGGCAATCTCCCTTACCCGTTCTGCGAGTTCGGCGCCCGATGCCATGCCATCCAGAATGTCTCCTCGGGAAGGGCGGTACTGATACATGCGGCCGCCTGTGATGAGCAGGATCTCGCCCTTCATAGCAGGGGGGCTGACGTATTCCATGCGGATTCGGCCCGGCCCGCCGTAGGTAACATTCTGCCGGCTCTCCACCAACCGTCCCTCCAAGATGCGCGTGATCTCCTCACCCGTGTACGGTTGGCGAATGCCCTTGCGGAGATAGAGCAACACCAGTTGCCGCGCTTCGGGATCTATCCGAAGGTTCATCGGCCGCCGAAGCTGGCCTGCCAGTCTGCGCACAGCAGGCCGCCCCGGCAAACGGATTACAGGATGCACATTTTTACGCACCTGGGCCCAACCTGAGCTCGGCACGATACCGAAGAACAGTGCACACACGAACAAAGGCCCGCATACGGCAGCGCGCGCCAGCCTCAAAGAAATCCGATCCCATGCCCCCACCCACGGGCTAAGACCAGCCTGCAGCCCCCTATTCGCTGCTCGCCGTCTGCTATTCGCCATTCGCCACTGGATCCTATTGGTAAGAGCTTGGGCCGTCATGATAAGCGCTCCGGCTACTCCAGGGAGGATCTGGCATCGGCCTCTGAATTGGAGGCGTGGGCGGTCAGGTTCGCTGCTGCGAGATCCGCAAAAGGATCGGCCGCTGACAGGGCCACGTTCTGCCGAAAGGCATCCCGGACAATCGAGGCTTCCAGTGCCCCGTCCGACTGGAGGTTCGGGTGAGCGCCAAAGGGAAGTCCCATGGCGTATACGAACACCGCGCCCAAAGCAGCGGCGGCCAACCCCAGCGACCAGCGCGGGCAATAACGGACACCGGCAGCAAATCGGTCCAATCGAGCCCAAAGTCCTCTTCTGGGTTGCATCTTCGCGAGGCGCTGTTGAAGATCTTGACCGAACGTGTCGGGAACGCAGTAGCGCCGGGCGTCGGCCAGAAGGCGCACCGTACGCCGCAATTCATGGAACGCCCGCGCACACTCATTGCACTCGGCCAAGTGGCGTTGCACACCCATGGCATCGCACGCCGGCAACGTGTTGTTCAGATATTCGGAAAGCAGGAATTGCGCGCGTTTGCAATTCATCGTGCTGGCCATTCCTTCCCTTTACTCCTCTTCCCGCCGGGTTCTTCCAAAGAGCCATTCACGTAGGGCTCAAGGCGCTTGCGCAGCGCCATCCGCGCAGAGAACAATCGCGATTTCACAGTCCCCAACGGGCAGCGAAGAATGTGGGCAATCTCCTCGTAGGGAACTCCTTCGATATCGAAGAGAACGATTACAGAACGCTGCTTTTCCGGCAGCTCCATCAAGGCGCGATTGAGCTCGCGGTCCAACTCTTTGGCCAAAAGAGCTTGCTGAGGCTCGAACCGGTCGTCGGGAATGCTCCAGTCCTCATCGGCGGCGGCGTCGTCTTCGTCCGCGTGCCTCGAGATGGAGACGCACTTCACTCGGCTCGTTCTCCTGAGGTAGTCAATGCAGAGGTTGGTCGCGATGCGGAACAGCCACGTATTGAGGGTAGCCCGGCTTTCGAAGGACCCGATGCTGAGATACGCCCGCACGAACGTGTCTTGGGCTAGGTCTTCGGCGTCGGGTCCCGCGCCGATCATCCGGCAGATGTAGTTGAACACGCGGTTCTTGTAGCGCGCGACGATCTCGTTGAATGCCTGCGCATCGTTTGCCTGGCAGCGGAGCACGAGGGCACGGTCCGCATCTGTCACAGCGATCACCTTTGCATTCCCCAAGAGAGCGATCCCCATTCTCAGTGGCCGGCGCGGCCCATGCTCCGCGGAGCCGCAACCGATACCCCGGCCCGATTTGTTCGATGCTTTAGACGCTCTCGAGGCTCCTTTGTTCACAGATCAGCCGGCCCGGCTCTTGCAGACCGGCACATATGCCGGCGCGGTACAGCCGGCAGACCCTTCGTGGTGCGCTGCGGGTAAACGGGCCCAAACCGAGATGCCGGCCACGCCCTCCGAGATTGCACCGCAGGCGAAGGCAACCTCCGTCAGAAGTTAGAGCCCCAAAAGTGAAAACCCCCTCCCCGCGGGCAGGGAGGGTTGGTGTGGGGGGTGCTTTCACGCGTGCGATTAGCTTCCGCGATGTGGCGCGCCCGTCTGAGAAGCACCCACCCGTTTACCAATCCGGTCTATACAGGGACTATGCAGCGATCTCCAAACCGTCCAGCGAGGCAGCCCGGTCGGCGACGGCACCCAGGTTCTCCTCGAGCTGTTGAAAGTTCCTGAGGGAGCTGACGCAGCAATCCACATAAGGCTTGCCATCCGGCCCTTTCAAGCCTAGAAGCACATAGCGGATGCACGCCCGGCCCGGCATCCCAGCCGCCTTCAGTTCCGCCTGACGCTCGGCATCTCCCCGCATCTTGCCGAACCCCTGCGCGATCGTCTTCATCGCAGTGACACCGATGCCGGCCTTATGCGCCTTGTAGAAAGCCTCGAGTTCGTCGGGAGTGGCCGTGTAGCTGATCCAAAGCTGCATGGAGTCGATGACGCCGGACTCGATCTGGGCCTGGATCATCGTGGCGTACCTCTCGTAGTTCTCACGGGGTGCCGCGTGCTGGCTCACCCCAAAGTAGCGCACCTTGCCCTCGCGCTTCAACCGCTTGAATGCCTCGTAGGAAGCATTCTTGCCCTTGTTGAAGCTAGCCAGTGTGTGCCAACCGTAGTGAGCCCGGAAGATGTCGAAGTACTTGAAGCCGGTGCGGTCGAGCTGTTCGATGACCTGATTGTAGGCTTCATCGTAATTGTCGGGATTGTGCCCGGGCGATGTGTTGTCCACCGTTATGTCGGTGTAGTAACTCTCGCGGGGCAGCCGCTTGAGTTCGGCAGGAACCGCATCCCGGCTGGGCCAATAGGAAGCCTTGTGGATGAAGTTCATCCCGGCTGCCAGGCACGGTCCAATCATCTCAGGGTTATTGTCCTGGCAGTACACGATGCGCGACACCTCCATGTTGCCCATGCGGGAGCCGAGGCGCCGCTTCGGCAGCTTGCCGATTTTGTCCAGGATGGCCTCGGC
>JBMFSQ010000034.1:0-34199 GCA_049967475.1 Chthonomonadales bacterium | reverse complement strand
ATTCCTGAAATCCATCATCGCCTACGTACTGGATCACTGCCAGGTGGACCTGGAATTCTTCACGAAGCGGGTGGACGACACGGTCCTGACCACACTGGATCACGTCGCTCGTTCCAGCTTCGAACACATCACCTACACCGAAGCCGTGAAGATCCTCCAACAGGCGGACCGGGCGTGGGAGTTTCCCGTAACCTGGGGAGCGGACCTCCAGAGCGAACACGAGCGATACCTCACCGAGGAGAAGTTCCGCAAACCCGTAATCGTAACCGACTACCCCAAGGAGATCAAGGCCTTTTATATGCGCATGAACGAGGACGGTCGAACGGTACGGGCGATGGACGTGCTGGTACCTCGCATCGGAGAGATCATCGGGGGGAGCCAGCGGGAGGAGCGCTACGACGTACTGCTTGCCAAGATACGGGAAGCCGGCCTTTCGGAAGAGAATTACTGGTGGTATCTGGAACTGCGCAAGATGGGCACAGCGCCTCATGCCGGCTTTGGCCTGGGGCTCGAGCGGATGTTGATGTACCTTACGGGCATGAAGAATATCCGCGACGTCATCCCCTTCCCGCGGACGCCGGGCTCCGCCGAATTCTAACGGGTCCTGCGCCACCCCGCTCCCAGTCCTTGCGCCGAACGGAAAACAGCGCCGCCGGAAACCTTGCCGTCACACCCATGGTTCAAGGAGATGCCGGTCTTCAAGTCTTGGCGAGACGGGCGCCAGCATTCATACGAGGGTACTCGGTAGTGACACTATGGAGGATCCAACCACACCAGCATCGGGGCACAGCTTCATCCGGCGCATCGAATGCCCGGCTTGTGGTGCGCCCTGTGTAGAGGGCGAACAAACCTGCTGGCAGTGTGGCGCTCCTCTCAACGCGCCGAAATCTGAGGCATCCCCGCCGAACACCCAAGCAACCCGGGACACCTCGGCCGCGCAACTCATCCACTTTGACGCAGAACCTACGTCTCCTGGCCGCCGGACGCTTACGGGCGAGATCGTTCAGGGTGAACCCGTCCCTTCTGGCAGCCCCCCGGTTCAGCCGAACTTAGCGGCTCAGGAACCTCTTGTAAGCCGTTCCGGACCATCCGCTCAGAAATCTGCCTCCCAGCGGGGCAGCGCAGACGCGCAGGCCAGCTTTCTCCAACCGGCCGAAGAGGTAATGGTGCTCACCTTCTGCAAAGTATGCGGCTTTCAGAACGCCGAAGGGGCACGGGAATGCGCCAAATGCGGAAAGCCCCTGGAGGTCGTAAGCGCCGGCGCCGTGCCGCCGGACACCACGCCGCCCCGAGCCTGGGGCTTCGACGTGCTGGGGCTCGCCTGGATTGCCTTAGGCTTCGCCGCGGTTTATTGCGGCCAATTCCTAGTTAAGACCGATCCCAATCATCCTGGCGCCACATGGGCCGACTATTTCTGGACAGGCGCGGTTGTGTGCGCACCCGGCATCCTAATCTTCATGCGCCATGCGTTCTGCAAGGTGCTTTTTTGGGCAATGACCCTGGGCAGCATCATGGTGTGGTCCGTCATCGGCTTCATCTGGCTCTTCGTGGGACTGCGCGTGTCGGACAACGGTCAGGTGGGCCTTATCTGGCTGGCACTCCTCAGCGGCCTATCGGTGGTAAGTTACGCCACCGTCCGCCTGAACGATGCCTTCGATTTCACCTTCTGAGCGCACAACGCAGAGGCCGCACTCTTTCGTCTCCTGCTATCCGCAACAATTGGGGGACGGTGGCGAATGTGAAGCCCCTTTGCTTGAGCCCGCGGATCACCCCTCGCAGTTCCCGTACTGTGGCACGCCGGATGTCCCGGGTAGTATGAGCGCCGTCGTGAAGCAGGATGATATCCCCCGGTTCTGCGCGACTTACCACGCGGCGCCGCAAGGCAGCGGGGTTGTGGATCGCCTCACGGTCGAAGGCAAGGCTCCAAAGGATGATGTGGTAGCCGGACCGACGTATCACAGTAAAGGCGCCCCGGCTCCAAAGACCGCGCGGCGGTCGGAACAGGTAAGTGTGCTCACCTGCAACCGTTTCGATCTCGTGCTCGCACCCTTCGATCTCACGTCGGATTTCCGGCACCTTTTCCAGCTCCAGGTGAGGATGAGTGTCCGTATGGTTCCCTACGACGTGCCCATCGCGGACGATGGCGCGCAGCAACCCCGGATGGGCCCGCACCATGTCGCCGCACACAAAGAATGTGGCGTGGACACCCTCACTCTTGAGGATCCGAAGCACCGCGGGAGTGTACCGTGGATCGGGCCCATCGTCGAACGTAAGCGCTACGACCCTTCTCCGTGTTTGAGCATGCGAGAATATGCGCCCGGAGCGCTCTTCACGCCACCACTCCCACATCGGAAGGCCGTGCACTGGGTAGGCCAAAAGCCCGCCGAAAACTCCCATGGCCACCGCAAAGAGCGCGGCTCCTCCAAAAATCTGCTTTGCCTGTTTGCGGATGGGGCCCCCTAAAGCCTCTCTGTCCATGCCGTTTTGGTTCCTCGGGCCCTAAGCGGTTATCCCACGAATGCTCGCATCCCGCCCTTGCGCAATGTATTATACATCGGACGGGCCTCCCGCGCGGTCGGCGCCGCCAGCACGTAGGGCACATTCCCTGTTGCGGGGACCCGAGTGCCGCGGGGAGGACTCCAGCCTTACCTCCCCAAAGGAAGGAGTTCCGCCGCCCGCAGCACCGCTTCAGCTTCCCCCTCACCGGCTACTTGCACCTCCACTACTCCGTTACGCGGCTCCACCGACGGCAGACACCACACGAAAGCCCTGTAGTATCCTCCCGCCGCGGCCGCGATATCCAGATGCTCGGCTGCTACCCGCCCGTTGACCCGGATGGTCATGAGACGCTGAGCAGCATCACGCCGCCGATCCTCCATGAAATGAAGGCGAAGGGTATAGGATCCCGGCCCTACCGTGAAGTAGAATGTGAGATCCTTGGCATGGGCGCCGTACCGATAGATTTCGGCATCACGCGTGTTGAAGACCACGTCTCGCGTAGGAGCGGTGAACCATGCGCTGCGCACGATGTCTGCAAGGTGCCCGATCCTCGACACCCATTCTGTGGCAGGCCGCCATGAGTTCCCCTGGTGATCCCGATAGTCAACGCGTTGGGAATACCCGAAGATTACCCGTTGCGCACCCCTCGGCCCGCCCCCGGCGCCCCAATTCCGCGCAACGACACGGCCGAAGCTTTGGAACGCCTCCAACTGCACCAAAACGCCCCTGGAAAGCGGGTTCTTCTTTTCGAGAGGACGGACCTCCAGCGTGTGCCGGCCGTTCGCCAGTCCGTTGATCCAGGCGAGAACCTGACCGCTTCGATGTTGGGGACACCAGCAATCCACCAGAGTGCGCAGGGGTTTCCCATCGAGGATGAGCTGCGCCAGCCCGCCACTGGGTCCGACGGAACCCAAAACGCGCACCTGGTTCCCCTCGAACGAGTACGCGAGCTTCCGGCCGGCGGGAACCTGCTGCTGCGGATCCGGGCCCAGGACCACAATATGGCGTTTCCCGTCGTGTCGAACCGTTACGAGGCAGTCTCCTCCGGTTAGGCGACGCACACTCCACCCAGTGCCGGCATTCCGTTCGGTGCGAGGCAGCTCATCCCCATCTGCTACTATTCTCGTGGGCACGTATGCGAGCCGCAAAACTTCGGAAGAGCCCGGAGGCGCATCGAAGATGTCATACTCCAATCTGCCGCACCCGTAGTGCACATTGCGCACCACAGAGGATGCCCGCATGATATGGTTCTCGCCCGTGGGTCCCAAGGTGTCGGGAAGCCAAGCGAGAGCGTTGAGGCAATGCTTGAGAGCCATGGGATGGGCGATCTTGAACCAATCTCCCGCAACAATCACCCCGCCATCTATGTTGTCTTCTACAACCCCGTCGGAATTAGCATCGTACGTGGCTAGGATGAGCTGCCTTCGCGCCATCTCTTTGGCCCACGCATCGCCGGTCCGAGCCCCATACTCTGCGTACACCGGGGCCAACTCGAGCGGGCCGTACCACAAGGACCTGCCGCAGCAACCGGATGATTCCGGATAAGCCCACGCCCCACTGAAGACCCCGCCTCCGGATCCCGGAGCCACAGAGGTACGGTTTAGGAAGAGCGTCAAGATGTTGCGCACATCCCGCCGCCAGTTGGGGAATTCGCGGGGATGCGCCATCAAGTATCGGGCAACAAACTCCGTAACATTCTCGGCTTGTACCGGATCAGGCCAATCCCAATAGTTGCGACCCCATGTGTCATCCACCGTCCATCGGGGCAGCAATACGTCTCTAAGGTATGCGACCCCAGCTTCCCGGGCGTGAAGCACCGCACCATTGCGTCCGCGATAACCGCACCGCATCACTTCATCCAGGAATTCGAGGATGAAAACCACACCGCCTGTCTGCAGATCTTCCCACGCCGCATCCTCGGCATTGGCGTATCGCGGCCATGGCGAGAGGACCTCGTGGGTCCTGCAGTGGCCGACCAAGGCATCTGCCCATCGTTTGGCGGCGTCGAACCAGCGCTTCTCGCCCAGTAATTCATAGGCTTTCAAAAGCCCGATACCGGCCTCGGCGGCGATATCCAATTGGATCAACCCGTGTTCATCGGCGTGGCCGTACGCTTTCCCCCGATTGGGCACGCTAACCAAGAAGCCCGGCCACAGGTGTTTCGAACTTGTGCACTCATACTTCAGCAACGCATCCGCCATGATTGCAATGTGCCCCAGCGATGCAGGATCTCCACTGTATCGGTAATAATCCACCAGCGACACCAGCACATACGCGGCCCGCTGACCGAGGTCTCCATTGTCCCAATCGCCGAGTTCCGGTATCGTGATGGTGCCGTCCGGGGCGATGCGCCAATGGCCGTTGAATACATAATGCGGAGCAGGTTGGGGATGCTCGGTCCACGGATAGCGCTTGAGCGTGTCTGCTGCCACATGCACGCGCCAATCCACCTGGCCATTGGAGCCCCCGTACCAGGGAGCGATTACGCCGAAGCGATCTTCAACGGATGGATGCGCGTAGTACCGGCGGCCATCTCCCATCGAGGGCCGGGCAAAGGCCAATGCCACCAATCCGGCTGCCGCAACACCCAAAACGCACGCAGCATTCATTGCACTCTTCCCTCCCCCATGTGGGCCGCAGCATCATCGTCCTTCAAGGCCCCTCCGTTGGTTCGCCACAAAACCCTGTGAACCCTCTACGGCCATGGAAGGAAAGAACGCGTTCCCGGACTAACCCTGGTGTGGGACATTGCTACATTCCAAAAGAGGACACCTCATGATCGGCTTTCGGCAGGTTTCTCTCCCGGCAGCTTTTGCCTGGTGCCTCGCGACGATGCAAATCGGCTGCTCCGCGGCAAGTGCATCGCCTTTGCCTTCTGCCGCCCCACAACACCCCTCCATTGAGAGGCGTTACGCCTTCCCGGCCACCCGCGTCCTCGAAAGCGCCGGCGCCGTCGCCAACGATCCTGACACGCTGCAGTATGAACCAGTACACAGCAACGCACTCGCGGATGAGGGGGTCGGGCTCGTTCCAGGGCCCAAAGCCCGCACCAAGGCCTTGCGGATAGATCGGGGATCTTTGGCGGCTCTACCGTTCATGCCCGGGCCCGCTGGATTTGCCGTGGAGATCTGGTTCCGCAAGAATGGTCCGGGAGCCATCCGAGGGAACGGGGGTGCCACGAACGGCACCCTCGTGGCTGTAGGCGGCGGGTACTGGGACGGCTTCCGTGTCACGACGACGTATCCGGAACAGACCTTCGGATTTGAGATCGGACGGCCCAGCCCCAACAGCTCGGCAGGCCTCTTCGGATGCGGGCCGCTTCCCGACGGCGTGTGGCACCACCTGGTGGCTACCTGGGACCGCCGGGAAATGTGCCTTTACCTAGACGGCGTGTTGGCGGGCAGCGCTGCGTACAGTGGGCCCTTCACGCCGGGCGATCGTTTCCGCATCGGGTATGCAGACGCGGGCTGGGGCTCGGTGAAGCTCGACGTAGCAGAAGTTACCCTCTATCCGGAGCCGGTAGGAGCCGACTTCGTGTTGAAGCGTTTCCTGAACGCTGCGGCGCTGCCGCCCGGCGCCGGTTACCTGCTTCATGCCGAAGAGGCAATCAAGAGGCGGGATCCCTCTGCATGCGTGGACGATTGCGCGCGCGTCATCAAAGAGGCGAACGTGCCGCCTGATCTCCGCGCCGTTGCCCGCCTGCTGCTGGCACGGTGCGCCGAAGACATGAGCAGGGAAAGCACCGCGTTCCGTGCGCTGGGCGCCATCCTCGCCGATGCCCGAACGCAATGGGCCCTGCGCCGAACCGCATTGATGCGGCTTGCTGCCCGTGGTCTGGATAATGCAGGATTGCCTGCCAACCTTCTGATGAGCCTGTCCAAAGGAGATGTAAGCCCCGCAGAACGGCGGGCGCTCCTCATATCAGCGGCTCGCGCCTTCGGACGCGCAGGAGCCGTTTCCCACGCCCTCCGGACATACAATACCGTAATGTCATGGAAAGACACGCCTCAAACCCTCCGGCGGCAGATCCAGTTGGAAGAGGCGCACCTGCTTCGCGGCGCCGGGAAGTTTTCTGAGGCTGCCCGCCTCTACGCCAAGCTCGCATCTGCCGACGGGGGACCCTACGGCATGCGCAGTTACGCCCAGCTCCTGCTGGCGCGCTCGCAAATAGCTCTCGGCGATGTCAAGGCGGCACGCCTCACACTCCAGGAAATCATGTCCGACCGTGTAGCCCCAGCCAGTCACCGTCTCGAGGCACAAGACCTCGCCCGCCGCATCGGAGCCGGCGCCATGAAGCATTCGTCCAACGGCCGCACCCGCGTCCCAAATGATCCCAAACCCGGTCGGACCCTGTATGTGTCCCCTACAGGTTCGGACGCGAACCCCGGCACGCGCGCCAATCCTCTGAGGTCGTTTGCCGGCGCCGTAGCCGCAATCCGGCGCATCAAGACCCTGGGCACGCTTCCCCGGGGAGGAATACGGGTTCTGTTCCTGCCTGGAACGTACCCTGTGGCATCGCCGGTCATACTCACCCACGAAGACAGCGGCTCGCAGGCATCACCCATCATTTATTCCGCACTTCCTGGAGCCAAGGTGTGTTTCAACGGGTCCATCGTACTCCGCCATTTCAAGCCGGTTACCGATGCTTCCGTGTTGGCCAAGATCCCTTCCCCAGCGCGCTCCAAGGTATTGGAAGCCGACCTGAGCCCGAACGAAGCCGCTGCCGTGGCGCCGCTGGCGCCGCATGGAGTGGGCTTTGCGGCCGCCCCAGTGCCCCGCCTGTACTGGAACGGCCGAGCCCTCCCGCTGGCGCGCTGGCCTAAGAAGGGGTGGGTCCTAACCGGCCCAATCCTTGACGCAGGCGGGGATGGCCGCGGCTTCACCTTCCAATACTACGGCGAACGCCCAAATCAATGGGTATCCGCAACAGATGCCTGGCTGCACGGCTATTGGGGATGGCTGTGGGCCGACACCGCAGTACGCCTCGCTTCTGTGAACACGGAACGCCATTCCATCACCACGGCGCAGCCATCAGCCTACACTCCGCGCCCCGGAATGCCCTGGTTCGCCTACAACCTGATTGAAGAACTCGAAACTCCCGGTGAATGGTGTTTGGACCGGGCAAACCGGCGCGTCTACCTGATCCCTCCAGCGGACACAAAGCACGCGACGATCGAACTCTCGGCACTGGATGGCCCCTTCGTGAAGATGCAGGATGCCAGCGACATCCGCTTCCAGCACCTTTGCTTTGAAGCCGGCTCATCAACGGGCATCGAGGGGGACCGCTGCACCCGCATTGCAATCGAAGGCTGCGTGCTGCGGAAGCTGGGCGGCACAGCAATCGTCTTGAACCATGCACAAGATTGTCTCGTCTTTGGCTGCCTCCTGCATGAACTCGCCCGCGGCGGCGTCGTTGTCTCAGGCGGCGATCGCAAAACGCTCACACCGGGCAACAACGTGGTGGAGAACTGCGTCATCCACGACTTTTCTCAGTGGGACCACACCTACACACCCGCTGTACTGGCGGAAGGAGTGGGCGCACGCATTGCCCACAACTGCATCTATAACTCGCCGGGACACGCCCTCCGCATCGAGGGGAACGATCATGTGATCGAGTTCAACGAGATCCACCACGTAATCACTGAGACGGACGACCAAGGCGCCTTGGACATGTGGTTCAACCCGTCGTATCGCGGCGTGGTCATCCGCTACAACTTCTTCCACCATATGGGCGACGGAACCGACCGCCTGATGCATGCCGGCGTACGCCTCGATGACGCCATCAGCGGCGTCGTGATCTATGGCAATCTCTTCTGGAAAGCCTCCGAGGGTAGCTTCGGCGCCGTTCAGATCCACGGCGGCAAAGAGAACATCGTAGAGAACAACCTGTTTGTGGATTGCAAGTACGCCCTCAGCTTCTCGCCCTGGGGCGGGCAACGATGGCGCACCTTCCTCCAAAGCCCCGAGGTCGTCCGCGCCCTTGAACAGGATGTAGATATCCGCAACCCGCCTTACATCACGCGTTATCCTTCACTGGGCCAACTGGCCGAACAGCCGGACGTGAACTTCATCTGGCGCAACGTCGCCGTCCGTTGCACCGCCTTCATGATCCGGGACGGAGGCCGCGAACAGGTGATGGATAACGTGGAGACGGCCGGCGACCCTGGCTTCCTGGCTCCGGCGAGAGGGGATTTCGCTCTGAAGCCAGGCTCCTGGATCTTTAAATGCACCGGCTTTGCGGCCATTCCAATCCACGAAATCGGCCCTTACAGCCACCCCTGGCGAGTAGGGAGCGGCGAATGGTGATCGGCGGAAGTTGGCGCAGGCGCCGGCCGGCACGGCATATATGCGGGTTTTGGCGCGATGCGGTGCCGCAGAGTGTGGAGCACCCCCATGGCGGATGGAATAAGGCGATCAGAGAGCTGCAGGGCTGCTCAGTGCCACCCCTCTACGGGACGAGCGTGGGTGCTGCGGCCTTCCCAGCAGAGCCTGGCTTCATGAGGATTGAATATGCTGGCGACGGTGATGATGATAACTGCGCTGTTCTGCGTGTGGGCTGCGTGGCAAACCATGCGCGACGGGCGCCCTACCATACCGCATTCATGATGCAGCGTTCTTCAGTACGAACAGCCGGCCATCCGCACGCCGCTACGGAAAGCGAGTAGGTCTCCCGTACGCCTGTGGGCATGCTTGGCACGGGCCGGATGGGTCCGCTCATCCACAAGACACGCCCCTCGCGGTCGCGTTCCGCCTCATTCCGCCAAAAGGAACGCCGGCCGCGTAGAACAACGGCCCGCTCCGGCTCCCTTATGAACCGCAACAGCCGATTTGCTCGGCGAAGGCTCGCATCGCCTGAAGTGCCTGCTCCGCTTTATACAGCGCCTTTTCACGCTTTCCGCGGACGGGTACGCAGGGCTCAGGGAGGATGCCGAAGTTCGCATTCATTGGCGCGAACCGATCGGGATCCGTCTCTCGCAGGTACCTGCACAGAGAGCCCATAACGGTCTGCTCCGGCGGCTCCACAGGCGGCAAGCCGTGGGCCCAACGGAGGCAGTTGATGCCCGCCAGCAGTCCCATCGCTGCCGATTCGAGATAACCCTCCACCCCCGTAATCTGGCCGGCCAGGAAGAGCCCTGGGTGGCCCCGCACCTGTAGTCCCAATTCCAGAACACGGGGAGCGCTCACATAGATGTTCCGGTGCACTACTCCGTAGCGGACGAAATCCGCATTCTCCAGACCAGGGATCATGCGGAAGATGCGCTTCTGTTCTCCCCACTTGAGGCGCGTCTGGAAGCCCACCAACCCCCAAAGCGTACCGGCCTTGTTCTCTTGCCGTAGCTGCACCACGGCGTAGGGCCGCCTGCCCGTACGCGGATCAATGAGCCCCACAGGCCGCATGGGCCCGTAGGCGAGCGTCTGCTCTCCGCGCTTGGCAAGCTCTTCAATCGGAAGGCACATTTCGAAGAATGGTGTCTCGGCATCTTCGGGGTTATGGGGTTGAGCCACCTCTGCGGCCACGATCTCACGCCAGAAGGAACGATACTGCTCGCGATCCATCGGGCAGTTGAGATAATCGTCCCCCGGCGCATCTCCATCCGCCTGCCCCCGCTTTCGGCGAGACGCTCGGAACACGCGGGAGAGATCTATGCTCTCCAGAGTAACCGTCGGCGCCACCGCATCGAAGAAGGCCAGGGACTTCTCTCCAGTGTACGCCTGCAGCTCTCGGGCAAGTTCATGCGTTGTGAGGGGCCCAGTGGCAAGCACCAGCGGCCGGTGCCTTGGGATGTGTCGCACTTCCTCGCGCCGCACCGAGATGAGCGGGTGGCTCTCGAGGAGCTGCGTCACTTCTCGTGCAAACGCCTCACGATCTACCGCTAAAGCCTCGCCCGCCGAAACGGCATGGCGTTCGGCCGCCGCAAGCACCACGGAGCCAAGGAGGCGCATCTCCTCCTTCAAAACGCCGCTCGCATTTGTGATCAGCCGGGATTTGAGTGAATTCGAGCATACCAGTTCCGCCAGATCGCCTGTGCGATGGACGGCGGTCCCTCGGACCGGCCGCATCTCCAAGAGTATTACCCGCACCCCCCGGCCGGCTGCCGCCCATGCCGCCTCTACACCGGCCAGCCCGCCGCCCACTACCAATAGCTGGACACTCTCCATGGACCGCCTATTCACTCGGGGTGGCTACGGCTTCCGGCTGCGGCGCTTTCACACTGTAATCGCAAGCGGGGTTTGTGCACCGCACCGTGCCCGTGGGCCGGCCGCGGAACTTGACCATACCCACAGGCCAGCCGCAGATGGGGCACAGATCTCCGTTCAATTCGCTCCACGTCTTGTAATCGCACGCCGTCTCATTGGAACATACGTAGAGGTTGCCGTAGCGGGTCTTTCGCCGAATTAGGTCCGAACCGCACTTGGGGCATCGAACGCTCACGTGCTCTCCAGATCCGTCAGAAGAGGCCCCCTCTCCCGGAGCGCCGGGCATAGGCAGTGTCGTTTTGCACTTCGGATACCCCGAGCAGCCCAGAAACTTGCCGAATTTGCTCGTACGCACGACCATGGGCTTGCCGCACTTGGGGCATTGCTGATCCGTCAGGTCGCCGTCCGGTGAATTGCCGTCGCGTGCCGAGCCGTCCACGTTCAGCACCGTCTTGCATTTGGGATACCCGGAGCAGCCCAGAAACTTACCGTACCTTCCCTCCCGCAGAAGCATCTTGCGGCCGCAGGAAGGGCATTGGATGTCCGTCTCCTGAGGCTGGGGTTTGACGCGCTCCATGGTGGCATCCGCCTGCTCGACGGAAGCATCGAAGGGGCCATAAAACTCACGTAGAAGCTGCACCTTGTCCGCCCGGCCCTCCTCGACGGCATCGAGCTTGTTCTCCATCTCTGCCGTGAAGCCTACGTCGAGGATATCGGGAAAGTGCTTCACCAGCAGGTCGTTCACCATGATGCCGAGTTCTGTAGGATAGAACCGCTTTGCCTCGAGCTTTACATATCCCCGGTCCTGAATGGTGGCGATGATGCTGGCATAGGTAGACGGTCGCCCGATACCCTTCTCTTCAAGCGCCTTCACGAGCGTAGCTTCAGTGTATCGAGGCGGAGGCTCGGTAAAATGCTGGCGGGGCAGCAAACCGATCAGTTCCAAGTCCTGCCCCTTTGCCAATTGCGGAAGCGGCGGCCGCTCCTCGTCGGCCTGCTCGTCACTGTCTTTCCCTTCGGTATAGATGCGGGTAAACCCGTCAAAGACCACCACCGATCCCGTGGCTCGAAATACGAACCCGTTGGCTTCGATATCTGCGGTAGTGATGGAGTAGAGAGCTGCTGCCATCTGGCTCGCCAGAAAGCGCGTCCAGATGAGGCGGTAAAGGCGAAGCTGATCCTGGGAGAGGAACGATGCCATGAGATCCGGCGTTCGGAGGACCGACGTCGGGCGGATGGCCTCGTGGGCATCTTGAGCCGTGCGCTTTGCTGCGTATTGCCGGGGCGACGGGGGTACGTAGGCTTCACCAAATTGCTGGATAATGAACTCGCGTGCCTGGGTCTGTGCTTCGGCAGCCACGCGCGTGGAGTCGGTGCGCATGTAAGTGATGAGGCCCACGGCCCCCTCTTCGCCCAACTCAATGCCCTCGTACAGTTGCTGAGCCACCGTCATCGTACGCTTATTGCTGAAGCCCAGTTTGCGCGCGGCTTCCTGCTGGAGCGTGCTCGTGATAAAGGGCGGGGCAGGGTTGCGCCTCTGTTCTCTTCGTCGAACCGATGCCACACGGTAGGCGGCGCCTTCCAAGGCCGCCACGATCTCCTGGGCCTCGGCCTCCGTGGTGATCTTGACCTTCTCTTCTCCGCGAGCGACCAACCGCGCTTCGAAGGGAAACCTCGGCTCCGGAGGCTGAGGGGTGAGTTGCGCGGTGATCGTCCAGTATTCCTCCGGCACGAACGACTGGATCTCTCGCTCGCGGTCACAGATCAAGCGCACAGCTACCGATTGCACGCGGCCGGCGGAGAGGTTCGTGCGAACCTTTTTCCATAGGAGCGGCGAAATGCGGTATCCCACCAACCGGTCCAGCACGCGGCGAGCTTCCTGGGCATCCACCCGGCGCAAATCCACATCCCGTGGATGCGCCAAAGCCCCCTCTACAGCTTGCCGCGTGATCTCATTGAACTCGATCCTCCGGGCGTTCTTGAGCTTGAGCGCTTGCATCAGGTGCCATGCGATCGCTTCTCCTTCGCGGTCCGGGTCCGAAGCCAGGTACACCGTGCTCGCTTCCTTCGCGGCGGCAGCCAACTTCTTGAGGATCTCCTTGCGCTCGGGGATCGGCACGTAGCGCGGCTTGAAATCGTGCTCGACGTCTACTCCCATCGTCTTGGCAGGCAGATCGCGCACATGCCCCATGGAGGCTTCCACACGATACCCCGGCCCAAGAAAGCTCTTGAGCGTTTTTGTTTTGGCCGGTGACTCTACGATAATAAGATCCTTGCCCATACGTCCCCTTCTGCGGAGTTCAATGGCTTACGTTGCGCCCGCGTATCTTACCGTTGACCCTCCCGTTTGTCAAGGAACCCGGCACGTAGAGGGTACAGCGGATGCAGGGGCAGCGAGGATGTGGAGGCCAGCGCGCTGTGCCCCCACCGTTTGGGGAACCGAATAAGTGGATCGGGGTGGCCGGATTCGAACCGGCGACCACTCGCTCCCAAAGCGAGTGCGCTACCAGGCTGCGCTACACCCCGAAGCGCCTTGCCGCACCGCGCCTGAAACTCGCGCGAAGGAGCACACGCACCGGTGGAAAGGCCATTGCAGCCTTCCCTCACATTATGCGGTAAGACATGCGGCGCCGTCAATCTGAGGAGCCCGTCAGCTCTTGGAGGGCAGCCGGAGGCGCACGAAGTGGCGGTTGCCTACCTGCAAAACCTTTCCGTCCAACGCGTCCGGCCCGAATTCAGCGTTCGCATCTTCCACACGCACTCCATCGAGCCGAACTCCCCCCTGGGCCACCAGCCGCCGAGCCTCCCCGGTGCCCTTCGCCAACCCCAAGGCGGCTAACAGGCGGCAAATCCAAACCGTGCCATCCCGAATGGCGGTGTCGGGCACGGGCACATCCGGCAGTTCCGCAGGCAGCTCCCGGCGGGCATGGATCCGCTCAAACTCGTCATCGGCAGCCTGTGCGGCCTCCCACCCATGATAGATCGCCACAATCTCCCGAGCAAGACGGCGCTTGATGTCCTTGGGATTGGCGCGGCCCTCTCCGGCATCACGAAGCATCTGCCGCACCTCGGTCATATCCACTTCCGTACAGAGTTCGAAGTACATCTCAAGCAATTCATCGGGAATGGACATGATTTTACCGAACATGGCGTCGGGCGGTTCCGAGATGCCCACGTAATTTCCCAAAGATTTGGACATCTTCTGCACGCCGTCCAGTCCCACCAACAGGGGCATGAAGAGCGCCACCTGCGGCGACTGCCCCATCTGCACCTGAAGATCGCGGCCCATGAGGATGTTGAAGGTCTGGTCGGTGCCGCCCAACTCCACGTCGGCGTGGATTGCCACCGAGTCATACGCCTGGGCCAGAGGATACAGCAGCTCATGCAGGCCAACGGGCGCCCCATCCTTGAGCCTCGCAGCAAAATCCGCCCGTTCCAGAATGCGCGCTACCGTCACTCGAGCACAAAGGCGCACCACATCGGCAAAGCCTAGGGGCGCAAGCCATTCGCTATTGAACCGGACCGTAGTGCGATTGCGATCCAGAATAAGGCTGAGCTGGTCCACGTACGTGCGGGCATTCTCCTGGATCTGATCAGGAGAAAGCATGGGGCGGGTAGCCGAGCGGCCGGAAGGATCGCCGATAAGAGCCGTAAAGTCGCCGATTACAAGGATCACCTGATGCCCAAGATCCTGAAATTGGCGAAGCTTGCGCAAGACCACTGCAAAGCCCAGATGGATGTCGGGGGCGGTGGGATCCAACCCCAACTTCACGTTGAGAGGTCTTCCGCTGTCGGCGGCCTCTTGGAGCTTTTGGGCGAGACCATCTTCCGGAGTGACACCGGCGGTACCGCGCAGCAGCAATTGTACTTGGTCTTTTATATCCAACCTGAAACGCCTTCTCCTCGTGCAGCTTCTTACGGCATGGGTGCTTCCCGCACAACGCGCCTGCGGGCTGCCTGCCCTCAGTTTAGCGCCTGCAGGAAGGCACCGTCAACAGGACGCCGGCCAGCGCCGATGCCCTCACCGACGCCGCGACGGCCTGCGCTCCCGCACATTCGGGAGCGGTCCCTCGGGAATAGGGGCAACAGGCGGCTTGAGCGTGCCGGATGGGGTGAAGGCGAACCGTGTCACGAGCAGCGCATCCATGGCCAGGTAATACTTCCCCAGCCCAGGCGCCCTCCCTGTAACCCGAAGAGTGAGAGTGTGCGTTCCCTTAGCCAAACTCACCCGCCCCAACCGAAGCCACACGAGCCGATCCAGCAGAAATCGAGACCCTACGGGCACTGCTTCGCTGCTGGCGTGGGCCTCGCCTGCATCGATCACCCACGCGAACGGCGAGGCTCCGCCGCCAGGAGGCGTGCAGCAGAGCCACACGGTATACGTGTCGTCCGCGGGTACCGAAAAACGATATTGAGCAGCATAGCCGCCAGGACCGGGCGGATTGCCGGAATTCAACAGCAGAAACGCTCCGCCGGACGTTGCCGGGTTCTGCGCCACCTCGCTGAAGGTGGTGGGATCGGCACTCTCGGCCTCGATCCACGTGAAGGGCTGAAGCATCGCCGCAAGCTTGTTGATGCCGGCAGCAGCGTTCATCAGGGCAAGCTGCGGGCCGGAACGAAATGTACGGAGGGCGTTCTCGAGCTGAAAGCGGTATTCATCCACAGGCACATGCAAAGCCGTGGCCTCGTTCACCAGCACAGCAAACTGCTTCAGGGCATCTTCGGCAGCTTCCACGGGGAATACGTCCTCCCCGCCCGACGCAATGACCACGGGCGCATCGCTGATGTTCACAATCACCAGATGTTTGCGCGCATCTACCTTAACCGGAATGGGAGCGCCATCAGCAGCGGCAACCGTAACCCCCTTGGGATCTTGAACGAGCAGATGCGTCAGACGCGGGCCGCGAAGGGACCAGAGCACAGTACGGTCCCCCTCCGCCAGGGACACGGTATATCCTGCGTATGAGGATCCTAAATCCAACACCTTGCCCGGCAAGGTGGAGGGAGCCCACCACACCCCTCCAGACCCGATGGGACCGGCGCGCACGATCCCCGCTGCTGCGGCAGGAAACGGCAGGATGCGCGGGCGGCCCATGGTGATGTCTACGCCGCGCTGAATGTGCTCTGCAAATTGCCGAAGCCACTGCAGTTCTTCCGGTGTGGCCACCAATCCCGTGGACGAAGCACCTGCGCCATTTACACGGTACCCGTTGACGAAGAAGCCCTTGGCGCCGATGCCCCCCAGCCAATTGAGGCTCGTAACTAATTCATCCTGCGAGCCATAGGGTGCGGAATGCAAAGCGTCTTCGGAAGCAGCCGTCTCCGTAACCAGAAACCAAAGGCTCTTGGCCGATTGATCGCATTGTACATAAGCAGCATCTGCACCTCCGGTCACTAGGGCTGAGCCCCGGCCGTATGCTGCCACCCCGATCCCGTCGAAACCTCCGGAGCGATCCGCGGAACCGATTGCGGGGTTCTGTGAAGTCCACGTAAAAACGACAGGCACATCGGCAATCTGCTGCTTGAGAACGTCTGCGATCCCATTGAGCGCCCACGCGGCCTCGCCCGCGCGAAACTCGCGGAAATCGCTCCAGAACCGCGAGAGTTCTACATTGGTGTCCGCCTGCATGACCGAGCCGGTAGTCGTGTCCAGCATCCCTGGAACACCCCGCCTGCCGGACCACAAGGGCACGAGCGCCGCGGCATGGCCAAAGTCCTTCAGATCCCGGTCCACCAGATGCCAGGCGGTAGCCAGGTCATCCAGCGATGCATACTTCCTCGAAAGGTATGCCTGCCACGCAAGCCGGAAACCTGGAGTGTCGGGAACGAGGTAATCGGTGTCCGCGTCCAACGCCATGGGGTGTGCGAGGGGATCCAGAAAGAAGCGCAGACCTGCTCCGAATTTGACATTGCCCAAGATCTGGAGGATGCGGTCCCGGTAGCCGTCGAAGCCATCCCAGAGGTTGGGCCAGCCTCCCGCCGGGCCCGGAACGAACGCTTCATGAGGGTACAACAGCCCGATGGCCCGCTCCGGTATGGAAGGATCCCCGCTGAAGTTCGCCGCGCCTTCATGAATGCTCAGTCGCCCGTACTTGAGGATGGCGCCATCCTTGTCTGCAATCACAAAAAACGCTGCGTCGCCACGCTCTACACGCCAGGACACGCGGCCGCCCTCCGGCAGGTCTGGGACACGGTAGCTGGCCGGCTTGACCACGGTGCCCGTGATCGGTGTGGTAATCCCTGCGCCGAAGCCGATGCCGTATCGGAAGCCCTGCCCATCCAGATAATCCACAAGCCGCTGCCATGCGGCCGCAGTGGTCGTGTCCATGGAAGCCGGAGGCATGATGAGCAAATCGAGGTTGCCCTGAGACTTCAGGACGGCGAGATCCTTGAGATCCGCGTTCCAATCCGCTTCGCCCGCACCTTGAGCCAGGGAACGGGGAGTGAAGATGCCGCCTACCGGCACGTACGGCGAACCGTCCCAGATTAGGGCGTGCGTCGCGGTAACGGACCACGGATGCTGGCGCCCCAAGCGATCCACGAACACACCGGAAGACACTGGGGATGCCCCGGCAGCCTTAGGAAGGGAACAGACGGCAAACAGAAGGAGCAGCAACGGGTACCACAACAACCGGCGACGCATCAGTACTCGCTCACGGGGGAAAAGTAGATCACCGTCACCGTGTCTTCAAGCGACACTTCGGGACCGTAGATGCGCCTAAGGAGCTGAAGCACATCCTCAGCCGTACGGAATTCGGGGTTCTCTTTATTGATATCACGGGGCGAAAGTTCCGAAAGAAGCTTCACCTCTACGCTGTCCAGGATCGCGGTGAAGATCTTCTGGCGCTTACCGAAACGCTGGCCGACGGTGATCCATACTAACTGACCGCTCTGATACTTGGAGCGCTTGTCGCCCAAGCGCACCGTGGCCGACTTGCGTCCGGTGCGCAGGGCCTCCTCGTAGAGCTCACTATAGAAGTTGATGGCGAACATAGGCGAATGCATCGCTTCCCGGGTGATTTCCCGACGAAGCCGATGCATCGGCCCGCCGGATCCGAACTTGTTTGCGTACGACGGAGTCTAACATACCCAGGACGCGAAGTCAACATGCCGGACGGGCAGTGTAACTGAACGCCATGCCGCCGGTCTATTATCGTGGCTCAATCCGCATAGCGCCGTTTTTGGAGGAATTATGTATCCGCCCCTCGCCTGCCCTTTCTGCCATCGGACGGTATCCCAGCGAGACCAGGCATTCATCTGCCCCGAATGCAACCGTTCCTACCCAATATATGACGGAGTGCCGGATTTTTCCACTTGGAGCCATTACTGGAACCAAGTGTCCCCAGAACAAATGCTCGCCATTCTGGAAGCAGCCAAAACCCATGGTTACCGGTATGCTGTCGAGAAGCTCCTCACCGCCTTTACCTCTCCTTACATGGCCGGGTATGTGCTGGGTGAGAGCCGCGCAGACTTTCGGTGCCTCCTTCCCATCACCCGTACAAGCAGCGTGCTGGACCTCGGGGCTGGGTGGGGCGCCGTGTCGTGTACCCTGGCGCCTATCACCGGCACGGTGGCCGCTGTGGACACCAATCCCCATACTCTGCGCTTCGTCAGGATACGCGCGCAGCAATCCGGGATCGGCAACCTCCAGCCCATTCGCATAGATCCTTTGGACGACGGCCGCCTGCCCTTCCCGGACGACACCTTCGATATCGCCATCATGAACGGCGTGCTGGAGTGGGTAGGTGAAGCCAGCGCAGAGGTTCCGCCATCTCAGGCTCAGATGCGCTGCCTGCAAGAAGTTCGGAGGATCCTGAAGCCGCGGGGAACGCTCTTCGTAGGCATCGAGAACCGCTATGGCTTTGGGTACTTCCTGGGCGCCCGGGATCACAGCCGGGTTCCCTATACAAGCCTCATGCCTCGCCCGGTGGCCAACGCCTTCACATACCTACTTCGAAGCCGACCCTATCGCACCTATACGTACTCGCTCCGCGGTTACCGCCGATTGCTCAACGAAGCAGGATTTGCAGACCCCGAACCCTATATCGCCCTGCCCAGCTATCGCGATCCGGAATACATTCTGCCCGCAGACGACGACCGGGCGATTGCCTTTCTCATCCAAAGAAGATCCGCCCATGTGGTGGATCGCGTGCGGCGCCGCATATTGAGCGCTCTTTTCCACCCCGGTAGAACGGCTATGGGGTGCAAGCTTCTGAGGGCATTCTCGGATTCCTTTTTGCTCATAGCCGAGGCGGCAAAATGAGCCGCATCGTGGCGCGCTTCCTGCGCTCCTCGGGCGTGGTTCCGGATATCACCCCAAACACGCGCCTCAACTTTGTGAAGCTCAGATCGCTCACGTCTGTGCTCTCCCTCGTATTCGTAGATGATGACCCAATTCCACGGTATGTCCTCAAGGTGGAACGAGACCGGGCACGGGCCCCCAAGCTGGCCTCGGCCTGCAAGGCACTCCGCATCGTCGCTGCGAACCCAATCCTGCGCCGGTCGGTCCCGGAGGTCGTTTACTGCGGCACACCCGGAGGCGAGGGCGGCCTATTCGCTACACTGGAGACGTTTCTGGACGGCCCCATGCTTGCAATCCCGTTGGGCATCGCTCGCGACCGGGGTGACCATCAGGAAGCCGCACGATTGCTGAAAGCCGCCTACCAGTGGCTTGCCACCTTTCACGCGACCTTCCCGGATGGCGAGCCTCCTTCGCTGGCAGCGCGGTTCCTCGAGCATCTGCGCACGCATATCGGTTCCCACATGATGGAAGCGGCCCTCGGCTTAGATCTTTCGGAACGCCTGGAAGATCTGGCCGGCAGCCTCTGCCCAGAGGTGCTTCCATGGGGCCGCGTCCACGGCGATTTCAACCCCTACAACGTCATCCTCAAAAAGGCTCAACCTCTTGAAATCGGCGTGATTGACTGGGATGCCTCCGAACCCGGATGCCAACTCTTTGACGCCTTCCAGATGGCAGTTGTCGGCCACCTCCTGCCTGCTCCCCCCGAGAACCGCATCGGTCTGCAGGATGCGCTTTGGCAAGGGAGCGACCCGGAAGGAGCGGTGTTCCGCCAGGCGCTTGCCCGGTACGCCCAAAACGATCAAAGCTTCGAACACTTCAGGACCGCCTATTCGCTCTATCTCGCCTACATGATGGCCAACTTGCAGGTCCAGGCAGGTACGCGACCCGAACCCATGATTGACTTCTGGAAGACGCTCCTCACTGCGGAACTGCGCCGGAGGGCGTAACGTGGCCGGCGCTGGAGAAATGGGCCGGGTCCTTCGGGTACATTGTACACAGACACAGGTCAACTAAGGGAGTGCGACGCACCCACGCCGCCGTGTAGAGCGAACCATTGCCTACTAGGAAGTCCGGCCCGACGCGACAGGCGCAAAACTCCGATGCCGCTGAGGCGCTCCTCAACGGCGGCGCAGGGGGTTTGAGCGCGTTGGTCCAGGCTGCGCTCCAGGAGTCTGACGCAGGTAGGCTCTTCGAAACAGGCGTCGAGAGCCTTCTCTCCACGCTCGGCGCAGAATACGTTGCAGTTGTGGAGCTCAGCTCGGGAACGGCTCCCATTCTGCGTTCCGAGGCTTTCGTTTCAGGAGAAGCCCCCACCGAACTTCAGCGTAAAGCGCTGGCTCTGGCGAAACGTTCCCGTGCTTCGCGTGCGCCGATCCTCACCTTTCCCAAGGCTTCCAGCGACGCTCTACTGCGCCCCGCAGCGGCGGTTGTTCCAGTAGCCACACGTGCCGGCCTATTCGGCGCCCTGGTGGGCATCGCGCCCGCCGACAAAGTCTTTCAAGGCCGTGACCTGGCAGTGGCACAGCTTGCAGCAGGGATCCTCGCATGCGGCATTCAGCGTATCCACACGGAGCATCTGGCACACAACCAATGGACCGCGCTCCGGCGCACAGCCGCCACGTTGACGGGCGGTCCGGAGCTGCGCGATTTCCTTAAGCAGATCCTGCAGATCATCGGCGAAGAACTGTCCGCGGCATGCGTCGCCCTGTGGTTGCACAATCCCCAGCATGACGCACTCTCCGTAAGCCAGGCATACGAGCGCACGCGCCAGGATCGCCTGCAGTCGCCGTTGCGCGGCGCGGGCACGTCGTTCCGGGCGGCAGAGATGCCCCTATGGAAAAAGATGGTCAAATCCAGGAGCATCGTGATCATTCCGGGTATGGATGCAGAGCCACAGTCCCATGGCCGGCAATGGGTCCTCGGGTGTGCTTCCAAGGCGATGATCATGGTGCCCTTGACTACATCAGACGAACCGATCGGATGCATCGCCATAGGTGCGGACACGGCGGATTACCCTCCTGAAGAGCTCCTGTGGATGCAGACCTTGGCCCAGCAGGCGGCACTAGCAGTTCACTTGGCTGCACTCGCCGAACAAAGCCGGCGCGCCGCGATCCTTGAGGAACGCAACCGCATGGCGCGCGAGATCCACGACACCCTTGCCCAAGGCTTTACCGGTATTCTGATGCAGCTCGAAGCTCTTGAAGACAAAGCGGGTGAACTCCCCGCCGGGTGCCTCGCCCATCTGGCGCAAGCCCGCGAGCTCGCCCGAGCGAGCCTGGCGGAAGCTCGCCGCTCGGTATGGTCTCTACGCCTCCATGTACTGGAAGGGTATGATCTGCCGGGCGCGTTTTCACGCCTCATCGGGCAGATGACCGCAGGCTCGCAGGTAGCGGCACGCTTCCGCGTCCAGGGAGTTCCCAGACCCTTGCCTGGTGACACAGAAGCGCACATATTGCGGATTGGTCTGGAGGCCTTGACGAATGCCATCAAACACGCGGCCGCGTCCCACATCCGCATCGCACTCACTTATCGGGCCGGCTCCGTGCGCCTGAGCGTCCGCGACGACGGCAAAGGTTTCGTAGTGCCCAAGGTGCCAAGCGGCTTCGGACTTGCGGGAATGCGCGAACGGGCACACTGCCTGGGTGCAAAGCTCACAATCAGGAGTAAGCCCGGCCAAGGAACTGCCGTCACACTCGTAGTACCCACATCGGATAGCGCGTAACACAATGAGCAACCCAAACCCGATCCGAGTACTCATCGTAGATGACCACCCCGTCGTGCGCGAAGGGCTGGCAGCCATCATCGAACGCCGAGACGATATGACGGTTGTGGGTGAGGCGGCCACCGGGCGCGAGGCCGTGCATATGTACCGGCAGACACGCCCAGACGTCACCCTTATGGATTTGCGCATGCCCGAGATGGACGGCGTGGAAGCCATCCAACGGATCCGCGAGGAGGATGCCAACGCCCGCATCATTGTTCTTACCACTTATGACGGCGACGAGGATATCTACAGGGGTTTGCGCAGCGGCGCCCGCGCCTATCTTCTAAAGGATGCCGGACGCGAAGCACTCCTGGAGGCAATCCGCGCCGTTCACGCCGGCAAGGCGCTCATTCCTGCTCACGTCGCCGCCAAGCTGGCCGAGCGCATGATGGAGCCGGATCTCACCCCACGCGAACTGGAAGTCCTCAATCTGCTCGTTCTGGGCAAGACGAACCGCCAGATTGCCCAAGAACTCAATGTAACCGTGGGAACGGTGAAATCTCACGTCAACGCCATCCTTGCCAAGATGGGCGCCGAAGACCGCACCCAGGCAGCCACCCTGGCTATCAAGCGCGGCCTCATCCGCTTGGGTTGACGCGCCGACACTGGCCATTGGTTAGAGATGCGCGTCTAACCTAGGATCGGTGCGGCCTTCTGCCGGGAGGCGCATTTATAATTCCCTCTGATATCCGATGCCTTCGCAACGCTCCGCGTGCCATAGTAGTGTCGAAGCACGGATAGACGTCGGCCTCATCTGCAACGTCTGCGACGGCAAGGGACGGCTCGAGACGGGAGGATATCATGAGCGGGTTTGCTATAAGCCTTCCTTCTAAGGTTCGGGTTACTCAATCTCGGGCAGCTCCCATTCGTTTGGGCGTTGTAGAATGCGACGAGCTTCTGCGCGATTGCCTGAAAGCGCTCCTCTCGAAGGATCCGGCCTTCTCTCTGGCGGGCGTATGGTGCGATGCCCATGAGGCCATGGGGGCCATCGCCGACGATCCGCCCGATGTGTTGCTCCTCGGCATTCGGCTTGCCGACCGAAGCGGCTTCGAAACCATTCGCACCATCCTGGCCTCGTTCCCTCAAACGCGTATAATCGCCACAGTAGACTGTATGGAAGACCGATGCCAGGTGCTTCATCCTCAGCTTAGTTCAGCAAGCTGCAGGGCCGTGCGGATGGTGTCGGAGGTCTTCGCCGAGCCGGACGACTGCCTCCAGACGGCCCTCAAGATGGGAGCCCACGGATGCATTCGCCTGCGGTGCCCCTACCAGAACATTGCCCAAGCCATTCATCGCGTGCATGCCGGGCAGGTCGCCATCGAGCCGCCTACGGCGTTCCGCCTCGCGCGGCAATTCCTCCACGCGATCCGCAGCGGGGGACCTTCGGAAGGCGGGTACGGCGCGCTTACCCTGCGAGAGCGCCAGGTGATCGCGCTGGTGGCACAGGGCCGGTCGAACAAAGAGATCGCAGCGGAACTCCAAGTGTCGTATTCAACGGTCAAGAACCACGTAAGCAGCATCCTGGACAAGCTTGGCCTCACCGATCGCACGCAACTCGCAGTCTATGCTCTCGATCATGCGCTCCCCCACAATGCACAACGGGCGCCGCAAACCGCCGAGGAATTTGGAGCAGTAAAGCGGTACCCTCACCCATCCTTGCAAACGATGGAAGTTACAGAAAACGCCGGCGGCATAGCGAATTCTGCCGCGTGAGGTGCAATGATGCAGCACGAAGCCGCCCTTAGATTTCCTGCTCGAAGCCAAACTCTCCAGCGGAGCACGGCAGCACCCCATCTTCTGCGCGTGGCAGGCGCCATCCGCCGTGCAGGCCAGGAAATGCACCTGCTTAGCCGCGATTTCCGCCATCTTGGGGCCCACGTCCGCGCCGTGGAAGACGCAGCCTACAACCGCGACGCTACAGGCGCACCGATTGAAGTGCCCGATGCCACGGACGGCTTAGAGGGGCAAGCGGCCGATCTCTACGCCGCACTTCATGCCGTCCTGCATGCCATTACGGGTGCTGCCACGCGCCTCGGGCTTTATCGCATGCCTGAGTGCCACCCGGAACTGGATCTGGCCACCGCTCGGCTCGCAGCCCTCACCAAATCCACAGCAGAAGCCATACAGGCCTTCGCACGGGGCGCCGGACGCGGAGAGCTGATTGCCGCCGCCCATACCATCAACCATCTCAGCCGGGAAACAGAGGTAGCCGTCCTCCAAGCTGAAACAGACCTCACGCGCGCCACCCACGAAGATCCTCTCGTGCGCATCATGTGGCAGGAGATTTACGAGCATATCCGCACGGCCGCATGCAAGTGCCATCTCGTCACCGCAATCTTAGTGGACGGCTTTCAGCCGTATCTTCCCAACGTCGAGCCGTGCGTCAAGGAGAAGGCTCCGTGAAATCCATCGCCTCGGCTCCCAAAGCCGCGATGATCGAGGAGTTTGAGCGTTTGGTGCGCGCAGCACGCCCCAATGCGTATGCACTCGCCTTACGCTTGACGGGGCACCCGGCCGAAGCCGAAGACCTTACCCAGGAAGCCTTCGTCTCCGCATGGGCTCATTTCCAGCGTTTTGACCGAGCGCGATCCTTCCAGCGATGGATCTGCCGCATGGTGACGAACCGGGCAGTAGATCTTTACCGCAGGCGCCGCATCGTGCACTTTTGTTCGCTCGATGCCCTAGCCTCCAGCAACGAGTGCCCTTGGACGCAGGATGCACAGGCCGATCCCGAAGAGCTGTTCCTCCGCAACGAGATGGACGCTCGCCTCGTAAAGGCTTTGGAACGGCTCCCCCATCATTACCGGGAACCCCTAATGGCTGCGGTCATCCGCCAGGAAGCCCATTCAGCCATCGCCGCTAGACTGCACTGCTCCGTTCCTACCATCCGCTCGCGCATCCATCGCGCCCGCCAGATGATGCGGCTCCTTCTGGCGGACCCAGTCACGGAACCGGCGGAAAGCATCTCCTAACGAACCGCCGCCACCCGAATGGAAAGCGCATCGGCAGCGTGTCTGCGGGCCACCGGCGTAGGATTGCGTTCGTGATGCATCGCAACGCGCTCGCATCGCGGGAAACGGGAGAGATGTCCCTTGCCGTGGCACACAATCGCCGAGTTTTCAATGCTTCTGGAGGGAGATTCAGGGCCTGTGCCGGGCGCCCAACGTAAGCCCGCCTTGCGCAAGGGAGCATCCGCTGGCAACCACTAGGGGGCGCGATCCGAAGGGCAGTGAGGTAACTCCCCGTGGTAGATTCGAACTACCAACCCTCCGGTTAACAGCCGGATGCTCTGCCGTTGAGCTAACGGGGATCGGTGCCGACCGGCCAACTCTGGCCGCGAAGCAGCTACTATTTTACGCACCACCCGCACCCTGAGTCAAGAGCCTGCTATTTTGACCCCTTCTTGACGCGTGCGCTCCGACTTCTTGTCCACCTCTTGACCCCATTCGACGGTACAGTACTCCCCGGATATCGGCTGGAGGCCTTCTGCGATGATTGATCTGGTCTATATGCTCTTAGGCATAACATTCTTCGCTGCCAGCCTTATGCTGGTCTGGGCGTGCGGCCGTTTGGGGGGTGATTGATGTGGTAGATGAGTACATCCTCTTGGCGCTCATTGCGGTGGCCTTACTCGCATACCTTCTCGCTGCACTGCTGAAGCCGGAGTGGTTCTGATGTCCTCTGCGGACGGCGTACAGATAGTCGCGTTTCTCGCGACACTGCTGGTTTTGGTGAAGCCCCTGGGCAGCTACATGGCCCGGGTTTACGAGGGGCGCCGGGTTAGCCTCGATCGCCTCCTCGGGCCGGTGGAGCGCCTTATCTACCGCTTTTGCGGCGTGCGGCCGGATGAGGAGATGGACTGGCAGACCTACGCGGTGGCCTTCCTGCTGTTCAACGCCGCCTGCTTCCTCGCGGTCTACGCGCTCCAGCGACTCCAGGGCGCCCTGCCGCTCAACCCGCAGCACCTAGGCGCCGTTTCGCCCGATTCTGCCTTCAACACCGCCGCAAGCTTCGTCACCAATACCAACTGGCAGGGTTACTCGGGCGAGACAACCATGAGCTATCTGACGCAGATGGCAGCACTCACGGTCCAAAACTTCGTGTCGGCAGCCGCGGGGATGGCGGTGCTGGTTGCGCTTCTTCGCGGGCTGGCGCGCCAATCCGCAAAGACACTGGGAAGCTTCTGGGTAGACCTCACCCGTAGCACCCTGTATATCCTGTTGCCCTTGTCTCTCGTGCTGGCGCTCGTACTCGTCTCTCAGGGCGTTGTTCAGACCCTAAAGCCCTACCGGACGGTACCCCTGTTGCAGCCTGTCCAGGACACCCAGGGCCGCCGGGTGGTCAGTCAGACCCTAGCCCTCGGGCCGGCAGCGTCACAAGTGGCCATCAAGCAGCTCGGCACCAACGGCGGCGGGTTCTTCGGCGTGAATTCGGCTCATCCCTTCGAGAATCCGACGCCCCTGAGCAACTTTCTCGAGATGCTGGCGATATTGGTTGTCCCTGCGGCTCTCTGCTATACGTATGGCGAGATGTGCGGCGACCGGCGGCAGGGATGGGCCTTACTATCCGCAATGACGGTGCTGTTTGTGGCAACGCTTGGCGTCGCGGTATGGGCGGAGGTACAGCCGAACCCGGCTCTAGCGCGGCTCGGCATAGACCAAAGAACCGGGCCGCTCCAATCCGGCGGCAACATGGAGGGAAAAGAGGTGCGCTTCGGCGCGGCAATGTCTGCGGTCTGGGCTGTGGCCACCACTGCGGCTTCCAACGGCTGTGTCAACTCGATGCACGAGGCCTACATGCCTCTCGGAGGGCTCGTCCCCATGTGGCTGATGGAGCTCGGCGAGGTAGTCTACGGCGGCGTAGGATCGGGTCTCTACGGAATGTTCGCCTTCGTGGTCGTAGCGGTGTTCGTCGCGGGGCTAATGGTGGGGCGGACGCCCGAATACCTTGGAAAGAAGATCGAAGCCTATGAAATGAAGATGGCGGCGTTGATCCTTTTGATCCCGATACTCGTGGTCCTCCTGGGGACGGCGGTAGCCGTTATGACGCCGGCCGGCCGAGCGGCGATCTCGAGCCCCGGGCCCCATGGCTTCAGCGAGGTGCTCTACGCCTTTTCGTCCGCCGGAAACAACAATGGCAGCGCCTTCGCGGGGCTGAATGCCGATACTCCCTTCTACAACGTGATACTGGGCTTGGCCATGCTCATCAGCCGCTACTGGTGCGCGATACCGGCTCTGGCGATTGCCGGGTCCCTCGCGGCGAAACGTAAGGTGGCGGTGAGCGCAGGCACGCTGCCGACGCACACGCCCTTGTTCGTGGGTTGGCTTTTGGGCGTAGTGATCATGGTAGGTGCGCTGAGCTTCCTGCCGGCGCTGGCGCTTGGGCCGATCGTCGAGCAGCTTATAATGGCGCACTGAGGCCGAAGGCGTAGGCACCAGGCGCTCACAGGTGGGATGCGGTTATGCTCACGGAATCGAAATCGAGAATGCTCCGCAAAGCCGAGCTACGCCGGGGTCTGTACTGGCGGGCGACCCTGATGGCCTTCGCCAAGCTGGACCCGCGCTGGATGTTCCGTAACCCGGTTATGTTTGTCGTCGAAGTCGGTAGCGTCCTGACCACCATACTATGGGCTCAGGCGCTTGCAGGCCGAGGCGAAGCTCCGCTGCGCTTCATCGGGACTGTGTCCCTGTGGTTGTGGTTTACGGTTCTCTTCGCGAACTTTTCGGAGGCCCTCGCTGAAGGGCGCGGAAGGGCCCAGGCCGACGCCTTGCGCCGCACGCGCCAGCAGACGCAAGCCAAGCGTCTCCGCCGCCCACAAAAGGACGCGAGCTACGAGCTGGTGCCTTCAACCGACCTGCGCCGAGGCGACTTTTTCCTCGTGGAGGCCGGCGATACGATCCCCGCCGATGGCGAGGTGGTCGCGGGTATCGCCTCGGTTGACGAGAGTGCGGTCACTGGCGAGAGCGCTCCGGTCATACGCGAATCCGGCGGCGACCGCAGCGCCGTCACGGGGGGAACGCGAGTGCTGTCGGATTGGCTCGTGGTGCGGGTCACTGCCGACCCGGGCCAGGGGTTTCTGGACCGCATGATACTCCTCGTCGAGGGCGCACAGCGCCAGAAGACGCCCAACGAGATCGCATTGAGCATCCTGCTGGCCGGGTTCACCATCGTCTTCCTGGTTGTGTGCGCAACGCTCCTACCCTTCTCGCTCTATAGCGTCGAGGCGGCCGGCAGAGGGGCGCCTATCACCCTGACGGTCCTGTTGGCGCTCCTCGTCTGTCTGATCCCCACGACCATCGGAGGATTGTTGTCGGCCATCGGCATCGCCGGCATGGACCGGCTGATCCAACGCCGGGTAATCGCCATGTCAGGCCGGGCTGTCGAGGCGGCGGGCGACGTGGACGTCCTGCTGCTGGACAAGACCGGCACGATCACCCTCGGCAATCGCGAGGCGGTGGAGTTCGTCCCCGCAGACGGTGTGAACAAAAGGGACCTTGCGCAGGCGGCTTTGCTCGCCTCCTTGGCGGACGAAACGCCGGAAGGGCGGAGTATCGTGGTTCTGGCGAAGGACGAATACGGACTGCGCGGGCAAGAGACGCACGGCAAGGAGACCCTGCATTTCGTCCCCTTCACGGCTCAGACGCGGATGAGCGGCGTGGATGTGAATGGCGTAAGCATCCGCAAAGGTGCGCCGGACGCGATCCGAGCTTATGTCGAAAGTCAGGGCGGCACGCTACCCGCCCAGGTGGATGCAGCCGTAGAGGCCATCGCGCGGGCCGGCGGCACACCGTTGGTAGTGGCCCGCAATGCGGTGGTGTTGGGTGTGGTCCACCTCAAGGACGTGGTGAAGCACGGCTTGCGGGAGCGATTCTCGCACTTGCGCCGTATGGGTATTCGAACCGTGATGCTCACTGGCGACAACCCATTGACGGCAGCGGCCATCGCCGCGGAGGCGGGCGTTGACGAATTCCTCGCCCAGGCTACACCTGAGGCTAAGCTGGCCCTCATCCGCCAGCATCAGGCCGGAGGGCGTCTGGTGGCGATGACCGGCGACGGCACCAATGATGCGCCTGCCTTGGCCCAGGCTGACGTAGCGGTGGCCATGAACACCGGCACCCAGCCAGCCCGCGAAGCTGCCAACATGATAGACCTCGACAGTAACCCCGCAAAGCTCATCGAGATCGTCGAGATCGGCAAGCAGCTTCTCATGACACGTGGGGCGCTGACAACCTTCAGCATCGCCAACGACGTGTCGAAGTATTTCGCCATCATCCCCGCGGCCTTCGCGCCGACCTATCCAGCCCTTCGCGCCCTGAACTTCATGCACCTCGCGACACCCCAGAGCGCCATTCTGGCCGCCGTGATCTTTAACGCGCTCATCATCATTGCTCTGATACCGCTCGCGCTGCGCGGAGTGCGCTATCGGCCCGTGAACGCAGCGCAGATCCTTCGTGACAACCTGCTCATCTACGGGCTGGGCGGTCTCGTTGCGCCCTTCATAGGGATTAAGCTGCTAGATATGCTCTTGGTGGCCATCGGGCTGGCCTGAGCCGCGGTCGGCTGTCGGCTCCTTTGCCCGAATAGGAGTGTTCCTACGATGCTCACTCAAGTTCGCGCCGCGCTAGTAGCGCTCGCGCTCTTTACACTGCTCACCGGCTTGGTATATCCGCTTGTGGTTACAGGTTTGGCTCAGGTATTCTTCCCACGCCAAGCCGAGGGCAGTCTTATTATGAGAGAGGGCCGACCGGTGGGGTCCGAGCTGATCGGCCAGCCGTTCTCGGCGGCAGGCTACTTTTGGGGACGCCCGTCGGTAACAGAGCCCTTTGCGTACAACGCCGCCGCATCGGCAGGCGCGAACATCGGCCCCCTGGACCCCCGCTTGGCCGAGGAAGTGAACCGTCGCCTGGCGGCGCTCCGGGCGGCCGATCCGTCCCGTCGAGGGCCCGTGCCGGTGGACCTCGTCACGGCCTCCGCCAGCGGCCTTGACCCGAACATAAGCCTCGCCGCGGCGGATTATCAGGTGGCGCGGGTCGCCCGGGCTCGAGGCATGTCTGAGGCCGAGGTGCGACGGATCCTGCAGCGTTTCACGGTCGGCAGGCAGCTCGGCTTCCTGGGTGAACCGCGGGTCAATGTCTTGAAGGTGAACTTGGCGCTGGACCAAGCCCAAGGGAGGTGGCGGGGTGGAGTATCAGCGGCCGGATCCAGATGAACTGCTTGACGGCCTCGCCTCCGAGGAGGGACGCGAGCGGCGGGGGCGGCTGAAGATTTTTCTGGGCTATGCCGCCGGCGTAGGGAAGACCTACGCTATGCTCCACGCCGCGCATCAGCGCCGTGCCGAAGGCGTGGACGTGGTTGTCGCCTTCGTAGAGACGCACGGCCGGCCCGAAACCGAGGAGCTGCTGGCGGGACTGGAGGTCATCCCACGCCGCAAAGTCGAGTACCGCGGCATCCAGCTTGAAGAGATGGATGTGGACGCAGTGCTCGCCCGCAAGCCTCAATTGGCCCTGGTGGACGAGCTGGCCCACACCAATGCCCCCGGCTCCCGCCACCCCAAGCGCTACCACGACGTAGAGGAGCTACTCGCCGCCGGTATTGACGTCCTCACTACCCTTAACATCCAGCACATCGAGAGCCTCAACGACGCCGTGGCCCAGATCACGGGCGTTAAGGTCCACGAGACCGTGCCCGACCGCATCCTCGACGCTGCCGACGACCTTGAGGTTGTAGACCTGCCGCCCGACGAGCTTCGGCAGCGCCTCGCCGAGGGGAAGGTGTATGTGCCACCCCAGGCGGCCCTGGCCATCCAGCGCTTCTTCCGCAAGGGGAACCTGACGGCATTGCGGGAGATGATGCTGCGCAGGGCAGCAGTCCGCGTAGACGACCAGATGCAGACCTACATGCGGACGCGCGCCATTCAAGGTCCCTGGCCGGCTGGCGACCGACTGCTCGTATGCATCGGGTCGGGGCCGATGAACGCCCGGTTGCTGCGGACAGCCCGGAGGCTCGCGGATGAGCTCAAGGCAGAATGGCACGCCCTCCACGTCGAAACGCCTCCTTCGGCGTGCCTTGCGCCCGCTGCCCGCGACGCCCTCTCCCAGAACCTGCGATTAGCTGAGGAGCTGGGAGCGAAGGTCGCAGTGCGCACGGCCCCCTCCGTAGCCGATGCGGTAGTGGCTTATGCCCGCCAACACAACGTTACGAAGATCCTGGTGGGCACGCCGCAAAAGCCGCGTATCGTCGAACTGCTGCACGGATCCGTTGTGGACCAGATCATCCGCCGGAGCGGCATAATAGACGTCTACGTCATCAACAGCGCGGTCCAGGCACCCGACCAGGAAGGCCCCAAATCTCGAGCCCAGGGGAGGCGGGCGACGCCCTCCCGGCTCCGGCCCTACCTATGGAGCATGGCTCTCGTGGTCGGGGCAAGCCTTCTCGGCTTTCCGATCCGCGACCTGTTCGACCCCGCGAACCTCATTATGCTTTATCTCGCCGTGGTCGTGATGGCGGCGCTGTACCTGGGGCGCGGGCCCTCCATCCTGGCCTCGGCGCTCAGCGTGGCTGCCTTCGACTTCCTCTTCGTCCCACCCCGGTTCTCGCTGGCTTTCTCCGACACGCAATATGCTTTGACTTTCCTCGGGCTGTTCACGGTGAGCCTCGTCATCAGCACGCTCGCTGCCCAGGTGGCTCACCAGGTGCGCGCCGCCCAGCAGCGAGAGGCCGAGACCTACGAAGTCTACTCGCTTAGTCGCGACTTGGCCGCTGCTACCGACGCAGCAGCCGTCTTCCAGGCCGTGTCCGAGCGGATCGTCCAGACGTTCGGCTACGGCGTCGTCATCTTCGTGCCCGCCCGACGCCGCTCGGATAGTGACACCGGGCTCGAGGTATACCGCGCTACGCCTAGCCTTCCGTTGGATGCCAACGAACTCGCCGTCGCGGATTGGGCTTTTAAACACGGCCAGCCAGCCGGCGAAGGCACGGACACCCTTCCGGGAGCAGCCCTCCGCTATCTGCCCATGGTCACAGCGAGAGGTACGCTGGGGGTTTTAGGTGTGAGGCGCGGAGACGCTCCAGGCCCGGAGCCACCCGACCGTAGAAGGCTGCTCGAGGCTTTCGTCAGCCTGGCCGCCCTCGCCTTCGAGCGGGTCCGGCTCGCCGAACAGGCCCGCCAGGTCGAGATGCTCAGCGCCACCGAAAAGCTGCAGACAGCCCTCCTCAACTCCGTGTCCCACGAGCTGCGAACACCACTGGCGTCAATAACCGGGATCCTGAGCAGTCTGCGGCAGCGCCGCCAGGGCGAGAAGGAGGCGGGCCCAATGCTTGATGCGGCTACCCGCGAGGAGCTGCTGCAGACGGCCTGGGACGAGGCTGAACGCTTGAACCGTTTGGTGGCAAACCTGCTGGATATGTCGCGCCTGCGGGCCGGCGCCCTAAGGATCAAGGAAGAGCCCTGCGACGTCCAGGATGCAGTAGGGGCCGCTCTCGCCGATCTCGGAGAGCGCCTCAAGGGTCGGCCCGTCAGCGTCCAGATCCCACCCGATTTCCCTTTGGTGCTCGCGGATCTTGTGCTTCTAGTCCGGGTCCTCGTCAACCTCCTGGACAACGCCGTGAAATACTCGCCGCCGGGGTCGCCCGTGGAGATCACAGCGACAACGGACGGCGGCATGGCCGTGCTTTCGGTTGCCGACCGCGGCAAGGGCATTCCGCATGGCGACCTGGAAGGCGTCTTCGACACGTTCCGCCGCGCCAACAGCGATGAGGGCCAAATCGGCATCGGCCTGGGGCTCTCTATCAGCAAAGGCATCGTCGAGGCCCATGGTGGGCGAATTTGGGCGGAGGGTCGGCCCGGCGGCGGCACGATCGTGTCCCTGGCCCTACCGCTGGCGCCGGTGTCAAACGCGGCGGAGCAGACGGCTGCCTCCCCGAGCCCGGAAGCGGAGAGTGAAAACTGATGCCGGAAGGCGGACTCCATGTTCTGGTGGTTGACGACGAGCTGGCCATCCGCCGCTTCCTCACTGCCATCCTCACGGCCCACGGCCACCTTGTCTACGAGGCGGAGGACGCGAGGACCGCTTTGCGTGAGGCGAGCGACCGCCGGCCCGACGTGGTCCTTCTCGACCTTGGCCTACCCGACATGGACGGCACCGAGGTCATCCGGCGGCTTCGCAAGACATCTCAGATGCCCATCATCGTCCTATCCGTGCGCGAGCGTGAGGAGGACAAGATCGCGGCCCTTGATGCCGGCGCCGACGATTACCTGACCAAGCCCTTCGGGGTGGGTGAACTCCTCGCACGGATGAGAGTGGTTCTGCGTCGTACAGCTAGGACGGGAGCGGATTTGGTCTTCGAACTCGACCAGCTGCGGGTCGACCTCGGCCGCAGGCAGGTGTGCGTTGCGGGGCGCAAGGTGAACCTGACCCCCACCGAATATGACCTCCTCCGGGTGCTGGTCCAGCATGCCGGCAGGGTCCTCACACACCGCCACCTTCTGCGGGAAGTTTGGGGAGCAGCCTACGAGAGCGATGCGCACATCCTTAGAGTCAACATCAGCAACCTTCGCCGCAAAATCGAGCCCGACCCGTCACGGCCCCACTACATCGTAACGGAGCCAGGCGTTGGTTACCGGTTGTACGTCGAATGACCGGCCGCCACCCTGTTCCCTCGCAAACCGTGTCCCTGATCAAGAAAGGCGACCTGCTTGCGGCTTGGGGTGCGGTGGAGCACATCAACGATGAGCCCCGCCAGGAATGGACCCAGGTGGTGGATTGGCTCGCGAAATTCTCATCGTCGCTAGCCACGCCTCAAGAGTGCGATATCTCGGGCCTCACCCACAGGCGCATGGCCGCGCGGGCCGTGCTTCGCGCCAACCTATCCGGCCCCTCGCGCGGGAGACACCCCTATGGCCGTTCATGGGACGGTGGCGTTTTTCGAGGGTGCGCTAGGGGACCAACTGTACGAACGGGTTGAGGGCTATCCAGGCGAGCGATACCCGTTCAGGTCCAAGAGCGCCCAGGAACCCGTCGGCGATAAACTCGACGAACTGCTTCGTCAGAATGCCGGGTGAGAGCAGGACCGTAAGACGCCCTTCGACCTCAAGGAGATCCAGGGCGGGGTTGCCTGGTGTCGGATCTATGACGATGACGCTTTCGCGGACCGCATGGCCAAGCACTATCTCAAAACAAGCCGCTCAAGGAACTCCATGCGGCGGTGAGCAGGATCCGCGACCTTCGCAACCATGTGGCGCACAACGAACCGACGCGTGAGTTGACGGGCGAGGCACGCAAGCGCATGCAGGAAGCCCGGCCATAGTCCGATGACAGCGTCTTTCTGAGCCTAGCCCGTCAAAGAGCGGATACTCCCCATCCTTGCGGAGGAGCCCGTTGCCATAGGTATACGCCGCTGTGACGGTGCTTCCCTGCGCCTCAAGCCACACATGCC
>JBMFSQ010000033.1:0-34824 GCA_049967475.1 Chthonomonadales bacterium | reverse complement strand
TGCGTCTTCCTATTCTCAAGTGGACCCGTTCAAAGGCGCTAATGTGGTGGCGCGGAGTTCCTCCCTGGAATACGTCCAGGTCTATCGGAACGGATGCGCCGAGGCTTTAACGAAGGGCACGGCGCTTGTGCCGATTGACGGCATCGAATGCTGCCCCACGGAGGACGTGGAGATCTGGACCCTCTGCGTGTGCGGCCATGTGCTCGAGCGGCTGCGCCGGGCGGGCCTAAAGGGTCCCGTGTACATCGGCGTGTCCATCCTCCAAACGCGGGGACGTGCGCTCCATCCAATTGGGCTGAGCGGCAGCCCAGGCCCGTCTCACTACCACGATCCGGTCCGGCTGCAGGAGGACCGCCTGATTTTCCCCGAGATCCTGATGGAAGCCATACCCGACAGCCCGATGCCCGATTTGGCCAAGGACCTCGAGAAGCCTCTCAAGCCCGTCTTCGATCAGCTCTGGCAGGCGGCGGGTTACGCTCGCTCCTTCGACTACGACGAGCAGGGCGAGTTCCTACTCAGCTCGGGCAGCCTTTAGGGCGAAAATCCCGCCAGGTGCGGCCTCGGGCGCAGGGATCCCGTAGAGGAGGGTGGAACCTAAAGAGCGAGGAGGTGCTCCATGCATGCCGTTCCTCTTTCCTTGGTCGCGATCCTCATGCTGGCCTCCCTGGGCGCTTGCGCGCAGGCGCCTCCCGGTCTGGCCCAACAGTGGCAAACGTTCCAATCCGGCCCGTTCCGGCCAATAAGACCCCGCACGGCCCGTTATCCCCTCTCCGACCAAAGCAATCGTGGAGATTGGGTACCGTACGCTCCCATGACCGATGAGTTCAACGGAACGAAGCTCGACGGTGCCAAATGGTTCCCCACGAACCCTACTTGGAAAGGCCGCCAGCCCGCATGGTTCAACCCAGCCAACGTAACCGTGGCCGGAGGGTGCCTCAACCTCACGATGCGCAAGCAGGACGCGCCGGAGGATCTGCGCCGCGAGGGATACCACACCTATTCCTCCGCCGCAGTGCAGAGCCGTGGAACCGTGCTGTACGGGTACTTCGAAGTTCGAGCCAAGCCCATGCCTTCCGCTGGGTCCAGCGCGTTTTGGTTCTATAAAGCCGATCCCGAGGAGTGGACCGAGATTGACGTCTTCGAGATCGGAGGGCGCGCCAAGGGCTTCGAGCGCAAGGACCACATTACGGTCCACGTTTTCCACACTCCCCAAATCAAAGAGCACTTCCAGATCGGCGATGCTTGGATCGCCCCGTGGGATCTGGACGCGGATTTCCATGTGTACGGATTGGAGTGGGACGAGCGGGAGCTGAAGTTCTACGTGGACGGCGTTCTTGTGCGGCGCGGGCCCAACACGCATTGGCATCAACCCCTAACCATGAATTTCGACAGCGAGACCATGCCCGATTGGTTCGGCCTGCCGCAAGATGCGGACCTGCCCTCCACTTATCGGATAGACTACGTGCGTGCCTGGAAGCACCGACGCGACGCGCAGCATGCGTCCATCGCCGCATCTGCCGAAGGAGGAGACCATGACGCGCTCCGGACTAGTTCTGCTCCCCGCCCCAAAATCCGTTGAACCTCTCGCGGGTACATTCCGCCTTCCCGACCACGCCTTCATCCGCATCGAGGGTGCGGTCCAGGATCTTTTGCCCGCAGCCAGGGCGATCCGGGATGCCGTGGGTGCCTCCAGCGGCCGTCGCTGGCACATTGCAGCAGGCGGGCCGGCCTCCGGAACGGCACTCTATCTGCGCCTGGACACCCGTCTCGGGCGCGCGGAAGGCTATGTGCTTACAGTTCAGCCCGCATCGGTAACCATCGAGGCCGCCGATGCGGCAGGCGCCTTCTACGGGGCCATGACGCTGAAGCAGATCCTCAGACAGCACACTCTCGAACTGCCGGCTCTGCGCATCGAGGATTGGCCGGACTTTCCCAATCGCGGAGTGATGCTGGACATCAGCCGCAGCAAGGTCCCAACCCTGGCCACACTCGAGTGTCTGGTTGATCGCCTGGCCGAATGGAAGATCAACCAGATCCAGCTTTACACGGAGCATACCTTCGCCTATCGAGGTCACCCCGAGGTGTGGGCCGAGGCGAGCCCCATCACCGGCGAAGAGATCCTCCATCTCGACGCCTGGTGCAGGCGCCGCTTCGTTGAGCTGGTGCCCAACCAGAATTCCTTTGGCCATATGGAACGGTGGCTGAGGCTTCCGCGCTACCGCCCTCTTGCCGAAGCCCCCGAAGGCTTTGACCTTCCATGGGGCGGGCGCATGGAGCATCCCTTCAGCCTTTGCCCGATAGATCCGGGAAGCCTCCAACTCCTCGAAAGCCTATATGACGAGCTTCTGCCCCACTTTACCAGCCAGAAGTTCAATGTGGGCTGCGACGAAACATGGGATTTGGGACAGGGTCGCAGCGCAGCCGAGTGCCGGGCTCGCGGAAGGGAACGCGTATATTTGGATTTTGTGCTTAGCATCTACCGGCTGGTGCAGCGCTATGGGAGAACCATGCAGTTCTGGGGCGACATCATCCTTCACCGCCCGGATCTCATCCGAGACCTGCCGAAAGATGTCGTCGCCCTGGAATGGGGCTACGAAGCCGGCCATCCCTTCGAGAAGGATGCCCAACTCTTCGCCGACGCAGGAGTGGGCTTCTACGTTTGCCCCGGTACGTCAAGCTGGAACAGCATCCTGGGCCGCGCCGCCAATGCCCTAGCCAACATCGAGAATGCCGCCCGCAACGGCATTGCGAACGGCGCTTCCGGCCTCTTGGTTACGGATTGGGGCGACAACGGTCATCTGCAATACCAGCCTGTGAGCTATCCCGGCTTCGCTGCAGCGGCCCAATACGCTTGGAATGCGGCTGGGGCGGAGCGCACGGATCTTTCCATGGCGCTGGCCATGCACGCCTTTGAGGATGCTGCCCTCGTTATGGGAGAAGTGGTTCTGAACCTCGGCAATGCGTACCAGGCTATGAACATGCCGATGGAAAACGCATCCCCACTGTTTCATCCGTTGGTGCATCCGCTGGACGCGCCGCCTCCGGAGGGTGTCACCGCAGAAGGCGTGGAAAAAGCAGCCGCGTCCATCAGCGGTGCGCTGGACCGCCTAGGCTGCGCCCGCATGCGCATACCCGACGCCCAAATAGTGGCCGATGAGCTGCGCAACGCCGCGGCAATGGCTCTGATGGCGTGCAGCCTCTACCGGTACAAACTCGGTGTAGCCGCTGAAGGTGCCGCCGAGCTTTCTGCCCGGTTGCGTGCGATCTTGGGCGAGCACCGCCGCCTGTGGATGGCGCGCAACCGCGAGGGTGGTCTCCACGAGAGCACTCGCGCCCTCGAAGCGCGCCTTCGGGAGCTTGAAGGCGCAGCCGACCACGGTAATTGACGGCTACAGGCCCATCATGAATTCGTAAATGAGATCTCCCGCGCCTGGTAATCCCTCGTGGCCGAAATCGGGGTAGAGCACCATCCGCTTGGTGCACGTAAGCTTGTTATAGACGGCGAATTGGGTAGAGGGCGGGCATACATCGTCCAGAAGAGCGGTGAAGAAGAGCACGTCGGCACGGATGCGGTGGGCTAGGTGCTGGTTGTCTATATATCCCAGGCGGGTGAAGATCTCGTCCTCGCGCTGGTGCGTGGGATCGAAGAGGCGAAAGTATGCCCTCAACTCCTCGTAAGCCTTCTGATCCAGATCCAGGTCCCAAACGCGCTTATAATCACAGAGGAAGGGGAACATAGGCGCGGCCTTGCGGATGCGGGGCTCCAGTGCGGCGCATGCTAGAGTAAGGCCGCCGCCCTGACTTCCCCCCATAGCGCCCACGCGATCAGGATCCACTTCCGGCATGGAGAAAACAATGGAGGCGAGTTGAGCGCAATCCAGAAAGAT
This sequence comes from Chthonomonadales bacterium, assembly GCA_049967475.1. Lineage (GTDB taxonomy): Bacteria > Armatimonadota > Chthonomonadetes > Chthonomonadales > CAJBBX01 > JBMFSQ01. Next base: position 30,937 of record JBMFSQ010000033.1, on the reverse strand, counting down.
CTGCCGGAACAGGAGCTTCTCGGGGGCATCGTCCAGACCGCGGATGATGTGTCCGCGGAGGGTGTTTCCTCGGACGCCGCCGGGATCTTCCGAGAGGCCGCCCTGGCCGCGGCAGTCCATAGCGGCGACGCTGAAGCCCGCAGCAACCCAACTCAGCTTGTCGTTCCACTCGCCGCTGTTCCCGGAGTAACCGTGAAATTGAAGCACAGCGGGATGCGGTTGCTGGGCGCTTTTGGGCCTCAGGTACTTCGCATGGATGCGGGCGCCGCCTACACCCGTATAGAAAAGGTCAAAGCACTCGGCGTAGGGTGCAGGGAACGGGTGCGGAACGAGCTCAACCTTCGGGTCCGTGGCGCGCATCTCGCTGAGAGCCCGGTCCCAATATTCCTCCATGTCGGGAGGCCGGGGATTGGTTCCGGAGTACGTGCGGAGCTCGCTTAGGGGCATATCCAGAATGGGCATGAGATCCTCCATTGTTAAAAATCGTGTCGTCGGGAGTTTCGCCCCGGAAGCGGCCGATTCCTATCCCCAGGCGGCACCGGAGGGCGGGTCTGGAACTAAGGGAGAAAGCACAGGCCCCATGCCGTCGAAGCGCGCAGGGATTACGCGGAGGAAGCTGTTGGTCGGTGGATGCACCGCCGCGGTTTGCTCTGCGAAGGCCGGCGCAGACCCTCCGGGCAGGACGGTGGTGGTCGCTACGGTGAGCGCGGGCTACCAAGAGGGACTGGAACAGCTTGCTCGCGAGTATGAGGCCCACACGCGCGCCGTGCGCGTAAAGATCCAGATCATGCCGGTGAACGGGTACGAAACATGGCTGCGCACTCAAATCCCTGCAGGCGGCGCAAATGCTCCCGACCTCTTCAATGCCAACTATGCCTGGGGAATGTACGAGCGTGGCCTTATGGTGAACCTTTCACCCTACCTGGATGCACGCAACCCTCATACCGGGCTCCCGTGGATCCGCACGCTCAATGCCCAGTTCCTGGAACGCTTCAAGACCGGGGGCGACGTGAGCTTCATTCCTTTGGACTTCATCGAGGTTGGCTTCTACTACAATGCCGACCTCTTCCAAAGATTGGGCCTACGTGCGCCGGCAACTTGGGAGGAGATGATGGCTGCAGCCGCCCGCATCCAACGGGCGGGCATCGTCGCCTTCGCCGTACCGGGTAACGCGGACTCGTATTGGAGCGGAACCGTAGGATGGATCGCCCGCTTCTTCAGCGACGCCTATACCCGCCCCTGGGTGCCGCTGGTGATGGCCCGTCCGGGCGACTGGAACTACGATGCCCGCCGCAACGGCCACTTCCGGCTCGATCTGAAGGATCCTTACAACGACGCCTATGTGGTGCTGAACACAGAACGCATCCTGGCAGCCGTTCGGGACCGGGTGATCGGCGTGGACAACGGCCGTTTCGCGGAAGCGTACACGCACATCCGCGAGTTCGCTCGGTATTGGCAGCGGGGTTTCAATGGCGCCTCCAGTCAAACAGCCTACAACCTTTTCCTCACACGCCGTGCCGCCATTCTGCTAGAAACATCGGCGCTGGTGTCTCAGCTTCTGAGGGATATGGGCGATTTACCTCCGCGTTACCGCTTCCGGTGGGCTATCTTCCCTGTGCCCCCCATGACCACTTCGGCCTACCGCATCCCGCCTTTCCGCGGGGTGGGTGGACCCGGCACCGTTTTCGGCGTCGTGAAAAAGGACCCCGCGCAGGTGCGGCTGGCCGTGGATTTCCTCATGTTCCTTACGACCCCAAGAGCTGCCCGCATCCTGGTGGACCAAGCCTACCGCCATCACAAGCCGCTCAACGGGCCGATGCTCATTCCCGGCGCGAGCCTACCCGAGGAATTGGCCCGATACTTTCGGCCCTTTGAGAACCGAGGCTTCGAAAAGCTCTCATTCAGGGGACTGCTCGACGAACAGCAATCCATCTGGGAGTGGACCGTATGGGCGCAGCGGTACATGGAAGATTTGATCAGCCTTCCGGAGTTCCTCAAACGCTATGAGCGCACGCTCCTGGATGCCGTTCCCCGCATCATCGCCATGCAACACTTGGATATGGACCCCCGCACGAAGGATCTGCATCCATGAGCAAGCGGAGAAGGCGATCCTCTCTCATCCTCGTGGCCGGAATGCTGCTTCCCTCGGTGGCACTCCTTTCCTTGTTCAACTACGCCCCTGCGGCCATTGGGCTCTACCGCGGCTTCACCCGATGGGAAACCGGCGAGGCGCCTCGTTGGATTGGGCTGGGCAACTTCATCGCCATGGCCCATGATGACTTCCTGCGCATCAGCGTAGGCAACCAGATGCTCCTTCTTTTGGCGAATGTGCTGAAGACGCTCACGATGCCCTTGATCGTAGCAGAACTTCTGACGTCCCTTCGTTCTCCCAGGTGGCAGCAGTTTCTCAGGACGGCCTTCATTGTGCCTATGGTGGTACCGGGCATGGTCACAACGCTCCTTTGGGCCTTCATCTACGACGGGAGCGTGGGGCTGCTCAACGAAGGATTGCAGGCTTGTGGGCTGGGGAACCTCACGCGATCCTGGCTGGGAGACGCCCACACCGCTCTGCCCGCTATCGCGTTCGTGGGTTTCCCTTGGTGTGGCGGGCTTGCCCTGCTGATCTATCTGGCGGGCCTTACGGGTCTTTCGGCGGACGTATGGGATTCGGGCGCCCTGGACGGAGCCACGGGATGGAGGCGCGTTCTCCTGCTGGATCTGCCCCTCCTCCGCCCCCAGGTGCGCCTCCTCATCACCCTTACCGTCATCGGGACGCTCCAGGATTTCGGGAGCATCCTCATTCTTACAGCAGGGGGACCCGGGCTTGCTACCCATGTGCCTGCATTGCACATGTACTTCGAAGCCTTCCGGTTCGGCCACATGGGCTATGCCGCTGCAATAGGCTTCAGCCTCTTTGTGGTGATTTTTACCCTAGCCGTTCTCAATCAGCGGTGGGGAAGGAGGGAAGCAGGATGATGCCGCATCCGTTACAGGGAGCTCCTCGCCACGGTGGGCGGCGCCGGTTGGGGCTGCACCCGCGGGATTGGGTGATCCTCGCAGTGCTCGTGCCCCTCTTGCTTCTTTCCCTCGTGCCGCTTGCCATGATGGTGTTCCTCTCGCTCAAGACCAACGCCGACATTTTTACGCGGTTCTGGTCGCTCCCTGCCCCTCCCAAGTGGGAGTTTTATGCGGTGGCAGCCAAGGCGCTCTGGCGGTACCTGCTCAACACGGGTGTCGTATTGGCCATCGCCGTGCCTGCCGTGGTTCTGCTCTCCTCGCTGGCAGGTTACGCCTTGGCTCGCCTCCACTTCCCCGGCCGCGACCTCGTGTTCATGTTGGTGCTCGCGCTGCTCATGGTGCCGGGCATCCTTACCCTAATTCCCACGTATGCCCTCGTGCAGCAGATGGGCTTGCTCAACACGCGCTGGGCGCTCATCCTGCCGTACGTTGCGGGGGGTGAGGTGTTGGGGATTGTGCTTTGCCGCACGTTCTTCTCCGGATTGCCCGAAGAGCTTTTCGAGGCCATGAGGCTCGATGGTGCAGGGGAAGGCCAGATCTACAGGCACCTGGCTTTGCCGCTTTCCCTGCCCATTCTGGCCACTGTGGCCATGATGACAATGCTGGGCATCTATAACGATTACATCTGGCCGCTGGTAACGATCGGGGATGATGCTCTGCAGACCTTCACAGTCGGCGTCACCCGCTTTTCCGGACAATTCGATCTGCAGTATGGTCCCACCCTTGCAGGGTATGTGATCGGCAGCATTCCGCTTATCCTTTTGTTTGCGGTAGGGATGAAGGCCTTTGTTCAGGGCGTTACCTCGGGCGCACTGAGGGCGTAGGGCGTGCGTGAACCTTTTGGCGCCTAGGCACAACAAACGGGATAGAAGCGCCGGACACGCCCGGCCTGTTAAGGGAGTGAACCACAATGATGTCGAGCACCCTGCCTACCGGATCTGAGGGACCCAAACGAGTATATAGTCGTAAACGAAGGATGCCCAAGTACGCCCGCGCCGTGTGCGCCGGTATGATCCTCTGCGCACTCGGAGGGCTCATCGCTGCAGCCCAGCAGTTGCGGCAGGCGAAAGGACCTCGGATGAGCGAAAACGGCTTCAACCTGCCTCCAATCGAAACGCAAGTTCTGGGTCAGTCGCGATGGCTTCGAGGCGGGCCTGCTGCCCTGCGCGTAATCGTGATGAACCATGATACGGGCCGACCGGTGCGGGCTGCAGTAACCATCGCCTTGGCTTCGGCTCAGGACAAGAGCCATGCACCCGTCACTCTCTTTTCAGGGAACACCAGCTCCCTTGGAACCTTGAATGCCCGCTTCACCGTGCCTGCGTTGCTGCCCGGGGCCTATGATCTGCGCGTCGGAGTGAAGTCCTCCATCGGCAATGACGAGGTTATCCAGCCCATCCGGGTGGAGCGTGCGGAGCAGATCCTGCTGACTTCCGACAAGCCCGTATACCAGCCTGGCCAAGTGATGCATCTGCGTGCCCTGGCGCTGGACGTGGCGAACCGGCGCGCCGTGGCGGATCAGCCCATCACCTTTGAGGTGGAAGACGCCCGCGGCAACAAGGTCTTCAAGCAGAAGGAGGCGCTCTCTCGTTTCGGTGTGGCTGCAGTGGATTTCACCCTCGCCGATGAGGTGAACATGGGCGTCTACACACTGCGGGCCATCCTTTCGGACAGCCGGGCCGAGAAAAAGGTACGGGTGGAGCGGTACGTTCTGCCCAAATTCAAAGTGACGGTGTCCACAGATCGGCCCTATTACCAGCCGGGCGACACGGTGAAGGGCACCGTTCAGGCCGATTATTTCTTCGGCAAGCCCGTGTCCCACGGACAGGTTACGGTGACGGTGCGCACGGTGGATATTGGGGTTACGAAGCTGGCGGAACTCACCGGCACCACGGACGGTTCAGGCACGTATACGTTCGAATACACCCTTCCCGCGTCCTTCATAGGGCAGCCCTTTGAACAGGGGAAGGCCGTGGCGGAGTTCGAGGTCCACGTGAAGGACACAGCGGATCACATCCAGATGCAGAGCAAAACGGTTCCCGTTGTGAAGGACCCGATATCGATCGTCATGGTGCCGGAGCGACGGGAACTGGCGCCGGGCCTGCCCAATCGCATCTATATTGCGTGTGGAACGCCGGACGGGGCTCCGCTCAAGGGAGGATCCGTCACGGTCACGAGTACGGCTCAACCCAACCCGGTCCATCTCACTACGGACGCCCTAGGCATCGCCACCTACTCCTTTGTGCCTTCGGGCCCAGGCGTCCAGGTAACGGTGACGGCATCGGCGCCAGATGGGCACACCGCTAAAGCGGTCCAGCAGTTCTCCGTTACACCCTCCCGCGAGGCTGTGCTCCTTCGGACCGACAAGACCCTTGCAAAGGTGGGCGATCGCCTGGACCTTACGGTGCTGAGCTCCGTGAAAGGCGGCACCATTTATCTGGACGTGATCCGCAACAAGCAAACGATCCTCACTTCCGCCCAATCGGCCAAGGACGGCAAGGCGGAATTCTCGCTTCCCCTTACCAATGACATGGTAGGGACATTGGAGATCCATGCCTACAAGATCCTGCCCAACGAAGATATCGTGCGCGACACCAGGGCGGTAGTCGTGTCGCCTGCGGAGGACCTCAAAATCCGCGTCGTCACGGACAAGCCAGAATACCGCCCCGGAGCGGAGGCTCTGCTCCAGTTTGCCGTTACGGATCCGGCCAACCAGCCGGTCCAGGCGGCTATTGGGCTGGCAGTGGTGGATGAGTCGGTGTTTGCGCTGTCGGAGCTTCAACCTGGGCTCGAAAAGGTGTACTTCACTCTGGAGCGGGAACTCATGGAGCCTCGGTACGAGATCCACGGTCTCAAACCCACCGACTTGGTTCTGCATCCGCGCGAACAAGGAGCCACCGAAGCGGAGCGCCAGCGGGCGGCAGCCCTACTTCTGGCATCTCTACCGGCCGGGCCCGAGTTCGATTACCGCATAGACACATACCAGCAGCGGTGGGACGCGGTACGCTCGCGCGTGGAAGAGGTGATGGCGAAGGCCTACCAGCGCATCCGCAACGCTGCCCAGAAGTTCCGTGCGGATACCGGCGCGCCCCTCACAGAGCGCCAAGGCATCCAAACGCTGGTGGATCGTGGGTACCTGACCGAGCGCGACACCCGGGATCCGTGGAATTATCCGTACCGCATCACGCTTCATGGCCGCGGTGATTTCGATAGCTGGTTCGAGATTACGACCGCGGGTCCGGACGGGCGCTTCGGGACCGCTGACGACATAACGTGGTCTCCCTATGTGAGCCGCGCCGTATTGCTTGATCGCGCAAGGGGCGGCTTCGGCGGGCGGTTTCTGGCGGAAGAAGGGGTGCCCGGCCCCATGTTGATGAAGGCAATGGCCGCTGGTGCCGAATTCCGCGGCGCAATGGGGGCGGCTCCCGCCCTTGCCAACGGAGCTCCCGGCGCTGCGCCTGCACCTGAGCCTCGCGTGCGCCAATACTTCCCCGAAACGATGTACTGGAACCCGGCCATCATCACCGATGAGCGCGGCCGGGCCGAAGTTCGCGTACCCGTAGCCGACAGCATTACCACGTGGCGGATGAGTATGCTCGCCAACAGCGCTCTTGGGCAGCTCGGGAGCGCAACGGCGCCCCTCAAGGTGTTCCAGGACTTCTTCGTAGACCTGGATTTGCCCGTGTCTCTCACCCAGAACGACCGGGTCGAGATACCCGTCGCCGTATACAACTATCTCCCGAGCGAACAAGACGTGACGCTGACGCTTGAAGAGCAGCCATGGTTCCGATTGGAGGGCGAGGCGCGCAGAACGCTGCACATCGCCAAGAATGAAGTGCGCGTGATCCACTTTCCCATCACCGTGGTGGCCCTAGGACGGCATACCCTCAAAGTGACCGCCCGAGGCAGCCGCCTCTCCGATGCCGTCCTGCGCTCCATCGAGGTGACGCCGGACGGCAAGGAAATGCGCTCCGCTGTGAACGACCGGCTCGAGGGTAAGGTTCGCAAGACGGTAGTCTTCCCGGCCAACGCCATCGCCGGAGCCAGTGGGTTGTGGGTGAAGCTCTATCCGGGGCCCTTCAGCCAGGTAGTGGAAGGGTTGGATGGCCTTCTCCGAATGCCCTTCGGGTGTTTCGAGCAGACGAGTTCTGTAACCTACCCCAACGTTTTGGTTACGGACTATCTCAAGGCCACTAAGCGCATCAATCCCGAACTCCAAATGAAGGCAGAGGGCTTCATCAACATAGGGTATCAGCGGCTGGTAACGTTCGAGGTAAAGGGCGGAGGCTTCTCGTGGTTCGGCGAGGCTCCAGCCAACCAGATCCTCACCGCGTACGGCCTCCTGGAATTCAGCGACATGGCGCGCGTGCACGATGTGGATCCGGCCCTCATCAGCCGAACGCAGCGGTGGCTTGCAGGCCGCCAGAAGCCCGACGGCACGTGGCCTCCAGACCAGGGCGGCATCGCCGAGGGCATCATCAACCGACAGACGAACGCACTCCGCTCGGCGGCCTATATCGCCTGGGCCCTGGCCGAAAGCGGATACAAAGGCCCGGAAGTCGCCAAGGCAGTGGAGTACGTGAAGACGAACCGGGGAGAAGCCAAAGACGCCTACACCCTGGCCCTCATCCTGAACCTGCTCACCAAGACGGAGCGGGACAGCGCCTTCACTGATGGAGTGGCGCAGCAGCTCATCGGCATGGCCAAGCAAACGGAAAAGACGGCCTGGTGGGAAGGCGAGGAACGTACCTTCACCGGAGCCACCCGGGCCAGTGCCGATATGGAGACCACGGGTCTGGCCGCCTACGGTTTGGCCAAATGGGGCCGCAACGCCGGCTTCGTCAACAAGGTGCTTACCTACCTCGTGCAATCCAAGGACAGCTTCGGAACGTGGTCCACAACTCAGGGAACCGTCTGGGCCATGAAGGCGCTGCTCTATGCCAGCACTCAAGGCGCAGGAGGCGTCAAGGGTACCGTCACGGTGTGGGCCAACGGCGTGAAGGTAACGTCCTTCCAGATTACGCCGGAGAATAACGACGTCATGCGCCAGATTGATCTGAAGGATCAGATGAAGGGCGACCGCAACGAGATCGAACTGGCCTTTGAAGGAGAAGGATCCCTCCTCTACCAGATTGCCTCACGCTACTACATCCCGTGGAAGGATAGTGCGGAACGGCCGGAGGGGAAGGGCCCGCTCTCCATCGAGGTGGCTTACGACAAAACGACGCTGGCGCAGGATGACACCGCGAGGGTAACGGTGCGCGTGCACAACAATACCAACCGCATCGCCGAAATGCCCTTGATTGACCTGGGTGTCCCTCCAGGCTTCGATGTGCTTGTAGAGGACCTGGAGACTGCCGTGAGGCAAAAGACCATCAACAAGTACACCCTGGCCCAGCGGCAGATCATCGTATACCTTGAGAAGCTGGATCCCGGTGCGACGCTGGAGCTGCATTACGCAGTAAAGGCGAAGTATCCAATCCGGGCGAAGACCCCCTTGAGCAAGGCGTACCCATACTACAACCCGGAGGAGGCATCCGTGTCACCCCCGCAGATGTTGGTGGTGCGCAAGTAGGATTGAGGTCCCGTCGGAGGCGGCTCGCCGCCTCCGACGCCGCTTTGCCTCGGAATGCGGCAGCAGGTTGTACATCTCTCCGACGGATCCTGCATGGATATCCCAAAGCAGGCGTTCTTCACCGCCGCGGGCGGCACCTCCCACTAATCCTCCCCATAACGCCGAGAATCCGTGCAGCCGCTCAAATCCTGGATCCCTCTCTCCGAACCCCTTGTGCGGAATGGAGGATTTCGCGCACAGCGGGCACAATTCCCATGCAGGCAGTACGTGCTGCCGGGAAATTCCGGCGGCCTGTATGCTCCAGGGAGATCGGAATGACGACACGCAGGATGATTGCTCTCGCCGCCGCGCTTTGGGCGTGGACGTGGGCACCAGGGGAGGCTCTGGCAATGGGACAAAGCACGGACACACTCCGCGGTCCTCTCGAAAACGGAAGGGCTCCGGAAGATGTCTACAAAGGGGATCTGGTGGCCTTTCCAGGACCGTGGTCGTTTCAAATTGGCAAATCGGCCATTATTCTGGTGAGCGATCGCGAACTGGAAGCGCTGGCGGATCCGGACCGCAAGCTGAACCTCAGCCTCACATTCGAGAAGCGCGAGGCGACCCTCCGCCAAATCTGTGAGCGCGCCCAGGCTTCAGGCCAGAGAACCCTCATTTTGGCCTTCGATCAGTTCTTCACCCAGTACCGGCCCGGTCAAAGCGGCCCGCGCAAACTCACTCCAGATATGGATGCTTACGTGCGCCTCATCGCCCGCATCAGCCGCTTCGCTGCCCAGTACGGGCTGGGGCTGGAGCTGAGCCTCCTGAGCCCTCTGGAGATCGGACCAGGGTATACCCGCCAGACGGGCGAGAGCGGCGTCTGGATGCATTACCGTAAAGGCGTGCGAAACCCGCAGACGGGCGCCTATAGCGTGGAACTCTGGCGACAGCACCGATGGACCAACAACAAAGGCCCCATCGTCGTGAAAGATGCCGGCGTGCGCGTCTTCGCCTTCCATGAAGAACCTGTCCCGGGAACCACCTACCGCGTAGTGAAGCCTGAAAGCATCGTGGAGATTACCGACACGGCCCGCGTGGAGCGCCTGGGGCCCACCATCGGCAGCATCCAGGCGGAGCGCATCCGCGTGCACGGCAAGGGCCGCGCGGATATCGGGCCGCTGGATCGTGTGCTCGTAGTTCAGCAATACCGGACTCCCGAGATGGATTACTTCAGTGACAAGGCGCTGCCCTTTTTGAAGTCCCTCATAGATAAGTACGCCGCAGCCGGAGTGAAGCTCAACGCTTTGTACTCCGACGAGATGCACATTCAACAGGATTGGGACTATTTCCACCACCACGACCACGGGGAGTTCGCGCTTCGGTACGTGAGCCCGGGACTGGCCCAGGAGTATGCCCGCAGATACGGAGAAGAATACCGAGACTTCGCCAAATACCTGGTCTACTTCTGCTATGGACAGGAGGATTGGGCCAACGATCTTTCAGCCCGCGAAGGCGCGTCTGACGTCTTTGGCGCTACTCCCCAGGAGATCCAGCGCACGGCCCTCTTTAGGGCGCGGTATTATCACCTGCTTCAGAACGGCGTTGTGGATCTGTTTACCCAAGCCAAGCACTATGCCGAACGCGTGATGGGGCACCGCTTGGAAGCCCGCGCCCACGCTACATGGGCCGAGAGCCCTACGATAGACTACTGGCGCACGGGCAGCCAGCCCATGTTCCGGAGCGCCTATGAATACACCAGCAACTTCGTTTGGTCCAACACTGTGCACCAGGCGGCGTCGGCGTGCTACGACTATTTCAAGTGGGGCGATTTTCTCACCGGAAACGGGAATGACCATGCCGAAGGAGGATATGCGGATCGAGACTACTTCGCCCTCGCTCTGGCGTGCTCTACAGGCATCCTCAACGAGGTTCCACTCTCATACGCCGCCCACTGGGGAATGCCCGACGAGGTGAGCCGCCGCCGCATGGCTCTGGTGAATGCGTATGGGGATGCCGGTTCGCCGCTGTACGGAATGGTCGAGGGCATGGAACATAGGGATACGACCGTCCTGATGCTCTATCCCCTCGATCTCACCGCCGTAGAGGAACGCTTCGGTAGCTGGATGACACAGTACGGTTACACCAACTATATAACCCAAGAAAAGCTCCTGGAGCGCGGCGTCGTGCGCAACGGCGCCATCGAACTGGCCGGACGGCGCTTCACAACTTTGGCTGCCCTCTTCGAACCGTTCCCGTCACACCGCCTTCTGCAGATGATGCGCGAACTGGCCGAAAGCGGCGGCACCGTAGTATGGTCCGGCCCGCCGCCTTTACTGTCGTGGGAGGGAGATGCCATCCTGCCGGAATGGGAGAAACTTTTCGGAGTTCGATATCAGCCTCTGCCCGAGGGCGGCCTCCGGGCGCCCGGCAAGCAAGTGCACTTCTTGGGTTCCTTGGCATCGGTTCCGGAGCAGGTGATCCTTACGGACTTCGTAGTGGATCGCATTTATCCGGTGTCGCCTGAGGGGCCCGTTGCCGCCGTAGCCATGGTCGGGAAGGACGTGGTGGGTACCCTGCATGCGGTTGGAGGCAGGGGACAAGCCGTCTTTCTGGGTTTTCGCCCCCGTGATGACCAGAGCCGCAGTTTGGGATACGAAACCCGCACGTGGTTCCAAGTTTTGGCGTCTCTGGGGGCTTACAAGGGCACCGGAGTATTCCCCGGCATCAACGATAACCCGGATTACCTCTCGCGCACAACAGAGTATCTTTGCTGCCGTTTCCCTAACGGTGCGATAGCTATCGCCCGCCATTTCCGCAGTGTGGAAGAGGGCTGGCCGGGAGGTTTCGCACGGAACCGAAAGCAAGACGAAGAGATCGTGAAACGCCTGAACCTGCCAAGCGAGCATATCATCTTGAAGGACTTTCGGGTGAACGGGCACACGGTTACCTATGAAGGGGACGAGGCTGTCGCCTTTCGTGTGGACCCCGGAGGCAGTTTGATTGCTTTCAGCGGGTCGGGCGCTCATCATATCGTGGTGGATGGCCGGGACACTGTATTCGCCGAAGGCCAGTTATCTGCCGCTGCCTGGGCTCCCATTCCGCCGGAATGCCGGGTTGCGGGCGGCGCAGTCCTCAGAGCGGTAGCTTACGGCTCAGGGACCCTTCGCATCCCCGCGGTTGGGCTGCCACGGGAGGTCCATGTTTATGCGGAAGGGCCGAAGCCTGGCTCCAAAGGCGATATTGTGCCCTCCGAAATCGTTGACGGCATGCTCCACATCACGATTGCCGGGAACCATTCCGGGCGCTGGTTGTACGTAGTGCCGGGAGCCGCCGGCCAATGACAGGCGCTGCGACGGGCTCACGGAACGCGTGCCTGCAGTGTGTGGTGCGAGCGTTCGCTGCAGCAGTGCTTTGGCTGGCGATGGGCATGCAAGCATCTGCAACCACTAAGGGCCTCAATCAGATCGTTACCCCGGACATTCAGCCTGCCGGTCTCCTCTCACTGTCCCTTCAGTGGCAGGAACGCGCCATCGGTAATCCGCTCCAGATCCAGTATGAGATCGGCCTTGTGCGGGGGCTCGAGGCTGCGGCGTTTCAGGGACTTCAGCCCGGCGAGACTTCGCTTGCAGTGGAGGGAGCGCTGCTGCAGAAGGGTTCCTGGACGCTTTCGGCCGGATCGCTGGGGATTGGCATCGGCAAGGGGTCCGCGCAGCCGTTTGTTGAAGGGGGATACGCGCTCAAGTGGGGGACGTGCATCTGCGGCGTTCTGCAGAACCGGGGATCCGTCCAAGTGTTGGCAGGCGTCTTGTGGCAGGTGAGCCCTCGCCTGGCCGGCCAATTGGATCACCAAGGAGGGGCAGGGAACTTCACAACCATCGGTTTTACCTGGTACGCCACTCCCGCGTTTTCTGTAAACCCGGCCGTGTATCTTTCCAACGACGGAACTCACAGCGCCCACGCGTACGTGGTGGCCACGTGGAACATCCGCCTGTGATGCGGCAATTTCGTGCGTTGCCTGCTTCTGCGGCATTGTGGTAAAATCATGTGCCGGCTTAAGGGGGATTGCCCGTGTTCAAAACGCGGAGGCCCAACCATTCTCGGCGTTCGTAGGGTTCCACATCGGGCGGGAGTAGCTTAGTGGTAAAGCCCCTGCCTTCCAAGCAGGATACGCGGGTTCGATTCCCGTCTCCCGCTCCAAACTTCCCACCGCATACCCATCTGTGCGTCTGGGCTGCCTCCATGGGGCGGCGCACATTCCAGGCAGTCTTCCTGTGTTCGGCTGCTCCGTTGACCCTGCTTCCATCTTGTGTCAGAATCGGACCCTGGTAGCCGCCCATGATCCCGCTGAGAGACAACATTCCTACCCGGCGCTTCCCACTCCTCACGGTGTCCATCATCCTCGCCAACGTGGCCTTCTTTGTGTTGGACCGTGTGAGCGGCGGATATGTGCGCGTGGAACAGCCCACTCCCTTCGGCTACGTGCTCGTGTCTCATCGCTTCATTGGCGGCCTTTCGGCGCAGTATGCCATGGTGCCCGCACATGTCACGCAGGATCTCACTGCCTATTGGCCTACCATCTTCACTTCTATGTTCCTGCACGCCAACTGGCTTCACATCGGCGGAAACATGCTCTACCTGTGGATCTTCGGCAATAACGTCGAAGACACTCTGGGGCGGCTGCGCTTTCTCTTCTTCTACTTCTCCTGCGGCTTCCTGGCTGCCGCTGCACAAATCTACACCGATCCGGCCTCCACGGTGCCGGTTATAGGAGCCAGCGGGGCAATCGCCGGGGTGATGGGCGCCTACCTGGTGCTCTTCCCCAATGCCTCCATCCTCAGCATCGTGCCCATCTTCTTCATCGGGGCACTCATGGAGGTTCCGGCGATTTTGGTTATCGGTTTCTGGGCCCTTATCCAGTTCCTTAATGCGAATATGCTGGGCGGCGGAGAACTCCTCACCGGCGGCGGTGTAGCCTACTTCGCCCATATCGGCGGCTTTGTTGGGGGCATTCTTCTGGTAACGCTGATGGGCGGCCGCGGGCTCCTCCGCCGCCGGCGCGATCGAGACCGATACTCCAACAATTTGCCCCCGGACTTCTGGTAAGCGCGGCATCGCTTCATTACATACGCAAGGACGGATCGCACAGTGCGCAGCTATACGACGATGGTGCTTTACGGCATCGTAGCCGTCGCTTCCCTGGCAGGCCTCTACGCTCTGCACAAGAGGCAGCAAGTGGAAGCCCTAAACCGCCGCGTGGAGCTCACCCTTGATTACACCGAACTGCGCACACTCGCCCAAATGACCCGGCAGCCCCTTCCCGCAGTCCTTGCCGGCTTCCGTGAGACCGGCGTCACTTCCGTTGCAATCACGGAGGACACCCTGGCCGCTCTAGAGGCCGCCGGGATGGTGCGTGCGGAAGTGGTGTCCAGCGTTCCCACCGTAAAGGTGTGCTCTCAGGAGCTTCTGGAGCGGATCCGCGCGGAACTTGCCGCCCGAGGGCTCGCCGTAACATCCGGCCACACTTCGGAGAGGCCGTTCACGCGCTTCCTGTGTCCTGCCGCTCCGAAAGAGGCCTTTGGCGTCGCCGCAGACTATGCCGTAATCCGCACTGTGGGCGTGGGATTGGATCCGGCCTCGGTTCAGGCGGTGCGCTCCGCCGGATTGGGCGTCGTGGCGCGCATCGGCAACTTCCCTGGGGTCAATCCGATAACGGCCACAGCGGTTCTTACCCGCGTGAAGCAGACCGGCGCCCAGGTGGTGGTATTCCAAGGGACGGACGTTCTTGGATACCGTGGGATGTTTACAGAAGTGGCCGATGCTTTCCGCATCACCGGCCTCCATTACGGCCAGATTGAGTTCGGGAAGCAGCGCGGAGACGATCGGCTGTCCATGGCTTTGCGGGGCAATTACATCCGCGTGCACAGCATCGGCGATGCGGAGATGGGCCAATTGGACGAGAGTGAGATCATCGAGCGCTTCGTCCGCGCCGCTCGGGAGCGCAACATCCGGCTCTGTTACATTCGGCTGCCCTATACCACCGGAACGGATGTGATGGAGCGCAACAAAGAACTCGTCGGGCGCATCCGGAAGGGCATCGCCCGGGGACACGAAATGAGCTTCGGACCGGCCCACCCATTCCTTGACACGCATGTGCCTGACGGCCTCTTTGCCCTGATGGGCGCTGGCGCTGCAGCTGGAGCCGTGCTGGCGCTCGTGCGGGTGTTCCCATTCGCCTCGGGTACGGGTCTTGTGCTCTCGGTCTTGGCGGGAGCGGCGTGCGCCGCGTTGGCAGGTGCTGGGGGAGAGACGGGGCGCAAACTGGCAGCCCTCCTGGCGGGAATTGCCTTTCCCACCCTCGCCTGCCTGCGAAGCGATATCCTTTGCGTTGACCGCGAGGAGAGCGGCGTAGCTGCAAGAGGGGATGCCTACGGCGCGTTGCGCATCTCGCTCGGAACCCTCGCTGCGGCGTCCGCGGTTACGGGGTTGGGCATCCTGATTGTGGGAGGGCTCCTCGCCACGCGTCCCTTCATGATGAAGGCGAACCAGTTCATGGGCATCAAGGCGCAGCATGCTGTTCCCGTTCTGCTCATTGCCCTGGCGGCCATCGCGGGGCTGCCGCGGGTTGGTGCCGCCTGGCCGGTGGAGTGGGGGCGGATGAAGCAGCGGGCGGCAGCGTTCTTCAATGAACCCACGCGTGTCGGAACGCTTTTGCTCACGCTGGTCGCGCTCGCCGCATTGGCGCTTGCCGTCGCGCGCACAGGAAACGACTCAGGCGTCGGAGTGTCTACTATGGAGCTGAAGTTTCGGGCGCTTCTGGATCGCGTGCTTCCGGTGCGCCCCCGCACCAAGGAGTTCTTGATAGGTCACCCGGCGTGGGTAATGGCGATGGCCTTGTGGTATCGCGGCCGGCGGAAGTGGGCGCTGCCGCTTTTCGTGGTAGGAGTGGTGGGCCAGGTGTCCCTTCTCAATACCTTCTGCCATATCCACACGCCGCTCCACCTTTCCATCATCCGCGGTAGTACGGGCCTCGTGTTAGGCGCCGCCATCGGTGCGGCGGTCTTCTTGGGGCTCGAATGGGCGGCATCCCGCGGATCCCATGCAGCAAACTAACCTTCCCGTGCCCGCCCTTGGGGAGGACGATCAGTGCGCCAACCCCTGCGGATCGTAGTGTCTGGATATTACGGGTGCGGAAACCTCGGCGACGAGGCCGTGCTTGCGGGCATCCTGTACAGCTTCCGAGTGCGGCGTCCGGACATGCCGACGGAATTCACGGTCCTCTCGGCAAACCCCGCCGTAACGCGGCGCGTGCACGGAGTGAATGCGATCCCCAGAATGGGCCCCGCCGCACTCTGGAGGAGCATCAAGGAGTGCCGTCTGCTGATCTCGGGTGGCGGAAGCCTCTTCCAGGACGTAACCAGCCTCCGCTCGCTTCTGTACTACGCCATGGTCCCGCATTTCGCATTCCGGCTCAAGCGACCGGTGATGCTTTACGCTCAGGGCGTAGGCCCGTTGCGGAGGCCCATAGCGCAGCGCATCGTGAGGGGTGTGGCGAACCGCGCCGCGGTAGTATCGGTTCGTGATGAGGCATCGGCTGAACTGCTCAGGCAAATCGGCGTACGGAGGGCTGTGGAGGTCACGGCCGATCCTGCATTCGCCCTTCCGGTTGGAGATGCCGGCCCATTGATGCGGGAGTTCGGGTTGGAGCGAGGGGCACTTCTGGGCTTCGCCCTGCGGCCGTGGCCCGCCCAGGTGGTGCCTGTGTCTGCCTTCGCCCGCATGGTAGAGGTGGCTGCCCAGTGGGCGTCGGCTCACCCTGTTTTCATCCCGCTGCACCCTCCCGGCGATTTGGAGCTTGCCGAACACATAGCCCGCGCCTCCCAGCTCCCAGTCACCCTGATCCGGCGCAGGATGGCTCCCCAGGAAGGGATTGCCCTCATCGCGCAGATGAAGGCTCTTGCCGCCATGCGGCTCCATGCCTTGATCTTCGCGGCCATGGCCGGCGTACCGTCGGTCACCTTGGCGTATGATCCCAAGGTTGAAGCCATGGCCAAGAGGCTTGAACAGAATGAGCGCTGCCTTCCCCTCCGCGGCTTCGATGCCGATGCCGCCGGTCGGCTTTTGGCCGACGCAGCCTTGCAGAGTGAGAATATCAAAGGAGGGCTTCGTGAACGGGCTGCCGAACTGGCGCGTCAGTCCCTGAGGAACGTAGACCTAGCGTTTGAAGCAGCCTCCCTCGCAGCCGGAGTGTAGACCCAGGCATGGTAACACATGCAGGCGCTCAATCCGTAATTAAGGTGCGGAATGGCGCATGCCGGGGGCGCGAACGCTTCAAGACGCACTGCGCCGCGCAGCAAGCTTGGACCCGCCACCCAGCCTTGCAGGCCGCAAACAGGAACACGGCACCATGGCGAACCTCTCTCTGGTCCCAAACCCGCTGGTGAGGCTCCACTCCCTGCAAGCGGCGCCTGCATGCGTCGTTCTTGGTGCCGCATTGCTTCTGCGAACCCCAGCCCGCGCCGACAGTGTGTGGGATCTCTTGCGCCAGGGAAATCCCGATCGCTTTGCCGCGCCCATCGCTCCAAGGCCCCTTGCCCTTCCCTCGCTTGCTCCGCAAGAGGCGGCCTCCGTTTGGGACCTTCTCCGGGGAGTGACGGGTCCAGGTTCGGCCCTGTTGAACAGTGTGTCGCCCGCGGAGGTCGCCGTACAGCCTCAAACGCCGGAAAGTATGTGGGACCTCTTGCGCCGCGGCAATCCCGACCACTTCGCCGCCACAGGTCAGATTGCCGACAACCTGGAGCCTGATCCGTTGCTCACTGCGCCCGCCTCCGTTTGGGACATTCTGCGGGCCACTGGGCCGCCAGGTCAAACGGTTTCACAGGACCCTGCGGCTCCGCCGGGCCCCGCGTGGAACGCCGGCCTCTTCCCAAGACAGGCCGCCGCAGAATGGAGCCCGCATCGCTCCGGCCGCGGCATCTTCGGGATATTCGACGGAGTGCGCCGCACGTTCGCCGATGTAGGGCGCCGTCTTCACTCAGACATCAAAGTGTCGGGTACCAAGGTCATGGGCTTTCACATGGAGCATGTGTCCGGGAGCGCGGAGACCTACTCCAACGATCAGTACTTCGGCCAGAAGGGCTTCGCGGGAGCCTATGACCAGACCGATCTCACCATTCAAGGCAAAGTTGCCGGCGTCATCAACTTCGAAACGCGCATGAGTAACGGCCTCGCCACTACACCCTACGATAATCGCCTGTCCCTCAACTATGCCTCCCGGGATTTCAAACTCGATGCCGGCGACATCACCGGCTCCATCACGGGCAACTCCTTGATAGGCTTCAGCCGAACCCTCAAGGGCATCCAATTCGCCTCCACGATTACCCGGGGAACCCGCCTCACCGGCCTCTATTCTCAAACAAAGGCGCAAACGCGCACGATTGTGATCAATGGGGCGGAGAGCTCCGGGCCGTACTATGTTTATGCCGGGCAAATCGTGGACGGAAGTGAGCACGTGCGGGTGAACAACAAAGATATGGTGAAGGGCCAAGACTACACTCTGGATCCGTACACCGGAGAACTGCGCTTCAGCCCAGGCACCATCATCCATTACCAGGACGTCATCGCGGTGTCTTTCGAAACCTACGGATACAACCAGTCGGCCGGAACCATCATGGGTTGGCGCACCGACGTGGATTTGGTGAAGGGCTCCAGGTTAGGGCTGACCTATCTATCGCAGACCGGTACCAAGGGCCCCTCCACCACCGCCACGAAGACCGATCAGTTCTACGGATATGGGGATCCGGGAACGCCCTACCAACTCCAGTATCTGGTGGAGATGGTAGTCGTGCGTGACAAATCGGGTGCCATCGTGAGCGCGACGCCGAAATACCCCGTAACAGCCACCGTGGGTGGCCAGCCGCAGGTGTACGGACAGGATTTCGTTGTGGATGCAGCCCTTCCAGACCGTGTCTTTTTCAAGTATCCCATTCCATCCACGCAGATCGTGAAGATCACCTATGTTCCCCAGATCCAGAACGGAAGCCCCGGCGATCGTTCCGTGATGGGACTGGACACCTACTTCTCGCTGGGCAAGACGGGCCAAGTGGTAGCCGAGCTGGCATCCAGCCGGCTGGACCTGCCGGGAACCACGGCCCGCGGGGGCGCTTGGCAAGTGCGGGGCGACACGCGCTTCCTGAAGGATCGCCTCCACTGGAATTGGAGCCTGCGCAACATCAGTCCGGACTTCACCACAATCGAGAGCCCCGGCTTCAACCGAAGTGAGAAGGGATACACGACGGGGCTGGAATACGCTGCATCTCGAACCTTGAAATTTACCGCCACGTTCAACCGCAGCAGAAGGCCCAGCTACGACTACAGCAGCATCGTGTCCGGAGGATCTACGGGTCTCGCCCAAACGAAGGGTGAGGACGTCTATTCCCAGATGAACTTGGGTGCCAACTGGCAGTTGGGGAGGGGCGGGCAACTCGGCTTTACTCACAACACCATGGCGACCAATTTCTACTCCGGCGGGAGCGCCAACTACGTGTCGGACAACCTTTCCTTCGCCTATGCTTTTCAATCCCTCCGCATGGATCTTTCCATCGGCCGCAACATCAGCCGATCCGTTGCCCTAACGGGAAGCTCCACTGCCGGCGGGAGCTCGGGGAGTACGCAGCCGGCGCTCACCTCCTACGACACCAACTCCCTCACGCAACGCCTTAACCTATCGTGGCGCGCCGGTCCCTGGCTCACGCTCAATTCCGCCCTGGGAAACAGTTCCTCCCGCAGCAACGGGCAATCCAACAATGCCCAGGACTTATCTCTCACGGCCATCGTCACTCCGCTGAGGAACATGACCCTTACGCTTGGATACCAGCTTCAGAACTCGGGATCGGTGTCCAGCCTCCTCAATGGCGCCGCTGGGGGCGGTGTCATCAACCCCGGCTCTTTCTATGGCGGGGGCGTCAATGGAAACCTGGGCGGATTCGGTAATTACAGCGGCGGCATTTACAACCCCGTCTATGGAGGATACAGCGTCACAGACTTCTCCAGCCGCGCAAGGACGGTGTCCGCTCAGCTCAATTGGCAGCCGGCGCGGGCGCTGAGCATGGATCTCACTTGGAGCTCAGGCTTCACCGAAGGAGCCATGCAGTTCAACAGCCGCCGGCACGATTTGGGGCTCAATGCCACGTACAGCCCCAACAGCCGCCTCTCGGTAGCCACCTCTCTCTCCACACAGCGGATGGACTACTTGGGCAATCAGGGTGGAACCTCTACGAATATGGCCTTCTTCACGGTTCAGTCCAAACCGATAGGCCGCCTCACCATGAACGTTGGCCTCCAGGTGATGACCACGAACAGCTCGGTGAGCCTTGCTGCCCCTTCCACGTCCGGAACGCCCAATCCCTTCGGCACCGGAGGCACCTCCAGCATCAGCACGCTCGGCGCAACGAACATGCTGGCGTACAATTTGCGCTTGGAGTATCCCGTGTTCCGCGGCAACAATCTGTTCCTCCAACTCGACAACGCCGACACGACGGGGTATCTTGCCTCTACGCGGCGCACACTCATTCTCGGGTTCGACTTCCCGCTCACGCCCACAGCTTCCTTCGAGATCGGATGGCGCAACCAGCAGAATGTAAGCAAGGGAACGGGCATCTCGTCCAACTACAGCTACAACGTGAATTCCCTGGACGCCGATATCAATATGCACTTCTAGCGGACTTATGGGACTAAGGGGATAGGCGGGAACGAATGGCGAGCGGAGAGGTGCCCGTGAAGTTGATTGTAGGTTTGGGCAACCCGGGTCCCGAGTATGAAGGCACGCGCCACAACATCGGCTTTGAGGTGGTGGAACGCCTGGCGGAACGGCATCGCATCTCTGTGCGGCGCCGGGAGCTGAAATCGCTCCTAGGAGAGGGGCGCATCGAAGGTCAGAACGTGCTTCTGGCGCGCCCCATGACTTATATGAACCTCTCCGGTCAGGCCGTGGAAGCCATTCTGCGGAGATACGGCCTGACGCCGCAAGATCTTATCGTGATTGTGGACGACGCAGCTCTCCCGCCCGGGAAGTTGCGCCTGCGCCTGAAGGGATCCTCCGGAGGGCACAACGGGCTCGCCTCCATTGAGGAGCACCTGGGAACGCACTGCTACGCGCGCATCCGCATCGGCGTAGGCCCGCCTCCTACACCGGATCTGGCATCCCATGTACTCAGCCGGTTCTCGCCGGCGGAGCGGCCTGTGATGAACGCTGCCGTCGAGTTGGCTTCCGATGCGGTAGAGTTGGCCCTCCGGGAGGGTTTCGAGAAGGCCATGAGCCGGTACAATTCGGTTCAGGCCGTCGAGGCCGCCGACGCATCCCCGCACTGAGGCGCCGGCGACCCACGGATGCATCATGCCGGTTGCGGCGAACCCTTGGCTCGGGCACCGGCGACGAGCGCGTCCAGCTCCTTGTGGTACACGTCGGCATAGACCGGCTGCCAGACCCACACATGGACGGTGTCCAGACCATGGGCGCCTTCCATTATGCCATGGAACAGCGCCCGGGCGATGGGCCGGCAACTTGCAATCCTCTGCTCGGGCGTAATCCAGTTCGGCTGCCGCAAAAGATCCTCTGTAATATCTGGGACGATCACACTGTCCATCCCCTCCGCTGCGGCGCGCCGGAGCGCGTTCGCTATGGCCGCGGTGATCCACTCGGCCTCTACCCGTTTGGCCTCATCCATGACCACGGCGAGAAGGGTGCTGCCGAAGCGGTACCGTGCACCTGGTGCCCTCAGTACCTCGCCCGGCGAAAGGGGAGCGGCTGCGTCTGCAACATCCTGGGCCGCATCGGCTGTAGCGTCGCGGATCCACTTCGCGATGGACACGGCCATCTTCAGATCGGGTGCAACAGGCGCCACGATGGCGTCGGCGGACACGGGGAGCTTCCGCTCCGACACCCACAGGACCACAGACACTCCGTTCAGTTTCACGGTTCGAACAGGTCGTGTGCCGAAAGCTATTCGCCAAAGCAAATAAGCCATTACCCCGAGGCACGGAACTAAAGTTACCGAAAGAAAGATCCATTCCCAGGTCATGATGCCGGTATTGGGCATAGCGTTTCCCTCCTCAACCCCAACAGGGTGCGGTTGTACGTCATTCTACAGGAAGCAGGTGCGGATTCTCACAGGCCCGGCGGCCGGCCTTGGCCAGGTTGTACCAATCCCCTTCGATCTTTACGCGCACAACGTCGGCGGTAAAGTCGTTGTTGGTACCGCACGCCGAGCAGTTGGAAAAGAGATAGGAGCCTACGCCGTAAATATCCGCCGGTACGCCTTGTGCCTCGAATTCACGGATCCTCTGGGGATTGAAACCGCCGGTAACGATGATCTTTACGTTCCGGCACCAGGAACGGGCGCGGTCCACCCAGCGGTCCGGCAAATCCCATTGTTCGAAGGCGGTGTCCAGGGCGGCCCGCAATTTGAAGCAGAGGCGCGGATTGACCCCGTTGTCCAGACGGGGATCGCCCAAGGGTTCGAGGGACCGGTCGCGCAGGTTGCCGCTCGTGTCGGGACGCACCCCAAAGAGCACGTAGCGCCGCGCTTCATCCTCGCGGCCTTCTTCCAGCATGCGGCGGTAGGCTGCGAACATGCGCTCCATTACGGCAAGAGACGTGCCCACGCAATCGTTGCTGAAATCCACGAGGGCGATGCGGGGCACCGAAGGAGGCAGGATGGAAGCGAAGGCCATCATGGTTTCGGCAGTGTCGCCAAGGAAGCAGGCGATGGCCGCGTGCGCTACCGTACCTCCGCCGGCCCCGCCCCACCATTCGCCCTGCTCATCGGTGGACACCAGGGAGTTAGCCGTGCGGCGGTGTGTATGATTGTACTGCTGCACGGCGATATGGTAGGCGTATCCGTCGCCGGCTTGTACCTCGTGGGCATCAAAGCGGGCAGGAAAGAAGAGCACATCCTTGCCTCGGGCCGCCTCCAGCACTTGGTAAACGTTCGTCGCTACGCGGGTATACCGGGTGAGCGCGCCCAGGGTCGGCGTCTCGAGCATGGCGAAGTCGCGGTATCGGCCGCGAACCCGCATCACAGGCGTTACGTGGAGAGGATCTCCACCGTACGGCGCTACAAAACCGTCGTGCACGGCTTCCACCTGCAATTGATCAAAGGTGCCGTGCCAGTTCCCCTCGTCGTCGAACCATCCGGCGCAGGTGCGGAGCATGGCCAGGCATTTATCCACCCCCACCACGATGGAGAAGGGAATACGCCGCGTAAACCACTGCATCTCTACTTCAATATTCCCCACATCCACATTGCCCACGTCTACGCCGATATCGGAAAGATCCGGATTGGACCCTCCGAAGCGGTATCCCTGCTGGGCCAAGCGGGCCAGGAGCGCCACGATGTTGTAGAAGTACTTGTCGGAGTACCATCCGCGGCGCATCCGCTCTACATCCAGTTTGAAGGTGGAGACGGGCAGTCGCTTGCCATCGAAGATGCTCATGCGAAGGATGCTCCCGTGCAGCCGGATGGAGTGCTTCACTCGTGAGGCTGCCTCGTGCCGGCACCTGCGAAGTAGAGGCGGATGCCCTTGTTGGCGATGAGTGAGCCGCAAATGCTTCCCAGGAAGAGCAGCGCGATGCGCACCACCAGGCGAAGAAATGCCGTCCCGATATCCACGGCATCCGGCGGGGAATGGGGCTTACTGGAGCGAAGCCCCAGGTTAGGGTCGGAATACATGCGGAAGCCCAGCCAGAGCACGCACAGGATTACGGCTAAACCCAGCAGGAATACGAAGACGCCAAGGAGACGCGCAAAGAGATCGCCGCGGGGCACAGAAGGCATCCGCTCATGTCCTCCCACCATGGCGGCTGTATGAACCGAGTTGGCTCCGTCGCGCCGGTGTGTATCCGATTCTACCGTGTGCGCCAAGGTTTCCTCAACTGGTGCCGCATATCCGGCCAGGCAAAATGCTCAGGCTACGCGGCGGCATCGGCGCGCAGATCCCCAAACAGACGGTTGGCGGAGGCCGGATCCAGATAATCCTTGGCGCTGGGGGCATAGTAGAAGTAAAGTGCGTCCATGTCTTTGCCGGGAACCTCGTGGAGGCTCATCAGCGACGCCAGCACGGCCCCTTCACCGCCAACCCGGATGCCTCCCAACGCCCGTCGGCGGACTGTACTGACGAGGGCAAGGACACATCCCGCTGACGCATCGTCGGGCTCCGCAGGAGCAGAAGGCCCGTCCAGGCGAACCGCCATTCCGTCGGCCGAAGCCACATTCACCGCCTCCGGGGTGATGCCGCTGCGCTGCATCTGGCTCCTTGCGATAGCTTCGGCGCGGGTGCCAGCCGCCTCCCTGCCGGCGAAGGGGTTGCTGATGGTAAGGAAGCCGTCTACCACGTCTTCCGGATCAATCATATTGGCGATGCGGTGGAGCGCCGCCGCCCTGCCGGCGGGGGTGGTGAAGTCGGCGGTTGCCACGAGTTCATCGAGCTTCCTTGCGTAGCGGCGACCGCGGCGCAAATTGAGACCCAAACTAACCGTTGCGTACCGGCTGGCAGCCCAAGAAGACGCCGCTGCTACCACCACAACAGCCGCGACGATGCCTGCAATGATGAGAAAGACCGTAAGGCTGCTTCGGTGGAAGGGAGAATAGTAGAAGCGCGGCCAGAAATAGAACCTCGGTCCGTAGGAGTGATAGCCTCCGAAGCCGCCGCCGAACCCTCCGCGGCCGCTTCCAAGCCCGCCGCCGAACCCGCCTCTGCCGCCCCCAAATCCTCCGCCGGAACTATGGAAGCCTCCGCTGAAGCCTCCTCGTCCGCCGCCAAAACCGCCGCTGAAGCCCCTGGGTGCCGCCAGAGCAAAGAACAGCACCACCAGGGCAGCCATCCCTGCAATTGTCCTTCGCACGGGCCATCCTCCGGTGCGCGGGCCGAGCACAGGAGGATGGTAACCCATGTTGCCGCCTTGCGTCAAGGGGCGACCCTACGGCTATCCCCCGCCTCCCGCCAACTTCGGATCGGGTTTGAAATGCGGGTCCTCGGGATTGGCCGGCTGCAGGCGGAAACCGTGCGACGCAGATCCGCCCGAGGCAGAGAGCACACGGAAGCCGGCAATGCCTACTGCAACGAGTGCCGCCACCAGGATAATCACCGCTACAACCGGGTTTACCTTTCGGTTCATAGCCGTCCCCCCTAGGGTTGAACGCAGGGATCTGTAATGTTCCATTTGAGGCCGGCTGCGTTGACATCCAGCCACCACATACCCGTGAAGAGTGTGTAATCGGAACACTGGAACTTGGCCTTCGGGTTTCCCAGGACCGCCTTCGTAGCAAAACGCTTGGAGTGACCGTCGTACAGGGTGATGTTCAAACCGTCCTGATGGCGATCCGTGATGCTGAGCCCGGGCACGTTCACGGCATCGTTGCGCGCGAGGTATCCGCGATATCCCGCCGATGTGGGCCCCGACCAGCTATCCGAATACATCACCGTGATGGCCGGCTTCTGTATCTCGGGCAGGCGCTGCAGGATCATCTGCCCGCACGGGGGGTTGATGCTGGGATAGTACCAGCCGCCCTGGGTGGCGTTTTGGCCCTGGGAAAGTGGTCCGCGATCGGCCCACACCTCGCCATACTTCGTGTCCCTGGCCGAGGGGCACAGATAGATGCCTTGGTTCTTTACATACGGCTGGATGAGCCCGGTCCACAGTTTCTGGCTGGTGTTCACAGGGCCGGTGCTGGGGCACGCTGCATAGCGGGGGACGACCATTTCATCGTAGTCTTGGATGTACATCAGCGTAGCCAGTCCCAGCTCCTTGCTGTTGGACAGGCACGACACGGCTCGCGCCTTCTCTCGCGCTTGGGCGAAGACCGGGAAGAGGATGGCGGCCAGTATCGCGATGATCGCGATCACCACGAGCAGCTCGATGAGGGTAAAACCATACCGGTTCCGATGCATTGCCTTGCCTCCCTTTCACGTGAATGTGGGTGGTGCCTTGCAAAAAACAAAGAACCGGCCTTCCGCAGTGGAAGCAATGGCCACGATCGTCCGAACCGTAGAACGATGCGCCTAGTGTAAGCATCCGTTCCGATGATGTCAAGCAGACAGTTGTATGTGTTTTAATCAATTCCGATGGTCTAATGGCGCCGAAGCCTATTGCTTGCGCCCTGACGCAGGCAGGAAGAGAGATCCACGATATTTAAGATAGGGCCACAGAAGACTTTTCGACTTTCCTAATGCCCGCCGTGGGATTCATGACCAACCCGGAGCCTATCAAAGCATCTGTCACCTTCAGGCGCCGAAGCGCAGTCCTGGCATTGCTCGCTGTAATCATCGGCGCAGCGGTCCTTGCTGCCGTGCTCCTTCGCCGGGCTCAGCTGGCCGATCCGCCGCCTGGGCTGGACGATGAAGCCCTCGAGACGTACTACACGGCCCTCGTGAAGGCCCATCCGCAAGACCCTCGCTTGCGCCTTCGGCTGGCGGAGGTTGCCGAGCGAAGAGGCTTTTGGATGGAGGCGCTGGAGAACCTGGACGCTGCCGGGGCCCAAGGGGCGCAGGACCGCGACGCGGCCTTCCTCGCGGGCAAAGCCCTACTTGCGCTGGCGCGTGTCGGCGAGGCCCGGGCCCAGTTGGAAGCCGCCCTCCGCGCGGATCCCCGCGATGCCGCGGCGGCGATGGAGTATGCTTGGTGCCTGGCGCGAATGGGGGACCTCGTCGGCGCGGGACGAAGCGCCCTGTCGGCTCTTCAGCTTAGGGCAGACCTCCTGACCCATCCCCGGCAACAGGACGCCCCCTTATTGAAGCGGGCGCTGGATGTGTTGGACCTTACCCGGGACCGTCCAGAGGCGGTGAAGGTGGCCCATGCCCTCACCCTGTGCGCGCCCGATGCTCCCGACGGATACCTGGAACAGGGAAGGCACTTGATGCTGATCGGCCGCATAGCCGATGCAGTGCCGCTTCTGGAACGCGCCGTGGCAATCGCACCGGAGGATCCGGACGCCCATTATCTGTATGGAATTGCCCTGGCCCGGGCGGGCAAGCCGGAAGCGGCTCTGCCGGAATGGAGGCGGACCCTCTCGCTCGATCCTATGGCGCGCAAAGCCTGGTACCGCTTGGCAGAGCGGCTGGCCTGCCTAGGAGCATGGGACACTGCCGCTCGTTACTGGATGAACGCTGCCCGCCTGGAGCGCCTCCCGGAGCGCGCGTGGGCGCGTGCGGCAGATGCCTGGCACAAGGCGGGCGACGGCGAGGGTTCGCAATATTGCCGCGCCTGGGAGCTTGCCGCAAAGGGTTCCTTCGACGAGGCGCTTGCGAAGTTAGCCCCCATTATTCGGCGCCAGCGCTCGCCGTGGCGCAAGCCTGCTTTGGATGCCGTTGCCGAGGTCTACCGTATGGCAGGCCGACCCGTCGAGTTCCTGAAGGCAGCCTTATCAGCCGATGGAGGAAGCGCGGAAGATGCCCTGCGCATATCGGATGCGTGCCTCATGCTGAAGCAGTTCTCTCAGCGCATCCGGTACCTTCTTAAAGCCCTGCGCCTCGATCCCCAATTGGCGCCCCGCGTCTATCGGGAGCTTGCCGCCTATGCGGAAACGAAGCGCCGGTGGGACAAGGCCGAGGCGTACTACAGGAAGGCCGTGGAGGCAGATCCGCGCAACGCAGCCTACCATCAGGCTCTTGCGCACGTTCTCATCGCCCGCCCGAGGATGGCGAACCACATTCAAGAGGCTGTGGCTGAGGCGGAACGGGCAACCCGGCTCGATCCGGAAGACGCATCCGCCTTCCACCAGCTTGGAGTTGCCTGCGTTTGGGCAGGCGACCTCACAAAGGCGCACAGGGCGTTGCTGCACGGGATTGATCTTCAACCCGGGAATGCCGCTATCTATCTCGATTTGATCCAAACTCTCACGAGGGAGGGCAAGCGGCGGGAAGCCGCCCGTATAGACGCCCTCTATAGGGACCGTTACGCTGCCGCCCAGGAACTGAAAGCGCTGCAGGATCAATGCGGAGCCCCGTCTGCGAATGCTGCTTCCTTTTTACGCCTTGGCGCTTGGTTCGAGCGGCACAACCAGTTCTTGGATGCAGCGCTGGCGTACCACCGGGGGCTGGAACGGGATGTTCATAATGAAGAACTTGCGCGGAGCCTTGCCCGAACCCGCAGCCTGCTGGGGGATGCCGATCCCTTCAGCGATTTGGACGAAATCCGATATTCGCAGTCTCTCAACGCTAAGGCGCAACCCGGCGAGGCGACCGGCCTTCCTCCACGCGCCAAATAGCGTCTGCAGCCAGGTCCCGTGCTTCTTGCAGCTTGCCGTCGGGCCACCGGATCACCAGGCGATCCACACGGGTGCGGCTCCCCAATCCAAAGTGGATGCGCCGATCGCTCGACGACAGATAGGCTGAAGCCGGGGACACCTGCCCAATGAAAAGTTGGCCTCCTGCCGTTGCCTGCACCTGGGCGCCATAGGCGAAGCGGTTTCCCGCCTGCCGGGAACGCAGATCGAGCGTAATCCAGTGGTTGTGCGGCGGTGTGTCGTTGTGCAGCAGAAGCGCGCGGCCTTCCAGGTTCACTACGAGCAAATCCATGCGCCCATCGTCATCGAAATCGCCGGCCGCCATGCCCCGCCCCAGCCGGGGTTGCGCCAAATCACCTCCAAGAAGCGGCGCCAGGTCCACGAAATCCCGCCCGCCCCGATTGTAAAAGAGCATCATGGGCTGCCGAAAGGTCTGTAGCGGATCCATCTTTTCTGCCGCATCGTAAACGTGGCCGTTGGCAACGGCAAAGTCAGGCCAGCCGTCGTTGTCCACATCCAGCCATTTTGCCCCGAAGCCCAAGGGTTTGCGCGTGGGTTCGGCGATGCCTGTGTCCGCAGCCACATCCGTAAAAAGCCCGTGTGACCCGCCCTGGAAGATGGCATAGGGCTCGTCGGAGAAATTGGTCACCAAAAGATCCGGCCGTCCATCCCGGTTGAAATCTGCCCAGTCTGCAGACATGGCAGCCATGGCTTTTCCGCTGGCTGCGTAGGCGATGCCCCGCTCCTTCGCTGCGTTCCGGAACCGCAGGCCGCCCAGGTTGAGCATGAGGTCCGCAGGCTCACCGTCATTACCGATATAGAAGCTCATGCGCCCCGTTCCATCCACGTCGGCGAAGGCTACAACCAGCTCCTTTCCGGATGTGAGGGCCATGCAGCGCGAGGGCGAAACCTCTCGAAAGCGCTCGCCGCCCACGTTCTGCCACAATTCGCCGCGTTCTCCGTGATAAGCGCTGGGAGGGCATGCGGTGCGGATCCCCGGAAGGATCTCGCATAGCTTGGGATCCTGCGGGCCGTAGCGCACGTAGTTGGTCAGCACAAGGTCAAGATGATCGGCATCATGGAGAGGTATGAAACCTGCGCTGGCGCCCCAATGCCCGTGATTGTGCGGATCGAGCCCTGCAGCAACCGTACAGTCCGCGAACCGCGTGCCGCCGGCGTTGTGGAGCAGGGCCAGCCGGTGGAAGCCTGTCAGCAGGAGATCGGGAAAGCCGTCTCCATCCACGTCGCCGACGGCGCATCCCGTCCAGGCGCCGGAAAGGCGATCGAGCCCAACCGCGTGCGTAACATCCAGGAAGCTCCCTCGGCCAAGGTTTTGGTAGAGGAGGGGATGAGGCTCTGCAACAAGCAGAATGTCTTGCCGCCCGTCGCCGTCAAAGTCGGCGAATGCGCAGCCGTATCCGAAGATGTCGCGGATGGTGGCTGGATGCGGCAAGGGCGGCCACTGGAAAAGGACACCCGCCTCACGGGACACGTCGTGGAAGCCTATGGATGCAGGTACGCCGGGGTTCGCGGGGGCGTGTGGGGAGGCCGCACGGTCAACGGAATGCCCGCACCCCATAAGCAGGAGGCAAAGCATTGCGCACTGCCAGGCGACCCAATCGCCGCCGGATCGCAGAACGCGGCCCGCGGGCATTCCAGTTATGGACCAAGTCTCCGGAGCCACGCAACGCTTATCGGCCGCCGGGCCGAGGAAGGCCGCCGCCGTTTTCTGTAGGCGCTGCCGCCGGAACTCCGGGAGGCGCGCTCGCCCGCTGCCCATCCTCCGTGCCCCAAACATTCGGATTGCCTTTGCTGCGCATGGGGCCCATGTAATAGATGCCCGGGCCTTCTGGAGGCGGCTTAACGGGGTGGAGATAGCGGTACCATAGGTAGCCGCCTACTGCAAGGAGGCAGACGGCTGCTACCGTGAGGATGCGAAGAGTGTTCGGTTGTGTTTCCATAGAACCAGGAACCGCTAGGGAAGGAAGAGGGCCAGGCCCCAATCGCCCACTTGTTGTCGGAGGGGCCTGGCGTTTCTGTGCTACTTGGGCTGGGAGGGGGTGCCAGCGTCATCGGCTGAACGCATCCCTCCGCCCTTTACGTTGGGGGCGCCCTTGGGTTTGATGGGCCCCGTATAGTACCCGGCCGGCGCCGCTTCCTCCTTATGGCCGCAACCGGCCACCATAGGAAGCACTACAACGCCGAATGCCACGCCGGCTAGAGCCATTCCTGCATTGCGCAATGTTCGCATGGTCATGACCTTATTGGCACCAGAAGCAGTGGTAAATCTTGTACCACCGCCCATCAGGCATTTGACGCAGGTACCGCTCGTTGTTGCGCGGGATGCGCTTGGCGTGGCCGTCCAGGAAGACCAGATTGCCTCCCTCCTGGTGCATCTGGGCCGCCTCGCATCCTTCCGATGTCCAGAAGTAGCCTCCGCCTACGAGGGTGATGCCGTCGGAGATGATGGCCGTCTCAGCCGGCCGGACGATCTCGGCGATACCCCGCGTATGCCCTGGGGGATAGAGGTCGGCTCCACTGGACTGAAAAATAGGATCCGCCTGGGATGCACCCGATCCAGCAGGGCTGTCCATATAAAAGTCTATGCCGTAATTGGCGTAGAACTCCGTGGGCGGGAAGGCAGCCTGGATGCCGGAGCTTCCCGGCGTCCCATCGCCATCACAATCCGCCGCGTCCGCCGCCTTCAGGTAATTCTGGAGAGTGAAGGACGGGCACTGCATGATGCCCTTGGGGGTGGTTTGACCTGGAGTGGGCTGCCCGTTCTTGATGTAGGGTTGAGCCCTCCACACCCAGGTGCGCTCCCGCGCGGGCTGGCCTGAGTACTCACGCGGCCCCAGCCACGGCAGGATCTGCTCATCGTAGTCCTGTGAATACATGAGGATGGCAGTTCCGATATTCTTCTGGTTGCTGAGGCAGGTGATGGCTCGCGCCTTCTCTCGCGCTTGAGCGAAGACCGGGAAGAGGATGGCGGCCAGTATCGCGATAATCGCGATCACCACGAGCAGCTCGATGAGGGTGAATGCTTTTCTAGCGCCGGTCATGATGTTCTCCTTTCGCAGAAGTGTCG
>JBMFSQ010000032.1:0-35471 GCA_049967475.1 Chthonomonadales bacterium | reverse complement strand
GCCGATTTCGCCACCCGTTTCTTCGGCCACCGGTTCAGGCCTGAGCAAGTCATAGAAGAGACGCTTGCGCCCTTCACCGAAGGCAGCTCCCCTTCAAGGGAAGAACTTCAGGGGGCGCTCGCTATACCGCTGCCGGCCGATCTGCCCGCCCTCCGGCAACACCCGCTCATGCGCTGGCTGGAATACGAACTGGGCCTGGAGCGCAAGGCGGAGCAGGCCCAGGGTCTGAGTTACTCGGGCCAGGGTGAGGCCCTTCCAGCGGGCGATCTCGGCCTGGTTGCGGACCTAGCCGGACCCGCGGACCGCCAACCACTCTATGGCCTTGCGGAGCCGTTGCAACCAGCACCGGATGGCTATGGCCTGGTCTTGCGGATCCTTGAACTGGGAGGTGATGGACCGGAGGTAGGACTCGACGTCGGTGAAATCGGGGGCGTTGTCGGCAATGAGGATGACATTGTTGGCTGCGCCCCATGGCCGCTCGGGCGGCTCCGGACGAACCCGGACACAGAGAAGGGTGACGAGCACGGCACCATGATTGCCTCCCGATTTACTCAGGTAGAAGAAGCCATCGAACGCAATGACCAATATACTCGCTTTGTTTGGGAATTTACCAATGTGCCCTAGAGCTGGATACAGTGTGCAACAAAGGCCATATTCAAGACGCCCAACCCTGCCATCGTCGTTGCACGATTCGCCAAAGCCACCTATTAGCCGTCCTAGTGCTGGTCTTGATTTCCCTCAACGCGCCGGGACTGACCCGCAATCTCGGGGCGCGTTCTACAGCGGTTCCTGGAAAGGCTTCAGGAGATTCGCGACGCCCTCGAAGATTCCCCTTCGGAGGGGGTTGGACACCTTTGCCGTGGATCCGAAGGTGTGGCCGAATCGCAGCAGGTATTTGACGATGAGGTTGTCGCACGTGGTTGCTTGCCTCTGTGCGTACTCCCGAACACCGAGCAATACCCGCAGCACCTGCAGGTCATCCGGCACGATATAGCTGGACGGCGAAAGCCCGGTCAGCGAGTGGTAGGCGAGCAGCCGCGCGTCCAGCACTGCGCAGCGGAACTCCTCCAAGAGCGCTGCAACGTCCCAGGGCACCCCCTAGAAGCCTCCGTCCTCCCCGTATACGCCGTCGGTGCACAACAGGTGGAACTGGGGTGGAACTCCATCAGGGGGTCTCCGGCCGTGTGGAACCCCAGCACCACCCTGGGCAGGGACCTCTGCCACTTTTCTCTGCGGCTGCGGTGGCAGCGGGCCCGGCTCCGCATGGCGCGCGTCACCACCCGCACCGCCATGCGGGCCAGCACCACCAGCAGGCGAGGATCCTCACGCACCTTCTGGCGCGCCCAAAAACTAGGGATGGCCAACTTCAAGCCGCCTCCATGGTACTCTTTGTACGGTCAGTACACAAGGTATGCGCTTCCCGTTCCACAACCAAGCTGCGACCTTCATGGAGCGCCCTAACCGCTTCCTCGTGCGCGTGTCCCTCATGCCGGGCGGCGAAGCTGTCTATGCTCATTGCCCGGACCCAGGCCGTCTGGCCGAGCTGTTGTTGCCGGGAGCCACCGTGTACGTAAGCCGCGACTCTGGTCAGTCTGTTCGCACCACCGAGTACACCCTCCGCTTCGTGGAGCATCCTTCAGAAGGCATCCTGGTGAGCGTCGTGTCACGCCTGGCCAATGATCTGTTTCGGGAGGCCCTTGCAGAGGGCGTATTCCCTTCTCTAGCGGCATACACCCGGGTGCGGGCCGAGGTGCCCTTGCCGCCGATGGAGGATCAACGGATGCGCAGTCGCGCGGACTTCCGCTTGGAAGGCGACGGCCTCTGCCCTTGCTGGCTCGAGGTAAAATCCGCAACGCTGGTAGTGAACGGAAGCGCCTACTTTCCGGATGCGGTAACGGAGCGAGGCCGGCGGCATCTCTCGCATCTGCGCCGCATGGCCGCCGGCGGCGAACGATGTGCCGTGTGCTTCGTGGTGCAGCGGCCGGATGCGCACGTTCTGCGGCCCCAATGGGATCGGGACCCAGCGTTTGCCCGCGAAATGCTCCTGGCTTTGCAAGCGGGCGTGGAGTTCTATGCCTGTACGACCCTCATCACTCCGGCAGAGGCGCGCGTGATGAAGGAGATACCTGTACGTCCGGAAGCGCCGACGCACCTTCGCGCAGGCGGGTGACGGGCTGGAATATGCATATGGAAGACCTTACGAACAGGGGCAGGCTCCTCATCTCCTGCCCAGATCAACCCGGCATAGTGGCAAGCGTGGCGGGAGTGCTGTTTGAGAACGGCGCCAACATCGTCCACTCAGATCAGCACAGCACCGATCCTTCCGGAGGGCTCTTTTTCATGCGCGTGGAGTTCGAGCTTCCGCGCCTGCCCGAGGTCCTGCCCCGCCTGGAGAGAGCCTTCGCACCCGTGGCCCAGCAATTCGCCATGACGTGGCGCATCGCTCGAGCCGGCATCCCCAAACGCCTTGCCATCTTCGTTACCCGGGAAGATCACTGCCTCCAGGAAATCCTTTGGCAAAACCGAGCAGGCGATCTGGACGCCCGCATCGCAATGGTCGTAAGCAATCGAACCGTGCTGGAACCTGTCGCCCGCACATGGGGCATCCCGTTTCATTACGTTCCCGTGTCGCCGGACGCAAAGTTGGAGGCGGAACGCAAGCAGATGGCCCTGATCGAAGACCAGGCCGATGTTGTGGTGCTGGCACGCTATATGCAGATCCTCTCCGAAGAGTTCGTGGAGAAGTGGCGCAACCGCATCATCAACATTCACCACAGCTTCCTGCCTGCCTTCGCCGGTGCGAACCCCTACCGCCAGGCCTACGAGCGTGGCGTGAAGCTCATCGGCGCTACAGCCCATTATGTAACCTCGGACCTAGACGCGGGACCCATCATCGAGCAGGATGTGGTGCGGGTGGACCACCGTCACAGTATAGAGGACCTTCGGCGAGTAGGCCGCTACATCGAACGCATGGTGCTGGCCCGGGCGCTCAAGTGGCATGTGGAGGACCGAATCCTTGTGCACGGGAACAAGACCGTAGTATTCCCGTGACGTGGGTTCAGCGGGTCTCCGTAGTGGCCGAAGGGATGGAAAAGCGCAGCGCCGTTGCGGGGGTCCCGTCGGGATCGAAGAAGCGCGCGCATGCTCCCCATCCCATGATATTCTGCGTGATTTTGAGCATCAGTGAGTTCCAGCCTGCTCGGGCGTGCACCGTCACGCGGTC
The DNA here is from genome assembly GCA_049967475.1 of Chthonomonadales bacterium. GTDB lineage: Bacteria > Armatimonadota > Chthonomonadetes > Chthonomonadales > CAJBBX01 > JBMFSQ01. The sequence goes on along the minus strand of JBMFSQ010000032.1, from coordinate 32,248 downwards.
CTGATCCGGGGCGACTGCTCGTGCGACGTTTTGGGCAAGGACAACCTCGCCGTTCCACCAGGCTTTGACGCCGTCATCGCTGCCCACAGAAAGCACGAGATCCCGGGATGCATTGCACCACACCTGCGTGCGGAGGTACGCTACGCGTTGCTCGCCTCCCCACAATCCCAGCAGGTCCACAAGCCATGGCTGTTCGGGGTTCAGTCCCACGGGCATGAGCTGCCATGGAACCTGCCGGGCTAAGTTGGGATCTTCCGGCGGAAACGGCATATCGAAGAGGTGCGCGTAATCTACCCCTTGCCGGGAATAGGGGGGAGACACTTCCCAAGCCATGTCGAAGCCGCCGAAATGATCCATGGACTCCAACAGTTGCGCGGCACGCTTGCGGATATCCTCATTGGCGGAAGAGCCGGCAATCGGCTCCAGAAGTGCACGCGTGTCCTCAGGCCACGTTCCTGCCGTGCATGCGGCAATCTGAACTACGGCGGCTTCCGCTTCTGCCCTTACTTCGGCGTCATTCAAGAAGGAAGCGGCCAGGGCAAGGGCATCCCTGGACCGAACCCTAGCGATGCCTGAAAGAACCTGGCGGCGCTCATCCGCGCTGCGTGCCAGGCTCAAAGCGTCGCGATATCGGGCAAGGGCGGCAGCAGGAGAAAGGCTGGTATCCAGAGCCACCATCCGCACGAAGCCGCGCAGGGCCACAGCCCGTGTGGTGGTGTCGGGGGCGGTTCGAGCGATCGAAAGGAGGTCAGGAGCCGGTTCGCTGCTTTGCCATTCAGCCAGAAGGCGCAGAGCCGTCGCCCGCACGTCCGCGTCGGGATCGCGCAGGGAGGACCTCAATACGGCCAGGGGCCGGGCTCCTCCCAATTGCGCCAATGCCTCCAAAAGCAGAGATCTCTTTCTGGGGTCTCGCGTTGTGCGGAGGTTGTGTTCCAAAAGGGTGATGGGCACGTTGCGATCGGGGCATCTGCGGGCGATGTCGGCAACGGTGTCGGCCAGCATCTGGGCGCGTGCGGGTGAGGTGCGAACCATCAATTTCACGAGGGCGCCGAGCTGATCTGACCCTGCCAGATCCCGCAGCGCCCGCGCGGCCGCGAGACCGATCCGGTTGTCGGGCCCTGCGGCTGCCCGGAGCAGGAACGGAACTGCAATTCGGGCACCGCGCTCGGCTAGGGCCCGGATCGCTGCGAGGCAAACTTCTCCTCCCGAGGTCTCGGCTGCTGCAATGAGCTTCCCATCCACGCGGGCGTCCTGCAGCTCCGTGAGGCTGCGGGCTGCCGCTTCACGGTCTGCAGGAGAACCCGTGGCCGCGTAATGGAGCAGTACAGGCACCACCGAGGCGTTGCCCAAAGCCCCCAGAGCGCGGAGCGCGGCAGTGCGGATGCCCGCATCCCGGCTGGACACCTGGCGGGCCACTGCCGCCTGCGCCGATGGGTCTCTGCGGTCGGCCAGTGCCTCGATAACGAGTTTTCGTGGCTCGGGCCGGAGCTTGTTTAAGGCGGCGCAGAGGCTATGCGTTGCCGCGGGTCCGGGCATGTCACGCAGCGTTGCCGCAGCGATTTCCTTCATCCGTTTGGGCCCCGCCTGAAGCGCGTGGAGAAGCAGGGGCACGCCGCCTGCTCCCAAGGCTAGAGCAGTGCCCCGCAATGAAGCTGCGCTGAGAGACGGGTCACCGCTTGCGTGACGGAGTGCTGCGTAGCAGACCAGGGCTTGCCGGAGATGCCCTGAAGCGCGTTCGCGTTCGGCAAGGGTGAGCAGGGCGTGTCCGGCGATCCTTTGCGTGGTTGCTTCTCCGTACAACACGGCTTCACGAAGAAGGCGGGCCGCATCCTCGCCGCCGATCCACGCCAGAGCTGTTGCAGCGGCTTCGGCGATCTGCGCATCGCGTGATGCCAGGAGCTTCCCGATGTGCGGCATGGCCAAACGGCTCCGACGGGCGGCGAATGCGTCTATCACGCCGATGAGTTCATCGCCGTCGAGGCCGGCCATTTCACCAATCAAAGCCCGATCCACTTGGGGACCCGGGATGCGCTCGAGAACCATTAGGGCATAGGGCGCAAGCTGCCGATCGTGGAGGAGGGGGAGAAGAGCGGGGACCTCGAGGGGAGTAGCAACCAACACAAGCTCTCGGCACACCAACTGACGCGCGTCGAAGGGCACATCAGGTCCAAGCAATCGGGCAAGCCGGCGCGCAACTGCTCGGCGAGCGTCGGGTTGCTTCAGTGATGAGTGCACCCATGCGTCTACTTCGTCGGGAAGTTGCGCATCGGCCCCGAAATGGTAGGTGCGCAGGCGGTTCATAAACCCCGGCTGCTGCGCAGCAACAGGGGCCGGAGGGCATAAAGCTGCTCCAGCCAGCGCAAACGCGATCGGATGTGCGAGCATCACGATCTTCAACTGCTTCATCCATCGGGTGCGGAATGCGTTCATCGCGAATGTACCGTGTGGGTCCGGGTGGGCGGCGCCATCCACTTCAGAACAGATGCCAGGGCGGCCGCGCCGCTCGAGCGAAGAGACGATCTGCTTCGGGATCGTTCACAAAGCGTTCGTGCACGGGGTCCCACCGAATGGGGCGGCCGAGTTCATAGGCGATATTCCCAAGATGGGCCACCGTGATGGACCGAGCCGCGATGGCCACGTCAGCGCCGGGACGGCTGCGCGTGCGCACTGCGTTGAGAAAATCCGTGTGGTGATTATCTGCAGAGTGCAGGTGGATTTCGTTCGGCTTGATGCGCACGTTCTTGAGCTTCTCGGGCCAGGTTTTCAGGTCGTAGCGCCAAACTGCCACCTTGCCTTCCGTGCCGATGAAGAGGACGCCGTTGCCGTCCGGCGCTTCCCGTGCCGTGCGTTCGGGATCACGCGTCATTACGACGCCGTTGGCATAGAGGTACGTAAGCACCTTCACGTCTTTCCCGTTCGGTGGAATGACCTCTACGGGCCCGCTGGTATCCATTCCCAGTCCCCACTGGGCGATATCCCAGTGGTGCGCCCCCCAGTTCGTCATCTCCCCGCCCGAAAAGTCGCGATAAGCCATCCATCCGCCCACATAGGCCGAGTTGTAGGGCCGCCACGGCGGAGGGCCCAGCCAAAGGTCGTAATCCAGCCAGTCTGGAACAGGCTCGGCGGGAAGGTTGCACATGCGATAGGTGGGCGGGCCGCCCACGCCCACTACGACTTCCTTCACTTGCCCGATGTATCCGTTACGCACGAGTTCGCACGCGTGACGGAAGGAGTAACTGCTTCGCTGCTGTGTCCCCGCTTGAAATACAGCGCCGTACCGGCGGATGGCCTCCCGCAGGGCTATGGCCTCTTGGATCGTTACGGAGCTGGGCTTCTCGCAGTAGATGTCTTTTCCTGCCCGAGCGGCGTACATGGAGAGAAGCGGATGCCATCGCTCTCCAACGGCGATGAGCACGGCGTCTATATCGGGCCTAGCCAGAAGTTCGCGAAAATCCCTGTATGCGGCGCAATCGTTGTTGCCGTAGCGCTGGTTCACGAGCTTCCGCGCATTCTCCAAACGAAGGCGGTTTACGTCGCACACGGCTACCACCTGAACGTCGTCCCGCCCGGTGGTACCGCCGGCAGGCGTCCACGGGCCACCCACGAGGTGCTGCGTGCCCTGGCCGCCCACACCGATATGCCCCAAAACGATGCGGTTGCTGGGAGCCGTTTTGCCGCTTCGACCCAAGGCAGAGGCGGGCACAACGTCGGGGAAAAGAATGGCTCCTGCAGCCAACTGCACGCCGCGTGTCAAGATCTGTCTGCGGCTTATCCGAGCGTTCGGCTTGTTCGATGCGGACATCGCTATGCCTCTTCTCCCTACGTGGCGCCGTTTATTCCAAATTCAGGTACTACGCGCGTGCCCGCCATTCCTTCCGGTGGTCCAACCCAAACGACACCCTTTCCTTCGGCGGCGGCCGGCGTTCCATGCGCTGAAGTTCACGGACGTGACCGAGGGGGCCAGAACCTTGTGGCCGAACGGCGTCGCGCATATGGAATGGTAAGGGGATTGGGGATTCCGGAGTTTGCCGGCGCCGATGTGCCCAAAACTCCGCCGCATGGGCATAGAGCCGCGGGCCGGTGCCTTGGTTGGTACCGAGCCGCCTAACGCCGCTGCGTAGTAAATACGTAAGATCCCGGCTCCAGGGTAAACACCGCTCCTTGTGCGGAGGGCGGCTCCACATGGATGCCCGGCACGGACGACGCCACACGACCGCCGATGCGCACGCTCGCAGCTTCCGCACCGGGAATGGTTACGGTTGCCGTGGTGTCCGGCGGCACCGTCACTCGGAGTGTAAAGGTGCTTCCCGCAGTACGCCATGCGCTTTCGATGACGCCGAAAGGTGAAGCGTGCCATGCCCGCACCCATGTAAGGTCGGCGCCGGGCATAGGCCGGATGAAGAAGTGCCGGAACCCTGGCTGCTGGGGATCAGGATTGATGCCGGCAAGCGTTTGATAGAACCAGGCGCTGATATCTCCGAACATGATGTGATCCAGCGAGGCCGCTCCGGACCAATCCTCCCAGAGGGTGGTGGCTCCCCGTTCCACCCAATTCCCGTACGAGGGCTCTGTGGTTTGCTCGGCCACGCGGCAAGCCAAGTCGTGCAGGCCGTAGCGTGAGAGCATATGGAACACGTACTTCGCTCCAAGGATGCCGGTGTCCAGGTGATCGGCCTTGGCTTCGATATCGGCGGCCAGCTTCCGGGCTATCAGGGGAGCTACCTCGTCGGGAGCGAGCCCTTGGTAGAGGGCGCAACTCAGCGCAGTCTGGCTGTTGTTCGCTACGCTCCCATCTGGCTGGATGAAGCGGCGGTTGAAGGCATCGCGGATCTGCTGCGCCAGAACAGTGTACTTTTGCACGTCCTCCCCGCGACCCAGGAGCTGCGCGATGCGCGCCATGAGGGAGCAGTCTACATAGGCGTACGCGGTGGAGGTCACTGCCACGGGGGTGTCCGTCTTGTAGGGAACCCAGTCGCCCAGGCCATAGTCCACGATGTAGCCGTGGGCCCGCGTCATAAGGTAATCCAGATACTTTTTCATGCCGGCGTAGTGCTGCTGCAAAACCCTGGTGTCTCCCTGGTAAAGGTACAGGTACCATGGGATGAGGATGTAGGCGCTGTCCCACGCCGGGCCGATGCCGTAGCCCCAACCGGTGCTGGGGACGATGCCGGGCAGATCCCCATCGGCGTGGAGGGCGTCGTCAAAGTCGAACATCCACTTTTCGTATCCGGCGGTGTTCTGCCAGTTGTACTGGGCCTGCTCGCAGGCGAGCTGGGCATCGCCGGTCCAGCCGTTCTTTTCTCGGTGCGGGCAGTCGGTGGGGATGCCCACGAAGTTGCTTCGGTACGACCACAGAGTGAGGCGCTGGATGGCGTTCAGAAGATCGCTGGAACAGGTGAAGGCGCCGGCTGGGCTAAACGAAGTGTGCACCACCCTGCCCACGATGCTCCCCGGAGACAAATCTCCAGGAAAGCCCGTAACTTCGACGTATCGGTAGCCGTGGTACGCGAAGTGCGTCTCCCATGTTTCAGTGCCTTGGCCCTTGAGAATGTAGGTGTCCGTTTGGAAGGGGCCCTCATACACGAGGCCGGCGATCTGGGCTTGTTCCAAAAGACCTGCTTCATTCAGCCGCTCGCCGTAGCGCAGAGTGACACGGGTACCCGAAGGGCCATGCACGCGGATGCGGGCCCATCCTGCGAATGTCTGGCCCATATCCACGATAAAGACGCCCGGCTTGGGCTGGGTGATGCGGACGGGCCGGATGGTGGCCATCACTTTAATGGGCGGAGCCATTTGGGCTTGCAGGACGGGCGCAGGCTGCTCGACGCGAGCCGCTCGAGGCCAAGAGGCGTCCGCGTATCCTGGCAGATCCCACCCAGGCTTCTCGAGGCGTGCATCGTACAATTCCCCGTTCCGCGTCCCATCCCTTACGATAGGTCCGCTGGAGGCATGCCACGTGTCATCGGTAACCACGTCGCTTGCCGAACCGTCGCGGTACTGGATATGGAGCTGGGCCAAGAGGCGCGGCGCTCCACGCCAAGGAGCCTTTTGGAAGTCCCATGCATCGCGGGCAGCCTGGTTGTAGAAGCCGTTGCCGAGCATCACTCCTATGGCGTTGCGCCCCGGCCGCAGCAGATGCGTAGCATCCAGCACCACGTAAAGGCAGCGGTGGTCGTAGGCAGTAAACGCGGGGTCGAGAACGTGGTCCCCCACCTTTCGGCCGTTGATGTGCGCCTCAAAGTAACCCAGCCCGCATATAGCCAGGAGCGCACGGCGAACCGGCTTGTGAACGACGAACTCCTTGCGGAATATGGGGCTCGGAGCCTTTTGCGGCCATGGACGCCGAGGTTCTCCGGGAAGCACATGCCACGGTCCCACTCCGTAGGCTCCAAGGTCCATGGCGCGGACCCATCCCTCCCCCAGTGCGGCGGCAGTTTGCCAACCGGGCTGGGCTGACGAGGAACAGAGCCAATCCGCCCCAGTGTCCTTGGTCACTACAACTCCAGAGGACAGCCGTACCTGAAAGCGGGCGAGGACACCTGCCGGGCTCTGGGCGGAGTTCACTGCTTCGATCGCGATGGCGTTTGGGCCTGGATGCAGCAGGTTTTGGATGCGCACGTTCCGGGGGCGCTGCCACGCAAATCCCTGGCCGTCGCTGCGGGTGGCTTCACGCCCGTTGATGGTGAGAACAAACTGGTCGTCTGCAGTAACGAGGGCGAATGCCGATTGAATGGAGGCGTCGGCAGGCAGCGTCAGCACAGCCCGAAAATAGCGGGTGCCGGCAGGCACGCGGTCATGGGGATCGCTTTCGGGGTACCAGATCCAGTGGCATCCGTCGAAGGAGGGGTAGGCGGCCTCCTCGTCCGCCAGCCGGTCCGGAGGAGGCGAGTAGGAGATCCATTCGGCTTTCCAGTCCCTCGGATGCATTACGCCGGCAGTCCAGGTGGCCGGAGCACTCCATGGAGATGCCTTGCCGGTTTGGTTCCACACGCGCACCTTCCAAAAGCACTGTTGGAATGACGCCAAGGGCTTTCCACCATAGGGCAGCTCGATCGGGTGCGGTGCAGACACCTTTCCGGTGTCCCAAAGGTCGCCTTGGTCCTTGGCCAAAAGCGCTTCCGACGAAGCCACCAGGAGGCGGTAGGCGCTCTGCCGTTCTCCGCGGGCGCCGGGCGCCATCCACCAACCGAGGCGGGGGCGGGCCGCATCAATGCCAATGGGGTTCGCCAGATGTTCGCAGCGCAAGTGAAAGGGAGCCGCCGGGGGCTTCGGCAACGCATCCACAGGCGCTGCCGTCACCAAAACCGCCAAGACAGCAAAGACACACTTCATGGATTGTGGCACCTTCAGTTTTACTCGAGCGCCTGGAACCGCTCCCCAGGCAGGCATCCTCTTGGGAGGCGCGCCGAGATTGTTCCTCGATCCCGCGCAAAGCCCGTACGATCGCCGGATCACCGTGTTCCTGTCGGCTGCTTCCTCAGCCACCGGTCCGCATAATCCAGGATAGCCGTCCAGTCCACGGCCGTCATGGAGTGCTTGCCTGGCCGGATGAAGTACCCCAGGCGGGATTTCAGCAGATGCCCTTCCTCGGGCATCGTAGAGGACCCCAGCCCTTCTACGCCCAGGAAACGGTACACGGGATCCGCCGCCTTCAACACGGTGAATTGGCCGGCGGGGTTGGCCCATTGATCCTCCGATGCATTGGTAAAGAGCACCGGCCTGGGCGCCATAAGCGCCACCAGCTCGTGCTGATCCATAGGGAGCTTTTCCGGCTGATCGTTGAAAGCCTTGAATGCGTCGCAGAACCAGTGAGGAAAGGCTGTATTGATTTGCCGGACCGTCTCGCCGATTTTGCCGCGGCTGGGAGCGGTGCCACCGCAACCGGCCTGGACCGGGATCGCCAAAGCGATGCGCTCGTCCAGGGCAGCCGCCAGCAATGCCGCCTTCCCATTGCGCGAGTGCCCGACAATGGCGATGCGACGGGCATCTACGTCAGCATCCCGGATGAGATAGTCCACCACACGCTGGGCGCCCCATGCCCATGCTGCGATGGTTCCCCAATTGTGGGGCGCCGGCGCCGAAGCGATGTGAGCTCGGATGCCGTCCCGCGTACCATTGACGTCCGGTTCTATATCCCCATTGTAAAAGACAACCAGGCCGTATCCCCGGTCCACAACCATCTGCGGGTTCCAAACCTCTTGTGCGGTGCCGCGGACTGCCTCCGTGGCGCGATGTTGCACCACGCCGACGCCCTCATACATCCACCCAGAGGGTATGGGGATGCGCGGATCGTCTACGACGGCGGCAACAGGGCAGAATGCAAGGCCTAGGAATACCGGCGCAGGTTGCGAACGGTGGTTGGGCAGAATTTCCAAAAGCTGGATCGTCCGCACGGGAGGTTCGCCCACTTCGAGCGACACCAGTTTGAGAGTGGCTTTTCCACCCATGAATGCCCGATCCTCGAGGTTCACATGGGCATGCACGGGGAGCGGGGGCGGCATCTGGCCATACATGAAGCGCTGGAAAAGATGGATCAGCTCCCCGCGGCGGGAGCGCGTCCATTCGTTGCGGCTGCTTACGGGCTTGCCGGATCTGTTAAGGAGCGGATCCGGCAAGTTAGGGTTGGCCGGCAAATCTGTGAATTCCCTTTCCCAATCGGCCCCATCTGGCGTCTGAGCCAACGATGCGCACGCCCACGCAAAGGCAGCGGGCAGGGCCAACAGTAGAGGGATGGTCGTATTCACTGCGCGCCACCTCCTGGGAAGCGGAAAGAACCGAGGGTGCAAGCAAAGCCGTTCACGGCAGACGCCGGTATTCAAAAACCTCGGCTTGGGGGCGATTGGGCAGCGTCGCCGGAAGCCCCACTTCCATCAATTCTTTCCCTACAAAAACCCCCACCGAATGCCGCTCGATAGTAGATACCCCATAACGTGCCTTCGGATCCAGCCACCGCAGCTTCAGCCGGGTAGTGGCTTCGGGTGCTGCGGGCCGCCGGAATACCTGCACGATCCCGTCGCCCTTTTCCGGCCGGTGAAACTGCCAGGCGATCCAGGCGTCGTCGGCCTGCGAGTACGGTGTTAGGGGTGCGTAGTCCCCGTAGTAATACGCGCTCATGCGGCGCCAATCGGCAAAGAGCTTGCGAAGAGCGGGGTAGTCTATCTCTTTCACGCGCATGTCCACTCCGCATCCGAGGCTCGGGGCAGCATTGCTCCAAAAAGCGTAGGGGTCCACTTTGGTGTAGCCGCCGCCGTAGTAGGGCGCATCCACGGTGGCAACGGTAGCGGTGCCGTGGTAAGGCAGCCAAAGGGAGATGCCGTACGTCATGCACTGGTGCCCGATGGGCTCGAAGGCATAGTCGCTGCGCCACAGCGGCACGGAGCGCCGGAGCGTCTCCAGATCTAGGCGGCGGCCTCCCGAGGCGCACGTGTCTATGAGCATGTTGGGGTGGCGGCGCCTGAGCTCATCCCAAAAGGCGAGAAAGCCCTCCACATGTTTGATCTCCGTGATGCCCTGCCGGTCGGGAGCGTCATTCGCCCTCCAGAAGGGGAGCGGATCCATGTTGAAATCCTGGCGATAGATATCAATGCCGTTCTCACGGATCAGGCGGTCTATGTGCTCCACAAGCCAATGCCACGCTTCTGGGTTGCCCAGGTTCAGGAGGCCGCCGTTGCGCCCACCCAAGATCCACTCCGGATGGTTCTGGGTAAGCCAGGTGTCCGGGGCGACCCGCTCCGGTTCGAACCACACGAGGATGCGGATGCCTTTGGAATGGGCATGATCGCTGATGCGCTTAAAGCCATGAGGGAACCGCTTCGTGTCTACTTCCCATGTGCCCGTTTGCGGCCAGCCCTTCTCTTGCACGTACCACCCGGCGTCCATCCACCAGACGTCCAATTTGAAGCCTTCGGCCAGGTAGCGGTCAATGAACATGATTTGGCTGGCCTCGTCGGCGTGGATCATCTCCTCATAGGCGCGGGAGCTGGCCGCGGTCATTTGGGGCTCAGGCATCTTCCCGCCCGGATGAGGCATTCCGTAGTGCATCATCCATCTGCGCCACAGGTTCTGACCACGGATCCAATCCCCGCTCCAATGCAAGAGAACGATGAGGGGCGTGCGAACCTCCTCACCGGGGTGAAGGGTGAAGTGGGTAAGCTCCTGGCCTGCAGTCACATGGAGGAATGCGGCGCTTGGGTGCTGGAATTCAGCGGCCCACTGTCCGGGCCAGCCCAATGCCAAAATCACGCCCTGGTCTCCCCGATCCAAATTGAAGTAGCACAGATCGGAGGCCGTCGGCCTTCCCCCTGCTGCCGAGATGCGCTTAGATGCGCCCTCCGGCAACGGCGTCTCGAGCGGCGCGTAGTCGGAGCGTGTCGCCGGGGAGCCTACGCTGTGCCGCAGAAGCCAGGCGGCCTGGGAGGCGCACTCCAGGCGGGCATCCAGGGGAAGGACGTGCTCGAGGATGGGCGTGTCCTTCCGGCCGGTATTGCGAAACTTCAGCAGCCATTCCACGCAGGGATCTTCACGGTATTCCACAGCCTCAAGCCGCACTTGCAGCCCTGTGCCGGGATCCGTCCAAACCCGCACCTGCTGCGTGCGCCGGGCGTCGAGGCGACGGGTGGTTCGATGCTCCTTCCATTGGGAAAGCAGCGTTGCAGATGCCCTGCCGCCGTATACGAAGGAGAAGGGCACATCGGCTGCGCTCCCCGCCAGATGGCGTGCAAACCACAGCCTTGCCGCCGTGCGCTCCTGCTCCGACGGCACCAGGGCGCAGGCTGCAGCGCCGGCAATCGCCAGGAGAGCACACCACACTAGGCTCGCTTGCTGCACTTCCGTCCTCCTCGAGCATGCAGCGGATGCCCTTTCAGGGCAAAGGGGCCTCGTTATTGGCCACGATGGCCCGATCTCCAATCTCGTTGATGATGCGCACTCCCTGCACGCCGTTGTTCTCGGTGACGATGGCGTGGGCCAGCCCTGTCCCCAATCGAATAGAGGGTTCCGGTGTGGCGAAACTGCATCCCCGTATCTGGATGCGCCCTGCGTCTGCTTCAACGAGAGGCCGGGATGCGGCGGGAGCCTTGCCGCTGCTGAAGTAGCAATCCGAGAGGGACACAAAGCTCTTGCTATGGGACACCACGTTTTGGTTGGCCGGACCCCAGAACGCACAATTGACGAGCCGCACCGAGCCCTCGCACGTGGAGTTGATCAGCACTTCCACAGGATCGGGGCCGTTGAAGGCTACGAACTGGCCGTTTGTGATGAGCAGGCCCATCGGCTGGATGTAATCCACCACCACGCATTTTTGGGCGGCATCCGCTCCGATCCCGCAAAGCTGGCCGTTCATCGCCCCGTTCTTCGTCTGGATGAAGTGGTAGCCTACAGCGACGGGAAAGACGAAGGTGTTGGTAACGTATTCCCAATCTGTACGCGCGAAGACGAAGGCCTCACAGTGCTTCCACATGTACTCGAAGACCCGGTCCCAATTTCCTCCGATTGCAGGGGACGACCACCAGTGGCAGTGGAACTGCACGTTTTCTATGCGGCCGATATCCGTGCAGTTGTCCACGAAGATGCCTCGGCGCAGAACGCAGCCATATACGCTGCGGATGCGGTGCCGCACATTGGGTTCCGGTCCTACCCGGATGCCGTTGTAGCTGTTGATGAGGGTTACATTCTCTACCGTGTTGTCGCCGCCCTGCAGGTGGAAGGTCCACGGGTAGGGGCGGATGGCGTCGGGCTTCTGATCCGGGTAGAAGACGGTGATCCCGGTTACGGCGGAGGAGTCGCCCAGCTCAAAGAGCGCCTCCCCGTCCTCATGATCTCTGCCGCCTGTTGCAAGGATCACAGTACCGATGAGAGGCTGGATATACAAAGGAGCGTGCGCTGCGCCTTGGAGGCTGACACCCGGGGGGATGTGGAGGCTGCCTCCTACACGGTACCGTCCGGCAGGGAGTACCACGGGTTCGCCCAAACGCCCTGCGGCGTCAAGGGCTTTCTGGATGGCCTTGGTGTCGTCGGTGATACCGTCGGCTTTGGTGCCGAATTCCTGAGCGTTGATCATGGGTTTGCCCTTCTGGAAACGAGGCGCCGCTCCCCTGGCGGTTACCCGCGAGGAGGCGGGTTGTGCGAGAAGAAGCAACATCACCAAGAGCAGATGGCGCATCATAACCTCCGTAAGGTTCTTCTAGATGCTTCGAACAATCTGTTTCGCATGGGCGGGCAGCACAAGGATGGCAGCCGCCTTCCCGGTAGGGGAACGAGAAGCCCGTCCAGCGGCAGGGCGCAGCGCTTCGAGGTAATTGCCGTATCCCACCACGAGGGTGGAGAGGATGAGCGTCGCCAGCCCGGCGGCGATCAGCGCATGCGTCCGGCGACTTGTTCCCCGCCACTCTCTGAGCGCAATGCCCCACAGCGTACTGAAAATGATGATGGAAGCCATGTGCAGCGTCCAGCTTGAAAAGTCGTACCGGCCCATCTTGGTCGTCCCCATTCCATAGAACATGAATTGGGCGTACCAGGTTGTTCCCGCAAGAGCGCAGAGCGCTGCATTGCGGAACCCTACAGGCGCAGGAACAGCCAGGGATCGCCAGGTTCCCTTGCGCAGGATGAGCGCGACACACCAAAGGAAGTTCGTCACGAAGCCGCCTGCCAGGATCACCACAAAAACGGGCGTGTTCTGCCACAGAGGCGGAGTGCCTTGCTTTATGGCCATGGCCGCAATGGGCTTCCCGGCCTGGATGCCGTACGACATGGAGGCGCTAAGAACGCCTGCGAAGATGGCGACGAGCAATCCCCGTGTGAAGTCGAATTCCTGGATGAGGGCGCGACGCTCTTCCAAGGACAGTTCGCGCTCCTTGGACCTACCGGCCGCTCCGCTCACAGCGATGCCGGCCAGGCAGATGCCTACCCCCGCCAGAACGGTGAGCCCCGGAGCGGCGGATACGAGCCCCAGCAGCTCTCCGCGGAAGATCGGCGGGACCAGCGTTCCGAAGGCTGCACAGAAACCCAGCGCCACCGCATATCCCAGAGCGATGCCCAGATACCTCATGCTGAGGCCGAAGGTGAGGCCGCCGACACCCCACATCATGCCGAACAGGAACGCCCATAGAATGCTGGACCGAGGCGCAGCATGCAGGATCGTAAAGATGTGCGGGGCAGTGAGGGCTGCAAGAACCCAGGGCGCCACGATCCAGCTAAAGACGCCTCCCAAAAGCCAGTAGACCTCCCACGCCCACTGCTTCACGCCGCGGTAGGGTACATAGAAGCTCGCCGCCGCCAGTCCCCCAAGAGCGTGGAGGGCAACACCCAGGAAAGGGTTCGGAGCCATAAGCGATGCGCCTCCTCAGCACACACGCACGAAATCCATGTTCCAGACAGCAGCCAGCTTTTCGAGTACGCCGCACCAGCAGCCCACGCCGATGGCGCAATGGTGGGCAGGACCAGCCTGTGACCATGCATCTACAAATGCGCGAGCGCCCGTGGGGAACCGGTACCGGCTGTTGGTATTGCCGATGTGCAGGATCGGTCCGGGAACAGCTTCTCCCTGGGCTGCCACGAGCCGCAGGCGGCCCTTGGCATCCTGCGCTACCGAAAGCAGGGTCACCGGGCCGTGCTTCACGCGCATCTCGATGGAGAGGCCTTTGCCGGGCTTGCCGTGGTATACGGGAAGAGGCACCAGCTTCACACGCCCGTCTGCGATGGCGATGTGGCCGGGGCCGTCGTGCCCAAGGAGTACGACGTCATCCTCGAAGTCCATGGCGTAGAATTCGGAGAAGGAGCCTCCGGCGCCCAACAGGTCTAGGATTTTCATGGCCTGCACATTCTTGATCTCGTACTCGCCGGCGACGGGCACTCCGTGGGCCGTGAGGAGCGAGTTGCCAGGGATGATGGAGGTCACAATGTCTTCATATTCGTTGCCGGGACGGCCCTCGTAATAGTAGGCCATGGATCCCAACCTGTGCACCTCCACCAAACGATCCAGGGCGCACGACGTCCGGGCGGCGCGCTCGAGTTCGGCTTGGGAGCATTCCGGCGACACATCGAATTCGGCCTGAAATTGCCGGATCTTTCGGTTGATCTCCTCGCGTGTCACGGCGTCGCGGTACTCCCGCAGTTCGCACATTTCGAGGATCTCGAAGTGGCATCCGAATGCGGCGGAGTGTTGCGTCATATCGCTGTACACGTCCAGCATCCCGCCGTAGTAGTGGCCCAGCACCCCTACGCGATTTCTGCGCATCTTCGCTGCTACCCTGGCGGCAGCCACCCACTCGGCCAGCGTCTGCCACGCCTCCGTGTCGTCCAAAGTTCCCGTCACCAGATGGTAAGGGATGGACGAGCGCAGAAAGACTGAGGCGATCTCGGGTGCGGCGCAGGCTTGGCAATGAGCCAGCCATTCGCCGGTCATCAATCCGCGGTCTCCCAGGGAGTTGAAGGCTCTATAGTCTATGGCTGCCACAGGTTGAAGGTTCAGCACCACAACAGGTACCTTTACCTGCTGCACCACAGGAAGAACGGTGGAACTGAGGGCGTACGTGGACACATAAAGGAACAGCATCTCCACACCTTCGCGCCGGAACAGCCCCGCGGCTTCCCTGGCCTTGTCTGGAGTGTCTATCAGGCCGGCATCCACGACGTGCACGCCATGCTGTGCCAGCTTGTGGCGTATGCGGGCCTGGTATCCCTCCAGCCGCTGTCGCAGCCCTGGAAACTGTGGCCAATACGTGTCTAGCCCAATTCCGAAGAGCCCTACTGCCACATCCGAATAAGCGGCCGAAGCTTCATGCAGTGTGCTCACCGCGGTGTCCTGCCTAATTCCCGCACCGGCTGGATGCGGATCGTTACGGGCCCCAGCAGTCCGGAAGGCACGAGGGGCGAACCTTTATGCCATAGCCGCCATGTAGTGAAGGTAAAGCGGCCGGTGGGGCTCGGCTTGCCTGCCAGGAGCCAGTCAGGCCAGTACTTGAGGGTGCCGTTGGGGTTCCTGGCGCTGTCCTCAGGAAGTTCCTCATCGCCGATCATGCGGTTTGGCCACAGGTTCGTTACGGCGATCTCCAAACGGTTGATGCCTGGGCGCACGTACCTCGTGATATCGGCGTGGAAGGGCGGCTTCCAGAGAATGGGCAGATCATGTCCGTTGAGCCTTACTTGGGCGATGACTTCTACGTCCCCCAGGTCCAGGATGAGGCGGCGACCGCGAACGAGCAGCTTCTCGGGGATCGTAAAGGTCTTGAAGTATGCGGCTGTTCCCGAGAAATAGCGCACACCCGCCACGGGATGCTCAGACCACGACATGAGCCGATCCAGGACGATCTTTGGCGGGGCACCCCACCCTGGCGGGAAGCGCACCAGCCAAGGACCCTCGATGGGGATGGGGCGCGGCACGGCGGGCACAATGAAGCCAATCCTCCGGCCGGATGCTTCTACCAATGTGTACTTTCCGGGGGCTTGGATGCAGGCCATGATGGCGCCGGTGGATGTGCGGCACAGTTCCAGAGGCGGAGCCGCATCGGAAGGATGCTCAAAGGTGATGGTCTCGGGGTCGGTTGCCTCCACGTGACGTTCCTTGGATGCCACTCGATAGTCTACACGTAGTGTCTTCACCACGTTGACCGCTGGGTCTCCTTCTGCCGCGAGTTCAGCTACCTGAAAAGCATCCCTCCCCTGCTGAAGCATCCTGCGAACCTGATCCGTTACATCCTTCGTGCGGGCAGCATCTCCGGCGGGACCCCAAAGTGCACGAAGGATTTCGATCTGCGGGGCGTGCGCATGCACCGAGCTAAGGTCCTTCCCGTTCCATAGGATGCGGGTTATGGCTGCCGGACGTGCCCGATGCGCGCGAAACACCACGAACACCGAACCTCCCGCCTCCAACCGGAGATCCACGCGCGTGCCGGATTGAGTATGGCGGTAAACTGGGGCGATTTCTGTGCTGCCCGTCTCAGCATCCCACAGTTCGGGTATGCCGGCCGTAACCCGGAAGAAGCAGACGGCGTTCACTGCGTGCTTGCTCTCGTTCGCCACGAAGTACACGTCGGTGGAACCGATGCGTTTGTGGATATAGTCCAATAGCCGGTTCGATCTGAAATCGGGCACGATGCCTCGTTTGGCCAATACCTGGTCCGGCGTTCTACCGGTAACGATGCGGCCGGAGGACCATATCGCTTGGGCAAGACTGCGCACTTCGCTGTCGCAGCCGGGGTATCCGGAAAGGCTCGGCGAAGCCGTAGGCGGAGGTCCCGCCACGATCAACGCCCCAGCCTTCGCCAGCTCTCCGATGCGCCGCAACAGCCGCGGGGTCATGACGGGTGTAGACGGAAGGACCAAAGCCTGGTAGGTCACGCCGTTGGGCAAGGCCAAGACGCGCCCTCCGCCGGGAGCTTGCACCACCCGCACCCGGGTAAAGAGCGCCTCGGGTGTGCATGCATCGGCGCGATAGCCTCCCGGCGTGGTAGGCGTGGGCGGGCTGAAGGATCGCGGGGCGCCTTCCGGCTCGAGGTAGAGCAAATCCGCCACAGGCAAGCCCTGCTGCAGCAGATATTGACATCGCGCCAGATACCGATGCCATGGCAGAGATTGCTCCCACCATGTTTGCGTGCGTTCGTAATGGAGACCCCATGGCCCCATGGACATGCCGGGCCGCCGGTCGCGCCAGGGCTGCAGGGCGTAGCGGTGTATCACAAAGCGGTTGACACCCCGGCAGAAGGCCCAATCACCCAGGGGCTTAACGGATGCGGGATGGTAAAGCCACTTCTCACCGTCTCCGGCAGTAAAGGCTTCCGCGCCCAGGATGGGCTTGCCATAGATGTGGGCAGCCGACGCCATCTCGCTCACGATGCCCGATGTGAAATTGCCCGGCCACGACCAGAACTCGGCCATAGGTTCGTCGGCGCGCCCGGCATACGTCATGTCGTCAAAGACACAATCCCCGTACGCTTCGATGGAGAGGCGGATGCCATGACGCTTCGCGAGTTGCGCCATGTGTCCGGCGTAGTGTTCAACCAGCAAGTCCGAGATGGTCTGCCGAACATCCCAGAGGAACCTTTCGGACACTTCGCGGCTTCCCACAACGTGCCCGGCGAACACAGGCAGGTAAGGGTGCAGATCGTACCCCCTAAGGCGGCGAAACTCTTCTGCGAAGCGCGGCGTCCAGTTTTGGGAACCGTTCTCCCACGAGTCGATGTGGGTCCGCACGAGCGTGGATCCCACGTAGGGGGAGTTATCGGCAATTAATTTGGCCATGAAGCCGTTGAAGGCTGCTTCGGACCCTTCGGGGCTCAATTTGTCGCACTCCAAACCTCTTCCCGATGCGGGAGCTGGGGCGTTCACGGCTCCTGTAAGCGTAGCGCCCATGCGCAGGATTGTCCAATGCCCAGGCGGCACCTGCCAGCGCAATCGGCCCCCCTCCATCTGCGGTGTGAGGTCCCGCACCTGGCCTTCCGCGATTACGGCGCCTGCCGGCGGTTCGTCGAAGCGGGCTTGAGGCGGGATGTCCCTGCGCACGAGGCCCGACTTGCCTTCCAAGTCAGGGATGCGGAACGGGGCCGGCGTAGGGAAGGCCATCACGGAAATATCTCGGTAGAAGCTGTGGACAGTGGGCGGCTGAGGCAGAGGTGCGTCGAAGGAGGAGGGACCTTCTACGGAGGTTTCGGACCACACCACCTTCTCCATGGCGCGATCCGGGGTGATCCACGGCCCGCCGCTGCCGTTCCATCCGGCATCATCGTTCATATTCACCTGGAGGCCTAACCGATGAGCCTCTTGGATTACGTACCGAAACAGATCGCGCCAATGCGGCCCGGCGAAATCCACGGGGCCAAGCGGAGCTCCCTGATCCACCTCCATGATGAGCACACCGCCGACGCCTGCACGCTTCATCGCCTCGAGGTCCAGGCGAATGCCTTCCCGCGTGATGTTTCCGTTGAGCCAGAACCAATAGACCCAAGGGCGGGCCCAAGCCGGTGGGGAGGCGAAGTTCTTGGCAAGATCTCCCGATGCCGATGCTGAAGCCCGGCAGCTCAATTCCAAACCCAACAACAGCATCAGACACAAGGACACACGGATCGCGCAGCGCATCATGACTCCTTCATCTCCTTTGCGGCAGGAGATGGTGCCGCAGGTGCGGAAGTACACAACGGTTCGTTACCAATAGGTCATTCGTCCTGGGCGCCGCCGGCTCCTCCCTCATTTTGGCTGGAGTGTCGAAGCGGTCTTCACGAATGCTTTGAGAGGCTGCCAATGCGGGTACATCGGCATGCGCCCTGCAACCCAAGAAGGGAGGCACAGATGCATCGCTTATGGGTGGTCGTTAGTGTTGCGCTCGCGATAGGCGCAAGCCGCTGCGCCGGCGCAGGCAAAAACCCCTCCGGCCAGAAAACACAGGACCAAGTCCTGGAATTGCTGGCGGCTTCAGGCAAGGCAGTCGCGGCCGCCAAGAGCTATGAGAGCACCTGGCTCATCACCAGCTCCATGGGCTCGATGGGCGCCATGAAGACCAAGATGGAAATGAAGATGCTGCCCCGCCGACACAAGGCTTTCATGCGCGTCTTGCCGGACAAGGGGAGCACCGGAATGATGGCCATGGGAGCAGCCATGAGCCAATCCGTCATGGTGATGGACGGGAACACGATGTACATGTACCTGCCGATGCTGCACGGATATTACAAACAGACGCTGTCTCCGGAAGCCGTCAAGTCCATGATGGGCGGGCCCGTGAACCTCTCCAATTTGCAGCACGCCATGTTCAAGTACCTGGGAACGACGAAGTTTGACGGGAAGGCGTGCGATGCAATCCAGGTAACCCCCCCGGAGATGCCCCAGACCAAACAGATGGGCATGACGATGAAGATGGTGCTGTACTTCGACAAAGCCACCCACCGCATGCGCGGGATGAGGCAGGTAATGACCATCAAGGGCACGCCGGCACCGCCGGGAGCTCCACCTTCCGCTGCCGGCCATGCTCCCATGGTAATTACCACCGTTGGGCGGGTAGTAAGCGAAAAGTTCAACGTCCCAATCCCTGAAAGCGTCTTCAAGTTCACTCCTCCGCCCGGGACGAAGGAGCTCCCCATGCCCGCTATGCCGGGCAAAGGCATGGGACCTGGTATGGGCATGCCCGGAATGGGTTTGGGAGGCGCCGCACCCCACTAATTGCGGGAATGGAAAACGCTGATGCAAACCGTGGATGTTCCTGCACAAATGCCTAGGGACGCCCTGTCGGCACCCGTTGCGTATGTGCGGCAGGTGCGCTCCTGGGCTAGGGAAGCCTTCGGCGATTGGATGTTGCCGAATGCCCGCATCCGCATCCGGGTTCTCCGGCAAGATCACAGCACCCTTCACTTCGGGCGGTCATGCATCGAGACGCCGCTCCGCGTCGGTTCGCAATCGTTCACGCATGGGCTCGGGACTCACGCCGTCAGCGATCTGCTTGTGGACGTGCCCGCCGGCGCCAGGCGCTTCCGCGCTCATGTAGGCGTAGATAACAACTACGACACCGGTGGAGTGCGCGGCAGCGTCGTCTTTGTGGTCCTGGCCGGCGACCGGGAACTCTTCCGCAGTCCCCTCCTACGCGGAGGTGCACCTCCCTACCCTGTAGATGTGCCGGTGCCAGCCAGGGTGCCGCAGATCCGTTTGGTGGTGACGGATGGCGGCGACGGCGAATCCTTCGACCAGGCGGACTGGGCCGACGCCGCCTTCGTCATGCAGAACGGCGCTCTTCGTTACCTGGACGATCACCAGCTCAGACTGCCCTTCCTGGATGAGGGGCCGCCCTTCTCCTTCACATATGGGGGCAGGAGCAGCCGCGAGTTTCTACACGGGTGGGCCCAATCCCGCAACGTACGCGGTACAGCCGGCGGCGAGGAGATGGAGGTGCAATGGAAGGATCCGGAGAGCGGTTTGGAGGTAACAGCCCACGTTCGGACCTTCACCAGCGATTCCGGCGTGGATTGGGTGCTCACCTTTCGCAACGCCGGTTCTGCAGACACGCCGCTCCTATCGGACGTTCATGTGCTGGATCTGCGGCTGGACACGGGCTTTGAACGCATCCCGGTGATGCTTCACGAGCTTTCGGGCGATAGCTGCAGCGCCAATTCCTTCCAACCGCGAGATGTGGAGGTGGAGGCGGGCAGACCGATACGCCTTGCCCCAACCGGCGGGCGTCCCTCATCTGCCTCGGCCTTTCCGTTCTGGGATGTGCAATACGGAAGCGACGGGGTTATAACGGGCATTGGATGGACCGGGCAATGGGCAGCCGATCTGGAGCGCAGCTCTGCCGGACCTGTGCGCGTCACCGCAGGCATGGAGCGGCTCAGAACGGTGCTTCACCCGGGCGAGGCGATCCGAACGCCCCGCATCCTCCTCATGCCGTGGCATGGCGACCGCTCCAGTGCCTATGTGCGCTTTCGCCGGATGCTCTTCGCCCATTACGTTCCGCGCCTCCAGGGCAAACCGTTGTCTTTGCCGCTGGATTTGCAATGCTTCGATCGCTACAACAGCACACCTGGCTGGGCTACGGAGGCGGGGCAAATGCGTTACGTCCGCACCGCTGCCGATCTCGGTGTGGACACGGTGTGGCTGGATGCGGCGTGGTTCCCAGGGGGCTTTCCTAATGGTGTGGGGAATTGGTACGCAGATCCCCAGCGCTTCCCAAGGGGCCTCAAGCCCATCGCCGATGCCGCCCACCAGCATGGGATGCGCTTCGTGGTATGGTTCGAGCCGGAACGGGTGGCGGCCGGATCCCAGATTGCCAAGGAGCACCCCGAGTGGGTTCATGGGGGAAGCTCCGGCGGCCTTTTCAAATTGGACGACGACAATGCACGCCGGTGGCTCACACAACTGCTCATCCGTCGCGTCAAGGAGTACGGTATAGACATCTACCGGAATGACTTCAACATAGATCCTCTCCCCTTCTGGCGCGCTGCCGATGAGCCGAACCGAGAGGGCATTACCGAGATCCGATACGTGCAGGGACTGTATGCAATGTGGGACGCCATTCTCCGTGAGTGCCCAGGGGTATACATAGATAATTGCGCCAGCGGGGGGCGCAGACTGGATCTGGAGGCCCTGATGCGCTCGGTACCGCTGTGGCGCAGTGACACAGGGTGCTCCCCCGGGCACCCCGAATGGAACCAGATGCAATCCATGGCCCTGGCGCGCTACTTGCCCCTCTTCTCCGTGGGCGTATGGTCCGCTACTCCCTATGAATACCGAAGCGGCATTACTGCCGGGGCCAACTTGGAGGTGCCCTATCTGGATGCGAATTACGACGCCAAGGCATGGAAGCGCGCCGTCCGCGAAATGCAGAGCCTGCGCAAATACTGGTACGGCGACTTCTTCCCGATTGCGGGTTCCGGTGTGGCGCCCGAAGAGTTCGCAGCATGGCAGCTTCATCGGCCGGACTTGGACGAGGGCGTAGTGTTTGCCTTCCGCCGGCCTGCGTGCACCCTGGCGGGCATCGTGGCTCCTCTCAGGCAGGTGCAGCCATCCAGGCGCTACTGGGTGGTGACGGTATCGGAGGGCGGAAAGCGCGCAGGCCGCGCGGTGACCGGACGGGAGCTGGCCGCGGGACTGGTTCTGACCCTGCCCAAGCCCGGCACGAGCCTGTTGGTGTTCTACTCGGTCATGCCTGAGGGAGCCATCCGCCATGGGGCATCCTCTCGCCGCAGGCATCCCCAATAGTCCTTGGCCGGAAGAGTTCTTCACCAAAGCGGCCGGCGGCTATGGAATGGGTTAGCTCCAGAGACGGTCCCACGAGCGTTCTGCGTTCCACTCCGGGGTCGGCTCGAAGTACCCTGGTTCGGCGAGGTGCTGGCGCGCCACATCGTCGTTGAGCGTAATGCCCAGCCCAGGGGCGTCGGGAACGCGGATGAAGCCGTGATCCACGATGGGCTTCTGGATGCCATCCACCAGATCGCTCCACCATGGAATGTCCACAGAATGGTTTTCCAAGGCCAACACATTTTCCGTTGCGGCGGCGCAATGCACGTTGGCCATGCAAGAGATAGGCGTTCCTGCAAAATGCATGGCCATGGCCACTCCATATTCCTGGGCCAAATCGCCGATCTTCTTTGTCTCCAGAATGCCTCCAGCCGTAGCAAGATCCGGGTGGATGATATCCACTGCATTGGCACGGCAGAGACGTTCAAATCCTTCCTTGAGATAGATATCCTCTCCGGTACACGTGGGAACATTAACGGCGCCGGTGATGCGCTTCCATAGTTCCGTATATTGCCAGGGGATCAGATCCTCCATCCAGGCAGGATTGTACGGTTCCAGAGCCTTGGCCAGCCGGATGCACGACTTCACCCCAATGTGCCCGAAATGATCCAGAGCGAGGGGAATATCCATGCCGATGGCTTCGCGGACCTTTGCTAGGTGGTCAGCCAGGATCTCGATGCCCTTGGGTGTGATCTCGATACCCGTGAACATGTGCTGGGTGCGGGCGAGCTCATCGGGAGGCACGGCGGCAGGAGCGCTCAGCGTCCCAGGTATGGCGCGCAGGAGGCCGATGCCCAGGTCCATCTTGAGAAACGTGAAGCCCTGGTCTATCCGTTTGCTCAGGCGCTGCGCCGTAACGCGCGGATCGGGAGATTGTTCCGTGTCGGCGTAGATGCGGATGCGGTCGCGGAACTTGCCCCCCAGGAGTTGGTACACAGGGACGCCGAAGGCCTTGCCGGCAATGTCCCAAAGGGCCATCTCTACACCGGACACCCCGCCGCCCTGCCGTCCGTGATGCCCGAATTGTTTGATCTTGCGGAAGAGGCGGTCCACGTCCAGTGGGTTCTCACCTAAGAGGCGGCTCTTGAGCATGAGGGCATAGTTCTTGGATGCCCCGTCGCGCACTTCGCCCAGCCCGTAAATGCCTTCATCCGTGTCTACGCGAAGGATGGGGCACGTCATGGGAGCCCCTCCGATGACGGCCACGCGTATATCAGTGATCTTCATCCTATGCCTCCTCGCTGCTCCCTCCATGGCCCTAAGGGCGCGGCCGGGCTATTGACGGTCTACATCCACTGTGTCGAAATCAAAGGCATCTTGCCGCCACGCCAGCCTGAGGCGGGAGCCGCCCTGCCTTATCAGACGCACGGACTTCAGCCAGACCGTTCCCGTTCCGCGCCAATCTCCACCTGCCGAAATCTGGAAGGAGATCCACCCGGAGCCCTGTGGCTTATATGGGTGCCCTTCGCCGTCGCGAAATTCGGTGAAGGGCAGGCGGATTGTAGTCCACGTGCGCGGCCGCAAAGGAAGCGGCGCAGAGTAGAAGTGATCCCCTTCAGGCCGGCCCAACGCCTGGATGGTAGCCTGAACCGCGCCGTTGGAACCGTCGCCGCAGTAAACGATCTCGATTTCGTCCATGCCGCGTGCGGCCACGCGGGGCGAGTACACATTGCGCCACAGCGCTCGTACCGGCAGGAAATCGCATCGGAGCGACGCGGAGCCCAGATGGCGTTCGGTGCGGATGCGCACGGCGTCGGCGGCCTCCCCTTTGCCGCTCCAATTGGCAACGAAGCCCCCCAAGCCGTTTGCAAAGGAGCCGACGGCCTCTTCGCCGGCTTCCAGACGCCAGCACGCAAAGCCGGGAAGGAGGGGCAATGGAAGTTCAGGTTCACCGGGGAACTCAAGTCTGGCTGCAACCGCTCCGGCGGGGACGCGGTACCGGCCCCAGCTATCGGCACGGTACGTGCGGCCTCCCACATGAAGTACGGCGTTACGCATGGGAATGCCGAATTGATCGTACAGAACACCTGCCGCTTCGGGCACGCCCGCGGGGATTGCCCGTGCAGAACGGAAGGGAGGCGACACCTTCACGTCCTTGTTCGGCAAAAGGACCATGGCGCTCTTTTCCAGTTCGGGCACAATCAACGTAATGGTTGCCTTTCCACTGCGGCATCGTACGGGCAGCGCCTTGGGTGTGTCCGGAGACACTTCCACGATCTCTCCGGGCGCGGGCCCGGCCCACGGCAATGTGACGACTACGTCTTTGAGCTTCTGCAGAGAGTGTGTGGCCAGTGTAAATCGGTGATTGACCAGGTGCACCGCGACCCCGCGGGGGCACCGCCGGGCGCGCGCAGCAACACCTTCCGGCGCATGAACAGGCCCGGCGACGGCGTGGGACCCCCGAAGCCAAGGCGCCAGAGACCGGTAAAAAGCCAGCATCCGAGCAAGGTATCCCAGCGTCCCTTGATCCCTGGCGCTGTAGGTGTACCCGCGGATCGGCAATGCGAACTCGCCGCCTGCCGCGTAGGCTTCGGGAATATAAAGTGCGAAGAACAGCAGTTGGTCCTCGCGGGGCAGGGCCGCAAGCCGGTCTGTTTCACCAGGCCAATCTACAAAGAAGACTACGGGCACGGAAGGATCCACTTCAGCAGCGTCGTGCACGACCGCCTCATACCATGGGAGGGCGCTCACGCGCGCATCGAGGCGGCCGTCGAGTATGGGCGGCTGGGAAGGGTTATGCGGCTGCAGGAAGGACACTCCCGGTCGAGCCGTCCCATTATGGTTGTAGGTGTTGATGAGGCGGCGACGATATTTCGTCCAGGCGTAGCGGTTCGCATCCTGGAGCAGTTCCTGGAAGATACGGCTTACCGTGTCGAAGCGGAAGGTGCCCTTGGCCCGGCGGTCCCAGGCATAGCCCCATTCTCGGTAGAGCGGGTTCGGCGAAGTTTCCCATCGGCGCGGATCCCCTTGGGGAGGATCCACCGCCAACGGCTTCCCGCCAAGCCCTGGCGTGCTGAGGAGGTAGTCCCTGTAGTCGAAGTTCCGGATGGAACCGCCATATCGTGCCAGGTCTATGCCGAAATGAGTGCGCCAGCGCCCATCGTTCTCGGACCAGCCTTTCCCGCGGCAGTATTTGGCGATGAGCCAATCCCGAAAGGCTGTGCACGCATACCGGTCGTAGCCTTCGGTTGGGATCCAATCGTAATAGCCTTCGATTTCGTCGTACCAAATGCCTGCGGCGCCGGCGTCAATCTGTCGGCGCACGTCTTCCTCCAGGTATCGGATCACCTTGGGGTTGTACAGGCTCAGGTGATACCATCCGCGAGGACCGCCGATCTGGACGAGGCGGCCTTCCACATCGGTGGTGGCGAAATCGCGAAATGTGTCCTCGTCCATTCCATTCTCGCCCGGATAGATGGCAGCTACTGTGATGCCGCCCTGCAACAGCACGCCGTACTCCTTGCACCCATGTGCCAGGGGTGCGAGAGCGGCCCAATTGAGGGAAGTTCCCCACTTGAACCAGGCCCTGCATACGAGGTCGGGTTTGAGGCGTTGCAGAATGGATGCGTCTTGCGCCGTCAGCACGGGCTCGTAGATCACAAAGGTATGAATACCTGCCATGGGCATCGCCTTGGGCCTGGATGCGGCAGCCAACGTCAGAAAAGCCAAGAATAGGCTCATTTCAGTTTGTCCGTCAACTCGCTCCAGCTCCGGAGAGGGGTGGTACGGGCCGCGCCGATCCCCGCGGCAACCTTCAGTGTGCGGATCTCTTGGGGCATGAGCTGCGACGGAACATCCGCCTCGGAGATTGCTTCACCCAGAAGGTTTGTAACGCCGACGGATCCGTGGCGGAAGCGCAGGCGCAGTCCGGAAGCGGGCCGATCGTCCAGGTTCACGAGGCGCACAACCGTGTGATCGCCTTCCCGCCGAAGGGCGCTCAGGATCACTCTGGGACCCGTGTCCCCGTAGGTCCGTTGCCATGGCTCCGTGCCTGAGGGCGCCGCCTCTTGGGCCACTGGTGCTTCCTCAAATTCCCATGAGGCGGCAGCAGTACGCCAGGCCTTCCATTCAGGACCGTGGGGAATGAGGGCATACTCGAAGACCTGCTTTCCGTTGCCGGCCAGGGAAGGACACGGATGGCCCATATACTGGGGAACGCTGTTAAGAACCAGAAGCGCAATGTCGTGGCCGTAGATTTCGCGATTGGGAATGCCCCGGTCCAGTAGAGCCAATCCGCCCGCGCCGGCCGAGTGGTCGCTCCACCCAACGGTGGGGAAGAAGCCGTCCCCGCGCTGCACCTGGCCGTAGGGGATACCGCAAGCGGTCGTGACGTTACCGCCGATGCGGAAGCGGATGGCTACGATGCGCGAAGAACCCCGCCAATCCAATTCAGTGCTGCAGTCTATGCGAGGGATATCCTTGTAAAGGATGAGGTTCCGCACTACGAGCGAAGAGCCCAGGCGGCCTTCGATGCGGATCTCTGTTGCGAGGGGCCCGCGGCGCACACGGATGCGAGGCGCAGGACCGTCGCTCGATGTGGCGGTGACGCTCCTCTGGTTACGGGGTTTGGGAAAGTGCTCGTCCGCACCCGTCTCCTCTGTAAGCACGTTGGATGGCCCGGCAAGAAGTTCATGCCCGCCGGTGTTCGTCAGGCTTTGGATTGCCCCGGTAGCGGGATCCAGCGTAAGGGTATAGAAGCGCGTGGTGAAGCGCCATTCTGTTGCATGGACAAACGGTTGGGCATGGAGTTCCGTAGGGTCTATGCGCAGCAATCGGTAGCCCAGCGCCGGCAGAGAGACCTTTATCGCCAGCCGCGAATGACCTGGCCCCTCCAGCAGTTGCACGGGGATCTCGCGGCCATGGGCATCCTGGAGCCGCCATCCGCGCGTACCGGCAGGAAGATCCACAATCTGAAGTGCGGCGCGCCTCCACGACAGGGGATTGAACAGCAGGAGAGCTCGGTGGCCTGCGTCGGATGAACACCTATGCCCCAGGAAGGTGAGCGACTTCTGCAAGACTTCCGATGCCGCATGTTCAACGGCGTCAAAACGGTCTGTGGCGTTCCACTCCGCACCCCGAAACACCTCTTCGATGGCCGCGCCCCATAGGGTGTTCCGATCCATATTCAGCAGTAACAGGTACCAGCAGTTCAGAAGCTGCTGAGCGGGGTACGCCATCCCGGCCATGTTCGCCAACGTCGCTGCCTTCTCCGCCTCCGTCACCAAGTGCTCGGCCGCTCGAAAGCGCTGCTTGACGAAGGGCATGTTGATGTCGAATGCGGGCCAACTGTAGTCCAACTCCCCGCGGTAGACGGGCAGCGCCGCCATTGCACGGCCATCGCCAACGACGGACCGGAAGAAAGGCCCTGGGGTGGAGATCTCCATGGGGCGGGTTGGATGCGTTCGGTTCCACCGGGCAAGCGCGTCCTCCATGAAGCCGGGGCGGGCGGGCGGTTCCGAGTAATCGCCGCTCCCGATGGGGATCAGGGCGCGGTCACCCGGGGCGGCTGCAGCGGCTGCTTGCGATGTGGCCTCCAACGCCCGTTGGGCGGCTTCCTCAGTAATCTTCGCGTCGAAGAGGGCTCCCGGGCTGTCGGGCTGACCGAAATATGCGTAATAGGGCCAGTGAGCCGCCACCACTCGGCTTCCGTCTGGGGCTTCCCACTGGAACAATTCGCTGCCGCATCGGTTCCCACGCGTAAAGACAATGGAGGCGATGCCGGTTTTCCTCACAATCTGGGGCATCTGACTGTGCATCCCTACGGCATCTATCATCCAGCAGGTGGAAGGCGTATGGCCCATCACGTCCCGCTGCCAGCGTACTCCTTGGATGGCCATCTGGCAAAGGGCTTCCCCATCAGCAAGGTTGGTGTCGGGTTCCAAAAAGAAACTGTTCACCAATTCCACACGTCCCAGCTTGATCTGCGACAGAAGGTACTGCCAATCTCGAGGAGGCAGGAGATCTCGGGCGCTGATGATATTAGGAACTTCCGAGAGGGCGAACCGATACGAAGGTTCCGCGCGCAGGTAGTTCAGGTGGTGCTGAAGGACCTCCACCACTTTACGGCGCTCTGCGGTCCACGGGACCAACCACCCGCAGATGGTGCCGTGAGAATTGGGCACGAGGAACATGGAGAGTGTGCGCTGGTTCCATTCCTCCACTTTGCGGAGGTTGAACCATTTGCCGGAGGCGAGGTAGCTTAGAGCGTTGCGGATGAGCAGGTTGCGGCTGGAAGCATAGGCATTGGAAACGGGGCGAAAGTCGGGCAGGCGCCATCCGATGGCGAGGATGCGGCCGCGGCCCAGGCGATATTCAACGATGGGGTTTTCGCCTGCATCAGGGACGGCCTTGGCGAGCACGATGCCTCCCTTGGGGCCGCCGGTGCCGTAAAAGTCACAGATTGCCGGAAAGCCGCTGGAAGCCACCATGGGGGCGCTTTCTGTGAAACCGGCGAACAGCGGATGCGCACGGCAGGGCAGCAAAGGAAGGAAGCCCACACCTATGGCATCTTCTCCGGGAGGCAGGTAACGCGGATGTATGGGCTCTACGCCCAAATCGTTGAGCATGCACAATGCCGGCCCCGTGAGGAGCAGCCCTCCGCCCTCTTCCACGAACCGGCGGATCGAGGCAATCAGCGCGGCGGCTGCAGCGGGCGGTTCTGGAGCGTCCCAATGGATCCAAAGAACCTTCACACCGTTGAGCGCATGGCTCGGCGGCACGAGGCGGGTGTGGAACAGGCGTACTGCAGCATCGCGCGTGGCGCTGGGGCCCAGGTCCAAAAAGGCACTTTGCCTCTGTGGAGGGGTTTGAGCATACACGAGGACGGCCGGAACAAGGCATACAAGGAATGAGGCTTCCATTCGGCTGCTCCCTTCGGCCGGGGAGGATTAGCGCCCGTGCTCGCGCAAAGTTACTTTCGATGCCCAAGGGTGTATTGCCTCCCTCTTTGCAGAAGGGGCGCAGCGGGAGCGCAATGACCGCGGCGCCCGCGTGCCCTTGGGCTCGATGCAGTACGAGGAGAAGGTCAATGAGAAACTCGCGACCACTGCGGTTGCTGTTTGCGGCTGCCATGGGCATCTTCGCTGTGGTGACGCATCGTACTTCCGCCGCGGAACCTGTGCTGCTCTGGAGTATAGGGCGGGCGAAGGCTGGTCCGGCGCAGTTCGCCCTCTTCGGCCGCTACCAGGAATACCTTGCCCGTTTTCCACGCGATGTGCGCTACGTGGTGGGGACGAGCGATCCTTCTCGCGACTGGAGTTTTATCCAGCCGGGTCCCGATGATGCCTGGGCCGGATCGCGACCCCACACCTTCACGGTGCAGTTCGCTCTCTCGAAGGTTCCCCAAGATGCATGCCGGGTGGATCTGGAGCTGGCCAATACTCATTACGGCGCCCCTCCTCTGCTTCAGATCGTCCTGAATGGCGGCCGCCCCTATCGTTATCAACTTCCGCCTGGAGCCGATGACCGCTCTCTCACAGACGCGCACGTGGGCCGGCCGGTGCGTGTGATCATTCCCATTGCTCCCGCCAGCCTCCGTGAAGGCGTGAATACCTTGGCGATCACCACAATCAGCGGAAGCTGGATGCTCTACGACCACATCGCCATGGAGGCCGGCATCGCCTTGCCGCAGGAGGATGTGGACGGTATCCAGGCCGAAAGCACGCCCCTCTTTCGGAGTGAAGGGAAGAGGCTCCTCCAGGCGGTGCGTCTTGTTTTCAACAGCCTGGGCACTGCGGATCGTGTGGAGGTGAAGACGGCCGGAACGAAGCTCCAACAGTTCGCGGTGCAGCCGGGCGCCAATACCGTCTACGTTCTTGTCCCGCCATTCCAAAAGAAGGAGGCACGCACGATTTCGATATCGCTCAAGGCCGGTTCGTGGCATTCGGTGGTGGTGGAGGGCCGGCCGGAACGGCATTGGCGGGTCTACGTGGTTCCCTCCAGCCACACCGATATCGGATACACGGATCTGCAGGAGCGGGTATTCGAGAGGCACAACGAGAACACGCTCAAAGCGCTCGAGGCGTGCGCCCGGGATGCCTCCTTCCGATGGAACCTCGAAGTGGCGGCTCAAGCGGATTTCCTGAAGGACCGAAACCTTCCGGCCTTCCGCCAATTGATGCGGCGCATCCGCGAGGGGCGCATCGGCCTCCCTGGGCTCTACCTTAACATGCTTACCGGTCTGTGCGATGGGGAGGAGCTCATCGCTTCGGTGCGCCGCAGTCACGAGCTGGCCCGAAGCTACGGTTTCCGGGTAGAGGCCGCCAATCTAACCGATGTCCCTACTTCGGTGGGAACCCTGCCCATGGTCCTTGCCAAGTCAGGCATCCGGTACTTTGCCGAAGGAGTGAACCAAGACCGGGGCCCCCTCTTTGCCCACGCAGATAGGCGGATGCGCCAATCACCCTTCTGGTGGGAGTGGTTCGACGGCTCCCGCGTGCTTGCCTGGTTGGCCGAAGGCTACGCTCAAGCATCGGCCTTGGGTCTCACCGACAATGCAGACACGCTTGGGCAGCGCCTCACCGGGTGGCTCCGCTCCTTTGACCGGCCGGATTACCCATCTGACGCGGTCTTCGTATATGGAGCCTTCTCGGACAATCAGCCCATGACCCCCCGATACGCCCGCGTGGCGGAGGAATGGAACCGCACCTGGGAGTATCCCAAGATCATCGTGTCCACGGAACCAGCCTTTTTCCATTATGTGGAGGCCACGGTAGGCCGCAAGCTCCCCGTGTTTCGCGGCGATCTGGGCACCTATTGGGAGGATGGCGCAGGATCGTCGGCGCTGGAGACCGCCCTGGTTCGCTGGGCGCGCGCTCGCCTGGAACAGGCTCAGCGATGGAACAGTATGGCCGTTTTGGCGGGAGCGCCTTTGCCCCAGACCAGCGAAGACGCCTCCACCTGGCGCAATCTTCTATTCTACGACGAACACACGTGGGGCGCTTGGTGCTCCATCAGCCAGCCGCAGTCCGAGCAGACCGTCAAGCAGTGGGCGTTCAAGGCGGCCTTTGCCCATCGTGCTGCCCAGGAGGCTTCGCAGCGGGAAGCTCAGGCGGTCGGCAGACTTGCAGCCGCTGCAAAGCTCCAATCCTCCGGGAGCGGGGATGCACGCAGTCAGCGGACCGTCGTGGTGTGGAACCCCCACTCGTGGACGCAAGACTGTGTCGCGTGGGTTCCCGCGCAAGCGTCGGAGCCGGTGCGTGTGCGCGATAGAGCCTCCAAGGCATGGGCGCCGGCTCAGTGGAACCAGGGACGGCTGTATTTCGTTGCGCGGCGCGTGCCCCCTTGCGGGTGGCGCGCATTCGTGCTGGAAGAGAAGGGACCGGCGGCTTGGAGGCCGGTGCTCTCCCCTGGTTCCGACGCATTCACGTGGAAAACGAAGCAATTTCAACTGAGGCTGGATCCCGTCACCGGAGGCATTGCAAGTCTGAAGGAACTGAGGACGGGGCGCGAGTGGGTGGACGGGACGTCTCCGTATAAGTTGAACCAATTTCTGTATGTGCTCGGTGGCGATAACGACACGGGGATCGTGCATCCGGGATTGCCCCAACCCAAACTCGATATCCGCACGCACACGAAGGCCCGCGTACGCCTAATTGCCGACGGACCGGTGCTGGGGGTTCTGGAGATTACCCGCCAGGGAGACGGGCTGCCCAGTTGTGACACGACGCTGACCTTCGATGCCTTGGGGAACCTCGTAATGCGCAACGTGATCCACAAGCCCATGACGCTGCTCAAAGAGGCCGGGTATTTTGCCTTCCCGTTCCGATTGCAGCAACCCCGGAAGGCAGCGGATTGGGTGGATCTGCCCTATGGCGTGGTGCAGGTGGAGAAGGAGCAGCTCCCAGGCGCCTGCCGTGAATGGTACACCGCAAATAGCTTCGCTGCCGTAAGTGACGGATCCGTAACGGCCTATCTGGCGACGCCCCATGCTCCCCTCATAACGGTGGGCGATATCTTTCGGGGTGCATGGAGGGCCCACATCTCGGCCTCCGGGACCCTATTCAGTTACGTGTTCAACAACTACTGGCACACGAATTACAAAGCCGGCCAGGGAGGCGATCTCGTCTTCTCCTACGCTCTGCGCCTCACGGGCGGTGCCTTCGATGCCGCGCGAGCCGTGCGCTTCGGATGGGCTGCTCTTGACACCATGGAAGATCCGCGTGAGGCATACGTCAACATCCCTGCCACCCTGTGCGTTGCGGCCCACGAGGGCGTTGTTGCGCCGGCAGAAGGGAGCCTGTTCGGCGTGTCCTTGCCGGTTATGGCAGCGGAAACGTACGCCGGCGGATCCGGGCTGGTTGCGCGGCTATACAATCCGTCGTTCCATGCGGCCCGTGCCGTGCTGGCTGTGCCCAAGGGGCGCATTGGATGGATCCAGCTCCTGAACCTCATGGGAGAGCCCATTGCAGATCCCCGACCCGTCGGCGCGACCCGCACCGAGGTAACGCTTGGGCCCCGCAGCATCATCACGCTCAAGCTTGGTCTGATCCGCTAACCCTCCTCGCCGGTGTACTTTTCCTTGAGGCTGGCCACGACG
>JBMFSQ010000031.1:0-37827 GCA_049967475.1 Chthonomonadales bacterium | reverse complement strand
GCGAAGTGCGGGGATTGCGCGCCCGGGGCGGCTTCGAAGTGGAGATCGCATGGCGAGAGGGAAGACCTTACCATGCAACCATCCGGGCGCTTCATCGGGGCACGTGCACGGTGCGTTCCCCCAAGGGCGCCCGGGTGCTTGCGGTTGCATGCAATGGGAGCGCCGTACCGTTTGCACGGGATGCAGATGTCCACGTGGTGCGTTTCCCTACCCAACCCGGCAAGACTTATGTTCTCGAACTTGGCGCGGATGACGCCGCGCCGGCTCCGGGTGCGCATTTTCCACAATGAACTTGTACGCACAGCGTGGAATAATCACGCGATGCGATTGCTCGGCCGCCGCGCCTGCCTCATTGAAGCGGTCCTGCGCGGGTCTCTGCTCGTTCCGACTGCGATATGGATGCCAATCAAGAGTGGGATCGTACTGAAGCCGGAAACCTTCCGGCGCCGATGGCTGCACTGCTCGATGCGATAACGATACGCCTGTATGCGGTGGATCGCGAGGCACGGTTGCTGTACGCTGAAGGGCCGCTAGACCCCTTTACCGGTCTCGACAGCGGCGCTACCGCTCCCTATCGCCCCCTTGGCGGATCCCTTCTGAGCCTTCTGCCGGCAACGGAGCGCCAGAGGTGGCAGCGAGTGATCCGCAGCGCCTTGGCTTCCAATGAAGGCGAGCCCTTGGAGTTGGTAGTGTCCCGCGTGATCAAGGGCAAGGAACCTCTCGCCACCCGATACGTTCAGATCTCGGTGCGTCATTTACGCGCCGGGAACGACACGGAAGGGGTTGTCTTCATCTGCCGTGAAGCTCCGGCCTGGCTGCTGGATCAATCGGCGGCGGGAACCGCTCCCGGAGAGGATGCCCGGCGCCTCGATTTGGCAAGGCAGTTCGCCGCTACCCTCAACCACGAGATCAACAATCCCCTTTTTGTTGTGAGCGCCACGTTGGAAGATCTGATGGCGGAAGCGCAGGATCCCGACGCGGTGCGGCGCCTTCAGACCGCCTTGGACTCCACTTGGCGCGTTGCCGAGGCGGTCAAGAAGCTTCAGGAGATCAAGCGCATCGTGTCCACACCCTACATTCCGGGTTGTATGATGGTGGACCTCAATGCCTCTTCGGAGGCGGAGTGAAGGCGGTTCATCCACCCTCAAGGTTCCGGTTGGGTGAGTGTGGCATCCGCCAAGAAGTCCGTGCGGTAGCGCATGGCACGGATGATCTCACGCTCATATGCCGCTAGCCCCGCAGGGTCACTTAGGTTGTGCTGCGTCATCATCTGCGCTAATACCTCAGGCAGCGGATCCAGCGTCCCGCGGTTCACCTTGCGATCGAAGAGGGTCGCCATCCCGGCTTCGCTCCGAATAATGTCTCCTACACGGCAGGAGAGCGTTTTGCCGGCTACCGGGATGTTTACTACATCGTCGGCAGGATAGAAGCGTTGTTTGGCCTCACGGATCTGCGTGCGGCGGAACGTGTCGCTTTGGGCGCCCGCCGTTTGAAATACGGCTGTAAGGCGCTTGTCGTCCACAATCTTCAAGGCGGCTAACTGACCTACTAATTCTGCGCCGGTGTCCGGATCTACAACTACGAGAAGCCCATCGGGCGTTACATCTATGCCGAACCTGCGGAAATCACGCTGAAAATCATCCGGCGCCTCCCTCTTTTCCCTGAGGAGCAGAGCTCCCAGGGATCCCCCGCCGGAAGAGAGGCAGGCAAACTGGATGAAGCCCACGGACACCACTCCGGTGTCGTAGGTATTGATTGCGTCGAAGCCCCCTTCCAGGCGCGACACGGATATCATCACATGCGTCTCGAAAGGGGTAAGACCTGCCCCTGCGAAGATCCTCTCGAGCTCCTGCTTCGGAACCGACCGGAGGGGCGTGCCTGCGTTCATGACACCTTGGGCATACCGGAAATAGGCATACCTTTTGGGTACGGCCACCTGGTCCGTGTACGACACGGTGGTTCCGCCCTCCAGCGCCACGGTGTACCGCTTGGGGGCTACTGCTGCCGCAAAGGGAGGGGGATTGCCCGCCGCTTGCAGCAGGCTTTGCGGAATGAGCGGCGGGGGGCTCGGAAGAGGCTTCGGGGAGGGCTGATGCCCGGTTGCCGCGCTGTTGGCTGCATCTGCTGCAACGCCTGCGCGGTACAGATCATAATCCAACTTCGCCGTTACCCACCGTTCCCATTCCGGCGGAATGGCTGGAGAGGGCTGCGGAACTTGCTGCGTTGGGGGAGCTTTGGCGGCGCCGCAGGCGCGGTTGTAAGCCAGAAACCACACGGAAGCCTCGGGCGTCAGGCGCACCGTCCAAGGGCCTCCGTCTCCTGGGGCGGACACCTGATACCTCCCAGGCTCGTTCCAGTAGGCCACGATGCGGGCACGTTCTTCGTCCGTAAAGTATGGAGCGTTGGCCGCCTGCCGCGACGTGCCTATTGCGCCAACGAGAAGGGCCCCCAATCCCATCCACACAACGCGACCTATCCCGGTCATCCTGCGTCCTCCTGCAGGGCAGAAGCAACCTAAAGCAGACCTTTGTAAATCGCCAACAGGATACCCGTAATCGTCATGCCGTCGGTGAGCTCATGCCGATCCAACAATTGGCGGACTTCGTGGGGAGTGAACCAGCGGGAGCCCGCGATCTCGTTCGTGTCGGCAATCGCCTTCACCTGGCGCACATCCGTTGCGGCATACAGCAGAAAGCGTGCATTTGTGCTGCCGATCAGCGGGCGGTGGCCTCCCAGAAACACAAGGCTGCTGCAAACAGCGCCTGCCTCTTCCAAGAGCTCACGGCGCGCGGCCTCTTCGGGCGTCTCGCCCTCGTCTACCCTGCCGGCAGGTACCTCCCAGGCACGTTCGCCGATGATGAAACGCTCATGATCCACCAGAAGCACGCACCCGTCTGCGCCGATGGGCACCACACCTGCGGCCGGTCGCGGGAAGCAGACCTCATGGTAATCGTGCAGGATGGAGCCGTCGGGGAGCTGCACATCGTTGTGATAGAGGCTCACCCATTCACTCTCGTACACAGGCCGGCGAGCGAGGACCCTCCAGCGCGGTGGGGCGGCCTCGTCGGGCGTCAACGAGGGCGGCTCATTCATGATCCGTGGAAACCTGCCGCATTCTAAACTTCCTTTCTAAGAAGCTCCAGGAATGAGTGCAGCGTCATCGCTCCCAAGTCACCCTCGTGCCTCTTCCGAACAGACACGACGCCATTCTCTACGTCGCGCCGGCCGATGATGAGCATGTAAGGGATCTTCTGCGTTTCGGCTTCGGCAATCTTCTTGCCTACACGCTCCGATCGTGCATCCA
This sequence comes from Chthonomonadales bacterium, assembly GCA_049967475.1. Lineage (GTDB taxonomy): Bacteria > Armatimonadota > Chthonomonadetes > Chthonomonadales > CAJBBX01 > JBMFSQ01. The sequence goes on along the minus strand of JBMFSQ010000031.1, from coordinate 34,523 downwards.
CCTCTACACGAAAGCCGGCGTCTTCGAGCTTTGATGCCGTTGCACGGGCGTACTCGATCTGCGCATCGGTGATGGGGAGCAGAGCCACCTGCACGGGAGCAAACCAAAGGGGGAAGGCCCCGGCGTAATGTTCTACCAGGAGGCCGATCATTCGCTCCATAGATCCAAAGGGGGCCCGGTGGATCATGATGGGCCGGTGCGGTTTGCCGTCCTCACCGACATATTCCAGTTCAAAGCGCTCCGGCAGATTGTAATCCACCTGAACGGTGCCCATCTGCCATTCCCGCCCTAAGGCGTCACGCACCAACAAGTCCAGTTTGGGGCCGTAGAAGGCGGCATCCCCTTGAGACACGAAGTACTCCAGCCCAAGATCCCGTACGGTCTGTTCGATGGCGGATTGAGCGGCAGCCCAATTCTCTTCGGAACCTACGTATTTGTCGCTGGCGGGATCGCGCGTGCCGAGGCGAAGGCGGTAATCGTGGAGGCCGAGCTTCTCCAGCACAAGGAGGATGAGGTCCACCACCGCCTTGAATTCCTCGTGGAGTTGTTCGGGGGTGCAGAAGATGTGCGAGTCGTCCACGGTGAAGCCGCGCACCCGAAGCATCCCGTTGAGTTCGCCGCTTTGTTCGTACCGGTAACATTGCCCGAACTCAGCCAGCCGGATCGGCAGGTCCCGGTAACTCCGCAGCTCAGACGCATAAATCTGGATGTGGTGGGGACAGTTCATGGGCTTGAGAATGAACGTGTCCCCTTCTTCCTTGTCTTCCATGAAGGGGAAGATCTTGTCGCGGAAGGTCTGCAGATGACCCGACCGAGCGTAGAGTTTGCTGCTGCCGATATGGGGTGTCACGACCTGCTGGTAGCCTCTGCGAAGTTGCTCTCGCTTCAGGAATTGCTCCAGGGTGTCCCGAAGGACGGCGCCTTTGGGAAGCCATAGAGGCAATCCCGGCCCTACATCCGGCGAGAACATGAAGAGGCCCAGCTCCCGTCCAAGCACGCGATGGTCCCGCTTGCGCGCCTCCTCGAGCCGCTGAAGATAGCGCTGGAGCTCTTCCTGCGTGAACCAGGCCGTTCCGTAGATGCGTGTGAGCATCTTGTTCTTCTCGTTCCCGCGCCAATAGGCGCCGGCGATGTTGAGCAGTTTGAAATGCCTCAGTTCGCCTGTGCGGGACACGTGGGGTCCCCGGCAGAGGTCGAACCAATCCCCTTGGTGATAGAAGCTGATGACCTCATCTTCGGGAAGGTCGCGGATGAGCTCCACCTTGTAGGGCTGATCGAGCTTTTGATAGAGCGCAATGGCTTCGTCACGCGGGAGTTCCCTCCGTTCAATGGGGAGATCCCTTTGGGCGATCTCCTGCATCTTCTGTTCGATGCGAGGCAAGTCTTCATCGTGGATCGGCGCCGGAAGGTCAAAGTCGTAGTAGAAGCCGTCCTCGATGGGCGGCCCGATGGCGTACTTTACACCCGGAAAGAGTTCTCCCACAGCCTGAGCCATTAAGTGAGCCGTGGAATGCCTGAGGCTATAGTAAGGGTCTTTTGATGCATTCTCCATGGATCGTTTGCAACTCCTTTGGGCAGCATTGTTGCGGCAGGTACAAAAAACGCCCTCCCCCAATGGTGAGGGACGGCGTTACTTCAGCGGGAGCGTGCGCGCTAACGTGCAGTCATCCGCTCGAGGCAACGCCCCAGCATGGAGTGCTAACCAATGCTTGCGACGCCTCCTGGTCCTTCGCGAATTGATCGGGTGTCACGCTTTGTTCCATCCTGCACAAGATACCAGCCATCATTATAGGCATTTTGCCCCATCGTCGTCAACAGGCCGAAGTGCCGCTGTCCGAACCTGGCCCGATGCGGCGCGCACTGGGGTGCGTTGCATCCCCGCCCACCCGTTCCACGGCAGTTCGGTGGCATTGCGTCTCGTTCGGCAGCGGTGGGTCGGTGCAGGCGGCGGGGACGGGGGCCGCAATGGCGCCGAAGTACCCTCGGGTTCCCGCCGCCTGCCCTAGGGCCTAGCCGTGAGCCTGCAGCAGGCGCACATCTCCACTCCGGGTTTGTATCAGAACTTGCCCGGCGCCTGTGCCCACAACTCCCGTGGAGCTGTTAGGTGTCTTGTTGAGTTCCGCTGCGGGGTGATCGCACGTAATGTCTCCCGAGGCGGTCGTGAGGCTGAAGCGGAAATGGCTTTGCGCCGGCATTCGAACGGTAACATCGCCGGACACCGTTGTGGTGGTGAACGATCCCGAGAAGGGGTGGTCCAGGTGGAGGCGCACATCTCCGGACACCGTTTGGCAGGCGAGGGTGCCCACCTCGAGCCTTTCAGCCGTCACATCCCCGGACACGGTGCGCACGTTCACGTTTCCGTGCGCGTGGTCCATTCGGATGTCCCCGGACACGGTTTCGATGCGCAGGTCCACCGGAGTTTGCACTCCCGCTTCTTCCACGCGTACGTCCCCGGACACGGATCTTGCCTCCAGCGCTCCTCCCTCCACGAGGGCAGCGTGCACATCGCCGCTCACGCTGCTGAGTGTTGCTCCGCGGCGAAGGTCTTCCGCGTGGATGCTGCCGCTTTTCGTGGAGATGTTGGCCGGCTGGGACACGCCCCGAGCCTCGATATCCCCGGTAACGGAGGTGATATTCACGGAGCCCCCGATCTCCTCAACGAACACGGAACCGCCCGCTGTACGCACGCCGACATTGCCCCCCACAGCCTCCGCGCGCACTTCCCCAAACGTGGTGTTCCCATCAACCGTCGCTTGGGATGGAACGTGCACGAGGAGGTCAGCGGTTCCTTCGCGCCAACCCTCCGGCGCCTGCACGTGGATCTCGAGGTGCGATGCCGGTCCGCCGTCTGTTGGGGAAACCATAACCTGGATGTGCGTGAGGGCTGCTTGGGCCTCCTCTCGGGATGCAGCCCAGGCAACTTTGTGAAGCTGGATGGTCACCTGTTCCGATGCACCTTCCTGCGCAGGCGTACCGACTATTCGGACGTCGCCGAATTGGTTCTCCACACGGATCGTGGCGTCGGGCGTCACTGCGAAGGTGAGGGTGTCATCGGCGGTCGCCGAAGGCAGGTCGCGGAGATTGTCGGGCCGCTCCGGACCCTCTGCGCCGGCGAACCCCCAAAAGGCGTGTCTGGGCGGCCACGGCCTGCGGACGCGAGGTCCCCGTTCGCGGAAGAAGCGTTCCGGATCTACTCTCTTGAGGGTTTTGGACACGGCCTCGCTGATTTGGCGGCCCAAGTCGGCTAGATCGAAAGGACCTCCTGGTCTTCCGCCCCAGGGGAACTCGAAGTTCTTCACCGAACCTGGAGGTTCCGGCGGACCTTCGGGGCGTCCTGGTCCATGGGGAGGCGGCTCCGGGGGCCGTCCTGGTGCATGGGGTGGAGGAGGAGGCCCCATCGGTCTATGGGCGGCGAGGGCTGCGATGAGCTTCTGGGCATCCTCTGCGGTTATCTTGCCCTCTTCGAGCATCTTGAGGATGCGGGCAACGTGGTCTTCCATGGTATTCACTCCTTGTTCGATGACCTACATCTCTTTGAGGCGGCGCGTGGCCTCCTCGGCGGTGATCTCGCCCCGATCCAACAGCTCCAAGATGCGGGCGCGCTCCGTCTCCAGCTCTTTCCGGCGGTCTTCAACCCTGCTTGCGGTGTAGGCAAGGCCGGAGGGCTCGGGCGCCGGAGCAGCAGGAAGCATTCCAAGGGCTGCCAGAAGAGCGTCCAAGCGCCGGGTCGCTGTAGGGAAAGACACCCCCAGAGCTTCGGCCAGGGCGCTGATATTCCCGCGGCAGCGCAGGAAGAGCTCCAGCAACCTGCGGTGTTCGGGGGTGAGGGTACAGTAGGGCGGCACTTCGAAGGTGCTTCGCAGGGTGGCGCCGCAGTGAGCGCAGCCGATCTCGGTGATGTGGGGCCGCTCCCCACATACAGGGCACCGGTCGGGCAAAGGATGCATGGCATGGTCCTCCTTTGCCTGACTATACGGATGCGAAACACGAAACGTTTCAACGCGTGCGCTTTTCAATTTCGTATAGATGGGTTTTATGATGGCCCATGGTGTGTCAGTCAGCGGTCACCGTAATGCGCATGGAGGATTTCTGCTCGGCGCCGCGAACCTACCTGCACAGTTACTGCCAATCTCCCAGAGGAGCCACCACCCATGACCATCCCGCACACCACACTCAAGTCCTTGGTCCGCGCCCGCTCTGCCCGCACCCGCCGCTGCTCGAGTTACGATGTAACCGGAGGGAACCGCGATTTCTGGACCATCCCCGTTGGGGACACTGCCGTTTTGGCGGATATCCGCGGCGCCGGTTGCATTACCCATATCTGGTTCACCATCGGATCGCCGGACCGCTACTACCTGAGGCACCTCGTCCTGCGCATGTACTGGGACGGGGAAGAACACCCTTCCGTGGAATGTCCCGTAGGCGATTTCTTCAACGTGGGGCACGGCATCGCAGCATCCAACTCCGCCATGCCGCTCGCCACGGTGGCATCTCGTGAAGCGGAGCGCAAACTCGGCGGCGCCATGGCCATGAATTCCTACTGGCAGATGCCCTTCGCTACAGCGGCGCGCATCACCGTGACCAATGAGGGAACGGACCCGGTAAACTCCTTCTACTTCTATGTGGACTACGAAACCTATTCCGAATTGCCTCCGGATACCTTGCGCTTTCATGCCCAGTGGCGCCGTGAGAACCCCACGAAGGGTGTGCGGGGGGATCTCACAGCCCAGGGTCTCAATTACTGGCGCCTGCAAGATGCATCTACCGGCGAAGACGTTAAGAATACCGATGGAGCCGAGAATTACGTGATCCTGGAAGCCGAGGGCGCCGGACACTACGTCGGGTGCAATTTGAGTGTGGACAACATAGACCCCACTCCCGACGGCCTGACGTGGTGGGGGGAAGGCGACGACATGATCTTCATTGACGGTGAGGAAGCGCCCTCCCTCGTGGGAACCGGCTCGGAGGATTACTTCTGCCATGCGTGGGGGATGCATCCTTACGGATATCCGTACGCGGGCACTTCACTTCATGAGCACGATCCCGATCATCCGGGACGCCACAAATGCACGTCGTACCGCTTCCACATTGAGGATCCGGTGTGCTTTACGCGCTCGATCCGCGTGACCATAGAGCACGGCCACGCCAATCTGCAGAACAACGACTACTCCAGCACGGCGTACTGGTACCAAACAGAGCCGCACAAGCCCTTCCCGGCGCTTCCGCCGGCAGTGGCGCGCAGGCCTCGGCCCGATCTGCGATAGGAGCGTGCTGAAAGTTCGGCCGCCCGTTTTGGAAGACAGGAGCTGCCATGCAGACACGCAAGGGGGTGGCGCCCCCCGAGATGATCCGGCAGGATTTCGCCGTACTGGATGCCCGCGAAACGTTACGCACCACGTGGCCCAATGAGCAGCTCATCTTAATGCAGAGTGTGCTGGGGCATTGCCATGAAGGGCATGGCGTATTCCGCGGGCACGCCTATCCCAATACAACAATGGACCACGTGGTGCGCGCTCTGCGGCTGGATCCCGCCGTCATCAAGCGGGACCGTCAGTCCCTCATAGACGCCGTGTGGGCCTTCTGCCGCACTACGGTCAGCGGCGCCGCGCCGCCTTCCCTAGCCGACGAGGCGGGAGAACCGCTCTTGGGCATCTCGACCTTGCGTTACTTTCACGTGGACGCCTGGGATGTTGTGCGCGGCGTCTACTTAGGCGGTCTCAGGGACGACGTAGACATCCGGCGCCAGGTTGAGGCTGAACGGCACGTGCGCATCGGCGGTGGCCGGTGCTATCTTGTAGACACGCGCCGCATGGAAGAGATGGGTCTCAATGCCGACGAACTCGCCCACGGGGAATGGGAAGCCCAGATCGAGGCGTTTCGGCGCGATGGCTTGATCGTGGGCGAGGATCGCCGCGAGGAGCCGGAAGTGGTTTGGCAGTACATCCGGCACCGTAAAGGCCCGGGAGCCTCCGACGATGCCGCCATCGTAGCGGCCGGCCTCAAGTGGGGGCTCGGTGTCGCCGTGGGCGTGTTCCTTGCCGACGCCATAGACACCCTGGAGAAGTACGTTCCCGTCTATTCCGATCAGGATCGGGACTTGGCCGAGGAGATCGAGGCGCACTCAGATGGGCTGGGCCTAGGCCGAACAGAAGCGGAGCTCCTTACGTTTCTTGCCGCCATTCCGGAGGATCAACAGGGAGCCGTTCCCGATAGCTCCCTGCGCCACCTGCTTGCCATAGACCGCCACCGGGATCTGTGCGCACTGGAGGCGCACCTTCTCCATGTGGAGGGTGTACCGGCGCCTGCCCTGGCCATCGGTCACGAGCGCATCAGCAGCCGGCGCTTCTACGAGTATGTTGAAGCACGGCTGCGCGCTGCCTAGGGGGCCGATCCTCCCAGGCTTTTGGCGCGGGCAGCTAGTTTGGAATGCTTCTCCTTGAGCGCGTGGAGCCTGGCGCGCTCCTGGTCTACGACGTGAGCCGGAGCACGGCTTGTGAAGTCGGGGTTCTGAAGGCGGGCCTCGCATTTGCGGATGTCGGCCTCCAGCCTCTCTAGTTCCTTGAGGGCGCGTTGCATCTCCCTGGAGAGGTCCAAGGCTTCACCTGCGTGCAGATAGACTTCTCCTGCTGCCGTGTGGCTGGCGATCCAGCGGTCGGTGGGATCTTCTGTGGGCGCGGGCGGCTCGACCCATATCTCCAACGTGGAGAGGCGGGCCAGGCGGCACACGATTTCGCCGTAGTCCGAGAGAGTGACGCCGGCTGCCCTTGAGCTGGGCACGACGGCCCCTGTGATGCGGCGTCCGGGCTCGATACCGGCTTCGGCGCGAAGGTTCCTCAGCGCATGGGTGGCCTCGATGATGGGGACCATGCGCTCTTCGGCACCGGGGTCGAGCCATTCTTCCTCCTGCGCGGGGTATGGAGCGAACATGATGGTGGCGGCATCGAACACAGGCCACGAGCGTGCATCACCCCGCCGCGCAATCTCCTTGAGGGATTGCCATACTTCTTCGGTAATGAACGGGATCGCCGGATGGGCGAGCCTGAGGATGCCTTCGAGCACCGCAGCAAGGGTGGCCAGCGCGCCGGTGCAGGAGGCATCGTCTCCTCGGAGGCGCACCTTGGCGATCTCCACGTACCAGTCGCAGAACTCGTCCCACACAAAGCTGTAGAGGGCGCGCATGGCGTCGTCCATGTCGTAATCGTCCAAGCAGCGGTTCACCACATCCACCGTAGCTTGGAGGCGGCTTAGGATCCACCTCTCGGGAATGCCTAGGCCTTCCATGGCTGGAGCAGGATGAGGCGGGAAGGCGCCGGCTGCTTCGACACTGGTGAGGACGAAGCGCGCTGCGTTCCAAAGCTTGTTGCAGAAGTTGCGCGCCAAACGGATGCGGTCTTCACTGAAGCGGATGTCCTGGTTCTTGCCGGCCTGCTGCAACAGCGAGAAACGCAGCGCATCCGCACCGTACTTCTCGATCATGTCCAGAGGATCCACGCCGTTGCCTTTGCTTTTGGACATGCGCTCGCCGCGCTCGTCCAGGATCGTGGCGTGGACGTACACATCGTAGAAGGGGATGATGGCGCGGGTATGGCCATCAGCCTCCAGAATGCCGTCGCCCTCGGGTGTGCTTTCAGCCGGGCGCTTGATGAAATCCAGACCCGTCATGATCATTCTGGCAACCCAAAGGTAGAGGATCTCCTGGGCTGTGGAGAGCAGGTTGGTAGGATACCAAAACTCCAGCTCCGGGGTCGTGTGGGGCCATCCCAGGGTAGCATGGGGCCAGAGGGCGCTTGAAAACCACGTGTCTAGCACGTCGGGATCCTGCTGAAGGGCCTCAGGAGGCACGCCGAGCTTCACGGCTGCTTCCTGCTCGTTGCGTGCTGCAGCGCATCGCCCATCTTGCGTCCACCAAACCGGGATGCGGTGGCCCCACCAGAGCTGCCGTGACAGGCACCACGGGCGGATGTTCTCCATCCAGTTGAGGTAGATGCGGCGGTATCGGTCGGGGATGAAGCGGACCTTGTTCTCTTCTACAGCCCGTATGGCGGGGCCTGCCAGCTCGGGCTGCATCCGGGCAAACCACTGCTCGGATAGCAGGGGCTCCAGCACCGTTCCGCACCGTTCACAAAGAGGCGTCATCACCGTATAGTCTTCGGTGCCTACTAGAAGACCCAGCTCCTCCATATCTCGGACGACGGCCTTGCGCGCCTCGAAGCGGTCGAGCCCCTGGTATCGAGGACCGGCGGCGGCGGTCATGGTTCCGTCTTCCCCGATCACTACGATCTGCGCGAGGCCGTGGCGCTGCCCGATTTCGAAGTCGTCCAAGTCGTGTGCAGGAGTTACCTTCACAGCGCCGGTCCCGAATTCCATCTTTACGTGCGCATCGGCGATGATGGGCGCCGGCCGCCAGCGCTCCGGCAGGCTGCCGGAAGGGGCCGGCTCACTGTCGGGATCCCAGGTAAGCGGGATCAGAACGGTTTGACCCACAAGGTGGCTGTAGCGGGTATCGTCGGGATGCACAGCGACGGCCGTGTCACCCAATAACGTTTCAGGGCGCGTGGTGGCGACTGCAATGGAGGAGGACCCATCAGCCAAGGGATACCGAAACGTATAGAGCTTCCCCTGGCGCTCTTCGGTCTCCACTTCAATGTCCGAAATGGCCGAGCGGCAGCGAGGGCACCAATTCACCACGCGGGCGCCTCGATAAATCAATCCGCGCTCCCACCACCGGATAAACTCTTCGTACACGGCTTCTACATAGGCATCATCCAGCGTAAAACGCCCGCGCTGCCAATCGTAAGAGCACCCAAGCTTTTGCAACTGCGCGAGGATGCGATTGCCGTATTCATTGCGCCACTGCCAACATCGCTCTACGAAAGCCTCCCGCCCCAAATCGTGGCGTGTCAGCCCCTCCCGCGCGAGCTCACGCTCTACTACGTTCTGTGTCGCGATGCCTGCATGGTCCGTTCCCGGCAGACAGAGCGTGTTGTACCCCTGCATTCTGCGGCGGCGCGTCATGAGATCCAGGATGGAGTTGTTGAGGGCATGCCCGATATGCAGGCTCCCTGTGATATTCGGCGGCGGGATCGTGATGCAGTACGGCCGGCCCTTGCCGGGTTGCGGATGGAACCAGCCAGCCTCCATCCAAACGGCATACCATTTCTCTTCAACTTGTTTGGGCTCGTAGACCTTACCCAGATCCATGTTCGCGCTCCTCTCCTTCCCTGGACGCCTCGCCTAGGGCCCGCCCGCTAGGCTGTAGAGCAATAAAGAAAGCACCACCAAGGTGACGCCTACATAGAGCCAATCGCGCTGGAGGGCGAAGGCAACTACGGAGAACGCCACACGGGCGATAGGCGTCGCCATGAGGATCAGAAGCCCTAGCTGAATGATGGCGCGACCCTGCAATGTTACGGATGCTTTGAGGATGGCATCTACGGTGCGCAGAGTTTCGGGCTCTCCTTTGAAGGCGCCGTAATGCGGGTGTTCCATCCCGTGGCGTGCGAGAAAGATGATGCCTCCAATGAGCACCACAGCGGACGCCAGGGTCACTCCCGCTCTGAGCAGGTGGCCGATCACCTCGTCCATCTTCTGGTCTGCAGGGATCATGGCTTGGTCTTTTTCCATATCAGATCCTTCCGGTGACGCTGTTGAAGATCATCTCCACCCCGAGTGCGAGGATGACCGCTGCGAACACGAGCCTCAGGGCTTGTGTCTTGGCGCGAACCAGCACGCGGGTGCCGATGACGGATCCCAATACCACGCCCAACATTACGGGCATTGCCAATCCTGGGTCTATGTACCCCTTGTTGAGATAGACGCCGGCGCTGGCTGCAGCCGTGACACCAATCATGAAGTTGCTGGTTGTGGTGGACACCTTGAAGGGAAGGCGCATGGCCTGATCCATGGCCAGCACCTTTACGGCTCCCGAGCCGATGCCCAAAAGGCCCGAAAGGATGCCGGCTACCGCCATGAGGCCGAAGCCCGCAGGCACATTACGCACGTTATAGGGTTTGAGTCCCTCTGCAGTGGGATACGCACCGTTCATGCGGAGGCGCGTGGCGAGGGGATCGGGCTTGCCGATTTGCGGGAGATCGCGCTGGGGCTGGCGCGATATAACGGCGGAATAGATGAGGACGATGCCGAAGATGATGCCGATGGTGGAGGCGGCCACGTGGGCGGCAAGATAGGCGCCGCCGATGGCTCCGAGCGTGGTAGCAATCTCCAGGAACATCCCGATGCGCACGTTTGAGTATCCCTCGCGTACGTAAGCGGCTGCTGCCCCCGAGGAAGTTGCGATCACCGATATGAGCGATGCGCCCGCGGCGTAGCGGATATCAATCCCGAAGCCAAGGGTAAGGAGGGGCACAATCACAACGCCTCCCCCGAGACCTGTGAGGGCTCCCAGAAAGCCGGCGCCCAATGAGGCGCTCCAAACGAGCAAAGCCATTTCGAGCGTATTCATCATTGTTTCGTTTCTGACGCACAAAGCGCCCGCGTCCTCGAGGGACGCGGGCGCTTCATCCCGCGCGGTACCACCCACGTTCGGAACCGCAGCACACTGCCGCCTTGTTCCGCACTCGTGCGCGCTATCGGGCGCACCCGGAAGCCCTACCAACCGCGGCGATCCGCAGTGTTCGGCACTCCAGCTCTGGGGCGACGTTCGGCCTGACCTTCTCCGGGCAGCTCGCACCCTCCTGCCCTCGCTGAAGGACGGCCCAGTGCCTACTCCTCCCCATCAAAGCTCTGCCTTTTTTGACGTTGCCGTATTATAGCCCCGCCAAACCTTTCTCGTCAACGGCCTAAGCGCCCGGGCCGGTTTACAATCCCCGCTCGTTGGGGTAAAACCTATGCGTACTTCCCACCCATTCCCCACCATAGGAGTTCGTTCAATGACCACGATCACCGACGTAGTAGCCCGCGAGATCCTCGATTCGCGCGGCAATCCCACGATAGAAGTAGATGTGTACTTGGAAGACGGCTCCATGGGTCGGGCGGCAATCCCCTCAGGGGCGTCCACCGGTTCCCACGAAGCGGTGGAACTGCGTGATGGAGATGCATCCCGCTACGGCGGCAAAGGCGTTCTCACCGCCGTGGATAACGTCAATGACAAGATTGCGCCGGAAGTCATTGATATGGATGCTACAGATCAAACCGGCATTGACCACCTCATGATCGAGATGGATGGCACACCCAACAAATCATCCCTCGGCGCAAACGCCATCCTCGGAGTGTCCCTTGCCGTGGCGAAAGCTGCCGCCGAGTCTCTCGGTTTGCCCTTGTTCCGGTATATCGGCGGGGTCCATGCCAACACCCTTCCCGTGCCTATGATGAACATCCTCAATGGAGGAAAGCACGCCGACAGCAACGTAGATCTGCAGGAGTTCATGGTGATGCCCGTGGGCGCCGAAACGTTTTCGGACGCCCTTCGCATGGCTGCCGAGTGCTTCCACGCTCTCAAGAAGGTGCTCAAGTCCCGCCGGCTCAGTACCGGATACGGCGACGAAGGAGGCTTCGCTCCCAACCTGGGTTCCAATGAGGAGGCCATCCAGGTGATCGTGGAGGCCATAGACCAGGCCGGATACAGGCCCGGAGAGGAGATCTACATCGCACTCGATCCGGCGGCGTCGGAGTTCTACAACGAGGGCAGCTACAACCTCAAGGGCGAAGGCCGCGTGCTTACTTCCGCCGAAATGGTGGAGTATTACGTGTCCCTCATAAACAAATACCCGATCCTCTCCTTGGAAGATGGGTTGGCCGAGGACGATTGGGAAGGGTGGAGGCTCCTAACCGAAAAGCTCGGGAGCCATGTACAACTGGTGGGCGATGACATCTTCGTCACCAACACGCAAAGGCTGGCCCGCGGCATCAATGAACGCGTGGCAAACTCCATCCTCATCAAGGTCAACCAAATCGGAACTCTCACAGAAACCCTGGAAGCCATCGAGATGGCCAAAAGGGCCGGATACACCGCCGTCATCTCCCACCGGTCCGGTGAAACGGAGGATGTTACAATCTCCGATATTGCGGTAGCCGCCAACACCGGCCAAATCAAGACGGGAGCGCCCAACCGCACGGACCGCGTGGCCAAGTATAACCAGCTTCTTCGCATCGAGGAATCCTTGGGCGAAACGGCGCGCTACGGAGGCTGGCGCGGTCTGTACAATATTCGCAAACCGGCAGCCACAGCCTAGGAATGCGCCTCCCGGCGTGTTCCACCTTCGCGAACATAGAGGCAATACTGTCGGGATGCCTGAAGGGATAGGGCCCGAAGGTCGGCCGGAGGCCCCAGGTTGGCCCCGCGCCCCCCAACCTCCTGCATACGGGGGGCCAGGGGGGCGGCGTCCTATTCCGGCGCATCGTCCGGGGCCGGGTAATTGCTTCAGTACGTGGCGAGGGGTGGGTCCGCTGCCGTGTCCGCCTGGGGAGGAGGGCGAAGGAGCCGAAGCGGAGACCGTCGCCCGGAAGCTAGACCTGTGAACCCGAGCGACGCAGGCTCAACTGCACCATGATGCATGGGCCGCCGTATACTGCCGTAAGTCCTCGATCCTCGGCAAGGCGGACGGCGGCTTCATCTTCTGAGCCCGGCTGCATCCAAACAGCCTGGATACCCTGTTCTATCGCTTCTGCTACTGCCGCTCGGGTGATCGGAGGCGGCACCACGGTCACCACGCAGTCAACGACTTGAGGGAGTGCCTTCAGATGCGGGTACGCCGCATCCCCTTGTACGACCCGTCGGTTGGGGTTCACAGCGAAGACCGCGTATCCTGCCTCTTTCAACTTGCGATAAACCCAATATCCCGCCTTTTCTGAGTTGTTCGAGGCCCCTACAACAGCGAACGACCGGCCGCTGAGGATCTTCTGCATGCGTTCTTGAAGCGGATCCATCCGTTCCTTCACCTGCGCAAAGACATCGGCGCGCCGATATCCAGAGGAACTAAACGCCGGAGCCGGCATCGCACACCCCCGAACGCCGCCGGCACCGCGTGTGCTCCGCAATCAACCCTCTTCCGGAACTGCCCGGCGGCCAGGCGTGTTCCCCCGCCCCCCAACCTCCCGCATGCGGCGGGCAGAGAGGCCGTTGGTTCGCGGCACCATCGCTGCGCCCCCGGCGGGTACAATGATAGCAGGTATCGGGCTGTTTGTGATAGAAACCGATATCCGGCACGCGCAGGCCGACGCACTGCGTCCGCAAAAGGCGGCACAACCCTGCGTGGCTGTTTCACCAACATAAATGCGCTCCGCACCCCCCAACCCCCCGCATGCGGGGGCAGGAGCTTCTATGGGCCGAGTTTGCTTGCCCTAACGCACTATACCAACGCGCTCTACACGAGATAACCATGAATGTCCGCACCAACAACCAACCCGCAACTGAATCTGCTCACGATATCCTCGGCCAGCGCAGGCATCCCCTGCGCGTCCTCTTCGCTCCCCAAACGGTAGCCGTTATCGGCGCCTCGGAAACGCCGGGCAGCGTAGGCCGCACCCTCCTGTGGAACCTTATCAGCAGCCCCTTCGGCGGTACCGTCTTTCCCGTAAACCCCAAGCGTAGCAGCGTCCTTGGGATCAAGGCCTACCCCAACGTAGCCGCGGTTCCCGAGAAGATAGACCTTGCTGTGGTCGCTACTCCTGCGCCTACGGTTCCCGGCATCATACGGGAGTGTGCCGAAGTGGGCGTAAAAGGCGCCATCATCATCTCTGCGGGCTTCAAAGAGCAGGGCGATGCCGGTGCGCAGCTCGAACGCGAAGTACTTGCTGAAGCGCGCAAGGGAGGCATTCGGGTTATCGGTCCCAACTGCCTGGGCGTCATGAGCCCGCTCACCGGCCTCAACGCTACCTTTGCCGCCGCCATGGCACGGCCCGGTCATGTGGGCTTCATCAGTCAGAGCGGCGCTTTGTGCACGGCCGTCCTGGACTGGAGCCTTCAGGAGATGGTGGGCTTCAGCGCCTTCGTGTCCATCGGCTCCATGCTGGACGTGGGATGGGGCGACCTCATAGACTACCTGGGCGACGATCCCTATACACGCTCCATCGTAATCTATATGGAGTCCGTGGGCGATGCGCGATCTTTCCTATCTGCTGCGCGGGAGGTGTCCCTCAACAAGCCCGTCATCGTCATTAAAGCGGGCCGATCCGCCGAAGCCGCCAAGGCCGCTGCATCCCATACCGGGTCCCTCACCGGAAGCGATGAGGTTCTGGAAGCCGCGTTCCGCCGCGTAGGCGCCCTGCGCGTGTCCAACATCGCAGACCTCTTCTACATGGCTGAGGTCCTGTCCAAGCAACCGAGCCCTCGAGGGCCGCGCCTGAGCATCCTCACCAACGCCGGCGGACCGGGCGTTTTGGCCACGGATGCCCTCGTGGCGAACGGCGGCCAGCTCGCTCCGTTGGCTCCCGAGACGATCGAAAGGCTCAACGCCATCCTGCCTGCTCACTGGAGCCACAACAATCCCGTTGACGTGCTGGGGGATGCCGATCCGGAGCGGTATGCCAAGGCCATAGAAATCGTGGCAAACGACCCCAACACAGACGGCCTCTTGGTGATCCTGACGCCTCAGGCCATGACCGATCCGACCCAAACGGCGGAACGGATGAAGGGCTATGCCAAGTTGGACCGCAAACCCATCCTTGCGAGCTGGATGGGCGGCGCAGACGTGATGGCAGGCGTGTCCATCCTCAACAAATCCAACATCCCTACGTTCGACTATCCGGACACGGCCGCCCGCGCCTTCGACTATATGTGGCGGTACAGCTACAACCTCCGCGGCATCTACGAGACGCCATCCGCCCGGCCCGACGAAGAGACCAATCCACCGGACCGAGAGGGAGCAGCCGCCCTCATCACGAGTGTGCGGGCCTCGGGGCGGACCGTTCTGACGGAGTATGAGTCCAAGCAGCTTCTGGCGGCATACCGCATCCCTACCACGCAAGGGCGTATCGCCGCCTCTATAGACGAGGCCGTGGCAGCCGCCGAAGCGGTGGGATACCCCGTGGTCCTCAAACTCCACTCTGAGACGATCACCCACAAGACCGACGTGGGCGGTGTGAAGCTCAATCTGGCCACGCCCGACGCCGTGCGCAAAGCATACGAGGAGATCCGCCATTCCGTGGAAGAGAAGGCGCAGCCGTCGGACTTCATGGGCGTTACCGTTCAACCCATGGTGCGCCTCCACGACGGCTACGAGATCATCCTCGGAAGCAGCGTGGATGCCCAGTTCGGCCCCGTGTTGCTGTTTGGAGCAGGCGGGCAGTTGGTTGAAGTATTCCAGGACCGAGCTCTGGCGCTGCCGCCCCTCAACGCCACTCTCGCCCGCCGCATGATGGAGCAAACCAAGATCTATACCGCTCTCAAGGGCGTTCGGGGCCGCAAACCCGTAGATATGGCTGCTCTGGAGCATCTGCTGGTGCTGTTCAGTCAGCTCGTGGTGGAGCAACGCTTCGTAAAGGAGATTGACATCAATCCCCTGTTGGCGTCCCCCGAAGGGCTCCTGGCTCTGGATGCACGCGTGGTGGTGTTTGACCAATCGGTAACGGAAGCCGATCTGCCCAGGCTGGCCGTTCGCCCCTATCCTGTGCAGTACGTGGCGCCCTTCACCATGAAGGACGGCACCGAGGTGCTCATTCGCCCCATCCGCCCGGAGGACGAGCCGCTGCTCGTGAAGTTCCACGAATGCCTTTCGGAGCGTTCCGTCTATATGCGCTTCTTCCATCCCATG
The DNA here is from genome assembly GCA_049967475.1 of Chthonomonadales bacterium. Classification (GTDB taxonomy): domain Bacteria; phylum Armatimonadota; class Chthonomonadetes; order Chthonomonadales; family CAJBBX01; genus JBMFSQ01. The sequence goes on along the minus strand of JBMFSQ010000031.1, from coordinate 18,813 downwards.
AAGCTGAGCCAGCGTGTAGCCCACGAGCGGCTTACCCGCATTTGCTTCAACGACTACGACCGTGAGATCGCCCTGGTGGCAGATCACAAAACCGATACCGGCGAGCACGAGATCCTGGGAGTGGTGCGCTATGCCAAGCTCGCGGGTACGTCGGAAGCCGAGTTCTCCATCCTCATCAGCGACCGGTATCAGGACCGCGGCCTGGGGACGGAGATGATGACGCGGTTGCTCCAGGTGGCCAAAGATGAGAAGATCACACGCATCAGCGCCGACATCCTCACAGAGAACCACCCCATGCAGCATGTGTGCGAGAAACTCGGCTTCAAACTTCGGCGCGTCATAGGGGAGGACGTGGTGAGTGCAGAGATTACTCTTTGAAGGGCAGAAGGGCAGCGGCCCCTTCGATTGCAGGCGACGTTGACGTGAGAACTCGGGTTTTCGTCTTAGTCCTTTTGGCCCTATCTCTGCCCGGGTATTGCGCGCAGGCCGCCATCCCACGAGAAGCGGGCGCCTTCGAGGAGTGGGGCTCAAAGACCCTTGCACGGATCCGCCGGTCGCTGTACCTCGGCAATGCGGGCTTCTATGCCGAAGATCGGGATTTGGCGAAGCCCGCCCCAGAGCGGCCTGCCTTCTTATGGGGCGCAGGTGTTCAGCTCAGCGCCCTGGCTGCTGCGGCGCGCGTGCGGCCCTCAGAATACCTTGCCCAGGCGCGTGCTTATGCAGACGCATTGGACGCCTACTGGATCACGGCAGGCGGCATCGGCGGTTACGACGTGCTGCCCCACGCCTCTTCGCCCGATCGCTACTACGACGACAACGCCTGGGTGGTGCTCGATCTGCTCGAGATGTACCGCCTTACGCATCACAAGAAGTACCTTTCGAGGGCGGAGCGAGCCATGGCCTTTGTTCTGAGCGGCCAGGACGCTTCGTGCGGCGGGGGCATCTACTGGCATGAACAGAAGCATACCTACAAGGCCGCATGCTCCAATGCGCCTGTGATCGTGGGGCTGTTGTCTCTGTACCAAGTGACCCACACCCCGGAATACCTGGCACGAGCCCGCCGACTTTATCAATGGATCAATACGACACTGCAGGACCGGGACGGCCTCTACTTCGACGGGATCAGGGTGGATGGCTCCTTGGAAAAGCGCAAGTGGTCCTACAACTCGGCGCTCATGATCCGGGCGAATTGCCTCTTCTATGCCGTTACGCGGGACGCGGGATACCTGAAGGAGGCGGAACGAATTGCAAAGGCTGCCGAAACACAGTGGGTGCGGGCTGATACCGGCGCAATTGATGATGACGCTGCCTTCGCCCATCTCCTTTGCGGAGCCTTTGTGGATCTTTATCGTGCCGGCCATGACGCGCGCTGGCTTGATGTGGCCGCTAGGGCTGCAGAGTTCGTGTGGCGCAGCGTGCAGGCGCCCAACGGGTACTTCGGGCATAACTGGGCCACCACATATTCTCACCGCCTGCTGAAGATCACGCTTCTGGATCAGGCAAGCGCTGCCCGCGCCTTCTGGACCCTGGCGGCCCTCGCCAAAGACCTGCGGACCGCTTTCTGTTCACCGGGCCGCCCGCACAGCGTTGCCGTTGCGCCTGCGGAGGTGCGTTGATAATCAAGAACGCGTTCCGACACCCGGCGCCGGCCGGACGCCCTTCCCTATCCTGCGGCTAGGGCCTGTTCCAGATCGTCCAGCAGGTCTTCCACCGTTTCCAGCCCCACGTGGATACGCGCCCCCCAACGTTCCCGATCCGCATCGGCGTCGCGGGCCGGCGTGCCGGGCGGGAAGCGAACGGGAATCGCCAGGCTTTCAAACCCGCCCCAGCTCACCCCGATGCGGAAGTACCGCAGCCGGTCTAGCACGCTGAAGACCGCTTCGCGCGTGCCGTCCTTGAGTTCAAAACTCATGAGGCCGCTGGTTCCGCGCATCTGGCGCCGGCCCAGTTCGTATTGGGGATGGGAAGGCAGTCCCGGGTAGTGCACGCGGCGGATGCGCGGATGGTTCTCCAGGAAGCGCGCCACCACTAGTGCATTACTCTGATGGCGCTCCATGCGCAAGGGGAGGGTACGCAGCCCCCGCAGAATGAGCCACGCAGCAAAAGGATCCAGAACCGACCCCAACAGCGATCCCTCCCGTGAAGCGATGGCGTCCAAATGCGCGCGCGGTCCTGCAATCACCCCAGCGACCAGATCGCTGTGGCCTCCCAGGTACTTCGTGGCGGAATGGATTACCAGGTCCACCCCCATCTCGGACGGGTTTTGAAAGTAGGGGGAGCACCAGGAATTGTCCAGAGCCGTGATGATGCCCTGTTCCTTCGCCACGGCCGCAACCGCCCGGATATCCTGCAGGCGAAAGACCATGGTGGAAGGGCTTTCCAGAAAGATGAGGCGGGTATTGGGCTGGATTGCCCGAATGAAATCGTCTGCTTCCATGCCGGGCACGAAGGTGGCGGTGACGCCGAAGCGGGTGAGGTAATTGCCCAGGATCGCGCGCGTAGGGCCGTAGACCGTGTCCACGGCCACCACGTGGTCGCCGGAGCGCACACAATGGAGGATGGCAGCCGTTACGGCGGCGTCCCCGCTGGCAAAGCATCGTGCTGCCTCGCACCGTTCCAGGGAAGCGATTTTGGCCTGGAGAATATCTGTGGTGGGGTTCGCTCCGCGCGTGTAGTCATAGACTTGGGGGTACCGCTCTGCACGGTGAACGAATGTGTCGCAATCAGGCGATGCAAAGAGCGAGCATTGATAGATGGGGGGCGCGACGGCTCCAAGATGCCGGGAAGGGTCTTCTCCGGCGTGTTGGCAAAGGGTTTCGAACCCGGGTTCTCTCAAGGCTGTGGCGTCCTTTCGCGATGCCTTGCGGCAGGAGTTGGGCTGGGATTGCCTACTGTTGATGCTACCCTATGGCCGCTCGGGCTGTTTGCTCTGTTGGGCGGCGTTTGGCCGGAACGTCTGTCCCCAATACCGTGCGCCGGATGGGGCGGACGGTTCCCCGGGAGACGCTGCCCGAAGGCGGATTTCGCTTGACACCGCCGGTGGATTGGAGATATAATCCAACCCGGTTGAGTGGGCGGCGGTTGGCGGAGGACACGGAACCGGCCTTCCGCGGAGCGTGCCCGGACCCGGATACCGGCAACAGGGCGCCATCGTCTAGAGGTTAGGACAGCGGGTTTTCATCCCGCAAGCCGGAGTTCGATTCTCCGTGGCGCTACCCCATGCCGAGGTGGCGGAACTGGTAGACGCGCACGGTTGAGGGCCGTGTGCCGCAAGGCATACGAGTTCAAGTCTCGTCCTCGGCACGTACCATACAGAGCCACGCAACGGAGGCATTCAAGAGAGCCTCCGTTGTCCTTTTGTTGGCCCCTCTCGCATCGCTTCCTTGCCGGGGCGGGTGGGCTTCCGGCGCCGTACCTTCCTTTCGGGCGGCCCATGGCCTGCATGGCATTCGGCCTCCCGCGGGGCCCGCTTCGAGCCCCGATCAACCCCGGGGCATCGGCCTGACGCCGCCCGGCATCCTCCAGAACCAATGTCCCCGGCAAAACGTCTTGCATATCCGGAGGCATTGTGATAATATGCATTCATCCCAACCCGACTCTGCCGCGCACCCGCCTGGAGTAGCCCTGCGCTCCGGATGAGTGGAAAGGATCGAGTGGATGACGCCTAGTCGGGCCCCGGGCCGGGGTCACCTTCTGCTTGCATCGCTGCTCGTGCTCGTTTGCCTCTGGACGCCGCCGGTCCGCGCTGATGTAGACCCCAGACTGCAGGATGCCTACCGTCGGCTATGGTCGCAGGTAGAACCCGCCAACCTGCAGCAAACCATAGAGACACTGGCGGGCTTCCAATCCCGGGTAGCCGGTTACCCTGGCGATCAGAAGGCTGCGCAATACGTGCTGGAGCAATTCCGCAAGCTCGGGCTTCAGAACGTCCACGAGGAAGAATTCGATGTAACGGTGCCCGTGGACAAGGGTGACGCTACCATCACCATCCACAATGTTCAGGGCAGCGGCGCACGGCCAGCCGATCTCTCATATCACCTCTATCCTCTTTGGCCCGACCTGGTTCGAACCTCGCAGCTTCCAGAGGGCGGGCTCACGGCGCCCCTCATCTACGTAGGCAACTCCAAGCTCGCCAATTTCAACGGTCAAGACGTTGAAGGAAGCATCGTTCTGGCCAACTTCAACAGCCGGTCCGAATGGCTCAATGCGCCGCGTTTGGGAGCAAAAGCCGTAATCTTCATTGCTCCCGAGGAGACGATGCGGGGCGAAGCCGAGGCGAAGTTTATCTCCATTCCGATCTCCATTCCTCGCTTCTGGATCTCCAGCGCCGATGTTGCGCCCCTCTTGGCCGCCACGGCGGGCGGGCAGAAGGTTGAATGCACACTCAAGTGCGATATGCCGTGGGAGACGCACAAAGCCCACAACATCTTCGGGTACATCCCCGGCAGCGATCCGAAGCTCCGCGATCAGGTTATCGTTGTGGAAGGGTATTACGACTCCATGTCCGTAGTGCCCGCCCTGGCGCCTGGGGCGGAGTCCGCTTGTGGCATCGCCTCTCTATTGGAGCTTGCCCGCATCTACAAACAGAACCCGCCGGCCCGTACGGTGTGGTTCATTGCCACAAGCGCCCACCACCTCGCACTCCAGGGAATTAGGGAATATCTGGACCGGCACCTGGATGAATGGACGCCGCCCTCCTTTGCAGAAGCGGCCATGGCCCGGGAGAATGTTCTTCGGACGGCTCTTTGGCTCGGCGTGCTCCTGGCGGTATTCGTGCTCTGGTTCGCTTCCCGAGCGCTCCGCGGCAGGCGCAACGGCGCCGCAAAACTGGATGCCTTTTCTTGGGTACTGGCGGTATTGAGCCTGGTAATGATCGGGCTCAATGCAGGTTTCTACCTGAGCAGCCATGACCATCCGCTGCGGCGGCCCCCCCAGATCTACCTTTGGGCGGGCCTGGACCTAACCAGTCAAACGCGCGGCGTCGGCATCTTCTACAAGGGCTGGTTCTACGACATGCGCGAGGACATCCAAGGGCGCTTCTCGGATATCGCCCGCGTATGCCGCGAGAATGCCGAGAAGATCGGCACCACCCTCGGCTTCGATAACAAACGCGTCTTCGCCGACGGTGTGAACCCAGTAGACGGCAAGAACTGGCGCAACTATATACCCGGGAAGCCGGCCTTCGACTCCGAAGTGGTGACCATGGCCCAGGGAAATGGCGTGACCTTCGCCTCCATAGACGACGCGCGTGCGCTCGTAGACACGCCGCTGGACACTCCGGACCGCGTAAACATCGCCAACCTTGCATTTCAGACAAAGCTGCTGGCGTGTGAATTCTACAACATCTTCAATGACACCAACGAACCCGGCGATGTCAACGCACAGCGCATGCCCATTACGGATCCATCCAAATGGTCACGGATGGCGCTGCAGGGAGGCTTTGCAACGCTCAAGGGCCGCGTGGCTACCTTCAATCCCAAGAAGAGCTTCATGGCCTATACGGACCCCGCCCTTCGCAATTCGTTGGTGGTGGTGCGCAACCGCACTAAGAGCTTCATGGGCGTGCGGGGCAACATGATCCAGGCAGTGTTCGACGGCAAGGATGCCAACCACCGCAATATGTACGAGTTCCACGGGATAGCGCCACTCACTGCATTCGGGTGGAACAAGCCTACTACCGTGGCAGCCTACCATCTGGACACGCGGCCCGATCATCTGGGCGAGATTGATTACGCTCCGGATCTCGGCGTTACGGGAGCAAAGTTCATCCCCCTGGACGTGATGGTGACCACCGCGGTCAAAGAGGCCCCCATCGTCTTGTTCCGGTGCGTCCCCACGGCGATCTACGATTTGGTGGATCAACAGTCTCTACGCGCTCTCTCCACAATAGACGTGCTGGATGGCGCCACCAATGGCGAGCCGCGGATGTACGGGTATGCCATAGACCCCCAGGATCCCGCCATGGTGGGCTCCTACGTTGAAGACGTAGCGGTGATCTTCTCGCAGCCCGGGTCGCGCCTCAAGATCATGATGGGGGTAGGGCCCGGTGCTACGCGGCTGCTCCTCATCAACCCCGTTTACGATCCCAACGACCCCTTCAACAAGAAGCACGATCCAAACTACAACCCCGAGGGCAAGGGGTACTTGGTAGGCGGCAACCCCAATGAGGCCCAAAACGCCGATATCACCGGGCCCGTGGCACTGGAGCCATACAACCCCAAGGTTGAGATTGCCCGCAGCGGCGCCATCTACAATACGCCCCTCCACGTGGCCGAAGACATGTGGAAGCTGGATGACTATCGTATGAAGCGGCTGGCAAAGTACCGCATCATCAACGAAGGCATCTCCCAGCTCCATGATCTTGCGGCCAAGTCTATCGCCCGTACCAAGCAGGCCCAGGCAGATAAGGACTGGGAGCGTTTCTATTGGACCTCTCGGGATGCGTGGGGATACGAGTCCCGCGCCTATCCCGACGTGCAGCGAACCGCAGTAGACGTAGTGCAAGGAGTGCTGTTCTATTTGGCCCTGCTGTTGCCCTTTGCCTACTTCGGTGAGCGCCTACTCTTCGGTTCCTATGACCTCAGGAGGCAATTAGGGTACGCCGCCATCATCTTCGTGGTCATCTTTTACATCTTCAGCCAAGTCCACCCGGCCTTTGACATCACCATGAACCCGGTGATCGTGCTGCTTGCTTTCGTGATGCTGGCCCTCTCCTCCATCGTGATCGCCCTCATCACCGGCAAGTTCGAGGAACAGCTCAAGCAGATGAACCGCCAGGTGTCCGGCATCCATCGTGCAGATATCGGCCGCGTGTCGGTGGCTCTGGCGGCCTTCAACTTGGGCATCTCCAACATGCGGCGGCGCAAGGCCAGAACGCTCCTGACCACAATCACCCTGGTCCTGCTCACCTTTACGGTGCTCTCCTTCACGTCGGTGGTGCAGACCATGCGCTTCAACCAAGTCCCGGCTCCGGGAACGCCGCGCTACAACGGCATCATGATCCGCAGCCCCATGTGGGACCAACTTCAGGACCCAGCTTACCGCCTGCTGGATGATCAGTTCGGCCGCCACAATGCCGTAGCGCCTCGCGCATGGTTCTTCGGCACGCAGCTCGGGGAACAGTCCTTCCTTACCATCAAAAAGGCAGATCGGCAATTCGACGCCAAGGCGCTGGTAGGCTTGAGCCCTCAGGAGGCTAGGGTAACCAAACCCCAGGAAGCGCTGCTTGCAGGAAGATGGTTCCAGCGGGGCGATGTCTACGACGTCATTTTGCCGGACACTATCGCCGCCGCTCTGCGCGTGGACGCCAAAGATGTAGGAAAGGCCACAGTGTCCTACGCCGGGGTGGACTACACGGTCATCGGCATTCTGGACACGCAGAAGTTCAAGCAGATTACCGACCTGGATAATGAGATCCTCACGCCTGTAGATTTCATTCTCATGCAGAAGCTCACCAACCAGGGCCGCGCTGGAAGCGAGACGGGCTTCCGCGAATACACCCATCTGGAGCCGGACACGGTCTTCTTCATCCCGTACCAAACTGCCGTGGACCTTGGCGCCGAACTCAGGTCCATTGCCATTGATTTTGGGAACCCTCAGGCCGTGCTTTCGGCTCTGGGTCCTCTGATGCACCGGTTGAACCTGAACCTCTATGCCGGGCGCACGGCGACGCCCACGAGCCGGGCCACTATAGACCGGTACTCGTCCATCGCCACGACCTCCAGCAAGGGGCTGGAGCTTGTATTCTTCCCGGTACTCATCGCTGCCCTTATCGTGCTCAATACCATGCTCGGTTCCGTGTACGAGCGGGTAAAGGAGATCCACATCTTTTCGTCCATCGGTTTGGCGCCTTCCCACATCGGGATGCTGTTCATCGCCGAGGCCATGGTATACGCCATCCTAGGCTCTGTGGCAGGGTATCTGCTTGGGCAGGTGACTACCAAGATCCTTGTATACACCGGCGCCTTCCAGGGGCTCTATCTGAACTTTTCGTCTGTGTCTGCGGTGATGACAACCCTTGTGGTTGTAGGCGTGGTGCTGCTCTCCACGCTCTACCCGGCGCGCAAGGCTGCCGAGGTAGCTACGCCGGCTATTGACCGCACCTGGCGCGTGCCGGAACCCGATGGAGACCAATGGACGATCCCGCTTCCCTTTGCTGTAACCGGTGAGCAGGCCACGGGCCTCAACCAGTTCTTGGCAGAGTGGTTCGCCGCCTACGAAGAATACAGCATCGGGGACTTCGTGACGCAGGGTGTGGAGACCGAGGAATTCGAGGTGCCTGCAGCAGGCAAAGACGGCGGGGAAGAGGCTTCTCCGGCGGTGACTGCTACGGGATACCGCATCCGGTGCACGGCGTGGCTGGCTCCCTTTGACCTTGGCGTGAGCCAAAAGGTGGCCATCGAAACCCTTCCCGCCGCCATGGAAGGCGTCTACGACATCCGGCTGATCATCAACCGGGAGAGCGGCGACATATCGAATTGGAAGCGCGTGAACCGCCGCTTCCTGAACACCCTGCGCAAACAGTTCCTTATCTGGCGGACGCTGAAGCAGGGTGAGCGCGAACGGTATCTGAAGCAGTCTCAGCCGGAGGCTTCACCCGCCACAGGGTGACACGTGGGGCGGTGGGAGCTGCATTGAGGATGGGGTGGGGCGCGTTGGGCCCGTTCCCCTCCGCAGCCGATGCAAGCATGGTCCCAGAATGTTGCGGCCGTATGCGGGGCGCAAGGCAGCGCAGGGTTGTTTATGAACGACACTCGCACGCAAGGGGGAAACTCGCTTGCCCATTGACGAAGTAGCAGCGGTTCGAGAGCGTGTGGAGCGCACCTCCACCGAAGAGGGTGTTGAACTCAAGGAGCCGGTTTTTGAAGATGGCTTCACGACGAAGTCCATCATCGGCGCCCTCTTCGTAGGCTTCATCATGCTCCCCGGAGCCCTGTACCTTGGCCTCGTGGCAGGGCAAGGGCTTGGCCCGGCGGCCGAATGGGTAACGATCGTTCTCTTTGCCGAGGTGATGCGCCGATCCTTCCTGCCTATGAAGCGGCAGGAGATCTACATCCTCTACTACGTAGCCGCCATGCTCTCCAGCGTGTTGCTGGCAGACCGTGGGATCTCGGGAGGGCCCTTCGGGTACCTCATCTGGAACCAGTACTTCCGCCAGGCGCCCCAGGCCGCTCTTGTAGCGAGGGAAATCCCCAACTGGGTTGTGCCTCCCGCAGGCTCCCATGCGCTCATCAACCGCACCTTCTTCGATGCCATGTGGATCTGGCCCATCGGCCTGTTAGTGCTCAACGAGGTCTTGGGTCGCCTCAACTGGATGAGTATGGGGTATGCGCTCTTCCGCATCACCTCGGATATCGAAAGGCTTCCCTTCCCCATGGCCCCTGTGGCCGCATCGGGCGCCACGGCCCTGGCCGAAGCCGCAACCAAGGAAGAATCCTGGCGATGGTCCGTATTCTCCATCGGCACCGTAGCAGGGCTGGTATTCGGCTTCTTCTACGTGGCCATCCCCGTGTTTACCGGTGTGGTGTTCGGGAAGGCGCTCACGCTCATCCCGATCCCATTCTTCGATCTTACTCTCAGCACCGAAAGCATCTTGCCGGGAGCTACCACAGGCATCTCGGGCGATGTGGGCAAAATCCTCGTAGGCTTCGTGCTCCCATACCATATCGTTGCCGGGATGCTGGCAGGATCCTTCTTCTCTCGCGTGTTTCCTATGCCCAACATCCTCTATCACCTTGGGGCATTCGGCCACTCGGCGGACACCGGCTGGACAAGGGGAATGGACGCCTTCTACACCAGGCAAGCCACCGAGCTGACGTTCTGGATGTCGGTGGATGTAGGCCTCCAGTTTGCTGTAGGGATCATCGGCATCGGTCTGGTGGTGAAGGCTCTCATGAGCGCCCGTCAGAAAATGCGCTTCCGCGGGATGCTCTCAGACGTACCGAAGGGCCGCGGCGATATCCCCATCTGGATCCCCCTTGGCGTTTGGTTCCTTATCACCTGCTTCTACATTGCCCTAACCGAGTTCCTGCTGGCGAAGGATGGCCATACGTTCCCGCTCTGGTTGCTCATCTTCTTCGGCCTGATTTGGACGCCGCTCAACTCCTTCGTGAGCGCCCAGATGGTGGGCCTTACGGGTTCCGGCGTTACCTTCCCATGGCTCAAGGAGGTGGCTGTAATCAAGACGGGCTATCCCCATGTGGATATCTGGTACGCGCCGATCCCGCTGGCCGACTACGGGTCCCTGGCGCAGCGCTTTCGAGAGGTTGAGCTCACCGGAACCAAGTTCGTAAGCGTCGTGAAGGTAGAGCTGCTGGTGCTCCCCGTATTCCTGCTTTCCTCCTTCATCTTCTGGGCGTTCTTCTGGCATACGAGCGCAATACCCTCTTCCCAGCATCCGTATGCGCAGCGCTTTTGGCCTCTCATCGCCACCTTCCAGGCCACCTTCCAGTCCATCAACAAACAGACGGGCGCCGCCCAGTGGATGAAGAACGCCATCAACGGACCGCGCATCCTTGGAGGATGTGGGGCGGGCCTGGTCCTTTATGGAATATGGTCGCTCCTGAGGCTTCCGCAGTTAGCCTTCTACGGCACTATCTCGGGCATCGTGGGCACCTGGCCGCAGGATGCCTTGCCCATGTTCTTCGGCGCGTGGTTGGGTCGCAGGTATTTCGCAAAACGCTTCGGGCTGGATCGGTGGACCATGTATGCTCCGGTTCTGCTTGCGGGCTTTTCGTGCGGCACGGGCCTCATTGCCATGGCCTCCATCGCCTTGGCCCTCATCGCAAAATCTGTAAACTACTTACCGTATTGAGGAGTTCACGGCGAATGTCGCCGAGCCACATATTCCAAATGGATGGATCGCCTACCGAATGGGTATCGTAGGGGACAACACGCGGCCGCGGGGTTCCTTCCTGCGGGGTTTGATCTACACGCTGCTGCTCTCGGTGCTGCTGGGTTGGATCCCTTTGGCCGGGGCTCTCATTGCCGGATTAGCCGGCGGGCGTGCGGCACGGCGTCCCGTGGCAGCCTTCTTTGCAGGTCTGATCCCGGGTCTTGTTTGGGGCGGGCTTTTTGTGTGGCTCTCGCATCAAGAGATCCGGGTTGGGAATCAAACGGTGGTGGCTGGACCCCTCTTCTACTATGGACCGCTGGTAGCATCGGCCCTCACCGGCGGTGCGCTGATGGGTGCTGCCGGCTTCCTGCCGAAGGTGATCGGGTTAGCTGTGGTAGCGGCAGGGCTCTACTATTTCGTTCCGAATGCGCGGACCGTTCGAGACACGCTTTTGGCATTTGCGCCGGCCAATCATGCGCCTGCCCAGACGCAGCCGGCATCGTGCCCGGAGAACCTGGCTCAGATCTACAAGGCGATGCAGTTCTATATGGATGATTGGGACGGCAGATTACCGCCGGCCGAAAGGTGGATGGATTGCATTCGGGATCGGGTACCTCGGGATGAAGCGTTCCATTGCCCTGCATTGGGGCCGGCATCCGGCACGCGCTACGGCTACTCCATGAACCCTGCCTTGGGCGGGAAGGCTCCTGCGGCCTTGCACGGTGCTGCAACAACGCCGCTCATCTACGATTCCGTAGACCTTTCTGCCAACGCCCACGCAGATTTCGCCAGCCTTCCCAAACCCGGCCGGCACGATGGGCGGGATTATGTACTCTATGCGGATGGCACTGTGAAAGCCGTGTCTCCGCCGTAAGGATTGCAGAATGCGCTTGGATGAGGCGGCCACCGGGAGCTGGCTGCGAACGGTGGCGGTGGCCGCACTATGCGTGGTGGGCGTATTGGCGGTTGTGGCCTACCTGCTGCGAGGGCTTTTGGTGCCCCTGCGCGCCCTGGGGCAATCGGTGGTGTGCGCCGGCAACGTCTTCCGGTTGACGCGCGCGTTCCGAATGTACTCGGATGACTACGATGAGCGCTTTCCGCCTGCACCGGGGTGGGTGGACCGCACCCTGTTCTACACAGGGGATGATCGAAGATACCATTGCCCGGTCGTGAGTGCCCCGGGTGAGGACCGTTACGGATACGCCATGAACGACAGCATGTCTGCAAGGTTCCGAAGCAAAGTGAATGATCCGGACCATGCGCCCATCGTATATGATAGTGAGAGCCTCGTTCGAAGCGCCCACGATGCTCTTACAAGCCTTCCGTACCCCGGCCGCCATTTCGTGCGTGCTCAGAAGCGTGCGCCTTTGGAGCGCGGAAACTTCATAGGGTATGTGGCCGGCTTCGCCAAGTTTGCTCCGGAAAGCGCCAAGCGCCCTATCCGATCGGATTAGTGAGATGCCCTCAACGGCCCGCGTCACAACTGCATCACAAACCCGTACCCTAATCGGATGGCAGGGCATCCGCTTCGTTTTGCCCTCCGACTGGAACCTCACAGGCTTCTCGATAGAGCCCCACGGGGGATACCTCAAAGTTGATTCCCCTGGTACGATGTTTGCCCAGATCCGGTGGACGGATCGCGCCGCCCCGAAGCCGAGGACACTCTTCGATTACACGCTCCACGCGCTCAGGAGGATTAGGCTCCTTAGAGCGGCGACGCCGCCGGAACCCGAACTGCGCGCTGTTCTGGAAGCCTTCCTCACAGACACACGGAAACAGGCTCGCAAAAGCAAAGGCGCCTTTGAATACCGCATCAAGCCCTGGGTGCAAGAGGCTGGGGGTATGCGCCAAGCGCATCACTTCAGTTGGTCCGCAGGCGATCAGGGCCAGGGGAAGATCTGGCGCTGCTCCTATTGCGGGCGCACGGTCATCGCGCAGGTTGTGGGGCGCCAGAGAGACGACGTGGCGCAAACCGCAGCCGGCCTCTTCAGCTCCATGGTGGATCATCCGGAGGATGGGTGGACAACTTGGGCGCTCTATGACTTTGTGGGTGCCGCTCCCGAAGATTTCCGGCTCGTGCGCCACAAACTCATGTCCGGCTATCTTCTCCTCGAGTTGGAGCGGCCCGGCGAGCGTCTGCGTCTCGAGCGATGGGGACTGGCGAATGTGGCCCTCAAGAAGTTCACTCTGGCGGAATGGTTTCGCCAGGTGTGTGCGCCTCCGGTAGCCGCGCAGGAGGATGGGCTGACCCGTAACGGCCATCCCAGTGTGGAGGCTCGAGGTACGCCGGCAAACCTGCTTCGGCGGGCTGCCCTGTGGTTCCGCAGCGGCGCATCGTTGCGCCCCGCCCTGTGGTACTCCGGTTGTGCGTGGGCGTGCCCTCAGAGCAACCGAATCTACGCAGTGCAGCTTTGGCGCCCAGGGCGCAACCCCGACTTGCTCGACGAGGTGGCAGACCGGTGCGAGTGCCATGGATCGCGAAGCTGAGGTTTGCGGCAGGCCGCTATTTGCCTTTTTTGAAGCTGGCGCCTAATGTGGATCGCCAAGCTGCGTTCCGGCTGAGGCCCGTGCGCAATTCGCTGGTGGAATGGGACCGCAATACGGAGGGCGAAGCTCTGCTGCGCATCCCGCTTCGGGAGAGGCGCTTCTCGCGCATACTCAGCGCGATCGTGGCGGTGCCCAAATCGCGCTCCATCCAGTTGGATGAGGTGGGAACATTCGTGTGGGCGCTCTGCGACGGGTCGAATACCGTAGAGAGTATCGTCCAGAAAACGTGTGCGCAGTACAAGATGAACCGGCGCGAGGTGGAGCTTTCGGTAACGGCTTATTTGCAGATGCTGGCGGAACGCAACCTGATCGGTTTCTACGAGAAAGCGAGGGGTACTAAATGAGCGTCAACGGCGTAAAGGCCAAACCGGTGGCCAGGGCGGGCATAGACAAGCGCAGGATGCAATTGCCCTTCTCCAAGGCTGTGGAGATCAGCCTGAAATCCATTAGGATCCGCTTTTGGCGATCCGTCATCACGGCGGCCGGCATCTTTCTGGGCATTGCCTTCTTCACCTCGGTTCGCATGTCTGCCACATTCTCGCAGATACAGGACCGCATCATTACCGAGAAGCGCATCGCCATCGAACAGGGGCGCCTCAAACCTACGGCGGAAGACACCCGCCAGATCCTGAGCGCATCCCTCAGCGCTGCAGACCGCCGCTCCGCAGCCGATCGCCTCCAATGGCTCTCCATCATGGCCCTTATCGTATGCACCGTGGGCATCACCAACGCCATGTTGATGTCGGTGACCGAGCGCTACAAAGAGATCGGGACGATGAAATGCTTGGGCGCCCTGGACTCCTTCATCGTGAAGCTCTTCTTCATAGAGTCGTGCCTGCTGGGGCTTATAGCATCCGTGCTGGGCTTTGTTGCCGGATGGGTGGTGATATCCCTGGTGCATTTGATGAGCGATGGAACGGTTGTCTTCGGCGGCCAGTTTTGGAGTTCCAGCGGCCTCCTCGGTGTGGAAGCCGCCGTTATCGGCACATTGCTTACCTTTATCGCTACCATTTTCCCGGCCATCCGGGCTGCCCAGATGCCTCCCGCCGCCGCTCTGCGCGTGGAGATTTAGGACGCAACATCTTGTCCGACAACGCATCGAACACGAGGATCGAACCATGGCAACGAATGAATACGTAGTGCGGACCAAGGACCTGGTGAAAGAGTACGTAATGGGCGATCAGGTTCTGCGGGCCCTCAACGGCGTGGATTTGGATATCTACCGCGGCGAGTACATCTCCATCATGGGCCCTTCCGGATCCGGCAAGTCTACTCTTTTCAATGCCATCGGAGGTCTGGACAGACCCACGCACGGGACAGTCTTCATCAACGATGTGGATATGGCGCAACTGGATGCTCAGGAGCTGGCGTATCTGCGCTGCCACACCATAGGATACATTTTCCAGACCTTTAACCTGATCCCCGTCATGACCGCTCTGGAGAACGTAACTCTGCCTACCGTATTCGCGGGGATGCCTACCGATGAAGGCATCGAGCGCGGCATCGAACTCCTGAATATGGTGGGATTGGGAGAGCGGCTACACCACAAGCCGTCTGAACTCTCGGGCGGCCAGCAGCAGCGGGTGGCCATCGCTCGCGCCCTCGCCAACAACCCCTCCATCATCCTCGCAGACGAACCCACGGGCAATCTGGACCTCAAAACCGGGCAAGAGATCATCGAACTCCTGCGCAAGCTCAACCAGGAGCAGGGCGTTACCGTGATCTCTGCTACGCATGACCTAAAGATGCTCAATGTGTCGGACCGCATCGTATGGATCCGTGACGGCAAGATCGCCAAGATCGAGGATCGCAAAGATGTAGCCATCAGTCTGGGGGAAATGGAGGGCGAGCACGTCTAGAAGCTGGGCGGGATCACGGCGTCGGAAGGGCCGTGTCCGGATCGAAGCGAAGAGGGCCGGCTGCAATTTGCAGATCCGGCCGGCTGCGCACCTCGGCCAGGAGCGGCTCGGACACTTCCATCAGTTCCAGCCGCTCGGTGTTGCGCACGCGCACCATCCGTACTTCTTCGGCCCGGCCGCGTCCGCACGTGGCGATGGCCGCACGCACGCACTCCTGCGCATTCTCCAGAATGATGGGCAGCTTGAGGCGCCGCACGCCCCCTTCGTGGCTCGTACGTGAATTGGTGAAGGTGGCTGCAAAGTCGCACTTCTCGATGAGGCGCCGTGTGGTGAAATCTGCCAGACCCAATCCAGCGGCATTCCCATGCGATGCCTCCGTAAGATCTAGAACGCAGATGCACCGCACGCAGGGCCCATTCCACTCGCTTTCGGGGATCGAGGGCATCTCCACCCTTCCGATTACGTTGGTGTCCATGCCGGCGCCGCTGATATCTTTCCCCATCTCATCTACTACCAGAACGTCTATCTGCTGGAACGGGAGGGCGGGCATGAGTTGGCGGGCTCGCTCAAGCAAGCGGCTTTCGGCCTCGCCGGCCATATCGGCGGCGGGAAGGGCATGGATTTCGGCCGTTCGCCCATACGCGTTCTCGAGGATGGCCACGCCTCCTACCACGGGGCACGCTTCGACGATCTTGCGGGCCACACGAGGGATGATTTCCCTAAGCCCTGTGGCGCCGTAACGATGGATGGTGAGGGCTCCCTGCAGTTTGCCCAAGCCGATGGCGCACATCTTGGATGGGCCGCTCTCGATTGGGCCGTGGTAATCCGTATGGGGCTTGATGCGGTTGATCACCACTACGGCGTCGGCTTCCAGGGCATATCGGTCGAAGTATACGGGGTATCCGTCCTCCAGAGTGGCTACCTGCACCACCTCCATCGTGGCCCGGATTTGCGCCCCTACGGCCTGAGCCGTGATGCCGTAACTTTCCAGCACCCTCCTTTGCCCGTCGGCTGTGGCGCCTCCGTGGCTGCCCATCGCAGGCACGATGAAGGGGTGCGCCCCGTGCGCCTTCAGTTCCGCGATGACGGCCGCCACGATCTCCGGCAGCCTCCAGATGCCGCGGCTTCCGACGCCCACCGCTACCGAGGCTCCGGGTGCGATGCGCGGATCGCGGCAGAGACGGGCAGCGGCTTCCCGGGCGGCAGCGGCAACGTCGGTCAGCTCCGGGGTCGCACGGCGTTGAACGACGCGCCACACAGGGGGCATCAGGATTTCGGGGAAGGCAAAGGCCATGGGATCTATCAGGATCTGCATGGGTGTTCTCCTCCGGCATCGCCCGTCAGTTGTTGAAGCAGCATGAGTGCGGCATCCGGTAAGGTGTCGTGATCGGCAATCTTCACTGCCACGAAGCGTACCCACTGCGGGTGGGCTGCGGCAAGGCGCGATCCCATCCGAAAGGGAACGACGCGGTCTTCAGTGCCGTGCACGATTGTGACTTGCGGCGGAGCATCTCGGAGGGAAAGTCTTTGAAGGGCTGCCCTATTGTCGAAGCGGTCGCGAACGAGGAGGTTCAAGGGCCAGCCCACCCGCAGGGCAGCTACGTCCCTAAGCCGAGTAAAGGGCGCCAGCAGGATCACTTGGCGCAGTGGGTAGCGCTCAGCCAACACGAGCGCCGCAGCGCATCCAAGGGAATACCCGATGACGCCGCTGCGTTGCGCCAAAACTTGGGCCTCCTCACCGAGCGCATCGGCTGCAGCCTCGAATGCAGAACACACGGCCCGCGTGATGGGTTCTTCGCCAGGCTGTCCCTCGCACCACCCATAGCCAGGGTAGTCCACCAACAAGAGACACGCGCCGTGCGGCACTGCTTCGCGCATCCAGGGCACCCACTCCAACGCGAGGGATCCGTTGCCTCCCAGAAGCACCCAGAGCTTCGGCGGGCCGCTTCGGCAGCTAGGTCTCGCCAAAAAAGCCGTTTGGCGCCCCTCGGCCGTATGAAACTCGATCGCCTCCACGCCTTCCGGCAGCGGCCCAGCCTCTTGTGCCGGGTATCGCCGCCGGTGGTAGATCATGCGGTTTTGCAGAAGGTACAGCGCCAGAATGGTCCCGATTGCGGCGCCTCCCAACCCAAATGCTGCTCCTACAGGATCCATGATGCGGCCTTCCATCGGCGCTTCGCCGACAGAATGTGTTGCCTGGCGCCGGGACGGATTCCTGCTTTTGCGCAGATGAGCAGGAACCGGGCGCCCGTTGTCGAAGCTACTTACAATCGTTGGAGCCGGAGCAAGTTGTTTAATTGAAACTCTACCGTCTGGGAGGGGTTTTATGGATCGCATCGGGGTCGCCATGATGCTGAACGGGCCGGGTGAAGATGCTGTATTGGAAGAGATCGTTCTGGATGGGCCAGGTCCCAACGAGGTGCTTGTGCGCCTTGCGGCCAGCGGAGTGTGCCACACGGACCTCACCGTGAAGAACCTGAAAGGGATGGGGATGCCCTTCCCCATCATTCTGGGGCACGAAGGCGCGGGTTACGTGGAGGAAGTAGGGGAAGGGGTGACGCACCTGAAGCCTGGGGACGCTGTGGTACTGGCCTACCGGGCGCCTTGCGGCTTGTGCCCCGCATGCCTTAGGGGCGATCTGCGCCGGTGCTACGTAGCCCTTCGGCCGGGCCCGCGTATCCGGAGGAAGCGGGACGGGGCGGTGTGTTCGCAGGTTTCGCGCTGCGGCACGTTTGCCACCCGCACCATCGTACACGCGCGCGCTGCCATCAAGATGCCTCCCGATATCCCGCTGGATCGGGCATGCCTCATCGCCTGCGGAGTGGTGACGGGTGTGGGCGCCGCGCTCAATACCACTCCGGTGTTTGCGGGAGCGAGGGTCGCCGTAATCGGGTGCGGCGGCGTAGGGCTCGACGTGATCCAGGGAGCTCGGCTGGCCCACGCGCGTCAAATCATCGCCGTGGATATCAACCCTGTGAAGCTGGATTGGGCGCGCACCTTCGGGGCCACCCACACAGTGAATGGTTCCCGCGAGGATCCGGTCGCAGCGGTGCGGGCGCTCACCGACGACGGCTACGATGGAGGCGTTGAGTTTGCCCTCGAGGCCACCGGCGTCCCTGCCTGCATCGAGCAGGCCGTTCGGATGCTGGCCTATGGGGGGACGGCGACGGCCATCGGGCTTCCCGCCGAAGAGGATGCCGTCACTCTCAATCTGGGAAACATGGCTACCGGCGTCTACTGGAACAAAGCATCCCTACGGGTATGTCACGCCGGAGACACCCTCCCCTCGCACGATTTCCCGCTGTTGGCGCAGCTCTACCTGCAGGGGACGTTGAACCTGGACGATATGGTGTCCCGTACGATCTCGCTGGAGCAGGTAGAGGAGGCTTTTGACCTGATGAAAGCCGGCAACGTCATCCGAAGCGTCGTTGTGTTCTGAGGGCAAGCCGGGGGCGTTCCTGCTGTGCGAATATGGCCTTCCAGACCTGGCCAACCGGGATCACGAGGAGTGCACGCGCCGGGCAGGGCGTCTCTGCTCGCCCGAGTTCCTGTGTCCCACACGCCTCTAGGTTC
>JBMFSQ010000030.1:0-41248 GCA_049967475.1 Chthonomonadales bacterium | reverse complement strand
CGGGCGGCGGTGAGGCATATTCGGCGGCGTGTTACCCATCTCCAGCAGGAGGGCACCGGCCATGCGGCTGCTGATCGTGTCTGACATTCATGCTAATTGGGCAGCCCTCGGTGCGATACCCGCCGATGCCGATGCTGTTGTGTTCCTGGGCGACGCCGTGAGTTATGGACCGCTGCCGGCAGAATGCGTCGCCTGGATCCGGCGGAATGCTACTGTGGCCGTGCGCGGGAACCATGACCATGCCATTGCCTTTGGTGAGGATCCACGCTGCTCGCCCGCATTCCGGAATATGGCAACGGCGACCCTTGCATGGCATACCACCCTGCTGACCGACGAAGACAAAGCATACCTGGGCAGTCTTCCCCTCACGGCATCCTTCGAATTCGCCGGGGCGACATTTTTCGCCGTGCACGGATCCCCGCGGGATCCGCTCTACCGATATGTGCATGGGGATCCTCTGGAAGCGGTTCTTCTCCAGGAGTTGGAGGGCATCAGCGCCGATGTTGTTCTGATGGGGCATACGCACTTGCCCTATGCGCGCCGTCTCAGCAGAGGATTGGTCCTCAACCCCGGAAGTGTGGGGCAGCCTAAGCACGGAAGGCCCACTGCGTGTTATGCCACGTGGGATGACGGGGCTGTTGAGCTTCATCAAATTGAGTATTCGGTGGAGGCGGCGGTACGGCGTTTGGAAGCTGCGCCGTTGCCGGCCAAGGAAATGCAGGAACTCATCGGCGTGCTGCGCACCGGGAGGATATAGACTGTGGGAAGCAGCGCTGCTCCACTCCTTCGGGCTTTGAACCTGCGCAAGGTGTACCGCCACTCAAGAAAGGGCGGCACCAACGGCGAGTAGGCCGTTAATGTGGAGGATGCATGACGGAAGGCCAGCAGGCACATCTTTTTGCATCGCTGGTGGCGTTCGAGGAACTGGTTCGCCAAATCGAACGCGTGGGTGCGCAGGGCAAGAGCCCGATGTCGGGGCAATCGTTGACGCCAATGCCTGCCCAGGTCTGGCAGCCGATCGAGAGGCTCCTTGCGCAGGCGCACAAGCGTTTGGAGCAAGCTGTGCAGGCGATGGCGCCGGATCACGTGGAGCGCAGAGAGGCGCAAGAAGGGTTAGGCGCCACGCTCTTTTGGCTTGCTATCTTGATTAGGCAACTTTCTGAAGAGATCATTGATGATCTGGAACCGTGTCGCATTGAACGTAAGTTCGGGGGACTGGATGAACGCGAACGCCAACAGCTCGAAGAGGTTGTTGGGGCATTGCGTCACTACGTGAGCGAGGTTACCGAACGGCTTGAAGCGGTGCGCCGCAGATAAGCAGGAGACGGCCATGGGCATCATTACCCTGTCACGGCAATCGGCGCAGGTGAGACGACCGGTTTGATGGCGCTTCCCGCAAGCGTAATTGCCGGGATCTTGTATCAGCGTGTGTCGCCTTCGGCTCCTTTTGCGGCTGGAGCGGGTTTCGCCACTCTGGCTCTGGCGGGATTATGGTTTGTGCGGGGCAACCGACAGGGCAATCCGGAGCGTTCAGCCGATTGTACGTCGGCCGGGTAAACACGGGCCCGGCACGCATTCGCAAAAACTACATCTACATGGGTTCGTCGCAGCCGCAGACGTGCAGCCCTCGAAAGGAGGCGGATAATTGGCTCATCCGAAACTGATGCGCTATCTGGTGGTTGGAGTAGGAGGCTTTATCGGCGCCAACGCCCGTTACCTCATTGGCGGCTGGGTACAGGAGCGATTGGGGCCATCGTTCCCCTATGGAACTCTTGTGGTCAATGTGAGCGGGTGTTTTGTTCTGGGTGTGTTTGCCACTCTTGCCCTCCATTTTCCGTGGAGTGACTACTGGCGGCTTTTGGTGGCGATTGGGTTCGTCGGCGCCTATACTACGTTCTCGACCTTCGAGTATGAAACACTTCGCCTCATCGGAGAGGGGTTGCGCCTTCGGGCGGCGGCAGTGAATGTGAGTATGAGTGTAGCAGCAGGCCTGGTTGCTGCCTACGCAGGTGTAATCCTCGCCCGAATGCTCCTTAGGGGCAGGTTCTGAGAAGGAGGCCGATTGTGAAGATAACCGGTGCTGCCAAGAAGGTTCGCATCTACATTGGGGAGACGGATCAGTGGCATGGCAAGGCTCTGTTCACAGCCATTGTGGAGCGTGCACGAAAGGAAGGGCTGGCAGGCGCCACCGTCCTACGGGGCATTGAAGGCTTTGGAGCGAACAGCCGCATCCATACGGCTTCCATCCTGCGCTTGTCTGAGGACTTGCCCATTGTAATCGAAATCGTGGACACGGCCGAGCGCATCAATCTCTTTTTGCCCCTCTTGGACGAAATGGTGTCCGAAGGCTTGATCCTCGTTCAGGATTGTGAGGTCATCAAGTATGTTCACGCACCCAGGGAGTGATACGCATGGACCCTGAGCGGCTTACGCATCTGGAGCTTCTAGCCCGGGAGATGGGCGCTCAATCCATAGCAGACGAGGCTCATGCCTTGGCGGAACGGGCCCGTGAAGGTCGCTTCTATGTGGCATGCGTAGGCCAATTTAAGCGCGGCAAATCTACGTTGATCAATGCGCTCACAGGTGCGCAGGTTCTTCCCACGGGAACGGTTCCCGTAACCTCGGTGGTGACCGTATTGCGATACGGGGAACTGCTGGCGGCGCGGCTGAGGCATCCTGGTGAAGGATGGCAGGAATTGGATCCCGCCAACCTGCACCTGTACGTGTCGGAAGAGGAGAACCCCGGAAATATCAAGCAGATCGAAGCGGTGGAGGTCTTCGTACCTTCAGATTTGCTGAGTACGGGCCTCTGCTTCGTAGACACTCCGGGATTGGGATCCGTGTTTGCTGCCAACACCGAGGCTACGCGTGATTTTGTGCCCCATATTGATGCTGCTTTGCTCGTCATCGGCCCCGACCCGCCCATCTCGGGCGAGGAGATTGCCCTGGCCGAGCAAATCGCCCGCAATGTGGACTACTTCGTGTTCGTGTTGAACAAGGCGGACCGTGTGACCCACATGGAATGTGACGCATCGGTGCAATTCGCCCAACGCGTGCTCTCCCAGCGGTTGGCGCGGCCGGTGGAGCGGATCTTCCGAGTAAGCGCTCTGGAGCGCATCGCTGGAGGACGATGCACGCGGGATTGGTGCGATTTGGAACAACACCTGCGGCGGCTGGCTGTGGCTTCAGCCACAGAACTCGTGGAAGGTGCGGTCAAGCGGGGCATCTTGCGGCTCGGATCTCGATTGAACAACATCCTGGGGGAAGAGGCGGATGCTTTGCGCCGCCCCATCGCAGAAACAGAGGAACGTTTGAAGGTGCTGCGGAGTGCCTCCGAAGAGGCTTCCCGGGCCCTTTGGGAGATCGGGCCCCTTCTGGATGCCGAGATCCAGCGTATCGGGCGGACTTTTGCCCAGCGTAGGGAGGAGTTCCTCAAAGCAGCGGTTCCGGAGGCTCTGGAAGAGCTTACGCAGTCGCTCCACGCCATGCGTTTGCGCAAGCGCAGCACCCTGCGGCGAGAAGCGATGCAGCTTGCGCTGGATATTGCTCGCCGCAAGATCGCCCCGTGGCTTCAGGCGAGTGAAAGGGAAGCCGAGGCTGCTTATCGCGGTACGACCCAAAGGCTCACGCAAATGGTGAACGAACTGTTGGGGCGCCTGCGCGCATCCGGAGCGTGGTCTTCCGTTCCCATTCCCGACGAGCTCGGGGGAGACGACGTGGTGGGCCGGCGCCGAAGGTTTGCCTTCAACGAATTTCTTCACGTCGCGTCTCCTGCCGGGCTGGTGCCTGCTGTGCAGTGGGTGGGCGATCTGCTGCTGCCTAGGTCCTGGGTTTTCCGGTCCATAACGCGCAGCGCTGGGGAGTTCTTGACGCTCCTTTTGGATGCCAACGCTCAGCGCGTGG
This sequence comes from Chthonomonadales bacterium, assembly GCA_049967475.1. Taxonomy (GTDB): domain Bacteria; phylum Armatimonadota; class Chthonomonadetes; order Chthonomonadales; family CAJBBX01; genus JBMFSQ01. The sequence goes on along the minus strand of JBMFSQ010000030.1, from coordinate 37,345 downwards.
AGAACAGCCTAAAGCAGCGCATACAGGATAGCCGGCTGCACCTCGAGAGCGAGCTCCGGTTCGTGCTCAAAGAAGTACTCGATGCGGCGGAACGCGGCATCGCGCGTGCACGGCGGCTGCAGCAGGAAGGCGAGGAGGCAATGCGCGATGCGCTCCACGTACTCGAGGCACGCCGGAATGCGCTGGAACGCATCCTTCGGGACAGCGGCGGGTAAACATGTCGGTCAGCGCAAGAGACAATCCCGGCATCCTTCGCTTGGATCGATAGGGGGCGCGGGGTTCCGGAACGCCCGCTTCGCTCGTGCCGCATGGGTATAATCCTTTGATGAAGCATTCTGCGTGGCAAGAGGAACTTTACGATGGGCAAGTTGATCCTTCTGCGGCACGGTCAATCTACATGGAACCTGGAGAACCGGTTTACCGGATGGATTGATGTGCCGCTTACCGAGCAGGGCAGGAAGGAAGCCGAAGAGGCTGGGAAACTGCTTCGCGATATCCCCATTGATGTTGCGTTCACCAGCGTGTTGGTCCGCGCGATTGATACCTTGAAGATCGCCCTCAAGGCGGCCGGCCAGGAGAACGTGCCGATCTACTATGACAAGGCCATCAATGAGCGCATGTATGGTGATCTCCAGGGATTGAACAAGGCGGAGACAGCCAAGAAATTCGGCGAGGAACAGGTAAAGCTCTGGAGGCGAAGCTACGATGTGGCGCCGCCCAATGGCGAAAGTTTGAAGGACACGGCAGCCCGCGCCATCCCTTACTTCAAAGAGGTAATTCTGCCTGAAGTGATGGCAGGGAAAACGGTTCTCGTGTCTGCCCACGGCAACAGCCTCCGAGCCATCGTCATGTACCTGGACAACCTTACCAAGGAACAGGTCCTTGAGCTGAACATTCCCAACGGCGTCCCCATTATCTATGAAATAGATGCCGATGGAAAGGTGCTTTCCAAAACGGAACTGCGCCCAGAGCCCGCTGCAATATGACACCGGGGCGCGTTCCCGCCGCGGAACGCCCCCTCTTCCTTGAGCGGGCTTGGCCTAGATTGCCAATGTGACTGCGGTTCCAGAGGCGATGGACTGGTACGCAGCCTCGGCGATGGCAATCTGGGGGATCAATTCTTCGGGCCGAACTTGCAGCTCTTCGTCGCCCGCGAGGAAGGCGGCGATGTTCTGGTAGAAGCTCGCCCAATCGCCCTTCAACAAGGGGACTGCTATCTCTCCTGTGACGGAGCCAAGATCCGTATTGAGGCGAACCGGGCCGTCGAAGCCGGAGCACGCCAGCGTACCCCTGGTGCCCATAACGTACCATCGCTCCATCGGGATGCGGTTGAGGTACCCAATGACGGTTACCGCTGTGAGGCCCGAAGCGAAGGTCACGGTGCAGTGGATGTAATCTTCTACTGAAGAAGAACCGGCCGGGCGATGGTGGGCGAAGGCGTAGACGCGCACGGGTTGCGATCGGGCAAGCAGAAGGATTTGGTCCAGCGTATGGGCGCCCCAATCATAGAGCCAGCCGCCCATCTGTGTGCGGTCGGATCGCCATCCTCCCGGAGTTCCCCAGCCTGTTACGCAGGATTGGATATGGTAGAGATCCCCGATGAGGCCATCCTCCAGGATCCTGCGTACCGTAAGGAAGTCGCCATCCCACCTTCGGTTATGGAATGTGGAAAGAAGAACGCCATTGCGATCCCTGGCTTGGATCATTCGGCGTGCCTCGTCCACCGAAAGGCACATGGCTTTATCTGTGACGACGTGCTTTCCGGCATCCATTGCCTGGATGGCCATGGGGGCATGGAGGTTATGGGGTGTAACGATCACCACGCCGTCCGCTTTTGGATCGGTTAGCACCTGAGCGAAGTCTGAGTATATCTTGGCATCCGGGTATTCAGCCTTGGCGCGTTCGCGCTTGTGGCTATCGGTGTCGCAGATGCCGAAGAGGTTCAACCCCTGGGTCCCGGAGATGAGGCGCGCGTGATAAGCGCCCATTCCGTATCCCACCACAACCCAGTTGGAATCCTGCTTCATTCGTTGTGCTCCACATCCATAGAAGGGTCGCTGCGGCACAGGTTCACCAGATGCGCATAGGCGCCTGCGCCGAAGCCGTTATCTATATTGACCACGGCCACACCGGTGGCGCAAGAATTGAGCATCGTAAGGAGAGGCGCCAAACCGCCGAAATGGGCGCCATAGCCAACACTTGTGGGGACTGCTACGACCGGAGCACTCACAAGACCGCCTACTACCGATGCCAGAGCTCCTTCCATCCCCGCAACTACTACCACTACCGCAGCCTCGTAGAGCTTGGCGCGCTGCGCCAACAACCGGTGGAGGCCCGCTACTCCAACGTCATAGATGCGCTCGACCGGAGAGCCGAGGGCCTCTATGGTTACGGCGGCCTCTTCAGCTACGGGCAGATCTGCAGTGCCTGCGGCCACCACCGCCACGGTTCCGTGGACGCGGGGCGAAGGAGGAGCGGGCTGCAAACCAGGGATCAGAACGATGCGCGCCATCTCCCGATATTCGGCCTCGGGATACGATTCCCGGATTGCTGCTGCTGTGGGTCCGTCGGCGCGTGTCGCCAGTACGTGCGGCGCGCGTTGCCGAAGGCTTCCGACTATTGCCAGAATGTGTTCCAAACGTTTGCCCGGGCAATAGATCACCTCAGGAAAGCCGGTCCGCAGCGCGCGGTGGTGGTCCAGTTTTGCGAAGCCGAGATCCTCGAAGGGCAGGTGGCGCAAGCGTTCTATCGCCGCGTCTACGGGCAGCCGCTGCTGGCGCACCTCTTCGAGGAGGCTGCGAAGTGCGTCAGCATCCATGACTGATGCTGCTCTGCACGCCGTCAGATAGATGGCCCATTGGTGCTTTCCCGTGCCCCTAGGATCGCCGCGACGGATACCACGTTGGCTGATGTCTTGAGGGGGTCATTCATCTTGCCGCTTCGATATCCCTCCAGATCGAGGGTAACGTACGTATATCCCAGTTCTTTGAAGCGCTTGTTGATGGCTTCACGATGATCGAGAACCCGGGCGAGGTCCTGCGGTTCTACCTCGATGCGGGCTATGGTGTCGTGGTGGCGAACCCGAAGCTGCCGGAAGCCCAAATTCCGGAGGAACTTTTCGCATTGATCCAGGCGGTGCAAAAGTTCCGGCGTGATCTGTGTGCCGTATGGGAAACGCGAGGAAAGGCATGCGAAAGAGGGTTTGTCCCAGTTGGGGATCCCGAGAGCTCGAGCGAGAGTGCGGATCTCAGCCTTGGTGATGCCTGCCTCCTTCAAAGGACTACGAACGTTCTTCTCTGCGGCAGCGATCATACCTGGGCGGTGGTCGCCCACGTCATCGGCATGGGACCCATCCGCCACCCACGGGATCGAGTGCGACTGGGCCACGTCCCAAAGCTCTTTGAACAATTCCGATTTGCAATGGTAGCACCGGTCCGGGTTGTTTACACGGAAGTGGATGTTGGAGAGCTCATGGGTCCGAACCCGCACCACCTGGACGCCCATCTGTTGCGCCACGGCCAAGGCAGCATCTACCTCACCTTGCGGAAAGGCCTCGGAGTCGCCCACCACGGCGATGGCGCGGTCGCCCAGTACATCGCGGGCCACACGGAGAAGGAGCGTGCTGTCAACCCCTCCGGAATAGCCGATGACTACGGCTCCCATTTCGCGCAGGATCGCTCGAAGGGTGGTGTACTTCTCCAGAAGAGAGGGTTCCAGTTCCAGGTTGGGCAGAGGGACGGGTTTCCCCTCGGTGATTGTTTGCGTCATAAGGGTTTCGGTTCCTTTCCACGCCGCCGTCTATTGTGTTCATTATAACATGCGGTGTCTACAGGCTGCCGCCGCTCGCGAGCGGTTTCAGGTAGAATGATTATCCCGCGCCGGCCTTGGGAAAAGGCGGCAACCACACGAAGGTGTCCGTTATGGCTACGCAATCAGACCTCATCGCGTTGCTGCAGGAACGCATCGTAATCATCGAGGGGCCCAAGGGGACCAACTTGCAGCGCTTGAGGCTGCGTGAAGACGATTACCGGGGAGAGCGCTTCAAAGACCACCCCGTGGATCTTCGGAACGACACCGAGATGCTCAACTTGGTGCACCCCGAATGGGTGGAGGCGCTTCATTGGTCCTTCATTGAAGCCGGCGCAGATCTCCTTTCCACCAACACCTTCAATGCGAATGCGATCTCGCAAGAAGATTTTGCCGCAGCCCATCTCGTGCGGGAAATGAACCTTGCAGCAGCGCGGATTGCCCGCCGGGCAGCCGTTCGATCGGACCGCCCCATTTGGGTTGCGGGATCCATCGGACCCACCAACCGCACCGCATCGCTGGCGGTTGACGTGAACGATCCGGCCTATCGCACCCACACCTTCCGCGACTTTGTTGGTGTTTATGAAGAACAGGTTGAGGCGCTGCTGGAAGGTGGAGTGGACCTGCTCTTGGTGGAGACGATCTTCGACACTCTGGTGGCCAAGGCTGCGTTTTATGCAATCGAGGAGGTGTTCCATCGCACGGGTCGCCGTGTGCCTGTGATCGCCTCTGTGACCGTCACCGACAAGAGCGGCAGGACCCTTTCCGGTCAGACGGTGGAAGCCTTTCTCATCAGTGTGTCGCATGTGGATCTGTTGGCCGTGGGCATCAATTGCTCTCTCGGCGCTCCGGAGATGCGGCCTTACGTTGAAGAGATTTCCAGGCTGGCTCCCACGTACGTAAGCTGTTATCCCAACGCCGGTCTACCCAACGCCCTCTCGGACACGGGATACGACGCGACGCCTAGTTCCATGGCAGCGGAACTAGGCGATTTTGCCGCCAACGGCTGGCTCAACATCGCGGGAGGTTGCTGCGGGACAACTCCGGAACATCTGGCCGCAATTGTTGAGGCGGTCCGCGTGCATCTTCCGCGTCGCATCCCCAAGGTCGAGCCGTACACGCGCTTCAGCGGGCTGGATCCCCTTGTGATCCGTCCTGACACGAACCTCGTTATGATCGGCGAGCGCACCAACGTAACCGGTTCCCCGAAATTCGCCAAAGCGGTCCTTGCGGGCGATTTCGATGAGGCGCTCAAGATCGCCCGCCAACAGGTGGAAGGCGGCGCGAATATGATTGATGTGAATTTCGATGAAGCCATGCTGGATTCCGAAGCCGCCATGGTGCGCTTCCTCAACCTCGTGGCGGCCGAACCCGAAGTAGCTCGCGTGCCCGTCATGCTGGACTCGTCGCGGTGGTCCGTCATCGAAGCCGGCCTCCAGTGCCTTCAGGGTAAGGGCGTGGTGAACTCCATCAGCCTCAAGGAGGGTGAGCAAAAGTTTCGGGAACAAGCCCAAGCCATAAAGCGCTACGGCGCAGGTGTGGTGGTAATGGCCTTCGACGAAGAAGGGCAGGCAACCACCGTGGAGCGGAAGGTTGCTATCTGCGAACGGGCCTACCGCATCCTGACCGAGGACGTAGCCTTCGCTCCGCAAGATATCATCTTCGATCCGGCCGTGCTCACCGTGGCCACGGGTATGGAAGAGCACAATGACTATGCGGTCAACTTCATAGAGGCAGTTCGGGTTCTGAAGGAGAAGTTCCCGCTCAGCAAGACGAGCGGCGGCATCTCCAATGTGTCCTTTTCTTTCCGAGGCAACAACACGGTGCGCGAAGCGATGCACGCAGCCTTCCTTTACCACGCTGTGAGGGCCGGGCTGGATATGGCAATTGTGAATGCGGGGCAGCTCGCCGTTTATGAGGAAATTCCGGCGGACCTCCTGCAGCTCGTTGAAGACGTGCTCCTGAACCGCCGCCCGGATGCTACGGATCGGCTGATGGCCTATGCCGAAACCGTGAAGCACCACACGCGGGCTGCCGTAAAGGACGATGCCTGGCGGCACGGGACCGTTGAAGAACGGCTGGCCCATGCGCTGGTGAAAGGGATCGTAGACTACATCGAACAAGACGTAGAGGAGGCCAGAGAGAAGTACGGCCGTCCATTGAGCGTCATCGAAGGGCCGCTCATGGCAGGCATGAATGTTGTGGGCGAGCTCTTTGGGTCGGGCAAGATGTTTCTGCCCCAGGTGGTCAAGAGCGCGCGGGTAATGAAGAAGGCCGTGGCAGTCTTGCTGCCTTACCTGGAGGCCGAGAAGAAGAAGCTGGGAGATCTCAGCACGCAGGGCCGCATCGTTCTCGCAACGGTTAAGGGCGACGTTCACGATATCGGCAAAAATATCGTAGGAACGGTATTGAGCTGCAATAACTATGATGTGATAGATCTCGGCGTGATGGTGCCTGCCGAACGCATCCTGCAAACGGCCCGCGAGGTGAACGCCGATCTGGTGGGACTGAGTGGTTTGATCACTCCTTCTCTCGACGAGATGGCGCACGTCGCCCGCGAGATGGACCGGGAGGGCTTCACAATCCCCCTCCTGATTGGCGGCGCCACAACCAGCCGCGCACACACTGCAGTCAAAATCGCGCCGGCTTACAGAAACCCCGTCGTCTACGTCCCCGATGCTTCCAAGGCTGTGGGGGTGGCCGCTGCGCTTCTCAATCCAAACCTTCGGGATGAGTTTGTGGCAGTGAACCGGATGGATCAAGAGGCTGCGCGGAAGGCCCATTCCGACCGCAAGGATCGGCGTCCGCTGCTCACCCTCGCCGAGGCGCGCAAGCGAAGGTTCTCGTCCGATTGGCTGTCGGTGGATGTACCTGTTCCGGCGTTTACGGGAGTTCGCGCGGTTGCGCCGGACCTTGGGGAGCTCGTCCCTTTTGTGGATTGGTCGCCCTTCTTCCACGCGTGGGAGCTGCGTGGGCGCTTCCCTGCCATCCTGGAGGATCCCGTGGTGGGCGCTCAAGCCAGGGATCTGTACGCAGATGCGCAGGCTCTTCTGGAACGCATCGTGTCTGCGCGGCTGCTGCATCCCCGGGGCGTTTACGGCTTCTTTCCTGCAAATTCCGTCGGCGACGATATCGAGATCTACGCAGATAACAGCCGTTCGGAGATATTAGCCACTTTTCACACCCTTCGCCAACAGGTGGATAAAGGGCCTGGGCAGGTGAACTACGCACTGGCAGATTTCGTAGCGCCGAAATCCAGCGGGATAGGGGACTACTTAGGGGTATTTGCCGTAACGGCGGGGCACGGTCTGGATGAGCTGGTGGCGATCTTCGAGCGTGAGAACGATCCTTATTCTGTTACGATGGCGAAGGCTCTGGCCGATCGCCTAGCGGAAGCCTTTGCCGAATGGCTCCATGCTCGCGTACGCAGAGAGTGGGGATACGGTGCGCAGGAGAACCTAACTCCCGAGGATCTCATAAAGGAGCGATATCGCGGTATTCGACCGGCGGCAGGATATCCTGCAGCGCCGGATCATACCGAGAAGCGTACGCTGTTTGACCTGCTCCATGCCGAGGAAAACGCCGGCATCCGCCTCACCGAGAACTACGCAATGATTCCTCCTTCGTCGGTGAGCGGTCTCTATTTTGCCCATCCAGCCTCCCGATACTTCCCGGTGGGGCGGGTGATGCGCGACCAGGTGGAAGACTACGCCCGCCGCAAGGGCTGGAGCATAAGCGAGGCTGAACGATGGCTGGCGCCCATCCTTGACTACGACCCGTGATCCGTCAGGACCTTGGCTCCCCGCCCTTCAGTCTACGGGGGAGGCCAGGCGGGGAACGGCCCGTTCAACCCCAAGGGGTCCACACCCTTCTGTGCCGTTCGCCGCGCGCTGCTCGCTGATTTAGGCTGCACCCTTCTGCGTAGTTACCCCCAACCCGGATCCCCGCGGGCACGACCCAAAGGTTTACCGCTCGAAGACGATCGGGTTGAGAACGCTTCCCGCCAGCTCACCTGGGCGTTGACCCGGCAGCCAGCGTTGAAGATCCATGACCCGGTTTTTGTTATCCGGTGGGAGGATGCGGGCTCCATCCGCGAAGTAGATAATCGTCATCGCTTCGCGCGTGCGCTCTGTGCGGTTGCCGGGCGCGCAATGGAGCGTCCAGCCTGAGTGAAACGAAGCGTCTCCGGCTGCCATTCGCCCGCACGACACCAGAGGATAGCCGCGCTCACGAACAAAGGTGCGGAAGTATTCGTCCGATGCATCGGAGATTTCCAGGGGCCCCAAGTAACCTTCTCTATGGGATCCGGAGGCAAACGTCATGGTTCCCATCTCTTCCGATGCGTCTACCAGCGGCATCCACATCGTGATGGTGTGGTCCGTATCTAAGGGCCAATAGTACTGGTCCTGGTGCCATGGAGTAGGTCCTCCGCCAGGCTCCTTGAACAGCGCCTGATCGTGGTAGAGGCGCACGCGGTCTACCCCCATGAGATCTGCAGCGATGCGGGCGAAGCGTTGGGCCAGTACGAACTGCTTCACCGCGGCATCGCGTTCCCAAAGGTTCATAATCTGGAGGAAGGCTTTGCCGTAGGTGTCCCGCTGTTCCAGTGGACGATCCTCTGTGTTGTACCGGCGTGCGCCTTCTTTGATGATGGGCCCGTATACGGCGATTTCCTCCGGACTGCAGACGGCGCGCAAAAGGATGTGCCCATCCCGCCGGTACCGTTGTACCGCGTCGTCGGAGAGGCGGTAGGGAGAAGCAAGATCGGGCAATGAGGCCGTCGGTCCAATCATAGCGGCATCCTCCTGATTGGCGAGCATGTAATTGGTTAATTCGGATATTCTTCTGCAAGTTCCTGCCTCGTCCGGGATGTCACGGCTCCTATTTGAGGGAAGCCGGTTGCCGCGAGGCGAGGTTCGGGATCACGGTTTCGGCGCACGAATGGACGCAAGATCTTTGCCATCCATGCAGGAATTCTGAGGGCGGCGGGGAATTGATTGGCGATCTGCACAGTCGCCGTTCATGGAGCGAAAGATCGCGCGAGACGCCGTGCTTCGGCAATCGCCAGAGGAACGGTTATGCCTGAACCCTATACAGGGCTTTTCGTTGCCACGCTTACTCCTTTCGATGCTGTGGGACGTCTGGATCCCGCCGTTGTTGCCAAACACACGGAATTCCTTATCGGATCCGGAGTCCGCGGCGTTTGCCCATGTGGAACGACTGGGGAATTCCTCTATCTGAGCCTTGGAGAAAAGGCCCGCCTCTACGATGAGGTTTGCGCGGCAGTCAGCCATCGCGTTCCTGTGATCGCAGGCATCTGGGCTCTCACACCCAGGGAGATCGGCATCCTGGCGAGAGCGGCCGAAGCCGCTGGGGCAGATGCCGTCTTTCTGCCGCCCCCCATATATTATCCCGCCAGTGACGCAGTCATCCTGCAGCACTATGCGGCGGTCCGTGAAGCATGCGGATTGCCGGTCTTCGCATACAACATCCCAGCCTATGCCGGGAACGCTATTACTCTGGATTGCCTGGAAAAGCTGGTGGAAGAGGGCATCGTGGCGGGCATCAAGGATTCCAGCGCCCGTGCGGACCATATGGCCCGCCTCGTGGAGCAGTTTGGAGACCGCATCGCGGTGATGGCGGCATCGGACTCCTTCGCTACGGAAGGGCGCAGAATTGGCGCTCACGGTTTCATATCGGCGTTGGCGAACATTTGGCCCGCGGCTTTCCGGCGGTTGTGGGGCGGCGAGCAGGCGTTGCAGGCTCCAGTGGACGCGGTTCGGGGCATTGTGAAGAAACACGGCGGAATTCCTGCGCTCAAAGAACTCGTGCGATGCAAGGGCTTCGATATGGGTGCGTCCCGCCTACCGTATTCCAGCCTCACCGCGGAACAACGCGCCGAGCTCCAATCCGCATTCGCGCAGGCAGCGGAGCAGGGGCTGGAGTAGGTGCAGGGCACTTGCCTTGGGTGGAGGGGGGCATCTGCTCGGTTGCAGAGCCCAGATTGACAGGGCAGTCGCCTAGAGAGTAAAATAAACCGAATTGCTTCGATCCGGCCGCCGGATCGGATTGATTGTACACCGTGGCACAGGGTATAATCCCGCATCTCCTGTAATCATCACCGTATCCGTCTGCTCCATTCGTCTGCTGCGCGCTCATTCATGCAGGTTCAGCCAGACCAAGAACTCATTATTGTCCTCGATTTCGGAGCCCAGTACACGCAGCTTATCGCTCGTAGGGTGCGAGAGAGTTCCGTGTATTGCGAAATCCTTCCGTACACCACGCCTGCTTCTGCGCTGCGTGAGAGGGCTCCAAAGGGCATCATCCTTTCCGGAGGACCGGCCAGCGTGTACTCAGAGGGTGCGCCGGCGGCGGATCCCGGCGTGTATGAGCTCGGTGTGCCGGTGTTGGGCATCTGCTATGGGCATCAATTGATGGCGAAGCAGCTTGGAGGACATGTGGTGGCCACGAGCCAGCGCGAATACGGCCGGGCTGAGCTCGAGGTAATCGCCGCCGACGAACTGTTCCAGGGGATGGGGAGCCGATTGACATGCTGGATGAGCCATGGCGACACGGTCCTTCAGCCGCCGCCGGGCTTCACGGTGACGGCGGTCACGCCCACCACTCCCGTTGCGGCGATGCGGGATGCGGCCAGACGTCTGTATGGCGTGCAGTTCCACCCTGAAGTGGCCCATACGCCCTTCGGTGTGGAACTTATTCGACGCTTTGTCGTAGAAATCTGTGGGTGCACGCAATCCTGGACCCCGGGCTCCTTTGTCGAGAACTCCATCCGCGCCATTCGCGAACAGGTAGGGAGCGCGGGGGTGATCTGTGGAGTGTCCGGAGGGGTCGATTCGTGCACGGTGGCGGCCTTGGTGCACAAGGCTATTGGGGATCAGCTCACCTGCATCTTCGTAGACCACGGGCTCCTGCGGGGAGGCGAGGCAAAGCAGGTGGAGCAGGACTTCGCCGCAGCATTGGGCATCAAACTGATCGCTGTAGACGCGTCTGATCGGTTTTTGGATCGGCTGCGGGGAGTAACGGACCCCGAGGCAAAGAGGCGCATCATTGGAGAGGAGTTTGTACGGGTTTTTGAGGAAGCTGCCGATAATGTGCCCGATGCATCCTTCCTCGCGCAAGGTACGCTCTATCCCGACGTGATCGAGAGCGGGGTGGGGGCAGCAGCCAACATTAAAACGCACCACAACGTAGGCGGCCTCCCCGACGTCATGCGGCTGAAGATCATCGAGCCGCTTCGTTATCTGTTCAAGGATGAGGTGCGGGCTGTAGCGCGCCAACTAGGGCTCCCGGAGGTAATCGTGGGCCGCCATCCGTTTCCCGGGCCAGGGCTCGCCATCCGCATCACCGGCGAAGTCACACCCGAGCGACTCGGCATCCTAAGGGCCGCTGATGCCATCTTCCTCGAGGAATTGCGCACAGCGGGGTGGTACAACCAGGTGTGGCAGGCGTTTGCAGTGCTAGCCGCAGGAGTGCGGAGCGTCGGGGTGATGGGGGATCACCGCACGTACGCCCACCCCATCGTTCTGCGGGCGGTTACAAGCGAGGATGCCATGACGGCGCAGAGCGCCCAGTTGCCCTACGAGCTGCTGGAACGCGTGGCCAGCCGCATCGTGAACGAAGTGCCGGGGGTGAACCGCGTTTTGTACGACATCAGTTCCAAACCGCCGGCAACCATAGAGTGGGAATGAGCCATCAGTCGTGGGTCGGCGGGTCTGTGGATGAAATCATACTGGATGAACACACGATACGCTGCCGTGTGGCAGAGATGGGCCGGCAGATTACCAGGGACTACGCAGGGAAGGACCTGGTGCTGATTGGGGTGCTCACGGGAGCGGCTGTGTTCCTCGCCGATCTCATCCGCTCGATAGATCTGCCGCTGGAGCTCGATTTCGTGGCCGTGTCCTCCTACGGCAGCGCCACGAGGAGCTCCGGAGAGGTACGTTTGATCAAGGACCTGGGCCATCCGATCCAAGGAAAACATGTGCTCGTAGCCGAAGATATAATAGACACCGGGCTCACCCTCAAGTACCTGCTGGAAGTATTCCATGCGCGCCAGCCGGCTTCAGTGGCCTGCTGCGTGCTGTTGGATAAGCCTTCGCGCAGGCAGATACAGGTTCCCGTGGCCTACCGCGGCTTCGTGATTGATGATCGGTTTGTGGTAGGATACGGTCTGGATGCCGCCGGCCGGTTTCGCAATTTGCCCTATGTGGGAGTGCTTCGCTCCGATGCAGCATCGTGAGCATGAGCGCCGGCAATGATCAACTTTCCCCTGATCCGGTGCCGCAAATTTCGCGGCATGGAGGATCTCATTCCATACAGGTCATCCGCGATCATCCCGACATCCCTGGCGGGTTCTTCGGAGGCGACCAGGGACACCCATTCCGCAAGAGGTGAACAAACTGTATGACGGAACAACGCTCAGAGAAGGAGGCGCGCCGCCACTACGCCCCAGTGGAGGCCGATGCCTTGGCCATGGAAGAGGAGCGGCACCATGGCTCCGGGAATGACCATCCCTACCGCAGGGAGGAAGGAGGCCAGGGAGGCCGGCGTTCCTATGAAGGGGGCGATCGGGGCGGCGTCACGACAGCCCAGGGCATCCTGGAGATCTTGCCCGACGGCTTCGGATACCTGAGGCGGAACAATTTCTCGCCGAACCCGGAAGACATCTACGTGTCTCAAACCCAGATCAAGCGGTTCGGACTGCGTACCGGGGATCTCGTGTCCGGTGTGGTGCGCCCGCCAAAGGACTCCGAGAAATTTTTCGGGCTTCTCCGCGTCGAGCGTGTGAACGGCCTCGAACCCGAAGTCGCCCGCAATCGCACGAACTTCGACGACCTGACGCCCATTTATCCCAATGAGCGCATCGTGTTGGAAACAACGCCGGAAGAGATCTCGGGCCGCTTCATAGACCTGATTGCACCCATCGGAAAGGGGCAGAGGGGCACAATCGTCGCGCCGCCTCGGGCCGGGAAAACGACCCTTCTGAAAACGATCGCCAATGCCGTGGCCATCAACCATCCCGAGATGGTGCTCATCGTGCTACTCATTGACGAACGGCCGGAAGAGGTCACGGATATTCGGAGGTCCGTGAAAGGGGAGGTCATAAGTTCCACCTTCGACGAGAAGCCCGAGAACCACATGCGCGTCGCCGAGATGGTGCTGGAGCAGGCCAAGCGCTTGGTGGAGTCCGGCAAGGATGTAATCGTTCTGATGGACAGCCTCACGCGATACACGCGGGCCTCCAACGTAACCGTAACCCCTACAGGGCGCACGCTCTCCGGCGGCCTCGATCCTGCCGCACTGCACCGGCCGAAACGTTTCTTCGGGGCGGCGCGTAATATTGAAGAGGGGGGCAGCCTTACCGTTTTGGCTACGGCGCTCGTGGACACGGGCAGCCGTATGGACGATCATATCTTCGAGGAGTTCAAAGGCACCGGGAACATGGAGCTGGATCTGGACCGCAACCTCGCGGACCGGCGCATCTTCCCGGCTGTTGACATCGTAAAATCAGGAACCCGCCACGACGAACTTCTTTATGACGAGGACACGCTTCGGCGCATTACTCAGCTCCGGCGCCTCTTATCGGGGCTCTCCGTACCGGAAGCTACGGAGTTGCTCATAGACCGCCTGAAGCACACCAAGTCTAATAAGGAGTTCCTTAAGATGGTGGACCGCACGATGAAGTCCAACGACGCCTCTTGATGCTGCAGGCGAGATGCACGTGGTAGACTGTGAAAGGAATGCCGCGGCTGCATCGCGAGGAGGCACAGGTTGGGAAACGAATTCAAAGACCTGTTTGGCGATTGGGAACCGCGCGACGAAAGGGGCAACCCCTTGGGCGACGATGAGGACGCGCTTTCCGGCGAGCCCGAGAACCGAATGCCTCGGGCCCTCAACGAGAAGGAGGTCAAGGTCCTCGGCGTTTTCGAGCACACAGACCCCTCGCCAGGCGGCGTCAACCAGACTTTTGTTCTGCTTCAAGACAACCTGGGCCGAAAAGTGCCGATCTTTATTGGGCGCTTCGAGGCGTACGCCATTACCATGGCTATGGAGGGTGAAGAGCTCGACCGCCCCATGACGTATGAGCTCCTCAAGACCATCGTAGAGCGCCTGGGGGCTACCGTAGAGCGCGTGATCATTGACGACCTCTGGCACGACATCTTCTATGCGAAGCTCACCCTCAGCCGCAATGGAGACACCTACGAGATTGACTGCAGACCCAGCGATGCCGTGAACATCGCGCTGCGGTGCCATGCTCCCATCTACATGGCGGAAGCAGTCATCGAGGCCATCGAACAGAAGTTCTGAGCCGTTCTCCGTCCGCGTGATGCCGAAGCGTGGGCTCGCCTTCCCGAGCTGCGCCCCAGTACGAGGTCCCCTCCTCCGAGACTGGGGCGTGAATGCAACATAAGAGATATTATCGGACGTTGCTCCTCAGCTTCCCCCCACCGCCACAAAGTACGGCAAACCTCGCGGTTGGGCGCGCCCTAAAACAAAAACTCCGCACGTTCCGGCGGAACATGCGGAGTTCGCGAAAGTCGCAGGGGCTGGGCTGATCCCGGGTGCGGCGCCTTAGGAACGCGTCACGCAGTTGCCGGGCCCGGAAGGTCGGCGAGGTTGCGCTGGATCTCCTTTACTTTGGCGTAGCACTCGCCCAAAAGTTCGCTTACATCAGGCTTGTGATCTTGGGCGCGTCGGCGAGCTTTTCGGTACACGTAATACGACGTAACGGCGATCCCGGCGGCTGTGCCGAGAGCACCCAGGGCAAATACGAGCCTGCGGGTGGGGTCTGTTGCAGCACACATCCTTAGACTTGCCTCAATGCGACCCGTCGGGGGGTCAGCGACCGCTTCCGCCTAGGTCGTAGCGCTTCTCGCCCTCCCCCTCCTCTTCTAGGGACTTGAAGATGCGCTTGACGAATGCGATAAGCTCCATCGGGTTAAAGGGCTTCGTGAGGTAGCAGTCCACACCAGACTGCCATCCCCGAAAAACGTCGGCGTCTTGGGCTTTGGCGGTGAGCATGATTACCGGGATGTCCCGGGTATTTGGATCCTTCTTAAGGTTCTGAAGCACCTCGAAGCCGTCCATATAGGGCATCATCACGTCGAGGACGATGAGGTCCGGGTGCTCAGAATGAACTTTCTCCAGGGCTTCCTTGCCGTCGAAGGCTGTGACGACCTGGTACCCCTGGCGTTCGAGGTTCACCTGGACCAGGCGGACGATATGGCGTTCGTCGTCTACGGCAAGTATCTTCTTTGGCATCCTCCGTATTCTCTCCCTTCGCACTCGCTCTCATGGGATGGGGATATCCCCGAGCGTATTCTCCGCGAAATCGTCCTCACGCGTCTCTGGGGCAGTATATCTATTAAACTGCCCGTTGTCAATAGTCGGGGAGTTGGCGTTTCTCAAGAGACGCGGGCGTTGGCTCGGCCGGTGCAGGTGTGGTACCCTAAGCTGGCACTCTTTGGCGCCAGGAGGGACGGAAGATGCGATCGGACATGATCAAGCGCGGGCTGGAGCGCGCACCCCACCGCGGTCTTCTAAAGGCATGCGGCCTTACCGATGAAGATATGGGCAAGCCCTTTATCGGTGTCGCCAACTCGTATACCGACATCGTACCGGGGCACATTCACCTGAACCGCTTCGCCGAGGTAGTGAAGCAAGCGGTACGAGAAGCGGGGGGCGTGCCTTTCGAATTCAACACCATCGGCGTAGATGACGGCATCGCCATGGGGCATATCGGGATGCGATACTCCCTCCCCAGCCGGGAGCTCATCGCCGATGCTGTGGAAACCGTCGTGTCGGCCCACTGGTTCGATGGGCTCATTTGCATTCCGAATTGCGACAAGATTACGCCCGGCATGCTCATGGCTGCTGTGCGCCTGAACGTGCCCACCATCTTCATCACCGGCGGGCCAATGCGCGCCGGGACCCGGCCCGACGGCACGAAGGTAGATCTCATCGGCATTTTCGAGGGCGTGGGCCAAGTTCAGGCTGGGCTCATTACCGAACAGGAATTGAAGGTTCTGGAAGACACGGCGTGCCCAGGATGCGGCTCATGCTCGGGAATGTTCACTGCCAATTCCATGAACTGCCTGCTGGAGGCGTTGGGGATGGCGCTCCCAGGCAACGGGAGCGCCTTGGCCGACACGGAGGAGCGCCGGGATCTCGCAAGGGCGGCGGCCCGGCAGGTCCTCACCCTGGTCGAGCGCGACATTCGGCCGAGGGACATCGTAACGCCGGATGCCATCGAAAACGCGTTTGCCTTGGATATGGCCATGGGCGGATCTACCAATACCGTGCTGCATACGGTGGCCGTAGCCATCGAAGCCGGGCTCGAATTCTCGCTGGAGCGCATCAATCAGCTTTCCGCCCGGGTACCGTGCATCTGCAAGGTGTCCCCTTCTCGAAGCGATGTCCATATGGAAGACGTGCACCGTGCAGGAGGCATCTCGGCGATCCTGGCAGAACTTGCGCGCAAACCCGGCATCCTGCACCTGGACGCCATGACCGTAACGGGTAATACCCTGGGCCAGAATATTGCCCATGCCACCGTGAAGGATCGCGATGTGATCCGCTCTGTGGATGCGCCCTTCACGCCCGACGGAGGGCTGGCCGTGCTGTGGGGCAACCTCGCTCCCCAAGGATCCGTCGTGAAGAGCGCCGGCGTAGATCCGGAGTGCTTCACATTTGAAGGTCCTGCGGTAATCTTCAACTCGCAAGATGAGTGCCTCGCTGCCCTGGGCAGGCGCGAGGTGAAACCAGGCGACGTGGTGGTGATCCGCTACGAAGGCCCAAGGGGCGGCCCCGGCATGCCGGAGATGCTCTCGCCAACCTCTATGATCAAAGGGCAGGGATTGGGGAAGAGCGTAGCCCTGATTACCGACGGCCGCTTCAGCGGGGGGACGGCAGGTCTGTGTGTGGGGCACGTGAGCCCTGAAGCTGCCGACGGCGGCCCGATTGCCCTCGTGGAACCGGGGGATCGCATCCGTATAGACATCCCGGAGCGGCGCATCGAGTTGCTCGTGAGTGACGCCGAATTGGGCAGGAGGCGGGAGCGCTGGACGCCTCCGCCGCTCAAGATCACCAAAGGGTGGCTGGGCCGCTACGCACGGATGGTTACGAGTGCGGGGTCAGGAGCCGTGCTGCGGCTGCCGGATTGAAGCGGACCGCGGATTCGCGGCTGCTATCCGCATAGGTGCGGCGCGCAGAGGGCTGGTGCAGGAACTTGCGCCTCCTACATAGGAACTATGAGCGCAGGCGCCCGGCACAGGCGCTTCCGTCAAGCCGGCCGCAGCGTCGTCGAGGGCGCCCGGAGGTCGAGATGAAGATTCAGTTTGGTGTGAACACGTGGACGTGGGTGTCGCCCTTTACAACGGCGCATGCTCCCCTACTCTTCCCCAAAATCCGCCAGATGGGTTTTGATGCTGTTGAGATCGCGCTGGAGGACCCCGAGCTCGTGGATGGCGGAGTGGTCCGTTCCCTTTTGCAGGACCATTCCCTTGGAGTGACGGTGTGCGGAGCCTTCGGACCGGGTAGGGATCTGAGCAGCGAGGATGCTTCCATCGCCCAGGCCGGGCTGGACTATATCGCCCGTTCCCTTGATTTTTGTGCAGAGGTGGGCGCCCGTGTCTTTGCAGGGCCGGCCTATTCTGCGGTGGGAAAGGCGCGTCATCTTCCGGCCGACGAGCGCCTTCGCGAGCGGGATCGCTCGGTGGAGCGTTTGAAGAGAGCAGGCGCAATGGCTTGGGAGCGAGGGGTGGTCATGGCGCTCGAACCTCTCAACCGCTTCGAAACGGATATGGTCAATACCTGTGAGCAAATCTGCTCACTCTTGGACGCGGTGGGGAGTGAAGCGCTCGCCATTCATTTGGACACGTTTCACATGACGATCGAAGAGAACAGCATCTTGGACGCCGTGCTGCGCGCTGGTTCCCGGCTGAGGCATGTACACGCCAGCGAGAGTAATCGGGGCACTCCCGGCCGCGGCCTGGTTCGGTGGAATGACTTGCGAGACGGGCTTCGGGCAGTAGAGTACAGCGGCGCCGTGGTAATCGAGACGTTTACCCCCGAAGTGAAAGAGATTGCCCGGGCTGCCGCGATCTGGCGACCCCTAGCTCCCAGCCAGGACGCCCTTGCGGCCGATGGGCTTGCCTTCCTCAAGAGCCTCTTCGCTTCCTGAATAGGACCCGCAGGGCAATCGTGTGAGGAAAGGCGAAGACCCCGCGTTCACGGCGGAGGATTTCTTCGCGCACTCGCAGAATGGTGTCGCCGATACCTGGGGGCGCATTGGGGCTGGCGTCGGCTTGACGGTGGGATCTTCTCCACTGCTCCGGTAGTCCCTTTGCGCCGGCAAAGTTCATCCCCTTGCGTGGGCCTACCCAGGAACAAAGGCGGTGATGGGAAGATGAAAGTGCATCGCAACCTAGTGGCCATGGCAGCCGTGTCGGGTGTGATGATCGGGGCGTCCGTCCGAATGCCGGCTCACGGCCGACTGCAATCCCCTTCCAAGCGTGGTGAGATTATGTTCAAGAAGATCGTGATAGACACGGAATTCCGGTCGGAGGGCGTAGCCGTTGCCGATGTAAACCGGGACGGCAAAATGGATATTCTGGCGGGCAATCTTTGGTACGAGGCGCCCAATTGGACGCCGCACGAGATCGAGCCCGTGCAGAAATTCGATCCGGCACACGGTTACAGCAATTGTTTTCTGTGCTTTGCAGCCGATGTCAACGGCGATGGCTGGCCCGATGAGATCGTGATCGGCTTTCCCGGCGACAAGGCAGTCTGGCGCGAGAACCCGAAGGGCGCCCCGGGGCCCTGGAAGGAGCATGTGATTTGGCGCAGCGCGTGCAACGAAAGCCCGGCATTCGCCCCTCTCATCGCCCATCACAAGCCCGTGTTGGTGTTTCCTTTCGACGAGAGCCAGATGGCGTGGTACGAGCCGTCTCCGGATCCTGAGGCTGAGTTCCAGTGCCACATCGTGAGCGAGCCGAAGGCGCCGGGATGCGCTCGGTTCTCCCACGGCATGGGGATAGGTGATGTGAACGGCGATGGCCGGCCGGACATAATCTGCACGTCGGGATGGTGGGAACAGCCCAAGGATCCGCGCAAGGGGCCCTGGACGTTCCACCCGTTCAAACACCAGATGCCCGATTGCGCCCAGATCGTCGTTTACGATGTGAACGGCGACGGCTTGCCGGACCTTATATCGAGCTCGGCTCACAACATCGGCATCTGGTGGTGGGAGCAGGAGAAGGGCCCCGACGGGCCCGAGTTTGTGCAGCATCTGATAGATGACAGCTTCTCCCAATCGCACTCCCTGGTGCTGGCCGACATCAACCGGGATGGCGTGATGGACATCGTTACCGGAAAGCGCTTCTGGGCCCACGGCCCGGAGGGTGATGTGCAACCCAATGCTCCAGCCGTCGTGAATTGGTACGAACTTCGCCGCACCCATGGCAAGGTGGAATGGATCAAGCACCAGATAGACGACAATTCCGGCGTGGGCACGCAATTCACTGTCGCCGATGTCAACGGCGACGGCCTTCCCGATATCGTGACCTCCAACAAGAAGGGCGTATTCCTCTTTGAACAGGTACGGCGGTAAAGGCCGATCCCTCGTGCGGTGCGGTTCGAGAAAATGGGGCGTGCGAATGGCCGGCAGCCGACCCAACGAAGCGGCTCTTTCCTTCTTGCCACGTGTGGAGTTCCCGATGGCCCGGCGGATGCGCATGCTACGGAGGGCCTTGGCAACAGCGCTGTGCATCTCCTCTCTGATCGGCTGCGGCGGGCGCAAGAACCTCGCAACACTCCCAAAGGACGACCCCGCGCTCTACACCAGAATGGTGCGGGCGTTTACGGTGGTAGCAACCGCGCTTCGGGTTGGCGATCAGAAGCGGGCTCAAGCGCTCGCTCCGGAGCCCACGAAGTTGGTTCCGGAGGAGCCTGCAGGTTGGGCTAACCTTGCGCTTACCTATTTGCGCGCTACCGGTTCGGACACGGCTGCAGCCGGGAAGGCCTTGGCGAAGGCATTGGAGATCGCTCCGGCCAATCCACGCTTACTCGAGCTTCGGGCACGATTGATGGAGCGGCAGGGGAAACTGGACGAGGCGATGGCCCAGATGCGGAAGGCAATCCAAGCCGACCCGTCCAACGTGCGCCTGCGCTATGGCCTCGTGCAGATGCTCCAGCGCCGGCAGGATGCGGCTTCGGATCAGGAGCAACTGGATCAGCTTCGGGAAATCACCTTGCAGCGGCCGCGCAACCTCCTGGCGCGGCTGGAGCTTGCGTTGTTGAGCGCCCGCACGAACAATGCATCTGCCTTAGCCGAGGCGGTGGCCGGGCTCGACGCGCTTACAGCAGGTTGGCCTGCAGGCTCCCTGGAGTATTTGAAGGAGCTCAAGACCGCCGCAAAGACAAGCCCGCAACAAGCGGCTGTGAGTGCCCATTTTCTGTTGAATGTCCTCAAGCAGACGCCGGCATACCAGCGCAGTTCGGCGGAGATCGCCACACCGGCACAGGATGTGGCACCGCCGCTGGAGCACTTCATCGTGCCGCCGAACCCGCCGTCCACCCCTGCTCCTCCGGACATGGGGCTCACCTTCACGCCGCGCCCTGTTCCAGGTCTTGCTCAAACGGGTGTTTGCAGCGCAGTCGTATCGGCCGTTCTAGCGCCCGAACTCCCTCAGGAAACGGCTCGTGAATTCCAGCAGGAACTTGGAGCCCCGGCGCGTCCCCAAGGCTCTACGGCCTACGCGTGCGTGCGCGGCCAAAGGCTGGAGATCGCCTCGGCGGGCCAACATCTGTTTCTTCCCTTTCCGGCCCCGCCGACGCAATCCGCTTCTGGCGGAGGCCGAGCTGCAGTCCTTTTTGCGGACTGGTCGTATCATTTCCGCCCGGATCTGGTGATGGCGGGACACGCGGGATTGCGCCTGTACCACCAGCGCGAGAACGGAAGCTTTGTGGACGCCACACCTACCGCGCACATACCCGACGCAATCCGAAATCGCCCCTTAACGGGCGTGTGGGCTGCCGATATCGAGGGGGACGGTGCGCTGGATCTCATACCTGGGTTCCAAGACGGCAGGCCCGTAGTTCTGCGCAACAATGGGGACGGCACGTTCGCGCCCCAATATCCGTTTGCGGGCGTCTCCGGCGTTGAAGGGTTCTGCTGGGGAGACGTTACAGGCGACGGCGATCCGGATGCAGTGGTAATAGACGGGAAAGGCCGCTTGCACGTGTTCGAAAACGAGAGGTCCGGCCGGTTCGAACCCCTTCCGTCCCCGCCGACAGCGGATGATGTGCTTGCCGTTACGCTATGCGATCTGGAGCGGGATGCCACCTTCCAGATCCTGGCGCTCACCCGCCAAGGCTCCATCACCGAATTCCGGTTCGACCCCGATACCAGGAGGTGGTCCAGCCGGCCGGTTGCGCAGTGGGCCGGTCCGCCGGTGGACGGGTCGGCACGCCTGTTCATGGCCGATCTGGACAATAACGGCGCTCCGGATATTGTAGCAACGGGCTCATCCGGCACACGGATATGGTTGGTTGACGGCTCGGGTACCGCCGCGGCAGCGCCCATGATCTTGCCGGCTTCGGATGTAAACCCCACGCCGCCGACCCCCGACGGGCGAATAGACTTAGTGGGGAAAGATGCCAAGGGTGAACCCGTATATCTCGCCGGCCGCGGCACCAAGAACTATGGTTGGTTCCTCGTGCGGCCTCGAGCCCGCTACAAGGCGAAAGAGCGGCCAGGACAATCTACAGGTGACCGGCGCATCAACACCTTCGGCGTGGGGGGCGCCATAGAAGTTCGCGCCGGGCTCCTTAGCCAGAAAACCCTCGTGGATGGGCCGGATGTCCATTTCGGCCTGGGGTCGTACACGACTGCCGACATCGTGCGCATCCTTTGGCCCAACGGTGTGCTTCAGGCCGAGTTCGACACGGGTACGGAACCGGTGCAGCCGCTCAAGACTGCCACTTCGCTCGTTGCCATCGAGCGTCTCATTGGCTCGTGCCCATGGTTGTACGCGTGGGACGGCCACAAAATGACCTTCATCACAGACATCCTCTTCAGTTCGCCCTTGGGTCTGCGCATCAACGCTCAGGGCACTGCGTCGTCAACGACCACGCGGGACTGGGTTAAGGTGGAGGGCACCCAGCTCGCCCCGAGAGACGGCTTCTACGATCTCAGGGTCACAGGGGAGCTGTGGGAAACACACTTCTTCGATATGGTACAGCTCCTGGCTGTTGACCATCCGGCGGATACCGAGATCTACGTGGATGAGAGGTTCGTTATCCCGCCGGCGCCTAAGGCTGTGCATTTGATGACGATACCCCAGCCGGTAGCCCGCGCTCTCGATCAGGACGGCCGCGATGTTACGGACCTGGTGCGGGCTCGCGACGGCAAGTATCTGGACACGTTCCGCCTGGGCGACTACCAAGGCATCGCCCAGGATCACTACGTTCAGATTGAACTGGGGCCTGATCCGCCGGGAAACGGTAGGCTATGGCTCGTCGCCCAAGGATGGCTGCACCCCACGGATAGCTCCATCAACCTCGCCATCAGCTCGGGACATCACGACATTCCAAGGCCCGTCAGCCTGGAGGTGCCCGATGGCCATGGAGGCTGGAAAACCGTTCGTCCCAATCTGGGCTTCCCTGCAGGGAAGAACAAGACGTGCTTGGTAGACCTCACAGGTATCTTCAAACCAGGCGGCCGCCATGAACTGAGGCTTCGCACAAATATGGAGGTCTATTGGGACTTCCTAGGTACAGCCCGAGAACTCAGCCCAGCCCATGCCATGGACCTGCACGCATTGAAGCCCTACAGTGCTGATCTTCGGTTCCGGGGATTTTCCGTAGTCAAACAGGCCGGCTTCAGTAGCCCCGAATTGCCGGAGTACGAGGCCCTCTGGTCTACCGGGCAGCCATGGCGAGACCTCGTAGGTTACTACACGCGTTACGGCGATGTGAAGGAGCTGGTGGCGCGGGTGGATGACCGGTATGTGATCCTGAATGCCGGAGATGAATTGGCTTTGCGGTTCCCCGCTCTTGCGGCACCGCGCCCAGGGATCAAGCGGGACTTCGTGTTCATCAGCGACGGCTGGGAGAAGGATGGCAACGTCAATACAGGCTTCTCGCGCACCGTACTGCCCCTCCCCTCCCATACCGATCGGCGCTATGCCGGGCCTCTCCGATCGCTGGACGATGACCCTGTGTACAGGGCACACCGGGGAGATTGGGAGCGCTACCATACGCGGTACGTGTCTCCCTATCAAGCCCTCCATGCGTTGATGGAAGATGACGGCCGGCAGTAAGCTGATGCCTGTTCTTCGGAGGAGGTTCGCGCGCGCTGCCGGGCAGTGTCGCAACCCGTTTGCAAGAAGCGGCGTATGCCGCGGCTCCGCAAGCCTGCCATGAAGCATGGATGAATGGAACGAAATAACCTCAACCGGGTAGCGGCGGCGCTGCGCAGGAGCCTCGTCGGGCTCAGGATCGTACGGTTCGATGCAGTTGCCAGCGGCATCGCCCATCCGAACAACGCAAACCACGTAGTGGGCCGCGTCGTAGCAGGCGTGGAATTGCGAGGACACAGCCTCTTCATTGTGCTCCGCGATGGAGAGCAACCCGGTTCCCTGTTGCGCGGTGATCCGCTCAGCCTCGGGTTGCACCAGCGGGATTTGCTGTTGCACAGCGACCACCAGGCCGGGGGTGAATGGCACACAACTTCCCGGCATGTTGCGGATCTTGGGCCGGATCCGCCCTCCGTCATTCTCTGCACGGAGCACTCGACTGCTTACTGTGTGGGGGAGGCCGCGTGTCAACTCCTCACCGCACGCGAGGCCGCTCACTTGTGGCGAGCGGTTCTGGGCGCGTCTCCCCCTCCTTCGGCCAAAGATGTGAAGGCTGTTCTTGCGGCGCATCCCAACGCCGAGGTGGGAGCAGCGTTGGCGCTTGTGCCGGGAGGTCGGCACGAAGGATCTCTCTGGAGGTCCGAAGTGCTGTTCTTGCAGCGCATATCCCCGTTCACGCGCGTGCACAACTTGCCGAAGGAGGCCCTCCGGTCCATCGTCTGGGAGTACAAGCGCTTCTCGCCGAATGGGCGTCGCCAGGGAACGATCATTCGATTGGACTTGAGGGACCGCCTTTGGGTCCACGGGCGCGCCGGGCATCCTTGCAGGGTGTGCGGCACCCTCATTCAGGCGCACCGGCAGGGCTTCGGGACAGGCTTCATCTACTTCTGCCCCAAATGCCAGGGAGTGGAGCACGGCAGCTAATTGGGAGCCAACCTTACCCGGATGCGGAAACCCGCCCCACCTTCGGCAATTTCCGCAACCGGCCGGAAGACCACTTCTCGGCCGTCTATGCAGCGGAAATGGAACCTTGCGTCCGCACTCGGCGCGGTTTCTGCCCTCGTGATCACCGGAGGCTCCGTGTCCGCCCCTGCATCACGACCGAGGAGATAAGGCCCGTAGAAGAGAACAACCGGTGCATCCGGTTGGGGCTCCATGCGGCCCATCGGAATGCCGAACGCCGGTTGCCCCTCTCGCCATACCCGGAGTGTCTCTGCGAAGTGAAGGGTTAGGGAAGTAGCACCGCGCCAGGTGCGGTCCAACGCAATGCTTCCATTGGCGCCTGTAGGCTTGAGCCGGCCGTCCACCGCCATGCTCGAACACCAGGCCGGCTTCCGCAGATGGAGTGTGAACCGAGCCGGGCGTTTCACAGACACGATAATCCCGACAGAAGACCCGCCCTGGGAAGGTTGGATAGAGAACGCAACGGGCCGCCCATTCACCATGACCTTCGTTGTGAGGGGCTCGTAGAGGTTGAGGAAGACGTCGGCACCGCGGGCCACCACGGCATACGCTGCTGCATCCAGAAGCGCGCGGGGGCAGTGCTCCGAGCAGCACCAGTATGCCTCCTGAGCAGTTTGGCTGGTGATGGTGGCATATCCATCCATGAGACCCGCGGTGAAAAGGGCCGTATGATGCCCGAAGCCCCCGTTAGGGAACTGGTTCACGGCCATCTCGTTCTTGAGCGTCCACTCCGCGTCGTCCATATAGCGGTTCTCTCCGGTGAGCCGCCATAACTCGAGGCTGAGGCGCAGCCAATCCGCTTCTGTACATCCTTCATCGCGTTGGAATGTCGGCACGGTCATCTCGCTCAGGCCGCCTGTGGGCCAAAGGTAGTGGGTTTGCGTGTATTGATACTCGTCCCTCACGTATCTGAGGTAGGCCGCGTCGCCCGTGGCGATGTAGAGATCCAGCAGTCCCCGGAGCGCACAGAGGCGCCCGTGGCTGTGTTGTTCCCCCGGTTTGGTGGACTGCATCATCAATTGAGCCATGTTGCGTGCCTGAACAAGGTACCGATCGTCGTGTGTAACGCGCCATAATCCTGCCAGACCTTCGATGCCGCTGAAGTAGCAGGTTGCGAAACCCGCAGCGTAGTTGCCGAACCTGTTCACCAATTCGGGCTTGTCCAGATATTGGTCTGTTGCAACGTAGTAATCGCCTAACCGGCGTGCAATGGCGAGGGCTCGTTGATTGCGGGATGCCTCATAGATTTCCACGAGCCCTATCAAAAGACGGCCGTTGCCCCATAAGATCGGCATATCTCGGTCGCCGACGATTTCGTGCGCCAAGTCCTGTGGTTTGCCGAAATGCCCGTCTGCCTGTTGAGCTGCCTGCAATCCCGCGAGGAGGTCCTCGAGCGGCCAGCTATCGGGAAGGCCGAAACGGCGCTCGCGGGCAATCATGCTGACCATCCTGCCTGAGATATCCCCACTGTACTCTGTGAAGATGCGGTGTTGATTGAAGTTCACGTCGGCGAGAATGAAGTCCATGGTATAGGGAGAAGCGCTGAGGCGCTGGAGAGACTGCCGGATCCTTCGGTGAAAGTCCCCGGCAAGTTCTGCAGTTGCGCGCAACGGGATGCGGGGCGGCTTCCAGACGGGCGCTGCGTTTGCGCCGTGCCCGAAAGCGCACAGAATGCCGATGGCCAATCCGCACATAAGCGTTCTCCTTATCCCTTGGAGCTGGCCGAAGCGACGGGTGCAGCGCGCGCGGCTTCCGTCAGCCGCCTGAAGGATGCGCCGATCGGGGCACGACGCGCCCTGGTTATCGCCAAGGCTCGCTCGCACCCTAGAACCGCCAGCCATCGCGGTAGCGCCTTCGAATGTATTGATCGGCTTCGGGACAGTTCTTGGCCCGTAGCTCTTTAGGATCCCATTCCAGCTTCTGGCCTGTGCGGTAGGCCACGTTGCCGAGGAGCACGGCTTCGGTAAGTGCGCCGGCATAGTCGAAGTTGCAAAGGGTAGGCGAACCTGTTTTGCACGCGAGCAGCCACTCATTGTGATGCCCAATGGAGTCCGGGATGGTCTTGGGCGGTGGCTGGAAGCCCTCGAAGTCCTTCTCCGGCAGCAGCTTGTATCGGTCATAATCCGCCAGGAGCATGCCCTTCTCTCCAACGAAGAGCGATCCGTTGCCCCACGGAGGAAGGACGCCTTCTTCAAAGTAGTGCGGGCGCTTTTCGCCGTGGTACCAGGTGAGCGTTAGAGGCGGCTGTTCGCCGCGGCCTGGGTATTCGTACCGCACGATAAGCCAGGCCGGTGCGGTTTCCGGGTTGACAGGCGGACCCTCAGCTTCCACAGTGGTTGGAGCCCGAAGGTTGAATGCCCAGTGGGAGAGATCCATGTGATGGCAGGCCATGTCGGCGAGTGTTCCTCCGCCAAAGTCCCACCATCCCCGCCATCTGGCAGGTATGTATGCAGGATGGTACGGACGTTCGGGGGCGGGACCCAGCCACAGGTCCCAATGGATGTTGGGCGGAACCGGCGGGGTGTCTGTGGGCCGGCTCTCTCCCCCGGTCCATGCGCCGCCCACCCATACATGTACCTCGCGAACGGTTCCGATCGCACCGGACTGGAGGATCTCCACTACGCGCCGGTAATTACTGCCGGCATGGATCTGGGTGCCCATTTGGGTGGCAACTTTCGCCTTTGCAGCCTCGCGTTCAACCTGACGGCACTCCCATACGTCATGGGTCAAGGGCTTTTCACAATACACGTGCCGGCCGGATTTGAGGGCCCACATGGTGGCGATGGCATGCACATGGTCTGGGGTGGCAATGGTTACAGCGTCAATGTCCTTCTGATCCAACATGCGGCGGAAGTCGTTATAGATCTTGGCTTCCGGGAACTCCTTGGCAGTAGCAGCCAGGTAGTTGTCGTCAATGTCGCACAGGGCTACGATATTCTCGCTGCGCACGTTGTCGAGGCTGAAGCGGCCCTGATTGGCTACCCCGATGATGCCGATATTCAGCTTTTCATTGGGGGAAATCCTGCGTCGCCTGCGGCCTTGTGCAGCCGATACGCCGCTTGCGGCAACGGCGCCTGCTGCTATGGACCCCATAAGGAAGACCCTCCGTGTAAGCCGATCCGCCATCCCTACCTCCTTCGTACGGTACTTTCGTCGCGCAGGCATCCTGTATTCCGCACGCACCCTGCCCCACGAGCCTTCTCGGCCGAGCAGTGCCCCGCAGTCCGTGCTTTCGAGCGGAGCTGCCACCGAGGACGTGTTGCGCCAAGCATCTCGAGAAGATCAAACCCCTACAATTTGCTCATCGGATGGGCCACGAGAAGGGCGCACCTACTCCTTGGCTTCCGCCGGTTGATGGGCGCGCGGGATTTCACGGATGAAGATGTTCTTGAACCAAAGGTGGCTGCCATGATGCTGGAGCTCGATGGGGCCTGTCGAATAGATCGGTTTGTCGCGCTCCCAGTAATTCTCCATGGTTACATTGTTCACCACCAGGGCATCATTCAACCATACCGTGACCTTATCGCCAATCATGATGATGCGGAAACGGTTCCACTGTCCCGGAGGGTTGTCTGCCTTCACCAGGGGATTGCTGGGGTTCTTGACGTTGTTGTAGAGCCCGCCGGAACCTACCTGCGCTGCAATGGGCGGAACATCGTCCCAGATCTGCACTTGGGGGCATCCCCGAAGATAGATGCCGCTATCCCCATGAGGCTCGATCTTCCAATCCACCAGAAGCTCAAAGTCGCCGTAATCCTTGACTGTGCAGAGATTGTTGTTCTTGCCGTCGTAAGTGATCACCCCGTCTACGACCTTCCAGTGTTTGAGGGCCTCTGCT
This sequence comes from Chthonomonadales bacterium, assembly GCA_049967475.1. Classification (GTDB taxonomy): domain Bacteria; phylum Armatimonadota; class Chthonomonadetes; order Chthonomonadales; family CAJBBX01; genus JBMFSQ01. The sequence goes on along the minus strand of JBMFSQ010000030.1, from coordinate 9,358 downwards.
GTTGCTTTGGCTGTAGCGCGGGCGAGTTCCTGGGGGCTCATCTTGGCGCGTGTGGGAGGATCCGCAACGAGCCCCTTCCAGCCCTTGAGATCCTTGCCGTCAAAGAGCGCTACAAAGCCAGGAGGCGGTACATTGTCCTTGCGCGGTTTGGTGAGGTCCTTCACCCAAAGATTGCGAAATGCAACGGTTGCCGGACCATGACCCAGGAGCCCGATGTGTCCACGGTCTCGCCACAGCGCAGGATGTTCCGCGAAGACCTTGGGGTCTGTAATGGTGTTGAAATCGGCGTTGATCACCTCTTTGCCGTTGAGGGTTACGCGGATCTTGCGGCCGATGAGGGTGATCTCTTCGTGGTTCCATTGCCCCGCAGGCTTTTCGGCACCGCGTTTCGGAGGAATGAACTTGTACACTCCGCAGCAGTATTGGCCGGGTTCCAGATGCGCATACATGGGGTCGTAGTCATCCAGGATCTGGATCTCGGTTCCGGCATCATACGTGCCGCTGCCCTTCATGTTGGACCGGATGCTGATGCCGTTGTTGCCTCCCGGATCCAGGCGGAAGTCAAATCGGAAGATGAAGTCGCTGAATTCCTGGTTGGTGTACAGGTCCCCTCCCCCATTCGACGGGCACACCAGTAGGCCGTCCTGAACCACATATCCGACGCCCGAACCGTTTACCAGTGTCCAGCCGTTCAACGTCTTGCCGTCAAAGAGGCGGATCCACCCGGGGCCCTGGGCGTATGCTCCTGCTGACCAAAGAATGAATGCAACCGGCACAAAGAGTGTGCGGAACCAGTGCTGTATCCTTTGCATCTTCCCTACCTTCGAGGTTAGGCGTATCGGCCGCCTTCCCCGGTTGCGTTTTAGATCACCGCTGCATCGGGCTGCAGGGTGCTATGGGTTGTTTCCCGCTGCCTCTGCGGATTTCCTGCCGCTGGTGCGGTCACGTTGTGTTTCTTGGGTACCATGGCATTAATCTTCCGGGGGTTGGCCTTCATGGTAAGGTCGGGCAAGCGCGCGTTGCACACCATGCTTCGCGTATACCACAACTACATACGCCATTCCGGCCCGATGATGGCGGCGGCCATCGCCTTCTATGCGATCCTTTCCATCGTGCCCATCCTTTCTTTGGGCGTTGCCCTGTTGGGGATGGCGCTGGGTAGCTCTTCAGGCGCACTGGATCGCGTCACGAACGCTATTAAAGATGCGCTGCCGGTGAGCGGGGATGTGGTTTCAACGACACTCGACCAAATAAGGCGTACGAGCGGCCTCGCCAGCGTCGTAAGCCTGGTAGGTTTGCTGCTGCCTGGCAGCGCCATCTTTGGTACGATGGAGGCTGCCTTCCATCAAATGCGCGGCGGTGGCGCAAAACGGAAGTGGCTCGCTCGGCGGATCGTCGCACTCGTTCTCGCAGCGGTGACCCTTGTTCTGCTGTTGGCCTCGGTAGCCGTTACGTCTGTTGTTGCTTGGGTTCAATCGGTTGGGTCCTCTATGGGCATCTGGAGGGGGCTTCAGCCCCGCCTCGTGCCCCTGGAGGCGCAGGCTGCCACACTGGCCGTATCCGTACTGATGTTCGCTTTGATCTACCGGTTCTTGCCTACTCCCCCGATCCCGTGGCGGCGCGCAATACGGGGCGCCGTGTTCGCCGGAGTTGCGTGGGAGTTTGCGAAGTACCTTTTCAGCCTGTATGTGCGGAGCCTCGGGCACTTCAACCGCATCTATGGTCCCCTCGGGGCGATCGTGAGCTTGATGGTGTGGGCCCTCTACTCGGCGGTAATCCTTCTGCTCGGGGCGGAGCTTGCTGCCGATGCGGGGGATGACGGCGCACAAGACCCGGCAGTGCACAACGGATAGGGCATGCTGCGCCTCGTTTCGGGAGGATCAGCGTGGGGAGATGAGCTTGGCGATGACCGCATGGTGGCGGGTAAGCTCATGGATGAGTCTGCGGATGCGCGTCAGAGACGCCCGATCCATCTCACGGAGCATGATGGGGCAGATGTAGATGGTGCATCCGAAAGGACGAAGGTCGTGAGGGAACGTGCATCCACGGGGGCCAAGAAAATCGCATGGCTCTCCAGTGGATGGGACCTCATGCCCCTCCAGCCACGTTGCGCATAGGGCGGCAGCCTCGGCAACCAGGTCCCTGGCGGCAAACTCCGGCCCTGGATGCCAGCCATGGCTGGTGGCGAGCAGGATATCCGTTGGGGTGATGCGGGCGGGCTTGCGGCAACAGGGTTCCACGCATTGCGGGCAATAGCGCCGGGTGAAAGGCTCGAATTCCCGGCGCAACTGCATCTGCACCCTCCGGTAGTCATGGAGCGGCCTGCTCACTCTGGGACGGTCCTTTCTGCGCCACTATCACCTCGAACCGTTTGCCATCCTGCTCCAGGAGCGCGAGGATCCATGCGTTTTGAGAATGGCGCTTCATTCCGGTGCGCAGCGCGGCTTTCGTTTCGGCCGCACGGCGCGGATCCTTCCCGTTGGATCACCTTATCAAACCTCCGCTGCGGATCAAAGGTGTGCCTCCGACGCTCCCGTGTTGTGTTTTGCATCTGCAGGCCGTATAATTCAGTCGAAGCACGGATGCACCGGAGAGTTTTATGCCAGCAGCAGTTCCACCTTTGCCCCGGGTCGCGATACCCGCAGCGGCTACCGTTTGTTTGACCATCCTTATTGCCTTGGCGGGGTGCCATCAGCAACATCCAAAGGTAGCGGCGCTTCCGGCCAAACCCGCCGAACCTGCGCGGTTGAGCGACGCCGAGCTGAAGAGTTACCACGCCAACGAGGCCGGCGCAGTGATGATCGTAATGTACCATCATTTCGATCCAAACCGCCCGGATTCGGATCTCAACCGCAGGCCGGACACGTTCCGCAAGGATCTGGAGGCTTTTTACAAGCGTGGGTACCGCCCGGTAACCCTTTCCGAGTTTCTTAGCGGCAAGATGGACGTTCCAGGAGGTAAAACGCCCATCGTGCTCACTTTCGATGACGCATCCCCTACGCAATTCAAGGTCATCACAGGATCCGACGGCAAGCCCTCTATCGCACCGGATTGTGCCGTAGGCATCCTCGAGACATTCCACAAAACCCATCCGGATTGGCCTACCAAAGGGACCTTCTTCGTGCTTCCCAAGGAGGGACGCAATCAGGAACCTTTCGGCCAAGCCGACAGCGTAGCAGACAAATTCGCGTACCTCCTGAAGAACGGGTACGAGATCCAAAACCACACCTCGACCCATTCCTCCATGCGCGGGATGACGGCAGAACGCGTGCAATGGGAACTCGCGACGGCAGTGCGGGATGCCCGGGCCATCAACCCGAACGCTCAGATGGACATCCTCGCCTTGCCCTATGGTCAGGTGCCGAGGAAGGACGCGCGCCGCTATCTGTTGGATGGCGAACAGGGCGGGACGCATTATCACAATACCGCGATCATAAAGGCTGCCTGGCGACCCGTTCTATCGCCTATCACCAGGAACAGCCGCAAGATCACGGATGGCGGATCGCTCTGCCCATTCGACCCTTACAACATCGAACGCATCACGCCCGATGGGGGCAAGAGCTATCGGGTAGGCACCCTGGAGTACTGGATCAAGTTCTTTGACGAGCACCCCAATCTGCGCTACTATAGCGACGGATCCCCCACCATTGCTGCAGTGCCGCGAGCGTACCAGAGTTGGGTGGATCCCGCGCGTGCGCGCAAATGCGGCGTCACACTTCAGTTCTATCCGCAATCAACGAGCGCACCTGCGAGCGAAGGCAACCTGAGCGTACGTCCATGACGGCGAAGATCGAAAACCGCCGGGATGCGCAGGCCGGGCATGGCGCAGCCGCTCTGGCGAAACTCGCCGCTGCGGTTCTAGGAACGGTGGATCTCTCCACCTGCGATGGGTGTGATGAGTGCGGTCTTCGTTGCGAAGCAGGCGTAAAGCTGTCACAAGGTGAGTTTGAAGCCGTTCGACAGTATATATTAGGATCCGAAGATCGGGACTATATCCAGCGGGTGCGTGCCCAATCCAAGGAGGTAGAGCTGGGAGACGGGGTGTCCGTGCGGCTGTGTCCCTACCGGGATATGGAGCTCCACAGATGTGCGATTTATCCTGTACGGCCCCTTGTATGCCGCCTCATGGGTCATGTGGAATGGCTCCCATGCCCTATCGCCCGGGTGAGGCGCGTCGCACCTACACCGCTGGCACTCGAACTGATGAAGGAGTATTCCCAGCACACGCGCAGGACGTTCCAGGAATGGGAAGCGTTGCTGCCGACACCCGTGCCGCCGTCCAACGGCTGAAGGATCCGGCGCGCTGCGCAACCGGACGGCAGACTTCAGCCGGAAACGACGCCTGCTGAGATGCCGAGAATAAGAGAGGGCTCAGCAGGGGGAAAGCACGGCAAGGGCTCGGAGGACTGCCGTATGGGAAAACGCGCGAACACCACTTGACCATCGCGCGTAAGGTGGATGCAGATGCGTCATCGGCATGCAGTACGGAACATAGTCGGAGTGGCTGCCCGCTTGATTGTGGCCTCGATGCAAGGATTTGTACTGCTATCGGTCCTTGGCTGCGGAGGGGCAGATTTGCTCAGCAGCACGCGGCCTGGGGGAACGGATACGCCGTTGTCCGGTAACTACAGCGGCTACCAGGGGTATAGCCCCACAGGGGCAGATCGGGGTTCGCAGGAAGCCGCGGGGCGCAGAACCTATCCGATGGTCGAGGTGAGCTTCCAGCTTCCGCAGATCCATGGCAACCCATTCGACTACACTCAGAATGACGTCATCGTCACATTTGCAACCCCCGCCGGCCGAAGCGTCAAGATCCCGGCCTTCTTCGACGGGGGCACCACGTGGCGGGCGCGCTATACCCCCCAGATGCCCGGCCGATTGGAGGTGGCATCGGTTACACTCAACGGGATGCCGGTGAACCCTGAAAAGCTGGAAAAGCGGGAATTTCAGGTCAGCGGAACGCCCGCTCCCGGCTTCATCCGGATTGACCCGAGCGACGGCCGCCGTTTCCAGTTTGAGAACGGCACGACGTTCTTCCCTCTGGGGAACAACCAGGCATGGGGAGACGGCAAGCCGGGAGACATCGAGGGCCGCCTGGAAAAGATGGGAAAGGCTGGCGAAAACTGGTCGCGCATCTGGATGGATGCCTGGGACGGCAAGAATTTGGACTGGCTCCCCTCCGGTTCGCTCCCTGTGGGGCAACTGAGCCTCGACGTAGCCCGCAAGTGGGATGCCATCGTAGCTGCCGCCGAAAAGAACCATATCCACTTCCAGATGGTGCTCCAACATCACGGTCAGTACAGCACGCAGACCGACAGCAATTGGGACCAGAACCCTTGGAACGTGAAGAACGGCGGTTTCCTGAGCACTCCGGACGAGTTCTTCACCAATCCACGCGCGATTGCCCTTACGAAGGCCAAGTACCGCTACATCATTGCGCGATGGGGTTATTCGCCGGCGATCATGGCGTGGGAACTCTTCAACGAGGTTCAATACACGGATGCGGTGCTTCACCACCATGAAGATGAAGTTGCGGCATGGCACCGCGAGATGGCGCGCTTCATTCGCCAGCAGGATCCGTACAAACACCTTATCACCAGCAGCTCCAGCATGGACCTCATGAAGGTGTGGGAAGAGATGGATTACCTGCAACCCCATGCCTATCCGCCGGCGCCTTTGGCGGCTGCAGAACTTCCCACCCGAGAACACCGCCGACCCATCTTCTTCGGCGAGTTCGGCCCGGCGAGGCCCCAGGGCGACGGTACCCACGCATGGTACCACAACACCATTTGGGCGGGCATTATGGGGTCGCCTTCCGGAGGCGCGCAGCTTTGGGACTGGCACGAAGTGGATCGGCTGGACGTGTATCAGGATTTCCACGCAGCGGCTGCCTTCCTGGCTGCGTCTGGGCTTCCAAGCAGACGAGGGTTGGTTGCCGCCGCACCGGAGGTAGACACCCCGTCGCGCGCATCGCTGGCCGTAAGCCCCGGCGGAGGATGGTCAACCGCTAAACAGACGGACTTCACAGTATTGCCGACTGGGTATGTGGCGGGTCTGGCAGCGCTGCCATCGTATCTCCAGGGGACTGCGCACAAACAGATGCTGCCGTTGATACGGTTCCATGTGGATTACCCTGCTTCAGGGACGTTTCGCGTGGAAATAGACCAGGTGTCCGCAGGAGGTGGCCACGTGCTCGTCCGCGTAGATGGCTCGGTTGCCGGTTCCAAGGAGATTCCGGGCGAAGGCCGCCAGCATGGGGTCAACGAATTTGTCGAAGTGAGGGTGCCTACAGGAGCCCACACGGTTGAGGTGGAAAACGAGGGTGCCGATTGGGTGCGTGTGGACCGCTTCGTGCTCAATCCCTATGCCCCTTCTCTCGCCGTCATCGGCCGTTCGGCGCCGAACTTCGCAGGTCTGTGGATCCTCAATCGGAATGGGCCGTCTCCTGGCCAGGGGCGTATCATCCTGGCAGGCATGAAACCAGGGGATTACCGCCTGGTATGGTGGGACACGCGCCAGGGCCAGGCGCTTCAGCAGCAGACACTCCACGTGGCTTCGGGGCATCCGGCAACCTTTGTAACCCCAGAGGTAGCAGACGACCTTGCTGCGTACCTGGAGCCTGTCCGCGCGCAGAGCGCCTCCCGCAAGAATGCGGTGAAATGACAGTGCCGGGCAGCCTCGCTCCCACCCCAGCGTTCTGATGAGGGATGCCCATTGGGAACCGGCGCGCCCGTGCTTCTTGGCCGGCACTGCCTGCATGGGGCTCGGATTGCCGCTGGCTTGCATCCGCCGCCTCGTCCATTGCATCCGCGCGGCCGTTCACCGTGTCTCAATCACCCTGTGATCGAAGTGGCGGCGGGAAGGCCGGCATCCATCACCTGATGGGCAACGGGTTCAAACACGGTTTGCTGCCGGGCGCAATCGGATCGGCGGGAAATGGGCAGCAGCAAATCCGCTGTTTCATTCGCCGGCGTCGTGCGTATATTAGGTGAACGGAACCTCTGCGTTCCCCTAACGCCATGGCCGATGCATCTACAACGTGCGTCCCAGGTCCCTCCACGGCAAGCACTGCTTCCCGCCAGGCTGCTTCATCCATAGAGGAGCAAGTAGCTCGGTTGGCCGAGCAGTATCGGGGCATCGCCTTTGCCTATGCGTTCGCTGTGCTCAGGCATCGGGAGGAAGCAGAAGACGTGGTGCAGGAAGCAATGGTCAAGGCGATGACGGCCGCCCATCGGTACCGCACCGAGGATGCGTGGGGGCCGTGGTTTCTGAGCATCGTGCGGAACCTCTGCCGCGATGCCGTCCGGCGCAAGCGCACGCGAGATACAGTGACCCTTGCAGAGAATATACTGGACCCGTCTCCGTCACCGGAGGTTGCGGTGCTGTTGGGTGAACGGCGCGCCATCCTTGCCGCCGCCGTGGAAAGGTTGCCGGACGAACAACGCGTACCCCTGCTCATGCATTACACGCTGGGATTGACGCTGGCTGAGACGGGCCTGGCCCTGGGGCTCCGGAGGAGCACGGTGATGGGTCGCATCGCGGCGGGATTACGTCGTCTTCGCCGCATTCTGAGAGAGACAGCGGAATGACCATGCTGTGTATGTACGCTCAATGGAAGCTTTCGCAGCTCGTGGCCTCAGACCGGACGCCAAGGTCCGGTTCATGGCTGCACCATCACGTGTGTCGCTGCGCGCAATGCCGGAATGCCTTGGCGGATTATCAGATCCTCACGGCATCTTTGGCGGCCGAACCGTCGGTTCTCCCCCATTTTGTAGGCTGTGGGATGGATGGGGCTCCTCGGGTCAACCCGCCGTTGTGGTTTCGCTTCGCCGCACCAGGCTGGCTTGCTGCAGCAGGCGCGCTCGGTGCCCTTGTATTCTTTGCCGGAGTGTCTGGTTGGGGCAACTGCCATTCCACCCGCACCCTATCCGTTCTTTCCGGCCCACGCACCGCAATGCCGGCGATTGTCCGCACGGCGTCCATTTTGGGCAGATCTGGGGAGGCGCACACGCACGGGACGATTGTTTCAGCCACCGGGCGGAAGTTTCCGCGGCACAGGATTCTCCGGAGGCACAATCGGCCGCATCTGAGGCATCCCCGATCGCTTCACTGCCCGCGGTACCGGGCTTGGTTCGCCGCCGCGAAACGATGCAACATGCCCGAGCGGCGAAAGGAACTTGCGTATTCAACGGACACGCCCGGCGCTGCAGATGCAGGAGAAGCGTGGGCGCGGTGGGGCGCCTACTACGAGGAGGCAGGCAACTACCCCGCCGCCCGATGGGCGTATGGCCAGGCTTATGCCTATTGGCCTCGGCCCGAACTCGCGATGCGCTTAGGACGCACGGCTGAACGAGTAGGCGATATTTCCGGCGCCATCGCCGCGTATGCCTCCGTCCTCGGCGCCTCCCCTTCGTCTGGAGTTACCCTCAAGAAAGGATCATGAAGATGAGCACCTGCCGGAAGATTATGACGGTTGGAGCGTTCCTCGTTTTGACTGAGGCGATCGGTCTGGCCCAGGGATTTCCAGGACCTCCCGGTATGCCCCCTGGAGCCGGCATGATGCAGCAGCCTGCCATGGGCCTTCCGCCAGGGATCCAATCGCCGGAATTGGCGCGCAAGGTGGCCAAAATCGTGGCCCTACGGCATATTGTCACTCTTGGACTGAGCCGCCGGGAAATCGAAACGGCTTTGCCCATTCTCAAACGCCTGGCCGGTGCGGAACGTACACTCCAGGATCAGGCCGCGCAGATCCTGGATGAGGAATACCGTGCCCTCCTTGCGGCGGATGCAGGATCCCTCCCCCCTGCTGAGAGCGGCCCGCGATTGGGGCAATTGTTGGCCCGCTACGGTCAGCAGCAGGCCGCAGATTGGGATGCCCTGGAGCGTTCCATCGGTCCCCAGAAGGCTCGGGGCCTCAGAATGCTCGTGGAAGGTCCTCAGCCATGGATGGGCGCTATGGGGCCACAGAACCGTCCGTTCCAGCCGGGAGCGCCGGGACCCGGACCGGGGCAGCCGGGCGGTTTCGGGCCGGGCCCAGTGCCACCGGTTGGACCGGGGAACGGTCCTGCTGAACCGGGAAATGCGCCCCAACCCCCGCAAGGAGGGCTCGGCGGTCCCTTTACAGGGCCGGGTGGGCCCGGCCGGATGGGCCCTCGAAACATGCCGATGCAGCCGGGAGGTCCGTTCGGCGGCGGGTTCCCGATGCTCGGCATCCGCATCAACCTTTCAGAACTGGTGGATCTGCTCCAAGCCAAATTAGGCGCCATGAAGGGATGAGGCCAGCTCTCTAGAGAGGTCCGCCGCCAGCCCATTCTGAAGGGGAGATGGCGCCGTTGAAGCCGGCGGCATGGTGTTGGGC
>JBMFSQ010000029.1:0-44240 GCA_049967475.1 Chthonomonadales bacterium | reverse complement strand
GGCGTGCAGAACTGCTAGCCCGCACATCCGAACCACTCATCGAGGTACACGCAATGCTCGATATCCGACGCATCCGGGAGCAACCTGATGCAGTAAAGGAAGGCCTCCAAAAAGTAGGCGCCGACCCCGCCTTGGTAGACCAGGTGCTCGACCTCGATGCCCAGCGCCGAGAGATCGAAACGGAAATAGGCGCTCTCCGCAATCAGCGCAATGTCGGCAGCAAGCGCGTAGGCGCTACCAAGGATCCCCAGGAGCGGGAAGCCCTCAAGGAAGAGATGCGGCGTGTGGGCGAGAAGATTGCAGCCGCCGAAGCTCGGTTGAATGCCGTCGCGGCCAAGCAACACGAGCTGATGCTCACCCTCCCCAACTTGCCCGCCCCCGGAGTTCCCTATGGCCGCGACGAACGCGACAACGTAGTGGTACGCACAGAAGGAGAACCGCGGCAGTTTGCCTTCCAGCCCAAGCCGCACTGGGAGATCGGTGCATATCTCGGCATCCTGGATATAGAACGCGGCGTCAAGATCAGCGGATCGCGCTTCTACATTCTGAAAGGCGCCGGTGCCGCCCTCCAGCGCGCGCTCATCACCTGGTTCCTAGATCTGCACATCAAGCAACACGGATATACCGAAGTGTATCCCCCGTTCCTAGTTCGAGGAGAGTGCCTCGTGGGAACAGGGAACCTGCCCAAATTCGGAGACAACCTCTACCGGGATATTGAAGAGGACCTCTGGCTGATCCCTACAGCCGAGGTGCCGGTAACGAATATTCACCGTGACGAGATCCTGGATGCCGCAGCCCTCCCCATCCGGTACGTAGCCTATACCCCCTGCTTCCGCCGCGAAAAGATGTCCGCCGGGAGGGATGTGCGCGGCATCAAGCGCGGGCACCAATTCGATAAGGTGGAGATGGTGAAGTTTGTACGCCCGGAGGCTTCCGACGCCGAGCTTCTTTCCCTGCTCAATGATGCCGAAGACGTGTGCCGCCTCCTCGGATTGCCCCACCGGGTGGTCCATATGTGTACGGGCGACCTCTCTTTCTCGGCGGCAGACAAGTACGACGTTGAGGTGTGGGCGCCGGGGTGCGGCGACGCTCCCGGTCAGGGCGAATGGCTCGAGGTGTCTTCCTGTTCGAACTTCCGCGACTTCCAAGCACGTCGTGCCGGGATACGCTTCCGTAACGAAACCGGCCGTGTGGAATTCGTCCACACGCTGAACGGATCGGGGCTTGCCCTGCCGCGCACGCTCATCGCAATCCTGGAGAATTACCAAAACGCAGACGGCTCCGTAACGGTTCCCCCCGTGCTGCGCCCGTATCTGCATGGACTGGAACGCATCACCCCTTGATTTCGGGAGGGTCAGGATCGTGACGCGATGGTTGGCTTTCCGCCCGTGCGTTGGGATGCTCTTAGCCCTTATCCTCGCCGCACTCGGGTCCGCCGGCTTCGCACAGGCGCCTGTGCAGGGAGACCGGGCAACCCGTGCGCTGGAGATGGGGCGCCGGATAGATGGGTTCTGTGTGAACGGGGATGGGCCCGGCCTCTACAGGCTTTTCAACCAGCAGATGCGCCAAGCTGTGCCGGAAGAGCGCATCACCCAAATCCTGAAGGACATCCTAGCCTACGCATCCATCGGCCCGCGTATCCGAGACGAGGTGAGCCGCTATCAGGATTTCGATGTCTACGTGTCGCTGCATTCCTGGGGCGATCGGCAGCTTCAGATACAGGCATCTTTCGACGAAGAGGGACGCATCGCCGGTCTATTCCTGCGCCCGGCAGGAGCCTTGCCCCCCGACCCCAAGGCCGGCTACCGTACGAAGAGCAGATTGCAGCTTCCCTTTCGAGGCTCCTGGTACGTGTTCTGGGGCGGAGACACGATCCAGCAGAACTACCATGTAAATGCCCGGGACCAACGGCATGCCTACGACTTCCTCATCGTGAAGCAGGGTTCCACCCACCGGGGTGACGGCAAGCGAAACAGCGATTATTATGCTTGGGGCCAGCCGGTTCTTGCCCCTGCCCCCGGCACCGTGATCCTGTCCGTAGACGGAGTGCCGGACAACACGCCCGGGGTGATGAACCCCCAACAGCTCTATGGAAACCACGTCGTACTGGATTTGGGCAACAGCGAATACGCCGTGCTTTGCCACTTCAGGAACGGCAGCATCCGGGTTCATGCAGGCCAGCGGGTTCGGATGGGGCAGGTGCTGGGCTTGTGCGGAAATTCGGGCAACTCATCGGAACCGCACATCCACTTCCATTTGCAGGATCGCGCGAAGCTGGGCGCAGGCGCAATAGGCTTGCCTGCTCTGTTCGTCCGTTACGTTGCGAGCGGCCGAAAAGTCCAACAGGGCACCCCCGTACGGGGCCAGGTCGTCGCCAACGCAGTTTCAATTCCTGCCCCCATCAAACGCCGGCTTGGCCCTGCCCCCCGACGCTCGCTCCGCAAATGATGGTTGCCGGAACGTCCTGGGGATATAATAGGGGTACTGATGCGGCGTGCTTCCATTGCAAGGAGGTGCCTTCCATGAAGCTGCTCTCGTTCGCTGCGATAACCTTTGCGGCAGTGTGGCTGGCGGCCGGTGCGCCCCGGAGCGCCAAAGCCCAGTCGCAGTTCGTTCCGCCGGAAGTGGTCGCCCTCTTCAACGACATAGATGACATAGATAAGCTCCGCGTGCTCAATCCGCTGAACCTCACACCCGAGCAGATTGATAAGCTCATCCCGACGATACAACAGGCTCAGCAGGACTACAACAAGAAGCTCGCCGATGCCGCTGTGCCTCCAATCAAAGAGATTGCCGCCCAGATTAAGGCGACCCGGCGGCGGCTCCTTTCAGGGGGCGAGGTGCCCAAAGACTTCGACGAACGTGTCAAGAAGATCCAGGCCGAGTTCATCGCCAGGAGAGACAAAGAGGATGCCGCCACGCTCAAATCACTGGTGGAGGCCATCCGTGGGATCCTCACTCCGCAGCAGGTTGGGGCGGCGGTGACTGAAGCGCGCAAGGCCCTGGGCGAACAGAACAAATCGGGCCCCAAAGCCGACGAGGACCGCCTCTTCAGCTATTATGTGCTGCAGGTGTTCATCACATATCCGCGCATCCTACCCCTTCTGCAGGATATGCGCGATGCCCGCGCCAAGAATTCCGGGCTCCAGGTGCTTTCCAGGGAGGCGCGTAGATAGCTCCTTTAACGGAACATCCTGCAGGCACGGGCGAGGAGCGGGCGGCGGCCTTCGTCGCCCGTAACTTTCGCTGGAACTTCGCCGTGCTCCTGTTGGAGGCCTGCGCCTTCTTCGCCGGGCTTGCCTTCTTCGATGGATCCACGGTCTTGCCGGTTCTCCTCAGCAGGCTCCACGCAAGCGACACGGTCATCGGCTTCACCCGTCTCATGCAGTCGGTAGGGTACAGCCTTCCGGCCCTCTTCGCTGCCCATTGGATCCACGGCCGCGCCTACCACAAACGGTATCTGCTCTTGACGGCAGGCATCAGCCGGGCGGGGTTGCTGTTCGTACCTGCAATCCTCCTAGCCTGGGGAGCTACCCGGCCGCAACTCGCGTTGGTGGGGTTGCTCGTATTCACATCAATCTTCTCGCTGATGGACGGCGCCTCCGCGGTAAGCTGGCTGGATATCGTTGCCAAGGCGATCCCTCCCCGGGCCAGGGGGCGCCTTTTCGGAATGATGCAAACGCTCATGGGCCTGCTGGCCATGGTGTGCGGTGCAATCGTCGCGCGCATCCTGCAATCTCGCGGACTGCCCTTCCCGCGCAACTTTGCCTTGCTCGGAGCACTATGGTGCGCGTGCGCATGGTTGTCGGAGTTGGCGCTGGCATTTGTTCGGGAGCCCAAGGGAGACCTGCCGGATGAGGACGAGAAGCCGGCATTCAATGCCTATGTGCGCCGCGTGGGCCCTATGCTGCGCCGGTATCCGCGGGTTGCCCGGCTCGTTCTCTACCGGCTCCTGCTGGACGGCTCGGGAATGGCCGGCCCCTTCTACGTGTTGTACGCACGCAACGACCTTCACGTGTCTCTGCGCATGGTGGGAGTGTACGTAGTGGTGCAAAATGTTGGGCGTCTGGTCACAGGGCCCGTGTGGGGCTGGGTGTCCGATCGGCACGGGGCCGTAACCGGCCTGCGCATCATCACTGCCGCTGTCGTATTGATGCCCATGGCTGCATTGGCTGCATCCTCCGCCGGAATGTGGACACTGCCCATCGTCTTCTTCCTCATGGGCGGGGCACAAGACGGCCTTTGGATGCTTACAAGCAATGTTCTCCTGGAGAGCACCAGTCCCGCTGAGCGCCCCTTCGCTGTGGGGGTGTCTTCCCTGCTCCTGGCGCCGACCGCCCTCTACGGGCTTGCGGGAGGATTGTTGGCGCAGTACACTTCGTATACCGGGGTCTTCCTAGGGTCCCTGGTGTTCGCGCTTGCAGGAGCCATTGCCGTTCTGGGCATCACCGGTCCGCCGCGCGCGGAGCAGACGGGCGGGCAAATAGATCTGTTACAGGGATGAGGAGGTGCGGTACCGTGGGCCCGGGCGGCGATGGGAAGGCCGCCTGAACCGCCGAAGGCTGCGGGCCGGCTGGAGATTGTATCTGAACCTTCGCAGGCTCGAGCGATGTTGCCTTGAGCGGTTCCACAATCACTGGGTTCAGATCCAGCGCCGCAGGTACGATGGGTCCGAACTGGGGTCGGGGCTCGGATTGGGCCGGTGCTGTTTGGTTGACGATGGGCCCAGGCTCCAGAAACCCTGCATAGCCTGCCGCCACCGGTTCGATCACAGAACCCACAACCGGTTTGGCTTCGGACACGTACGGCGGCTGAATGAAAGGCCCTATGCTGAGGGCCGCCGGGGCGGAAAGTCCTTCCGGCGTAGGGGCCACCGCAGTCGGGTTCACCAGCAAGCGGGGTCCGGAGGGCCGGATCGCAGTGACGCTCGGCAGGGTCGGTGCAGCCTGAACAGTGGGCAGGCTTGGCATGGAAGGCCTCGGCAAGTTCGCTCCAGACAGCGAAAAGCCTCCGAATTGAGCCCATGTGGGTAGGGCCAGCAGGAAAAGTACGCCGATGAGAATAAACCGCATCCGGAACGCTCCTTAGATGGGATCCATCTGGAACCCCTGCATGAAGTATGCCACAAGCCGCCTCAGGCCCGGTTGGACGCAGATGGCAGCCGCATCGCACGCATGTGCTTATTCGGCATTCTTTCGGGAAATCCTTATGCGCCTGTGCATAGTGCCGATCTTGGCGATCACCGCAGTCCTAGCCGGATGCGAAAAGCCCGCAGCCAAGGGCGTTACCGAGATTGTGTATTGGACCGGGTGGTCGGGACACGAATTCGAGGTCCAGCAGCGCCTCATCAACGAGTTCAACCGGACCCATCCGCATATCCATGTGCACATGCTGTCGCAGTTCGGCAATTCCGGATACCAAAAGGTGCGCATCGCCTTTGCGGGAGGAGCCACCCCCGACGTGATGTCCACCGTATGGGCCGATGAGCTTGCGGGGTACGCCATGCGCGGTGTTCTCACGCCGCTTGATCATTACCTACTCAAGAGCGGTCGTGACGTGAACCGCGAGTTCGCCCCGGGCGTCGCCAAGATGCTTCAGATAGAGGGACATGTATACGGCCTCGCGGTAACCACCAACACCAATTTCATTGCCTACAACAAGGCAATCTTTGCCGATGCGGGGCTGGATCCCAACAACCCTCCTCGCACCATTGCCGAATTGGATGCGGCGGCACGGGCTTGCACGAAGTACGATGCCCATGGGAATTTCATCCGGTACGGCTTTCGGCCCGGCGGGCTCAACCTCTGGGCCTACGTCTTCGGAGGCGGATGGTACGACACGCGGTCCAAGCGCATCACGGCAAACGATCCCCACAATGTAGCCGCTCTGGAGTGGATGGCCTCTTACCGCAAGAAGTATGACATCCAGCGTATGGAAGCATTTCAAACGACCTTCGGCAGCGACGAAACTCCCAGCGGCCCGTTCTTCGTGGGTAAAGTAGCGATGTGGTCCACAGGAGAATGGGCCAAGGAATTCATCCGCAGGTATGCGCCGAAGCTGAACTGGGGTTGGTTCGCCCTTCCTGCTCCGCCTGGCGGCCGCACCGATTGCACCACCGCAGGGGGAAGCGTATTCGTAATCCCCGCAGCATGCAAACACAAGGTGGAAGCCTGGGAATTCCTGAACTGGATCAGTAGTCCCCATGCGGTGAAGGAATTTTGCTTGGGCATCGGTAACGTTCCGCCGCTCCTTGAAGTGGGGAGAGATCCTGCATTCCAGCGGGATCCCCTCTTCCGCTTTGCCATCGCCATCGCCCAGGGCGCCAACTCCTTTGGACCTCCTCCCATCCCAATCTGGCCCACCTACAGCCGGGAGATTACCCGCGTGGAGCAGGCAGCCATGCTGGGCGGTAAAGATCCCAAGCGTCTTTTGGATGACCTACAAACGCGGATGAGCCTCGAGCTGAAGCGCACCCTTGCGGACCTGGGGCGTTAGTTCCCCTCAATGCCGGCGGGCATGGCATTATTGCAGGCAGCGATGCAGACAATACGGACACAGGAGCATCAATGAGCGGACGAGAAGCGAAGCGCAATGTAGCGTACGGATTGCTCTTTGCGGCTCCATGGTTCATCGGCTTCAGCGTCTTCACAGCCTATCCCATTGCTGCGTCGCTCTATTACAGCTTTTGCAGTTACGACGCCATCCGTCCCCCACATTGGGTGGGACTGCAGAATTATGAACGGATGTTCCTGGAGGATCCCCTCTTTTGGAAATCTCTCTGGAATACCCTTTACATGGTGGTGGTGGGGTTACCCGTTGGGCTGGCAGCCTCTCTAGGCATCGCCCTTTTGTTGAACCGCAAGCTGCGCGGCATCGCATTCTACCGCACGCTTTATTACCTCCCGAGCATCACGCCGGTGGTGGCCGCTTCCATCATCTGGCTGTGGCTTCTGAACCCCGAGATCGGGTTGGTGAATGTCGCGTTGCGGTGGGTAGGGATCGTGCATCCGCCGGCCTGGCTGACGGATCCGGCATGGGCCAAGCCGGGGCTCATCCTGATGGGCGTTTGGGGCGCCGGCGGAAGCATGGTGATCTACCTGGCAGGCCTCCAAGACATTCCCGAGGCTCTTTATGAAGCGGCAGCCCTGGACGGAGCGGGGAGATGGGCGCGCTTTCGCCACGTGACGCTCCCTATGCTCTCACCGGTAATTCTGTTCAACCTTATCATGGGCCTCATCGGGTCATTCCAGTACTTCACTCAGGCTTATGTGATGACCAATGGCGGTCCCCAGGATGCCACGATGTTCTATGCCCTTCATCTCTTCAACCAAGCTTTTCTGGACTTCAAAATGGGGTATGCATCGGCCATGGCGTGGTTTTTATTTGTGATTGCGCTTGCTTGCGCCCTCGTCGTGTTCCGAACTTCGGCGCGGTGGGTGTATTACGCTGGAGAGCCGCGATGATGACGCGAGCATCCGCAGGGTACAAACGGCGGGCGTGTGCGGCCGCATGACACCGCAACGCGCGATGAGAAATACGCGGAACGCCCGGAACATCGCCCGTATTCTTCAGGCCGCGGCTTCCCACGGGATGCTGCTGGGCATCGGCCTCTTCTTCGCTCTGCCCTTCTACTGGCTGGTAAGCACCTCGCTCAAGCCCGACAGTCAAGTATTCGCCATGCCTCCGGTGTGGATCCCTCATCCGCTTGTATGGCGCAATTATCCGCGCGCTCTGACTTATATCCCGTTTGCCCGCTATACGTGGAACACCCTCGTTATCTGCTGCCTCAACGTAGCAGGGACCGTTGTGTCGTGTTCGCTGGTAGCCTACAGCTTGGCCAAGATACGATGGCGCGGCCGCGACGCAGTGTTCTTGGTGCTCGTGTCTACCATGATCCTTCCGGCGCAAGTAACGCTCATCCCAACCTTCACCATCTTCAAATGGCTTGGTTGGATCGGAAGCATCAAGCCGCTGGTTGTGCCCTCGTTCTTCGGCAGTGCCTTCTCGGTATTCCTGCTGAGGCAGTTCTTTCTCACCATTCCCAACGAGCTCTCCGACGCCGCCAAGATTGACGGCTGCTCGGAATTGGCCATCTATGGCCGCATCATTCTTCCGCTGGCGAAGCCGGCCCTGGCCACCGTAGGGCTCTTCACCTTCATCGGCGCATGGAACGACTTTTTGGGGCCCCTCATGTACCTCAATGACGAGCGGAGCTACACCCTCTCCTTGGGCCTCCAGCGGTTCGTGAGCCAGCACGGCGCAGAGTGGGCGATGCTCATGGCGGCCAGCACCGTGATGACGCTTCCCATTCTCGTAATCTTCTTCCTCGCGCAGAGGACCTTCATCCAAGGCGTGACGCTCACGGGCATCAAGGGCTGAAGGGTGCGGGCCCTCCAGTTCGCGCGCCTTTCCGGCAATAATCACAGTACGGAGAGCCTTGAGGGCAAGCCACTCTCCCCGCAGGCCCATAGGCTCCGTCATGGATGACGCGAGCGGCGAAAGATGGACGAACGCCGCGTCGGCAAGGGATATGCGACAAGACACCTCCCGCCGCCTTTCGGATCATGAGGTTGCTGCGCTTTTGCGCAGGTACCAATCTACGCGCAAGCCGGAACTGCGTGACCGCATCGTGATGCAGTACGCCAACCTCGTGGAAAGCGTCGCCCGGCGCTTCGCAGGGTCCGCAGAACCCGTAGAAGACCTCGTCCAAGAAGGGTATATCGGCCTCATCACCGCAGTAGACGGGTATAACGCCGACAAGGGCGTGAAGTTCAGCACTTACGCAACGCACTTCATCATCGGGCAGATCAAGCACTATCTCAGAGATCGGGGCAAGATCATCAAGGAGCCTGCCTGGCTCCAGGAACTCAACCAGCGCGTGACGCGCGTCATCGAGAGCCTCTCCCAGGAACTCGGAAGGGCGCCCACCCATGCCGAGATCGCCCAACTAACCGGTATGTCCGAAGAGGCCGTCGCCGATCTGCTCACCACACGGGAGGTCTTCAAAGTCGCCTCCCTGGATGGCGGATCCGATCCCAACGACGATGCCGCAGGGTATGATCTGGACCGCGTCTGCGCAGACACGCGCGTAGAGTTTCAGCTCCCCGTGGAAGAGCGCCTCGTTCTGGACGATGCCCTGGCACGCCTGAAGGCCCTAGAACAGACGGTAATTGACCAATACTTCTTCCATGGCCGCAACCAAACGGAGATTGCCCGTGCGTTGGGCATATCGTGCAATTACGTGTCTCATATCCTGCGCAACTCCACCCGGAAGCTTCGCAAGATCATCACCACCGAAGAGCTCAAAGAAGCTCAGCGCGAAATCAGCAAGCGCTACCGGCAGCCCGATGGCCTTCGCGGCTCGGCGGCTCCTGCCGAAACCGGTCCCGAAGGCGTGGTGGACAGCCTTACGCGCCTCTACAACCGCAACTACTTCCAACTTCGCCTGGAAGAGGAACTCAACCGCGCAGCCCGCTATCAGTATCCCCTGGCTATTCTCATCGCTGAACTCGAGGGCCACCAGCTCCTAAGCCGCACCTTGGGAACCTTGCGCGGCGACGAAGTTCTCCGCCGCGCCGCCCACCTCATCCGCACTCATGTGCGCCGAGTGGACATCGTCACGCGCTTCGGGCCCCAGCAATTCGGCTTGATCTTGCCCCATACCGACGAGAAGGTGCACTTCGTGTCTCAGCGCCTCGCAGCCACATTGGGAGGCTGGATCGAAGGCGACGGCCTCCACGCCGGGCGGGCTCCCATCATCCTCCGCATCGGGACGGCTGTTTATCCAGATGAGGCTTCCTCCGCCGGCGAGATGGTTCAGCGCGCCCTCGACGCATCTCAGCCGATCCCCATACCCCTAGATTTGCCAGAGGCTGCCTGACACCAGCGTCCCGTTACCACACGTTCTTTCGGCTGCCAGGCGCTCATCACGCAAGAAAAGCGTTGACAAAACCGCATATGCCGGGCACAATAAACTCCGAATGCGGAGCGCATCCCAAGGGAACGGCCTGCAGGAACCGGGAGGATCGGCGAATGATCTCAGAGGCACAAATCGCCCAGTTTAGGGAGCAAGGGTTTTTGCACTACGGGCGCGTGATGGACGAGGCAGGCGTAAAGGCCCTGCGTACTCGCCTCGCCGAAGTTCTGGACGGGCGCTCCGCCGCACAACCGGAAGCGAAGCGAAACCTCCTGGGAGACGGGTCCCAGCAGGTCGTCATTCAAGTGGTGAACATTTGGGAAGCGGATGACTTGTTCCGCGCCCATATCTACAACCCCCAGATCTGCGAAGCGGTGAGTCGCCTCATGGGCTCCGACGTGGTGCGCGTGTGGCACGACCAGGTGCAGTACAAGCCTCCCGTCATCGGGGGACCTACGAACTGGCATCAGGACCATCCCTATTGGCCCATCATCCAGCCGGCAGATCTGGTGAGCGCGTGGATGGCTCTGGAGGATGCCGATATAGAGAACGGCTGCATGTGGATGGTGCCCCGCAGCCATCTATGGGGTCCCCACAAGGGAGGGACCATTGGGACCCATGAAGAGGATTTCACCCCAGCCTACGACCCGACGCTCGTACCGCCCGGCGAGAAGGTGGAATGGGTGCCCTGCCCGGTCAAGGCCGGCGAAGTGATGTTCCACCATTGCCTCACGTGGCATGGCAGTCCGCCTAACCGGTCCAACCGCGGCCGGCCTGCCATCGCCGTTCACTACATGCCGGGATGGACGCGGTATGTTCCCAACGGGTCCCATCTGGTGGAACACCGCGTTACAGTGAAGCCCGGCGAGATCCTTCAGGGCGAGTATTTCCCCGTCGTGTGGAGCTGCGGACCTGTAACCCCCTAGGCGCCGCCCGAGCTTCTACCCGGCGGTAGTGGTACAATGGGATTGTGATAGGGGAGGGGTTCCTCCCGATGGACACAGGGCATACTCCCATGGATCCAAGGTTCGTTCCGGAAGGGGAATTAAGAGAAAGAACCGATCTGCCTGCCGACATCGAGGGACCGTGGGTGGTGATCCTCTACAACTGCGATTGCCACACCTTTGACGAAGTGATCCTTCAATTGCAGAGAGCCACGGGGTGCAGCCTCGAGGAAGCGGAGCACATCGCAGTAGAAGCCCACGTGCGGGGACGTGCCATCGCCTTTACCGGGGAAGCTGCCGAAGCTGAGCGTGTGGCCGCGGTGCTGAGATCCATTCGGCTGCAGGTAGAAACCGACAGGTTCTGAGCTTCCGGTATCCGATGCGCCGGTCCCTGCGGCCGTGCTAGGCTACCTCGGGTTCTCTCACGATGCGCGGGTCGGTGAAGACGTCGGACTCATCCCTGCTGCGCGTAGAGAATTCGGACACGATTGCTCCCTCGGGGCCGGCCTGGAACCAGTGCAGGGTATTGGGATAGAGCGTGTACTGGTCTCCAGGGGTAAGTTTTACCTCGTGCTTCACGGTAAAGTATGCTTCGCTGCCTTCAGGAGGTTTGGCCTGCGGATTGGGCGTGGGTTCTCCTGGAACGTAGAGGTAAACGGTTCCCCACCGGCAGCGGAAGGTCTCTTCTTTGCCGGGATCGCCGTCTATGGGCGGATGGCGATGCTCCGGGCAGGTTTGGTGAGGGAACAGCACAAGTTCTTTGGCGCAACACCGCTCGGTGTTCACGTACGTCACAATCTCGAGACCCGTGCGCTCCAGGTCTCCCAGGCCAAAATCGGCCACCTCGATGCGGTTTGCCTCTTCCGGTGTGAGCACGATGCACGCTTTCGTCAAGTATTCTTTCGCCTTGCGAACGGCGGCTTCATATTGCTCGCGGGTAATCATGGCTGCCTCCCCAACTTCGATACTGGCCGTATTGTAGATCTCAATGATCCTCTCCTGTCAAGCAGGTGAGACCTGCATGGTCAGCCGGTGTGGGGCCCTCTCCCCAGCATCTGCGCGAGCGCTTCCTCCAGTTGAGGATGCCGAAACGCGAAGCCCCTCTGCAGCAGCCGCGCGGGAACTGCACGGGTGCTGGAAAGAAGCATCTCCTGAGCCATCTCTCCAAGCATGAGCCGCAGCACGAACCCAGGAACCCGCACCCACGCAGGCCGGCGCAGGACGCGCGCTGCTGTGCGGGCGAACTCGGCATTGGTGACGGGGTTAGGCGCGCAGAGGTTGTAAGCACCGTCCACTCCCTCTCCTTCGAGCAGATGGAGCATTGCACTCACTGCGTCCGCCAAAGTAATCCAGCTCATGTACTGCTTTCCGGTTCCGAGGATACCGCCAACCCCCCGTCGGAACGGCAGCAGCATCTGATCGAGGGCGCCCCCTTCCGAGGCAAGCACTACGCCGAGGCGAAGAACGGCCACAGGGATCCCCGCGCTCCGGGCGGGCGCGCAGCTTGCTTCCCATTGCCGGCAGACTTCCGCCAAGAAGCCCCTTCCCGGAGGGCTTTCCTCTGTAAGAATCTCATCTCCCCGGTCTCCGTAGTACCCCACTGCCGAGGCGGAAAGAAACACGCGCGGCTTCGGGTTGAGCCCGGCCGCGGTGGAGGCAAGGAGGCCGGTTGCGGCTGTCCTGCTCTTGAGGATGCGCTCCTTTCGCTGGGCAGACCATCGGCCCCCGGCGATGCTCTCGCCCGCCAGGTTCACCACCGCATGGATCGGCATCAGTTGGGCAAGGTCCAGCTCGCCTTTGGAGGGATCCCAATGTGCCTCATTCTCCGAGGGGCTGCCGCGGGTGAGGCCCAATACGGAATGCCCTGCACGCGCCAGCTCGCGCGCAAGCGCCGATCCCACAAAACCCCGGCTACCGGCAACCAGCACCCTCATCTTAACCGTAAAGGGGCCCGAGCGCAGCGCAGGCCCGATAGTCGGCGCCCTGGGGATCGAGGGCACCGAAGCGGTTCCATACTGCAGGCCGGAAGACGCTGCCGGCTTCCATGTTGTGCATGTCCACCGGGATGCGCAACATCGCGGCAAGAGTAATGAGATCCGCTCCGATGTGACCATAGGCAATGGCACCGTGGTTGGCTCCCCAGGCGTTCATCACGGAATAGACGCTCTCGAAGGGCGGTGTACCCGTTAGGTTGGGCACGAACCACGTCGTTGGCCACGTTGGATCGGTGCGTTCGTCGAGGGCGCGGTGCACCTCTTCCGGAAGATCAATGGTCCAGCCCTCGGCAATCTGCAGCACGGGGCCCAGATGCTTCACCAGGTTCAGACGAAACATGGTACAGGGGATGGAGCCGCGGGTGAGAAAGTCCGTAGACCATCCGCCGCCTGGGAAGTAGCCTGTGTTGGATGCGCACCAAAGTGTGGCATCCAGGCAGCGCCGGGCATCCTGAGCGGTTACATCCCACCACGGTTTGAGACCCGGCTTGCCCTCTACCTCCATCTCGCCCGTCCAGTCCAGGGCGGAGGGTCCCGAATTGATAAGGTGGAGGAAGCCGTTTTCTGCGCGGCCCGTGGGGGTATAGCCCGTAACACGCTGAACTGCTTGGGGGCTCCAATACGTGCGCACATCCGAGAAGAGCGACGCTGCGCCGGTAAGCAAATGCCCCAAGAGCATGCCGATGCCGTTCAGGGCATCATTCTCGGTTGCCAACAAGAAGGGCTGGCGAATGCCGTTCCAATCGAAGGATGAGTTGAGGATCGCCTCCATAAAGTCGCCGTTGGGCAGGTAATCGGTCCACTGGCGTTGTCCCTGGAAGCCTGCAGCGATGGCGTTGTGCCCTTCGGCCTCCTCCTTGTAACCCATCTCGGCCAAACGGGGGTTGCCCACCATGAGGTCCCTGGTGATGAGGGCCATCTTCACACAAGTTTCCCAATCGTGATCCTTCTGTTCGCGCGTCCTCTGGCGCTCGGGAGGGTTCGGATCCCGCCCCTCTTTGCAATTCCGGCGCGTCCACTCCAACGCCTTGCGGTATTCCTCCGGATCGTAGATGCCGCGGTCCATCCGGCGGATGAGCTCGGTCATATCCACGGTTTCTGCGCGCATACCAAGGTAGGACTGGAGGAAATCGTGATCTACGATGGATCCGGCGATGCCCATAGACACGCCGCCGATGGCAAGGTACGAGGTTCCGCGCATGGTGGCGGCGGCTATTCCGGCTTTGACGAAGCGGAGCAGCTTTTGCGCCACGTCCTGCGGGATGGCACCAGTGTCCTGAATGTCTTGCACGTCCCTGCCGTAGATGCCGAAGGCGGGAAGGCCCTTCTGGGCATGGGCCGCCAGGACTGCGGCGAGGTACACAGCTCCCGGCCGATCCGTTCCGTTGAAGCCCCATACCGCCTTGGGGACGATGGGGTCCATATCCATCGTCTCGGCGCCGTAGCACCAGCAGGGGGTGACGGTCAAGGACACGCCGACGCCCTCCCGGGCGAATTTCTGCGCGCACCTGGCTGCTTCCGCCACTCCGCCGATGCAGGTGTCGGCGATTACGCACTCCACAGGCAGACCGCAGGCGTGGCGCACATTCTGCGTAATGAAGCGCGCTGCAGCCTCCGCCATGGCCATGGTGGGACCTTCCAGCGCCTCGCGGACACCCCCGTAGCGGCCGTCTATCGTGGGGCGAATGCCTACCTTCGGCAGAGACGTATTGAGCCGGTTTACGGGTGGGCTCATGGGAAATGCATCTGTGTTGGCCATTGGGTTCACCGATCCTTTCTTGACAATCTTGACAGGTATTGTTGGGAGCGCAGGGTTTCTATCCGCCCGCCCACATGCTTCTGAGGCCGCCCACGATAAACTCTACTCCCACGGAGGCCAAAATCAGCCCCATCACGCGCACGAGAATGTGCATCCCGGTGGTGCCCAGGGCCTTTCCGATGGGAGCAGCGAGGCGCAGAGCGGTGTACACGACGGTGCCCACGATGGCGATGACGGCCACCACGTGCAAAATGTGAGGCCAGAAGGGGCCGGCGTGGGCAAACAGGATAATCATCCCGATTGCGCCTGGTCCCGCAAGCATGGGGATAGCCAAGGGAACTACGGCGATATCCGGCCGATGTTCCGCCTCTTCCGTTTCTTCAGGCGTCTGGCGGCTGCGGCTGGGACGGGCGTTGAGCATGTCCAGCGCCATCACCACAAAGAGGAGACCTCCTGCCACCCGGAAGCTGAGAAGGCTGATACCAAAGAGCTTCAGCACGAACTCACCCCCCACGGCTGCGGCCAACAGTACTACGACCACGGCGCAGGCGGCAGTGCGCGCAGCCCGGTTTCGTTCTCGGTTCGTGTGGGCTTGGGTCAGGAGTATAAACACCGGTATCGCCCCTACCGGGTCTGTAATCACCAAGAGCGCAATGACGGTTTTGAGGAAACCGCCTTCGAGGTGCATGGTGCGCGGGTCCCCTAACAGCGGGCTGCGTCTCTAGACACGGCCCATGAGGTTGGCAACGATAAAGCGCTCGAGTTCCTCGTAGTCGCGCTCGGCTATGAGGCGGCTCCACAGAGCACGATCAATCGCCGCGGACACCTCCACCAGGCGCAGAAAGATTTCGCGGCTGTTCGCAAGATGCTTCATGGCGGCTTCAAAGGGCTGAGTGCGCATGGCC
The DNA here is from genome assembly GCA_049967475.1 of Chthonomonadales bacterium. Lineage (GTDB taxonomy): Bacteria > Armatimonadota > Chthonomonadetes > Chthonomonadales > CAJBBX01 > JBMFSQ01. The sequence continues at coordinate 28,722 of JBMFSQ010000029.1, read as the reverse complement.
TTTACATCCAGGCCCACTACTTCTCCGTTGACGCCGTAGTCGTTGCGCACAAGCACATCCACTACATTGAACGCCCGGCGCAGGTCCACACTGCCGAAGGTCTTGTCTTGGTCAAACTTGAGGCCGTTCTGGTCATTCAAATGGACGGACCAGAGCTTGCCGTGCCAGAGGGCATAGGCCATCTCCTCGGAAGGATCCAGGCCCAGCAGGATGCTGTGGGCCGCCTCGATGAGGACGCCGACGCGGGCGGGATCGGAAGTGCGGTACGCCAAGGCCAAGAAGTGGCCGGTGGACGGCATATACATCAGGTCCATCGGCTCGTTGGGCTTCATCTCTCCCAGAATGCGCACATGGGGATCGAAGGCGAGAACCGCGTTGAGGAACTCCAGGAAGTAATCGAAGGACCGGCACGCGTCCTTTGCTTCACGGATATATGTGCCTTCTCGAGCGGGCCAAAGCACCATGCGGTCGGTTCCCACTTCGTGCATGATTTCGATGGCGCGCTTGGCGCGGTCCAGCGCGGCGCGTCGGGCGGCCGGGTTATTTGCCGTGATGCCTCCGTCTACGAAGATGGGGTCCTCCCAGATGCGCGGTGCAATAAACTCCACGGTCAGGCCGGCATCGTCGCACAGGGCTTTTACGCGGCGGGCAGCGGCAGCCACTTGGCTTGGCGGCACATCCATGGGCACGGCGTCATCATCGTGGAGCTGGATGTAATTGAAACCGAGGCGCTTGAGTATGGCAGCCTTGTCGGCGAAGTCGCGCTCGGGGCGCACGGCCGGCCCGAAGGGATCCGCGCCGGTATTGAGGTTCCAAACGCCTGCAGAGAATTCGAAGTGGGTATTCATGGGGACGCCCCTTTCTGGCGGGTGGGATGGGCAGGTTCCACCGGGCGGATTTGCGCCGGTGTGGATGCTGCGTCTGCGCATAATTCGGCAGAACCGGGGCTTCTCCCTCCCGCAAAGCATTTGGCGCAGGCGGACGGGACCCCGCAGCCGAGCCTGTGGCGCCGCCAATCGCCATCCCTGTGCTATCGGCGTGGCAAGTGGCCCTCCTCAGAATTCAAGGCGCATCCGCCCACCTAGCGGCGCTTGCCGAGCCACCACGTGTAACTGAGACCCGTGCCCGGCAGTCCAAGCGTTACGTAGAAACGCCCGTTGGCGCTGCGCCCCACGCGCAAGCCGCGCATGCCGGACGTAACGCCCACCCCCCGCCTGGAAAGGTTCAGCCGCAGAGGGCCCATGGAAAGCGTCCTGCGGAACCGCAATCCCATATACTTCCTCCCCGTGCATCCTACCGCCGGCAACACCGCGACCCTGGCGCATCCCTCTCCCAAGGCGCATTGGCCGTCGTCGCGTGCCTGTTGCGTGCTTACACCCGTACTGCAGAATGGGAGCCGCGTTTCTAGCTTCTATTCTACAAGATTGGCGGCTGCGTTCAAAAGCGGCAACGTGCAGGCGCCTGTAAATGCTCGGACGGGTCCTGACTGTTGCGCGGAAGGCGATAAAGCGTCATAACTATTCGGCATGGGGATTAGGCGGTGCGCACTTCTGGAGACAATCGGGAATGCACCGAGGTGGTTCATTGATGAAACGGTACCTGCTTCTGGGGACTGCCCTGTTCGGATTGGCTACCCTCATCGGGTGGCGGCTGCAGAAGAACCGGGCGGCGGCAGCGGAGCAAGCGGCGATGCGGCAGATGCGGATGAAAGCGCCGGCTGTGGTGCAGGCGGCGCCGGCATCGGTTCGCGATATCGTTCAGTCCTTCGAGGGCGTTGGGAGCGTGGAGGCGCCCCACGACGTGAAAGTTGCGCCAAAGATCTACGGCCGCATCACGTTTCTGCAAGTGCATGAAGGGGACCCGGTGCGCCGGGGAGAAGTCCTCGTCCGCCTGGATCCTTCGGAGATCCAAGGGCAGGTTGTGCAGCAGCAGGCTGCTCTGGCGGAAGCCATGCAGCGCCTTGCCCAGGCCCGCCTCACCGAGAACCCCAACGACGTGTCCGTTGCCACACAGGTACGCCAACAAGAAGCAGCTCTTCACAGCGCCCAGGCCGATCTAAACCAAGCACAGCAGAATTACGTGTCGCAAGTAGCCGCTGCAGAAGCTGCCGTTACCGATGCGCAGGGCAAGGTGAATGTTGCCGTGGCGGCTGTGGCCAGCGCTCAGGCCGGCATCCGAAGCGCTCAGGCCAATCTCAATAACGCGATGGCCAGGTTCAACCGGATGAACAATCTCTACAAGCGCGGTTTCGTGTCTCAACAGGATGCCGACGATGCCAACACAGCCGTTAGCGTACAACAGGCTGCGCTGGATGTGGCCCGGGGCCAACTCAACGCCGCCAACGCCCAATTAAGTTCCGCGCGAGCCCAACTCGCATCGGCCCAGCACCAGGCAGACATCGTAAGAACCACGGGTAAAGCCGCCGTAGAAGATGCCCGCGCCAAAGTAGCCCAGGCACAGGCAGCCGTTGACTATGCAAAGTCCAACTTGGTACAAAAGCCGGCCTATCGAGCTAACCTTGCCGCCCTCAAAGCTTCCGTTACCGCTGCGGAGGGAATGCTGCGCAATGCCCAAGCGCAACTCGCCAACACCGTGCTCCTGTGCCCGTTGGACGGCTTCGTTACCGGTAGATATATGGATCCCGGAGGGATGGCCGCGCCGGGGCAGCCCGTGCTGGCTGTACAATCCATGCGCGAGGTGTGGGTGTCGGTGCCGGTACCGGAGGAGGTCAGCCGAAGGATCCATTTGGGCCAGCCCGCCAAAGTGAGGCTCGACGCAATCCCCGGGCGCGTGTTTGTGGGCCGCGTGACGCAGATCAACGCTGCTGCGGACCCCACGAGCCGGCAATTCATGGTCCGCGTGACCCTTGCGAACCCTCAGAACCTGCTCAAGCCCGGCATGTTCGCCCGCGTTACGATGACCACGCAGCGGGTGCGCTCCCTTGCCGTACCCCGCGAGGCTGTGCACACGACGCCCCAGGGACCCTATGTGATGGTAATCGGCGCCGGGAATATCGCCCGCCAAGTGGCAGTGCGCACAGGCGTGCAAGATCCGGTAGATATCGCCATCGAAGAAGGTCTCCAGCCCGGCGACCGCGTCATCACCCTGAGCGCCAACCCCATCCGGGACGGCCAGGCGGTCCGCCCTGCACCGGTTCAAGGCGCCATGCGCCCAGACCGCCGGGCCGCCATGCCAGCGAAGGGCTTCTCCCTGGATCCTTCGAGGTAATAAAGGATGAATTTCGCACGGTTCGCTGTTACCCGCCCAGTCGCCGTTACGATGCGCATCGCCGCTCTGGTGCTGCTGGGCGCGATCTGCGTCACGCGCCTTCCCATTGACTTGCTCCCCAAGGTGTCTCTGCCTACCGTAGCAGTAGTGACCAACTGGCCGAATGTGGCCCCTGAAGAAATCGAGACGCAGGTCACGCGACCCATCGAAGAGGCCGTGTCGTCGGTTCCCGGCCTCTATCAGGTGAGCTCCAGTACCACCGAGGGCAGCTCAGTAGTGCGGGTGCAGTTCCAGTGGGGTTACGACATCGGCCAGGGCGCCGTAGACGTGCTTCAGCTCGTAGAGAGGGCGAGGCAGAGCTTTCCAACAGATCCTACGCTGCAGACACCCATCGTCTTCAAATACGATCCCTCTCAACTGCCGATCCTGATCTTCGGCGTAAGCGGTGAGCCGGATCCCATCAAACTGCGCACCCTTCTGGATAACGAGGTGTCACCGATCATCGAGTCGGCGGATGGCGTTGCGTCGGCTGTAGTCACGGGCGGCCAGCAGAGGGCCATCATGGTAGATGTAGACCCGGACCGGCTTCGGGCATACCACCTATCTCTACAGGATGTTACCCGGCGCATCGCGCAGGAGAACCTCAATCTGCCTGCGGGTATCGCCAAGCAAGGGAATACGGAGTACACGATCCGAAGCCTGGGATGGTTCACGAGCCCCCAGGAGATTGCCCGCATCCCCGTGGGGTCCTATAACGGCCAGCTCATCAGCCTGGGTATGGTGGCCAGGGTGCGGGACAGCCACCCGGAGACGCGCCTTTACACCCGCCTCAACGGCAAACCGGCTGTGGGCCTCATCGTGGTGAAGCAGAGCGAGGCCAATACCGTGAGCACAGCCGACGCCGTAATGGCGAAGATCCGGTACGTTCAGCGCCTCTATCCGAACCTCAAGTTCAACCTGGCCTATGACCAGGCCCAATTCATCCAGGCCTCCATCAACGATGTAGAAACCAGCGCTCTCATCGGCGGAGTGCTGGCGGTGCTCATCCTGCTCTTCTTCCTGCGCAATATCCGGAGCACCTTGGTGGTAGCTCTATCCATCCCGATCTCCATCATCTCCACCTTCGCGCTGCTCTACGTAGCCGGCTTCACCCTCAACACGATGTCCCTCGGCGGCCTAGCCCTGGCGACCGGCCTTATCGTGGATGACGCCGTCGTAGTGCTCGAGAACATCTTCCGGCACATCGAGAGAGACAAAAAGCGGCCTGCCGATGCTGCGGTGAGCGCTACCAATGAGATTGTGAACGCCGTCCTCGCCTCTACGCTCACGATTATGGTGGTCTTCCTACCCCTCTTGTTGATCAAGGGACAGGCGGGGCAAATGTTCACCCAATTTGCCTTGGTGGTGATCTTCTCCATCGCCGTGTCTCTGCTGGATGCTACCACCGTCACGCCCATGCTCGCCTCACGCATCATAAGCGGCGAGGCCCACATGGAGAACCTGCAGGGCCATCGCCGTACGCTCGGCCAGCGTATGTTTTATCGCTTCGGCCAATGGTTCGACGCCTTGGATGCTTCCTATCGGCGAGGGCTCAACTGGGCTATCCATCATCGCCTGTGGATTATTGCAGGGGCGGCGGCGGTGTCGGGGGCAAGCCTGCTCCTCGTATCCCAGATCGGGACCGAGCTGATGCCCCAAACAGACAGCGGCGACTTTACCGTGACCGTCAAGATGCCCGTGGGTACATCCCTGGCTACGACGAACCGTACGATGCAGCAAGTGGAGCGCATTATTCTTGCCAATCCCAATGTGCAGACGGCCTTCTCCGCATCGGGAACCACTCTCAGCCTCCGGGGAACTACTACATCCCTAACACCCTATCAAGGCTCCGTCACAGTAAAGCTGAAAGACGCCCGCAAAGAGAGCACGCTCCAGGTGATGAACGACCTTCGCAAAGAGCTCGCACGTTTGCCGGGTGCCCGATCCATGCCCAATCAATTCGACATCGTGTCCATGCTCATGACGGGCGGACCCCAGAATGTGGAGATAGACATTTTCGGCAGCGATTTGGCCACTCTTTCCAACCTCGCCCGTCAGGTAATGGACCGTGTGCGGGGAATTCCCGGCTTCGAGAATGTGGACGTGAACTGGCAGCAAGCGACCCCTGAAGTCCAATGGCAGGTAGATCGGCAGAAGGCCTTGCAATTGGGACTGAGCTTCTCGGATATCGCCAATACCATCAATACGGCTACTAATGGCACGATCGCCAGTTACTATCAGGAGGGTGGATTTCAGTATCCCATCATCGTAGACCTGCCGGAAGCCCAGCGCAAAACGGTGCCTCAACTCGAAAACCTGGTAATCCGGCCGGCCGGCAATACGGGATTCGCCTCCACGGATGTGCTTCTGAGCCAGGTTGCATCGTATCGGTACGGTACAGGACCCAGTGAGATCACTCGCTTGGATCGAAGGCGCTACATCGCAGTGACGGGGCAGCCACAGGGACGCTCCACGGGCGAGATCCAGGCAGACATCCAGAAGGCTCTGGCAAGTATGCACTTCCCATCGGGAACCTATTGGGACTGGGGCACGAACCAAAAGAGGCGGGCCGAAGAGTTCTCGGGCATGGTGCTTGCCATATTCCTTGCAATTGGGCTCATCTACATGCTTCTTGCGTCCCAGTTCGAATCCTTCGTGCATCCGCTTACGGTGCTTTTTTCGGTGCCCCTCTCGGCCGTCGGCGTAATCTTGGCTCTCTTCCTCACCGGCCGAGCGTTTGGGCTCACAGCCTTCATCGGTCTTCTGATGCTGGTGGGCATCGTGGTAAAAAACGGCATCCTGTTGGTGGATTACACGAACGTGCTTCGCGGCCGGGGCATTCCCAGAGATGAAGCCGTGCTCACGGCCGGCCCCACGCGCCTTCGCCCAATCCTCATGACGACCAGCGCAGCGGTGCTGGGGATGCTGCCCCTGGCTATAGGCATCGGCAAAGGGAGCGAGACGCAGGCGCCCATGGCCACCGCAGTAATCGGCGGACTACTCACCTCGACCATGCTCACACTCTTTGTAGTCCCTACGGTTTACACCCTCTTCGACGACCTTGCGCGCTGGCTACACCGGGACCGCCGCGATCTGGCGCCGCCCGTTATGGTAGAACCCACGGTGGAAGCCATTGCCCGGGGACCGGCACCTGACGGGGAAAGCACCACACTTCCTGCTGAAGCACCGGAGCAGCCTGCCGGATAACTGCGCGGCCTACCGGATCGGCGGCCCAATCGGTTCATCGCGTGTGAAGGCCGCACTCCAGTCTGGCGAAGCCGGCCCATCTGCCGGCGCGCTCATGTTGGCCGGCAGCAACGGGCCGGGTGCAGGGCATGCATCCGATGGAAGGATACCCACGGTCGTGGAGGGGGTTGTAGGGGACTTCGTGGTCTCGGATGAAGCGCCAAACGTCGGCTTTCGTCCAATGAAGGAGCGGGTTCACTTTGACGATCTGGAACTTTGCATCCCATTCCACCACGCAGGAACGCGCTCGATCGGGCGTTTGATCTTTGCGGATGCCCGTAATCCACGCGTCCATTCCTGTTAGGGCGCGGCGCAGAGGCTCCACTTTGCGCAGGCGGCAGCACTCCTCGGGGCGCACGTGGTGAATGGGCCCTCCGAAGCGGGCTTCCATCTGTTCCACGCTCTCTTCGGGCTGCACTCGCTCGATGAAGACGCCGTAGCGGTCCATGAGGCGCTCTCGAAGCTCCAGAGTTTCGGGAAACTGGTATCCTGTGTCCAGGTTGATGATGCGGACTGCAGGCCGGATCTGGGCGAGCATGGCGATGATGCAGCACCCTTCAGGGCCGAAGGCCGTGGCCATGACGAGGCGAGGATGGTAGGTATCCACGGCCCAGGCCAGGATGTCGCGTGGATCACGGTGCTGCAATGTGTCTTGCAGAGTGGTCAGGTCCGGATGTGCAGGGGCTTGCATGGGAGCCTCCAAGCGAAACTTGACTTGATAGATCAGATTATGCAACAATACTCCGTCTTCTGTCAAGGGGCAGGGGACACACAAACTTCCGGGAATGAGGGAAAGGGATGCATCGAGGGTTCGTCCTTTGGTTCACTGGTCTCTCCGGCGCAGGGAAGTCCACGCTCTCTACGCGCCTTGCCGATGAATTCCGGCGCAGGGGTTATCGCGTGGAGCTGCTCGACGGCGACGAGGTTCGCACGAACCTCTCCAAGGGGCTCGGCTTCTCAAAGGAAGACCGGGACACGAACATACGCCGCATCGGATACGTTGCGCGGCTCCTCGCCCGCAACGGTGTCATTGCCATCACCGCTGCGATTTCGCCCTACCGCGCAATTCGACATGAGAACCGCACCGCCACCGAAGCAGACGGCGTGCCCTTCATAGAGGTCTATGCCAATGCTTCACTGGAAGCCTTGATCGCACGGGATGTAAAGGGGCTCTATCGCAGGGCTCTCGCAGGAGAGATCCCGCACTTCACGGGAGTGTCGGATCCCTACGAGGCTCCTCTCAATCCTGAAATAGAGGTCCACACCGACTGTGAGACGGTAGAGGAGTCCGTGGAGCGCATCCTCCGTTACCTTACGGAGCAGGGGCTCATCGGATGCTAGCCGGTCGAACGATAGATCTCCATACCCATACGACGGCATCGGACGGGTCTCTTTCGCCGCGGGAGCTCGTTGCCCTGGCTTCTCGGTGCGGGCTCACGGCGATCGGCATCACCGATCACGACACCCTTGACGGCCTCCCCGAAGCGGAAGCGGCTGCCCGAGCGGCCGGCATCGAGTTGGTTCCGGGTGTGGAGCTGTCCGTCGCATATCCGCATGGGCGCCTCCACCTGCTGGGATACTTTATAGAGATCGGCTCGGCCATCCTGAACGACCGCCTCATCCGGCTGAAGGAAAACCGCCGCAAACGCAACCGGCAGATGGTGGAGCGGATGCAGCGGTTGGGCCTGCCGATCACCCTGGAAGAGTTGCTGCACGAGGCAGGAGGCGGGCAAATAGGCCGTCCCCACATGGCTTCCCTCCTTGTGCGCAAGGGTGCGGCTTCCAGCATCGGCGACGCCTTCGACCGCTTCCTGGCCGACGGAAGGCCGGCGCACGTACCCAAGGACAAGATCCATCCCCCGGAAGCGGTGCAACTCATCCATGCCGCCGGGGGTCTCGCAGTGGTGGCTCATCCCGACAGCCTCGGGCTGGATGAAGCGGACCTTCTTCGCTGCCTACAGGAACTCAAGACCCTGGGGCTGGACGGATTGGAGTGCTACTACAGCCGTTACGACGCACGCCAAATTTCCCGCCTATTACAGATCGCCGGCGCGCTCAACCTGCTTGTGACGGGCGGCTCGGACTTTCACGGCGCCACCAAGCCCGGTATCCTCTTGGGCCACGTGGAAGGAGATCTCCCGGCCCCCGCGGAGCTGTTGCATCACCTCAAGGATGCGGCAGCCCGGCGTCGCAAACATGCGGATTTGGCCCTTCCGTAGCATCCCGGAACGCTTGCGGGTACTATGGGGAGCACACAATGCACCCGGAGCGGCCTTGCACTACGGGATGCTGGAATGGAGGAGCGATGGCAGGCGAATTGATTGGAGGGGCGCTGGGCCGATATCTGGATGGGTTGGTGCCGCCGCGCAATGAAGAGTTACAGAAGATGGAAGCCTACGCGCGGGAAGTGGACTTCCCCATCGTGGGTCCTGCCTGCGGGTACTTCTGTTATCAGATCACGCGGATGCTCGGCGCCCGGAAGGTTTTCGAGTTAGGTTCCGGCTACGGGTATTCCACCGCATGGTTTGCCCGAGGCGTTCTGGAGAATGGCGGCGGCGTGGTGCACCATGTGGTGTGGCATGAGGACCTCTCACGCAAAGCGCAGGAGCATCTGGGCGCTTTGGGGTATGGCGATCTCATCCAGTACCGCGTGGGAGAAGCGGTGCAAGCCTTGCGGGACACACCGGGGCCCTTCGACATCATCTTCAACGATATCGAGAAGCAGGGATATCCGGCATCGCTGCCTGTGATCCAAGAGAAGCTGCGCCCTGGTGGTGTGCTCATCGTGGACAACATGCTTTGGCACGGAGCCATTCTGGATGCGGAGGATCATGGGACCGCCACCGAAGCGATCCGCGAGCTGACGCGCCTGCTCACCACCAGCGACGATTGGATCACCACGTTGGTGCCCATTCGGGACGGCCTCATGGTGGCCCTAAAGAAGTAGTTACGGTCTACCGGCCTGCCGCGGAAAGTATACGGAGGGCGTGGCGAACGAGGAGGGCTGCATCCGCGGCGCCTTCTACTTCGCCTGCCGCCTTTTCTGCGGCTTTGCGCGCATCGGTGCGGCCGTATCCCAAGGCGATCAAAGCCTCGATGGCGTCATCGAGAGTTCTAGGCTGGGTAGCAGCGCCTTGGCCGGGCGGTTCGCCTGCGGCGAATTCGGGCAAAGCATGCTCCATGCGGTCCCCAAGCTCATAGGCCAAGCGTTGAGCGAGCTTCGGCCCTACGCCGGGCACCCGCGTGAGGGTTGCGGTGTCGCCGCGGGCGATAGCCCTGGCAAGATCTGCCGCCGGGAGCACACTCAGCATAGAGAGGCCGATGCGAGGCCCTACCCCGGCGACGCTGGTGAGCATGGTAAAGAGATCGCGCTCCGTGGGAGCAGCAAAACCGTAGAGGGTAATGGCATCTTCCCGCACTGCCATCACCGTGTAAAGCGCCACCTGTTCACCAAGGGGCGCCACCAGGCAAGATGCGGACACGGGAACGTGCACGCGGTATCCCACGCCGCCGACATCCAGAACCACGCTGTTGGCTTCGCGTGCTGCCAGGGTTCCCTTGAGGTGGGCAATCATGGCATCCTTTGAGCCGACCGATCAGTAAATCACCTTGTTTAGCGGATACTCCACGATGCCTTCAGCCCCGGCGCGTTTCAGCTTCGGCAGAAGGTCGCGCACTACCTGCTCTTCCACGATGATCTCCAGGGCCACCCAATCTGCGTCGGACAGCGGCGAGAGGGTAGGCTTCTTGAGAGCGGGGAGAAGAGCCGTAACCTCCTCCAGATCGCGGCGGTTCACGTTCATCTTAAGGCCCACCAGCGTCTCGGCATTGAGAGCTCCTCGGAGGAGCATAGCAAGGTTCTCCGTTTTCGCACGCTTCCACGCATCCTCCCACGCTTGGCGGTTGGCAATGAGCCGCGTGGTAGACACCAACAGCGTGTCCACAATCTTGAGGTCGTGGGCGCGCAGAGAACTCCCCGTTTCCGTATTCACCACGATCGCGTCCACCAGATCGGGCACCTTCACTTCACATGCGCCCCATGAGAACTCCACTTCGGCTTCCACCCCGTGGGACTGGAGGTACCTCCGGGTAAGGCGCACATACTCGGTTGCAATCCGCTTGCCTTGCAGATCCGCTACAGTTTGGATGGCGGATGCGTTGGGCGCAGCCAGCACCACACGCACAGGATTGAGGCTAGCCTTGGAATAGGTGAAATCGTCCACCTCCACAACATCGGAGCCGTTGTCCTCGATCCAATCCTTGCCGGTGATGCCGGCGTCCAGAACCCCCTGTTCCACGTAGCGTGGTATTTCCTGTGGGCGCAGCAGAAGCGGCTCCAATTCGGGATCATTCACCGTGGGGTGGTAGGATCTGCTGCCGGAGGTGCGAAACTCAAAGCCGGCCTTCCTAAAGAGTGCAAACGTTGCCTCCTGAAGGCTGCCTTTGGGGATGCCGATCTTGAGCGCCAACGCGTGTTGCCTTTCCCAATGGAGTAAACCGCCCAGGTATGCGGGAGCGGGCGTGGTTTGATTATAGCCCGAGGGAGGCGCGCAGAGCAAGCTGCCCTCAACCGGCCACGCCTACAGGAAGTGCCGTCGGCGCCCGGGCTCCGACGATGCCCCCCGGCAGCCTCAGCGGCTAGACCACCCTGCGGAAAGGACCGTCCCCAAGCGCATGAGTTCTTCCAGGCTCAGAGCCGCTTCTACGGCAGGAAAGAGGCGGCGTTCCTCGAGGCGAATGTGCCCCTCCAGAAGCTTCCCCAGCCGTTGTACGATCTCTTCCGCGGGATCACCTGCCAAACGGGCCTGTTCGAGGGTGAGGATCGCAGCGCGGATCTGCACGTGTTCCGTGAGTACCTTGCCGATAAGCTTCTCGTCGGCGCGTGCATGTAGCGCATACATGGGCAGGAGGAACTCCTCCTCCACGCGAAAGTGCTTCCTGAGATCCTCCTCAACGAAACGCAAGAAAGCCTCCACGGCCTGGGCCGCGTCCTCCTTCGCCTTAGAGCTCCGTACGAGGCGCCGGGCGTGCACCAGGCCGTGGTGGTGTTCCCAAGAGAGCGGTTTGAGGGCTATGTGACGCTTCATTGCCCCCTTTTCCCCCGGATCTACCGGTCCTGCAGCTTCTGGGCTACTGCGATGGAACCGATGCGCTTGTTAAGTCCCAATTCGTACTGAAGGATCGGATCGGGTTTGCCGGTCTGCTTCAGGCGTTTGTTCACCCAGCGCATCATGCGGTCCTTAAGCCATTGCACCACCTTGGGTTCCTTTTCGGCCAGGTTCTCCTGTTCCTCGGGATCGCTCACCAGGTTGTACAGCTCCACAGGCGGCTTCCCATGGAAGTCCGGCTCCAGGGCTTCGATGAGCTTCCATTCCGTTGTGCGCCATCCGCGCTTGCGCATCCAAGTGCACTCGGTGATATAGAACTCGGTGTAATTGGTGGCCCGCTCGCCGGTAAGGAGCGGGATCCAGGATTTCCCGTCCATGCGTTCCCGGCGGGTTATCCGCTTTGCTCCAAGGATATCGAGAAGGGAGGGCAGCAGATCCTGATGGAGTACGTATCCGGGGATGCGTTCTCCCGCGAGACTGCCGTCGGGGAAGCGCACGATGAGGGGTACATGAAGGGTGGGTTCGTAGAGACCGTGATGATCGAAGTAGCATCCGTGATCGTAGAGAGTTTCGCCATGATCGGCGGTAATGATCACGAGGGTGTTTTCGCGCTGCCCCAGCTCATCGAGGCGAGTGAGGATGCGCTGGATGCAGGCATCCATATAGGCTACAGCGCCATCGTACATGGCGATGGGATGATTGGCATCCTGGATCCCCGGCGGCATCCAGGAGAGGTGAAAATCGGCAAAGTTGGGAAAGTCCCGGATTGGCGACATATCCAGGCCGGGTTCCGTAGGATCCTTGCTGTAGAACAGGTGATCGTAGGGCGGCGGCGGAAGGTAAGGCGCATGGGGATCCATGTGTCGCATGAACAGCAGCCAAGGCTGCCCGGAGCGCACGAGTTCTTCCAAAGCAGGGATTGCGACCTCGTTGAGGTTCTCGGCTTTGCGGGCAGGCCGATCCTCCCAAGCGCGCCATCCCTCGTCATAACTCAGCATGCGGTCGAAGCCGCGGAAGAATTCGCCGCCGAAGCCCACGCGAACCGAAGCGTATCCTAGTTCGCGCAGAAGTTCAGGCATCAGGTGGATCTTCGGGTCTATGGGTCCCTTTGGTCCCAGGGCCACCATCTCATGGCTCATTACATCCATCCCGGTGAAGATGGAGGTATATGCAGGCGTCGTGGGGATATACGCGGAGTAACAGTTCTCAAACAGCACGCTCTCCTGGGCGAAGGCGTCCATGTAAGGCGTCGTGAGGCGGTGGTACCCGTAGCAGCTCATGTGATCCGCGCGCAGGCTGTCTATGGCAAACAAAAGAACGTTCATGGGGCGGGTAGGCATCTGCTGGGTGCTCCTGTTCATTTGATGGGATGATGTTGAAGGTATAGGACACAGCGCGTTCCACCTCAGGCGGAGTGCCGGCTGCCGATCTCAGCCAAGGCGAGGCGCGTCTGTTCCAAAATCTCGTCTATCTCCTGGGTGCTTTGGAAGCCGATCACCATCACGTCAATCACGCCGCTGGCAAGGGCGAACTTGATGGACTCGCGGGCCTTTGCCAGCTTCTCGTCTTGGGGGAGGCCGCGGACGACGCGCCCCTCGCCCAGGATCTTCATGCCGATGACGGCTTTGCCCGCTTTGCGCATCCTTTGGAGGACGGGCGTCACATACTGGGGCGCCTTCTCCTCGGGCTCGCCGCGGCGATTATCCATCATCCGCCCCCAAGGATTGAAGCGGGCCAGGTCCACATCCACCCAGGGTTCGGCTGCGGCGGTTTCCAGCGCTTCGAGCGTGTGGCACGAACATCCGTGGGCGCGAATGATGCGCTTCTGCTTGGCCTCTTCCAGTACATCCATCACGCCCCGATACCGCTGGTTCCAATCCGCCTCCGTCACCACATGCATCAAGACGTGGTCTATGTAATCTGTTCCCAGCTCTTGGCGAAAGCGGTCCAGATCGGCGCGGGCTTCGTCTGCGGTGCGGTGGATGATCTTCGTCTGGATGATGACTTTTTCCCTGGGGATGGATTTGAGGGCTTCGCGAAGATACGTGTGGGAACCGTACATGTCGGCGCAATCGAAGAAGGTGATGCCGCGATCGTAGGCGTGGCGGATGATGCGGTTGAACTCCTCATGGCCCAGGCGCGTTTGGTTGGACTGGCCGTTCCACCCCACCGTACCCGTGCCGATGCCGATCAGCGAAGAAGTTCTGCCGGACTTGCCGAGCTTCACCCGATGGCCTTTGGCAGGGTTTGCTTGTCCGGCCGCTGAGAGACCTGTGGCGGCCAACGCCGATGCCGCCACCACGGCCCGCTCAACAAATTCGCGGCGGTTCAATGGGTGCATCTTCACCACACCTCCGGTCCAAAGATTTCACGGTATGCCGCGTCAGACGCAGCCATACGTTGATGATACCTTCGGTGTGGGCCGGATCAATCCCTGTTCGGCGGGGCGAGTGCTTCAATAATCGCAGCAATCCAGCGTTTCAATCCACAACAAACACGACGTTGAAGCGGCGCATGAAGCGGTCGCCCAGGTGCGGCCGAAGCGCCCGGGCATCTTCCTCGCGAAGCACAGGGTCGGAATGGAAAGCGTCTTTGTACGCTGCAATGGCCTGGATCACGAGAGGATGCGCCCCGGCCCTCGCCAATTGCCGGGCTTCATCCAGAGTGTGCGCGTAGGCAACCACCCCGTTCTCGATGGCAAAATCCACAGGGGCATCTTCGCCCGCCCACAATACCGACCCGTCCATCAAGCGGATGCGAGGCGTCATGGAACGTTCCAAATGGCAACCCCGGGCATCAATGATGAGCCCCGTATAGGTCTCTTCCGGAGCCGGCGCAGGGTCGGGAGCGACGGGCGTGAAGGAAGCATGAACCGCCGCGGGAGCCGAAGCAAGCACGATCTTCGCCGGTGCAGGCTTTGGCGCCGCTGGGGCCGGGTGAGAAGAGGCCGCTCGGAATGGCTGCCCATGCGCGGCCGCACTTCGCAGCAGTCCCTTACCGCGGGATGCGGATACCTGCCGCCGAACCGGTCTATGCACCGGAGCGAGCCGGGCGGCAAGCTTCTGGGAAAGACGCTGCCCAAGAGCATCTACCATAAGCAACATCTGCTCTCGCGGCGCCAGGACACTTTCGGCAAGGCCTGGGATTGTGGTCCATGTAACCGCATCCAGCACACGCACACTCACCAAAACGTGGCGATCCAGAGCAAGGCAGCTTCCGACGATGCGGTACCGGGCCCTCGCAGCGTTACGCGGTGACGTACGCTCCAATACGCGCAACCCCGGCTGCCGCGCGAGATCTGTGATGAGCGTTTCGGCCACCGCATTGGACAGGTTCCGGTCTGTACCGTTGACGGCACTCACTGTTACCGTGATCGGGTCTATCGTCGGCGCATGGTGACTTGCCCATGCAACGCTCCCCGACGCCGCCAATCCTGCCGACAGGAGCATAATGCGCAAACCTCTCATGATGCCTCCTCCTTACTTCCGCAACCTAGACGCGTCCCACCGCCGTGCGCCAACTGCCCATACCTTCCATACCCCGGAGCACACCGGGACCGGTATCGTTGAGGGGATCCTGCTGCAGCCTGCTGCTTCAAAAGATATAACGCGTGTAACGCACCCGTGGGCGGAGTGTGACGCCTCAACAAAGCGCGATCCCAATGGGAGTAGAATAAAATCAACGGAGGTCGCCATGGGCATCTTGCTTCCAGTATCCAACGAGCAGAAGGCACACGTGGTGGAGGTCTTTTGCAGCGTCCAGGGGGAAGGCCCATGGGTAGGAGTGCGCCAAGTGTTCGTGCGGATGCTGGGATGCAACCTGGATTGCACCTATTGTGACGCTCCCCACACCAAGGTCCGCCAGATCCAGTGCCGCATTGAGGATGATCCGGCCAGCGGGCGCTTCCGCACACGGACCAACCCGGTATCCAGGGAAGACCTGCTGGAAGACGTGATGCTTTTCGGCCCACCTGCCGGCTTTCATTCGGTTGCCGTCACCGGCGGAGAGCCGCTCTTGCAGCACCGCTTCCTCAAACGCTTCCTGCCGGACCTTCGGTCGTCGGGGCATTCGGTGTATCTCGAGACGAGCGGTGAACTTTGGCGGGCGATGGATCAATTGGCGGAATGGGTGGATTATTGCGCCATGGATATCAAGCTGCCGTCGTCCAGCGGGGAACGCCCTCTTTGGGCGGAGCACCGGGATTTTCTCAGCGTGTGCCGAGGCGCCCATATCCAGACGTTCGCCAAAGCTGTAGTGGGAGCGAATACTCCGGACGAAGAAATCCTGGCGGCAGCGGAAGTGATCGCGGAGGTCTGGCCGGAGACGCTGCTGGTGCTTCAGCCGGTTACGCCCTTCGGCCCGGTGACACAAGCGCCCGGTGCGGCCCAGTTGCTGCGGCAGCAGATGGTGGCGCGCCGCATCCTTCCCAATGTGCGCGTGATCCCTCAGGTGCACAAAGTTCTGGGAGCCATGTGATGCCTACAGATCGGGTTGGCGGAGGACAAGGGTCCAGCGGGAGCCGGGGTAAAGGGACAACATTGCCGCGGCCGGAGGAAGGATGCGCTGCAGGCGATCCCCGCCGGCGCGCTGTGGTGCTCGTGTCCGGCGGGATGGACTCCTGTGTGACGGCAGCGATCGCCGCAGCAGAGGGCTGGCACCTTCATTTCCTGCATCTCAATTACCGGCAGCGCACGGAACGGCGCGAGCTCCAGGCGTTCCACGAACTCGCCGATTTCTATCACGTGTCCCCGCAATGCAGGCTGGAATGCTCCGTGGACCATTTGGCGGCAATCGGCGGGTCTTCACTCACCGATGCCTCCATCCCTGTGGAAGAGGCCGATCTTTCCCGGGAAGGCATTCCAACTTCCTACGTGCCCTTCCGAAACGCCCACATGCTTGCTATAGCCGTGAGCTGGGCAGAGGTCATCGGAGCCCACCGCATCTTCATCGGAGCCGTGTACGAAGATTCCAGCGGCTACCCGGACTGCCGCCCGGAGTATTACGCCGCATTCAACGAGGTGGTCCGGCTCGGAACAGCTGCAGGAGACATCCGCATCGAAACGCCGATCATCCATATGAGCAAAGCCGAGATTGTGCGCAAGGGTCTGGAGCTCGGCGCTCCCCTACACCTTACGTGGTCCTGCTACCAGTCCGAGGACGTTGCCTGCGGCGTGTGCGATTCGTGTGCGCTTCGATTGCGCGGCTTCCGCCTGGCCGGAGTCGAAGATCCCATACCCTATCGGGTACGCCCCGTTTATTGATGCTTCGCGCCAAGCCGCTCTCTTCATTGGCGCGGACCCGCATCCGACGCCATATTGCGCCAATCGGCAGGTCCCATAAGGGCGGCATGCCGGGCAGCCCTGCGGACACAGGGGTCAGCGTCGTGCTCTGCCTGCAACAGCGTCAGACGAATGGAGAGGCGTTCCAGGATGCCCGGATGTGCGGTATAGCGGTATCCGGAGAGCGCCACCGCCGCCTCCATGCGCCAGATGGGGCTCGCATCCCGGCGTAGAATGAGCTTGGCGGCCTCGGGGTTGTCGAGCTGGACGTATTTTGCGTGCACTTGATTGAGGAAACCCTCTACCTCCTGAGCATACCGATGGCAGAGCTCCCGGACCGGTTGGGCATGCGTGCGCGCCAGGAATACTTCCAAATAATGGAGCCCCTTGCGCTCGATTTCCAAGGACAGTTCGATATCCATGAGGCAGCCCGGATCCTGCCGGAGGTTCCAGCCCAGGCGCACTACGGCCATATAGATGCGCCGCGCCTCGTCCAGATGGCCGGCCTGCTCCAGCTCTTTCCCGCGGTTTAGGCAAGCCTGCGCCATGGTTCGCATGGGCGCGATGTAGGGGCGCAGGGCGAATGGATCGTCCGTCCGGCGCATAGGATACGGCCTGGAACCCGGCTGCACGATGAAGATGCGGCTGCCGGACCCGCCCGACGCCGAATAGAACGAACAGGCGCGCTTTCGAGCGCCCGCGATTATGTTGTGCAACTCCACCGGCGACACGGCGGGCTCCCGCAAAATCGGGTTGAGAGTGCGTCGCGCCAGCATCGGCGCACACCGGGCGTTATAGTGATTGAGGGCGCGCAAGTAATCATCGGCTGCATTCCCGGGCAGATCGCGCGGGGGAAGGAGCCCAGGCGGAGGAATCGGTGAAGCCAGGTCAAGCGCGATGGGCCCGGCTTCACGCAGTAAGCGCGGCTGGTCGTACCAAATGAAGCGTGCGACCCACGCTGCAGCCAGCACGATGCACACCGCTGTAAGGACCGATGCGATGCGCCTTGGTCCCATGCCGCGTCGTGTATTCCCGGAGAGATCGCCAGGGGGAATTGGATCACTCATATTGGCAGCATCCGCGCCTGGAGTGTACCCCAACGCAGGGAGCGCCGTGGGCCGCCTCGGCGAAGGAACTCGCTTGTGCTGTGTGGAACGATGCATCGCAAACCTGAACGAAGGAGGCGCCCTGTTGAAGCATGTGTGGCTCTACCTGAGCAATCTGGACATCGAAACCGAACGGCTTCAGTGCCTCCAAGAGGGGCGTGATCTCGCGACCCTCGAAGCGGATTTCGAGCGGTTGGCCGCACTGGACCTCGAGGATCCGCAGAACCAGCCGGCCGCACAGGCGCTGCTGGATGCCACGGCGCGCCTGCCTATTCGGACGGACTACCCCTACCGGGAACCTTCGGACCTCGAGGGGATACGGGCTCAGCGGCCGGCCTCGCGTCCCTCGCTGCCTCAACGCGATTGGGACGAAGCTTCTTTGCTGGACCGCGTGCATGGCGCGTGGACAGGCAGGTGTGCGGGATGCCTCCTTGGCAAGCCCGTGGAAGGATGGCATCGCGAACGCCTGCAAGGGCTTCTAACAGCCGTTGGACGATGGCCATTGCAAGGATACATTCGGTACCATGACCTCCCCGAAGCGGTTGCGCAACAGTATGGGGTAGACGCGAAGGCTGCATGGGCGGATTTGGTGGAGGGCATGCCGGAGGATGACGACACCAATTACACCACCGTAGGGTTGGCCGTGATGAAGCGCTATGGGAGCCGCTTCACTCCGCAGGACGTTGCGGAGTTCTGGATGAGCGAGATACCGATCCTGCACGCCTGCACAGCCGAGCGTGTGGCCTATCGTAATTTCTGCTTGCAGATAGAACCACCGGCCTCTGCAACCTTCCGCAACCCCTATCGGGAGTGGATCGGAGCCCAGATCCGTGCAGATTTTTGGGGCTACGCCGCGGCAGGCAAGCCCGAACGCGCAGCCGAGCTTGCGTGGCGAGACGCATGCATCTCCCACGTGAAGAACGGCATCTATGGCGAAATGTGGGCAGCAGCGATGATCGCCGCCGCCTTCGTGGCCGAGGACACGCGCCTCATCGTAGAAGCCGGTCTAGCGGAGATACCGGCGCAATGCCGGCTCGCCGAGGCCGTCCGTGACGTGATGGATTGGCATGCCTCCGGCGTGGGGTATGACGACGCCGTGGATCGCGTGCATGCCCTTTGGAACGAAAAACGCGCCTACGACTGGTGCCACACCATCCCCAATGCCATGATTGTGACCATCGGATTGCTGTGGAGTGATGGCGAATTCGGATCTGCAATCTGCCGCGCCGTACAGGCGGGCTTCGACACCGATTGCAACGGCGCCACAGTGGGATCCATCATGGGGGCTGTGTCCGGCTCCGATGCATTGCCGCAGGACTGGACGCAGATCCTCCGCGACACACTTCACACGGGAGTGGCCGGCTATCACACCGTGCGTCTGACGGATATGGCCCGTTCTACTGTAGACGTGATCCGGCGGCTTTACTGAAGGCGCCACGGAACGAAAGGGGATCTGCTAGAATGGACACTTTGCGTTATGGGTTGATCGGTTCCGGCTTCGTAAGCACAATCCATGCCGAGAGCATCGCCCGAGTAAAAGGGGCCGAAGTGGTGGCCGTGGCATCTGCCACGCCGGAGCACGCCCAGGCCTTTGCCGCACGCCACGGCATCCCGCGTTGGTACAGTCCCTATGCCAAACTGCTGGAGCAGAGCGACGTGGATGCCGTCGTCATCGGAGTACCCAACGACCTTCATGAGGAGATCGCGGTGGCGGCCCTCCAGGCGGGCAAGCACGTTATCGTTGAAAAGCCCCTTTGCGTTACACTGGATCAGGCGGACCGCATGATCGAGGCGGCACACGCCTGCGGGCGCTTCCTGCTGTATGCTGAGGAGCTGTTGTTCGCCCCCAAGTACGTACGCGTGAAGGAGCTGGTGGAGGATGGCGCCCTGGGCGATCTCTTCCTCGTGAAGCAGAGTGAAAAGCACAGCGGCCCCCACTCGCCCTGGTTCTGGGACGTAACCCGCAGCGGCGGAGGCGCCATGATGGATATGGGATGCCACGGGGTGGAATTTGCCCGATGGATCCTGGGCCGTCCGAAGGCTCTAAGCGCCACCGCCCATCTTGGAACCTACGTGCATAGAGGCCGCACACGGGGTGAAGATAACAGTATCCTCATCGTGGAGTTTGAAGGCGGCGCCACCGCCCTCATCGAGGATTCCTGGGCCAAGCCGGGAGGGATGGAAGACGTAACGGAGGTCTACGGGTCCGGCGGAGTAGCCTATGCCGATCTGCTGCGCGGCAGTTCCATCCTCACCTACAGCTCCACGGGATACGGATACGCCGTGGAAAAGGCCGACACCACGCGGGGATGGACCTTTACCATGTTCGAGGAGATGTTCAACTCGGGCTACCCGGCCGAGTTCCAGCACTTCACAGAGGTCATCACGCAGGGTGTCACCCCCCGCGTAACGGCGGAGGACGGGCGTACCGTACTAGAGATCCTCTTCGCCGGCTACGAAGCGGCAGGAACCGGCCGCAAGGTGCACCTGCCCTTTACGCCTCCGGCTGGAAAGAAGCCCGTGGATCTGTGGATCGAGCGGCGCAGCCTCTAGTCCCTATGGGTTCGGCTTCTCGGCAAGAAACGCCTTCACGTACTCACCCCAGTACGGTGTAGGGGCGTAGTTCCAGTCCTTGATGAGGCAAGGCCCGGCAGCCGGATGCAGGTCCCACGCGGTAAAGTTCAGGCGGTTCTTCCGCACATAATCCAAGAGGCGCGGCGCCCACGTTTTGGGATCTTCCTGCCTCGCGTCTGGCGAGCATCCTGCCTCACCCACCAACACCGGATACCGCCCAATCGCCGGGCCGACAAACCGGTCCCAATCCTTCTTCCATGGGTAGATGTGGGTGGAGTAGATCACTCCGGCGCCGTGAGGGTCGTGTAGGGCATAGCCCTGAACAATCCCTGTAAGGTCATACGCCCAGTCTAAACCGCCCGCTACAACCGGGTTCCTGGCTCCCGCAGCGCGTACGGTGTCCAACAGCGTTTGCAATCCCACGGCTTGGTAGCGGAGTGTGGCGCCGCGGTCATTCTCGGTGACTTCGCCGCCGTCCCGCCATATCTTCCAGGTGACGCCATAGGGCTCGTTGTACAAGTCGAACAGCACGGCAGGATGGTTGGCAAAGGCAGCGGCACAGCTCTTCCAGAATGCCACACTGTTTTCGTCGGGCATTTTGTGCTGCCCCACGTGCCGGCCCCATTCCCCTGCATCGGACCAATGAAGGTCTAGGAGGATATAAGCGCCGCGGCGGGATGCCTCACGGACCACCTCTCGGACACGTTCCCTGTACGCTGCGCCTCCGTCGTTCTGCCCTTCGGTCTTGCCGAACCAGCGATCCTGGCAGAGCGGCAGACGGATAACATTCGCATGCCAATCCTCAATGGCTACGCGCACGGACTGGATGACGTTCTCGCCCGTGGCCGTCCACTCCATGCTTGCCACGTTCACTCCCCGGAGCAATACCTCCTTACCTGCAGGCGTTCGCAAGGCAGCCCCTACAACGTGAAGCGGTGGGGGAGCGTCGAAGGTTTGAGAGGACGCAAGGGCGGCAATCAATGTCGTAACGAACAGAAGGTGCATCGAGGATCCTCCATGGGACATGGGTCAAGGTGCGCCTGAAAGCGTTTGCGACACGATGCTGTAGGGCGGCAGAAGCACGCCGCTCTTGCGCACCTCTGCCGGCGAATAGTTGAGCCATAGAAGTTCGTTTGGGCTGCAAAGAGTTACGTACACGTGGTCTTCCAAACCGTCGGATGAGATCATGGCCCTAGTTTTGTTTGAAAGCTCGGGGGCCCGGGCCAGTTCCCGCGTAACGAAGGCGCGGTAGTCGGCGCTGCCGCCATCTCCATGGAACACGAGGACGCGTCCGCGCCCGTGTTGGGCAGCCGGTCCGAGGATCTCATTTTGGAAGCTTTCGTCACCCTCAACGGTACGCAGCGGCCCCATCCCGTCAGGAACGATCAGCAAACCGCCTCTGCGCACCCAAGCTGCGATGCGCCGCCAAACCCAATCTTCCGAAGTATTGCCCTCCAGCAGGATGAGCGCCTTAACGTGGGCGAGGCCGCCGTCGCGGATCTGCTCATCGGCCATGTACCCGAAGTCAAACCGGTCCCGCAAAGGCTGTACATACCGCAGAAAATCGTTCCCAAAGAGCTTGATGTGCGTTTGGGGATAGTAAACCGCGACTTCCACGATGGGCGTGCGCTGCTTGAACTGGCTTCCGAAACGGATGAAGTTGCGCAGCCCTTCTTCGGCATGGTCAAAGAGGTTGCCGTAGTAGAAATGAAGGCCCCGGGCCCCCGAAGCAGTGGCATTGTAGATGCGGGCAACCACGCCGTGGGCGTCTACGCGGGAGGCGGGTTCGAAGCTGAAATAGGCTCCGTACTGCTTTCCTGCGGAGGCGATCCAGCGCGTAAGGCTGAAATTGAGGGCATAATCGCTTGCTTCGTTGGTGATACGCACGCCGGCTCCCACCTGGGCTGCGACACGGCACTGCTCGGCAAAGTTGGATCCGTGTTCCGGAGGCGCATGCCCGCCGGTGCACAGATAAATGTCGCCCTTGGGGAACGCTTTGCGCGCCTCTTGGAGCCAGAAGTGCGCCCATTGCGTCATCGAGCCGATGTACCAGTCACACAGATCCAGCCACGCACGTTCGTTGGGAGCATCCCGTCTGAGGAAGGGCTTTACCGATGCAAGATCGCCGCATCGTTCTCCCCAGGCGTCCCGGAAGGGGCCAGGCCCCCCGTATTTGCGGATCAGCCACATGCGAAAGCTCTTCACGGCGTAAGGATCCCCCGCCCAAAAGCCCGGGTGCGTATGGTAAGGGCCGTGAACGTCGGCGGTCCAGTCGTTGCCTGATGCGGGATAGATCGCCTCGCCATAGTTTCCCGTGATACCCAGCAGAAGGGCCTCGATAACGCCAGAGGAGCGGTAATGATCACAGAAGGCGCGGATGAAGCGGCTTACGTGCTTCCGCAGTTCGGGGTTCCATAGAGATTGCACGTCACTCTCTTTGCCATGTTCGAGGCACACGTATCCCTGGCTGCCCGGTTTGTGATAATACCAATCCGGAAGGGTATAGGCGGGGCCCAGCACAAGGAGGGGCACCCATTTGAGGTCATACTTCCGGTAGATTGCTACGTAACGGTCGTAGATGCTCCAATCGAAACGGCCGGGTTCCGGCTCGCACAGGTTCCAGCGGACGTACACTTCGTGGCTGGTCACTCCGAGCTGCTTCAGGGCAGGGGCTACCGACATGAAGGCATCAGCCTGCGCAGCCGCATCACGGCGCGATGAAGGATCCATACCCCCGAGGATGAGCTGCCCTCCCGGCCCTATATGCACCAGCGGCTTCAGGTCGAACACGGGGGGTTTGCTGAGGGCTGCCCATGCCTTTGGCCGGCCAAGAAACATGCGGACGCTGCGGACGTAAAGGGCAGGACCAGACAGCCGAAAATCGGCGCCTAAGTTCTGGCCGTGGGCAAGCCGCGGCTTCTGCAATTCGAAAAGAGCGGTGCGCCATCGTTTGCTGCCCAGGAACCAGCCGCCGGCTTGAGCATCGGCCCGGCGGTATCGGTCAAAAAGGCTGGGCCCGGCGGTGCTGTCATATTCGAGCGTCAGCCGAACGCCAGGTGCTTCGTCCCAATAGACCACCTCAACGTAAACGGGCCGAGACACCGGCGGGCGGCGATCCAGAGCAAAGTAGAGGTAGAGCGATTCAGGATGTGTTCCCGGTTGGTTCGTGAGGCAATCTGCCCCTCCCCGCTGCGTCTGCAGAGTAAAACCGTCGGCCCCGCTAAGGGACCGAAGATTGAAGCCCTCTGTTCCTCCGGACACCACACGGAGCGTAGCGAAGGCGCCGGATGCATCTGCGGCATGGCGCTGGGCCCCGTATGCACATCCCGCAGCGCTGATCCCTACGGCAAACACGCACCACACCACCGGCAAACGGCGAACAGCGCAGTAGCTTATAGCGAAAACGAAGCGCTTCATAAATGGGCTCCCTACTCAACGGACACGGATGGATGACGTTCCAACTCGGCAATTACATAGGGCCCACGCGGGATCACTGCGATTGTGGCGCCAGGCCCATAGACTTCGAGCGCCTCGGCGACGGCGGCTTCTACGGAAGGTGCCGACGCCACGGGGATGCGGCGCAGATCTTCGGGGGCGATGCCTTCCGACACCAACACGATCCTAGCAACGGACGCAGCGCGCGCCAGCTCCTCAACCTGCCACTGGTCGGGAACGAAGGTCCACGTTGGCTGCTGAATACGGTCGGCAAAGCCAGCCAGATCATCTGCCTCCGCAAGAAGCCGCGCAAAGTGTGGGCTCCCAATGCCTTCAGAACAGGCCGCCGCCACAATGATGGTGCCGCCGCGCTTCACGATGGGCAGCGCACCCGTAATCCCCTTCACCGCCTGGTAGAAGGTGGCATCCAAGGGGTGCCCTGCGGAAGTGGTAACCACCACATCCACACGATGATCTATCGCCACCCGGCAAGACCTGCCGGCAAAGGCCACCCCGTGGCGCCAGGCTTCTTCCATATCGCCGGCAAACACCCCGGTGATGCAGTTCCCGTCGCTGAGCGTAACATCCACGATGAAGTGCGGCCGGGCCATGTTCGCAATCGCCAGAGCCTCTTCGTGGACCGGGTTTCCCTCGAGAATACCTGCGGTTGCCCTGGGATGCTCCAGGTACCGTGGGCTGTGCCAGGCTTCCACCGTAGGAAGCGCCGCGAGGCCGGGCATCACCAGCTTGCGTCCTCCGGACCAGCCCGCCATGAAGTGGGGCTCGATGAGGCCCGTGGTAATCCTGAGATCCGCTTCAACATACCTGCGGTCGAGCGCTACGGGCACGCCTCCTGGCGAGTGGCCCAAGGTGCAATGTTCGCCGGCTTCAGTGCACCGATGATTGTGCACTCGGTACCTCTCGGCGATCTCCCGCCCCACCATCTCCTCGATCTCAGCGGGCGTATTGGGCCGGTGGGTACCCGTGGCGATGAGGATTTGGACCCTTTCATCGGGAATGCCGGCGCTCTCCAGAGCTTCCAAGATCGGCGGAAGGATAATGCGGTTGGGTACAGGGCGGGTGATATCACAGATCACGATGCAGGCATCGCGCCGGCCCCGTGCAAGATCTGCCAAAGGCGGAGCCCCCATGGGGCAGCGCAGAGCTCTACGGATCGCCTCATCAGGATGCTGCAACTCCGAAACCGGCTGCGACGCCAGGATTAGGGGATCCGTCCCCGGAGGAAAATTCACCCAGAGGCCATGCCGGCCATAATCGAGACGGATGCGCGGCGATGTCATGGCGATGCCCAACGCCTCTCCTAGGGTTCACTGCCCCTTGAAGCGCTCCAGGTTCTTGCGTGCGTCGGCGTAACGTGGGTTGATCGCCAGGGCCTTTTTGTACATGGCGATGGCTTCGTTCACCATGCCCTTTCGTTCGTACGCCACTCCCAAGTTATTGTAGGCGTATTCATATCGCGGATTGGCTGCGATTGCCCGCTTATAGTAGCGAATGGCGACATCGGGATGCCCGCGCTGATCTGCGATGCGCCCCAAGCCATCCAGTGCGACCGCGTTCTTGGGGTCGGCAGCCAGAACGGCTCGGTACTGTAGTTCTGCCCGATCCAGTTTTCCTGTGCCGATGTAATATCCGCCCAGCCACAGGCGCACGTCCTCGCGGCGGGGATCTCGCTGAACGGCGTTCTCCCACGCTTTGGCCGCTTCATCCTGCTGGCCCATCCGGGAGTAGGCCGATCCCAGGTTGACCCATGCCGCGGCATCGGAGGGGGTACGCACGGTAAGCTGCTTGAACGTGTTTACCGCTTCATCGTAACGATGCATACGGTAGTAAAGAAGGCCCAGCGCCGTGAGCGCCTCCACGCTGGCAGGTCGCGCAGTCAAAGCAGCGTTGTAGGCTCCTGCCGCCTTGTCCAGCCGATTGGCGCGCTCATAGAGCATGCCCAGATAGTACGCCGCCGTAAAGTCCTTGGGATTGGCGGCCATGGCCTGCTCGAACTGCGGGATGGCTTCGGCATCACGCTTCAGTGCCACCAGAGTTTGGCCAAGGGCGATGCGGGCGTCGGTATTCTTCGCGTCGAGGGCTACGGCTTTGGTGAGGGCCGCCCGGGCATCGCTATAGCGCTTGAGGTCCACATAGGCCAGCCCCAGGTTCATCCAGAAGATGGAGTTTTGGGGCATCAGCTTTGTGGCGCGCTCGTAGGCCGCTGCAGCCTCGAGGGGTTTTCCCGTGAGCTGCAGCACATAACCCAGATTGCTCTGGGTGTAGGCGTCATCGGGCTTGATCTGAGCGGCTTTGCGGAATTCGGCAACGGCTTCAGGGTATCGGCCCATCTTGCTGTAAACGTTGCCGAGGTTGTAATGTGTGTTCGCGTTCTTGGGATCCAGGCGGGCTGCTTCTCTGAATGCCTTCAATGCTTCATCTATCTGGCGCGTGTTCAGATAGGCGTTGCCCAAATTGGTGTAGGCCTCGGCGTAGTTGGGCCGGGCCTTTACGGCCTCCTGCAGCGGCGGGATAGCGTCCTCATACTTCTGCTGCACCAGATAGAGAAAGCCGATCCAATTGTTGATTACGGCATCGCCGGGCGCGAGTTTGTGGGCGGCAAGGAACTCCTGCAGGGCTTCATCGAGTTTGCCTTGCTTGTAGAGCGATGCCCCGCGGGTGAAATGTGTCACGACGTCGTCGGGGGACGAAGCGCAAAGGAGGGCAGGAAATAGCAAGATCACGCAGAAAAGCAGGGGTAGAAGGCGCTTCGGCATCATCCAGGCTCCTTCCGAGCAGATTCTACGGACGCTTCGGTATTATATCAGAGAATGGTTCCTCCGAGAAGAGCACCCCATACGGTAACCTTTCCGCCACCCAAACGGTTAGCGATCAGAAAGGCCATCCGGCAGGGGCCCTCCGTTCTTGAGTAGGAACCTACCGCCTGCCCGCATCGTCAACATTGTGTGCGGCGCAGGCCGACCAGCAGGGGTTGTGCGGAGCTTGCGGGAAGCGAGGGCATGCCGTATGGCGCTCGATTTGGCGTGGGGCGATGCTTCCGACCATGTGGAGGACCGCCTGGCAATCCGGTGCCGCTCTGGAGACCGGGCAGCCTTTGACGAACTGGTGGCGCGTTACCAATTGCGCCTCTATCATTTTGCCTACCGACTTTTGCGGGACCGCTCGGAGGCTGAGGATGCCGTTCAGGAAGCCTTCGTACGTGCCTATCGTGCCCTCCCCTCGTACCGCCCCGGAGGCTTCTTTTCGAGCTGGATCTACCGCATCACGCTCAACGAGTGCCGCCGCAGGATGCGCGCCCGAAAGCCTACCGTGGATATCGAGGCGGCCCATTTTGCCGGAACTGCTCAGGACCCGCAGCAGACCGTCCTTACCCACGACCGCAATCGGCAGATTTGGGATGCCATTGAGGCGCTTCCGGACCATTACCGCCTGACGCTGGTGCTCTTCTATTTCGAGGGACTGCCTGTGGAGCAAATTTCCCACGTTCTGGGCGTGTCCGTGAGCGCCGTGAAGGTTCGCCTTCACCGCGGGCGGGACAGGCTGGCCAGGCGATTGCAGGACGTGGTGTAACGCGGCGGGGTTCCCGGCAGTGAGGTGTATCTGAATGGCCTGCGCCAAAGGAAAAAGGATCATCCAAAACTGGCTGGATCAGCCGCACGGCGGTCCAGCACCGCATGACGTGGCTACGCATTTGCGCGAATGCCTTTCTTGCCGCGCCTTCGTGCAGCGATGGAATGCCATCGAAATACAGATGATGGCCGCCCGGCGCGACGCACCGCCGCTCTCCCACGACCTCACCCGAGCAATATGGACGCGTATCCGAATGGGGCGCCGTCCCGTGTCCTTAGTAGTTATGCGGCGGCGTGCCCTCATGGCACTTGCCTTAGGTGCTGCAGTGATTGCGGTTATCGCCTTGGCGCTGGCCTCCTTGCGTGTGGCGACCTCTGCGGCCCACCAGGCATCCTCGGCGCTCGCGGTTATGCGATCGGCTCCGGCTGCGCACACTGCGGGTGACACTGAATCCCAAGACGCTGCTCCCGCCGAAGCGCGGTGATCCAGCGTACCCACACGTCACTCCGTCCGCGCCCTAGAACTCCGTAGCGCTGGTGAAGTGGAACTCCTCCACTTTGATGGGCGGCACGAAGGCCATCCCCATATCGGCCTGCAAGACGCTCTTGCCGATCTGCACGGTGCGCGCCAGCATGGCCAGAGGACTTTCGTTGAAGCGGAGGTTCCTGGCTCCGCCGGCAATTTCACCCCGTTCGATGCGAAAGAGGCCGTCCCGCGTCATCCCCGTCAGCAGGAGGCGCATAGGATCTACGCTTCGGATGTACCAGAAGCGCGTCACCAACAACCCCTTTTCGGTAGACGCGATCATCTTTTCCAATGGAAGTTCGGTGCCGGCAAAAATGAGGTTGACTGGACGTCCGGTGAAGGGCTGCCCGGTCTTGGCTGCCCAGAAGCGCGACGTGGCGAGCCGCCGCAGAATTCCGTCCCGGATCCACTGCGTCGCAGGGACCGGTGATCCGTCGTCAAAGAAGGGTGCGGCGGGACAATCCGGATGCGCGGGATCGCTCATCAACGTGATGGTATCGGCCGCAACCTTTTGGCCAAGGCGCCCTGAAAAGGCGCTCCGCCCCTCGTCGGCGGCTTTGGCGTCCAGGGACCACATAAGGTAAGCCAGGA
>JBMFSQ010000028.1:0-45438 GCA_049967475.1 Chthonomonadales bacterium | reverse complement strand
CCCGAAGCCGCTTCTGAAACTCCCGATCTATCCCCAACACCTCCTCAGCCTGTATACAATGCGTGAAGAGGTCGTGGATAATCTCCAAATCCATGGTGGGCCCATAGCAGACCGATGCAACCTGACCGTCCGCTGTGCGGAAGGAGTTCTCGGGCGAATTGGAAGGCGCCGTAACAAGCCATCCGTGCTCCGGCTCGGGGACGAGGAAGTCCAGATAGAACTCGGCGGCCTCCTTCATTGCAGGGTACTCCCGCGCCAGGAAGCGCCGGTCGCCGCTGAAGGCGTAGTGTTCCCAGATGTGCTGGCAGAGCCAGGCAGCCGCCGCTGGAAACTGGCCCCACGAAGGATGTTCGCCTGGCGAAGTGAAGCCCCATACGTTGGTGATGGTGTGAACCACCCACCCGCGGGCGTTGTAATGGATTTTGGCGGTTTTCCTGCCGGGCGCCCGCAGCGCCTCGATCAGATCGAAGAGAGGGCCATGGCATTCCGCCAGATTTGTAACCTCAGCCGGCCAATAGTTCATCTGCACGTTGATGTTGGTGTGGTAGTCGCCGTTCCAGGGCGTTTGGATGGTGTCGGCCCACAGCCCCTGCAGGTTGGCGGGAAGCCCTCCCGGCCTCGAGGAGCTGATGAGCAGGTACCGGCCGAACTGAAAGTAGAGGGCAGCCAGCCCGGGATCATTGACGCCGCTGCGCACCGCCGCCAACCGCTGGTCCGTAGGCAATTCATCCGGCGTGTCGCCTGCAAGACCGGCCGGGCCCAACCGAAGATCCACGCGGTCGAAATACCGCCGGTAATCCGCTATATGCTCGTTCAGGAGCGATTGGTAAGGCTGGGCCGCCGCCCGGCGCACCTCGGTTTCCGCAAGATCCTGATAACGTGGTTCACGGTAATCGGTCCTGGCACCCAGTACAAGCGTCACCGAAGTAGCGCCGTCTACATGGAGCCCGTCCGGCGCCACCATGACCCGGCCGCCCTCGGTCGCAGCGCGGAGCACGGCAATATACCGCATTCCCCCGCCGTCAGAATGCGAAGGATCGCCATCGTAAAGCTGCCCTTCCATCACCAGCTCTCCGGACACGCCTGCATGCACCACGGATGCTTCCGGACGGGTCAGGCGCGCAACAAAGGACACTGCGCCAGGCTTGTCTGCTGCGATGTGCACTACGATGACCCCGGCAGGAGCAGACACGAACACGTCTCTGCGGTAATGCACGCCCTGGCTCCGGTAGGTGACCGTAGCCAAAGCGGACCGGAGGTCAAGGTCGCGCCGGTAGTCCTCGATTTCATCCTGGCCGGAGAACGTTAGCCATAGGTCTCCCAGCGTTTGGTAAGACCCATAGCGCACCCTGGCGCCCTGGCCGCCTCCGCTTCCCGGCCCTCTGCATACCATGGTACGATAGGTAAGCTCTTGTGCCTGAACGTACTTACCGGCAAAGAGGAGGCGGCGGATCTCGGCTAGATGCTGGAATGCGTCGGGGTTATCCGCATCCTGGGGACTGCCGGACCAAAGGCTTTTCTCGTTGAGCTGGATGCGTTCTACGGGAACCGCTCCGAAAACCATACACCCCAGGCGGCCGTTTCCCAGGGGGAGAGCTTCCGTCCATTCCCTGGCCGGCCTTCGGTACCACAAGGTCAGGAGGTTGGCATCTGTGTCCGCACGAACAGCGGGCACCGCCATAACTGCAGCGGCAAGGAATAGGAGTGTGGGCGCATAATCATTCGCCCCCAACCACAGCGTCATACTCTTCTCCCGTCCGATACTGATGAGCCCATCGCCCCCGGGTTGCCCGCGCCACAGGAGCCGTTCCGCGTCTTGCAGAAGCTCGGGTCAACGCCGTCAGTAAGCAATGCGAAAGCCGTGCACATCGTTGGCAGCGGGCAGAAATTCTGTGCGCACATCCATGACGCGGGCTGATGGAGGCCCTTTGCGCGCCCATTGAGCCAGCTCTACCAAGCGCGCCGTATCCCCTTCGGCTACAATCTCCACCGAGCCGTCCGGAAGGTTGCGCACCCACCCGTCCAATCCCAAGGCTTGCGCCCGCTGTTGGGTGTAATACCGGAAGGACACACCCTGTACGTGTCCGCTTACCACCATGTGAAGCCGTTCTCTCATAGGTGTGCTCTATCCAGTCATGGGCAGGACCGTAGTACGGGCGAATGATCATTCGACCCTATGCGCTTACCTTGCCGCGGTGGGCCGCCCATAGCGCAGGGTGTAGATCGTTCGATGCACGCGCCGGGCGGCTTCCACGAGTTCGGGATAAGGCGTGTCGGTTACCGTAAGGAAACCGATGTTGTAGTTCTCCCCATCCCAGGCGCGTCCTGTGAGCGGCTCATCCACAAATTGGAACCAGTGGCAGCCTACGAAAGCCGGGTTCTGCGCCACGGTCTTCACGTACTGTTCGTACATTGCAGCCCGCTGTTGCTGGTTCTCGGCTGCAACGAGCCCTGTGTGAAACATTCCTCGATCCAGGGCGCCGAAATGGAATTCTCCAATCATCACCGGCTTGCCCAAATGTTTGAGGAAGTTCCATTGCGCCCCATCGGGCTTGGGTTGGTAGATGTTGAAGCTGACGACGTCGCAATATTCGGCGGATGCTTCCACGCTTTCCGGTGTGTACCAGGCGAAGCGGCACCCCAAGTAAAGGTGATGGGGCGCCTGTCGCTTCAGCTCGTCACGCACCACGCGGAAATACTGTCGGGCAAAGCGCTTCACAAAGGCGCCGAGGTCCCTCTTCTGAGCCTCGCTGAACGGCGCATGCAAGCGCACCGGGGCTTCCATTTCCGCCCACCCGGTGAAATGCGTGGACCACGCGGCATTGAGTGCGGCCACATCCGGGTACTGCTCGCGGAGCATCGTCAAGATGGCTCGCTTGGCCGGTGAGGCGTCCGCCGCAAGCGAGAGCGCTCCCAGCGCCAGCCCATATCGCCCTTCGTCGCCTCCTCCACCCCAGCTTAGTTCGTTGTCCACGAAGTAGCCCACGCACCAAGGGTCCTCGCCGATCAGTCGGGTTACCGGCGCAAGGCTTTCGCGCACATCGTGGGCGAACTGTGGATCGAAGGGATCGTGCATGGTGCCCCAGTAGTCGCTGCCGCTTGCAACGCGTGCGTGGTGGCCCCCTATATGGACGGTGCCGACGTAGGGCACATGCCCGTTGCCGTAGAGCGCCTGGTCCGACCAATTGCCGATGGTGTTGAAGCCCCAAGAACGCAGGCGCTTGAGAACCAATGGGAAGTACGACCCGGCATAGTCTTCACCGAATTGCCGGATGAGATTTGCCCTGAAGAAGTTAAACGTGTCCCCCCGCTTCACCGGGCCTGAGTGGACGCCGTCCACATACCCCCAGCATGGCCTGAATTCACCGGATTTAGGGGGAAGCCATGTGAACATTCCTTCCCGGCCCGTCGTGATGGTGTCCGCCGACGTTCCAACGCAATCCACGCCCAGGGAGAAGAAAAGATGCCCATTCGGGGTTACGAGCCACCATCTGCCGTCCACGCGCTCCGTTCGGAAAAAGCCGGTTGCCTTCAAGGAGGGCCCGTGCGCCCATCCGCCATACTCGTCGCGGTCCGAGGGAGCCGGATGCCTTGCGAGATCCCGTTCCTCGGTTCGGATGCGGTCCCTAAGCTCGGCCTCGCTGTGAACCTTCCCAGGCCAATCCGCCTTGGCATATTGCCCAAAGCGGTCCACAATACCCTCCAGCGTCGCAACGCCTTCCGCCAAACGAATGCTGGTGATGAGAAGGGTCTTGGGGGCTTCAGGCCGGTGCAGGAACACCTGAAACGCCACGATGTGGGATAGGTCCAGGGCGCCGCTTCCTCCAAGGTTCTCAGCCCCCGGGACATTGGGAGGCAACCCCCGCATCCCCACAGACATGGGATCCCTGCCCAAGGGCATGGCGAACGCACGGTGTTGGCCAGGGCCGATGCTTCCGCTACCCTGGCGGCAATGCACGATGCCGTTGGCGGACGCGTCATCATCCACCCTCACTCCGAAATGGATCGTCTCTTTGGATGGATTTGCCATCTCCAGAACCAACGCCCCGGCGCCGGACCAATTCCACGGCTCGGCTTGCTGGAACCATACGTTGGGCCACTCGGCGGGATGAAACTCTACTCGAAGCGCATACGACCCGTCCTGCAGTACTACCCGTTCTACGCGCGTGTCGTGCGTGCGCACGAGCGTCAGATCCTTGTCGGTTTGGAATGAGAGATGCAATCCAGACGCCTCCTGAATGCCGGCTCGCCCAACCAAAGCGGCGGCGAGCAGCGCGACGCAGCAGCCGATCATCACGCCGCCTCCTTCCTGCCGTGCTTAGATATCATTGCACCTACGGCTGCCAGAATCCTTGGAGCCGCGGGCATCCGGCCGTTCCCTCCATTCGCATCGCACCTCTGTCTATCGGCGCCTGCTACGCACGAAACCGCGGGTCTAGGGCATCACGCAAGCCGTCACCCAAAAAGTTGAGCGCCAGCACCGTCGCGCCTAAGGCGATGGACGGCCACAAGATGAGCCCAGGATGCGAAAGGAGATAAGGCCGAGCATCGTTGATCATTCGGCCCCAGCTTGGATAGGGCGGCTGGATGCCGATACCCAAGAAGCTCAATGTGGCCTCTGCCAGGATCACATTGGCGATATCCACAGTTACTGCCACGATGATGGGGCTGAGCATATTCGGCAGCAGGTGCCGCGTGACAATCGCCCACTCACTAGCGCCCACTGCCCGCGCCGCCTCGATGAATTCCTTCTCGCGAAGCGCCAGCGCCTGCCCGCGCACGAGGCGCGCCATCCCAGGCCAGTTCACAAGAGCCAACGCGATAAAGACGATCAGAAAGCTGCCCGCTGGAGTGGCAGGTCGCCAAATCCCCACCAGGAGGATGGCAAAGAGCAGATCGGGGAAGGCAAACATCGCATCGGTAATGCGCATCAGAATGGTGTCCAGCCAGCCTCCCTTGTAACCCGCCAGAAGGCCTAGCGACACGCCGATAGCCAACTCGATTGCCTCCACCACAAGCCCCACGGTGAGGGACACGCGCGCGCCGTAGAGGATGCGGCTCAGCACATCTTCGCCGAGATGGTCCGTGCCCAACCGGTGCCGGCGGCTGGGAGGCGCCAGAACGTGGTTTCGATCCTGGGCATCATAGGCGTAGGGCGCGAGAATGGGAGCAAACACCGCTGTGAGCACCAACAGGGTTACCACACCCGCTGATGCTGCAGTCACCGGGCTGCGGAATATCCGCGTCCAACCCGATGCTCCACCGGTCATCTACCGCGCCTCCCCATACCGGATGCGGGGATCCAGCAGGCCGTAAAGCAGATCCACCACGAGGTTCACCAGAATGAAAACAGTCGCCACCAGCAGCGCAACACCTTGGATCACGGGATAATCCCGCTTCAGGATGGAATCCACCGAGGCGTATCCGATGCCCGGCACACTGAAGATCGTCTCCACAACAAAGGAGCCCGAAAGGAGGTACCCGAAGGAGTTGCCGATGACGGTAAGGATCGGAAGGAAGGCATTCCGCATGCCGTGACGGAGCACGACCACGTGGGGTGGAAGCCCCTTGGCATACGCCGTGCGGATATAGTCTTGCCGGATCACCTCCAGCATAGAGGAGCGCATGAAGCGGGCGAGGAGTGCGGTCGGCCGCGCTGCCAGCACTGCCACAGGAAGAACGGCAGAGGCAGGACCTTCCCATCCCATGGTGGGGAGCAGTTGCCATTTCAGGCAAAACACCAAGATGAGCACAGGCGCCAAGACGAAAGCCGGCAAGGAGATCAGCAGAAGTACCCCACCCATCGTCGCGCGGTCCAGCGGCCCATTCTGGTTCAGTGCGGCCGCCACACCCAAGGGGATGCCCACAAGGATCGCCACCCCCAGCGCCATATAAGCAAGCTCCGCAGTTACCGGGAACTGCTCGGCGATGATTGCCGTAACCGGCCGCCCTGCATTCATGAAAGAACGGCCCAGATCCCCATGGAGGGCTCCCCATACGAAGCGGACATATTGCGCCCACGCAGGTTGATCCAACCCGTACTCGTGAGCCAGCCTCCTGCGGATCTCCGGATCTGCGTGCTGTCCTGCCATGATATCCAGCGGGCTGCCCGGGGCGAAGTACCCCAACAGAAAGGTGATGAGCGACACCGCCACCAGCGTGGGAACCGCCAAGAGCAGCCGATGACCTACATAGCGCCACATGGCAAGAGGATACCCGCCTGCGCCCCTTCGCCGGAACCCGATGCGCGCGGCTGCGTATGGAATACCGGAACGCGCATAGGGCCTAATGCGGGAGAACAGCTTGGAGAGGCCACGATGTTCGGGCCGATCTTTGAAGATCGCACAGATGCAGGACGCCGGCTGGCGGAGCGGCTGCGGGACCTCCGCTCGAAAGGAGCGATAATCCTGGGTCTTCCGCGCGGAGGGGTAGTGGTGGCAGCAGAGGTGGCAAAGGCGCTCGATGCCGAATTGGATGTATATCTGGCATGCAAGATCGGCGCCCCCGGCCACGAAGAGCTAGGCATCGGCGCCGTCGCCATGGGCGGCACCTGCGTGCTGGATCACCGGCTGATCGAAATCCTGCACATTCCGGAGGATCTAGTACAGCAAGCCGTGCAACGCAGCCTGGCCGAGCTTCGCCGCCGCATCAATCTCTATCGCCGGAACCGGCCGCCTCTTAACCTCCAAAACCGAACCGTAGTGCTGGTAGATGACGGCCTCGCTACCGGCATCACCGCTCGGGCGGCGGTGCGCGACCTGCGCACATTGACACCCCAGAACCTCATCCTTGCGGTGCCCGTTTGTCCGCCCGACACCTTCGCCGCCATGCGAAGTGAAGTGGACCGCTTTGTATGCCTCGCCACCCCAAGTGACTTTAGGGCCGTAGGCGTCTGGTATGAGGACTTTCGCCAGGTGAAGGATGAGGAAGTTCTGCGCATCTTGGCCGAGGCGCGCATGCGTCATCCCCACTCTCAACCTGCCTAACGTTCCTCCCTTCCTGCAAAGAGGAATTCCGTCCATCGGCATCGGATTGATGCTGTAGCTGCCAAGGAGCAGCAGGAGCGCATAGACTATTCCGTTACCCGGGAGGACACCCCAGATGGCAACCCTGGCTGTAGACGGCGGGCCAAAAGTGCGGACGAAGCCATGGCCGGCATGGCCGATTTGGAGTCAACACGAGGAGGCCGCGCTACTGGACGTACTCCACAGCGGCCAATGGTGGTCCGTTGGAGGCCGCAAAGTTCCGGAGTTCGAAGAAGCCTTCGCCCGTTTTCAGCACGCCCGGTATGCCGTGTGCGTTACCAATGGAACCGCCGCATTGGAGGTGGCACTTCGGGCTCTCGGCATCGGATGCGGCGACGAAGTGATCGTACCGCCGTACACGTTCATTGCTACGGCGAGTTCCGTCCTGGCAGTATCCGCCACGCCCGTCTTCGTAGATATCGAGCCCAAGAGCCTTAATTTGGATCCCACCCAGATTGAGGCCGCCATCACAGACCGCACGCGAGCCATCATCCCAGTCCACATTGGGGGTTGCCCGGCAGATATGGATGCGATCCTGGATATCGCCCGCCGGCACGGCTTGTATGTAATTGAAGATGCTGCCCAGGCGCACGGTGCAGAATGGAACGGACGGAGGGTCGGCGCGCTCGGCGACTGCGGAACCTTCAGCTTCCAGGCCAGCAAGAACCTCAATTGCGGGGAAGGAGGCATCATCCTAACGAACGACGAGGAGATTGCAGACCGGATCTGGTCTGTGCATAACGTCGGGCGCACACGCACGGGCGGGTGGTATGAACACCAAGTTCTAGGTGGGAACTTCAGGATGACGGAGTGGCAGGCCGCCATCCTCCTGGAGCAACTCAAACGGGTGCCTGAACAGATGGACCGGCGCAGCGCGAATGCGGGCTACCTGGCGAAGCTTTTAGCGGCCATCCCGGGCATCACGCCGCCTTCGCCGGATCCCCGCGTTACACGCCATGCGTACCACCTTTTCATCCTGCGGTACGACGCCGCAGCCTTCGGGGGGAGACCCCGGGACGCATTCCTGAAGGCCCTCAACGCGGAAGGCATCCCGGCATCGGCGGGATACGTACCGCTCTACAAAGAGGTGATCTTCCAGCGCAAGAGCCGGGGCCACGGCGCGTGGTGCCGTTCCGGAAGGCCGATAGCGTATTCCGAAGTGAATTGCCCGGTATGCGAGCAGGCATGCCAAGACACGGTCTGGATCTTTCAAAGCCTCCTTCTTGCCGAGCAGCAGGACATGGATGATATCGCACAGGCTATTGCCAAGATCCAGGCGGCATGGGGATAGCCTGCACGGCAATCATCCCCGCGCGAAGGCAGACCGACCCTCTATGGTTTGGCGCGCGCGAAGTCTATGTATCCTCGCTCGATATCCACAGCAACCAGCCGCACGTGGATACGGTCGCCCACATCCGCTCCCTGGGCTCCCTGAACTAGCATCCCTTCCACTGGAGGATGGAGCACGCGCACCCAAGTCCCGCGGGAAGTCACTCCGGTAACCAGAGCGTCAAAGTGCTCGCCGATGCGGTCCGAAAGGAGTGCCGCAGCCGCCGATTTGCTTACCTGCCGCTCCACCTTCTTCGCCGCATCCTCCTGCCGGGTGCAATGAGCGGCCAGATCCTCGAGGTCGGTGAGCGCGTAGGGCACCTGGCTGCCGGCCATGGCGGCCTTCAGCAATCTCTGAGTGATGATATCCGGGTATCGCCGGTTAGGCGCGGTGGAGTGGGAATAATCACGCACGGCCAACCCGAAATGGCCCATGCCCGGCTGGCCTGGCACATTCACCATGTATTCGCCGGGTCCCAGCAGCTTGATGACCGCCAGGGAGAGATCCGGGAAGCGCAGCGGGTCAGCCTGGCGCCGCGCAGAAAGGAACCGCTCCAGGGCAGGCGCATTGGGCTCAGGCGGCAGCGCTTCACCGAATTCTGAAGCCAGGTGGCGTATCCGATCCCACCGCTCGGGCGTTCGCACGACCCTGCGAAATGTCGGAAAGTTCCGTTCGGCCAAATAGCGGGTCGTTACGCCGTTCGCCGCGATCATGAAGTCTTCGATAATCTCGTGGGCACGGTTCTTGGGCTCTACTTGCAGATCAACCACCCGGCCCTCGTCGGCAACCACCTTCGCTTCGATTGTCTCCAAGGTCAGGGCGCCGTGCTCATGGCGCCGTTCCGCAAGGCGTTGCGCCACGGCGTCCTGCAAGCGGAGTTGCTCGGGAACTCCGGCTGCTGCAGCCAAGGCAGGAGGTATGGGCCCGCTTCCATCCAGCCAGGCAGCTACGGAATTGTACGCCAGCTTCGCCTTGTTGCGCACCCACGCTCGATAGACTTCTCCTTCGGATACGGAACCATCGGTCCGCACCACATAGGCCACGATGATGGCCAAACGATCCTCTCCCTCGTTGAGCGAGGTCAGATCCGTGGACAGCTTCTCCGGAAGCATCGGGAAGATGCCGCCGGCCGTGTAAACGGACGTGGTATTCGTTCGGGCATGGTCGTCAACGGCGGACCCCGGTCGAACGAGGGCATCCACATCGGCCACAGCGACCAAGACGCGCACATCCCCGCCGCCGAGATCCTGGGCCACGGTAAGCTGATCCAAATCCCGGGAATCATCGTTATCTATGGAGCACCATGCGAGCCCTCTCAGATCGCGCACCGCGCCGTCGCCGTCCCGGGCAGGCTCGCTGAGCGAGGCGACTTGACGGAGGACTTCCGGGGGGAATTCCGGCTCCAGTCCCCGCTCGAGCATCACGCGCCGTGCTAACTCGTGAAGGTTTACGTGATCTGCGTGCAATTCCATGGTCTGCCCGTTCATTGCGTCCTCCTCCGGCCTCTTCGGCATGCTTAGTGGAAACCCACCGTTCGGGTTGTTGGTTCAAGAGAGGGATGCACTCTTCCTGCGGCACCCATAGATGCGCACCATCGCCCGGGGTGTAACTTTCGCGCCTTATGTGACACTTAATAGACGGAACACGCGACGGCCTCCAGCGGGTACGTTTGAAGCTCTGTTCCGAGTATACTAGATGGGAAGCGCGTTCCGGCGTGGCTCCGCGCCGTCCCGCCGCAACGGGACCATGCCCGATTGCAGACAATCTATCACATGTGTGGATAACCGATGAACCAATCCCTCAATTTGAACCGCCGTGATTTTCTGCTCACTGCTGCTGCGGCCTCGTTGGGAATGGGCCTCTTTGTAGAAGAGCTCGATGCCGAGGCTTCGGAGAGCCTCCAGGCGGCACAATCCGGCCCGCCCGTTGGATGTGCCGTGATTGGCTTGGGGCCCCAGGGCCGGGAGATCCTCTCCGTTTTGGCGAAGGTTCCCAACGCCACGGTACAAGTGATCTGCGACACCTACAGCGCCCCGGGCTTTGTAAAGCGGGCCCAAGATATCGCTCCCAAGGCAGCGTTCGTGGCAGATTACAAACAGGCCCTCTCAAACCCCGCGGTAGGCGCCGTATTTGTGGCGACGCCCTCGCACCTTCACAAACAGATCGCACTGGATGCCCTGGCGGCAGGAAAGCACGTATATTGTGAAGCGCCCCTAGCCTCTAGCCTCGATGATGCCAAAGCCATCGCCCAGGCCGGCGCCGCCGCCAAAACAGTCTTCCAGCCCGGGCTTCAGAACCGCTCGAACAAGATGCACAACCACGTGCTGAACTTTGTTCGCTCCCAGGCCATGGGCAAGGTGGCCGAAGCACGCGCCTTCTGGCACAAAAAGACGAGTTGGAGGTTCGCGGCTCCCACCCCCGATCGGGAGAAGGAATTAAACTGGAGGCTCTTTAAGGCGACGTCCCTGGGGCTTCCGGGTGAAGTGGGCGTACACGCCTTCGATGTGGCCAACTGGTATTTCAAGGCGCTCCCCGTGTCCGTGACGGCCTTCGGCGGCATCTACTTTTGGAACAAGGATGGCCGCGATGTAGACGACACGGTCCAATGCATCCTCGAATATCCCGGCGGCATCCGCTTCCTGTACGATGCCACCCTGGTGAGTTCCTTCGACGGCAGTCAGGAAGTGTTCATGGGCTCCGACAGCGCCATCCTCATCAGGGACCAGCGCGGATGGATGTTCAAAGAAAGCGATGCCCCTCTCCTAGGCTGGGAAGTGTACGCCACCAAAGACAAAATGGGCGTGGGCTCAGATAGCACAGGCACCGGCGTAGCCCTCGTAGCCGACGCCACGAAGCTTCTCGCCGCCGGTCAAGAACCTGCCAAGGTGGGAACCGATATCACCAAGAGCGCGCTGTACTACGCTGTAAGCAACTTCATCGCCAATACGAAGGGCGCCAAGCTCCCTGCGGCCACGGCAGAAGATGCCTATGCGGCCAATGTGATTGCGGCCAAGATACAGGATGCCGTCACATCCGGAGCGAAGATAACCTTCCAGAAGGAATGGTTTACTCTTTAGAACCTCGTGGGGCGATAGCAGCCAATGTGAACAGACCGCCCCAGGTTCTGATGAAGACTTCAAAGGAGCATCAACGATTATGAGCGACACACAACCAGGCACCACACGCCGCGAATTTCTTCGCAAAGCTGCGGTGGCGGCAGCAGGAGCGGCGGCCGCAGTCGCCGCACCTCCGGCCAAGAGCTCCGTTTATTCTTTGGCGCCCGCACGCGTGCTCGGAGCCAATGACCGCATCATCATCGGCCACGTGGGCATCGGCGGGCAAGGAGGGACACACCTCAACCTCCTCAAACAAAACGCCGGGCCAGGACCCGACAGCCTCAACAACAACACGGAACAGATCGCCGTGTGCGACCTCTACCGCCGCAGAATGCGCGCCGGCCAGAAGGCACTCAACCTCAAAGACAGCCAGGCATTCGAGGATTACCGCAAGCTCCTGGAAATCAAGGAGATAGACGCCGTTTGGGTGACCACGTCGGATCAATGGCACGCGCCCGTTGCTATTGATGCGATGAATGCCGGCAAGCACGTGTACATCGAAAAGCCCATGTGTAAGACATTGGAGGAGGCCTTTGCCATCTACGACACGTGCAAGCGCACCAAGCGGGTACTCCAAGTGGGCTCCCAGGGCTGCTCGGATCCTAAGTACAAGGCCGTAGCGGAACTCGTAAAGTCCGGCAAGTACGGCAAGCTCGTCATGGTTCAGGGGAGCTACAACCGCAATTCCCTGGACGGGGAATGGAACTACTACCACATAGACGAAGACGCGGGACCCCACGCCACGGGCGATGCCTACGTCAATTGGGAGGTTTTCCGCCGGGGGAAGGGACCTAAGGAGTGGGATCCGGATATGTTTTTCCGCTGGCGCAAATGGTGGGAGATCGGCTCGGGCCTTGTAGGGGACCTGCTCCCCCACCGCCTCCATCCTCACTACATCGCCATGGGCATTCCGTTGGAAGGCACAGAAGGCTTCCCCTTCCGTGTGGCCTCCTTCGGCGGCCTCTACGTGCAGAAGATCAACCCCGTCACCAAGAAACCCGACCGCAACGTGCCGGATTTCATCAATGTCATCGCGGACTTCGAGGGCGGTCCCTCCATCATGGAGATGGTCTGCTGCATCAACGAGCAGGGATGGACCGACACCATCCGCCTCAACAAAGCAACCATCACCTTCCAAGGGGACACGATTGACGTGAAGCCGGAGCGCGTTTATGCCGACGAAGTGGACGCGTATTCGGAACAGGTGCCGGGTGGCGAACCTATAGACCGCCATCAGAGAAACTTCCTGGATTGCATCCGCAATGGCGGCACGCCCAACTGCGGCATTGACCTTGCGGTTCGCGTGCAGACCATCATCTCGTTGGCGGAACTCTCATACCGCAACGGCGTTGCCATGCACTTCGATCCCAAGACACGCCGCGCGTGGTTTGGCGCTCAAAAAGACCCCTATTACGTTGCACCCGTGATCTAGCACGGAGAGACGTGGGACTGGGTACTCGGAGGGCCCGCCGGGCGGCTCCGAGCACCCAGTCTTCGGGGGTAACGGATAGGTGAGAATAACTGCATCCTCGGTGCGCAAGCCGGCACTCTTATGCGCCTTCTTCTGGCTGATTGCATCCGGAGGACGCCGTATGGCAGCCGCGGAAGAAACGCTCTACACCTACGATCTGACGCATCTGCTCCGAAAGGACATGAGCGACCCTGCGGCACGCCGAGCTGCTTGGGACGAACTTCAGCTCGTGGCGTCCGTCCAGGGCATCGTCAATCGCCTCAAACCGCGCCTGTACGTATTTCTGGTAGGCCATCGCGGAAGCATAGACCGCTTTTGGTTGGATCAGCTCCGAACGCCCGGGTCCTGGTTGGCCGGATGCAAATTGGTGCCCATCCGCACTCCCGAAGCGCTCATCGCCACATTCCGGCCGGCTATTCGCGGCGCGGTGGTGTGGGACGAAGCGGTTCCTGCCACCTCCAACGTGGCATCTACCGCCGCAGGAGTGGAGCGGGCAGTCGTGGTGCGTCACGACCCATCCCCCGGTTCCCTTTACGACCGCCTCATCCTGTCGGCCCGCGGCCCGGAACTGCCTGTGGTCCTGCGCCTCTATCAGGCAGACGGCGAACCCCTCTTCACAGGCAGCGGCACGATACCCGGCACGAACCTGCCCTCCACAGGCAGCGCCAAGTGCGACGCATACCTTTGGGCGGTGGAGCGGTACCTCAGGCCGGGCCGGTGCAGCGCTACCCTCCTCGGATATTATCCTGATGCGTGGTGGCTCGAGCATCCCGGCGCCATACCGCCGGATCGCACGCTGCTGTCCAACCACGATTTCATCATCGCCCGGCACGGCTTCCTCTTCGATCTTACTCCGTGGGATGATGAAGCACCCGAGGACGATCCCCACCAACCCTTAGGGGCCGACGCACGGACGCTCCGCGAGATCCTTCGCGCTGCCTACACCGCTGCCCGCGGCAAGATGATCCATGTGTGCGGCTTTCCCCCTTGGGACCAGAAGTACACGGACCACACCGGAGGCAAGCACGGCGGCGTTGCCACGGAATGGCGCTATGCCGAAATCCTCTCCTGCTTTAACGCCTTCATGGACGCCGATGCTGCCGGCCTTCATGCCATGGCAAATGCGTCCCTCTATCAGCACTACCCCTTGGCCCCGTCCTATCCGCAGAAGCATCTGCCGACAGAACAGGAGCTCATCCGGAAAGGTTATCTGACGCAATCGGGAAACCATTTGCACGTGGCGCCCCGCCCCTTCGTGTCGTTTTATGTGGGGGATTATGACTCCGCAGCATGGCTTTACCAGAAGCTGCCCGAGTTTTGGAACGACCCGGCGCGGGGTTCTGTGCCTCTGGGATGGGCCTTCAACCCCGTGCTCCAGGAGCGCTTCCCCGTGGGGCTCGCATGGGCACGCAAAACGGCGACCCCGAATGATTTCTTCATCGCTGGGGATTCGGGCGCCGGCTACCTGAACCCGGGATACCTCGTGCCGCCGCGCAAGTGGAGCGGACTTCCATCGGGTCTGCCGGCATGGGAAGCCTTCAACGCGGCGCTGTACCGCAAGTGGGGCCTCTGCCTCACCGGGTTTATCATAGACGGCAACGCGCCCCCCATGACCCCAGAGGTAATGGATGCCTACGCCCGCTTCTCACCGTGCGGAGTGGTAGCGCAAAAGATCCCGCCCATGTCTCTGGTGCACGGGGTTCCCTTCCTCCGAATGGGGCGGGACCTCACCGGCACGTCCCAGGAAGCGGCAGACACCATCGCGGCCGACACTCCCGGCACGGGCCCCTCGTTCGCAATCTATCGCACCATTCTGTGGTCCCCGTCGGGCCATAAGGAATTGGTAGAACGTCTTCACCAGCTTCGCCCCGATATTCAGGTGGTGGACCCCCATACGCTCCTCCAGCTCGTGAAGGACTACCTCCAGAGCACCCGGGGAGGGAAATAGCCGCGCGTGGACGGGCCCGAGGCGATCGGCGGCACCGGCTCCCCATTGGTGCAAAGCGCCATCAACTTCAGTGAAGGGCGGCGACCCGGCGTAGTGGAAGCGATTCTGGATGCGATTCGGCGCGCGCCCCAAGTGCACCTGGCCGATTGGTCCGCCGACTTCGATCACAACCGGTTGGTCGCGACTATTCTGGGCACGCCGGACGTAGTTGCCGAAGCGGTAATGGCCGCAGCGGAGCCTTCTCTGGCCTTCATTGATCTGCGCAGCCACAGAGGAGCCCACCCCCGTATCGGCGCGATGGATGTAGTGCCCCTCGTACCTGTGCGCAACGTGAGCACCGAACTGCTTGTGGAGCGATCCGTGATGCTGGCGCAAGAGCTG
This sequence comes from Chthonomonadales bacterium, assembly GCA_049967475.1. Taxonomy (GTDB): domain Bacteria; phylum Armatimonadota; class Chthonomonadetes; order Chthonomonadales; family CAJBBX01; genus JBMFSQ01. Next base: position 30,167 of record JBMFSQ010000028.1, on the reverse strand, counting down.
GCTCGCCGATATGACCTGCCGGTTTACCTCTACGAGCAGTCCGCGCGCGCCAACCGGCCCTCTACCCTGCCGCACATCCGAAACGGCGGTTTCGAAGCGCTTGCAGGCGGCCCGCTGACGGGGGCGCGCGCGCCGGACTTCGGTCCTCCCAGGCTGCATCCTACGGCAGGAGCTACCGTGGTGGGAGTGCGGGGACCTCTCGTAGCCTACAACGTGATCCTGGACGAGCCGGAGGGCTTCGCGGCGGGCCGCATCGCATCCGCCATCCGCAAGGACCGCAAGCATCTGCCGGAGCTTTGGGGAGTACGGGCACTGGCCATGGTGTTGCCTTCCCGCCGCAGGAGCCAGGTGTCCATGAACATCACGCACCCGGATGCAACTCCGCTCCCGCCGATCTTCCGCTATGTGGCGCGCCACGCAGATCGGGAGGGTGTAAGGGTGGTGGGCAGCGAAATCATCGGCCTCGTACCTTCATCCGCGCTAGCCGGTGAGCCGCCGGAAAACTTGGCGTGCGCCAATTTCCGCCAAACCCAATTCCTGGATTACTGGCTGGAGCGCATCCCGTGACCCTCTGTTGGAGGGCTTGCAGCCCGAAGCGCGACGCCCTCGCTAAGGCAAATCCCTGCGTATCCCGGGCACGGGCTGCCGATGCGGCGGCCGGTTGCCTTCCCACCGGGAACTCCGCACCGGATCACGGCTGGTCTTCCTCTACCGCCTGGGCTCCCATGATATGCAGATGGCCTCCCGGCGCCGCCAGCCTTGCGACTTCCTCCGGCGTCATGGCAGGAGCATCGGATACCGCCTTTTCGTCGCCAAGATGCGTGGCCTGGGCGCCCGGCAAGTGCATGGCTCCCGGGCTGGCAAGCTCCGACACGCTGATTTCCTTTTTAGGAAGTTTAGCCAGGGCTTCGTGCGCCTGGGTGTAGTTGGGATCCAAATCCAGCGCAGCTTGATAACAGATGCGGGCGGCCTCCAGGTCCCCGGCCATTTGATGGGCGCTTCCCAGGTTGAACCGGGCCTTGGGCGAGTCTGGGCGGATCTGCACGGCCCGCCCAAAGGCACGGCGGGCACTTTCATAATTGCCTTGGCGTGCATACGCCGCGCCTAGGTAGGCGAACGTGTCGTATGCCTCGGGTTCCAACATCGCCGCTTGCTGAAAATCCCTTACCGCCTCATCCAGTCGGCCGGCCCGGAGCGCATTGTATCCAGCCTGCCGAAGTGCGTTCGCCTGCGCGTTCATGCGGACCTCCTCTCGGGGAGCCTCCCTGCTTTGCTCCATCGGCATTATAGAGAGCTTTGCCCACGCCGTCAAGAGAGCGAATTCTGCAAGCCGTCATGAAGCGGAAGCCTCTTGACATTCCATAGGCCAGGTGATATCCTTAGCTGACACATTCGTTCCGAGGATTGGGCCGAGCCCCATGGCTGCAAAGCGCGTTACTTTGGCGGACGTTGCCCGCGCCGCGGGGGTTTCTCCTACAACGGCTTCCTTTGTGCTCAATGGAAGGCCCGCAGCGATCCCTGCTTCCACTCAGCAAAGGGTCCTTTCGGCTGCGCGCAGGTTTGGGTACCGGCCCCATGCCGCCGCCCGGGCCTTGGCTACAGGCCGAACAACCCGCATCGGCATCGTCCTCAACGCCCCCGAGAGCTTCGGAGCCGGAGACACCTACTTCATGGAGGTCCTCGCCGGCATCACGGAAGGGGCTCTCAAGCATAACCACAACCTCCTCCTTCATGCTGCCCATTATCCGGATTGGCGCTCGCTCTTCTCGGATATTGTGGGCGGCGCAAGCGACGGCGTGCTCCTGGTGGGGCGCTTCGCCGGGGATGAACTGACCCCCGCCCTGCTGGAACACGGCTTTCCCACCGTCTGCCTCTCGTACCATATTGACCACCCACGGTGTGTGAGTGTGGACGGGGACAACTTAGCCGGAGGGGCATTGGCTGCTCGCCACCTCATCGAACTGGGGCACCGAAGCTTCCTGTTGCTCTACCCTGGGGACAACGTGTCTTGGGGCGCCGAGCGCCGATGGGGGTTCGAGCAGGAGCTGGAAGCCGCGAACATCCGTCCGGAAGCAATCACGCGGCTCCACTGGCAGGAGAATGCCCTCCCTTCGGCGAAATGGGTGGAAGAGGCAGTGTCGTACTTCGCAGGGCTGCAGCCGCGGCCCACGGCCGTAGTTTGCTGCGACGAACTGCGCGCATCCATGTTTGCAGAGGCTCTGCCGCAAGCGGGCATCCGTGTCCCGGACGAATGCTCGATTGTGAGCTTCAATTCTACGGAGATCAGCGCCCGCTGCCGCCCGCCCCTTACCTCGGTGTGGCAGCCCCTTCGCCAGATTGGGGCAACCGGGGTTGACATGCTGATGGACCTGATCCAGGGACGTTCGGTGCTGAGCCGCGCCATGCGGTTGGCCGTCCGCCTCGATGTGCGTGGGTCAACCGCCAGACCCGCCAAAGGTCGCCGCTCGAAGCGCTGACCTCGTAGCGGCCATTCGTTACTCATTGGAAAGGAGAGACGGAAATGGGCAAATCGCAGATACCTGCCGGCGTCGCCGTAGTGGTCATCGTCGTGATCGTGCTCATCATCGGCTATTTCTTTGTGAAGCAGCTCATGCCGCCAAGCAAAGTGAAACTTTCGCCTGAGCAAATTCAGAAGATGCAGCAGGCCCTGGGCCAGCACGGCAAGCATGCAGGGGCCCCTGGCGCTGCACCAACTGGGGCGCCCTCCAACCCCTAGCACATCGAGGGCAAGCCCGTGCCGCCAGCCAATTCGCCAAGAAGGGCTGAGCACAGGAACCTTTAAGAAACTGAAGGAGAACTTGAACTACCATGAACCGCCGCAAAGGCTTTACCCTAATCGAGCTGCTTGTGGTGATCGCAATCATCGCGATCTTGGCAGCTATTCTGTTTCCTGTCTTCGCCCAAGCGCGTGCCGCAGCCCGCACCTCTTCCTGCCTCTCCAACGTGAAGCAGCTCACCTTGGGCGCGCTCATGTATGTGCAGGACTACGACGAAGTCTTCTGGGCATGGAACTGGGGCTACTACTGCAACGGTGCCAACCAGGGGTTGCCCAGGGACAGCTCTGCCTTCTGGGCTCCGGCCATCTATCCCTACGTCAAAAACACCGGCATCTACCGCTGCCCCGAAGACATCCTTCAATGGGACGATGCCTGGGCCAATTGCAGCGACGACGGAGGCCGGCACGACATCTTCGGCCCCTTCAATCCCAACACAGGTGTGGGATGCAATTTCTGGGACGGATGCAATCCCAACTACGTATCCTATGGCGTCGCAGAGAACCTCATGGCAGGCTATTGGGGCGGGGGCTGGCACGTAGCCAAGCTCGCGGCTATCCCAACGCCGGCCAACCGAATGATGTTCGGCGACAACGCATCCCAATTGGCGGACGTGTGGGAAACGAACTGGCCCTCAAGTTGGGCAAAGCCCGATTGGATCGCCATCCGCTCTGCGGCGGCATCCCAGCGGGAAGGGTGCTGCATCATGTGGGACTGCTGCCACAACGCCCAGTACTATATCAACACCTATGGTCAAGCCAAGATGGAACAATCGGCGCGCCACCACGGAGGTTCCAACGTGAGCTTTGTGGACGGTCACGCCAAATTCTACCGCTGGCAGAACCTTACCTGGCTCAACCTCACCACAGGCGGGCAGCAGTAGGGTTCGCGTTGGGGCGTTTGTTCCGGACATCCGGAACAAACGCCCTATCATCATTTAGGGGGTGAATGCATGGCCGCTCCGGCCGCATTCGTATCCGCACGGGGCCCTCCGGGCGCGCCTCTGCCGGCATTGAGCCGGTGGCCTCGCCTTGCGCGTGTCATTCCAATTATCGGAACTCGAAACCTAAGGGAGGGTCTACTTCGATGCGTAAGCACAAAGGCTTTACCCTAATCGAGCTGCTTGTGGTGATCGCAATCATCGCGATCTTGGCAGCTATTCTGTTTCCTGTCTTCGCCCAAGCGCGTGCCGCAGCCCGCACCTCTTCCTGCCTCTCCAACGTGAAGCAGCTCACCTTGGGCGCGCTCATGTATGTGCAGGACTACGACGAAGTCTTCTGGGCATGGAACTGGGGCTACTACTGCAACGGTGCCAACCAGGGGTTGCCCAGGGACAGCTCTGCCTTCTGGGCTCCGGCCATCTATCCCTACGTCAAAAACACCGGCATCTACCGCTGCCCCGAAGACATCCTTCAATGGGACGATGCCTGGGCCAATTGCAGCGACGACGGAGGCCGGCACGACATCTTCGGCCCCTTCAATCCCAACACAGGTGTGGGATGCAATTTCTGGGACGGATGCAATCCCAACTACGTATCCTATGGCGTCGCAGAGAACCTCATGGCAGGCTATTGGGGCGGGGGCTGGCACGTAGCCAAGCTCGCGGCTATCCCAACGCCGGCCAACCGAATGATGTTCGGCGACAACGCATCCCAATTGGCGGACGTGTGGGAAACGAACTGGCCCTCAAGTTGGGCAAAGCCCGATTGGATCGCCATCCGCTCTGCGGCGGCATCCCAGCGGGAAGGGTGCTGCATCATGTGGGACTGCTGCCACAACGCCCAGTACTATATCAACACCTATGGTCAAGCCAAGATGGAACAATCGGCGCGCCACCACGGAGGTTCCAACGTGAGCTTTGTGGACGGTCACGCCAAATTCTACCGCTGGCAGAACCTTACCTGGCTCAACCTCACCACAGGCGGGCAGCTCTAATCTGCCTGTCCTCATAGGGTAACCGAAGGCCCCTCGCTTCACAAGACGAGGGGCCTTTTCTTGCGCCGGCACCCGTCAACCCTCCGCGCACCCGTCATCGCTCACTCCTGCACGGAAGGGAGCATGAGCGCTTCCATCGCTTCCACATCCAGATGCCTCAGACGCGGCCCCATTCGCGCCACCACTTCCGCGGCCACATGGGCCGCCATGCGACCGCACATCGGCAGGGGCAGATCCCGGGATAGCCCGTACAGGAAGCCGGCCGCGTACATGTCCCCGGCGCCCGTCGTGTCTACTGCATCCACCGAACGCGCGGGGATTGGGTACGTGTGAGGTCCTTTCCGTATCAGTGCTCCGTCGGCGCCCATGGTAATCACCACCGTGTCCGCCCACTGGGCCAGGATCTCCGAGGCTGAAAAGGCGTCGGCTGTTCCGGTGAGTTCCTGGGCTTCATCCTTGTTGCCCAGCACCACGTGGGCATACTCCTTCACCAGGCGCTCCAAGTCGCTCTTGTGGCGCATTACGCAGAAGGTGTCCGAGAGGCTGACGGCTACCCGAACGCCGGCCCTCCGCGCTTCGGCCATGGCCAGCAGCACCGCTTCCTGTTGGTTTGGAGTGTCCCACAGGTACGCCGTAACGTAAAGGTACTTTGCCTCCCGAAGATCCCTCAGGTTCACGTCCCCGGGCACCAGGTCGCGCGAGCGTCCAAGGAATGTCCCCATCGTACGCTGCGCATCCGGAGTAACCAGTACCACACAGAGGCCCGTGTCCCCGGGTTCGACCCCTAGGTTCGCCTTCACGCCGCGGGCAATCAGACCCTGCCGGTAGAGACGGCCGTACTCGTCCGTCCCCACGTGGCTCGTAAAGCAGGCCGACCCGCCCAGCAAGGCCAGCCCCCACGCAGTGTTGGCTCCCGATCCTCCCGGCTCACGAAGGACGATGCGGGGTGCGATTTGCGTGAGAATGGCGTGGAGCTCGTCACGGTCCATAAGCCGCATGCTTCCCTTCTCCACGCCAAGATCGGTGAGGACGTGATCCTCTACGTTGGCTTGCACATCGAACAGCGCGTTGCACATCGCGAATACATCAAAAGACATGGGCTCTTCCCCTGGTGCGATGACCTGCCGGCCGGCGGCGCTTACGATAGAGTACCCGAAGAGCGCCGCAGCCGAGGATATGCCGTGCGGAAGGCAGGCGACTCATCGTGTACAATGACAAAGAGCCCGGGTATTCCACCTATTCCCAAAAACCCCGGATCCGGTTCCCATGGGGGTGATTGCATGAAACGCATTCTCTTGGCCTGCCTGCTCCTAACAGCATGCGCGCGCGCCTCTGCCCGACACGCGCCTGAGGCCCTCTCCTTCGTCCACATCACCGACACACATCTTACGGCTTCGAGCAATGTAGGGGCTCTGGAAGATCTCGTGCGCCGCGTCAATGCGATGGCCCCCCTGCCGGCATTCGTGGTGGACACCGGCGACGTAACCGAAGCCGGGAGGCCCGAAGAATTCCAGCGCTTCCAGCAAGCCGTGAAGCCCCTCGCCGTACCCATCTATTGCGCTCCAGGCAACCACGATGTACGCTGGAACCCCCTAGGCAAAGAAGGTTTTGCCGACGTGTTCGGCAAGCTCTACCAATCCTTCGATGCCGGCGGATGCCACTTCGTGGTGCTGGACAGCACAGTGGTCCTGGAACATTGGGGGCACTTTGACGCAGCCGAGCTCAACTGGCTGGAGAAGGACCTCAAGAAGCTCAAGCGGGGGACGCCCGTATTCCTCTTCTTCCACCACCCCATCGGGAATTCCAAACAGGTAGATAACGAAGAGGATCTTCTCCGCAGGATTGCCCCCTACAATATCGCCGCGATCTTTGTTGGGCACGGCCATTCGGACCTGGAATGGAAAGTGAACGGCATCCCCTGCTTCGAGGCCCGCGGTCTCTATCAGGGATCCTTCCACCGCGTGGAGGTGACGCCCTCCAGCGTACGTGTTTATCGCCTGCGCAAAGAAGAGAACTGGAAGCCTGCACTCATTGCCACCCTCCCCACGTCGGCTCCGCCCCGCCCGCGCATCGCATTCGGATGGGACGATCCCAATGTTGCCGTACTGGAACGCAGACAGTTCCTTGCCGAGTTGCGCACGGACGCCGGCCCTGTTACCGACGAACGGGTTCAGGCCCAATACGCGCTGGATGAAGGCCCGCTGCAACCGATGGAAAGGGACTTGCGGCGCTTCCCGGGCAGAAAGGGCCCCTCACCCGGACGCTTCCTAGGCCGTTTCGACACCGCCCCGCTCGGCGACGGAGCCCACGTCCTCACACTGTACTTCACTGCGCCGGATGGAACGGTGTATCGCCGTCGGGAGCCCTTCGTGGTAGAGCGGGTAAGCGGCCATCCCAAGCAGGAATGGAGTTTCGACACGGGGGATATCATCCAAAGCAGCCCGGCGGCTTCCGGCAGCGCGGTTTTTGTGACTTCTTTCGACGGGCGAGTCTACGCTCTGGATGCCTCCACCGGGAGGCGCCGCTGGGCGGCATCCACCCGGGGCCCCATCTACGCCTCGCCCCTGGTCACTGCCGACGCAGTGTTCGTTGGTTCCCTGGATCACTTTTTCTACGCGCTGGATGCACGGAGCGGCCGCGTGCGCTGGAAGTTCGACACGGGGTCACCCATCTTCGCCACGGCCGCCGAAGCCAACGGCGTCATCTGCATTGGGAGTAACCGGCGCATCTATGGTCTGGACGCCGTTACGGGGAAGTCCCGGTGGACCGTGGAGACGGGCGGCTTCTTCCAGAGTAGAGCTGCAGCCATGGACGGCGTGTTCTTTCTGGGCGGATGGGACAACGCGGTCTACGCCGTGGATGCCCAATCAGGCGCCCTGAAATGGAAGGCATCTATGGGCCGCACGGATGGCGGACGCGGCGCGCTCTCCTTCTATTACAGCCCTGCCATCGCTTCGCCCGCTGCCGCCCACGGGCGGGTATACGTGTGCACAAACGACGGCCTCCTTCACTGCTTGGATGCCGGAAGCGGATCCGAGGAATGGGCCGTGCGGGCGCCACAGGGCAAGGACGTGTTCGGCTATTCGTCCCCGATGCTTCAGAACGGGCGCGTCTATGTAGGCGGCCTGGGTGAAGCCGGTCGCGGTAACGTCTACGCTTTGGATGCCAAAACGGGCACACTAATGTGGGAGAGCGTTACCAAAGCAGATCGGTACGATGCTTCGCCGGCGGTTGCAGGCCCATGGATCGCCATCGGCTCCACAGCCGGTGTCATGACCTGGCTGGATCCCGCAAGCGGCAAAGTGGGCTACCAATACCGGTTGGACCCAGGCTTCTGCTTCAGCACACCCGCCTCAGACGGAACCCTCACCTTCATCGGGAGCTTCGCAAACCGGGTTTACGCTCTACGTGTCCCAGCCGCAGCCCCGTGATGGCAATGGCGAATCAGATGAGGCCCCGCCTGCGCCTTTGCCGGCGGAGCCTCTTGTAAGTGGGGCTTCGCCCCGATGCTCAGTCATCCCCTGTGCGCACAGAGTTGGAGAGGTCAATCGCCGCCGTACTCGTGCCCCAGATGATGTTGTCGGTCCAGATGGGATCGCCGGCGAGCGTGCCGGTACCCCAGATGATATTGGTGCCCCAGATGATATTCTCACCCCAGATAATGTTGAGGTCCGTTACCCCCGAGACACCCCAGATGATATTCTCGCCCCAGATGATGTTCTGGGTGTTCACGCGCACATTGCCGGAGCTGTCCAGGTAGAGCGTAGGGCTCAGAGCCGCAATCGCCGGCGTGGCGGAACAGGTGAGCGCTGCCGGAATATCCAGATATCCCGCTCCGTACGTGCACGGATCCCATGTGCCGTCCGGCGCAGACCACCGGTCCGCCGAAAGCATCAGCCGCACCTTGAGGGTGTCGGGAGTGAGCGTGGGATCCTTCTCCAGCATGAGCGCCGCCGCTCCTGCTACCACCGGCGCTGCCATAGACGTCCCCGAGAGCCGATAGTAGGGACTGGAAGCGTCGGATCGCGGCATGGTGCTGTAGGTGGAAGGCGGCACCAGGTTCTGCGGATAGGTGTTGACCAGGTAGCCGTCGTGGGCGGAGAGTGAGATGATCTGGTTCCCCGGCGCCACGATATCCGGCTTCAGCACGAAGTCCAGCCGAGTGGGTCCCCTGCTGGAATAGGTGGCGATGGTATCGTGGCTTCGGATGCCGTCCATGGAGCGCATTGCGCCGACGGTGAGCACGTAGGGATCGTTCCCCGGTGACTGGATGGTGCCATAGGCGGTACCCCAGCCGTCGTTATCCGCCCCCGGTGTGCGCGTTGCATTCTTTCGGCCCATATTTCCGGCAGCGCACACTACGAAGATGCCGCTCTTCCAGGCTTGTTCTACAGCCTGGCACAACGGATCTGTGGTGTAGCTTTCGCCCACCGGATGCCCCATGGAGAGGTTCATGATGCGGATGCCGTAATCGGCGCGATGGTTGATGACCCACTGGATGCCGGCGATCACGCCGCTTACGGTACCCTGGCCCGTGTCGTCCAACACCCGCACGTTCACGAGGTTCGCCCGGCGGGCGATGCCGTAGAACGTTCGGAAGCAGTTCGGCCCCGACGAAGCACTCCCGTTGCCCGCGATGATGCCTGCCACGTGGGTGCCATGACCGCATTCGTCCCGCGCCGAGTCCGCGCCGGGAACGAAGTTCGCCGATGCGACTACGCGGAAACCAGACTGCGCATCCCTGAGATCCGGATGGCGCTGGATGCCGCTGTCAATCACGGCTACGGTCACACCGCGGCCGGTGAGACCGAAGTTGGCGAAGGCCACATCGGCTCCGCTGGAAGCCACGGTGAACTCGTCGGATTTCTTCACCATTTCGTCGGACGAGAGGCGCACGATAAAGGGAAGGGCGGCCAGCTTGGCCAAATTCCTGGATGGAACGGCAAGGGCCACGCTTCCGATGATAGGTAGTCTGCGGCGGATGTCTGCGCCGCAGCGGTGCAGGGCTTGCTCCCGGCTCGCCGTGAGATCCCCTGCCAACCGTGCAATCACATAGGACCAGCCGCTCTTTGGAGCGGAGGCCATCTTCTCGGTGAGGAACCGATCGCATTTGGCAGAAGGTGCGTCGGCTCGTGCAGCGATGGGGCTCGCCCCAACCACCAAGAACAGCACGGCTGCTATACACGCGCTGCCCAAGATGGCATCGGCAGCCCAAAGGTAATGGGTTCGTTTTTCCATGTGCGGGATGCTCCAAACCTCGGTCTGGTAGCTCTTCGGCAGCCAGGCTGCCACCCCGGCGAACCGGGAGAGGCCCTATAGCTTTGCGTCCCGCCCTTTCGAACGGTTTGCCGTTATCGGAGCATCCGTGCGGCTTCTCTTCTCCGTTGATCGTGGTCGTGGATGCTCGCGGGCAAGCGCCGAAGCTCCTGCCCAACGAACAATCCGGTTGTCTTTGCACTGATGCGCAATCCGCCGGTGCGACGCCGGTGGGTTGCGCCGGAGGTTCCGCACTGCTCCTCGAGGAGATGAACCGCACTGAGCCTCGTCCGTGAGGCTCAAGCAGCGATTGCCCTTTCGGCGGCTCGGCCGTCTCGATGCACGCACCGAGACCCGTAAGCTTTGCGTCCCTACCTTGCGGCAGGTTTGCCCTTCTCGAGAGCTGCTGAAACCACGCACTCCCGATTGTCGGCTTGGGGCGCAGGCAAGATCGCTGTGGGAATTGCCGGATTGCAACGGGGAGGATTGGGGGGCAAACATACAAGAACCCCCTCTCGCTCAAACCCGAGAGGGGGTCCCCAACGAAACGGAGCGGGCCGCCAAAAGGGCAAACGGCGGGGTGTGCCTTAGAAACTAGGCTGCGTCACCTTGGCAGGAGATGGCCACGGAAGCACTCTCGACTTCGGCAAGCGTGCGCAGATATGCAGCGCGCTTCTCGGCCTCTTCCATGGATGTGCACTGCACCCACGACGCACCTGCTAGGAGTTCGGGAAGGCTCACCGGCTGGCCTACGCGCAGCGAGGCGAGTATTCGCTCCCGCCGCGCGAGCGACACATTCTTGCGGAACTTGAAGTCCACAATATAGAGCTGCATCCAAATCTCCCACACAGCAGCCGCTCAACGGATATATCGGCTGAGCGCCATCAACGAATTATCAACTCAACCACCGAACAATCGCATCCGGCGTTCGTCTGACATAACGGAACGGATGCCCCACCGTGTAACCTTGTCGGTGCAGCACCGTCCACGTAATTGGTCCCGGCGCAAGGGACCTGCCGATAGACCTATGAATACCCGAACGCAGAACATCCCGATTGTAGGCACCGTCCTCGGACTGATGGTGTGTGTCAGTCTGGCTGAACACTTCATCGCGAAGCACGGCTGGCCGGGATTTGTAGACGATGCCGTAGTAATCCTCTGCGTACTCATGCTCTCGATCCCCTGGGTGACGCTCGCTGCCGAGGACCGCCCCATCCCCGATGGCGCACCCCTCCGCCGTACCCGCACCCTGCTCGAGATCCTCCGATGGGCGGCCTTCGGTTTCGTGTCCCCTCTCCTGACTTTGGTGGGCATCGCAGGTATGGTCATCGCCTTCTTCGCGGCACTCCGAGGATAAGGCATCCCGGTGATGACAACGCCTCAGACCCGTGCTTCTAGCCATTGAGACACTGGAAATCGGGGATTGTTGCAACCAAAATGCGGGGAAGCGTGGGCACGCCCGATCTCGATGCAGGATGGAGATCAGGGTGGTCGGCCGCCCAGTACGTTTAGCGCTTGCCTGCCTTAGCCCGAAACGCTTCGGCGATAGTGACCGCTCCGGGCAGCCGTTCCAGCAGCAGCACAGGCAACCCCGGCCGAACAAACCCTTCCTGAAGAACCCGCAGATACCATCCTGAGCGGCCGTTCTGCAGCACACGCTCCACGAGCCCCGGAATGCCCCATCTGCGCTCGAGCTTCCAACAGGGCATGCGAGGCTTCGTCACTTGGAGGCGGCAATCCCCTATGGCAACGATATCCCCCACGCAAACGGTTTTTCCCGTCAACCCGGCGATGGTGAAGTTCTCGCCGAAGCCTCCCGGGCCCATCGCGGCGACACCAAGTTCCTCGCGCCACAAGGGATAATGATCGGCGGAATAAGCCAGCACCGCCTGATCCGGTCCGCCATGATGCACACGATCCGCTTGGAGATCGCCTGCCAGATTGAGCCTCCCCAGCCATACTTCATCCGATACCGCATGCTTGAAGATGGCGCTTCTCCAGCGGCCTTCCGACAGATCCTCTGATCGGAACCGCCCGCGTGTAGCCGGCCTTCCCACCTGAATGGATATCAACAGCGGCTCTGTCATGGAACCACTCCCCCTGTTCGGTTTCGCGGGCAAGGAACCCAGGTTAGAAACGCCGCCATCACCGTAAAGATCCCCTGCACCACCAAAGTAATGGTGACGTTCGTTGCAACGGGCTGAGGCGCCGGGATGAGCATCTTGAACCATGCACACGCCACTGTGAGCCAAGTAACCAACAGAAACAGATGCCGCGGTCCGGCACGAAGCTTCGCCGTTCCCCACGCGCAAGCCGCTGAAAGCATCGCGAGCACCGTCACGGAAGACGCCACCCCCACAATCTTCCGTTCGCTCACCCAATAGTCTTGCACATTCCAAAACGTGAAGGCGATGGGCGCAAACACTCCCAGGGCCAGTTGAAGATCATCCACCCGGGAAGCAAGTACCCACAATGCCGGGGCAATGAAGAGGAACGGGGCTTTGCCGATGAGCCCTCCGAACTCCCCTAAACTGTCGCTCACGTAGGCAAACACCAAAAGATCCAGGCACAAAAGCACGAAGGGCACTGTCCCCAGGAACTTCGGCGAGGCCGCCTGCTCCACTCGCGGAGCGTAATTCCAGCGGTGCCATCCCCACCCGAGCGCCAACCCTCCCGCCAAACCCAGACCGCATTCCACCACCTTCCACCAATCCATAAAAGGCGCAGTGGCCGGAAGGAGCCGGCTTCCTGTAAGGTTCACCCACTGAAACAGCGGAAAGCCGACACCGCATCCCAAAGCGCCGAATAGGGAAAGGCGCACGGCTGCATGGTCTTGTTTGACACGGGCCAAAACAAGCAGAACCAGCCATACCGTGGTTAGGGCAGCCCACGCCTCGGGTCTTGGCCTTCCGGATCCCCCGCTGAAATAGATGAGCTTTGGGACGTTGATGATCCAGTAGGCAGGAAAAGCCAAAGCCAGAGCTGCATTGAAACCCACGATCAGTTCACCGGCCGAGTAACGGCGGCCGCCCAACGCAGAACCAATCAAGAGACCCGCCAGTCCGCCCCATTCGGCTCCCTTGATCGCCAATCCCAAGTACCCCCACGCTGCCGTTGCGGAATTGGCTGCCAGAGAGGCCGTCTGCATATACGTTTCCTCACCGCCTATGCCAAAGCCCAGTGCGCCCGAGGCTGCGATGAAATAGAAGCGGCCGATGGGCACCGGCATCCGGCTGAACAATGCCAGCGCCATGGCTACCATCGCCCCTGGGACCATGGCTCCCATGGGCCCGCCGAACTGGCCCCGGAGCCCCCACCCAAGGCTCATGGCTACGCCCGAAACCACGATGGCCAAAAACGTGTCTCGATCCAAGCCTGCCGACTGCACCATTGGAGCGTCTGCTTTCGCCGTCATTGCTGCCATTCCTTTCCCCGCTGCAATCCGCACCTGCGCCGGATCGCGGTACGCCATGCCCTGCGCCGTTGCACCTAGGGCACATCAAAACGCATCGCCTCACGTGCCGCCCGCTTCGACGACGATCACTAAGTCATTCACATTCGATTGCGTCGGCCCAGTCGTAACGAGTGCGCCGGCAGCCTGGAGGGCGTGGTAGCTGTCGTTGTCGGCCAGAGCGAGGGCCGGGTTCACCCCCGCTTCTGCAGCGCGCCGAGCAGTGGAAGCGTCCACCAAGCCTCCGGCAGCGTCCGTTGGGCCATCGGTGCCGTCGGTGCCTGCCGCCAGAAGGGCGGTGGTGTCGCTGCCGTCCGCCATGGCTAACGCCGCTGCCAGCGCCAGCTCCTGCGCCCGCCCCCCACTCCCCTTACCGCGGACGGTTACCGTGGGCTCGCCCCCCATCAACACACATCGCACGCCGCTGCGGGCCGACGCCTGAGGGAAATCACGGGCCACAGCGCCCATGAGCCCGCCGATCTCTCTGGCCTCGCCCCGCATGCCCTGCGTGAGGATCAGCGGATTGAGCCCAAGTTGCTGCGCCCGACGCCACGCAACATCCAGGGCCACACCTACATCTCCGATGACCTCAAAGTGCAAGGAACCGCCGTTCTCAGGACCCTGGGGCGCAGGCGGCAGTTCCAGAGCGCGCAGTACATTGGGCGGGACGCGCTCGACCAAGCCGTACTGTTCCAGAACCGCCCGGGCATCCCCACCGAAAGCCGGAGAGGCCACGCACGGCCCCGAGCCGATGGCGCCAGGCGGGTTCCCCAGGACGTCCGATATGGCCAGGCACAACACGCGAGCGGGGGATGCTGCCCGCGCCAATCCTCCTGCTTTGATGCGGGAAAGGCTCGCACGTACGCGGTTTATGTGCCGGATCTCCGCCCCACACCGCAGCAAAAGCTCGGTAACGAGGCGCAGATCCTCGATGTCAACTCCTTCCACGGGCAGCTCCATCAGTGCAGAAGCTCCCCCTGAAATAAGGCAGATCACCAGATCTTGCGCTTCCGCCCGTTGCACCAAGTCCATGATGGCGGCTCCGGCTGCCACGGATGCTTCATCGGGGATGGGATGAGCCGCTTCCCGCACACGAATGACGCGGGTGTCCGCACCATGTCCGTACTTGGTCACCACGATCCCTTCAGCAATGCGACTTCCCAGTACATCCTCGAGGCCGGCGGCCATACCCGCCGAGGCCTTGCCGGCCCCAACTACCAACAAACGTCGCACTTCCGCCAGAGGGATCGTCGTGCCGCCCACGCGGAGGATGTTGCCTTCCAAACGTACTGCCCGGCGAACGAGGCGATCCGCCCGCACCTCGTCCAGAACGCACGCATACAGATCCAGGGCCAGTTCTCCCGCCCGATTGCGCGGCGCAGCCGCCACTTTGAACGGACACATCCGCTTCCCCCGCAAAACCTCCGTTCTATTTCCATTCATGGCCGTTCGCCCACTCGAAGGCCTTTTCCTGCACCGAGACCGCTGCACCTGCGTACGCGCCCGCTTTGGGGTATATCATGCAGGATAGGAAGCAAGGGCGGAAGAGCGCGGCGCCTGGGCCGATCTATGTGCCCGCCCGTTGCACAGATGCGGATGCAACACGAGCCCGCGAGGGCGACCCTTTACAGCCGCTCGCCATGGAGACGGGGATGAAGCAGCCCGAAGAGCCTCCTGAACCGCAGGCCGAGCCGCAGCAGGAACGGCGAGGCGCCGCCCTTACCGCCGCAGCGCTGGACGGAGGGGTCGCCGTGATCTTGAACCCGAAGGCCGGTGGGGGGCGCGCCGTCCGTGTGCGCAAAAAGCTGGAGCGGTTGCTGCACGAGCATGCCGGCGCCACTCCATGGACGCTTATGGAAACCCGCACCAAAGGCCATGCCCGCACCCTCGCCGCCGAGGCCGCTGCCCAGGGCGCTTCCGTGGTGGCTGCAGGCGGTGGCGACGGCACCTGCGGTGAAGTGGTCAACGGCATCGCAGGGACTAGAGCGCGGCTCGGCATCCTTCCCCTGGGAACCGGCAACGATCTGGCCCGCGATCTGGGTCTCTGCGGCAGTCTGGATTTCGCTGTGAGCACGCTGTTCCACGGAAGGCCGCGGATCATAGATTTGGGCAGGGTGGACGGCTGGTTCTTCGCGAATGGCGCCGGATCCGGCTTCGATGCAATGGTGGCACAGCGCGTGGGCCAGGGATACCGATGGCTCCGCGGAAGCCCCGCTTACGTGGCAGCCGTTCTCCACAGCCTGCGGACCTTCCGCGCGGCCGCCTTTACAATGGAAATTGACGGCCATGTCCTCTCCCTCAAAGCCATGCTGTGCTACGTGGCAAATTCCCGGTCTACAGGCGGAGGGATGCGCATCGCACCAAGCGCCAGGATGGATGACGGCCTTTTGGACCTCTGCATCGTAAAGGAGGTGGGGAGGGGAGAATTCCTCAAAGCCTTCCCGAAGGTCTTTCGGGGTACCCACATTCACCATCCCAAGGTGCTCATGATGCAGGCCCGCGACGTTTGGCTCTCCACCGACCCGCCGCTTCCAGTCCTCGCGGATGGGGATGTACTCCAAAACACACCATGCCGGTTTACCGCTGTTCCCGCAGCTCTGGAGGTGGTCGTTCCATGACCTACGATGCCGTCTTACTCGCCGGAGGGCGCATTCGAGGACCCTTCGCTCAGGAAACAGGCGTTCGATACAAAGCATTGATCTCAATTGGGGGGCTCAATCTTTTGGAACGAACGGTGCGGGCAGTGCGCACGACTGCGAACGCCAGGCGCATCCTTGTAGTTGGCCCGGCGGAACTGCAGGATGCCGCCACCGCAGCAGGGGCCGACGGCTTCGTGGTTGAAGGCGCATCCATCCCCGAAAACCTGGAACGCGGCATCCACACCCTAAACCAACTCGAAGACGCTGCCACACAAAGAGTCCTTGCCTCAGCAACCGACCTTCCCTTCATAACGGCCGAGGCCGTCACCGCATTTGTGCACAACTGCCCTGCATGTGCTGATATCTGCGTTCCGGTCCTCCGCCGCCGCTCGTTTGAGATGCGGTTCCCCGGGGCCCCTGCGCGTTTTGTTAGACTACGAGACGGTGAGTACACTACCGGGTGCGTATTCCTTCTAAATCCTGAAGTTGTGCTCGCGGGCCGCCCGCACATACAAAAGATCTGCAACGCCCGCAAAAACCAGGCTGCTATGGCGATGCTGCTGGGCCCTTTGTTTATGGCGCGCTTCGTCACGCGGCGCCTCCGAGTGGAACACATCGAGCGTCGCTGCGGCCAGATCCTGGGCAAGGAGGGTGCGGCCGTTCTGGACAGCCCGCCGGAATTGGCCTTCGATATAGACGATCTGGAGGACTACCGCTATGCCGCCTCAACGCAGGGACATTCGTGCGTGTAGCAGATCTGCCGTCCGCCGCAGCACGCGGGAGCCAGCAGCGTGACGACTGCAGAGCGACAAGGCCCTCCGACGCCGCCTGCTCTCTCGTCAAAACGCCTCTTTTCGATGAGCGCTTTCTGGCTGGGAACCAACCTCCTATGGGGTGCCTGGTTGATGATCATCGTGCCCAGCCAAATGAAGCGCTTGGATCCCAAAAACTACGCTCAATCGGAAGGTTTCCTGCTTGGATGGGGCGCCATTCCAGCCGTAGTCGTCCCCATCATCGTGGGCGCCCTCAGTGACCGGTGCCGCTCTCGATTAGGCAGACGGCGCCCCTACATCCTGGCTGGTGTCCTCGTAAACCTCGTAGGATTAGCCATCGCTTACACCGCCGGTGCAAAGGCCCTTCTTTGGCTCTACTTCATCGCGTATCTCGTCGTTCAGGTAGGCAACAACGTGGCAACGGGCGCATACAGCGGCGTAATCCCAGATATTGTGCCCGTGGAACAGCATGGCGAAGCGTCAGGGTGGATGGCGGCCATGTCCCAAATCGGCACCGTGGCGGGAGCCTTCTCGGCCGGCATCCTCATGGATCGCGGCATGGCAGGCGCCGCCTACGTAGTCATCGCATCGAGCCTGGCGGTGTCGGCGGCCATCACTATCGTAGGCACTCCGGAACGGCCCCAGCCTCACGTGCCACCGTTCGATTGGCACGCTTTCGCCAAGAGCCTATGGATAGATCCACGGCGCTATCCCAACTTTGCCTGGGTGTGGATTACGCGAGCCCTCGTGGTTATGGGGCTGTGGACAGTGCAGCAATACATGCAGTATTATCTCAGTGACCGCCTTGCGGTTTCGGACCCGGAGCGTGAAGCAGGCTTCATCCTGGCTCTCGGCCTCATTTGCGCAACCGTCAGCGGCATCCTGGGCGGGCGTTTGTCTGATCGGGTAGGCCGCAAACCGGTAGTCTACCTGGCCAATGGCACCGTGGCAATTGTCGCCATCTTGTTCGTTTTGATCCACTCTCTACCCGCGGCATACATATTGGGAGCGATCTTCGGCCTGGCGTATGGCGCGTACTATAGCGTGGATTGGGCTTTGGGCTGCGATGTGTTGCCCAACAAGGAACTGGATGCGGCAAAGGACATGGGCATTTGGCACGTAGCGATGGTATTGCCGCAGTCCATCGCGCTGCCTATCGCCGGGGTGGTCCTAGAACGTTTGGGCAAGACCATGGTTCCCAATGCTGCCGGGATACCCACGGCCCACTATTCGGCGGCAGGATATACGGCGATCTTCTGCCTGGCCGCTGCGTATTTCGTAGCCGGAGCGGTGTTCCTGCGCAATGTGCGCGGAGTTCGGTGAGGAGTGTTGCCATGAAGAATGATCCTGCCCATCATCCCCGCAAACTTAGATCCACCCGTTTGCGTGCAGGAAACGGCGCTACGCCTGCCCCTTCCCCCAACACGCCTGGCCCCACGGCGAGCCCGTCATCGGTTACGGCCCGCTGGATCAGCGCCATCGTAGGCATACCGCTCTTTCTGGTGCTCTGTTTGGCAGGACCGACCCCGTTCTGCGCAGCGCTCATCGTGGTGACAGGGATCGCGGCCCTAGAACTGTGGCGTGCCGTACGCGGCGCATCCATTTACGCAAACCCCCTTCCCATGGCGATGGCCGTGGCATCCCCCGTCAT
This sequence comes from Chthonomonadales bacterium, assembly GCA_049967475.1. Classification (GTDB taxonomy): domain Bacteria; phylum Armatimonadota; class Chthonomonadetes; order Chthonomonadales; family CAJBBX01; genus JBMFSQ01. The sequence continues at coordinate 11,667 of JBMFSQ010000028.1, read as the reverse complement.
CGGCATGCCCATCGGCCGGTTTTGGATATGGGATTTCGAGGCGTATCCCATATTCGTTCGCACACTGATCATGGTGTTCATCGTCACGTGCCTGTGGGAGCTGGTGCGTGCAGCGCGCACAGGCAGGCCACAGGCGGCCCAAGGAGTGGCTTACGGAACCCTTTGTGGGGCTTACCTGAGCCTCTTCGCTACGATCGCGTGGCTCAGACAAAAACCTTTAGAAACTCAGGGCGGCCTGGCGGCGCACGTTGATCCTTCGGCGCTTCTCGTCCTCCTGCTCTTCCTCTGCGTGTGGGCTACGGACAGCGCTGCTTTCTTCGCGGGATCCCGATGGGGGCAGCGCAAGCTGGCGCCCGCTCTCTCGCCCGGCAAAACCGTAGAGGGCGCCCTAGCCGGCGCCGCAGCCGGTATTCTGTGCGGAGCTCTCTGCGGGCGCATCTTGATGAACCGCCCCTTTTTCGGCGTCGTGGTCGGCGCGATTGCAGGAAGCTTTGGACAGATGGGCGATCTCTTTGAAAGCGCGCTCAAGCGTGAACTGGGCATCAAAGATTTCGGCGCCCTGCTCCCCGGCCATGGAGGCATCCTAGATCGCTTCGACAGCGTACTCTTTGCGGCTGCAGCCCTCGTTACTTTTTTGGAGTGGTATGCTCCCTAGCACCCGGTTCAGGCGTTTCCGCGGGTTTGATCCTGTAACGAAAGGTGCAGACAGGCGCACCTGCCATGATGGTTTGGGCGCGCTCCAACTGTGCGGCCGGGTTGAACCCCTCGATCAACGCGAAATCCCGGTTGCAGGATAACACGCTCCCAAGCTCCTGCATTCCCAGATCGCGGTACAGCTCGGCATACCGGCAGCGTGTTACATCGAAGGATAGATGCGTGTCATTTGCCTCCAGCACCCGCATCTCCAAAGCACCATCGCGTGTCCAAGCTTCCAGTGCGGCTGCGAAGTGAGCCAATGTGCACCCGCCCGCTTGCTTGGCTAGCTCGGCTCCCTGTTCACGGGCAATTCTCTCGATGGTTCGGCGGAGGATTTCCAGCACACGCTCTCGACCGAACTCTGCAGAAAGGTCTTCGATGAGCGGATGCAGAATGCGGGCTTCCACCTCGCGCCGCCTAAGGACCCCGATGGAGTTCAAGCGATCCGCCGGCACGGCTTCCGACATTGGCGATCCTCCTTGTGACGCTTCGCTGATAGGCCAGCAGGCAGCCTGTTGCGCTCCCTGGTACGGTACAATCTAAGCATGACACATACGGGTGCATCGCGTCCAATCGGCGTCCTGGCCCTTCAAGGAGATTTCGACGCCCACATCAACATGCTCCTGGGGATGGGAGTGGAAGCGCTTCCTGTGCGCACCGCAGAAGAGCTGGAGCAAGTAAGCGGGCTCATCCTTCCCGGCGGCGAAAGCACCACGATCGGTAAGCTCATGGAGCTGCACAACCTCGCCGATCCCATACGCCAACGGGCTCAACGCGGCATGCCCGTGTTCGGCACCTGTGCAGGAATGATCCTGTTGGCGGCAGAGATCGAAGAGAGCAATCAGTTCCGGCTGGCTTTGTTGGATATTGCCGTGGCGCGCAACGCCTTCGGCCGACAGATAGAGAGCTTCGAGGCAGATATCTCACTTCCCGAAATCGGCACAGAACCTGTGCGCGGCGTATTCATCCGGGCTCCCTACGTCACGCGTGCCGGCCCTGCGGTGGTGGAACTTGCGCGCTTCCGCGGCAAGATCGTGGCGGTACGTTCCGGCTCGATCTTGGCAACCGCCTTCCACCCGGAGCTCACCGCGGACACGCGCGTCCACGCGTACTTCGTATCCATGGTGCGCCAAGCTTCTTAATAAGCGAACCGCCCCTACCGATAATTGCGGTACGGGCGGTTCGTTCCGGAAGGCGCTCTGCCGGTATCCCATCACGAATCGGCCATCTGCGCGTCGAAGGGGATGAGTCCCAGGCGAGCCGCCCGACGGAATGCCTGTACCCGGTTGGATACCTGCAGCTTGTCGTATATGTTCGCCAGGTGGAAGTCTACCGTGCGCTTGGACACATAGAGCATGTCTGCGACTTCCTTGCTGGATTTCCCTTCGATCACGAGGCTGAGCACCTCGATTTCCCGCTTCGTGAGCTTGACCGCTTCCTCATCCGGCCTTCGCTCAGGCATAGCCATGCTGCTCACTCTCCGTAGCTCCTTTCCGGCGGGTAACCCCGGCGGTGTGCCAACTCCGTCGGCAAGTGATTCTTCCGCAAAGGAGCTCCGGATTACCATACTATTGCCGCCCGCCAAAATGCCGGGTTTGCGGCGGCAAGCCTACGTACCCGCGATGATGCGGTCTACTCGCGAGGCCAAATCCTTCAGGTACGTCTCGTCACCGCCCGGAAGTTCGCATGTCATGAAGCCGTGATACCCCACCTCTAGAAATGCGCGCCGCACCTCGGGCCAGTTGACATCGCCATCCCGCAAGTTTACAAACTGCCTTGGACCCCGCCGAAAGTCCTTCAGGTGTACGCGCTTGATGCGCTTGCCAAGGGTGCGGATCCAATCTTCCGGCCAGCCGAAATCTACCACGTTCCCCACGTCGAAGTACGCCTGAACCCAGGGGCTGCCAAGCTCATCAATGTATCGTGCGAATTCCAAGGGGCTCAGGAGGAACTTGTTCCAAACCTCCTCCACGAGGATCATCACCTTGAGGCGTTCTGCTGCCGGGATCAGGCGTCGAATGGCCTGTTGAGATCGTTGATAACATTCAACGTACCGGGTCTCTGCCGTGACGATGCCGGGCACCAGGAGGATATCGTCGGCTCCCATTCGGTGGGCGCTCTCCAGGGCGGCCTCAACCTGCTGCATGCCCTTCTGACGCACCTCAGGGTTCGGGCTGGAGAGAGGGGCATCCCAACCCCCGTAGATCACCGAATGGATGCGGATGGAAGCCCCCTCCGCAGCCTTTCGCATGGCGTCACATTCCGCCGCGTCCGCGATGGGCGGGGCTTCGATCCCGTCAAAACCGCAATCGCGCGCAAGCTTGAAGCGATCCTCACGGGAAAGGCTCCCCGGCAGCATCCCCCAAATCACAGCCTTCTTCGCCTTCCATACTCCTTGCGCTCCGGCGGCCGGCTCACCCGCTACGGTTGCTGCCAGACCGGCACCCGCCGCGGCCAGAAGTTCGCGCCGTGTCATCCCCCGTCGTTGCACCGCCATCGTAATTCGATCCCTTTCCTGAGTTTTCGCGCCCTCTATGCTATACCCCAAGCCTGGGAGGAACCGGCGGGACCGGCTGATCCAGCCGTGCCGTACCCAGCCGTTCGAACTTGTTCCAGCCTACGGCGCCTCCGCGCACCGCCGCTACAATAGAACGAAGGATCACATAGTACATGAGCTGCCGGTAAACGAAACGCTGGAGAGCGAGCCAGGGCAAAAGGCTCCAGCGGCCGCGATCCATGGTTAGGGCAACCGCGGCTCCGAGCATTTCCACCCCCACCATCAACCCCAAGTACGCCAGGATGCGCCATGCATTGCCCACGAAGAGCGCCCACACCACGGTCACGTCCATGAGAGGAGAGATGGCGGGGAATACAATCTGGTACAGCCAGAGCGAAGGCAGGGCCACCCATCCGAAGGCGCCGTATCCAAAGAGCGCGTCCCGATGCTTCCAGAGGTTCTGCAAGGTTCCGAACGCCCACCGAAAGCGTTGGCGGGAGAGGTTCCGCAGCGTCTCGGGGGCCTCTGTATACGCTACTGCCGCACTGTCGTTGAGGATGCGGTACCCCGCCCTTCGGATGCGCCACGTAAGGTCTGTGTCCTCCGCAAGCGTTTCAGACGTATACCCGCCAACGGCTTCGACGGCGGACCTGCGCCATGCCCCGATGGCTCCGGGCACCACCGTAATGCAGTTCAGCAGTTCGTAGGCGCGCCGATCGAAATTCTGGCTGGTGATATACTCCAGCGCCTGCCAGCGGGTAAGCAAATTGCGCACATTGCCCACGCGCACATTGCCGGACACCGCGCCTACCAAGGCATCCTGAAAGTGGCGCACGAGCATCCCGATTGCAGAGGGTGTAAGGATGGTGTCGGCATCTAAAGCCACGATCACCTCGCCTGTTGCCTCTCGGAGCCCCAGGTTCAGGGCCGATGCCTTGCCGCCATTGGGCTTGCGCAAACAGCACACGCGCGCGTCGTTCCTCCACCGTTCCCGCACCACTTCGCACGTACCATCGGTACTCCCGTCATCTACAACAATGACTTCCAGATGAGGATAGGAACTCGCCAGAACGGCCTCCACCGTGCGCTCGATCACCGCCGCCTCATTGTACGCTGCTATGAGTACGGACACGCGCGGCTGATACTGCGCCGCCGGGGTCGAAAAGCGCTTGCGCTCCCTTCGCCGCTGAATAAGGGCCAGCACCGTAATGAAGATCTGCCTGGACACTCCGAGCAGCACGGAGAGGGTAAAGAGCGTGGTGAGCGTCCGCTGAGCCAGGTAGGATGTTTCAAAAAGCCACTTATCAACGCCTACCAGCAGCTCTTCCCTTCCCCTGATTGAAGGGAACAGATCCTCACGAGGCAGGCCGCGCAGCTCAGAAAGTGTAATGAAGCGGTATCCTGCCTTCTTGAGCATCCCGATGATGCGGGGAAGGGCCTCTACTGTTGCTTCGCGATTGCCGCCGCCGTCGTGCAACAAGATGATGCTGCCCACGTTGCGGTTGGCCCACACGCTCTGAACGATGTCGCGCCAGGTGCGTGGCAGCACTTCTCCATGGGGCCCCTTCTTCGTGAGCTTCCAATCCTGCGGATCGTTCTTTTCTCCTACCGCAAGGTACCCCAGCTTAGAGGCCAGGATAACGGACTTCAGCTCGCCGCCGGTTCGAGGTTCCACGTCAATGGCGTACGGCGGTCGAAAGAGGGTTGTGGAGTGGCCCGTTATTGCTTCGATGACGCGCTGGGTCAGGTTGATTTCCAGGAGCGTCCGTTGATCGCTCATGAGGGCTAAGTTGGGATGCGTGTAGGTGTGGTTCCCTATCTCGTGCCCTTCATCCCACATGCGGGCCACGATGCCCGGGTTCTCTTCGGCGTGCTTCCCTACGACGAAGAAGGTCGCATGTACGCCCTCGCGTTTGAGGATGTCCAAAATGCGCGGCGTATAGAGCGGGTCCGGGCCGTCGTCAAAGGTGAGCACCACTTGCTTCGGCCGGTATCCGTACCGCCGCACTACGAAGTCGGACGGGTACTTCACGTACGTCTCGTGCGTAATCAGGCCGCTTCGAGGATCGCGCACCACAACCCTGCTGCCCACGGTGGGTTCGGCGAGCACCTCGAGCAGCTCACCTTCTCCCTCGAAATCAACCTGCGCCTGCTTCCCGTAACTTATAGAATTCAAAAGGCCGGTGTCTACGAACGGGCCCATGTTCGTGGTGATCGCAGATCTCCCAATTACGGACCAAACTCCCGGATCCTCTGCTCCCAAGCACCACAGAGCGACACCGCGGGGATGGGTGCCGCGCACTACCTGCCATTGGTTGTAGGCAGTAGTGGCATCGAGCATCCACACTACGTGCTCTGCCCCTGCGTCATCGTAATACCGATAATAGGGGTTCAGCGACACCGGATCCATCTTCACACGGGCAATTTCGGGATCCTTCGGGTCTACGGACTCGGCTGCCTGGATGACTGCGGCCTGGTAGGTTAGGCTGGCGGCATCCTTGTTGTCGCCCTTGGTCCAGTCGTAGGCATAACTGCCGATGCCCATCACGATCTTGTTGGCAGGAACGAGCGCCAGAAGCTTGTTCATCTCGCGCTTCGTCCACGGAATTCCTGCGATGGGTCCAGGCCCTGCTTCATCCCCGGGAGAGTGCTGGTCATAAAACATGGGGATGAGGAAGTTGTTCCAAAGGGCGAGGCGTTCCAGATCGTATGCCCCAGACTCGATTTCGATATCTTGGCTCACCAACAGACCCGCCGTCCGAAACTGCCGGCTCAACTCGGCCATGAACGCTGTGAGGGCATCGCGGTCGTCAACATCCACTTCCTCAAAGTCAATGTTGATGCCTTGCCACCCTCGAGCCAGCAGATAGCTTTTGAGATCGCTGACGAAGGTTGACCGGACCACAGGGTCCGCTACGAGGTTGTGGACTGCCTGTGTGGACCAATGGCCCTGCTCCGAGCCCGGGTAGTCAGGAACATAGTTGTTCAGCACGGGCACGATGGGCAGGTGGTGCATGCGCACAAAGGGTTCGATGTCGAGCTTGTCTTCCTGAGTGCGCGCATCTACGAAGCCTACGCCATCCGGGGTGAGATGAAGCCACTCTGGAAGCACGTGGGTAAGCTGGTCTATATTCCGCCGCAGGGATGCCCGGGACGTCTCCTCCCAGTTCACGTAGAAGCCGGCGACGATGGGCCTTCGCGTTACACCGGGCACGGGCGGGCCATAGATTTGCCGCAAAGCAATGTCGTTCGCTCGGGCCGCGGCCTCCTCACGCCGATGCTGCCGCTCGATTTCTCTGGCGAGGCGGCGTTTGTCGCGCTTCTGGGCGTAGCTTCGGGCCCGCATCTGGTGGGCATTGGCGACAGGATCTGCGTTGCCGGTGTCACGGGCCTCCTTTGCCCGGGGGAGAGGGCGGTGAGGCAGCAGGGGCAGGGCTAGAAGGCTCACCACGAACACGGCCACACCGATCAGTACCGCCGATGCCAGGATGGCGCCTACGCGCACCACCCAGTACCATCTTCGGCGCGTTTCATCAAAAAACACCGGCCGTACCGGCCCGCCGGATTGCGTCATTGCTGGCAGCTCTCCGTCCTACCCGCCCCGGGTGCATCCCCCGCCTGTTCGACAGGGTTATCACGATGCCCTGGCGCCCAATCGCCTGAAAGCAGTCCCAAAGGCCAAAGCATCATTTCATGATAGCAGAAACAACTCTAGCCAGTTCCCGCAGAAATCCATCCGGGCGCCAATCGTCAGATCGTGAACTCGGCACAGACCATGCCGAAGTACGTAGGCGCCTCATAGGACAGAAGGGAACCCCGTAGCCCACCGTAGACCACGGCGCCGTGCAGCATCAGCGTTTGCCAGAAGCTGTCGGGCATGGCCGATGCGATCCAATCCGAGCGCCAGTGGAGCAGCCGCCGAAGATCTCCCTGCTGCACCGCCCGGCAGTAGGCTGCATCATAGGAACGCGAAGTGGGCGAGTATCCGTAGGGACCCGCCGGGGAATGCCCGTGTCCCTGATCGGCGCTGCAAATCAGGGCGATGCGCTTGCCGCTCTGTTCGGCAGCGATGGCCGTGACCCGTCCAAAGGACACGAGCTGCCGCCGCGCAAGAGATCTGGATGGGCATACGATCACCACAGCAGGCGGCTTCTCCCATTGAGCTCCCATGAACCACAGAGGCACCAGGGATCCCCAATCCAAGGGGAATGCGTCGGTTGGCTCTCCATTGGGAAGGTATGCGGCCTCGATGGTAGGGATGCCGGCCTGAGACGCCTGTAGGCTGAGATCCTGCGCAAACTGTGTGTCCACCGGGAGGCGGCAGGACACGTTCGCGCCGTTGTCGCCCGTAAGTTCCCCGATTACATAGCGGGACACACTGATGGAGATAAACCCGTCCACACAGATGCCGTGGGGCGTATATACGAGGATCGTGTCGGGCTGTTCGGCGCGGCAATGACGTCCCAAACGCTCTAGTGCGCCGCGTGTGCGCGCCATCCGGTGGGGGTTTCCGTCGGCAAGTTCCGGGATGAGCTCTCCTCCGTGGGGGGCGATGCACGCCCAAACGATCATTTGGGTCACCCTGGCCAGGCATAAAAGCCTTCATTGATCCGGCGCAGCCTGCTCCGATGTACCGCTTTCCAACATGGGTACCAAGGCTGCTACGTGCCCCTGGATGCGCACGAGCAGTCCTTGCACACGGTTGAGAAAGTAGTTGTAGGCCATTACCGAAGGAATGGCAACCAGCAATCCCAGGGCGGTGGCGCTGAGAGCCTCCGAAATGCCGGCCGCCATCGTTTCGCCGCTCAAGGAGCTGCGGCTCATCTCCTGAAATGCCCGCATGACGCCAAGGACTGTGCCGAAGAGGCCGATGAAGGGCGCTGTGCTGCCGATGGTTGCAAGGGTACTGAGGTAGCGGCGCAGCCTCAGTCGCTGGGATGCTACAGCAACCTCAACAGCGCTGAGTGCCGCGTCGGGGTTTCCAACCCCAACGGAGCGCGCCGCTTCCATAACGCGCACGATGGGAGCGGGTGCAATCCGAGGGTCGTCCGCTGCTTCGGCATCCCCGGCCTGGAAAGCTGCCCGGAGCACCGTAAACGCACGGTCCTCCAGCCGCTGGATGCGCCCGAGTGTAAATGCGCGCTCCAGCATGATGCCTACGGCCAATACCGAGCAGATGCCGAGCGGCCAAGCCACGATCCCTGCCCGTGTAAACAACTCCAGCATGCCCCTCCTCCTTAGGATACGCCCTTGGACGCACCCGCCTCCTATTGTGCTAGATTGACATACGCAAAGGTGCCCCCGCTATCCTCCGCGAGAGCTTTGAGGATTTCCATACCTTTGAAATGATCCCCCAACCCCAGAGCCAAAGCCTGGATCTTGGCATGCCCTGCATTCATACGGAATACCGCTTCGCGAAGGAGCCCGGGGTCCGTGATACCGTCTGTAGGTTCGCCATCAGAGAGCACATAGATGTGCGTAGCAGTCTTCTGAGCCAGCGCTGCGGCCAGAGCTCCAGAAAGGTTCGTTCCATCTCCCAACGCCACGGAATCCACCCAAAGCATGGCTCTCGAAATGTTGGCCGGGTCGGCAGGCACCATCGTCACAGAAAACGGCTGCACCACGGAGGCAAAGGTGATGATGTTGAAGGTGTCCCCGGGCTTCAGCTCTGCCAAGGCCATCTTCAGGGCTTGCTGCGCCTTGCTCAGCTTACCTCCATCGCGCATGGAGAGCGATGTGTCCAGCAAGTATACGATGTGCACAGCGGCTTCTGCACCCTGGGGCGCTACGCCGAACACACCCCCCCGCCCCTGGGACTGAACGGAGCCGCCCGCGCCAAGCAACCCCGTGATGTGCCCGGCGGGAAGGCCAATTATCTTCCCTCGCAAACCTGCAGCAGCGCCGCGCCCTGCCGCTTCGCCGGCACCGAGCCCGATCCCCGTTCCGATGCCCGGCAGCTCGGAACCTACTCCGGCCCCTCCACGGGGGGAGCGCGAACCGATGGCACCACCCCTCCCGGCGCCAATTCCCAACCCTTCCTTGGCCCTCAGAGCTGCGATCCCGTTGACGATGCCCTTGCGCGCACCGATGCCCGGGCCGCGCAAATAGCCCACTCCCCCGCCAATACCGGCCCCTTCGCCTCCCCGCAATCCCGGCCCGATGCCGGGCCGCTCTTCCCGCACAGTCTCGCCCGCCAGGGGATTATCTACGGAGAGGATGCGTCGGCCCCCGCCGCCCCCTCGAGTGGAAGGCAGGCGAGGCGCATGGAGCGCTCCGGCTCCCAATCCGCCATAAAACAAATCTTCGGGAGGCAATTCCGGGCCTCGCGCGCCGCCGGATCCTCCCAACACGTCCGCTGGCGCAGGCGCGCCGCCCGCCATCCGCAGAGGTTCCGGCCTCGTCCTTGCGCGAAGGCGGGGAACGCCTGCGCCTGCCACCCCGGTGGGCACGCCGATGGGAGGCGCCTCATCCCGCAGTACGGGTGGAAAATCTTTCATCCGCACCTCGCCCCCCGCCGGGGCCGCAGGGCGGCTTGCAGGCGGAACAGGCCGCGATGCCGACGCTACTTGCTGGGGATGCGAAAGCCTAGGCAAGGCCTCGGCCGCCAAACCTTCGGGCGTAGAAGGCGCACTTTGCTGGGCAGGAGTGTCGGGAGGAGGAGGCTCAGCGGCTGCCTGCACCGGTGGGCGCACAGGCAAAGGAACAACGGCTCCTATCGGCATCGGCGCCGGAGGCGGCTTGGGTGGAGAAGGTTTGACCTCGGCAGGAGGAAGCTTGGGCGAAACCGCGGGCTCCAGAGACACCTCGATGGCCGCCGGGTGCGGAACGGGGATGCGGATATCGAAGGAACGATACTCCAGGGTAATCCAGATGTGCAATCCAACGGAGGCAGCCAGAAACACCGGAAGCCAATACCAGCGTTCCGTCCAGAGGGTTATCTCTGAGTGGGCATTCATGAAGGCTGCACACCATCCGTCGCGAGAAGAAGCCTCTTCATTCTAGCCCATGTGCCGTTGGAGCGCAACTCGCAGGAGTACGGAATGGAGCGGCTCCCACGCGGTCGCCATCTTAAGCGCGGGCAAACTCCCTAAGATAATCGGCAAGCGCAAGGGCTCCCTCCAGCGGGAAGGCGTTGTACATGGACGCCCGAAATCCGCCTACAGACCGATGCCCCTTCAAACCCACCATCCGGCGCTCGGATGCGCCCTGCAGAAACTCCTTCTCTCGCGAGACATCACGCAGGCGGAAGGTAACGTTCATGATGGATCGGTCTTCCCTGGCCTTTACCGTTGGCTCGTAGACGTCGGGGAACTCGTCCAGCGCCTGGTAAACTGCCTCGGCTTTCCGGTGGTTGAGTGCCTCCAACGCAGAAATGCCGCCCTGCTGTTCGATCCACTCAAGGACCAGTCCCACGATGTAGATGGCCACAACGGGCGGCGTATTGTAAAGGGACTTGGCCTGAGCGTGCACCTTGTACGAGAGCATGGCCGGCAAATCTGAAGCTGCCTGCTCGAGGAAAGACTTGCGGGCCACCACCAGTGTCACCCCCGCGGGTCCCGCGTTCTTCTGCGCTCCGGCGTAGATGAGCGCGAAACGCGAATGATCGCGCACCCTGGCCAGGATGTCGCTGGACATGTCTGCCACAAGCGGCACAGACCCGCATTCGGGCAGTTCCGGCCATTCGGTCCCTTCGATGGTGTTATTGGTAGTGATGTGTAGATACCGGGATCCGGGAGCCAGCGTCAAATCCTTCGGAATATGGGTAAAGCCCTCTTCCTCAGAGGACGCCGCCACGCTTACTGTGCCATACCGCCGCGCTTCCTTGATCGCTTTGGCGGACCATTCGCCGGTGTGCACATAACTCGCCACGCCGCCGTCAAGGAAGTTCATCGGGAGCATGGCGAACTGGAGGCTTGCGCCCCCGCCCAAAAAGAGAACCTCGAAATCTTCGGCGCTCAGATCCAGAACGCGCAGCAGCCGTTCTGCTGTCCCGAAATGGATTGCCTCGTATTCCTTGCTTCGGTGGCTCACCTCGAGAATAGACATCCCCGAGGCGCCGATTTCCAGCACGCCCCGGCTGGCCTCTTCCAGCACCGGTACCGGGAGGATTGCCGGCCCTGCCCCGAAGTTGTATACCCGCCTCATGCTTCTTGCCTTTCGCCCTTAAGGAATAAAACGCGCTACATTGTGCCGTTTTGCACAATCAGATTACCGGCATAAGGGTTTCCTTGTCAACCAAAGGACGAATGTGCCGGCCATGTGGAGCGGCGAGGCAACCGGCGGCGTTTCTAGGGAAGGACGGCGATGCACTCAAACCGAACGAGCGCGCCTATGTGCTGCAGGGTGGCGGCCACCCATTCCGGGCGTCTGGAGCCCAGAGACGGTCCCGCACGGGAAGGGAGTGAGGGTTCGGCAAAGACGCAAAAGAGCCCGAGGTCTTGGGAGTTCCCGCAGACTTCGCAGACCGGCTTGCG
>JBMFSQ010000027.1:29683-46807 GCA_049967475.1 Chthonomonadales bacterium | reverse complement strand
AGGCTGCAGGGAGGAGATGGAGGGCGGCACCATTTTGGCAGGCATCCGCCCACAGGCGCGCCGACCACGCCGGCCTACACTTTTCAAAGCCCGGGGCCAGGCCAAAAGGCCGCGCAGGCGGAAGAGCAGTGCGATAGTGCCTCGCGGAAGGTCCGTCGCGAAGTTAACGATTGCGCGGGCGGCCAGCCGGCAAGGCGAGGAATGAACCTTGAAGCGGTACTGCAGCGGCTCCCTCCAGCCGAAGGGGATGCAACAATTCGTCGTCCAATGTGCAAGGGAAGGCGGTCCTCGGCATCGAGGTGTATCGAACAGGATCGGCCGGGTCGCCTGGCAACTCCGCAGGATCAATGTGTCAACGCGGCGCCCACGCGTGGTGCCAAGAACGCACCCGGCCAAATGTCAGGATCCTTCGCTCACATGGAGGTCTCCCGCGGAACCGAAACGAGTGTCCGAACCCCGCGGGCAGATGCACGGCTACAGATCAATCGTCTTGAACTGCGGCAGATACTCCCGGTTCACCTCGAACATCTCCTTCACCATGGAGCGTATCTCCTCCAGCGAGCACACGGCCGAAGTGAGCGGATCATAACAGATGGAGTGAAAGACCATCCGGGCGTCCCCTGTGAGCGCACCTTCAACCGCCATCTCCTCATTATTGGCGCTTATATTCACAAGCGCCGCACATTGGGGTGGGAGCTTGCCCACGTGGATCGGGTCCAACCCGCGCTTGCTGGCAAGCACAGGCACCTCTACGCAGCAGCCCTCCGGCAAGTTGTCTATGAGGCCGAAGTTGCGCACATTGCCGTTGAACTCGAACAGCGTCCCATCCCCGATGACGGCATTCAGGATATAAGCTGCATATTCGTGGCCCCGTTGGAGGGAGATCGGCTCATCCTTGGCCAGCCATGCCTTCGTCTCTTCCTTCCAGGTTTTCTCGCGGTTCAGGTATTCCTTCAGGATATAGGCGTATTCTCCCGGGTTCCAACCCGTGCCGTGGGTGCAATATTTCTCGATGAGGTCCGGACGTTTTCGGAACCAGGCATTGTATTCCGAATTGTGTCCGCTGGACTCGGTGACGTAGTACCCCAGATGTTTGAACATCTCATTCCGAACGATTTCCTGGTTGTAGATCTCGGGCCGCTCCACAGCCTCCCGGATCAGCGGATAGGCATCCTGCCCCTTCCATTTGAATTCCAGGTAGAAGGCCTGGTGGTTGATGCCTGCGCAGCGGTATGTTACCTCGCTCATGGGTGCGCCGATCCAGCTCGCCAGCATCTCGGCTGTACCCTGCACGCTATGGCATAATCCGGTAAGCTGGATCTTCGTCTCACTTTGCATAGCGCGACACAGCATCGCCATGGGGTTCGTGTAATTCAGCAGGATCGCGTTGGGACACACCTCTTCCATGTCCCGGCAGATACTCAGCATCACGGGGATGGTGCGCAACGCCCGGAACACGCCGGCGGGGCCGCGGGTATCGCCCACGTTGATGTCCACACCGTATTTCTTGGGGATCTCGATGTCGTGCCGCCAAACGCTCACGGGGGCCGCCAAGATCGTGCACAGCACCCCATCCGCTCCGTCGAGAGCCTCCCGCCGATCCAGCGTCGAATGGACTTTGGCGGGATACTTCCCGGCATCCACGATGCGCCGGACTGCGGTGTCTGCGAACTGCAAGCGTTCGGCGTCAATATCCATGAGCCAGATGTCCGCATCGGCCAGTGCGGGGAACGTCAGCAGATCCCGCACCAGCCCGCGCGTAAAGCCCAAGCTCCCAGCGCCGATGAATGTAACCTTCTTGCCCATTGCTGCCCTTCTCTCCAGTCAATTCGGCCGGCGGGACATACCGCCCGCCGACGCCGCTGCCGGCACTATTCCTCAACAGGCGGCATCATCCCTCCGTGTCCTCCGTTGGCTCCATCAGGTAGAATGCCATCGGAGAGCTCTCGAACTGGAGTTTGAGCCTTTATCTTGCTTCAGGTGATGCGATTAAAGGAATGAAATACGTTCTGATCGTTCCAGACGGAATGGCCGACGACCCGCTCCCCGAACTGGACGGCGCTACGCCGCTTCAAGCTGCCGGCACCCCCAACATGGATGCTCTAGCCCGAAAAGGCGTGGTGGGAAGCGTGCTCGTAACGCCGCCGGACCTGTATCCGGGCAGTGACGTGGCGAACATGGCACTGCTGGGCTACGATCCGCGCACGTATTACTCGGGGCGCGGCCCCATCGAAGCGGCGGCCATGGGCATCCCCCTCGACACTCGCGATGCAGCCTTCCGGTGCTCCCTCGTGGCCACAGACGGCGAGAGATTGCTGGATTACAGCGCCGGCCACATCAGTACGGAAGAGGCCCGCCCGCTGGTGCTGCTGGCAGCCGAAAAGCTCGGCACCAATCGGCTGCACCTGTTTCCCGGAGTAGGATACCGGCACATTCTCGTTTGGAATGATGGGCCGGTGGACCTGCAAACCCATGCCCCCCACGAGAACATGGGCCGCGCCATTACGGAGATCCTTCCCGCGGGTGAGGGAGAGAGCATTCTGCGCCGCTTCATCTGGGATTCGCTGGAACTGCTGGATGATCACCCTTTCAATCGCAAGCGCCGCGACGCGGGACTGCCGCCGGCCAACATGCTATGGCCTTGGGGTCAAGGGCGGGCTGTACATCTTCCCTCGTTCTTTTCTCTTCATAGGGTAACGGGAGCAGCCATCGCCGGGGTAGACGTTGTGCGCGGCCTGGGTCGCATCGTGGGGCTCGAGGTTCCCGTGGTTCCGGGGGCAACCGGATATCTGGACACCGACTACGGAGCCAAGGCCCGGGCGGCTCTCGACGCCCTCACACGCCATGACTTCGTTTGGGTGCACATCGAAGCCCCCGATGAGGCCGGCCATGCCGGGCGTGCGGATCAAAAGATTGAAGCGATCGAAAAGATAGACCGCATGGTGGTAGGGCCGTTAGCGGAAGGACTTGCAAAGCAGGATCATTGCCGCATCCTGATTGTGCCCGATCACGCCACCCCGGTAGCCACGCGCAAGCACAAGGCGGCGGCTGTGCCCTTCCTGCTGTTCGACTCGCTGAAGGAACGGGATAATGTTTTGCCCTTTGACGAACGCGCGGTGCCGGAGGCCGCCCAGCACGAGGCCCAGGGTTTCAAGCTCATCCAGCGTCTTTTTGAATGCTAGACGGACCACCCAAGGAAGGGGGCTTCGTGTCTTCCGCATACCGCCGCTCAATGGCTTCCAGGAGGTGCGCATAATCAATGGGCGATTCCGGGTGCGCCTCCAGGTTCAGTTTGGGAAGGAGGGGAGCCGCCAGCCTCGCTGCGAGTTCCTCCTGGATGCGGGGCGCGAGTTCGTGCCGTCTGTAAACGAAGCGGCGGATCACCCGATACTCGGCAGGCGTAAGAAAATCTACGTGCGGGATCCTGGCAAGATAAGATTGCACTTCTAAGCTGGGAGGAGGCATCGTAAAAGACTTGAGCCGGCCCTCCTTACGTTCTTTGATTACCACCGTACCCGCGGCATAATCCCCCAGCCGCTTGTAATCCCGGCTGAAGAATACAGACACCAATCCGATGCCATACATCGGGGGCATAAAGTCAATGATGCGCACGAGGTTCCTTATGATGGAAGCGTAGGGATCCACGGCGAAGCCGCGATCTCGAACAACCCGCAGCCCCATTGCCCGTTTGCCTGGTGTGGTTCCGGCCCAAAGGAGCTCGAACGCGATGAAGTATCCGAACGTCACGGCGAATACCACCAGACCGGCGGCAGCCTCCGCGTAGAGTGGAGCTCCGCCGGAGAACAGCCGGTCTAGGAAGGTAGCCGCCACAAGTTGGGTCAACAAAACGATGGCGATGATGGCAACAATCTGAAGCGTGTGATCAATTAGGGCGGCCAAGAAGCGCGACCCGATGCCGGCAAGTTCATAGGTAACCTCCACCTGTTCCGGGGTAATAACTTGTAGTGTTCGCGGCATGGCGCATCTCCAGGGCGATCAATGGACGAGCGAAGCTTTGTAGAAAATCGAAGTGAGGCGTGGGACCAGTTGGCCGAACTGGTGCGCAAAGCCTCCCGGGCCGGCGGCCTCCGCACGCTGACACGGGACGAGCTGCGGCAGCTGGGCCCACTCTACCGGCGAATTGCATCGGACTTGGCATATGCACGCATCCAAGGCTTCTCTCCCGAGATTGCAGAGCACCTCAACAACCTGGCAGGCCGAGCCCACGCCGTTCTTTATCACACGGACACGCGAACGTGGCCCGGCATCAAGAACTTCCTCATCTGCGAATTTCCTGCCACTTTTCGGCGTCGGATTGCCTTCTTCCTTGCTTCGGCGGCCTGCCTTGCCATAGGAGGCCTCTTGGGATATGGATTAGTGCGCGTACAGCGTACGAATATTGACGTCTTCGTGCCTCGCCAGAGCCCGTTCCGCCACTCGCTTGAGGTGTGGGAAAGCGGCGATACTTCCAACCGCATTCCCGACGCGGAAGCCGCCGCCATGGCAAGCTTCCTGATGCAGAACAACATCCGCGTTACCGTACTGGCATTTGCCGCAGGCATCCTAGGAGGCGTCTTGACGGCCCTCTTGATCTTCTACAATGGCGCGATGTTAGGCGCCTTCGCCGGAGATATGGTATGGGTTCATCAGCAGGCGAATTTCTGGGCCGGTATTCTGCCGCACGGCATCGTGGAACTATCCGCTACGTGCCTTGCAGGGGCGGCCGGGCTCAGCCTCGGCTGGGCATTCTTGGTCCCGGGGCCGCTAACGCGGCGAGACGCCCTGGTGCTGGCTGCCCGCGATGCCGCGAAGCTCGTGGTGGGCTGCGTGTTCCTGCTGGTGTTTGCCGGTGTGGTGGAGGCGTATCTTTCGCATTCCCTTCTTCCCCGCGCCGTAAAAATCGTCTTCGGTATCGCATCGGGCGGAGCCTTGTACGCCTATCTCTTCCTCGCAGGGCAGCCCACGCGCCGCCAAGGCGCCGTGAGTCCCTCGACCTCCTAGAGCATTGCCCGCTCCTTCACTTCGAGGTATCGGTTCACCAGTTCGGCCGACAGGCGTTCGGCAGGGGTGTCTACCACCAAAACTCCTCGCTGCTGTAGCTCTGCTCCTGCCCGGGCACGGTCTTCCAACACCTGCATGGCCGCTGCCTGCCGGTATACGTCGGTGGGGCTATAGAGTTCCGCTTGGGCAGCCCTCAGGACATTTGTGTCCATAAGAGTGACGCATGCTACGAGGTGCCTCGGCTGCAACACGGAGAGCTGCCCGATGGAGAGCCGCGCAGAATCGGGGTCCCAAAGATCCGTGAAGCAAACGACGAGGGAGCGACGCCGCCAACGGGCAGCCATATATCCGAAGGCGCTTCGGTAATCGGGTTCCACACGGCGCGCATGAACGTTGTAAAGAAGGTTCAATAGGGAATACACTTGCCCGCGGCCCCGCTGCGGAGGTACCCACGCCTCTACGGCATCGGCGAAGACCAGCATCCCCACACGATCATCCGCCAGCGTGGCTACGTATGCCAGCAGGAGGGCTGCATCCACGGCGTAATCGAGCTTCGGCACTCCATCCACGTCCCCCAGCATGGTCCGGCCCACGTCCAAGGCAAGGATCACATTTTGACTGCGTTCCGCTTCGTACTGGCGCGTAGTGAGGGTTGCGCGACGCGCGGTGGCCTTCCAGTCAATCCAGCGGAAGTCGTCGTCCGGCTGATAATCCCGCAGGGACTCGAACTGTCGTCCACCGCCGACCCTTTGTGCGGCCCGGATGCCTGCCTGCTGGAGGCGCCCGCGCCTTGCTGCCAATGTAAACCGGGCTGCCTGGGTAATGAGGGGATACACGCGCACTGTCGTGGAGGCCGGTATTCTGCGATTGCGCGCTACGAGCCCCATGCGGCCTAGAACCTGCAGCCAAAGGTCCCCAAAATGGGCATCGCCGCGCGCCCGAGCTTGCACGGAGTAACTTAGATGCTGCTCGCGGTAGGGCGGCAAAGCAAGCCGCCATTCGGCAAGGCCGGCGAAAGCGTCCACCGGCGGTTCGTCGAGCAGCTTCAGGCGCCAAGGGAGTTCCGTGCCGTTGCGTACGCGGAGCCGTACCTCGGCGGGTGTTCCGAGGCGGATGCTCGGTTCCAGAACCCGATCCACCTGGATACGCTCGAGGGGTGGAAGCAGCATGAAGTCGGCCAGTGCCAGAGCAACCAAGAGGCCGTCCCAAACGAGTGTCAGCCAGACGACCCCAGGGGCAGCACCGGCAGCCAGCAGCGGAACGGCTCCCAGAGCCAAAAGAAAAATCCATCGCCGCGTCAGTACCACGGGCCGCTTACTCCCGCATATCCAGCCGATGCCACAAAAGGACCATTCCCTGGGGAGGGCCGGTCACGTTGCGCCATCCGGCCCGCGAGGCGGTAAGGATCCACCCTTCGCTTGCAGGTTTGACGACGCAGCCTTCCACAGAAGGTTTTGCTGCCGCGGGGCCGGTTTCCAGACGCACGAGGAACCTGCCCTTGGGTACATACGCCATGCTTCCGCCTTGGGGAATGTTCATGCGGAACTCGCCCGACTGATCGGCGAAGGCGGTAAAGGCGGCTAGGAAATCGGTTGCGCGAAGGCCGACGGGCCTGCGCGGAAGATACTCCAACAGATCCATCAAGACCTCCGGCCCGTAGAGATCCTGGAGCCCGAGCAGCAAGCCGGTGAAGGCATCGAAGCCGCGGCGATCGGTGCGCACGAGCAGATCCGGCTTCGGCCCCTGAGTGCGAAAGCGCTCGATGAGGGGATCCACCTGTTTGGCGCAGTAATCCTCGAGTTCCTGGCGGGAAGGGAAAGGAAGATCGCCCATTTGCACCCGACCCGCGTCCACGTCTTCCAGCAGCCATTTGAGGAAGAGGCGTTCGCCCAAAACACCATTGGGCCAGCTTTCCGGCTCCAAGTACCCCGATGCAGCAGGAAGCAGGTAATGCCCATATTCGTGGGCAAGCTCGCGCGCCCATTCGATGCCCGTACGCTCCGAAGCCAGGTTATAGAGATACAAGTTCTCTGCCACCTGCTCCCCGCCTGCGGCCCCCTCGCGCGTAAGCCATACGTCTATGGGAGCCTGCCGCAGCCGGCTGCAAAGGCGGCCCCACCGGCGATCGGCGGCAGCCCAAACCAGGGCGAGGAAGCGCGCCGCCCGCTGCCCGAAGGGAAGAAAGGCGGCATCCGGAACGTGAATTACAAAGCGCCGCTCCTCTACGCCATCATGGAGAGAGTTCACGATGCAAAGTGACGCAAAGAGCTTCCCCGTGCGCTTTTCTCGGATGGGCTCAGCCGGCTGATCGGCGGGAGTGGCCACTTCCATCTGGGGAACGCTTCGGAGGAGAACGCGGTCCCCGCCCGACCGCCGTGCCGGCAGCTCTTGCGCAGAGCCGCAGAGAACCAGGAGGCAAATGATGGCAGCCAGGTACTTCACAATCCCATTATATCCCGATCCGCCTGGCGGCTCAAGGTTGACACGGCGCCGGGAACCCTGTAGAATATCCCAGCCAAATGCTTGGTTAACTTATGAAAGGAGCTTTGCTCATGCATCGGTACGTGATGGTTCTTGGGTTGGTTTTGGCCTCGGCCTTTGCTGAGGCGGATTCTGTTGCGGTGAAGGTGGGGCATATGTGCTGCGGCAAGTGCCAGGCAGCCGCTTCTGCAGGCGCCAAATCGGCCCCGTGGGTGGAAGGCGTGTCCATTCAAGGGACTACTGTGACCGTGTCTCCCAAAGCGGGAGAACAGGTGGAGCTCGTGAGCCTGATGCAGGGAATGCGCAAGGCGGGCTTTCCACCCGCTGAGGTAACAGTGAGCGGCCCTATCACGGTTGCTGTGGCCCACATGTGTTGCGGGGGATGCGCATCGGACCTAAAGGCCAAGTTGAGCCAATCCAAAATCCCTGGCCTAGACACAGCCTCCATTGCCACGGACGTTTCCAACCGCACGGTAGCCGTCAAGCCTCTGGCCGGACACACCCTCAACGCCGTCGCCGTTTTGCGGGAAATCGAAGCTGCCGGATTTGGGCCGCAGAGTTGCGTGATCGCTTCCTCATCCGCCCAACGGCAACGCACCGACGCCCCACGCACTGCCCGCCGGTAGGCATGAAGACTGCCTCGTCCGTTCCGGACAAGCAAAAGGCCCGCACTGCCGGCTCTGGAACGGCGGTGCGGGCCTTCTCCATAGGACCTACGGATAGGTAACCGAAGCAGTCGCGGGGTTCCACATGGACTTGGGTCCGCCGCCGGTATATTCACCCAGAGCCAATACCTGGGCGAGGGTCGGGCAGGATTTGTTGAAGGTTACAAAGGCCGCCTGATCGGCCGCAGCCCACGTAGACGACGGGGTAAGGTTCTTTACGTGGGTGTCGCAGAAGAGAAAGTCGGACTTGCGGCCGTGGTAGTTCTGGGGCATACCTTGGCAGAGGGGAGGCGTTGCGCTTGCGATATTCCCGCTAAAGAAGGGAGATCCGTTGCGGTTCACGTTGTGGTAGGTTGGGTGTTGGGCGCTCTCGTAGAGCAGGATCACCTCGGAGGGCGGGTTGCCCATGAGATCCGGGTTTATTCCATCGGCCCAGGCACGACCGCATACTGCGTCGCGGGAGCCATAGCGGGCTTCGCCCGGATGGCAGCCGCGTAGATAGTCGTTCATTACGTAATTCTGGCCTGGAGAGTATGCATTGGACGGTCCAGGCAAGGCATTGGGGCAAGAATAGACATTGCTCAATCCGGCGTTTCCGCGCTGCTTTACGTAGGGCCAGATGCCGCCGATGTCCTTACCCAACCCGGTGCCGGAGCTCAACAGCCACACGGATTGGATAACGTAGGTGGAGTCCCCGGGCCATACCTTTTGGAAGGTGCCTCCGGGATTTGGGAACATGCCGTCGTAATCCGTGGCATACATAGCAAAGGCCGTCCCAAGCTGCTTCAGGTTTGACTGGCACATAGCCTGGCGCGCTTTGTCGCGGGCTTGGGCGAAGACGGGGAACAGGATTGCAGCCAGGATTGCGATAATCGCAATTACCACGAGCAGCTCGATGAGAGTAAAGCCCTGTCGCGCGGAACTGCCAACCCCACGTGTCATGATAAGATCCTCCTTTGATTGCCGGGTGAATAATCCGCCCCGGCATAATAGATTGAACCTGCAGAATGCGAAGAAGGGGTTAAGAACAGGTGAACCGTGCGTGAAGCCGTAGTTGCGGCACCAGAGACCGCCACGGTATGGGATAAGGGGCACATAGGAACCTCCATTGGTTCCGATGGAAACTTGATGCTCCAGTTTACATGGGGGATGCTCCACCTGTCAAGCGGAGGTTCGGCAGAGTTTGCCGACCTGTGGAACCTTTTGCCCGTCGGCAGGTATAGTAATATAGATTCTGTGTAGATTGCGTTACCTCGGGAGACTGTGGTGATTACGCGTCGAGAGTTCTTAGCTTATGCGGCTGCAATCGAGCTTACAACACGGGGCGGCGAGCCCCTCTTTGGGAGAAAGCACAAGATGCCTGAGTTCACAGTACCACCCTTGCCTTACCCCTTCGATGCCCTGGAGCCTTATATAGACGCCAGGACGATGGAGATCCACCACGACAAGCACCATGGCGCCTACGTCGCCAACCTCAATGCTGCGGTGAAGGACTATCCGGACCTTCAGGCCAAGAGCATCGAGGAGATCCTCAGAAACATCAACCAGGTACCCGAGGCCATCCGCACTGCTGTGCGCAACAATGGGGGCGGCCATGCGAACCACACCATGTTCTGGGAGATCATGAAGCCGGGGGGCGCAAAAGCTCCTGCGGGACCTCTCGCCCAGGCGATCAACGCCACGTTCGGAAGCGTAGACACTCTGAAGGAAAAGGTCAATGACGCGGGCCTCAAGCGCTTCGGGAGCGGATGGGCTTGGCTCGTGAAGGCGCCGAGCGGTTTGGAGGTCATCAGTACCGCGAACCAGGATTCGCCGCTGATGGATGGGCTCGTCCCCATCCTTGGGGTAGACGTATGGGAGCACGCCTACTACCTCAAGTACCAGAACCGCCGCGGAGACTATCTGAAAGCCTGGTGGAATGTGCTCAATTGGGACGAAGTGGCGCGGCGCTTCGAAGCCGCACGCTGACATCTCTGTGCCCTCGGGAGCGGCGTCTGGGCGATGCCGCTCCCAGGCAGGGCGCCATTAGAAGGGAATGCGCGCGAAACCGCCCCGGCATCCCAGTGCGCGCCACATCCGCCGTCTTCGGTACACCCCGTCCCCTTCGCGCTGCACATCCGCCCCAGGCGACGTATTGCCCTCCACAGTGTCCACACCTCCATCGAAGGACCCTGTGACGATGCCCACATGGGCGATGCGCCGAAGCTCCGGGAACCAAAAGAAGCACAGATCTCCCCGCTGCACGCGTTCCCCTGCGCCCTCAGCGCTCGTGACCGGGATCCAGAGACCGTTGCGCTTGGCCCACCGTGCGGCAACGGCGGTAGATCCCGTTCGCGGAAAACCCATCGGCAAAGAAAAATCTGCGGGGCGGCCGGCAGCGTCCCAGAGGCGATAGTAAACGAAGGCCATGCACCACGGCTCTCCGGAACCGGGCAATCCGATGGACGCAAGATAGGTGTCCACGAATACGCCGCCGTTGTGGCCGACCTCGCGCACGCCGATATTCTCTTCGGCGCGCAAAGCGGCTTTGAGAGCAACAGCACCAGGAGAAGGAAGCATCACAAACACTCCTTTCGGAAAAGCACCGCGCAGGACCCCCTCTATAGCGCGACGCCGGTTGTGGCTGCAACGCGCCCGAGGGTGGTGGTGTATGGTTAACGGGAGGATATTACAGAACGCGGATATAGCTGTTGCCTGCCACTCGGCGCACGAGGCCGGCAAGTTCCAGCATGGTGAGGTTCACGCTGACATCGGGACCTGGCATCTGCGCCTCGACGGCTAGGGCGTCAATCTGCTTTGGCGAGAGCGTGAGGCATTCCAGGAGCCTCCTCTGGCCTGGAGTAAGATCCGGGGGAAGAGGAGGTGTCGGCGGGGTAGCATCGGGAGGTTCCAGCATCAGCACACCAAGCGTAGCCAAGACGTCTTTGGCGTTCTCAACGAGCGCTGCGCCGTCCTTTATGAGAGC
Source organism: Chthonomonadales bacterium (assembly GCA_049967475.1). Lineage (GTDB taxonomy): Bacteria > Armatimonadota > Chthonomonadetes > Chthonomonadales > CAJBBX01 > JBMFSQ01. The sequence continues at coordinate 35,695 of JBMFSQ010000027.1, read as the reverse complement.
ATTGGTGCCTCGAGACTTCGGCCGGTCCACATTCCCGGGCACTGCCATCACATCCCTCCCGTGTTCGCCGGCGAGAGATGCAGTAAGCAATGCGCCGCTTTGCTCACCGGCCTCAACCACCACAATGCCCATGGAGAGGCCGCTAATGATGCGGTTACGCACCGGAAAGCGCCACGCGTCGGGCCCGGCACCCAGCGGATATTCGCTGAGGAGCGCGCCGCGGCCGTCGTTTACAATCTGGTGGAAGAGGGGCTGGTTCTCCCTGGGATACTCCACGTCCAAGCCGCATCCCAGCACCACCAGGGTACGCCCGCCGGCATCCAGGGCGGCGCGGTGCACGACGCCGTCAATACCCAAGGCGCCGCCGCTGACGATGGTAAGGCCCGCCCGGGCCAGATCTCGGGCCATTTGCGCAGCGATGCTGCGGCCGTAGGGGGTAGCCATCCGCGAACCGACGAGGGCCACTGCGAAGCGGTCTCGCTCGTCCAAGTCACCGCGCATGAGGAGCACGGACGGAGCATCGGGGATTTCCTTGAGGCTCTTAGGGTACTGAGGCGCGGTAATAGGGAGAGGCCGTACATTTGCTTTGCGCGCATAGGCAATCTGGCGAGCGGTAGGCGCAAAGCTGGGATCCGTGATGCGTAACGCCGCCTTCTCGGTAATGCCGGGGACACGCGCCAACTCGGTCATGGTCGCCCGAAAAAGGTCCTCCGGCTCTCCAAATTCTTGAAGAAGCGCGCAGCCGATCTTCGGGGGTAGTTGCAGGTTAACAAAACGGAGCCATGCTTCCATGGGGACGCCGCAGGCTAGGACGTTGGGGGACGGAGGCAGCCGCAGAAGGAGCTGCTTGGTCCAGGCTCGTGCATTGGCTGAGCGGTGCCACGAAAGGCTGCCGGGCCGGGTGTCTAGAAGCCGCCACGCGGTCCTCGGCCGCCGCCGTATCCTCCTCCCCGACCGCCGCCGTATCCCCCGAGGCCGCCTCCGGCACCCGGGTATCCGCCGCGAGGGTTCGTTTCGCCGGCAGGCCGCTTCACTACCTTCGCCAAGGAGTTATCCACGGTGAAGGTCCACGACTTGCGTGTCACATTCCCGAACCAATCGGCAGCCACCACCGTTACGGTATGCCGGCCGTCGGCAAGGGGTCGAACGGTAGATGCGCTGGAAGGCTCTTCGGTATCGTAGGTGAGGGTGGAGGTCAGCACATCATACTTGTATCCGGGTTTGTCCTCATTCTCCTGCCCCGATGGCCTTCGCTGCACCGGCTTGTCGTCAATGAGGAGCTTCACCGTGTCGGGATTGACGCCGGATCCGTCGTCTTCAATGGTCGCTTCAAAATGTACGGGAGGCGAGCCATTGATTACGACGCCCATGTCGGGTTCCACGGGAGTGATCTCGGGACCGACCTCATCTACTGCGCTGGAACGGAACGCCGAGAGGGATCCATCATCGGAGAGGATGAAGAGGGCCTTGTCCGCCACGACCGGAGCGGCTGCGACGTTGGCATACATCGGCATCGTCGCGTTGGTGCTCGATCCGCGCCGGTTGGGATTTGTGGCAGCCTCGGCGGCCGCCGCAGTGTCCGAAGTGGATGGATGCACCACATAGCTCCATTTGACGGCACCCGTATTCTTGTCCAGCGCGTAGACGCCGCCGAGAGTGGTGGCCACGAAGACCACATCGCCGGCGACGGTGGGCGGCGCAACGATATCGAAGGGGAGCTTTGCGGGGGTCTTCCATCTATCGCGCCCGAAGCGCAGATCCAAGGCCCGCACATTATTATCTATATCCGCCACGTAGAGGCTGTCGTCATCCACGGCAGGGTTACAGGAGATATCGGACCCCAAATTCCGCTGCCAGCGCATCAGGCCGTTGCGCGCGTAGAGCGAGGTAACGTTGGAGCCGTTGGCAATGAAAAGGAAATCACCCGACACGATGGGAGCCATATGGAGCACGCTACCCTGAAGCCGATAGCTCCATCGCTCCCGGGCAGTGACTGCCCCGATGGCATGCAGCACCTGGTCCAGAGACACGGCATATACGATGCCGTTGGATACCGCGGCAGCGCCGGATATGTCATCCAGTACCTTGAAGCCGTTCTTCCAGGCCGAAAGAGGGTTGCCCGTTTTCGCATCCAGCGCCCAGATGCGCCCGTCGCCGGAGCCGAAGTAAACGACGCCATCTTCTACGGTTGGCGACACGCTGATGGTGCTCCGCGTGTCAAAGCGCCATACGTCCTTGCCTGTGCCGGCGTTGAGTGCGTAGAGCTTGCCGTCATCGGCGCCGACATAGATGAGCCCATCGGCATAGGCGGGCGATGTGTGCACCGTTGTGGAAAGGGGCTGATCCACCGGGTATTTCCATTTGAGGGTGCCGCTGATTGCACTCACGGCGTAGATGCGGCTGCCGGAGGCAAAGTAGACGGTGTCACCCACCACGGCCGGCGAGGAAGGATTGTGCCCGAAGTACGTTGTGGTGTACCGCCAATCCAACGCCAATGGAACCGTGATAGGGTCGTTGAAGTAGCCGGTGAGGGCTGTGCTTCCACGGTACATCACGGAATCCGCAACAGCGATACTCTGGAAACCGAGCACCATCCCTATGGCGGCTGCTGTCACAAGGGTGGCGGCTGCACTAATCCCCCGGGCGGATTGGCTGCGATAGAGAGCCATGGTCTGTCGTACCCCCTTAAGGAACGGAGAGCGGCTCGCACATTGAACCGACTGAGGCAAGCGTGTTGGCACCCGAACGGGCCTTTGAGCGCGTTGCTCCTCCGGCCGGGCTCCATTTAACGCCGGCATCCGCTCTGCACCGTAGGCCGGCAAATGCCCTGCGTAGTATATCGGAAGCGATGCTCCATGTCAAGCAGGGTTCCTTCCCTTCGTCGTCGGAAAACGCGGACCTCGTTTACCCCGGGCGACCAATTCCGGCTGTTGATCCGGCGTGCGGTGTTCCAACAGCCGCCTGGGGACGGTGGTCACGCGCCGTCAGCCCGCATGGCACCCGATCTTGAAGCGGCGGCGAAACTGCATCATCGGCGGAATATCCCCAAGGATGCTACTTTCGCCAAAGGCCCGAGGATCGCCCCACGCAATGACACACTCCAACGCACAGCCGCCTTCTACCAGATCAAACAGCCGGATTCGCCGATGGCCGCGACCGTGCGAGGACAGATCATTGTAGGGGGGCTGATGGCCAGGCGTTCTATGGTGCAAGGCATGGCGATGGTCTTTCCCCGTCTCAACCTGTTTGCGGCACCGTTTCGAACAGCAGCCGCCGCAAATCTAGTCCCGGTGCTCGTTTCGACAGATACAGTATCTCGATGCCGACCACCCGATCCCGTTCGTCGTAATCCAGGAGGACACCCGGCGAAACTTCATCGGTGCGGCTCGCAGCAGCATCGCTCAAGGTCAGGTAAAGAGCATCGGCTTGCTGGTCCACCTTGAGTTTCATGGAATAGCCCTCCTTCTATCAAAGAATGCAGTCACGACTACAAGCGGCGTCTCGTTGCTTTTGACGATTACGCGCAACACCCGGTTGCCGAATTCTGGGATCCGGGCCAATCGGTGTTCCAGAGCCGGATCCACCTGGTCGGTCTCTGTTGCGTCTGGGGTATTCAAGGCCCGTTCCATCCATGCTTGCGGGATCTGCCTCTTTTTCAAAACGTCCCGGGCATGTTCCGTGAGCACATAATCCATTCGGATGCCTCGTCCGCGCCAGTGATCTTCAAGCCCTCGACATCTCATCCTCCGCGATCGTGGGGCGTCTCACTAGGGTTCGCCTGCATCGAGCCGGTTCTTGAAGCGGCGGCGAAACTGCATCATCGGCGGAATATCCCCAAGGATGCTACTTTCGCCAAAGGCCCGAGGATCGCCCCACGCAATGACACACTCCAACGCACAGCCGCCTTCTACCAGATCAAACAGCCGGATTCGCCGATGGCCGCGACCCTACGAAGGCAGATCGTCGCAGGGAGGGCTGATGGCCAGGCGCTCTTTGGCGGTTTTGCCTATCATGCGGCTCCTCGCGGTTTGGCCTTGCCGGCAACAGTGACAATCGCATCGAGCGCCTGCGCAATCTCCGGAGCGATCGCGTTCGCCGGCACGAAAGCCACCAGCGCGTGGTAATCGGTCTTGCTCATCAAATCGGGTAAGTCGAGCGATTTGTAGAATTGCCTGAACAGCGGTTCGAGAAATTCGTCGCTCGCCTTAATGTCCGGTCCCCACGGGTCCTTACCGAGAGTACGCAAAGCGTTTTCGACTTGGTTGATCGCCTCCTCCATTGCTGTGCGGTACGCCGCACCGAAGAGGTCGCCTTGCTGTTTGCGTCCCAGGTCTTCGGCAAAGGCGAGCAAGGTCTCCCGCTGACACAGATAGTTCTCCAGCTCACGGCGCTGCCACATCCTCTGCACGAGTGTGGGATCATCGGGAAAGTTTGCGTCCAGGCGGTCGTAGATGGCGATGCCGGCGAGGTCGGGCTTGGCCTCGCGCAAGGCGTGAAAATGCTCCTGCGCCTTGCGGGGCCGGTTCGCGACGTAATGCACGAAGGGGCGCTCCAGATGCTCGCGCGCCGGATGGTTCAGCGCGATAGCAAAGGCCCGCAGCATGGCGAGATCGGTCGAGCCTTCCAGATACAGCACCCATCCTGTCTCTTCGGCGAGGTAGTAGTGCTCGAAGCCGATGTCGCGCAGCGCCTTGAGCACCTGGCTGCCCCGGTCGGCAATGCGGTGCGGCTGGCCGACGAAGGCGATCACCAGGTCGCGGTCGGCCGCCTCGTTGAGGATCACTTCCGAATGACTGGCGGCCACGATCTGGCTGCCCGTCTCTGCAGCCTGGTCGGTGAGCACCTGATAAATCTGCCGCTGGCGCAGGATCTCCAGGTGCGCATCGGGCTCGTCCAGCAGGAGCACCGCGCCCGGATTGACTGCCATGTGCGCGAGCAGGAGCAGCGTCTGCTGCTGGCCACGGCCGCTCGCCGACAGATCGAGCACGATGCCGTCGCGGGTACGATAATCCATGACGATCTCGCCGCGCTCCTTGATGTATCTTGGCTCGTTGAGTTTGGCGCCGAACAACGATTCGATGCGTTCGGCGATGCGCCGCCATTTCTCCTGCCCGTTCTCAGCCTCCCGCACCTGCCAGCAAAGGTTGCGCAGCACCTCCGCCGTGCGCCCCTCACCGAGTCGCACGTTGATCGTGCCCAGCTCCAGCCGGTCTTCTCGCGGTGCCAAGCCGGACATCGGGGGTAGGTAAGCCAGGCTGAGATCGGCAAGATGCGCCGGAACTTCCATGCGCCGGCCGTCCCCGGTGCGCAAGGGACGGCAGTAGAAGGACTCCTCGTTGGCGTAATCGAATTCCAGCCCGCACACCCACGTTTTCCCCTCATCCACGCCCTCGACGCAAATCTCGATGAGCACGTTCTGCGTGCGGGTCTTGCCGTCCGCGCGGCTGCCTTCTCGGACGTGCAGATCGCGCCAGAGCAGATTGGCCACGGGAACGGGCACGGCGATCATGTCGCGGCGGTTGATGGTCACGCCCGGCCGCTTTGCCGGCACCGCGCCACCGCCGCGCTTTTCCAGCCAGCGTTTCGTCCCCACGTCCCACATGGCGAGGGACTGCAAGGCCGAGGTCTTGCCGGCGTTGTTGGGGCCGATGAATACGACGCGCTCGCCGAGTTCGATCTCGACGTTCTCGAAGAGCTTGAAATTCCGGATGGTGAGTTTGGTCAGCATGGCATCACTCGATCTCCAGCATTCCCAACTCTCGACCCCTCAGTAATCCACGATCTTGGCGCCTGCGCGTTCGTGTCCCTCCGCCTCCAGAGAGAGGCACATCGGGCTTAAGCGTACTTCGACGCGCTCTTCGACCATCGCTGCCTCGGTGCCGCAAGCCGGTTTCGCCCTGCTTTGGTGCACAGCGGCCATCACGATCGAAAGAACGACAGGCAAGTAAAAGGGATCGCGCCGGCTCGAACGGCTGCATGCACGATCCCAACATTAGGGCGCTTTCAAAAGGC
>JBMFSQ010000027.1:0-29583 GCA_049967475.1 Chthonomonadales bacterium | reverse complement strand
CGCCGGCTCGAACGGCTGCATGCACGATCCCAACATTAGGGCGCTTTCAAAAGGCGGTCCACCAGCCTTTCCAGCTCTCCTTCCGTGGAGGGTCCATATCCCGCCTGCTTCCACCGGATATTTCCCTGGCGGTCCACAAGGAACATAAAAGGTATGGAAGGGAAGTTCCGGGCCTGATCCGCGCTCAACAGCCCCACGGTATAAGTCATCCCCATCTCACGCATGAAAGGAGGCACCTTGTCCCATGCATCATCCACGGAGGCGCCGAGAACCTCGAAGCCTTGTGCGTGCTTGGCCTGGTAGAGCCGTTCGATGGCGGGTATGGAACTGCGGCACGGCCCGCACCACGTTGCCCATACGTCCACAAGCACCACTTTGCCCCTGAAGTCCTTCAGGTGCACGTCGCCCTGAGGCCGATGGACTACGATATCTGGCGCGGGCCCCTGGGGTCCCTCGGTTTGCGCTGGGATAGAGCTATAGTAAAACCAGATCACCACCACGGCTGTGAGAATGCCCAAAAGCACTTTACGGTAATACATTCCTCTCCTCACACGCCCGCATGGGCGGGCCACGACGGATGCGCACCGTTAGTTGATACGCCTGGAAGCGGGCCCGCGTTTGCCGCAGATTGGACGCAGCCCGGCGCCCGTCCCCCTGCGTGCTATAATAACCAGGCGGGGTCCGCTAGGGCGATTGCCGATCGGGCCGCTGCAATCCTTCCCCGGGAGCCGTTCCTGCCCATGCTTGCGAACGAACTACGGCAAGCTTACATAGACTTCTTTGTTGAACGCGGGCACCTCCACCTGCCCAGCGCGCCCCTAATCCCTATTGACGCCTTGGGTGTCGAAGACACCTCGACCCTCTTTACCAGCGCCGGGATGCAGCAATTCAAACCCTATTTTACCGGAGAAGCCATCCCTCCCAGGCGCCGCATCGTCACCGTGCAGAAGTGCGTGCGCACCGGCGATATAGACAGTGTTGGCGATTACTCCCATCTCACCTTCTTCGAGATGTTGGGGAATTTCAGCTTCGCAGACTACTTCAAGCGCGAAGTCATTCCTTGGACCTGGGAGTTCCTCACCGGCCGTCTCGGCCTGGATCCGGAACGCCTCTGCGTAACGGTATTCCATGATGATGACGAAGCCTTCGAAATCTGGCGCGACGTGGTAGGCATCTCGCCGGACCGCATCCATCGTCTAGGCGAAGATAAAAACTATTGGCCTGCCAACGCCATCACCCAAGGACCCAACGGTCCTTGCGGCCCCTGCACCGAGGTCTTCTACCGTGTGGTTCCTCCGGACCAGATGACTGCGGATCCCAGCCTGACGCCTACGGAACGCTTCAAGATAGACGACGACGCGGGCCGGTGGCTGGAGATTTGGAACAACGTGTTCACGCAATTCGACCGCACCGAAGATGCCTCCGGGAAGCCGGTGCTCGTTCCCCTGCCGGGCAGGAACAACGACACGGGCGCCGGGTTCGAGCGCATCCTTGCAGTGATCCAGAACAAAGCCAGTGTCTTTGACACGGATCTGATGTACCCGCTTCTCGAACGTATCCAGGCGCTGGCGCGGCGCAAGTATACAGGGACGATGGGTCCCGAAGACTTTGCCTTCCGCGTGATCGCCGAGCATGCCCGGGCTACCGTCTTCTGCATCGCGGACGGCATCCTTCCCTCCAATGAGGGCCGCGGCTATGTGCTGCGCCGCATCCTCCGCCGCGCCATCCGCTTCGGCAAGGCGGTGCTCGGCTTCCAGGATCCCTTCCTCCACGAGGTTGCTCCCGTAGTGGTGGACACTATGGGCGCGGCGTACCCCGAGATCGTTGAGCGAAGCGATCATATTCTCAAAACCATCTACGCAGAGGAAGAGCGTTTCCGCCGAACACTGGAGAACGGCACCCGGCGGCTGGAAGAACTTTTGGAACAGGCCCAGGCATCGGGCAGCGGTGTCCTCTCCGGTGAGGATGCCTTTGTGCTGTATGACACCTTCGGCTTCCCGATAGAACTCACCCGCGAGATTGCAGCCGAACATGGCACCGCGGTGGATCTGAAAGGCTTCCAGCGCTCGCTTGAAGAGCAGCGCCGCCGTTCGCAAGAAGCAAGCGAGATGGGCAAAGACGTATTCCGCCGCATGGAAGGCGCTCTCGCAGAAATCCAGCGCCAAACCCCCGCCACGCAGTTCGAAGGGTACGCGGCGAGCGTAGTGGAAGCGGAGGTTCAGGCCGTCATCCGCAACGACGAATTGGTGGACTTTGCCAGAGCAGGCGATGCGGTAGAGATCGTGCTGGACCGCACTCCCTTTTACGCCGAGGCCGGCGGCCAAGTAGGGGATACCGGCTGGATCACCTCGCCGGGCAGGGACACAGAATGCGCGCTTCGGGCGGAAGTAATGGACACACAAAAGGCGGGAGGCATCATCCTTCATAAGGCCGTGGTGCGCGAAGGGGTCCTCAATGTGGGCGACCGTGTGACCGCCGCTGTAGACATGGAGCGCCGGCGCAGCATCATGCGCAACCATACGGCCACCCATCTGCTTCACGCGGCTCTCCGCGAAGTGCTGGGCAAACACGTACACCAGAAAGGGTCCCTTGTTGCGCCGGATCGGTTGCGCTTCGACTTCACCCACACGCATCCCGTGTCCCGCCAAGAGCTGGACGCCGTGGAGGAGGTGGTGAACCGGCGCATCCTGGAAGATTTGCCTGTGGTAGTGCATGAAGACCTGCCCATTGCCGAGGCGCGCCGGCATGGCGCCATGGCTCTCTTCGGTGAAAAGTACGGCACCCACGTACGCATGATCGAGGTGCCCGGCGTGAGCGCAGAGCTTTGCGGAGGCACCCACCTTAATCGCACGGCGCAAGTGGGCCTCTTCAAGATCTTGATGGAGACGGGCGTCGCCGCGGGCGTGCGCCGCATCGAGGCGGTTACGGGCGAAGCGGCCTACCGGCATGTTCGGCGCCAGGAAGAGATCCTCGCCGAGGCGGCCGCCTTGCTCAAGACCCATCCGGCGGACTTGCCTGCGGCCGTCGGCAAGCTCATCCAATCCCGCGCCGAGCTCGAGAAGCAAGTGCGGCAGATGCGCGCAGCTCCCCTGCAAGAGCCTGTGGAGCTTGCTACCACACGCGTCAACGGCATCGCCGTCGTCACGGGGAGACTGCCTGAGACTACCAGCGAAGCATTGGCGGCGCTGGCCGATCGCACTGCCCAGGAGCATAAGTCGGCGGTGGTGGTGTTGGCCGCTCCCTCCCAGGGCAAGGTCCTCTTCACGGCAAAAGTCACGCGAGATTTGGTGAACCAGGGCATCCATGCAGGCAATCTTGTTCGGGAAGTGGCACGCATCGCCGGCGGCGGCGGTGGCGGTCGCGCAGATTTTGCCCAGGCAGGAGGGCGGGATCTCTCCAAACTCGATGAGGCCCTGGAGGCCGCGCCGCGCATCCTAGACGAAATGACGCGCCGATAGCGGGCGCACTCAGCCCTCATTGACAAACGGCAAGGGACCGGCTATGATGAATGCCGGTATGCCCCGCTGTTGAAGGAGACCTTCGTTGATCCAGGTGGATCTCTCGGCCGCTGAGGTTCCGGTAGAACCAGGCGGCACTGCGCAACTTACGGTCACGATCACCAATCGCGCACCCGAAGACGACCACATTTTCCTGGAAATCGAGGGCATAGACGTCGAGTGGTACGCCGTGCCCGTCCCCTCGTTCAACATCAAGGCGGGACAATCGCAGCCGGCCCGTGTTCTGTTCAAGGTGGCTCGCAACAGCGCAAACATTGCCGGCACGTATCCGTTCCTCGTGCGCGCACGCAGTATGGAGACGGGCGAGGCCGGCGTTCAGCAAGCAGCGCTCATTGTGAAGCCATTCAGCTCACTGCAGGTGGAGCTGGTGCCCAAACGCGCCGTGTCCACCTTCTTCCACCACGGCCAGCTCTTCGAGGTTGTCGTAACCAACGGAGGCAACCGCGAGGAGACATTGGATCTGTACGCCTCGGACCCTGAAGACGGATGTGCCTACGAATTCGACACGGACCGCATCACCTTGGGTCCAGGTAAGGAACAGGCGATCTCCCTGTTGGTTGAGCCCGTTACTCGTCCTGTGCTCGGGTCCACGCGTCTGTTCGGGTTCACGGTGACTGCCCGAAGTGTAGAAGACGCCTACGTAAGCTGTGTAGCCCACGGGCAGTTAGAACGCCGCGCCCTTCTTTCGCCCCTTGCCGGCGCGGTGCTGGTGTTCCTTCTTCTTGGCGCAGCCGGATGGGCCCTCTTTCATCCCCGGCCGGTAGTGATCCGGGCCTTCACAGCAACCCCTGCACAGGTGAACCAAGGGGAGGAGGTGCGCCTCACATGGGACACCGCCAACCTCACGGACGGGTACATCAGCCCGGACAATCTTCCGCTCAAGGATCCGGTGGGCTCCTATAAGGTCGTCCCCGACAAGACCACCACTTATACACTCGTAGCCCGAGGCGGCGGCCGGAGCGAAACGCGATCCGTCACTGTGATCGTCATTCCGAAACCGCCGCCCGGCAGGCCCCGCATCACACAGTTCACAGCAAGCCGCACACGCGTGCATGCAGGGGACACGGTAACGCTTTCATGGAAGGTGGAGCGTGCGGAGAAGGTGATGCTCAATCCGTTGAGCGCCACGCCGCAGGATGCAGCCATGTACACCAGCCAGGAGGTGAAGCCGGACCAAACGACCACGTACGTCCTCGCGGCGCAGGGCCCGGGAGGGGCCGTTACCCGCTCGTTAACCGTGGAGGTGGTGCCGCCGGATGTGTCCATCGCCGAGATCCGGTACTTCCGGGCCAAGCCCGACACGATCTTTGCAGGGGAGAAGGCCACCCTATCGTGGTCGGTGACCAACGCCTCCTCCATCGAGATAGATAACGGAGTTGGCGGCGGTAAGTCGCCCAAGGGTAAGTTTGATGTAACGCCCCAGCAGACCACAGTCTACACGCTTCGGGCCATGGACGACAAAGGGAACCTCCGCACCGCTCAGGTTACGGTAAAGGTGAAGCCGGCGCCGCCCTCCCAGCCTCAGCCTTCGGAAACGCCGGAGGGCGCGCCCACCAATCCGCCGCCTCCGGGGGCGGCACCGCCTCCCGATCCCTGACGCTTCGCCAGATCACTCTCGAAGATTGGCCGGGAGGGCGCGGTCTCTACTAGTCTTCAGAGCTGTCCTTGCGGCTTCCACCGGAGCTCTTGGGGGCATGCGCGGGCGTACTTTGCTGCCTGTTGCTGCGCAGCCGCTCCAGAAGCTCGCGGAAGTGGGCTTCCACCCCCCTGGGCACCGGCTCGTAGTAGGGCCCGGATGCTGCATTCCTGGGCAGGTACTCCTGGGGAACCCAGCCGTCCGGCTCGTCATGGGGATAACGGTACCCCGCCCCGTACCCGAATTGCCCCAGGCCGGGATGGGCGGCGTTGCGCAGATGCAAGGGAACCGGCGCTGCACCCCTTTCCCGAATATCTTTCATGGCCCGGGAAAGACCCACCATGGAGGCGTTGCTCTTGGGCGCGCAGGCAAGGTACGTGGTCACCTGAGCCAGGGTAAGCTGAGCCTCGGGCATTCCGACGAACATCACGGCCTCGGCTCCGGCCTGGGCTACTACCAGGCCCATGGGATCGGCATTCCCTATATCCTCCGAAGCCAATATCACCAGGCGCCGGGCAATGAACTTCGGATCCTCGCCTGCCAGAACCATCTTCGCCAGCCAATAGAGTGCGGCATCCGGATCCGAACCCCGCACCGACTTGATGAAGGCCGAGATTGTGTCGTAGTGCTCGTCGCTCTCCCGATCGTACAACAGGATGCGCCGTTGGGCGGCCTCCTCGGCCACTGCGAGGGTCAACAGACCTGTGGGCCCAGCGCCATCCGGAGGCGCTACGGCATCCACCGCCGTTTCCAATATATTGAGAGCCACGCGCGCATCCCCGCCGGCAATATCGGCGATGTGGCGCAGCGCCTCCTCCTCGGCGGCTACGTTCCGGCCCCCCAGTCCCCGATCCTTATCGGCCAAGGCCCGGCGCAACAGCGCCAGGATGGCGTCCCGTGTGAGCGGTTCCAGGCGAAATATACGGGACCTGGAAAGGAGCGGGCCATTCACCTCGAAAAACGGGTTCTCCGTGGTGGCGCCGATGAGAATGATGGTGCCTTCCTCCACGTGAGGCAAGAGGGCATCCTGCTGGGCACGGTTCCAACGGTGTATCTCGTCTATGAACAGGATCGTGCGCTGCCCCGTTTTGCGCCTGCGTTCCTGAGCCCTGCGGATCACCTGACGCACATCCGCCACGCCGGAGGTTACGGCGCTGAAGGGCTCGAAGGCGGCGCGGGTGCGGCGGGCGATGATGGAAGCCAGCGTGGATTTGCCGCAGCCCGGAGGGCCCCATAGAATGAGGGAGCTGAGGCGATCCTCTTCGATGGCCCGCCGCAGGAGTGTCCCTTCCCCCACTACCTCTTCCTGGCCCACAAACTCGTCCAGGGTGCGGGGGCGCATTCGCGCCGCAAGAGGCATGGAGGCATCAACAGAACCCACGGGCGCAGGTTCATCCCCTTCGCCGAAGAGCCCGCCTTCGCCGCCCTCGTTTTGTTGCCGCGTACCGGCCATAGTGTCCCTCTTGCGACGGGGATCCGGTTCGGCCACGCCACCGTACCGGGTAGCGCCGCAGGCAATTATAGCGGACCATGCCAACTCGGCGCAAGAGGCCCTCGCGCTAAAAGCTGTGCGTCTTTATGAACTCGATGAGCTCGTCCAGATCGGCCTCCGCCATTCCCACGGCGGTGTCCGCGCATCCGTAGTATAGGCGCACTTTCCGTTCCTGCGGGTACTCGATGAGCGAACTGGGAAACACCACGTTGGGCACATCCCCAACGCGCTCATAAGGCATCGTGGGCGCCAGCAGGTAATCACGGGTTCGGTACAACACCTTCCAGGGCTTCTCCAAGTCCAGCAGAGCACCTCCTGCATAGTACAGATAGCCATTGCAAGAGGTCCAGACACCGTGGTAGATGAGCAGCCACCCCTCTTCCGTCTCGATGGGGGCAGGTCCCGGCCCTACCTTGGTGGATTGCCAGCCGGGAGCCGGGCCGAATACGTGCCGATGGCGCCCCCAGAAGGTGAGATCAGGGCTTTCTGAATAGAAGATGTCGCCGAAGGGCGTGTGCCCCCGGTCGCTCGGCCGGTGGAGCATGGCGAAGCGCCCATTGATGCGCCGCGGAAAAAGCACTGCGTTGCGGTTGGGCGGCTGGAAGGGGTTCTCCATCTGAACGAAGGTCTTGAAATCGTTCGTCCGTGCGAGCCCGATCTGAGGTCCCTGGGCGATGGAATTGCACCACGTCAAATAGTAGGTTCCCTCTACCAGCATGAGCCTCGGGTCATAGCTGTGATCGCTCACAAAGACCTCGTCGTCCGGGCTCTGCATCTCGAGTACTTCCGGGTTGATGCGCCAATGAATGCCGTCGTCGCTGAACCCCGTGTGGAGGCGAAAGCTGAAGTCTATCTCGTCCACCCGAAAGACGCCGGCGTACCCCTCGCCGTATCGGACGATGGCACTGTTGTGGATGGAATTTGCGCGTGGCACCGCGGCTGCGGTCACCACAGGGTTGTGTTCATACCGCTTAAAAACCGTTTCGTTGGCCAACGTAAAACAGCCTCCTGATGAGCAATGCCCTGGGCGCACAAGCCTGGGCTCTCATCAAGATTAGGCGGCAAGGCGCATAATCCTGCGCTCTGATGGGGGCGAAGTTGCCGGGGACGGAGGATGCACGGCATGCAATGGGGAATAGCATGGATACAGTCGCGTATTCCGGAGGAGCTTTGCCATGCCTCACACGCCAGAACCGGAGGATCTTCATCCCGCTCAAGATGCATCGAAGCCTCCATCCCGCCGCGAGTTCCTCAAGGTTGCAGCCGCTGGAGCTGCGGCCTTCGGCCTCAACCCAAGCCCTGTACACGCCTCGGTAAAGCATAGCCGGAGTGCTGCTTCTACTCAGGCCAACAGCCGCATCGGCATCGGGATGGTGGGAGTGGGCGGCCGCGGAACGGCCCTCTTTTTCGACCTGCTTTCCCGCTCCCGAAGCGTCAAAGATGTAGAAATCGTGGCAGTATGCGATGTGTGGGACCGGCGCACCCAAGATCGCGTTCGTGACACAGGCGGCCGCGCCCGGGGGACAAGGGACTACCGCGAACTCCTCCACATGCCCGGTGTGGATGCCGTGGTCATCGCCACTCCCGACCACTGGCACAGCCGCATCACCATAGACGCCATGCGGGCAGGGAAAGACGTATACTGCGAAAAGCCCCTCACCCTCTACTGGCAGCAAGCCAGGGACGTGGCCCGCGTAAGCGCCGACACTAAGCGCGTTCTCCAATGCGGCGCAGGCTCAGGATCCGACGGCAATTGGTGGACTGCGGGTGACATCGTAAAGCAGGGCGGCATCGGCCCCGTAATCTGGGCTCAGGGTGGGGCCTTCCGTAACGACCCTGGGGGCGATTGGAACTGGCCGATCCAGCCTTGCAAACCTGGCAAAGACCTGGACTGGGATATGTGGTTGGGGTGGAAGTTCGGCTTAGCTCCCAAACGCCCTTATGATCCCGAGCGATACAGCCGGTTCCGCAAATTCTGGGATTACAGCGGCGGGCTGGCTACAGATCTCCTGTACCACGTGTATGCCCACTTGGCCATCGCCCTCAACCATGAACTGCCGTACCGAGTAACTGCATCGGGCGGTCAGCCCATCCACAACCTTAAGAATGACCATCGGGAGGTTCCGACCCTCTTCACGATGCTTGCCGACTACCCTAGCCAGAGCACTCTCTTCATGGTAGGCACCCAAGAATGCGACGATGCCATTCCCGACACAATCCGCGGGCAAAAGGCAGTCCTTACTCCCGGAGGGCCGGGCCTCATCGTGCGGCCGCAGAACGCTTTCCGCAACGATATGCTGGAACTGGCCCACACGCTGGAATGCTACCGAGGCGCGGAGCTCGTGACGCACAAGAATGGCGACACCACGGTTCTGGACGAGATCCGAGTACCGCCCCGGTACACGTACGACCACATGGGCAATTGGTTGGAATGCATCCGCACGCGCAACGAACCAACCTTGAATGCCGAACGGGCCTATCGCGTGATGATCCCCATCGCGCTTTCAGTAATGGCTTTCCGAACAGGCAAGGACATCTACTTTGACCCTGCCAAGCAGGAAGTCGTGTCCAAGAACCCGTTGCCCGTATCCGGATAGAGATGCGGCGTCTTCCTGCGCCTCACCGCCGCCACAAACCCACGATTGGAAGTAAACCGATGATCCTAAGCAGAAGTTTCCTCATCGCATCAGCCGCCATCCTGATTGCCGCGTCTGCAGCGAGCCGGCAGATTGCCCCCGCCATAACGAGCGATCTTGCGCCGGGGGCCCGTATTCCTGCCGGCACCTATACGCTGGTGAGGGAGTGGAGCGCAGCAGACGGGCCAGGCGTCAACCATACGACCGGGCATATCGTCCCGGACGCTGAAGCCCTCGGCGGCCACGCCTTGGAAGCAACCGTAGGCCGAGACGTGCCGGCGCGGACCCTTCTTTATGGCCCCTACATAGAACTGCCGCCGGGGGACTACGTGGCCTTCTATCGGATGAAGCTGCTGGATGACGCCGGTGAGGAGACGGTTGCGACACTGGACGCCTGCACGAACTACGGCCAGAATATCCTCCGCAGCCAAGATCTTACCGGAACCCAACTCGCCCTCAACCGATACGTAGAGGTGCCTCTTGCCTTCCAATATCCCGGCGGAAAGCTCGAGATCCGAGCTGCGTGGTCCGGCTATGCGGGTTTGCGGCTGGATCGCGTGACCCTTTACAGCGTGAAAGGGGCTGTAATCTCAAATCAGGCAGAAAGGGTGGCCCAGCCGGTACCGTCGGGTGTGCCCAACAACCTTGTATACCGGCCTCGGCCGCAGACCTCGGAAGATCTTTTCCCGCGATCTGCTCCGCCGGCGTCCGAACTCTACGTCATAGATTTCCGCAAATTGGCTCCTGATTGGCAGCTTTGTGTCGCCACCCTTCAAGGCATCGTCAACAGGAAGAAGCCGCGCATCTACTGCATCGCAAATGACCCAGACACGCACTGGCTCCAATGGATGTTGAAGAACCGGTGGATCGTCAAAACGCATGCGGTGGAGCGTCCCGAGGATCTCCTGACGCGCTACCGAAGCGAAATTCGCGGCGCGATCATCACGGATCCGGCATTACCCATGAGCAAGAATATGGCCACCATGCTGGCCTCGTTGGAGAATGCCGTCGTCGTGTCTCCGCGGATGGCGCACCAGGTGCCTTTGCCCATCGTCGAGGATCTGCGCGGGCGATGGCACACGAATGTAGAGGCGATGCGGTGGGCTTTCGACACTCTATGGCCTAGACTCAGCCACTCCGTGGTTGCCTGCTTGTGGCCCAACGAGCCGATGCTGCGCGACTATCTTGTGGAGAACCGCATCTTCATCTTTTGGCTCTCGGGGCCCATTGACGGCGCCCGGCCCTACGCCAACGCCCAGGCTGAACTGAACTTGATGGAAGAACTCTTGGCCAAGATGCCGCCCAACATCCCGGTGATGGGATACCCATGGGCCGGGAAGGATGTGGGCATCGGAGAAGGACCTGGCGTCACCCTGTTTGCGGAATTCGCGAAATTCCTTGTGGGATCGGTCAATTGCTCCAACTTGAGCGTACATTCAGGCATCCGCATCGCCGCCCTACGCCAGAAGCCTGCTCCCCCGGCTCCCAAGCTCGACCCGCGCAAGGTGTACGTGTCCTGGGTCATCTCGGACGGAGACAATCTGCCCGTTTTGACTGCGGGGAACTTCCCACAATTGTGGCGTGACAAAACGCGGGGATCCTTCGCTCTCGGATGGACTGCGTCGCCTTCAGCCTCCATGCTCATTCCAGACATTGTAGCCTACTACTACGCCACCTCCACGCGCCGGGACGCTTGGCTCGCAGCCGTGTCGGGAGTGGGGTACACCTATCCGGATGCATACGGCAAGCGCTTCCGGCCCGCCGACCGCGCCAAAGCGTACGAAGGGTTTCTCGACCTAACAGGCACCTACATGCGCCGTATGAACGAGACCATCATCTGGCCCATGGGCGTGTCCCGAGACGATCTCCTGGCCGGATATGCGCAGCGCATCCCGTTCCTCAAGGCGATCTTTCCCGATTATGGCCGGCGAGTGGCCACCTACGACGAGGCCACCTACCCGCTCACATCCAGAAATGTGCCCGTCTTCCACGCCGTTACAAACTGGCAAGAGAACATCCCCAGAGAAAAGCAGATTGCCGAACTCGTGAGCCAGATCCGAGGGATTACGCCCACCAGCCGTCCGGCGTTCTTGCATCTGTTCGCGCTCAACTGGTTCACGGATTTGCCCCTTCTACGCCAGGTGCTCAAGGATCTGGGCCCAGAATATGTTTGCGTGCGCCCGGACCAGCTCGCTACCCTTTACAAACAAGAGTTGGCGCGCTTGAAGGTCCTCGAGCGCGCGCCACAGAATATCACCACGCTGGAGGGCACTCCCGTGTCCTTCCCAGTAACCCTGAGGGACGTTATCACGAAGCCGATGACCGCTGTGGTGCGTCTTACTTCCGGATTGAAGAGTGCGCACCCTGCACCATTTCGCGCCGTCCTCAAACCGGGTGAAACGACCACCTTCACCCTTTCGGGTACTCCCACGGCAAACCGGGTGACCTTCGCCATAAGCACGCCGGCGGGCACGCGTACGTCCACCGTACGCCTTACGGTAATTCCCGCAGGTGAAGTGATGGGCCCGCTCCCCAAAGACGCAGACCTCCGCTGGGCGGCTACGTTTACCGCCACCGACCTGGCCCACCGTTCCGGTGTGGAGCTGGCGGACCGCTCATCCCGATCCCACCGCGTGTGGTTCGCCCAACCGGGCAAAACCGAACCCGGATGGATTGTGTTCGGCCCCTATACGCCGGAGCCGGCGGGCCGATATGTGGCGCTCTTCCGCATCAAGGGGAGCTGGCATGGAACCGGAGACGTGGCACGCATTGATGCATGCACCAACGATGGGAACCGAACCCTTGCGGAACGCACTCTCACCACTGCGGACACGTCGGCTGGAACGTTCTTTTACTATCCCATCGAGTTTGATCACCCCGGGGGGCCGCTGGAGACGCGCGTCTTTTGGACGGGTGCATCGCCGCTGGAGGTAGACACGATAGATCTGTTTAGAGTGGTGCCTCGCGCCCCCGTTCATGCTCCGTGAAGAATGGTGCGGAAGCATCGCCAAAGCGTTCGGCAGGCGCCTGACCTTCAGCAGCCCAACCGCGCGGATAATGGGCTCTGGTGGGCGGCGCCGGCCATCCTGCTGATCCTTGTGCTGGCGGGATCTTTGCCCGCCGCCCGCTTTCCCTTTGTGGATTGGGATGACGGCCCCAACGTCCTTCAGAACCCCTGGCTCAATCCGCCCACCCTTCGCGGGCTGGCAACCTTTTGGAAGGAACCCTATTACGGGGTCTATGCGCCGGTCACGCGCACGGTGTGGTTCCTATTGGCGTGGATCAGCGGCTCCGTGCCCGATCCGCATGTGTACCATGCCGCCAACGCCGTGATCCACGCGCTCAACGCCCTTCTCGCGTATGCCCTGATCCAGCGCGTCGTGAAGGACGTTCGGGCAGCGTTTCTCGGTTCGCTCTTCTTCGCCTTCCACCCTCTCCAGGCCGAAGCAGTGTCCTGGGTTACCGGGATGAAGGATCTGCTGGGCGCCTTCTTCTCCCTCTGCGCCTTGCTTGCCTATATGCGGTTCGCCGAGCCAGGCATGAATGCGCGGAGAAGGGGTTTGTGGTACTTCGCGGCTGCAGCGGCATACATACTGGCGCTTCTGGCCAAGCCTGCCGCTGCCTCGGTGCCGCTCATGGCCTGGGTTCTAGCCGTAACGTTGGCGGGCCAGTCTGCACGCCAAGCATCCGTGGCATTGACGCCCTGGCTTCTCCCGTTGCTGCCGGTTGCGCTGGTTACCGCATCAGCAGAAAAAGCAAATTCACTGGTTCCCTATACGCCTTGGGCTTCCCGCCCCGTCGTGGCGGCAGATGCGCTGGCTTTCTACCTGAGCAAGCTCGTGTGGCCGCTGGATCTGTGTATGGATTACGGCCGCACTCCCCGCTCGTTACTTGCGTGGCCATGGCGCGGTGCCACCTTTGCGGCGCCGGCAGCGTTGGCCGCCGCGGCGTGGTTTGCACGGCGGCGGGTTCCGGTCGTCACAGCGGCATCGGGCCTTTTCGTAGCGGCTCTCCTTCCTGTCCTCGGCATCGTGCCCTTCGCCTATCAGGCCTATTCTACTACAGCAGACCGCTATGCGTATCTTGCGATGCTCGGGCCGGCAATGGTTTTTGCCTGGTTTCTGAAGAGCCGGCATCACCGATGGCCCGTCATGCTCGCAGCGGCAATCCTTCTTGTATTCGGCGCGCTCTTTTGCCTGCAGGCGCAAACGTGGCGCAGTTCCCGCGCCCTCTTCGCCCATGCTCTCCAAGTAAACCCTTCCAGCTCCATCGCAAACAACAACATGGGCGTCATAGAAATGACGGAGGGCCGCTACGATGCCGCACTTCGCCGGTTTGAACGGGCGCTTCAGACCGCTCCAGAGTACCCCGAGGCGCATTACAACCTCGGCCTGCTGTACGCGCGGCTGGGCCGAACGAGCGCCGCCGAGGCCGAATTCAGAGCAGTGCTCCGTTTCAAGCCGGATTACGTCATGGCATACAACGACCTCGGCGTGCTTTTGCTGGAACAAGGCCGCCTGGAAGAGGCGCGGGGATGTTTCCTCAAGGCTCTTCAGCTCCAGCCGAATGCCGCCCTCTTTCAGAACAACTTGTCCATCGTCCTGCAGAGAATGGCCGAACAGAAAATGCGGGCACCTTCCCGCGCACTGGGTGGCCGCCGCTGATCAGGGCGCTCCGCCGAACAGCTCCATCAGAGCCCGAGCGAAGATCTCATGCCCGCGATCGTCAGGATGATTGATGCAGTTGGCCAGCAGGGTGATGTACGGGATACCCTCCTTGAGCAGATGGCCCCACCGCAAGGATGCATCGGCCAGGGCAACGTGATGGCGTGCGGCGAAGGCTCGGAGGCCGGCTACATAGGGCCGGGGGTCCGCTTCCACGCGCACAGAGGAGGCTCCCATCCAATCCGGCCGCACGAAGTGGGGGGTCAGGATGATCCATTCCGCGCCGATCTCTTGGAAGCGCCTTAGGAAGTAGGAATACCGTTCCTCCACCTGGTCAGGCGTGAGGTAGGCATCGTTCACGAACTCCATCACCACTAGATCCGGCTTGGGTTCGATTACAGCGTGATCGAAATTGAATGGGGCTCCCGGCGGCTCCCGCAGGAAGCTTTCGCTGGACCGGCCGCCCCACCCGGCCGTAGTCAGAGTGATACGGGCGGCCGGGAACTTACGCTGCAGCATCGCCACGAAGCGGTTCTGGTATCGGCGGTCCACGCTGCTGGCTGCACCCCCTGCGGTAACGCTATCTCCCCAGGCGAGGATGTGCAGCGGCGCTCCGGAATGGAGCTTGGCCCACGTTTTCGGCAGCAGGTGTACCGCCGGAGGCTCGGGACGGCGGGGTTCCACATATCGGGGTTCCAGAACCTCGTAAACATTCTCGGGTGTCAGGCGCGCCAACCGTCCCGGGACCCAAATGTTCGCCAGCCTCACTTCACCCGCACCAACAGCCGGCGGATGGGGCGTCGCCAGATCGGCCTCGCCCTGCCTCAGCACCACTTCACCCTGTTCGGACACGACGACCGCATCCAAGCGGCTCTTGCTGTAGGAGTAATCTGCCCATACAGAGGCCTCCTCCGGCACGCCGCCGGGCAAACGAGCCAGGCGCGCCCACTCGACGTCCAAAGTGTAGTCCTTGCCGGCCACGTACCGCTCCGCATTTCCAGGACCACGCTTCAACACAAAGGATCCTGGTATCAGCATCCCAGCAGCGGTGGTCTCTTCGGTGCGCAGATGTGCCAGCGGTACCCCTTTGGCCCACGACGGCCAGCTCGCATCAAAGAGCGGGAGACCATCGTACCGTTCATCTCGTACTTCCAGAACGGGCGGCGGCGCCACGTCCAGCGTCACGGACCGGTGCACTTGGACACGGATGCCGGGACCGGACACGATCCCCGCTGTCACGCGAATGCGCCAGGGCGCCACAACTTCGATGCGGGGTGCGGAAGGCGTCATTGATGGAAGGGCGGTCATCAAACAGATCATGGCGGGTTCCTCACTTTAATGGGCCGTGTGTTCCAATCCTGTGCCGCCTCTAGCCGCCATCGCCGGCTTCCTGCACGGCGCGGGCTGCGTATTCCCGAAGCAAGCGCAAATAGACGCGGTAATCCGCCAGGGACACGCCCGGCGGCGTCTGGTGATCTACGGACGGGATGAAGCGCCCGCTTCGCATCACCGGCAAGAGGCGCTCGAACTCGGCGCGGATGGCACCCTCTCCCCGGTGCATCACGGTCTTGTCAAAGCCGCCGATCATCTTCCATCGCGGGTGGTTCCTGCGGATGCGGTTCACGTCCACGCCAGCCATACGCTCCAGCGGAAGGATGCCTTCGATGCCTACCTCCTCGAACCACGGGATGAGTGGTTCCACGTCCCCATCACTGTCAATGATGGGAGTAATGCCCCGGCGCAGAAGCTCGGGCACCACGCGGCGGTAGAACGGGGCCATGAAGCGGTCAAAGAGCGGCTTTGAGATCATAGGCCCGTGGTTGTAGGACATATCCTCTCCGAAGGTCATGAAGTCGGGGATGCAGATGCGGCAGAATTCCTCCAGACAGCGGAGTTGGTACTCAGTTTGATCCTCGTTGATGCGCAGCATGAGGCGGGGTTGGTCGTAGAAGGCGTAGAGGTGCGCCTCGATGCCCAAAAGTACCCGGGGCCACCAAAAGAAGCCGGAAAACGTAACCCAGATTACGGCCTCGCCGCGCGCCTGTTCTTCGGCGTAGCGCGCCCATGCGTGCCAGTCGCAGGGGATCGGATCCGGATAGAGGGACGGCTTAAGCGCCTCATAATCCTCCTCATTCCTTATCCACGCACCCGGCGGCGCGCCGGGAACCGGGGTGGCTCCCGGCGCGGTCTGAGGAAACCAGAGCTGATAATCCATATCCAAACCGAACCAACGCTTGATGCCATGCCAATCCAGGTGGGCAGGCAGACCCTCGGTGCGCCAGCGGGCGATGGTTTTGTCCCACCATGTGGCCCATTCCATTACCGGAAGGCGATCTTTCGGGCGGCTTCCTTCCAGGACTTTGCGGAAGCGCGACCGCACTGTTTCTGCCATGCTATCGGCCGCCTCTCTGTTCTTCGGCAATCGGCGCTATCGTCACGATAACAGATCCTCCCGCCCGTACGCGCACCGCGATGCCCTTGATGAGTTCGCTGCCGCTTACCGTGCGCTCCGGACCCCCACTTATCCGTACGCGGTACGAAGCATCTGCGCGTGCACCGAACCACTCCGGGAACTCGTTCAAGCGGGGGTAATTGAGGGGCAGATGCAGGTTGAGGCGGTGGCGCGGAGTGTCGGCAATAAGGATGCCCTCCCATTCGTCGCCCGCCGCGATGGCGATGCGGTACGCCTTGCCCTTGGCCACCGCGCCGACCCCGATATCCTGTCGCCACGGCGCCACACGAAAACCCTGACTGCACCAAAGACCGGCCATGAGGGCTGTGCGGGCAAAGTTGCCGTCGCCGTACCAACCCTCCACGATGCCGTCATCCTGCTGCTTAGCCAGAAACACCGGCAGGATCTCGTCCAGCCAACGGAAGCCTTCGGTCGCCGGGATGCGGTTGAGAAGGAGGAGCGCGCTCTCGATAGCGTCGGCAAAGGAGTCCGCGCCTCCTGGCCAGTCCAGATAGAGGGGCTTGCAGAGGTTGCCGAGGGCCATTTTGGCGGCTGTGATGGGCCGGGTGTCCATGCTCGCCATACCGAAGGCCACGGCTCCGCTCAGGGCGTAGCCCCAGGTGTCGGGCGGGGAAGGATCTAGAACGCGCCCAGTGGAGGTACGGATGCGGTTCACCCAAAAGCCGTCGTTGTTGCGCGCCACGTCCAGCAGGCGGTGAACCATCCGCGCCAGAGGAACGCGATACTCTTCGGCACGGTGGGGAAAGTAATACCTGGCCATCACGTAAAACTCTGCGAGCCCCATGACGATTTCGTTCCCATGGTCATTGAGGCTGAAATCATCCCGTATGGGCGCATGGCGCACGAAGTCCCACTGTGCGCAGGGGATCCATGTGGAACGGGGCAGGACCTCCTTGCAGTAAGCATCCGCGATGCGCTGGGCCCAGATCCAATACTTTTCCTGCCTGGAGAAAGAGTAGAGCCGGCTCAACACCTGCAGGACCTCCCCGTTGACCTCGGTGTCGTCGGCAGGAAGGCGTCCGAAGCGGCTTTCCACAGGAGCTGCAGCGGAAATGGCGTCTACCAGGCGTACCATGCGGTCCGTCCAGGGACCAGGACCCATAACCTCGGTCATGGGAATGAGGCCATCTTTGCAATACTCTGCTGCGTTGAAGACGAGGCGGCGTACGTCTGCCTTGGGGTAGACCCATTGGCGCGCGGGGATGGACCACCAATCCGGAAGGCCTCCTTCGCGGGTGGTGAGGCGCTCTTCGTTTCTCAGGGTGGTCATCAGGTCCGGCAAACGCTCGGGAGCGAGATAGTACGCTGTAAGGAACAGGAAGGGGAGCATATCGGCGGCGTTATCGTTGGGAGCCCAAACGGCCTGATCCACCCTGCGGGGATAGAGGTTGTTGGCAGGGTCCCTCAACTGCCACCACCCGTCGAATACGCCCAATGCAGCGAGGAAGCAGCGCCTGGCAATCTCGCCGCGCCTTAGGGCTTCCGCGTCGTTGACGGAGGGGTGTAAGCGCCACGGCGGCTCCGCACCGAACGTCTGGCGCAGTACCGGCCAGAAGCTGCGGCCTACGAAGACGTGCCCGTAGGGATGGATATCCAGGGATGCGGATTTCTGCGCTCCGAACACACGGTAGGCTGCAAGAACCTCCTCGAAGGCGTCGCGGGCAATAGAAACCGGGAAGCCCCCTGGAGCGCGTTCCTTCAGCCCGATTTCGCATACGAGAGGTCTTGGCGCAATGCACGCGAAGAGATCCGCGAAGTCGTAACTTTTCTCGAGCCCAGGAACGAACCAGCAAGGGCAGTGCCCTTCCTTCATATTCCGGATGGTGGTAAGCCATCCCGCGCAATCCGCCGCCTGCACGCGTTGGTCGAGGGCAGCCACATACATTGCCGTTTCGCCCCCCAGCGAGAGGCCGCACACGGCGATGCGGGATGCATCCACATCTGAGCGTGTTTGCAGATAATCCAGGCAGCGTAACGCATCCCATACGCGCTCTCCCATGAGCGTCCAGCCCGGATGCTGCAACTCATGCTGGCCGATGTCGGGGGCAATCACTATGTATCCCATTTCGGCAAGGGCCCGTCCGTACCAGTAGAGGCCCTGTCCGCGAACCACCTGTTCGCCGGTTCCCCCATGCCCGTGGAGAGCGAGGATTGCCGCCGCTCGCCTTTTCGTCCCCACGGGTACGGCCACCCAGACATGCACGCGCCGATCCGCCAGGGAGCGAAAGGTAACCTCCTCGATGCGGTAGGTTCCACGGGCTAATGCTCCCCGGGGCGTCACTCGAGCGTCCAGACCGATGCGGCGGGGTATGGACCCGTTCATGAGCAACGCAAAGAGGCGAGAGCGCGCCCGTTGTTGCCACGCCTGCGCATCGTCCGGGAACGCCGCTTTGAAGCGCTCCGTTCGCGTCCCTTGCGGCTGCGGCATGAGCGAGCCGATTACCAAGCAAAGGATCATGCAAAACATCGCCGCGGCCCTCCTGCCGGTGCCAGGCCGGCTGCCATCCTCAGAACATCAATACACGTGCATGGTCCCATCTGCGCGGCGCACCAGGGGCATAAATGCTGTTTGGTACGGGAAGCGGGCAGCCTTTTCTTCATCCACATCCAGACCTAAGCCAGGTGTCTCGTTAGGAAAGAGGTGCCCTTCCCGCAATTCGCAGATGGGGCTGACTACGTCATACACCGGGTCGGGAAAGCGCGTCCATTCCTGGATGCCGAAGTTCGGGATCGCCATCTGCAGGGCAACGCTCGCCGCCTGGGCCACCGGACCGATATCCGCGGCGCCGTGGAAGGCGCTTCGAATATTGAAAGGTTCTGCGAGAACTAGGATCTTGCGCGCTTCCGTGATACCGCCTACGTGAAGCGGACTGATGCGGATATAGTCAATCCAGTGGTTCATGAAGAGCGGCAGGCAATCCCACCTCGAGGTAAAAATCTCGCCCATGGCGAGGGGTGTCACCGATGCAGCCCGCACCAACGGCCAGCTTTCGCGATGCTCGGGCATGAGCGGATCTTCCAAAAAGAACAGACGGTAGGGTTCCAGATCCTTTGCAAGCCGTGCGGCCTGAATTGGGTCCAGTTGTTCGTGTACGTCATGAAGAAGCTCGATTTCGGCACCCAATGCGCTGCGCAGGTGCTCGAAGAGGGGCGGCACGCTCAGGAGATACGGGGTCGGCTCGTAGATCGAAGTGGCCGGCGTACCTGGAGATACCGGCGGCAGGCTTCCTAATACACCCGCTCCGCCATAAGGGCCGGCCTGGCACCGTACGGCGCGAAATCCCTGCTCCATGAGTCTGCGCGCATGATCCTCACACTCCTTCGCATCTCGGCCGCCGGCGTGGCTGTAGCACATCACCCGATCGCGGGCTGCGCCGCCAAGAAGCTGGTACACCGGCAGTCCCGCCTGCTTGCCCTTGATATCCCACAGCGCCATATCTACCGCCGCAAGGGCAGCCATAAACGGCGGCCCCCCGCGCCAATACCCTTGCCGGTACACGAGCTGCCAAAGGTCTTCGATGCGTTGCGGATCGCGGCCTACCAGCAAGTGGGATAGGTGCCGCAACGTCTCGGCAACGATGAGTTCGCTGCCGTTGATGGTTCCCTCCCCCACACCGTACAGTCCGGGCTCATCGGTAAGCAGCTTCAGAAACACATAGTTGCGACCCGGGCAGGTCACGATCACCCTTGCTTCCACAATCTTCATAGGGTTCGGCTCCTCTCGACTGCGCGCCAGCTCATTGTGTGGGTTCGCCAGCCGCCCGGCAATTGCCTGCAACGGGGCCGCTTCCCGGCATAAAAAGACTGCCCAGGCCGAACCGCCGGGGCAGGATATAGGCCGCAGACTGTCCAACCCAGAGGTGCGAGCTCACCTTTGAATGGAGGGATCCGGCGGTGCGATCCTCGTGCCTCATTCTTTGCGCTCTGCTGTGGATGTGCGCGCATTGTGTCGGCCACGCGGCTGCCCAACAGGTTCCCCAGGCGCGGGCGGCCCTCATCCGCCTTAGGAACGGCATGCCCAATGTCTTTGCCAAGCTCCGAAGCGGGCACACTGCGCGCATCGCCTACTTCGGAGGATCCATTACCGCTCAGGAGGGTTGGCGTGTAAAGACGCTTCAATGGTTCCGATCCACCTATCCCGCAAGCCGAGTGGAAGAAATCAATGCGACCATCGGCGGAACAGGCTCTGATTTGGGCGCCTTCCGGTGCCGAAGGGACGTGCTGGACCTAAGACCCGATCTCGTTTTCATAGAGTTCGCCGTAAACGACGCGGGCCGCCCACCTGCCGCGATCCTTCGCTCGATGGAGGGCATCGTACGGCAGATATGGAAGGCGAACCGCTTCACCGATATCTGCTTCGTCTACACCTATGTCACCGGGTTTCAGCAAGATCTGGAGAAGGGCGTCTGTCCTTCCGCGGCGGCCGTGGATGAAGCGATCGCCGACCACTACGGGATCCCATCCGTCAACGTTGCCCTGCGCATCGCCGAGCTCGTACGTGAGGGAACGGTTCTGCCCGTCCCTCCGCGGGATGGATCGGGAAGAGTTTTGCCCGTACCTTCCGGCACCATTCTGTTTTCTACGGATGGGGTGCACCCCCTCGACGCCGGGCACCAGATCTACGCCCAGGTAGTCGAGAAGGCTCTGGCGCAAGCCGCCTCACACCCGCAACGCGCCGCACATACGCTGCCCGAACCTATCACTAGGGACAATTGGGAGGATGCCGCCCTCGTTCCCGTCCAGCCCGCCATGCTTTCGCCGGGATGGCGCAAGCTTCCACCGGATGACCCGATAGCCCGCGCCTTCCATAACCGACTTCCGGAGGTGTGGGAAGCAGCCAAGCCGGGAGACACGATCGCCTTTACCCTGGAGGGAACCTTCGCCGGCGTATACGACGTGATGGGGCCGGATGCCGGCATCGCCGAGTGCTTCGTGGATGGAAAGCCCGTCGGCCTCCGCAGCCGGTTTGATGTGTTTTGCACCTATCATCGGCTCGCCTCCTTCACGGTGGCAGAGGGATTGCCCCCCGGCAGCCACCGCATCATGGTCGCGGTGTCGGCGCAGGAACCGGACCGCAGTGCTGTGCTGGACACCGTGAAGAGCCAGCCGGGCTTCGATGCCAACAAGTACCGGGGGACCGTGCTAAGGATAGGGTATCTGATGGTGCGGGGGCGCATTCTAGGAGACAGGACCGGACGGACGGGTACGGAGAAATCTTTGTGATGTAGTTCACAAGTCTGTGGCTTGGTGACGGCGCTGGATCCCGCCTGGATTGGCCCCCGAACGCGGTTAGTACCACGGCCACCCCGTAACCTACTATCTTCCCATTGTGCCGGCTCAGCAGGAAAGAGTAGGATTATGCTGGAGCCGACGGGTTACCGGCCGGAACACTTGTGAATTGTTGCACAAGTCCGGCGGCGGCCAACCTCGATGATGTACAAGGAAGCCGGCTCAATAACTGGTATATCTATCTAAACCGCGCATCTGGAGGAGACGATGACGAGCGTCGAGCAACTCGGCAGCACCACGGCGCCCCCCAAGACCGATAACCGGTGGAAGATCCTGGAGGCCACCATGAAGCGGCATCAATACCAGCCCGATGCCCTCATCGAAGTCCTCCATACGGCTCAAGAACTCTTCGGATATCTGGACCGGGACCTGCTGATGCACACCGCTCACAGCCTTAAGCTTCCGCCCAGCAGGGTTTACGGCGTGGCCACCTTTTACCACTTCTTTTCGTTGGCGCCCAAGGGCAAGCACACGTGTGTGGTTTGCATGGGCACCGCCTGCTATGTGAAGGGAGCGGCGCGCCTCTTGGCGGCAGTGGAACAAGCAACGGGGGTAAAGGCGGGAGAAACTACGCCCGACGGTCAAGTGTCCCTCCTCACCGCCCGTTGTTTGGGAGCCTGCGGGATCGCGCCGGCAGCCGTCCTCGACGGAGCCGTAACCGGTCATGTGACCGACGACGTATTGGTGAAACAGGTGAAAGGCTGGATAGGAGATGGCGCAGAACCAACTCACTGAGATCGTAGAGCAAGAGCAAGAAGAACACAAGCCGCGCTGCCTGCGATGCTGCGTAGCTGCCGGTTGCCTTTCCCAAGGATCCGACGCCGTGCGCAAGGCCCTTCAGGAAGCGGTGGAGGCCGAGGGACTGGCAGGCGAAGTGGAGGTCCGCGGGGTTGGATGCATGGGCCTTTGCAGCCGGGGTCCCCTGGTGGCATCGGACCCGGAGGGAGCTCTCTATGAGAATGTGAAGCCTGAGGACGCTCCCTCCATCGTGGCAGCCGTCCAGGGGAAACCCGCGCCCACGCTGAAGAAGGGCAGCTTTCAGATCCCCTTCTTCATCAAGCAGCTTCCCATCGTGCTGGAGAACAGCGGAAAGATAGATCCTGAGCGCATCGAGGCCTATATCGCCGCCGATGGGTACCAGGCTCTGCAGCATGCTGTGCGGGAGCTCTCTCCTGCCGAGGTGATAGATGAGGTGATCCGCAGCGGCCTCCGCGGGCGGGGTGGCGCAGGCTATCCAACGGGTCTCAAATGGTCTCTCGTATCCAAAACGCGGGCAGAGCGCAAGTTTGTGGTATGCAACGCAGACGAGGGAGACCCCGGCGCCTTTATGGACCGCTCTGTTTTGGAGAGTGACCCGCACCGTGTGCTGGAAGGAATGGCCATCGCAGCCTACGCGGTGGGAGCAACGCAAGGCTACATCTACGTGCGCGGAGAATATCCCCTGGCTATAAGCCGCCTGCAGACGGCCATCCGCCAGGCCCGCAAGATGGGCATGCTGGGCTCCCAGATTTTCGACACGGGTTTCGACTTCAAAATAGACCTGCGCATCGGAGCCGGTGCCTTTGTATGCGGCGAAGAGACAGCCCTCATGGCTTCTATCGAAGGCCGCCGGGGTACTCCGCGGCTGAGGCCTCCTTATCCCGCCGAGTCCGGCCTTTGGGGCTTCCCAACCCTCATCAACAACGTGGAGACCTTCGCCAATATCCCAACCATCCTCCGCAAAGGCGCAGATTGGTTTGCTTCCATCGGTACCGACAAGAGCAAAGGAACCAAGGTATTCGCCCTCGCCGGGAAGATCCGCAATACCGGCCTCATTGAAGTTCCGATGGGCACTAC
Source organism: Chthonomonadales bacterium (assembly GCA_049967475.1). Lineage (GTDB taxonomy): Bacteria > Armatimonadota > Chthonomonadetes > Chthonomonadales > CAJBBX01 > JBMFSQ01. The sequence goes on along the minus strand of JBMFSQ010000027.1, from coordinate 6,039 downwards.
CCTGCGGGAAATCGTGATGGAAATGGGCGGAGGGGTTCCCGATGGCAAGCACGTCAAGGCTGTGCAGACCGGCGGCCCCTCCGGCGGATGCATCCCGGCATCTGCTTTGGACACACCCGTGGATTACGAGTCGCTGCTCAAGGTGGGCTCCATCATGGGTTCCGGCGGAATGATCGTGATGGACGAAGACACCAATATGGTGGATGTAGCCCGGTTCTTCATGGAGTTTTGCATGGATGAATCCTGCGGCAAATGCATCCCATGCCGCGCAGGAACTGTGCAGATGCACCGCCTCCTTACCCGCATCCGCAACGGGGATGCATCCGAGGACGACCTGCACACCCTCTTCGAACTCTGCGACATGGTGAAGCGCACCAGCCTTTGCGGCCTGGGCCAGTCGGCACCCAACCCCGTGCTGAGCACCCTTCGCTTCTTCCGCGATGACTACCTTGCGTTCATCAAAGTGAGGGCCACCGACCATGGCGGTTAAGACACTATCTATTGACGGCCGGATGATCAGCGCGCAGGAGGACAGCACCATCCTCCAGGCGGCTCGTGAAGCAGGCATCGAGATCCCCACACTGTGCCACCTGGACGGCCTCTCCGATGTAGGTGCCTGCCGCTTGTGCTTGGTGGAGATTGTAGGCAGTCCCCGATTGGTGCCCGCGTGCGCCACGAAGGTGGCAGAGGGGATGGAGGTGCGCACGAATACAGACCAGCTCCGCAATTACCGCAAGATGATCGTAGAGCTGCTCTTTGCAGAACGCAACCATGTATGCTCGGTCTGCGTTGCCAACGGGCACTGTGAACTGCAGGATCTGGCCGTTTCGGTTGGCGTGGATCACGTGCGCTATGAATATGTGTTTCCCCGCCTGCCCGTGGATGTGACCCATGACCGGTACGGTGTGGATCACAACCGGTGCGTCCTCTGCACCAGGTGCGTGCGCGTGTGTGACGAAGTGGAGGGCGCCCATACCTGGGATGTAGCAGGCCGAGGCGGAAAAGCACGCGTCATCACCGACATGGATCAACCTTGGGGCGCCTCAACAAGCTGTACCCAGTGCGGAAAGTGCGTCCAAGCCTGCCCAACCGGTGCCCTCTTTGTCAAAGGCGCCACCACCGCAGAGATGCAGAAAGATCGCGCCCGCGTGGAATTCATCGTAACAGCCCGGGAGAAGAAGCAATGGATCGGTTGAGAGTGGCTACCGTATGGCTGGGAGGGTGCTCCGGATGCCACATGTCCTTCCTGGATTTGGATGAGTGGCTCATAGAACTTGCCCAGCATGTGGATATTGTGTACAGCCCCATCGCCGACGTGAAGGAGTACCCGGAAGATGTGGACGTATGCCTCGTGGAAGGGGCTGTAGCCAATGAAGATCATGTTGAGCTCATGCGCAAGGTTCGGGAACGCACCCGCGTTATCATCGCCTTCGGCGATTGCGCAGTTACGGGAAACGTTACCGCCATGCGCAACACCTTCGGCGGCCCCGAGGGCTTTCTGCAGCGCGCTTATGTGGAAGCCGCAGACATCCAGGGCCAGGTTCCATCGGAGCCGGGCATCGTTCCGCGCCTCACGGAGCGCGTACAACCTCTCCATGCAATCATTGCCGTGGATGCCTACCTTCCCGGCTGCCCGCCGCCCGCATCGCGCATCAAGACTGCCCTCCAGCAGCTCCTTGCCGATGGCGCCATCCACCTGGAAGGGCAAGATCTCAAGTACGGCTAGAATGGAGCCATCCTATGACGCAGCGCATTCTCATAGACCCTGTAACCCGGATTGAGGGTCATGCCAAGATCACCATATATCTTGACGACGCAGGCGAAGTAACCGATGCCCGGTTCCACGTAACGGAGTTCCGCGGCTTCGAGAAGTTCTGCGAAGGGCGCCCCTTGTGGGAGATGGCCGGCATCACCGCCCGTATCTGCGGCATCTGCCCCGTGAGCCATCTTCTTGCCTCGGCTAAGGCCGGAGATGCCATCCTTGCAGTAGATATCCCTCCGGCTGCGGAGTCCCTCCGCCGCCTCATGAACCTGGGGCAGATCATACAGAGCCACGCCCTGAGCTTTTTCCACCTCAGCGCGCCGGATCTTCTCCTGGGCATGGACAGCGATCCCGCGGCGCGGAACATCTTCGGTCTCATCGCAGCCCAGCCGCAAATCGCCAGGGCCGGCATCCGCCTCCGGCAATTCGGCCAACGCGTCATCGAGATCCTGGGCGGCAAGCGCGTGCACCCGGCATGGGCGGTCCCGGGCGGGGTCCGCAGCGCCCTGACGCCGGAGGGCCGCGAAGAGATCCGCGAGTGGATCCCCGAAGTGACGCAAACAGCCTTGGACGCTCTGGAGCTCTTCCGCAATCTCCTCGAACAATACGAGCGCGAAGTGATGGTGTTCGGCAATTTTCCCACCCTTTTCATGAGCCTCGTGGGCCCCAACGGCTTATGGGAACACTACGGAGGCAAATTGCGCGTGGTGGACGCGGCGCGCAACATCATCGCCGACGGCCTCGAAGCACGGGACTACAAGCAGTTCATCGGCGAGGCCACCGAAGCCTGGTCGTACCTCAAGTTCCCCTATTACAAGCCCATGGGCTACCCGGACGGCATCTACCGCGTGGGACCCCTCGCCCGCCTTAACGTGTGTTCTCATTTCGGCACTCCCATGGCCGATCGTGAGGTGCGGGAATTTCGCGAACTCTCTGCCGGCGCCGTCAACTCCAGCTTCATGTACCACTATGCGCGCCTCATCGAGATACTGGCTGCCATCGAACGCATAGACATCCTGTTGGACGACCCGGATCTCTCTTCCACAAGGCTGCGCGCTCGTGCCGGCATCAACAGCCTGGAGGGCGTCGGGGTGAGCGAAGCGCCCCGAGGGACGCTGTTCCACCACTATCAAGTGGATGAGAGCGGCCTAATCCAGCGGGTTAACCTCATCATTGCGACCGGTCAAAACAATCTCGCCATGAACCGCACCGTTGCCCAGATTGCCCGGCACTATATCCACGGGCCGCAGATCCCCGAGGGGATGCTGAACCGGGTGGAGGCAGGCATACGCGCCTTCGATCCGTGCCTTTCCTGCTCCACCCACGCGGCGGGCCAAATGCCTCTGCACATCGTGCTGAAAGGCCCCGACGGGTCCGTGCTGGACCAGAAGCACCGCCCATGACGCAGCAGAGAGAGCCCTTTCAGCCAGGGCAAAACCAACACAATGGGCGGCGCATCTTGGTGATCGGCTACGGCAACACTCTTCGCCGCGACGATGCTGCAGGCGTCCGCGCAGCTGAGGCCGTGGAAGCGCTGGGCCTTCCCGGAGTGCAGGTTCGGATTTCACACCAGCTCAATCCGGAACTTGCGGAAGACCTTGCCCAGGCAGACACAGCCGTTTTCCTAGACGCGCGACCCATAGACGGGACACGTCGGGTTGACGTGAAGGAGATCGAGCCTAGGGCGGGCGCATCGTGCCTCGCGCACACAGGCGATCCCGAATACCTTCTGCACCTAAGCAGCATCGCCTACGGCAAGACGCCCCAAGCGTGGATGGTGACGCTTCCCGCGGCCGATTTTTCCGTGGGGGAAGGGCTCTCTGCCACAACGATCAAAGCAGTGGGTGAAGCGATCCAAATCGTGCAGGGGATCTGCCTCGGGAAGCCGCCGATCCGTCGCGAATGATGCGGACGCGGCCGCCGGCGCCCCAACAGATGGCGAGGGAGAGTGCCGCGCGTAATATTCCGGAACGGTGAGGCGAGCGGCGCCGACCAAGCGCTCCGGTGAGGCATCCTACCATATCTGATCCGTTAGACCGGCGATCCTCTGGGCACGTGCCGGTGAGTTCTTTTGGTGCGCCGCTACGGCTCGCTGCGATGGATCACTTGCCCAAGCGCGGCAATGAGCGGCTCGTCTATGGTGGTGTCGTCGTATCCGTAGACCAAGAAATGGGCGCCACACGAGATTGCCGCTTTGGCCATAGCTGCTGCGCGGGCTGCTCCCGGATTGATTACAGGCCCGCAATCGGTATTGTTGATCACGGGCCGGCCGGCGACGCGCTGCAACAGTGTCCCCAGCCTGTGGGCGTCCACGGTGTGCCACAGATTGACCACTCCGTATCCCACCATGACCGTCGGAAGCTTCCATTCATGCCGGCCCGTGTCGCCCTGCAGGGCAATCTGTGACGCCAAATACGCCACACCGATGAGAAGTACCATTGGGCTCCCTCCTTGCGAGCCCCGCCGGTCCCCCAATGCCAAGCTGCGTGGGATTGCAGTAGGGGCTCCCGTTACCATTTACCCGTTGTAGGCTCCAGTCCCTCCAAGGGTAGAGTAGCGATGAAAGCGTGCATATGCTGTTCGCGTTCGTGGTGGACAGATCGGCAAGGCACAGGTAAGGTCATGCAGCATCACAAGTGCAGCAGTTCCCCGAGGGTTCTCCTTCCCATAGCAAGGCCTTCGGCAATTCCCGCAGCAGGGGTGCTCCTATGTCCAGTCTGGCCGCATCTGCGGATCACGCTCAACCCGTGGCACGTGTCACACGATGGAAGGTGCTCTTTGGCGCCATCCTCGTACAGCTCATTCTGGGAACGGTTTACGGATACAGCATCTTCTGGCAACCGCTGGAAGCAGCCGTTTATCCCACCAGGATCCTGACTGCCGCCCAGGCGGCTCAACTTTCTGCCGGCCGGTCGGAGTTGGCCGGTGTCGTAATCGTGGCGGATGAGGCCGCCGCTACGGCGCGTCACGAAGCCCAGAAAGGGCTGCTCAAGTACTCCTTCGCCATCTGCATCCTGTCGTTTGCCGTGCTCATGGTGTGGGCCGGCCGCATTCAGGATCAGAAAGGTCCCCGCTTCACGGCCTTCGTAGGAGCATCCCTTCTTGGAGCCGGTTTCGTTTTGGCGGGCGCCTTCCTCATCAGCCCCCTCTCAGCGGCCGCTTCGGAAACGCTCAAGCTGGCAATCCTTTGGGTCACGCTGGGGCTGATGGCCGGCGCAGGCATCGGGTTTGCATATGTATGCCCGATTGCCGCCCTCATCAAGTGGTTCCCGGAACACAAAGGGCTCGTGTCCGGCGTGGCGGTGGCGGGTTTCGGTCTGGGTGCATACATTTTCAGCCAAAAAGACGCCGCCATTGGAGCTCCGCCCTTTATCGCTGCCCATGGCATCGGAACCTTCTTCCTAGTTCACGGCATCGTGTCGTTTCTGGCCGTGTCCGTGGGAGCATCCCTTCTGACGAACCCCCCAGGCGGGGCAGTCCGCGGGGTGCAGGAAAGCACCTGGCGCGAGACACTCCGCCGCCCTGCCTTTTACATGCTTTGGCTGATGTTCTTCAGCGGCGCCTTGGCAGGCCTCACCGTCATCGGCATCCTGAAGGACTTCGCCGGCGAGCAGCTCGTAGCCGGTGCAGGGCCCAACCTGCCGGAGGCTCTCCGCAACGATTTGCTGATGCGGGGGGCGGAGGCAGTAGGATGGCTGGCGGTCTTCAACGCTTTGGGGCGCGTGTGCTGGGGATTGGTGTCGGATCGTGTGGGGCGAACAGCAGCCTTTATTACAATGTTCGTGATCCAGGCGGTCGTTTTGTTCAGCCTCACCCGCTTGCATACGGAATTGGGGCTAGCCGTCGGCGCCTCCCTGGTGGGTTTTAACTTCGGAGGAAACTTCGCCCTCTTCCCATCCACAACAGCGGACCTATTCGGTGCAAAGAACCTGGGTGCCAACTACGGCCTTGTGTTCACATCCTACGGCATTGCCGGGGTTGTGGGCGTGTATTCCGGCAATACGGCGAAGGCGCTTACCCACAGCTATGGCGCGGCCTTCGCTGTAGCAGCGTGCCTTTGCATTCTGTCTGCCGTCCTCGCGATGGCATTGCGCGCAACCCATAAACCTGCCGCTGCCCAGGCCTCTTGAGAAACGGTTCGGCAGCGCACATTGGAGGAACGAACCATGTCGGATGGTCTTGATACGGTCAACACCCAAGCGAGCTTAGACGCTGCCCGCATTTTCCCTCCCAGCCCGGAGTTTACCGCCCAGGCCAACGCCAAGGATCCCGCCATC
>JBMFSQ010000026.1:0-48152 GCA_049967475.1 Chthonomonadales bacterium | reverse complement strand
GTCATGACGATCATGCAGGCAGGCTTCGGAATTCTCGTCCTGTTGATGCCGGCGGCGCCTGTGGTAGCCCTCATCGGCGGCGCAGTCTATGGCCTCACCTTTTTCCGGCGCAGATCTGCCTCCTAACCCATCGCATCAACCTCCTTTGCACTCCCGGGTCGCCCCGCCGGACGGCCCGGGGGTTTTTTGCGCGTGCGCAGAGGGTTACCGCGCCCATTCGGGGAAGGCGCGCATGGCATCCACATAGTTGTGGATTTTGTCGGTGTGGGCATCTTCCTGCCATCCGCCGCGGCCGGGCCTCAGGACAATGTCGTGCGGGCAGCCGTCCTTCTCGATGGCGTAGAGGCAGAAGTTGAGGGCCTGGTAGGCCAAGCCCTTGTACTCCATGGAGCCGGTGGCGCGGCTGTAGAGGGCCAGCACGGCGCCGTAGGTGGAGAGGATGCCTCCCCAGGGGTGGCGGTCCTCGTCTTGTTCTCCGCAGACGGGTACGCCGAATACGATGCTGGTGAAGCGCCGGATGCAGAACTCGATGAGGGCTTTGGCGTCGCGCTGCCAATCGGGATCCAGAGCGTCCTTCTGTTCCAGGAGGTAGCGCGCCAGGTTGAGGGGCGCCCATGCGGTGCGGTTGTCGGCCTGGTCGTGGTCCTCGAAGAATTGGGCCCAGAGGAGGCCGTCCTTGGCGAGGTTGGGGATCTGCACGTTCTTGATCCAATCCCACAGCTTTTGGCGCGGCTCCCGGAACTGGGTGTAACCGTGGGCGATGAGCCCGTCATAAAGGCGCAGGATGTAGGCCATATTGCCGCTCACGGCGCCGCGGGGCTCTCCGGTACGGTAGTCGGCGCGGAACGGCCATGGGGAGCTCGTTTGCGACCCTTCCTGCTGATTGGCTGCCAGATCCCGGGCGTTCTGCAGAGCTTGATCCAGATAGGACGGTTCTTTCGTGACGTCGTAGAGCAGGAGGAGGGCGTACCCGGCGATGCCTCCTTTGTCGGGTTCGATTTCGTAGGGGCGGTCATCTTGGGATCCGCAGTCCGGCGGCTGCGGGAAGCGTGCCGCCCAGCCTGTGGATCGGGTGAAGCGGGGATATTTGCCCTCGTTGGGGGTAACGGCTTCCTTGACGAGGTAATCGCCCATGGCGCGGGCGATGCGCAGAAGGCCGGGGTCCTTGCGGCCGGTGAAGTCATAGTATTTGAGGTACGAGATAATGCCCATGCCGTTCTGCATGGCAGGGATGAAGCTGGGCTTGTGGTCTTTGGAGAGGTTGTAGGAGCCGTCCATGAAGGTCATGAAGACGAAGCGCGGGTATCCGTGCTCGGTGGGGCATCGGGCATACCACTTCATCTCGCGGTCGAGGGCGTCCTTCCAAGCGGTCCAGGGGCGGAGGATGCCGTTGCGGTCGTACTTGGCGGCATGGACACAGATCTTTTGTGCGCCGAGGGGCGCTGCGGTGGCGGAGAGCACTGCGGCAAGCAGCAGGATTGCGGCAAGGCGTGTCACGATGCACCTCCTGGTGGATGGGTGTTGCCGCCTTCCTTCGCTCAGCCCGGTATGGCCAAACGGCTTCTGGGAAGGCGGGATCTAGAGGGACGTTTCACCAGCGGGAGCCCGGGCACCTTCGCAACGGGGTCGCCAAGGAGCGGTTTGCCCCTTTATTGGGCGCCGCGGCCGGTCCGTGAGGCTGGGGACGGCTAGGTTTCGATGATCTCCACGTTGGCCCGGGGCACCACAACGTGTCGCCCGTCGGCCAGTTGGGCCTCCAGCACGCGTACCCACGTTTCCGATTCCACCTGGCGAAGTTCCGGGGGCAAGCCGGTCACCGTACCCAGAATGCCGAAGTAGGGCTCCCGGATCACGCGGATGGCGGCACCGATATCCAATCGGCCTCCGCTGCCGGTGGAAGCATCCTGGGGGACGGCGGCGTCTTCGGCGGGGACCACGACTTCGGGGCGGATAACCCCTGCGCGGATCTGGGTGGCGCCGTTGATGGAGGCAGTGCGTCCCTGAAGGCTCTGGAGGAGGGCGAAGGTGCGGGCAGCCATGGGGATGGACCCGAAGCCTTCGGTTACTACCAGAGTGAAGGGGATTGGCTCTTGGCCCGTAATCGCCACGCCGATGTCGTAGGCCGGGTCGTTGAGGGCCTGGCGGAGGTAGGTAATGAGGTCGCGGTCCACGATGCCGCCCACTACGATGCCGGAAGCGCCCACCTGGGCGGCCCGCTGAAGGGCTTCCAGGGTGGCCAGGCATCCGCCGACGATCACGGCGCCCTTATGTTGTGGAGTGATGTGCTGCGCCTCCAGCGGGGCGTCGGCGCGATCCACGGCCAACGCGATGGTGCCCTGCCCCTCACCCCCAACTCCGAAGATGCCCTGCACCAGGGCGCCCACGCATTCGATGACGACGCCTTCGTCGGCGAGGATGCGTACGACACGGCCCCGTACGTAGGCGTCCTTTTCGATGGGCGTAGGCGGAAGCCGGATGCCCAAGTGGCCCGTGCGTTCCGAGAAGAGCTCGAGGGTCCCTTCCACCGGGCTCTTGACCTCGGAACGGAAGAGGCCGAAGAGGCCTTTGGATCGGGCGAGCACCATCCCCTTTTCGATGCGGTCGCCCACGCGCACGAGGAGGGTTTCTTTCACATCGGCGGGATCAACGCCCAAAAGCTCCGCAACCTTCACGGTTTGCATGAGCCCAGGAAGTTCTGTACGCGCGACGACGGTGTCCGGCATCACCAGGTCTCCCTCGGCCACGAGGACGCGGCCTTTGAGGGGGAGCCGGCGGACTTTCTCGATGCGGGTGCAGGGGCTGATTTTGAGCCCAGGCGTGTAGGCGGTACCCAACAGACGCTCTCCCAGGATGGTTGTAAGATGAATGCGGATGGGCGCTCGCGCGGCACGATTCGGCCGGTTCGGCCTGTGCCGCACCCGGACGGCGGGAACGTCGGGTTGCAGAAGCCTTCCCATTGTACCCCGTGCGGCCGCATCTTGTTTCGGGCCTGGGATTGGGGATCGCGGGCTTGGGGTGGGTGCGCGTCCGCCGTGAAGCCGGCTGAGGTTGCATGGAACAGGGCATGGCCGGCCGGGTGTCAGAAGCGCTTGTCCGATAGGAAGCGAAGCTGTTCCCGCGTCTTGCGCTCGGCCTGGCCGGCGCCGTCAATCAACATGCCCGTGGGATCCGGCACGTTGTGGGGTGTGTCCATTTGGCGGTCTACGTCGGCCCAGTTCTCCAACGTGAGGTGACCATTCTCTGCGGTACCGTGCTTCTCGATGACCATGGGGAAGCGGGCAGGCACGCGAACCTTGTTGCGGCGGGCTTCCTTGCTGGGGTCTTTCGATTGAATGCCCGGACTGATGCCCTGCAGAAGGTCGTTATACGCATAGCTGGAGGGTGCGCCGGAGTGATCGGTGGGGCAATGGAAGTAGTGCGACACTCCGAAGCCGGTGCCCGAGGTAGTTCCCAGCATGCCGGCGGCGTTGGTCATCCAGCTATCCGCCGGCGGAAAGGCATCATCCCAATCCTGCATGTAGCGGGTGAGGGCCTGGCCTATCTTGAGGCAATTCGTTTGGCACGTTTGCAGGTCGCGCGTGGCGATGACGCCTTTGAGCCAGGGCTGAAAAGCGATGAACCAAAGGAGGGCCAGCACCACCAGTACGAGGACTGCCTGCAATCGCTGGCGCTCTCTGGGGCCGAGCCTCCAGGTTCGCTTAATGGGAGCTTCCAATGTTGGGTACCTTGACGCAGCGGGCGATGTAGTGATAGAGCAGCGCGCCTGTTATGGAGTGTACCGCGAAGGAGGATGAAAGGAGGTCCAGGATCTCTTCGCGCGTAAAGCGGATGAAGGGGATGCCGCCCTCGTGTTCGCCTTGTTTGGGTGCGAGGAGGTTCATGGGGAAGGCGTATCGGTATGCCGAGACGGCAGCGACGCCTTCCGTGCGGAGCACGCGGTGCATCTCGGCGACTGCGGCTGCGCGGGCCGATGGGGTGGGCACGTGCTCGATTACCTGGCAGCTCGCCACACGATGGAAGGTCTCACTTGCAAAAGGGAGGCTGCAAAGGTCGGCCTGCACCAGATCCACATTGTTCAGCCGCCGTGCGCGGAGTTTCGCGGCGCAGACCTTGAGGGATTTGAGTGAGAAGTCCACAGCCACAAGATGCCGGCAGCGGGCCGCGAAATGGGGTGTCATGCGGCCGGTGCCGCAACCGGCCTCCAGCAGGGTGTGGTGCGGCTCCAGGGAAAGGTGCAAGAGAGTGGCGGGGATTTCGGCGAGGCCGAAGAGTGCAAGATGCCACATCCGGTCGTACTGCTGTACCTGTGCGTCCCGCGCCAGCATCTCGCTCCGCTTGCGGATTGCAGCTTCCTCCGGCTCCGGGAGCGCGGCGGAACCGGTGGGCCCCTCGTCCGAACAGGCAGGCGCTTCTGCCGGGGCCCGAAGGTCTTTAGGCAGCATCTGCGCGATGCCTTCTTGGATTGGGTATTGCGCTCCACAATCGGGGCAGGTGAGCACGGCGTCCTCTACCCGGTCTTCGTGCACGTCACTGCCGCGTGCCGCAACCGGGCTTCCGCCGCAATCCGGGCATCGAAGCATCTGGAGGGTGGAGGCGTGCATCAGACGGTGGGGATCCCCATGGCTGCATGCCACTCCTTAAGGGCCTTAATGCGGTCGGATCGTTCTGCCGGGAGGGCGAGGGGGCGTCCACGCGCGTCTATGATGAGCCCAACAACGCCCCCCGTTGCCGTGACGGTACGCGTCCGGCCGCGCCCTGCGCCTACGTCAAAGCCGCGGGCGGGCTGCAACACGACCTCAGCCTGGGCAGGCGCGCCGTCCTCGCCCTGTTTGAACCCAAGCGGGATGACCCGGATGGTTCCGAAGGGGACACTCACGGCTTCCCCGCCTACGGACACCGTGATGCACGGCTCCCCTGCTTTGCCGGAACCTACTGGAGCGATGCAGGTGCCCAGGTAGATGAGGCAATCGCGCTCAAAGACTTCTGTGGCGGCCTCAGGGTGTACGGTGGAGAGGATGCCGAGCTGGGGCATCATGAAAATCGAGTCTACCGTGAGGAGCGTTACTCCTTCCGGCTGATAGGCATCCATCATCATGAGGGCAGCCTGCGCCCGGCGCGGAGCGTGAGACAGAACGCCTCCGCTCCCTACGATCATATCCAGTGCCATCATATTGACGAGGGTAGCCCCGGTGGCTTTTTGGTCCAGAGCATCTCCGATGGTGCGTTGGGTTTGGATGCCCGTGAGGCCGCGCGCGAGGGATTTGTGGTGCTCGAAGGCGAGGCGCAAAGCTTCTCGGGCGACGGCCTGTTCGAGGTGAAGGTCTGCCAGGCGCTGCGGGATTGTAGTAGGGCGGATCATCTTGTTCCGAAGCTGGTTGCGCAGATCGGCCTCAGCCAGATCGAAGGGGAGCCATCGCTCGATATTCGGGGCGCCGGCCTCGCTCAATACGTTGCAGATGGAATAGCTCATGCCTAGATTGGCGGACACCGTGCGGTTGAAAACGGGCTCCTGGGCTTCATTGCGGAACACGGAAAACACGTCCGTGGTGGCGCCTCCGATATCCACTCCCAGAACGGTGATATTGCGCTGAGCCGCAATGGTCTGCATGATCTTGCCCACGGCGTTGGGCGTGGACATGATGCCGGTGCTCACCCATTGCGAAAGCTTGCTGTATCCCGGGGCCTGTTGCATCACGTGTTCGAGGAAGAGCTCGTGAATGGCTTCGCGCGCGGGGATCAGGTTCTCCTGCTCCAGAGTGGGGCGCAGATTAGGGACCTGTCGGAGGGCCACACGGTCCTTCAGAAGTTCTGCTACGGCTGGGTAGGCATCCTTGTTGCCTGCGTAGATTACGGGGAGCGTCATTCCGATGCCCAGGCGGGGTTTGGGATCCGCCGCCACCAGCATCTCCGCCAACTCTACGAGGTGCGTCGTGGTGCCGCCGTCGGTGCCTCCGGACATGAGGATCATATCGGGGCGCAATTGTCGGATCCGCTCGACCTTTTGGTATTCCTTGCGGCCGTCGTCTACCGCGATAACGTCTATGACGATGGCCCCGGCTCCCAAGGCGGCCCGCTGGGCGCTCTCGGCGCTCATCGCCTTCACCACGCCTGCCACGGTCATTTGCAAGCCGCCGCCGGCGCTGGACGTGGAGAGGTACAGATCCACTCCACTGCCGTCCTCCCGCTGGGGTGTGAGAATGCGGCCGTCGGGGCCGATGAGCGTGCGCCCCGAAAGCTCCTCCACCTCGCGCACAGCATTGACCACCCCTACGGTTACATCGTCGAAGGGGGCTTCTACGGTTGTGGGAGCTTCGCCTCGTACGGAGAGCCGGTATCCGCCGGCCGTCTTTTCGATGAGGATTGCCTTGGTTGTGGTGCTGCCGCAGTCGGTGGCGAGGATGGAGCGGATTTCAGGCATGGAACCTTGGGCATCTCCTGCTGGGTAAGGAAGTTTGTATAGTGTAGCAGATGCGGCGGGTAGCAGGGCAATTGCCCGGAGCGTACTGCGGAGGCGGCAACGGCGAGGGTACGGAGATGGCTCCTTGGCAACACGCGCAGCAGAAGCTGCCTGGCATCTGTGGCAAGAATGTTATAATGATGCGGGTCACCAAAGGATTGTGAACGTCGTCTTAATAGTTGGGGGAGAGCACGAGGCCGAAGAATGCGGTCAGTAGTGTGGAAGAGAATTGGGGTACTTGCTGTGGGAACGGCCCTTTGGGGCTCCCTGGCGGTTCCTTCGGGGGCCCTTCCCGGTGCGGGGGCTTCGCCGTCGAACGCATCCCAGGCCGCCGCGGCGAAGCCGTCTCCTGCCGCAGAAGACGAAGAGGTAAAGCTCGGCCGAGAGAACGCCGCCGAGAATGACAAGCAGGTAAAGCTCATTACCGATGCAGCGATTTTGGATCGGGTGAACCGCATCGGTCAAGAGATTGCCGCCGTAGCCAATAGCGTAGAGGTTCCCGCGCTTTGGGGAAGCTCCACGGTGAAGAAATTCCATTACACCTTCAAGGTGGTGGACGATAAGGACGTGAATGCGTACTCACTGCCGGGCGGATATATCTATGTGAACAAGGGTCTGCTGGATTATGTGCATTCGGACGACGAATTGGCCGGAGTACTTGCTCATGAAATCACCCACGTAGCCCACCACCACATGATGAAACTACTGAAAGAGCAGAGCAAAATGCAGCCCTTCCTGCCGCTGATCCTCCTGGCTGCAGTGCTTTCCAAGGCGAATGGCCAGGATGTAAGCACTCTGGCGCTCGCCACGAACCTCTACATGGTTGCGAAGTTGAACAGCTACGGCGTGAAGGCTGAGGAAGATGCCGACCATGGCGCCGTCGAGTATCTGATTCATACCCATTACAATCCGGTAGGCCTGCTGACGTTTATGGAGCGGCTCGCCAAGGATGAAGCCCTCAAGCCGGATCGGCCTCTGGGCATTTACCGCACGCACCCTCCCACGCCCGAGCGGGCACAGGCGCTCATAGCCGAGCTCCGTGAGCTGAAGATCCCTCTAACACGCACGGCCACCGATCCCAGCCTGGCCGCCCAGGTGTCCAATGTGGAGGTCAACGGCGCCCAATTGGCCGAGGTGAAGATCTACAAAACCGTGGTAGCGCGCGTTGCACCCTGGGACGGCGTGTCCGCCGAAGCGCGAGCGCGCAAGGTGTCTGAAGTGCTCGACCGGCTTCTGGACCAGAACCTGCAAATGTACGAACTGCGCCTGTCCTCCGACAAGCGCACCATCTATGCCCGCAACGAGACGCTCATCGCGTTCACCGATGCCGATGCCGCCGCGCAAAAGGTGCCTGCCGAGAAGCTCGCGCAGAACACCCTGGAGGCATTGCGTACGGTCATCTGGCAAGGCGCCCTCAACCGTCTGCCGGCGTCAGCCACCATCCCCGACTGAGAGCTCGGTCGCGGGGTCTATTTCTCCAGGGTGATGGCGGCAATCTTGATGCCCGGTGCGTTGGGGAGCACGACCGCGATGAGCTTCTTCGCCTCGGATATTGGGATTATGTAGTGATAGAGCCGCACCGGGGTTGCATCTACGAGCCCGGAGGGCGCCCTATGCCATGGGGCCAAAAACGCAGTTTCCTCGTCGTGGTGCGGCCGGCTGGTCCACGAGTTGATGGGGAAAGAAGTGTACTGCTGCGTGTCGTCGGTGAAGATGAGGGTGAAGGCTCCCAGCGTGTCGGGTTTGGTGGCGGCGGCAAGGATGTGAAGGCGCTTGCAAACCTGCGCTTTGGCCGAGGTGGAAGCCACCTGCACGCGTTGCCCGGTACAAGACACGAAGTTATGTTCATTCGGTCCCTTCGGGCCCCACCGGAACGAGATGCTGCGGGAAGAATTGAGGCCCGCGCCCTTCACGGGAAGCCAGATTGTGCTGGGCACCACATCGGTCTCTACGTAAGGCGGGGTTATCTCCGCCGGGAACGCTGCTCCGAGGCCGTCGAAGCCGGGAGTGCTCTTCTCGTACCCCCAAACCACACCGTCTACGGTGGCAGTCTTGGCGAGGTCCACAAAGATCAGCTTACCGTCAATCACCTGTACTCGATGCACGCGGGTTTCATTGGCGCGTCCGGAGGGCAGCGTGGATTGCCACGTATCGCCGGCTTTGACATCCCAAACGAGCCAATAGGTGCCGTCGTTAGGGGGAGCTGTAATCCATGCAAGGAGGTCGCCGGTTTCCCCTCCCGGAGGCACGTCTTGCGGCAGCGGTGTGGTTTCATCCTCCCATACCACCTCGATGCCGTCCAGAGTATACCAATGGTATCCCACGCGAACGAGTTGCTTGAGCCACGTTTGAGGGCCGCGGTTCCGGACATTGAGCTTAACCGGGATCCGCTTGTCGCCAGGCATCTGTTGCGGTGTCAGATCCGCTGTGAACACGGCTCCTACATCCGCTTCTGTAAGCGCCAGGGGCTCGGGGCTCGTGAGGCATCCGGTCTGGCCCGCACCGGCAGAGACCACTTCCCATCGCAGGCCGTACGTCCAGCCTGAGGCAGCATCCCACACGGGGAACGGGGAACCATCCGCGCGGGCGAAGACGACGGGCAACACCACCGTGACTTCGCCGCCTGGGGGAGTGTCGGAAGGAAGAGGAACCGAAGCGTCTGCCAAGTCCAGTGCCTCTCCTGCTTCGGCCCCCGATGCAGGTGCAGCAGGATAGCGCCAGAGCCGCGCAGTAACACGTCCTCCTGCTTTCCACGCCTTTGAACCCTCATTCCGGAGGGTAACGGTGGCGGTATAGGCCCCTCCGGTTTCCACCGTAAAGGGGAGGTCGCTGCGGACGAGGGTTGCCGCGTATGCAGGGAGGCGCCCGCCATCGGCCGGCTCTACTTGAACTGCGATTTCGAAGGGCTGGTCCCGTTCTGCCGCGGCAGCCTTGGCTTTGGGCTCGGCGGGAACCACGGCAAGCTGCAGGCGGTACGGGCCCTGCTCCGAAGGCACGTTGAGCGTACATGGGAATTCCAGCCATTGGCCGGCCGCCACGGCATTGGAAAGGATGATCGTTTGCCGGGAATGAGATGTGCCTTTGGGCCCAACCCAACGGCATTCGATGGCGGCTGCGCCGGCAGGCCATGGCGATATACCCTCGTTGGCCAATCGTATACGCACGGATTGCTTGCTCCCTTCAAGCACAACGGCCGGAAGGTCTACGCCTGTCACCACACCGCCCAGTCCGGGAGCTGCATGGAAGGCGCGGCTGAACATCAACGTGATATCTTCACACTCCACCCCGCTTTCCAGGGTGGGAGCAATCTCGGTGCCTGTTCCGTAATCGTTCCAGGCATCCAGGAAGATCCAGGCAGGGTGGCCGGCGAGGGCGCTTTTCCAGTTGGCTCGGTATACTTCGCCATCCTGGCGTTCGGCGAGGGCAGGTATGTTGGGTTGGCCGTTCGGTGGAAGCACACCCACCGAAGCGGTTCTGATCCAACCGGCGTCGCTCACATGGCAGCCGCGCCCTTCTTCGAGCGCTATAGCGCCATCTGTTGCAGGCTCCTGGCCTCGGGCAGGGTTGACGGCGAGCAGAATCACATCCGAGCCGAACTTCCGCAGGAATCGCTTCCTTATCTCAGTCACTCCCGATGCGTCCAGTGCAGAGAGAAGCGCCGGTACACGGATTAAGGCGACGGCAGCGCTTCCCCCACCGTTCTCGGGTGAAAGCGCAACCGTGCAGCGCAAATGAGGGGGAATGAATGTGTAGAAGTGGTCTAGGGCTTGGTAGAGCCTTTCCTGAGGCGTGAGGCCATTGTTCGGAGAAGCTTCGGGGGCAATCTCCAGGCAGGGGGCGATGGTTGGGGCCGTACCGCCCGAGTTCCTGAGCGTACCCAGAGCGGCTGCGAGGGCGAGCAGACCGCGGCGCTCGGCAGGCGCGTCATGATAGATGGGAACCGCGACGTCTACGCCCGCCTGGGCCATTTGTTGCATCTGCCATAGATGCCATGCAACGTTGTCGTAGCTCATCCATGGACCGTCGCCTTCCAGTGGGTGCGTAACGAGGAGTGAGGCCCCTTGGGCGTCGCGCACTGCAGCAAGGGGCAGGTTCTTTCGCGGATCGTTCTGGTAGTGCATATCGTACAGGGCGAACACAAGGCGCGGAACCGCCTGCGGGCGCCGAGGATGCAATTCGGGCACGGATATGGGAGCGGGGGTGATGGGCGGCGGAGCCGGTCGAAGCTGGATGGATGGGCGCGTTCGGGCTGCGGCGAGGCTTGGGGCGTAAACAATCGAACCGCCTCCAGCCGCTGCTTCAAATCCGAAGGACGTCAGGGAGTTCCACTCGCCCGGGCTCTCTTCTCCATCTATCACGGGCTTGCTCGTGAAGACGCGGCTGCATACTTTGGCAGCGGGGGCTTCCGGAGCCGACTTGAGGGGCGCCTCTACAAAAACGATTTCTCCCCAAAGGGATGGGTTTTGCAGATCGCCGGCAGTCTTCACCAAGGGAGACATACTGAGCAAGGGCGGCGACGATTGCGCTGCACTAACGGCCACAACATTGAACCGCATTCGTTCGCCTGGCTTGGGCGGACCGCCGATCTCAATCCAGGGGATTGCGAGTTCCACGGTGTAGCCGGTGCCTTTGGACGGCGGTCCGTTGATGTCTCCTTGGCGGGTAACGGCATATTTGAAAGCGATGGGCGTTCCACCGGGTCCCAACAGAAAATCGTTGAACCCTTTCAGGGGCGTAGCATCGGCGCCGCGATAGAGCTGCGCACCGCCGGCAGCACTTACGGCCATCTCCACAGAATGGGGAGTACGGTGCGTGAGGGGCTCCTGGTCTTCACGCTGAAGGAACACGGCTACGGCATCGTCTTTAAGCGGATCCCCGAAGGGCCCTGTGTCCGTGCCTGCGAGCTGGGGTTTGGTGACGTGTGCTGCAAAGTAGAAATAGTCGTCGTCGTAGAAGGTGGAGCACACCACGCGGGTCCCGCCGAGATCTTGGGCAGCGGATGGTGAGGAAGGGATCCAAAAGATCAGCATCGTTATCCAGAGAACCCAGGCGGCTGTACTCGCCCGCATTGCAATCTCCTTCCTCTGTGAAGACGGACGCCGCGCTCCACTGCGTCCCGCTTCCCTTCGGTCCGCCGCACGCCCCATTTTCGGGAAATCCGCGGCATGATTATGGCAGATGCACGGGCGTTTCTGGTTGAGGAGCGCCCGCGAGGGCCGCAATGGGGCGCCGAGTGCGCCTCGTGCCGGCGGGAGGAGGTGGGGCGGAGCACCGGTGCGTTCGCCGGTATGCGCTTGAAGCGGTCACTCCAAGGGGATCGGCTGCTTTGAGCGGCAAAGCACGAGGGCCTTCCAATGCCCGGCGTTTCTCAACGGCCCAACAGGTTGGCGCCGCCGGTGTCGTCTTGGATGGAAAAGTCCTTGGGAATGCCGAACTCCCTGCAAACACGGTCCAGCTCGTCATCTGCTGCGGAGCATGCGTCCCGAACCTCCCGGGAGGGAGTGCCCATGCCCGATCCCTGCTGGCGAGTGAGGGCATCGAGGGCTGCTCCGGGATCGCCGGACATGGCTTTGTTGAAGCTGTTGCCTACAGAAGCCAGGGAACCGGCTGTTTTTCCCAGAAGGTCGTAATACTTGTCGCGGAGCGTAGTGCAGGATTGCGGTGGCTGTTTGGAGAGGAAGTACCGGCTGAGGGCCTGCCATTGACCGGACCACTGAGCCAAGGAAGCTTGAAACTCGGAATAGGTGCGCTGGGCCTGGCGTTCGGGCTCGTTTGTGGTCCAGTCCGCTGTGGCGCCTGGGTAGGTAAGGTTGGCGCTCTGCTTGAGGAGTTCGGCGATTTGCTGGCGTTCCAGGAGGAGGCGGCGCTTTTCTACATCTTTGAGGAACTTCAGGTAGTCCACCACATCGGCTGGGGGCGGCGGCGGAGCCGTTGCGGTTTGCCCGGTGACGGGTCCCCCCTGGGCTACCCTGCCGGAGCGGTCCAGAAGGGGACCTCCCATGCCGGCAGAACCGGTTTTCTCCAAGAGCTGGCCGGGCGGTGTGGCGCTTCCTAGGCGATTGGTGGGGTTGAGGGCTCGGTACCCGGCGATTGCTGCGGCGAGAAGTAAGGCGAGTATTGCGGCGAGTGCCACAGTGGGGAAGCGGCGGCGGGGCTGACTTGCAGGCAGAGATGTGGGTGCTCCGCATTTCATGCAGAAGAGCGCCCCGGAAGGGACTTCAGCTCCGCACCGCGCACACTTCATGACTTGTCACCCCGCCCATTGGCCGGCTTTGAGCCGGAGCCGAGCAAACGTACCGAAGGTACCTAGGCTTACCAAATGAGTGTACCACTGGTTATTTTCGCTGTCAAACAGGCAGGCGGTTCTCGAGGAAGGCGGTAATCTGGGTGCGGGCGTGGGCAGGGATGCGTGTGAAGCGCACGGAGAGGCGCACTTGGTCTGCCTCGTTGCTGTTGGGCGGGATGGTTCGCCCCACGACCACTCCACGCACGCGCACAAGAGAGTGGGACCGCGCGTAGGGCATCTCCCAGCTCAGTGCCACGGGAGCGCCGACGGCCAGTTCCTGAGGGGCGGAGAGGGCGATGCCGCCTAAGCTCAGGTCTCGGGCATGCGCCAGGATTGCTCCGTGGGGCACCATGTGGGAGGGCGTGGACGAGGCTGCGTCGGGAGTATCCGCCGGAGGCTCAATCGCGGGTGGTTGAGGTGCAAACCTGCCTCCAGCTACTCGGGCGGCCCGCACCCTGACCGGAAAATCCACAGGCATTCGCGGGTGCCGTCGGCGCTGCCTCCTGTAAATGACAGACGGCTTGGAGAGGATGAGCGATTGGGGGCCCAGGACATGCGCCAGGACCCGGCACCGAAAGGCGTACAAACCGTCATCGCCGGGAAGGCTGGCCTGGATCCAGGTTCCGATGGGAGGTAGGCGGGCAGCCTGGAGAGTGGCGCGGAATTCATTCATTCCGCTTTCAATGACGGTAGCCTGGGTGGGTTGAGAGCCTTCCCGGTCCACCGTGAGCGCCAGCACTTGACCGCTGCGGAGGAGCAGGCTTTGGCGGCTCTTAAGCTGCAGCAAGCGCAAGCGAAGCACCGCCACTAGGTGATCGAGTTCGAAGGGCTTGGCAAAGACTTCCGAGGCTCCGGCACCGAGCGCCTCCATGCGGAGGGGCCGGTCTTCATAGGCCGTCATGAGGATGACAGGGGCGCGCGGATTGGCGCGGCGCATGAGGGGGATCAGGTCCAACCCCCGTCCGCCGGGCAACTGATCATCCAGGATGATGGCGTCGTATTCGCGGCGAACCAGCGCGCTCAATGCCTCTGGCGGGTTCGACGCTTCGGTAACTGCAAAGCCGGACCGAGTGAGCTTGGCTTCCAAAATGCGCCGGAAGTTCCGTTCGTCCTCGATGAGCAAGATCGTGGCTGGATCGGGCACGGACTACCTCCCCGCCAGGGCCGCGGTGCCCCGGAACCTGTTAGATGTACCTGATTACCCTTACTGCACAAAGTGTGCCACAGAGCGGGATGACGAGCGAAATCGAGGAAAATCGGGCAAGCATTTTCGGATGCATCCGCTCAGAGGTCTTTGGCGCACGGCGCGATTGGTCCACGGCAGGTTGGCGGGATCCCTGCTGCGGGGAGGGGTTGGTTCGTGCGGGCGGGCTACCCGGTTACGCATTCTGCAGCGAGGGAGGCAGCAGATCCGGCGTGATCTCCTCGGCATCGCGGTCGGCAAGGACCACCGCGCGCTCGATGATATTCTCGAGTTCGCGCACATTCCCTGGGTACCGGTAACGGAGCAGCCTCTCCATTACTTCAGGCGCAATGCGGCGAAGGTGGCGGCCGTTCTCTCGGCTATACTTGGCAAGAAAGTGCTCGGCAAGGGCAGGGATGTCTTCCGGCCGCTCGCGCAGGGGAGGCACCATGATCTGGATCACTTGCAGGCGGTAGTAGAGATCGTCGCGGAATTCGCCTTTCTGGACCGCCTCTTCAAGGTTCTTGTTGGTTGCTGCGACGACGCGGACGTCTACCCGGATGGGCCGCGTGCCGCCGACGCGTTCGAATTCGCGCTCCTGTAGAACTCGAAGGAGCTTTACTTGGATGGCTGGTGTGATCTCTGCGATCTCATCGAGGAACAGGGTGCCATGGTTGGCCAACTCGAAGCGCCCGGGCTTCTGCGCCATGGCGCCGGTGAAGGCGCCCTTCTCGTGGCCGAACAGCTCGCTCTCCAGCAGCGTCTCCGTCAGAGCCGCGCAGGACACGGCGATGAAGGGCCGCGCAGCGCGCTGGGAGTTGAAGTGAAGCGCTCTCGCGATGAGTTCTTTGCCCGTGCCGCTCTCTCCCCGGATCAGCACCGTAGAGCGTGTGTCCGCGGCGCGGTGTACCAGCTTGAACACCTCCTGCATCTTTCCGCTCACGCCTACGATGTTATCCAAGCGATAGGTGCTGCGAAGCTGCTCCCGAAGGAGGATATTCTCCTCTTTCAGAGCTCGGTTCTCCAGGGCGTGCTGCACCTGCACTCGCACTTCGTCCAGGTCGAAGGGCTTTGCAATATAGTTGTAGGCGCCGAGACGCATGGCTTCCACCGCCGACTTGATGGTGCCGTAGGCGGTGATGACGAGCGCTGCGCAATGCGGCTGCGTCTGCTTGACTTCACGGAGCACCTCAATGCCGGTCATGTCCGGCATGATGAGGTCGGTAATCAGGAGGTCCAAAGTGTTCGTGGCGGCAATGTCCACGGCTTTGCGGCCGGCGTCTGCCGTAAGCACCTGATAGCCGTCTCTCACGAGCATGGCCTCTAATACGCGGCGAATATTGGGTTCGTCGTCAACAACCAGGATAACCTTTTTCTTGACACCCACCGTGGTCTGTGATCCTTCCGTGTACTTGCTTGTATTATCGGCTGTGAAGTGTGCACGCTTCGCTCCGGCAGCCCAAGGAACACCACCGCATGGCAAAGGGTGCATTCCAGCGGAGTCGTGGGGGAGGTGTCGGCGCATGCGCCGTGGCTTGTCGGCGCGGATGCCTATTCATCGGGCACAATCGCCATCCCTTCAGTCGAGGTCGAGGTGCGCACGCCGGGCGGCGCCAGAGGCAAGCTTACAACGAATGTCGTGCCATTCCCTGGCAAAGAGTGAACCGCGATGTTGCCCCCGTGGGTCTCCACGATTTTACGGACTATGGGCAGACCCAACCCCGCTCCTTTCGCCTTGGTGGTGAAGAAGGGCTGAAAGATGGTGTCCAGAGCCTCGGGTGGGATGCCAGGACCTGTGTCTGTAATCTCCATCGCGACGGCTTGTCGTGTGGGATGGTAACGGGTTGCCAGGCTTAGGCGGCCCCCCGTGGCCATGGCCTGCGCAGCATTGATGGCAAGGTTTCGGATCACCTGGTCCATTTGCCTGGGATCGGCAACGATCTGGGGCAGGGAGGCCTCAGGCTGGAATTCGCAGGCGATGCGTCGTTCGGACAGGTATCCGGCTAGGAACCGTAGGTTCTTCTGGATTACGTCGTTCAGGTTGATGGGGCGCAGGTCTAGAGAAAGGGGGCGGGCAAAGTCTAGAAGCTCTGACGTGATGCGGTTGAGGGTATTTACTTCCTCCTCGATGATGTCTAGAAACTCGTTGAGGTTGGCATCGTGTCCGTACTCTTTGCGAATGAGCTGTGCGGCGCCTTTGATGGGGCTCAGAGGGTTTCGCAGTTCGTGGGCCAGCTTGGCTGCAAGCTTCCCGATGTCGGCCAAGCGGCTCATCCGTGCCATCTCGGCTTCCAAGGTGATGCGGTCTGTGATGTCTTCAGTTGCCTGTACCGCGCCCTGGCGGTTACCCTGCCGATCTGTTAGAGGGGATACTGCCATGTTCACGCAAAGCTCCGGCCGGCCTTCGGGATGAAGACGAAGCTGGTACTCGCGCACGGGATCTCCCGTGTCTCGTACTTTTGACATGGCGCGGGCGAGCTGGTCCACCTCCTCGGGAGGCAGTTTCAGGCGGCGCACGAGCACGTTATAGTCTTGGGAAATGGCTTCCTCTGCCGGGATGCCCCAGAGGGCTGCAGCCGCGTCGTTCCATCGGGTTACATATCCGGCTGCATCCACAACGGCAACCGCTGTGGCAATGGAGCGCAGGATGTTGTCCGTTTGCGTAGCCAGGCGGTCCAGTTCTCGGAACCGGTGCTCGCGGTCCTCGTGAAGGATGGCGTTCTCTACCGCCACAGACACTTGATCCACGAAGAGCGCGAGACGCTCGACCGTGTCCGGCCCGATCGTTCTGCCCGTGAATTTGTTGTCTACGAGGAGAACGCCGATGGCGCTGCCTTTGGCCGTAATCGGAATGGCTGCGAAAGAGTTTGTGCCGAGGGCCCGGGCAAAGCCACGAATTGGCTGCAATGCGTTGCGCGCGTCCACCTCAACGATGGGGATCTGCTTCATGGCGGCCACACCGATGACGCCCTGTCCGCGCCGCACGGAATGGGCTCCAGGCATCTCGGGACGATACCCGCGCAGGGCTCTGGGGATATAGCGCCGCGACGCCCGGTCGAAGAGGTAGATGCAGCACCGATCTACCTGGGCGAAGGACGGGAGCCGGTCCACCACGAGTTCCAGCAGAGCGTCGAGGTTTCCCACTGAACTGATCGTTCGGCTTACGTCGGAAAGAAACGAGAGTTCGTAGACCCTGCGCCGCAGATCCGAATAGAGCTGGGCACTCGTAATCGCGAGCCCGGCCTGACCCGCCAGAATGTGGAAGAGGCGCAGGTCGTTGCGATCGAAGGAGGTAGAACCCGGATCGCGACAGATGCACAGAACCCCTAATAGATCGCGCTGGTCGCTTCGGATAGGTACGAGCATCGCAGAACCTGTCGCCTGAGCGTCCCGGCCTTCGTGCTGCGGGGGAGCGCTTGTTTGGTCTGGGAGCAGTACAGGTTCCCCTGATCGGGCAACTTGACGGGCGAGTTGCATCATGGCTGGAAGAACCGCCGACACCTCGGCAGAGTTCGGCAACGCACCGTTTGCAGAGGCTTGCGGCTGAGAGGCGGTGGCTTCGAGGGATAGGTCGCCGGTGTCCCGATCGAGGCGCATGACGGCGCAGTTGCGCCCGCCCAATACCTCTACGGCCTTGCGGGCGATGGTTTGGAGGATTTGGGAGAGGTCCGTTCCAGCCATAGCGCGCCCTATTTCGTAGATCGCTCCCACCTCTTCGATGCGCCGGCTGCACGTGTTCTCCAATTCCACGCAGCGTTCGTGAAGCAAGTGGTGGCGGAGGAGGAGACCCAGGTGCATCACCATGTGGGCCACGAAGTCTCCATCCAGCTTTCGGCTAGGGAAAAGAACGACCTCACCGCGCAGACCCCAGGGGAAGTGAAGGGCCTCAACCAAAGGGGGCTCGGATGCTGTGTCCTGAGGCGCCCGGCCGATGCGAAGCGATCCGCCGTTTACGAAGGTTCCGCGGAGCTCCGTCCCAGTTAGGATGCCGGCTTCAGTGAGCGCTTCCAAAAAGACCGCAGCGGCTGCTTGCGCCGAGGGGGACTGAGACGCCCTTCGGAGAGCAGCGGCGAGAAGCACATACTCTTCTGCAAACTTCTGCTCCTGAAGCGGATTCATAAGACGTATTCTCCGGCCGGCTTCTGTGTCATTGTAGCAAATCAGCCCCAAGGCACGCTACGCCGCTTCGAGAGCCCGCTTGCGTTCGCAGGCACGGAGATCCCTTGTGCTTCCAAATGACCGGCCGCGGTCGCACCCGGTTCCCGGTTTCCGTGCTGTAGTTGCGGCATCCGCATCCGGGTGAAGCAAAAGAGCCATGCCGGGCGGCTCCTCCGGCATGGCTCTTAACCACCGAGCTGCTTGTACGGTTTCAGGCTGCTGGGCGACGTCCCCCGGGCATCCGAAACGCAGGGAAGGTGAAGGGCGCTCCGGTCATTTCCTTCCATTTGGCCTTTTGTGCATCGCTGAGGATCGCCTGGATCTTGCTCATCGCCTCGTCGGATACGCGCTTCTGGGTGGCCTGAAGCTTCGCGCGGTCGTCATCGGTCATGTTGCGGAAATCTACGCCTTGCATGGCATCACGCATCGCCTGCATCATGTCCCGCAAAACGCCGGCGATCTTGTCGTTCTGCTCCTGGGTGAGCTGGAGGGCATTGACCACCTCGGGATTGCGGAACGCCTGGGCACCTTGGCGCTGGATCTCGAGCTGTTTGAAGCGCTTTAGCTGAGTGGTGTCCAGAATGTCCGCCGCGGCTTTGTTGCTGATCTCGGCCATTTTGGCGAAGAGCTTTTGCCGCTCCTCGTTGGACATGTTGCCGAAGGCTTGCGGGCCGCCCGCCCCTTGCATGAGCTCCCGCATGCTCTGACGCACTTCCTGCATCTTGGCCTGGAGCTTCTCGATCTGGGGCTGGGTCATCTTGAGTTCTTTTTGGACTTCAGGGATGTTCAAAAGCATCAATCCGCCGCCCATGGGGCCGCCCATAAAGTCTCGGCGCCCGCCGGGTCCGCCTGGTCCCTGAGCCCATGCGCTGCATACGGCAACGGCTAGCAGCACGGCAAAACTGATCGTCCGCTTCATTCTAGCTTCTCCTTGGATGTGCATCTGGTTGCGGATGCGAGGATTGGCCAGGCCGGGCGCTCTCCTCCGGCCTGCTTCCACTGTCCATGGACGGCGGACGGACGAAACAGTAACAGGCAAGTGCATCAAAAAACCCAAACTGGTGCTGGGCAGCGCCTACGTTCCCATCTCCCAGCTTGCCAGATAGTGCTCCTGCTCCGGTGTCAGCGTGTCGGCTTCGATGCCCATCGCCTTCAGCTTCAAGCGGGCGATTTCGCGGTCAATCTCCGGAGGTACGGGATAAACGGCCCTCTGGAGCTTTGCGGCATTCTTTGCCATGAACTCCGCACACAGAGCCTGATTGGCGAAGGACATATCCATCACGGCGGCAGGATGGCCTTCTGCCGCGGCGAGGTTGATGAGGCGGCCTTCCCCCAGAACGTACAAGCGGCGGCCGTCCGCCATGACGAATTCCTCCACGAATTCGCGCACCTGGCGAATGCTTACTGCCATTTCGCGAAGAGCATCCAAGTCAATCTCTACGTTGAAATGGCCGGAATTGGAGATGATGGCCCCGTCCTTCATCAACTGAAAATGCTCGCGGCGCAAGACGTGGATATCACCGGTTAGGGTGCAAAACTGATCTCCTATGGACGCAGCCTGGGCCATGGGCATCACTTCAAACCCATCCATCACGGCCTCCAGAGCCCGTACAGGGTTGACTTCCGTGACGATCACGCGCGCTCCCATTCCCCTGGCCCGCATCGCGACGCCGCGACCGCACCACCCGTATCCTGCGACGACGAACGTCGAACCTGCGAGAAGCCGGTTGGTAGCGCGGATGATGCCGTCAATGGTACTCTGGCCTGTGCCGTACCGGTTGTCGAAGAGATGCTTTGTGTCTGCATCGTTCACGGCTACGATGGGGTACTTGAGCACCCCCTCTTTGGCCATGGCACGCAGGCGGATGACGCCGGTGGTGGTCTCTTCGGTGCCCCCAATGATGTTCGCAACGAGTTCTGTTCGCTCGCTGTGGATTACGCCTACCGTGTCGGCTCCGTCGTCCATGGTGAGGTTGGGGCCGATGTTCAGCGCGGAATGGATATGCCGATAGTAGGTTTCGTGGTCTTCACCCTTGATGGCAAACGTGGGGATGCCGTATTCCTGCACCAGCGCTGCCGCGACGTCATCTTGCGTAGAGAGGGGGTTGGAAGCACAGAGAGCGAGTTGGGCGCCGCCCGCTTGAAGGGTGATGGCGAGGTTGGCGGTTTCGGTGGTGATGTGGAGGCAGGCTACAAGTTTGAGCCCGTCCAGCGGCCGTTCCTGTTGGAAGCGCTTCCGAATGAGGCGGAGAACGGGCATATCCATCTCGGCCCACTCGATGCGCAGCTTTCCCTTGGGGGCAAGGTTGAGGTCTTTGACGTCGTATTCCATGAATGGTCTCCTGGGGATGGCCCTGTGTATCCCTTGTGCCGATTGGCGGGTGCCAGGGAGGGCGGTATCGGATGCACACTGTACCCGCCAGGGGCAATCACGGTCAACCGCGGGAACGGTGTAGCTCCTTGAGCGGCGGGGATTGATGCGGATGTCCGCACCGGGAAGGGCGCAGAGGCGTTCTACGATGCCAGCGGGATATACGCCTTTTTACGCTCGATCGCCTTCCGGCCGATGCCTTCCAGAATGAAGCGGTCGCACGCCTGGCACATGGTGCATCCTCCGGTGTGGCAATCGTGCGTAGGGGTTTGCGCTCTGGCGCGGCGGTCTTCCACTTTGAGGTATGCTTTGCTCACTCCGCAATCTATGTGATCCCACGGCAGAACCTCGGAGTAATCCTTCGGGCGGTTGGCAATGAAGTAGGGATCTACTCCGGTGTCTTCGAACGCCTGCATCCACCGGTCGTAATCGAAGTATTCGTCCCACGCGTCGAAGGTAGAGCCCAAGCGCCAGGCCCGCTCGACAGCAGCGGCGACGCGGCGGTCTCCCAAGGAAAGGACAGCTTCGAGATGGGTGGTGCGCGGATTATGGCCCCGGAATTGGACGGCGCGATCGCGAATGCTGCGGCGAATGAGGCGCTGTTTGCGCTCGATTTCGTCCACGCTGTCCTGGCCGTGCCACTGGAAGGGGGTGTTGGGTTTGGGCACGAAAGAGGACACACCGATGGCGACGGTGGGATTGCGCACGCCCAAGCGCCGCCCGAGTGCGCACACACGGTGGGCAAGATCGGCAATGGCCGCGACGTCTTCGTCCGTTTCCGTAGGAAGAGAGATCATGAAGTAGAGCTTGATATGCCGCCATCCGGCGGTGAAGGCTGCTTCAGCCGCGGCGAAAAGGTTCTCTTCTGTTACATTCTTGTTGATGACGTCCCGAAGGCGCTGAGATCCCGCCTCGGGCGCAAAGGTAAGGCCGGTTTTGCGCACCTTCTGGATCTGCTCCACGAGGTGTACGCAGTCTCGATCAGCCCGAAGCGACGGGAGAGACACCCCCACACGCTTGCTGGCGTGTTCCGTCACGAGGCGCTGTACCAGTTCGTCCACTCGGCTGTAATCCGCAGTCGAGAGGGACACAAGAGAGATGTCTTCGTGCCCGGTGTTGCGCACCGTCTCTCTCGCCAGTTCCATGAGGCGTTGCGGGGATTTCTCCCGCACGGGCCTGGTGATCATTCCTGCCTGGCAGAAGCGGCAACCACGGGTACATCCGCGCATCACCTCAAGCGCGATGCGGTCATGAACTACTTCAATGAAGGGAACGATGGGGCGGGTGGGATAGGGCAGGCGGTCCACATCCCAAACAAGGCGGCGCTTCACTGTGGCGGGGACGGACGGGCCTCCATCCGGGGAGGGAAGCACTCCCTCCAGCAGGCGGTGATCGGCGTTGGCGAACCGCGAGTGCGGTACGTATCCTTCGAGCGGGAGGGCAGTGTATCGTGGCGTGTAAAAACGGGGGACGTAGACGCCTTCGATGCGGGCCAATCGGCGCAGCAACTCGATGCGGTCTGCTCCGGCATAGTTTGCGAAGCAGTCGGTGATCTCATGGAGGGCCTCCTCCGCCTCGCCTATGAGGAACAGGTCTACGAAGGGAGCCATGGGCTCGGGGTTGTACGTGCAATGCCCTCCGGCAATGACGAGGGGGTGGCGGCGGGTGCGCTCCTCGGCATGGATGGGGATGCAGGCGAGATCCAGCATATTGAGCACGTTGGTGTAGCTCATCTCGTAGGAGAGCGAGAAGCCCAGGAAATCGAATGTTGCCACCGGTGTCTTGGTTTCCAGCGTAAAGAGCGGGATGCCACGGAGGCGCATCTGCTTTTCCATGTCCGGCCACGGGGCAAAGGTGCGCTCTGCCAGGCAGTCGTCCCGGCTGTTCAGGACATGATAGAGGATGGAGAGCGCAAGATTGCTCATCCCGATCTCGTAGGCGTCCGGGAAGGCCAGGGCCCATTTGACGCGTACGGATGCGTGGTCTTTGACGATCTGATTGAGCTCGCCGCCCGTATAGCGGGCAGGCCGCGACACGCTAGGCAGAACCTCTTCGAGGAGATCTTGGACTGTTTGACGCACGGGGCACCTCCTGAGAACCAGGGCTGAGAAAAGTATAACATGAAACAACCGTTCACATGAGAGAGGTTGGCCCCTGGCCTGTTCTGCGCACCAACAATAGCGGCGATGCGGCCCGGTGGAACGGCGCAGGGGGCCGTTTGCTATAATAGTCGGTGCCCCCTAATCTCGGCAGATCTCGGGATTGGGTGCAGAGCTTGGAGGACGCTTCATGGAGAAGCCGGGTTACACCATTTTCACCTGGGGTTGCCAGATGAATGAAGAGGACACTGAGCAGATGGCCTTGCAATTGGAGGCCATGGGCTACCAGCCGGTGTCGAACCCGGACCAGGCCCAGGTGGTACTTCTGAACACGTGTTCGGTGCGGCTCAAGCCTGAGGAGAAGGTCTACAGCAAACTGGGGGAACTGGCCGCATTGAAGGAACGCCGGCCCGATCTGATTGTAGGGGTGTGCGGGTGCATGGCCCAGGTGCAGAGTGAGCAGATCAGGCGAAGAGCCCCGTGCGTGGATTTCGTCATGGGGACCGGCGCCATAGGCAAGTTGCCGCAGCTTCTGCGGGCTGTGCAGGCACGCGAGGCGCCGGGCCTTGTGTCTGCGCTGGATCTGCCCCCGCGCAAGGGATCCCGCGTGGCGGATGTTCCCGTTCGGTCCCTCCAGCGCAAGCCGAAGTTGAAGGCGCATGTGCCGATCATGTATGGCTGCGACAAGTTCTGCACCTTCTGCATCGTGCCCTTGACGCGGGGCAGAGAGCGAAGCCGCCCGCCGGAAGAGATCCTCGCTGAGATCCAGATGCTGGCACACTCGGGTACCAGGGAGGTAACCCTGCTTGGGCAGACTGTAAATTCTTACGGCAGGAATTTGCCGGGCCAGCGGATGACCTTCGCGCGCCTCTTAGAGCGCATCAGCGAAATCCGGGGCATTCAGCGCATCCGGTTTACCTCGCCTTATCCAAAAGATTTCACCGAAGAGCTCATCGGCGCAATGGCCCGCCTGCCCAAAGTCTGCCGGCATGTGCATCTGCCCCTGCAATCCGCCGATGATGCAGTTCTTCTCGCCATGCACAGGGGATATACGGTGGCGCAGTACCGCATCATCGTGTCCCAGCTTCGGCAGGCGATGCCCGATATCTCGATTACCACGGACCTCATGGTCGGTTTCCCTGGCGAAACCGAGGCCCAATTCCTCAACACGCTCAACTTTGTGGAGGAAGTGCGCTTCGACGGAGCCTTTATGTTTGCCTTCTCTCCCCGCCCGGGCACCAAGGCTGCATCTATGCCGAACCAGATCCCGCGCGAAGTCAAGGTGGATCGCCTTAACCGCCTAATCGCCCGGGTGAACGCCATCGTCGTCGAAAAGCACCAATCGCTAGTCGGCAGGACGTTCGAGGTTTTGGTGGAGGGTCCGAGCCCGAGAGATCCCGCGGTGCTCACCGGGCGTACGTCGTGCTTCCGGACCATGGTATTTGCGGCGAGCCGGGAGTTCGTGGGGAAGCTGGTGCCCGTGCGCGCAACGGAGGCGCATCTGTGGGGCTTCAAGGGTGAGATCTGCCTCTAGCCCCGCGGAAAGGCTGTTTGAGGCAAAGCGCCGCGCGGAGGTCCAGCCGATTGCGTTTGCAACCGCGATCGTATCCGTATTGCCTGGCCGATCCTCTGCTGCTACTCGTTACGGCATGCTCCCGGAGCGGGTGATCCCTAAAAGCGGTTTTGCCCCCAATCTAGGGAATTGCCGGTCCTCCCGCGAATTGTAGGATGCGAGGAAACGTATGTCTGTAGAAGGCGCTCTATGAGCTGGGTTCTTCGCATGGCAGGTGTCTTAGTTGTTGTAGCCGGGCTGGGATTCGGCGGCTGGTACGTGGATGCGTTCCGCCAGCGTGAGCGAAGCAGGCTGTCGGGTGTCTTCGAGGCGGAGCCTACCGATGCAGCCACGCGTTTGGGCGGTCGTGTGGCCCGGATCCTGGCGGAAGAAGGCCAGCGTGTGGCCGAAGGGCAAGCCATTGTGGTGCTCGAAGCCCGTGCCGCCCGCGACCAGACAGCGGCGCAGGAATGGGAAGCCGGAGCCGCGCGCGCTGCATGGGAAATGGCCCTGCACGGTCCGCGAAAGGAGGAGATAGCCAAACAGATTGCCGTCTTGGCGGAAGCCCAAGCTGCTCTCGACAAGGCGCTGAAGGGACCCAGGGAAGAGGAGATTGCTGCAGCTCGCGGGAAGCTGCGGGAGGCTGAGGCGCTTTACGAAGAAGCAGTTGCCGGCCCGCGCAAGGAAGAGATAGCCCGCGCACGAGCTGTGGAACGCCTCGCGCAAGCGCGGCTCGCAGCGGCGGAGCGAGGGCTCACTCAGGAGGAGCGCTCCGAACTGAAGGCAAAGCTCGATGCTTCGGCGGCGCAGGCGATCCTTGCTCAGGCAGATCTGGTGCGTGCCCAGAAGCTTTATGCAGAAGGCGCGGTGAGCAAACAATATCTGGACACGGCGGCCGCGGCCGCCCGCGTCGCCACGGCGCGCAGGAAAGAGGCCGAAGAGGCCTGGACGCGCGGTGAACGCGGCACTCCCGCAGAGGAATTGAACCAGGCGCGGGAGGCATACAAAGAAGCCCAGGCTTCCCTGAACCTTCTGCTGGCCGGCACACGCCCGGAGGAGAAGCGCGCTGCCGCTGCTCGTGTGGCCGCCGCCACGGCGGGTTTGGAACTGTTTTTGAGGGGCTCTCGCCCGGAAGATATTGCAGCGGCTCGCGCCAGAGTTGCCGAGGCGCGCGCTGTATTGATCGAACTTCGGCACGGAACACGTGCGGAGGCGTTGGCCCAGGCGCGGTACCAAAGGCTGGCCGCCAGTGCCCGCGCCCATGCTGCAGCCGCCAACCAGGCCGAAGAGGTGGTGCGCGCTCCGTTCTCCGGCGTGGTAGAGCGCATGCTCGTGGCCGTCGGCGATCTTGTGCCGCCTGGAGGGGTCGTCGCCCGGTTGCAGGATCCAAACAACCTCTGGTTGCGCGTGTACGTGCCCGAGAAAGACCTGGCGGCCATTCATCCGGGTGTCCCTGCAGAGCTGCAGGTAGACGGCATTCGGGGTACGGTGCATGCTGTGGTTGCAAGCGTGTCTTCCATGGGAGAATTCACGCCTGCGAACCTGCAAACGCCCGAAGAACGCGGCAAACAGGTGTTCGCGGTCCGACTGCGGCTTGCGCTTCCCGATGCCAGGGTCAAGCCCGGGATGGCGGCCTCTGTGCGACGCCTGGGCAACAGGGTCTATTGATGCATCGCTCCCAGGCCAGAAACCGCGGCTACAATCCATTCCTTGCATGGGACACGCGGCTGCCATGCTTGCCATCGAAGCTCAAGGGTTAACCAGAAGGTTCGGTTCCGTACTCGCCGTGGACCATCTGGATCTGAAGGTGGAACGTGGTTCCATCTTCGGTTTTCTGGGGCCCAATGGGAGCGGAAAGAGCACGTGCATCCGCATGTTCTGCGGTCTTTTGGAGCCTACGGCCGGCCGCGCCGTGGTGAACGGTTTCGACATCGTGCGCCAATCCGAAGAGATCAAACGCACCATCGGATACATGAACCAGTCCTTCAGCCTTTACCGCGATCTTACGGTGAAGGAGAACCTAGCCTTCTTTGGGTCCATCTATGGCCTCACCCGCCGGCAGTTGCGCTCGCGGCAGGCGGAGGTCACCGACCTTCTTGGGCTGGGGCCCTATTCCCACAGGCGGGCGGCTGATCTCTCTGGCGGATGGAGGCAGAGGTTGGCCCTGGCTGCAGCGCTGATCCACGACCCCGATCTTCTGTTTCTCGACGAGCCCACATCGGGCATAGACCCGGTGGCCAGGCGCCAGTTGTGGGATCTGCTCTTCGACCTGGCGGCGCGGGGGCGCACGCTCTTCGTCACGACGCACTACATGGACGAGGCCGAGAGGTGCAGCGCTGTGGGTTACCTTTATCTTTCGCGCCTCATTGCCTGTGGAACTCCGAGCGAGCTGAAAGCGTTGCCTCAGGTGTCCCCGCCGGACCGGCGCCGCGTGACCGTGGCCACGTCCGCACCGGCTAGGGCTCTGGCCATCCTCAAGGATGCGCCATTCACCCAGTCTGCTACGTTGCGGGAGTCTGAAGTGCGCCTCACCGTGTCGGCCGATGTATCAGACGCTGCGATCGGCGCCATCCTGGACGCGGCGGGTTTGCCCGGGGCGCGCGTGGAGCCTGTAGAACCCTCGCTCGAGGACGTCTTCGTAGCGCTGGCCGAGGAAGCTGCGCAGGAGGGACCCGCACGATGATGCGGGGCTATTTGAGCATCTTCCGGAAAGAGATCCTGCACCTTGTTCGGGATCCTACGTATCTGGTTATCGCACTGGTCATCCCCATGGTGCAACTGACGCTCTTCGGGTTTGCCATAGACTTCGATGTGCGCCATATCGCTACCGCTGTCGTGGATCTGGACCGTTCCCCGGAGAGCCGCCGCTACATAGCATCCCTTCGCAATACCCAATATCTGGATCCGGTGATGGAGCCTGCCGCAACAGGAGAGGCGGAGGCGGCGCTTCGCAGCGGAGCGGTGAGGGTTGTGGTTGTTGTGCCGCCGGGTTTCGAGCGGCAGGTTTTGGGACGAACGATCCCCCAGGTGCGCGTGCTCATTGACGGTAGCGACAGCCAGGTGGCCATTCGCGCTCAGATGGCCCTTCTCGGCGGGCAACGTGCCCGCTTTTCGCCGCACCGCATCAAGGATGCCGGCAGCGGACCGGGCATCAAGCGCATAGACACGCAGCCATGGCCCGTTGATGCTCGGGTCAATGTGGTGTTCAATCCGGCGATGCGCACACAGATCTTTATGATCCCGGGCCTCATCGGGGTGATCATGCAGCTTGTTACGATCGCCCTTACGGCATTCAGCATCGTGCGGGAACGCGAGCTCGGCACGTTGGAGCAGTTGATGGTAAGCCCTGTGGGCCGGCTGGGTCTCATTTTGGGAAAGGTGAGCCCCTACGCGCTGCTGGCCTTTTTTGAGATGGGAACCGTGCTCTACGTAGGCTGGACGGTTTTTGACGTGCGGATCGTTGGGGATGTTTGGCTCCTTTTGGGCCTGAGCATCCCCTTTATCGTAGCCTCGCTTTCGCTGGGGCTTCTCATCAGCACGGTTGCGCGAAACCAGGCGCAGGCTCTGCAATTCACCCTGCTCATTACGCTTCCCTCCATCCTCATGTCGGGGTTCGTCTTCCCGAGAGAGACGATGCCTGGCGCCATCTACCTGCTCAGTCACTTTATTCCGGTGACGTTCTTCTTGAATATCCTGCGCGGCGTCATCGTTCGGGGCGCCGGATTCGGAGATCTCGAAGCAAGCTTCGGTGCCCTCGTGGTGTTGAGCATCCTGCTTCTGGCCGCGGCCGGCTCCAGGTTCCGAAAGACCCTCGCGTGATGGGCTGGCGGAGCGGACGCCCCAGGGTTTCTGCGGGATGCAATCCGGTCCACGGCCTCATCGGTATTCGGTATACTTCCCCATATGCAGGCGCAAATTCCAACCAGTGAGGAAAGCACCTACAAGCCGCGCACTCCCCTGATGCAGCAATACTTCGGGGCCCGAAGGCAGCATCCGGGAGTGATCCTCCTCATGCGCGTGGGCGATTTCTACGAAGCCTACGGGGAAGATGCAGAGACGATTGCGGCGACGCTCAATATTACCCTTACCGCACGAGACGACGGAGACTGCCGTGTCCCCATGGCCGGTGTGCCCTACCACGCTGTGGAGCGGTACGTGGCCCGGTTGCTTCAGAGCGGTTTGCGCGTGGCCCTCATGGACCAAGTGGAGGATCCCAAGCAAGCCAAGGGACTCGTAAAGCGGCGCGTCACGCGGGTGGTGTCGCCCGGCACCGTGTTCGAAGACGCTCTTCTTGAGGCCGGTGCAAACAACTACTTGGTGGCTGCAGTGGTGGGAAACCCAGCATCTGGGATTGGCGTTGTGGATGTGTCTACCGGGGAATTTCTCACCACAGAACTCGCCGGAGAAGAGCGGATAGAACGGCTTACCGAAGAAATCTGCCGCTTGGAGCCGGCCGAGGTTCTGGTTCCGGCTACGCAACCTGAGCTTGCTGAGATGTTGAGGCAAGCCGTCAGCGCGCCGGTCACCTTGTTTTCTCCCCGCGAAGCCGGCGGCCTGCGGAACCCGCGTGAGGTTTTGCTGAGGCACTTCGGAACGCAATCTCTGCGCGGCTTCGGATGCGAGGAATACACCACGGGTCTGGAAGCTGCAGCCATGGTGCTGCACTACCTGCGGGAGACACAGGGGAACGCCCTCGCTCACATCACATCGCTCTCTACGTATTCTACCGCGGGCTTTTTATCGCTGGACCGCGTAGCCCGGCGCAATCTGGAACTCACGAGTTGCCTCGGTGATGGAGGGCGATCCAGAACTCTGCTCGGCGTACTGGACGACACCCTCACGCCCATGGGTGGGCGCTTGCTGCGCCGGCGCATCGAGGAACCTTTGCTGGATCCGGCCGAGATCCGCCAGCGTCTGGACGCCGTGGAGGAGCTCGCGTCGTCAGAGCTCTTAAGGGCCGATTTGCGCGCAGCTTTGCGGAGCGTGAACGATATCGAACGCCTCGTGTCTCGGTGCGCGGCGAGTCTCGCAAACGCCCGGGACCTGATCGGTCTCAAGGAATCGCTTTTGCGGCTGCCGATCCTGCGGGATCTCCTTCGCGATGTGCAGTCGGAAGTGCTGCGAGACATCTCCCGCAGGCTCGGGAGCCCTTCGCCGGCTCCGGGTTCGGTGCCTATCTTAGCCGAACAGCGCGTGGCCTATGCCGCTACCCCTGCGGACGTCGCTGAGCTCATAGACCATGCCATCATCCCAGACGCGCCACCCGGCTCGCGTGACGGAGGCATCATCAAGCCGGGCTACTCGGCAGAATTGGATGCCCTCCGTTCGCTCGCCGCAGAAGGCCGCGCCTGGATCGCCGAACTCGAGCGAAAGGAGCGCGAGCGTACAGGGATCCCGTCCCTCAAGGTTGGGTACAACGCCGTATTCGGATACTTCATCGAAGTCACCAAACCGCACCTCAGCAAGGTCCCTGCGGATTACCGGCGGAAGCAGACCACGGCCTCGGGTGAACGCTTCATTACGGAGGCGCTGAAGGAATACGAAGACAAAGTTCTGCGAGCGGACGAAAAGTCGGTGGAACTGGAATACACCCTTTTCGCGTCTGTGCGGGAGCGTGTGGCGGAAGCATCGGGCGTACTGCTTCAGTGCGCTCGGGCAATTGCGGAGCTCGACGTTACCGCAGCCTTGGCAGAGGTCGCCGTGCGATCGCATTACGTGCGGCCAAAGGTTACGGAGAGCGATGTCATACGCATCCGGGCGGGCCGGCACCCCGTGGTGGAGCGCATCCCAGGATTGGCCCCCTTCGTGCCGAATGATTGCCTTCTGGATTGCTCCGAGAACCGGCTCCACATCATCACAGGGCCGAATATGTCCGGCAAATCTACCGCGCTGCGCCAGGTGGCCCTCATCGTGATCATGGCTCAGATGGGGAGCTTCGTTCCCGCAGATGAGGCTGAGATTGGTGTGGTGGACCGCATTTTCACGCGGGTGGGAGCCCACGACGAACTGGCTACGGGGCAATCTACGTTCATGGTCGAGATGTCCGAAACGGCGAACATCCTTAATAACGCTACGCCGCGCAGCTTGGTAATCCTGGATGAAATCGGCCGGGGAACCTCAACGTATGACGGCCTTTCCATCGCGTGGGCCGTTGCGGAATACCTCGCGCAAATCGGCTGCCGGACACTCTTCGCAACGCACTATCACTATCTCAACGATCTGGCGCGGCGGCTTCCCTCGGTGAAGAATTACCGCATGGCCGTAAAAGAACAGGGGGAGCGCATCGTATGGCTGCACAAGCTGGTGCCCGGCGGAACCGACCGCAGCTACGGCATCCAGGTAGCTCGGATGGCGGGCGTGCCCCCAGAAGTAGTAGCGCGGGCCCAAGAGATCCTTAAAGGCCTCGAGCATAGCGGCGCCGGAATGCCCGCCGACGGCGCAACGCCTCTTCAGGTTTCCGTGCGCAAGCAGAAGATGCAGCTCACCCTGTTCGAGGCGCAGATGCACCCTGTACTGGAAGAGCTTGAGAAGCTCGAGCTGGCCGAGATGACGCCCGTAGAAGCGCTCATGAAGCTGGACGAATTGCAGCGCGCGTTGAAGCGGCAGGCGTGACCTGCCAGAAAGGTATGGTGCCGTGATCAAGTGCCCTGCCTGCAACGCTACTCTTCCCGATGGCGCGGTGCGCTGCCAATTCTGCGGCGCATCCTTGGCGGTACCCCAGCGCAGTTCCCCGGCGCCAAACCGGGAAGAGGGCTCGACGGGGACGCCGCCCTGGGTTTGGCCGGCGTATTACGGCGTAGCGGTCTGGTGGATCCTCCAAGGGGTTGTGCACGTCCTCTTGGTCCGTGGCGGCGTGGTGGACACGTCCATCAACGGCTTATCGGCGGTCATCGGGCTGGGCCTCCTCGCCCGCATCGAACTGGTGCGCGGCATTACGAACGTAATGTGCTTCCTGAGTATTGTGGGCGGCCTGTTCGGCCTTGGGATGGCGTTCCTCGAGGGCGGCTGGTCGGGTGCCCTGGGAATGCTCTTGGCCGTTGTGCAAATTGCCATGGCGGGCTTCATGATCTTCTTGATTGGGGAGACGGAAAGCCGCGCCCCTGATTTGTAAGGCGCTCGCGGTCTTAGGGATTGCCGGCAATCCGAACTGCGTGGAGGGATGCTGTGGGCCAGCGCATCATACTGCTCGATGATCAAACGGCCAACCGCATTGCGGCGGGAGAAGTGGTGGAGCGGCCCGCTTCGGCAGTGAAGGAGCTGGTGGAGAATGCCATAGATGCCCAGGCCACCCGCATCGTGATCCGCCTCATTGAGGGAGGAAAGCGCCTCATCGAAGTGTCCGATAACGGCTGGGGCATGGACGAGGAGGACGCAATCCTCTCTTTGCAGCGCCACGCCACGTCCAAGATCCGCACATCCGACGATCTCTTTGCGGTGCGGACGTTGGGCTTCCGCGGAGAGGCTTTGCCCTCCATAGCCTCGGTGTCGCTTTTGACGCTCACCACCAAGTCTGCTGAGGCCGATGCCGCCACCCGGGTGCATGTGCGCGGCGGCATCATCGAGGCGGTTGAGCCTGCCGGCGCCGCCGACGGCACAACGGTAGTAGTCGAAAACCTCTTCTACAACACTCCGGCTCGGCTCAAGTTCCTCAAGACGACGCCCACCGAAACGGCGCGCTGCGTCGAGGTAGTGGCACACCTGGCGCTGGCCCATCCCGATATAGCCGTCCGCCTGGTGAGCGAAGAGCAGGCTGCCTTGGCTACACCGGGTAACGGGGATCTGCTGGACTGTGTCGCTACCGTTTGGGGACGCGACGCCGCCCGCAAAGCCCTGCGTGTAGAAGGCTCCTTCGGATCCGTACGGGTGCACGGATACGTATGTGCGCCGGATTTCAACCGCCCAGGCCGCACCCATGAGCTCTTCTTCGTGAACCGACGCCCCATTCGAAGCAGGCTCCTTGCCCACGCTCTGGAAGATGCCGTTCGCGCCTTCACCCCCGACGGGCGCTACCCGGTGGCAGTGATCTTTCTCGAGATGGATCCGCGCCTGGTGGATGTGAATGTGCATCCCACCAAGAGCGAGGTGAAATTCGAGCGCGATCATGAGGTGCATCATGCAGTGAACCAGGCTGTGAAGAACGCTCTCCAATCCGAGAGTGTGAGCCCCACACTGACGCTGGGAAACCGTGCAGGATTGCGCTACCAGCCCGCATCAGCGGCCACTGCCGCCCGCCCCTCCATCTCGCCGGAGGCATACCGCGCCGCCGTGGATGCCTTTCGGCCAACGGAGGCGGACCCAGGGGCAGGTGCGGGCTTGGCGCGAGGGAACGCGGTTCCTGGCGCGGCAAACCTGAGTACGCGTGAGGAGCTCCGCGGGTACCGCGTTTTGGGGCAGGTTCAAAACACCTACATCGTGGCCGTGACGGACCGGGGTATCGCCATTATTGATCAACACGTAGCCCACGAACGGGTGCTCTATGAGCGCCTCTCGCGCATGAGGCAGGCTCAGCCCCTGGCCTCCCAGCGCCTTACGGAGCCGTTTTCTCTTTCCCTTGGGTCCGCTGAGGCCACCCTGCTTCGACAGCGGCTGGAAGACTTCGCCGCCATGGGATGGGATCTGGAGCCCTTCGGCAGGGATGCCTTTCTCGTGCGCGCCGTGCCGGTTTACGCATCCCGCCGTGCCTGGGACACACTCCTCCGTGATATGGTGGACGAACTCGTGCACCAGTCGGTTGCGCGACGGCTCGTGGTCCAGCGGGATCACGTTACCATTACCAACGCCTGTAAGATGGCAGTGAAGGCCGGAGACCCTCTCACACTCGAGGAGATGGAGGGTTTGATCGCCCAGCTCGCCGACACCGAGAACCCCCATTTCTGCCCACACGGTCGGCCTGCCGTTGTGACGATCCCCTTTCATGAGATTGACCGGGAATTCAAGCGCGCCTGAAGGAAGGGCGGACGGTCCGCGCGCTGCTTTGCGCGAGGATGGGCGATGACGAGAAGGCGTGCGGCGCAGGGCTCCAAACAGAGGACGATCTGCATAACAATGAGGATGAAAGAAGCATGCTCTGGCCGATTGGGCTGATTGCCTTATGGGTTTGCTGTGGGCCGCTCTTCGGCAGAACGGGGGATCCCATCGTGTTCACTCCCGGGACGCCTTCGGAGAAGCCCTACCTCGCTTCTGCCGACGGGAGCATGGCCATCACCGCAGGCGGGCGCACCTGGCGCTTTGCCGACGGGCTCGCCACGTTCGAGTATCGGTTTCATCGCGACCGGTGCCGTGCTGCGCTTCTCACTGTGGAGATGAGTGGTGAATTCCTGGTGGAGGCTCGCGGCGGAGCAGGAGACTGGCGGCCTGTAATGCGGAGCGGCCTCCAGGGAAACGCCGACCATCACAACCATGGGTTTTACCAGGCGGATTTGCTGCCCTTCTTTAAGCAATCACCCGACGTGGTGGTACGCTTCCGGGATGAGGACCCCAGCGGTGGATGGGGCCCCAGTGTGTACCGCATCCGCCTCGACTTTACCCCGGGGGCACAGCCGCTACCCGTTCCTGCTCGGCTGCCGGGTTCCCTCCGCATCGCTCTGATGGGCTGGGGTGGGACGTTGGGACGATGCCTCTACGGTTTCCAATTCGATGCACACTGGCTGAACCGCCCGGAATTCCTCCGAACTGGGACGGCCCGCGCTGTCCATGAGTTGGCCTATCAGATCTTCCATCCCACGTCAATCAGCCTTCCGGACCTTGCGCGAAGCGCCGATGTCGTGTGGATGGACGCCGGCGCTCCGGAAAATGTGTGGATGAGCGGGGCTCAATCCATCGTGCAGTTTGTGCACATGGGCGGGGCTTTGGTAGTGTTCGGTTCGTGGCAGACCTATGGAGGAGCCGGCGGCGGCGGCTTCCTCGGAACGCCGTTGGAAGAAGTTCTGCCGGTGAAGTTGCTGGGCTCTCCCGACAAGGTCGACGGGCCTTGCCGATTGGTTTCGGTTGAGAAGGCGCCCTTCATGACGGCTATCCCCTGGCAGACGTGCCCCCGCTTCAACGGACACAACCGTGTCGGCGTGAAGCCGAGTGCCCACGTGGCGGCATTGTGGGACAATGGGGACCCGGCGATGGTGTGGTGGCAATACGGCAAAGGGCGCGTCTTCTGCTTCACTTCCACGCCGGAAGGCGGCTGGGGGCCAGAGGTACGTTCGCAATGGGGCGGGCCTTTCCGCTTGTTCGTCCGCAGCCTGTTGAAATGGATCAGCGAGCCCATTCCCATGAGAAATTCCCTTCGCGCGCATCGAGGGCCGGGAGTGAACCCTACGGACTGGGCGGCGTGGGAGGATCTGGAGCGTGTCTGGAGCACGTGCGTGCCCCCTGCCGAGGATCTGCCCGCCTGGGACCTTCGGCTCCGGCTCGCCTTTGAGCTTGCGGGTGCGGCGCGGGCCTTGCGCCAAGGATGGATGGTCGCCTGGATGCGGCAGGCAACCTCGGGCAGGCTGTGGAACGGCGTGCCGAGCTGGGATTACCTGCCGGGATACAATGACGTTCCGCCTGAAGACGGTAAGAAGGTTCCCTTGGAGCGTATGGCGGGACGCCGCCTGGCTTTGGCCGCAGGAACCGCGGAGCGCCTGGCCCGGCGCTTGCACCGAAAGCCCGCAATGCGCCTGGCGCGGCGTTGGGGTAGGGGGCTTCGAACTTGGCTCAAGCCGGTCCCGTGGCCTCGAGTGCCCGTACCCCATGCATGGACCGGCAAGCCCATTGACCGGTTCGTGGATGGGGATGCCTTATACCAGCAGGAGCCGCACTGGGTGATGGAGTGTGCGCCGATCCGCCATGGGGGGTCGCCGGCTTCGATCCGCCTAGATTATGTGGAACAGCCCGCTCCCATCCCGCCCACGGAGCGCCGTATCCCGCTGCATACGGAATTCGCACGAGGGGTGATGGTGCACTACGTTCCGGCCGTTGCAAAGGGATCTGTGGAGGTCCCGCTCCGGAATGGCGGCGACTGGAATGCGTTGAGCGAAGTCCCGCAGGGGATTGAACGGGGTTTGGTGGAGGAGTTCTTCACCACGGCCAGCACGTGGTTCGATGAGCCGCCCTTCTATACCTACATGACCTTTTTCCAAGAGTTTCGTTATGGTCCTCTCCTCATCGGGCGACACCGAAGCCTCGTATGGGGTACTCCGGCGCTGGTGGAACTCTGGAGGTTCGAGAATAGGGGGTCTCAGCCCGTGGCGGCTGGAACATTAGTTGCCGAACTGGAGCCCGTTCCCGGCCGCTCGATCATGTTGGAGGACCTTTCCGGCCATTGTGCGCAACGGGTAAGGGGCCGGCTGGTGCTGGTGGAGCAAGTGCCCGAGGTGGCTCCGGGACACGCAAAGATCTGTGCCGCAATCATCACATGCGGTCGCGACCCTGCCGACCTGGAGAAAAACCGACAGGCCGCCAGAGGCTGGATCCGAGCCCACGTGCCCGCGCTGCTGCAATCAACCCGCCTCCCCCAGCGCAAGGCATCTCCCGTTCACCCGACCGACCCCGCGCCGAACCGGGCCGGCCTCTGGTCCCACGAAACAACGGGCTTCTTCCATTATTTGGAGCAAGCGCTCCTCACCCCCATGGGGACCTACCGCGAAATCACCAACCAAAGAAGCCTGTGGACCGACTGCGATTGGGCGAACGCAGCGCGGGGCTTGGCCTATCGCTCACTCTTCGACCGTGACGTCGCCGCGCGCATGCGCCTCCGCACGATGTTGGAATTTCTCATGGCCTGCCAGTCTCCCAGCGGAGCCTTCGCATCCCGCGCCATCTTGGACGCCGATGGACGTGCCCGGGCGGTGTCGCTTTCGGCCTGGTGTTGCAGCGTGGCTCAGTGTACCTACCCACTCCTGCTGGGTAGCCGCGTGTTTGCTTCATCCGATGGGCCGTTCGCCAGCAAGTGCCTCGAGGCAGCGAAACGGGCCGGACGTTGGCTCATCCGAGACACGGATGCCAAGGGTGAGCTGTACGGGGACGACGCAGGACCCAGGCGTGACTTCGGCCTCGTGAACGACTATCCGGGGGACGTACATGGCCTTGCGGTAATGGATCTATGCGCGCTGTATCACGCGACGCACGATCCTTCATATTTGGGGGCTGCAAAGCGCATCGGGCGATATCTGGCTCGGCACGCTAGGGAATGGGTGGTAAACGGCAACGCCATCGGCGGTCTCTGCGCACTGTGGCGCGCAACGGGCTACGCGCCGTATCTGGCCGAGGCGGAGGATGTTGCCGACCACGTTCTTATCGAACAGTCCTTGGATCCCGACTTCCAGTTGGTGGTAGCTCCACAGTTGGACGAGCTGGACTACGCCTACCGCGTTTGGATGCTTTGCGACCTGGCCCAGGCCGAGCGGCTCCGGGCCGCACAACTGGCCGGCAAACGACAACGGCGAAAGGCACAGGAGATGCTGCAACGTTCTTGGGTTCATTTGGGTGTGGCAGACTGGGTGGCCCAAACGTTTTTCGGCGTAAATGCCCGGGGGCGCTGCCTTCAGGACCTTTCCGGGGGGTCCACATGGGGCAATGTGGAAGTGACGGGCATGGAGCTCAGCGCGCTGGAACTGATGGACGGGATCTACCGCGAGGCCGATCCATTGCCTGTATGGTGATGCCATCCACCTGCCACACGTGCGAGGGCTTCACGGCCAATAGTGATCGTAGAAGAGGGTGTCGTACAGGATCTTGCCGACACCTGCCACTGCCGCAAAGGCAACCACTGCGTGGCGGGCGCCCACGGGGGCAGCATCGGAAGGGACGGGCGCAAGGGCGAGCAAGACCAGGATGCCTGCAAGCCACACCAATCGGATCAACAGTACGCGCACCATGAATGTTCTCCGAGGGTGATGCCCCGTCCTTGGCACCACGATCCCTGGCGGCGGCCCAGAACACTGTTGCCAAATGCATTGTATCACCATTGAGCCGCGGCTGCCACGTGCTTGCACCGCGCATCCTATATCCTGATCGCGCGTATTTGCGCCCCGGCTTGGACGCGCCCCATCTCTCACCCCCGGTGATTTCGCAATGGAGGAGCGCGGAAGCTCAGCCATACGGGGCCATCTCCATGAGCCGTCCATCCGCAGGAAGAAGCCTCCGTTCCGACCTTGTGTGGGGACCAGCGCTGCAGCATCAAGGGTTGGTTTAGGCTTCCGTTACTTCTGCACCGTCCAGAGGGATGGCAGGGACCGGCTCGAAGTCCATGGAGGCGCATCCATGCGATACCGGCTGGATTGGAGATGGGTTGCGGCTGCGGACCTAGCCTGGGTATCTGCGGGAACAGTTTTCGCGGCCGCGTTGGGAGCGTAGCTCGGCGCCTGGGGCATGACATTCCCGAAAAATGCAGGATAGGTGATGAATCTAAATGAATATTAATATTCCAACCCCTTGACAGTCCTCCCGGTTCATGATATAACAGGGTCATAGGCTGGCGGTGGCGGTGGAAAGGAGGTCGAGGAACGGATTAAAGGGCTGAGAATAGAGAATATAATAAAATTCGCAGAACACAAGCAAATGCTCTTTGATCCCCGGCGCGGCTCGAAACGGCGAGCGCGCCAAAGCATACCCGCCGCCGGCAGAGCGCATCAGCGCACGTTGCAATGGACCGGACCTGTGCCCCTCCGCAGGCATGCGAGGGCACCGTAGGCCGGAACGTTACCGAATGCGGGAGGTTATTCATGAGAAGGCATCACAATGCGTTTACCCTCATCGAGTTGCTCGTAGTGATCGCCATCATTGCGATCCTTGCGGCAATCCTCTTTCCCGTCTTCGCCCAGGCTCGGGAGAAAGCACGCGCAATCTCCTGCCTGAGCAACGTCAAACAGATGGGCCTTGCTTCCCATATGTACCTTCAGGACTACGACGAACGCTGGATGGCCGAATACCAGAACTACAACAACGACGGCTGCGTCACATGGTGGCCCTGCCAGTTCGGAACCTTCTTCGGAACCACACCCCCCAACACCCTTGGGTGGTACACGGCTCCTGCCAAGGATCCCATCAAGTACGGCCTCAACTGGGCGTACCTGCTGCAGCCGTATGAGAAGAACCGGCAGCTCATGTACTGCCCGAGCACTGCTCCCACATGGTGGAACCCAGCTACAGATAACGACGCCTCGTCCTACGCGTACAACAGTGACGTTGGGGATGGTAACTGGCGGCGTGGAGCCTATTCCCCTGCCCTCAAGATGAGCGAAATCCCTCAGCCTGCCCTTCAGATCGTTTTCTGGGATACGGGTAAGGACACGTTCGTTGTAGAGATCCAAGGATGGAACGGCAATGGCTGGAACTGCAAGCCCAATTGGCGGCCGGCCGATGGTTGGGCCTGTCCGTGGTGCTGGCCGGA
The DNA here is from genome assembly GCA_049967475.1 of Chthonomonadales bacterium. Classification (GTDB taxonomy): domain Bacteria; phylum Armatimonadota; class Chthonomonadetes; order Chthonomonadales; family CAJBBX01; genus JBMFSQ01. Next base: position 9,681 of record JBMFSQ010000026.1, on the reverse strand, counting down.
TTGGGTGGCGCCCCATCAGGGAGGCCGGAATTTCCTCTTCGCAGACGGTCACAGCAAGTGGGGCAAGGACAGCGCCATGAACGACGTGGACCACCCCGAATACTGGTACTACTTCTGCCAGCGATAGCCCGAGGCGGTCCATGGGCATCGCATTACAGGCATTACCGAGAGGTCTAGCCAACGGGCAGAGCCTGGCCTGGGAGGATCCGTGACCATGAACAAGAGCATTAGTCCTGTTGCGGCGATCATCATCATCATCGTCGTGGCGGTGGTGGTGTTGGGGGGAGCCTACAAGATGTTTCTGGCTCCAAAGCCGCAGATGCGCATTGACCCCACGAAGATGCAGCCTCCGCCGAACACGTACAACCCGTATGCCAATCCGGGGGCGCTTCCCGGCGGCGCTCCTCAGCCGCCGCAAGGTGCGGGATCGAGGTAGGAGCCGCTGTAATAGACGAGAGCCCTGGGGTTGTGCCTGTTGAGGTCCATCCCCGGGGCTCCGCTTCGTCTGGACCATCGGGAGCATGGAACGGCAGATCGCGCCTTGCTCTTTCGGCACTGTGCGGCGGTTGGATCGGAGGCTCGAAGGAGGATGCGAGGCACGGGCGGCGAAGGCGCTTCCTTTCCTGGGGGCGGTCGCATCGGTCGCCGATTGGGACCCCGGCGCGTCCGGCGTTTGAGGGGTACAATGCTCCGTGGGCCCGGATACTGCCTGTGGAAAGCCTGCGACCCTTGGGTTGCCGTCGCGGGTTCCGCTAGGTTCTGGGGCGAAGGTTGTGAGTGGCTGTCTCTTGGATGTATGGCGGAAGGGGGAACATTCGGAATGGGTAGTACAGCGCTGAGGGGACCGGCCGAAGCGGGGGCAGGTGCCATGAGGCGCATCCGATTGGGTGTCGTGATGCTTCTGTTGGCGGCATTGAGCGCCTTGTTCTTCGCGCCCTTCGTGTGGCTCGTCATCACCTCTCTCAAGCCCGAGAGTGAAATCTTCCGAACAGGCTGGCCCCGCCATTGGACTTTGTTGAACTATTCCCAGGGGCTCACGCACTTCCCCTTCGGCCTCTACCTTCGCAATACTCTGGTGATCTGCACGGCCAACGTAGCCGGGGTCACCTTTTCGAGTGCGCTGGTTGCCTATGGTTTAGCGCGCATCCCGTGGAAGGGGAGGGGGCCTCTCTTCGCCGTCATCCTGTCCACCATGATGCTTCCTGCTCAGGTGACCATGGTTCCCCTTTTCGCTGTATTCAAGTGGCTCGGTTGGATAGACACCTTCCTTCCGCTGACTGTGCCTGCCTTCCTGGGAAACGCTTTCTTCATTTTTCTGCTGCGGCAGTTCTTCCTCACGATACCGGGCGATCTTACCGATGCGGCGCGACTGGACGGATGCACGGAATTCGACATTTTCCGTCGCGTCATCCTCCCTCTGGCTACTCCGGCACTGGCCACCGTGGCTCTTTTCACGTTCCTCAACACGTGGAATGACTTCCTGGGCCCCCTCATCTACCTCTATGATGATCGGAAATTCACCCTTTCGCTGGGGCTGGCCATGTTCTCAAGCCAATACGGCTCCTTCTGGGGTCAGCTTATGGCGGTGTCTGCAGTCATGACGGCACCCATCATCATCCTCTTCTTCTTCACGCAGCGCACCTTTATCCAGGGCATCACCATGTCGGGCATCAAGGGCTAACGCCATGCGGCGCTGTGGGCGCGGGATGCCGGAGGGCCTTTCTCTTGTTCTTTTGCAGCAGCGACTGCGGTTTCTGCCCCGGCATCGTCTGCGGCGGTTAGTTGGGCCGAGGGGGCATGTCGCGATGCGGCGCGCATGCGGCTTGTACGGCGAGCGCGGCGCCCGACACGTGGCTGTGGGGGATGCCTATTCCCTGTGGAGGGGCGGTCCCCGCAGTGCCTTCGACCGGCCAAGATTGTGGTATATGCAAACCGGTAGGCCGCGGCTCGTTGCGCCCAGAGCTTTTTCGCGCACGCTTTGCGGGGGAGGCGCCCATATTTCCATAGCCCATGATGGCGGCGTTTTGGCGGTGCTGGTAGCCGGAGGTTCCGGAGTGTGCGGAGTTGGCGTGGATATCGTGGACCTCAGCCGGTTGCGCCGAAGGATCGAAAGCCACCGCATGTTGGAGCGATTTGCAGGACACATTGCGGACGGACCTGCGGCGCGGCGCCTCGCGGCGGATTGGAAGGGACGGACCCTGGAGGGAGGACGTGTGGAGGCAGGTGTCCGCTTCGCCCTCATGGAAGCTGTGTCCAAAGCGCTGGGCACAGGGTGGACGCTGGGCAGGAGTTTGGGAGTGGGCGTGCCTTGCAAGGCCATCGAGATTGGGAGGGTGCAGCCCGCTCCACAGGTTACTTTGAAGCATCCTGCAGTGACCGTGTTGAGGAAGACTGGGGGCCGGCGGGTTCGCGGATTGTGGATTAAGTCCGGGGACCTAATCGTTGCAGTTGCGGCCGTTCTGCGCAGCGGATCGTAACCGGTGCAGCCGCGGAGTGAAACCGGACGATCGCCCCATCCGTAGGTTGTTCAAAAGCGGCCGCAATCGGAGAGATGAGGACCTTCGCGCCAGTAATGGAACAAACCGACGCCTTTCTGGTTCAGCGTACGTTGGACGGGGATGTGGAGGCCTATGGCGTGCTTGTGCAGCGGTATGAAAGGCACGTATACAGCCTCGCCTACCGGATGGTGGGGAATGGAGACGATGCCGCCGATTTAGTTCAGGACACGTTCTTGCGGGCCTTCGGCGCCTTGGCATCGTTTCGCAGGGATGCCAGCTTCCTTACGTGGCTGTACAAGATCGCCTCCAATTTGTGCATTGACTTCATGAGGGCACGCAAGTCGCGCGCTTCCCTTTCGCTGGATTACGAGGTAGAGGAAGGACGGGAGCCGATCGCGGATCGGAGCGCTTCACCGGAAGACGCTGCAGTGCGGGGGGCCGTGTCCGAAGTAGTGCAGGATGCCGTGCTGTGCCTTCCCGCAAAGTACCGGGTTGTAGTGGTGATGCGGCATTTGCAAGGCCTCTCCATCGAGGAGATCGCCGAGCAATTGCAGCTTCCAACTGGCACTGTGAAGACACACCTATTCCGGGCTCGGCAGATGCTCAAGGAGCGTCTGAAGCCCGTATTGGGAATGGAAACGGATGGAAGAGCATAGACTAACCGATGCACCCCATGAGGGTTATTCCCTTTGCCTGTGGGTGAGAGAACGCCTCCCGGATCTTCAAGAGGGGTACCTGGACGCTCTGACGGCCGAGGCGATCCGGGCGCACCTGGCTGTTTGTTACTTTTGCGCCCAGGAGTATCGCGAGCTGGAGGCAACCGTGCGGCTCGTGGAAACCCTGCCCTTCGTAGAGCCGGAGAGGGATCTGACGCCCGCGATCATGGCTGCGGTTCGCGCGCAGTCGGGCTACTCCTTTCAATCGCCCGTGGTGGAAGCGGAGGCCTCGCCGGTGATGGATGCCTCCCTGCCGCGCACCATCACCGGGCTTCCTCGGCGCGGCAATAGCGTGCGGGAAGTGTGTGAGGGCGTAACGAGCCCTCAAAAAGCACGCGATGGGGCAGAGGTTCTCACGCGCTCGGAGCGGTTTAGTTTAGCCGCCGTTCTATGCGTGGCGGCGGCAGCAATCATTTCCTCATCCTATGGTGTACAGGCGTTGGCCGCGGCGGGCGGAACTTTGTTGGGAGCCCTTGGAGCGTTGAGGGATATACCCGCCGTGGGATCTCTCACCAATTACTCGCTGGCGTTTCTCCAGCACTCTTTGGGATCCGCTTCCAGCTTCGCAGAATTGGTGAGAAGTGTGCCTGTCGGCTGGGCTGTAGTGGAGAGTGGGGCGGCGGCTGCGGCAATAGGGCTTTGGGCAGCCAGGCGCCCAGCAGGAGTTTTTCATGCCCAATAAGGCAGGTCGGCTATGATGGGTGTCGCAGGAAAAACGGTGGCAACATGCGCCGGAGTACCTCTGTTGCTTCTATGGGCAGGGTTGGGCTGGTCTCAACCGGCGTTTGTGTCCGGTTCGGGTAAGACCCCTGCGCAGGAAGTTCAACCGCCGCTGGTAGTGCCGAGTGGCCGCGTGTATGTTGGGGATCTCAGCGTCACGCGGCGGAAGGTGGAGATACGCGGCATCCTGCGCGGGAACTTGCTTGCCATGGAGAGCCCTGTGCTGTTGGCCCGCGGCTGCCACGTAACGGGTGATGTTTTGTGCATCGGTTCTCCGCTCGTACGAGAGCCGGGCGCCCGGGTGGATGGTCGCGTTAAGGAACTGCAGATGCCCAGTAATTGGGCTGGAACCTACGAGGTGGGTACCCTTATGGTGCCCTCTCGGGCCGAGGGGCCGCCGCAAGCGCACCGTTCTGCACGAGATATGGTTCGCGGCCAGGTCGTTCTGACACTTCTGGGCCTCGTTGGATTGCTCATCTCCTTGGTGGTAGCGCCTAAAGCCACACGGGTTGCCTCCGATGCATTGGCGGGTCAACCGGGCCGATCGCTGGCGTGGGGCGTCCTCGCGTTGCCGGCGCTGGGGGTTGTCGAGGCGGTCAACGCCATCCTCTTCCGGACGGTGGTGTGGATCCCTGTGGGCGTGGTTGTTCTGGCCGCTGGAGGAGTGCTGGTTGTTTACAGCGGCCTCCTGGGATTGATTTACGTAGGCGGGCACGTTCTTCGCCGGATAGGACGCGGCGACAGCGGCACCTTCGCCCGTGGAGCAACAGCCCTGGTTCTGTTTGGGGTATTGAATTGCCTGCCGATTGCCCAGGTGTTCTCGGTGCTGTTGGAGCTGCTCCTGTTTGTGCTGGGAGCGGGTGCACTCGTGGTAACCGGTTTGGGGCACGACCCGTGCTGGCTGGATCGTCGGCGCGGCCTTGCGGAGCCACCGGCTCCCAGTTCGCCTGAGCCTCGCGATGGGGATTTGCCGTGAACCGGCGCGTCGCGGGTCGGCAAGAAGATTTCACGCCTCCTGAAGGAAGGCTGCTTTCGCGATTTTCCGGAGGTTCTTCTCCCGTAAGGTGACACGTTGTCAATTGTCGGTATCTTAGCGATCTTCTATCTGGAGGTTCTTGATGAACGGTGCGTCAGCCGGACCCTCGGTTTTACCCTTTGACCCCGCTGCAGGGAGCGTTGTTCTGGAGCCCGAGGGTACTGGTCCTGGTTGGTGGGTCGGCGCAGCGAGTGCGGTGTATGACTGGAAGACGGCCGGCTATTATCTTTACTACCGGCTGAGGAAGCCACGGGAATTGGGTCGCGGTGCGGAATGTTGCATCGCGCGAAGCGGCGACGGCCTCCATTTTACACCGATTTGGCGCGCTTCGCGGAACGATTTCCAAACGCCATCCATCGAGCGTGGCTGCATCCTCCATGGAGAAGATGGAGTGTGGCGTCTTTATGTGAGTTATGTGGATCGTGAGGACAATCGCTGGCGCACGGATGTGATGGAGGCATCAGAGCCCCACCGCTTCGATCCTGCTGCCCGCAAGTGTGTATTCACCGCACGCGATGTAGGGGTCGAAGGCGTAAAGGATCCCGTCATTTTCACGTGGGAAGGCCGGTTCTACGGGTTGTTCAGCTATGCGGCTGCGGCTGATGCACTTTCGCAAGATGAGCGTTCCCGCATGCACGCTACCGCGGATGCCTACAACACAGGGTTGGTGCGGTCCCTCACGGGTCTTGCGGTGAGTGACGACGGCGTGCACTTCCAGTGGCTCGGAACTGCATTGGCACCACGGGAGGGCGCATGGGATGGTTATTGCGCCCGGGTATCCAGCGTGGTTCGGCGCGATCCCGTGTGGATTGCCTTTTATGACGGATCTGCACGCGTGGAAGAGAACTACGAGGAACGCACCGGTCTGGCGGCAGGCGTAACGCTCGGCGCTCTTACAACACTGACACCGGAGGGCCCGATCCTCGTTTCACCCCACGCATCCGGCGCGCTGCGGTACGTCACCATAGTCCGCGGGCCGGATTGCCTGTGGACCTATTATGAATACGCCCGACCGGATGGCTCCCACGAATTGCGGGCGAACCGTTTGGAGTGGGATTAGCCTCCATCCGCGCCTTTGACGTTCCCTTCTTGCTTACTCCATTCGAAGACCCCGTGATTTCCTGCCTGGGGCGGGATTGGCCGCGCGCCCCGACAGAACCCTAAACCTTGCGTCAAGATCTCAGCGCTGAAAGCTAGTGCTGAGTTTTCCGGTCCATGCCCCCGCTTCGCGATTACATAGGTGGGCAGGTCAGCCCCTGATGCAGCGGCAGACCTGGCTGGTAACTGCGCAGCGGGCCACGGGACCCGTTTGGATGTTTCCGTTGCACAATGGAGCGAAATCGGGCTGGTAGTTTCTTCAGCAGGAACTTCGGTTCTACAACCCGAAGGAGAATGTTGAAGGAGGTTGCTGGAATTGGTTCAGGTGACGCTAAAGAAGGGTGGATCCAACATGCCCGCCAAGGTTGCCGTGGAGGGACCGGTTGGGCGCGGCGCCGAGGGGGACGTGTACTTCACGCGCGACGGCAAGTATGCGGTGAAGGTGTACCACGGGCTCGCGCCGGAGAGGGAGCGGCTGTTGGAATACGTGATGGGCCTGTTCCGGAGCCTGTCCCATAGCGACGAGCGCTACATCCTTCCCCCTTTGGCGCTGGTGGACCGGTTGGGGAATGAGCCGCGCGTGGGGTTTGTGATGCGGCGCGCTCCTGAGCAGGCTCGCGAACTGGCGACACTGGTGATGAGCCCCCGAGAAGCCGCGAGCCAGTTCCAGAGCGGCAGGACATGGGCGGATTATCTCAAAGTTGCCCGGGACGTGGCTACCGCACTCATGGTTCTGCACGGCAAAGGATGTGCCCACAGCGACATCCATTACAGCAACTTCCTGGCAGATCTGCGTGAAGGATCGGCGGTTATGTTGGAAGCCGACGGTATCGTGGTGCCCGGATTTCTTCCCCCACACGTAGCGGGAATGGCGGGCTTCATGGCGCCCGAAATCATTACCCGCGGTGAGAAGCCCAACGAACGTACGGACCGTCACAGCATGGCGGTTCTGATCCTGCACACGCTCTTGTTCCGGAATGTGATGCAGCCCCGTGTGGAATGGGACAACGATCTGCAAAGGAGCGAAGAGCTCGGCTGGGGCGAAAAAGCCCTCTTCAGCGAACACCCTTCGGATCGCACGAACCGGCCCAGCACTCTAGGTGTGCCTCTGTTCGAGAAGGGCTGCCTCAGCTACAAAATGCTACCGCCGCCACTCCAAGAACTCACAGAGCGGGCCTTTATAATTGGGCTTCATGATCCCGACAAGCGGCCCTCATCCCGGGAGTGGGAGGAAGAGCTGGCCTTTGCTGTGGACGTGCTGTACCGCTGTGTCCGTTGCGGCATGTATTTCCCGTATCCGTACTGGCTGCAACCGTTGGAGCGAAGGCGGTGCCCGTTCTGCGGAACATCCGTGGCCAAACCTGCCCCACACGTCCTGAGGCTGTATGATCCCAGCGGGCACAGCTATTACGGTACCAGCCGGCGCCTCGTTCTTGGGCACGGTTTCCAGATATTTGCGGACGTCGTTGATCCCATGCGGATGCCTCCCCACAGCCGAAAGAGTGAGCCCTCAGTCGGTCATCTCGAGTGGGATCAGACGCGTCTTTCGTGGAGGCTCGTCAACGACAGCCCGGGCGAAATCAGCATCGTGGGCGCAGATGGGCTTACCGCGAGCAGGTTGTCACGCGGTCAAAGCGCATCTTTGGCGCGCGGCTCCCGCATTCAATTCGGTGCAGGATCTCGCATCCTCGTAGTGGAAGAGTAACCAAATATGCATCTTCGGAGATGCGGCAATTGAAAGGAGAGTGTGCCATGAGCGGTTCTGTTCCAATGAATGTCACAGTCGGAGAAGGCGTAAGGAGATTGCCCATCTATCTCCTTTTGGATTGTTCCGGGAGCATGAACGGCGCTCCTATCGAAGCGGTGCGCCGCGGCGTTGAAGAATTCGTCCGAGAGGCCCGCAACGATCCCTATGCGCGCCAGACGGTGCATGTTGGGGTCATCGTCTTTGGTTCCACTACGGCGATGGTAACGAAGGGGTTGGAGCCTATCGAGAGCTTCCAGCCTCCCGCCATTACTGCCGGATCCACCACTCCCTTGGGCCAGGCTCTGCGCATTCTTCAGGAATCCTTGGATCGCGACCTCAAGCCTTCGGTGGTCGGTGGGGAAAAGGGCGACTGGAAACCCCTCGTGTTCATCCTGACGGACGGCCAGCCGACGGACGATTGGCAGACGCCGCGAGCTGAGCTACTCGCACGGCAGCAGAACAAGCTGGTGAATATCATCACGGTGGGATGCGGGCCGTACATTGATGAAGCCACGCTCAAGGCGATCGCGGTGGGGCCCACGTTCCGTATGGATGCCGCGGACGCGTCGTTCAAGGCGTTTTTCCAATGGGTAACGCAGAGCGTCAAAGCGGTGAGCAAGGCCGTGAGCCAGCCCGGCGCAGGCGCGGCGCCCGGCCAGCTTCCTAATCCCAATCCAGCGGTCATCCAATATGTGCCCTGATCAGCCTGGGCCGGAGGGAGGGTCGAGCCCTTCCGCGCTGCCGCACGGCGGCTTCGTTTGCGGGGACCGCCCGTGTAGGCCGGCACAGGGCTCATACCCGGATTGGGTTGCGGCCTTCGGCAGGGCAGCGCCATGGACCCTTGTGGGGGCCTCCGCCGTGGGCCACATGCACCTCGAGCGCGGGCGCCCACGAGACGACGCCTTCGCCTGCCTATACGCGGATGGCCGGCTCGCAGCCGCTGTTGCCGACGGATTGGGATCGCGCCCGCACTCCCGCTACGGCGCCGCCTTCGCAGTGGCGGCTCTTTGTGAAGAGCTCGTCGCAGCCATGAAGGAAGGTCCGATAGGAGAACCCGAAGCGGTGCGCGATTTTCCACAGGTCGCTGCGGGTACGACCTCGAACGGTCCGCTTTTGAATTTGCGCCATCGGCTGCGACGATCGTGGCCGTGGCCGCTTAGAGAGATGCAGCCCCGCAGTCCGGTGCCGGTGCCGGTGCCGGATTTCGGTGAGCGAGCGGCCGGCATCCCTCGGGATGAGGCGGCAGAATATTGGGGAACGCTGGCATGGAGGCGATCCGCTCCTCAGGAAGCATCTGCCCATGCAGCCGCACTGGAGCGGGCGGTCCGCCGTGCCTTTCAACGGGCGCGCGCTCGGCTGGAGCGATATGCCGCGGATTCCGGTGTTCCGCTTGAGGATCTGGGCTGCACCCTTATGGGGGTGTTGGTGGATACCTCAGAGGGTTCCATCGCCGCCGGCCATGTGGGCGACGGTTTGACATCGTGGTTGCACCCCCGGCACGGTGCGCAGGCGCTCGTCGAGCCGCCGTCCACCAACGACCCCGGCCAGACCTTCACCTTTACCCAACCCGATTGGGAGGCGCGCCTCGCTGTGGCGGCGTATGCGTCCGAGGAAGCAGCCGACGCTCCCGCGATCTTCCTCATGACCGATGGAGTAGCCCAAGACTGCACACACCCGCCGCCGGAAGGCATCTTCGAGAAATGGTCCAGAGACGTAGAGAGGGAGATGCGCTCCGGGGGAGATGCGGCGATTTCGGCGCAGCGGCTGGTGCGTTGGTTGGCGACCTATGAGGCTCGTGGGAGTTGGGATGACCGCACGCTGGTGGTGTTGTTGAGGGATATGCCCGACACAGCAATCGGAGTGGAG
>JBMFSQ010000025.1:0-48848 GCA_049967475.1 Chthonomonadales bacterium | reverse complement strand
TGCTCGCCTGTTGCCAAAAATCGGGCACGTTTTCCGGCGACGAGGGAAGAGACCCGCGTTGACGCCTGCGGGCCGCCGGGGTAAACTCCGCGTAATCACTCGACGTTGGATGAAGCCAGGTGAGCGATGTGCTTCTGGAAGTGGAAGGTCTCCGCACGGAGCTTCGGCTCGGCGGCCGCGTTGCGCAGGCTGTTCGAGGCGTGAGCTTCGTGGTCCACCGCGGTGAAGCAGTCGGCATCGTGGGGGAGTCCGGCTGCGGCAAGAGCATGACCGCCCTTTCCCTCATGCGTCTTGTGCCCCAACCGCCCGCCCGCATCACAGGCGGAAGCGTGCGGTTTCAGGATCAGGAACTCCTCAGCCTTCCCAGCCGCCAGATGCGCCAAGTGCGCGGCCGCGGGATGGCTATGATCTTTCAGGATCCGTTCACGTCGCTCAATCCCACAATGACGCTTGGCGCCCAGGTGATGGAAGCCGCAGCCGCTCATACGCCCGTCACGCGCCGTGAGGCCTATCAACGCGCCCTGGAACTGCTTCGGGCCGTACACATCCCCTCTCCGGAAGCCCGCATGCACCAGTATCCCCATCAGGTAAGCGGGGGCCAACGCCAAAGGGTGATGATCGCCATGGCGTTTGCCGGCAATCCATCCCTCCTCATCGCCGATGAGCCCACCACCGCCCTGGACGTCACCGTGCAGGCCCAGATCATGAGCCTGATGGATTCCTTTCGCAAGCGCACGGGAGCGGCAGTGCTTCTCATCACCCACGACCTGGGAGTTGTGGCCCAGATGGTAGACCGCGTGCTGGTGATGTATGCCGGAGAGATCGTAGAAACGGGCCCGGCCCACCGGATCTTTGCCTCGCCGCTGCACCCCTATACGGCCGGTCTCCTTGCCTCTTTGCCCAGGCTCGATGGACCCAAGCCGCACCGCCTTCCCTTTATCCCCGGGCAGCCGCCTGACATGGCTGCACTGCCCCAGGGATGCGCCTTTGCACCCCGGTGCCCTCGCGCCATGGAGATCTGCCGCATCCGCGAGCCCGCCGATATCGCCCCCGGCGACGGACGGACTGTTCGCTGCCACCTCTATTCAGAGCAATAGAGGCGCACGTGGAGGATGGCCCGCCGTGCCCCTGCTAGCGCCCGCGGTGTGTGGCCAAGTTGATCTCCGAGAAGGTGCCGCCGTTGTCCTCCGCCAGAGCCCGCAGCAGGTCGCTGTTCATTTCGTGCTCCCGCAGCACCAGGGCCAGCGCGATAATCTGGGCGTGCTGGGTATTCCAGCGCTTCACCGCAGCGCGAAGCTGCTCCTTGTTTCGGATGCCGATGGTGGGTTCGCCATCCGTAAGGAGCACCACATGGGTGATGCCGTTCATTCCCAGCGCGGCCTTCAACCCGCCGGAAAGGTTCGTCTCGATGCCCGTCTCGAAGCTCTCGGCCCACTCCTTGGCCGCAGCGATATTCTGGTTGTTCGCCTGGACCATAGTCGGCCGGAACGTGTGTACCTGGCTCGCAAAGGTCACGATATTGAAGGTGTCGCGCAGCTCCAGTTCCGAAAGGGCGTGCTGGAGCGCCCGGCGTGCCTTGCCGATCTTGTCTTGTTCATGCATGGAGTCGGAAAGGTCCAGCACGTAGACGATATGGAGGGGCCCGTCATTGACGGTTGTAGTGCGGGGCCTCACTCCAAAGATGGCTCCGCGACCTGCGCTGCGCAACACGTCCGCCACGTGTTCCGGATTGTGCGGCGCAGCAGCAACCTGCCGCGTTCCCATACCGGAACCCGGCCCCGAGCCGTTGCCCAGTCCGCCGCCGCCTCCTCCTGGAACTTCCGGAGCCGCCCGCCGACGGCCGCCCGGCGTTCCGTTGCCGATGCCGCTTCCGATGCCTCTCCCCAGTCCGGGTCCTGGGCGGCCTCCCAGGCCGGCTATGGCGTATCTGCCGGCACCGCCTTCATCCACACCCGTGTCATAGCCAGGCCGCTCATGGAGCGCTGTTTCGCGGGCAAGGGGGTTCTCCGCTATGAGAAGGTGAGAACGCGTGGGCCGCGTGCCGAAGCCGCTGCCTTCGCCCCGGCCGTAACCGCTTCCAAGGCCCCCTGTTCCCGGCAGCTCCGAGCCCGTTCCGCGGCCACCTCCCGGAGCCCTCGTTCCCAGTCCGGAACCTTTGCCGCCTCCGATCCCTTGGCCGGACCCTGCGTGCAGCGTGGCCAGGTCATACCGGCCTCCAGGTCGTGTCCCGATGCCTGCACCCCGCCAGAAACCCGCGCCGCCTCCGGAACCGGCGCCCTCACCTCCGCCCGTACCGGGCCCTATGCCGGGGCGGTCTTCAGGGATCGCTTCATGGGCAAGGGGGTTCTCTACGGAGAGGATGGAGCGCCCTCCTCCCCCTCCCAAACGCGGAGCCTCGCGAGGCAGATCGGCACCTCCGGAACCGCCTCCGTTCCACAGGACGTCCTGCGGCGGGGCTTCGGGCCCCGGGGCGCCTCCGTGGCCGCCCAGCACCACGCCGGGCGCCGGTGAGCCTCCCGCCATGGGCATGGGCATCGCCCGGGCGATGCGCCGAAGCCGAGGAACTCCCTGTCCCGACCGCGTGTAGGGCACTCCCAGCGGCTCCAGCTTCTCACCAGGCAGAGGATTCGGTCCGCCGGGAACCGTATTGTTTGCGGCAACTTTGACGGCCTCCTTGGGAGGCTCGGCAGCGCGAACCTCGGTTCTTGGAGCCGGCGGCGCCATGTGGGGCACCCTGAAGACACGCGCCATGGCGATACGCCGCGGTGCGGTCGCGTGCACGCGCACCACGCGCTGAGGCCGCTGTGCGGCAATGCGCGGAGAAGGAGTACGCACAGTCCTGGCGGCAGACTTCTTTGCCGGCGGCTTTGGTGCCGCGGGCTTCGGTTCTGCAGGCGGCTCCAGCGCCACCTCGATCTGGTGCGTGGGGGTAGGCAGCGCGATGGGATAGGCGAAGGTGCGGCTCCGCAGCACCGCCACTACATGGAGGGCCAGAGAGATGGCGCAGAAGTACAGCAGCCAGTACCAGCGTTCAATTCGCATCATAGAACTCATAGGGCACCTTCCGTGGAGGCGCGGGCAATCCCTCTATCGAAGGCTGCCCGCTGCAGGTTCCGTGCGCGAAGCCACGCGGCCATCCGCCGGCTTCGTTTGCGCGTGCGTGACCCCGGCGCGGCGCGGAGCACTGAGCTTGGGTTCCGTCGGCAGCACCACCCGGGTAAGGCCGGCCTGGCGCACCATGTCCATCACTTCCATCACGCGCGCGTACACCACGTCGCGGTCCCCTTTGACGAGCACGCGGGCGTTGCGGTCCCGGGCAGACAGGGCCAAGAGTTGGGACTGGACTTCTTGCTCAGTCTTCTTCTGGCCATCCATGTAGAGGCTTCCGTCCGCAGTAACCACCACAGTGAGGTCCTTCTTCGTCTCAGGAGCGCCCTCGCGCGTTGCCGTCTCGGGAAGCTTGAGGGACACGCCGGGATGGCGGATGAACACGGTGGTTACCATCATGATGATGAGGAGCGTAAGGGCCACATCAATCATGGGGATGAGGTTCATCTCGGCCATAGGTTCGTCTTCGAGAGCATGGATCTTGTGCATGTTACGCCGCCTGTTCGACGCGGACGCCGTCCGCAGTGTCTTCCACGAGCTCTGCAGCGTGGAACTGGATATCCAGGAGCATCGCCTGCACCTTGTTGAGGAGGAAGTTGTAGGCGATGACGCTGGGTATCGCCACCATCAGGCCCAGAGCCGTTGCGCTGAGGGCTTCGGAGATGCCTGCCGCCATAGCTTCGCCACTCAGGCTGCTTCGGCTCATCTCCTGGAAGGCGCGCATGACCCCGAGGACCGTGCCGAAGAGGCCGATGAAGGGCGCGGTGCTCCCAATGGTTGCCAGAGTGCTCAGGTACCGGCGGAGGCGCAGGCGCTGGCCGGCTAAGGCGATATCCACCGAAGCGGGCGAAGGTCCGCCCTCGCCGCCGATGCGCCCTACGGTGCGAAGCACCTCAGTAATGGGCGCTCCTGCCACATCCCTGTTCCCCAGGTTGGGCTCCCGCCCCGACGCGAGGACGGATTTGAGATACTGAAACGCCCTCGCTTCTGCACGCTTGAGGCGCCCCAGGGTGTAGAGGCGCTCGAGCATGATGCCTACCGCCAATACGGAACAAACCGCCAACGGGTAGGCTGCAAAACCGCCGCGTTGAAAAAGTTCCAGCATACTACATCCTTTCCTTCAATCCCGAACTGTTGCGGGACCTCCCTGTGGATTGGTGCCGCCGGTGGGGCGGCGCCTTCAATTCCCTGCCACTGCCCTTAGGGCTGCCAGCCTGATGCGGGCATTGGCTACGCGCCCATGGGTAGGATAGGTGGACACCAGTTTGCTGAGGCGCTGAATGGCCTCGGTCTTCTTGTTGAGCTTCTCGAAGGACACGCCTGCCCAATAGAGAGCCTCGGGGGCCAGGGGTCCGGCGGATTTGTCCGGCCAGACCGCGTCGAATTGGGCTGCGGCCTCCTCGAACTTATTGAGGTTGAACAGAGCGCTGCCCAGCTTGAAATGAGCCTCGGTGACCAAAGAGCTCTTGGGGAATGTCGCCAGAAGCGCCGCATACTGGTCGCGGGCTTCATCGTACTTCTGCGCCTTCATGCGGGCATCGCCCACCCGAAGCATGGCTTCGGCGGCGTATTGGCTCTTGGGAAACTGCTTGACGATCTGCTCCCAATACGGCGTCCCCTCATCCGGCTTGCCTCGCTTTGCGCTGACCCATGCTGCCGTGTAGATTAGGGTCGCAAGCGTGTCTTGGGGAGGGTTCGCCGCTATAAGCGCCTTGCACGTGGCGTCTGCCGCATCCCACTTCTGCTGATCCAATTGGGCTTGCAATAAAGCTAAGCGGATCTGCTGCTCCGCTTGTGCGTCGGGCTTGGCGGCTAAGGCAGCCAGAGCGCATTTCTCAGCCTGATCACTCTGCTTCAGATCCAGGTAGATCCATGCCGAGCGTGTCTGGGCGTCTACAACCCATCCGGCCGAAGGCGCCCCTGCCACAGCAGCTTGGTAAGCAGCCACGGCCTCGCGATCCTTCTGCAGCGCTTCGTCGGCGAGCCCCAGCATGTAATTAGCTTCTGCAGCCATGGCGGCATCCGGGTTTGCCTTGAGCAGATCTGCCAGCACTGCTGCAGCTTCGCTAAAGCGCTTTCCTTCCAAATGGATGCGGGCCAGGCGCAGCATGCCCCGGTTCCGGTCTGCGGGAGGAGCGGTTTTGATTACGGCTGCAAGCTGCGCCGGATCCGTGACGGAGGCCACCATGTCTCCAATGGCGCGCCCGGCTTCCTCTGCCTGGGGCGACTGTGGGTACTTATCCAGTACCGCCCGATAGGCTTGGGCGGCCTGTTCCGGCTGCTTGGCCGAGGTATAGGCATCGCCTGCACGCAGAAGAGCCTTCGGGGCGATATCCGAAGTTGGGTACCTTGCGGCCACCTGCGCGAAGTGGGCGGCGGCGTCCGCATAGCGCTCCAGAGCCAATTCTGCATTGGCTGCCCAATAGAGCGCCTCCCGCACCACAGCCTCTTCCCCCGACTTGGCAGCCTCCTGGTATGCCGGCAGCGCTGCATCGAACTGCTTCAACCGGTAGCGGCAATTGCCCAGTTCCAGCTCTGCCCTGAAGCGCCGCGGATCATCCGGCTTCAACAGACCGGCGAAGGCTTCCAATCTGGGCGCCGCCGCTGCCCAATCTCCCTGGTCCAGCAACACGCGGGCCAGCCCCTCGGTACCGGCGACCAACACGCTTCCGCCCTTCGCCTTCACCTGGGCATCCGAGAGCATTGCTTCGTAAGCCTGGCGGGCCTCCGGAAGCTTCTTTGCATCGGCGTAGGTCTGGGCCAGCGCCAACATGGCATCCGGGCGTTGATCACTGGCAGGGAACTTCTCGATAACGGTATTGAAGCAAGCGCGCGCCTGGTTGGTCTTGCCCTGCTTCGCCGCAGCCAATCCGGCACCGAACCACGCTGCGTCACAAAAATCGGCCTTGGCGAAGTCCCGCGTCACCTTGGAGTACGCCTCTTCCGCCTGGGGATAGCGCTTGAGCTGGTATTGCGCCTCGCCAAGCCAGTACCAGGCCAATGCCTCCTGCTCCGGCTTGAGGTGGTCCTTGAGTGCGGCCTCCAAGGCCGGCGCAGCTTTGGCAAACTGCCCGGCGTACAGCGCCGCTTCCCCCAATCGAAACTGGGCTGTGGTTACTACGGCATCATCTTTGGATGCGATGGCCTTCTCGTATGCGGGGATGGCCTCAGCGTATTGCTTGAGTTGGGTTCGGCACATTCCCAGAGCCAGCGCCGCGGCACCTACCTTGGCGGGATTGGGGCTGCCCGCGAGATAGGCCTCCAGCTTCTGTGCGGCTTCGGCATACCGTGCTGCATCGAAGAGTGCCGAAGCTGCAGCAAGGGTCTCTTCTGGTGTCTGTTGAGCCTGGGCAGCACGGCCCAGCGCAACAAGAGCTGCCAGGCACACGAACACGGTTGTACGGCGCATAGGTCTACCTACTCCTTGGGCTAGCGGGTGTCGGGCTCAGACGGCGCAGCGCATCCTCGCTTTATTACTTGGTTGCTTGGAGCCATTTCCTTAGGCCACCTGTCCATTATAGGGCAATGGGCGCGGATCCTTCCGACCGGCCGGCTGCTTGAGCCGGTGCGGGCGCTCTACAATGATGAGACGCACAGCGATGCCCGGCCGTTGTGCCCGGTTTTTATACGGGCATCATTCCCCTGTGTGAACCCGCGCTCCCAACGGTTTGCTTACAATGCGGCAGAAGAGAAGGATTCCGGGCATGTTGCGGAATATTCCTATTGCATAACATAAGGTGCTTTCCCGAGAGGCAACCCATGGAGCATTACTCACCCAATCGGCTCTCACGTTACCTCATGGCAGCGGCGGTGGCTTTCTCTCCGGCCGTCACCGCAGCCCAAACGCGCTTCCGGGTGGACTACCTGCGCGACGTACAGCCCATCTTCCGCGCTCATTGCTACCAGTGCCACGGTGCCTCCAGCCACCAGGCCGGCCTGCGGCTGGACCAAAAGAAAGATGCCCTAAAAGGCGGCATGAGCGGACCGGCGATATTGCCCGGAAACTCCGCCGGCAGCCTTCTTCTGGCACGCGTGCAAGGACTGGGCGGAAAGCCCCGCATGCCCTATGGCTTTGCGCCCCTCACGCCGCAGCAGATCGCCACCCTGCGCGCATGGGTAGATGCCGGAGCCCCTTGGCCCGAAGGGAAGGCACGCCCCCATTGGGCGTATATCCCCCCACGCAGGCCGCCGCTGCCCCAGGTAAAGCGCCGGGATTGGTGCCGAAACGGGATAGATTTCTTCGTTCTCGCCCGCCTGGAGAAGGAGCATCTTCTGCCGTCGCCGCCGGCGTCCAAATCCACCCTGCTGCGCCGCGTGTCCCTGGACCTTACAGGGCTCCCGCCTACTCCGGCCGAATTGGACGCCTTCCTTGCCGATCGGAGCCCCAACGCCTACGAAAAGGTGGTGGATCGCCTCCTCGCCTCGCCGCACTTCGGTGAACGCTGGGCCCGCCCCTGGCTGGACATGGCCCGCTACGCCGACACCAACGGATACGAGAAGGATGCCCGCCGTTCCATGTGGCCCTATCGGGATTGGGTCATCGCGGCCTTTAACCAGGACATGCCCTTCAACCAATTCACCATCCAGCAGATCGCCGGAGACCTGCTGCCCGGAGCCACGCGCGATCAGTTGATCGCCACGGGCTTCCACCGCAACACCATGATCAACGAAGAGGGCGGCGTAGATCGGGAGGAGCAGCGATGGCTTACTCTTGTGGACCGCGTGGCCACCACCTCGGCCGTATGGCTCGGAACTACGCTCCAGTGTGCACAGTGCCATGATCACAAGTATGATCCATTTACCCAAAAGGATTATTACCGCTTCTTTGCCTTCTTCGACCACACCGAAGAGCCCGTTCTGGATCTGCCAACCCCCCAGCAGCAGGCCGAGCGCGCCCGCCTGCAATCCCGTATGGACGAGTTGGACAAGCTCGTAAAGGCGCCCGACACTCCGAAGGACCAAAGGGAGCAGGCCGCCCGAATGCGGGACGATCTTTCAGCTAAGATCGCGGCGCTCTCCATCCCCACCACGCTCATCATGCGCGAGAAGCAAGACGGCAAGACGCCCTCTACGTATACCCACATCAAAGGCGCATATCTCAGCCGCGGTGAGCTGGTAACTGCAGGTACGCCCGCCGCCCTCAACCCTTTCCCGCGTAATGCACCCCTCAACCGCCTGGGGCTGGCCCTTTGGATTACAGATCCTCAGAACCCTCTCACCGCCAGGGTCACCGTCAACCGGCTGTGGGAAACCCTTTTCGGAAGGGGCATCGTAGAAACCACAGAAGACTTCGGCACC
Source organism: Chthonomonadales bacterium (assembly GCA_049967475.1). GTDB lineage: Bacteria > Armatimonadota > Chthonomonadetes > Chthonomonadales > CAJBBX01 > JBMFSQ01. The sequence continues at coordinate 40,442 of JBMFSQ010000025.1, read as the reverse complement.
CAGGGGAGCCCGCCGACCCATCCGGAACTGTTGGACTGGCTTGCTACGGAATTCCTCCGACGCGGATGGTCCATCAAATCCATGCTGCGCCTCATGGTCACGTCGGCTACCTACCAGCAAAGCTCCCGCGCCAGTGCGGCCCTGCTGGAACGGGATCCCTACAACAAGCTTCTGGCCCGTGGCCCCCGCTTCCGAATGGAGGCCGAGATGATCCGCGACTGTGCCCTGGCAGCGGCCGGTCTACTCAGTTTGAAGATCGGCGGCCCCTCTGTGTTCCCACTGCAGCCGGAGGGCATTTGGCAGATCCCCTACAACGCAGACCGGTGGGTCACCAGCGAAGGGGCTGACCGATACCGCCGATCGCTTTACACCTTCTGGCGGCGCACCTCGCCTTACCCGCAGTTTGTAACCTTCGATGCCCCAAGCCGTGAGTTTTGCACCGTCCGCCGCATCCGCACCACCACGCCTCTCCAGGCGCTTACCACCCTCAACGACCCGGCTTTTATAGAAGCGGCGCGGGGATTGGCAGCACGCATGGGAGCAGAAGCCTCCGTACGCAGGGGCATCGCCTTGGGCTTTCGCCTGTGCACTGCACGCCGGCCCAAGCCTCAGGAGCTTGCTTCTCTTGAGCGGCTCTATCAGGCTGAACTCCGCCGTTATCAGCAAGATGCCCAGGCAGCCTGCGCGCTGGCTGGTCTCGCTTCCGCCGCACCGGATGCGCCGGAACGGGCCGCTCGGATGGTAGTAGCGAACGTGCTCCTGAACATGGACGAATTCCTCACCAAGGAGTAAATCGGATGGACAACGACCGGGACCTGCATCGTGAGGCGCTCAAATTCATTACGCGCCGCCACTTCTTCAAGCAAAGCACCTACGGCATCGCGCAAATCGCCCTCGCTGCCATGCTGGATGAACGCCTCCTCGCAGCCCCTGCCCCACAGAACCCCCTGGCGCCCAAGCGGCCCCATTTCGCTCCAAAGGCCAAGAGCATCATCTTCCTGTTTATGGCGGGCGCCCCTTCGCAGCTCGACCTCTTTGATTACAAGCCTGCCTTGGTAAAGTTCAACGGCCAGCCCATTCCGGACGAGTATGTCAAGGGGGAACGCTCCGCCTTCATCAAGGGGACACCCAAGTTGCTGGGAACCCCTCACACGTTCGCTCCCCGAGGGAAGTCCGGCCAGATGATGTCCAACCTGCTGCCGCACCTGGCTGAAGTAGCCGACGATCTGACCGTCATCCGATCCATGCGCACCGAGCAATTCAACCACGCCCCGGGCCAGATCTATATGAATACAGGTGTCCAGTTGATCGGCCGCCCAAGCATGGGATCGTGGATTACCTACGGCCTCGGAACCGAGAACCGCGACCTGCCCGGCTTCGTGGTCCTTATCTCCGGCGACAAGTACCCGGACGGCGGCAAATCCTGCTGGTCCAGCGGCTTCCTGCCCACAGTTTACCAGGGGGTGGAATTCCGAAGCCAGGGGGATCCGGTTCTGTTCGTGTCCAATCCGCCGGGAATGTCGGCTGCGGACCGCCGGCGCTCCCTGGATGCCCTTCGAGAACTCAACACGACGCATCTGGGTGAGGTTCATGATCCGGAGATTGCCACGCGCATCGCGTCGTACGAACTCGCCTATCGCATGCAAACCAGCGTGCCGGAACTCATGGACCTCTCCAAAGAGACGCCGGACACCCACGCCCTGTACGGAACCCAGCCCGGCCGCGTGTCTTTCGCCAACAACTGCCTGTTGGCCCGGAGGTTGGTGGAGCGTGGAGTGCGCTTCGTTCAACTCTACCACCGCGGCTGGGATCACCATGGCGAAGCCCAATACGACGATCTGCTCACAGGGCTCCCTCGCCTTTGCCGCGAGACCGATCAAGCTGCAGCCGCCCTCATCAAGGACCTCAAGCGGCGCGGCCTCCTAGACACCACACTCGTGATTTGGGGCGGCGAATTCGGGAGGACCCCCATGAATGAGGGGCGAGATGGCTCCAAGTGGCTCGGGCGCGACCATCATCCCCGTGCCTTCACCATCTGGATGGCCGGCGGCGGCATCAAGCCCGGCATCTCCTTGGGGCGCACGGACGATCTCGGATACAACGTCGTGGAAGACCCGGTGGATGTGCACGACCTGCATGCCACCATCCTCAACCAACTTGGGGTGGACCACACCCGCCTTACGTACCGTTTTCAGGGACGCAGCTTCCGCCTAACGGACGTGAGCGGCATCGTGGTGCGCAAGATCTTGGCCTGAATAGAACAGGGGCGGAGCAGCCTCCCGCTCCGCCCCTGTTCCAGATTGCCCAGGCTTCAATCCGCAGTCACTGCTTCTTTGGCTGCCTCAGCGACGCCGGATTTGATGCGCATGCCGTAGAACGAGCGGTAAACGAACGTAACCATTACGGCAAAGAAGATAGCCGAAGCTACCAAGCGCACCTCCGTGGGCAGGGTTTCCGCGAGTTCCACGGCAAGAAGCCCGAACAACGTGGTGAACTTGATGATGGGGTTCATGGCCACCGAGGACGTGTCCTTGAAGGGATCTCCCACCGTGTCGCCCACAACCGTGGCTGCGTGAAGCTCCGTGCCCTTCTCCTTGAGTTCCACCTCCACGATCTTCTTGGCGTTGTCCCAGGCACCGCCTGCATTCGCCATGAAGAGCGCCTGGAAGAGGCCGAAGAGGGCAATTGCAATCAGGTAGCCGATGAAGAAGAACGACTCGAGGCACGCGAAAGCCAGCGTTCCAAAGAACACCACCAGAAAGATGTTGAACATTCCCTTCTGGGCGTACTGAGTACAGATGGCGACCACCTTCTTGCTGTCTTCGATGGACGCCTTTTCGATGCCCTCGAGGTGAATGTTCGCCTTGATGAACTCTACGGCCCGGTACGCGCCCGTCGTAACCGCCTGAGTTGATGCGCCGGTGAACCAGTAGATCACAGCGCCGCCGGCGATGAGGCCCAACAGGAATGGGGGATGAAGAAGCGAGAGGTTCGCCACAAGCTTGGGATCCAGCTTGTGCGTCAGCATCACGATGATGGAAAAGATCATCGTCGTGGCACCCACCACCGCAGTACCGATCAGCACGGGCTTCGCCGTCGCCTTGAACGTGTTGCCGGCGCCGTCGTTGGCTTCCAGGTTATGCTTCGCCCGCTCGAAATCCACGTCGAAGCCGAAGTCCCTCTTGATCTCTGCTTCGATGCCCGGGATCTGTTCGATCACGGAAAGCTCATATACCGATTGAGCGTTATCCGTCACGGGTCCGTAGGAGTCCACGGCGATGGTCACCGGGCCCATTCCCAAGAAGCCGAAGGCAACCAATCCGAATGCGAACACGGCGGACACGTCGGTTCCGCCCACGGTCATTAGGGCGCCAAGTCCTTCGCGGCTGACGAGCCAGGCTGTGCCCATGAGCACGATGACCACGATGCCCATCCAGAAGGAGCTGAAGTTGCCCGCAACGAAGCCGGACAAGATATCGAGCGAGGCGCCTCCCTCCCGGGCGGAGGCCACCACCTCGCGTACGTGGCCGGACTCCGTAGAAGTGAACACCTTCACCAGCTCCGGTATGACGGCGCCGGCCAACGTTCCGCAGGTGATGATGGCCGAAAGCTTCCACCAGAGCGTTGGATCGCCGCCTAGGTCGGGAATGAGGATATACGACACCACGAAGGTCAGGGCGATGGAGATGAGCGACGTTATCCAAACCAACGAGGTGAGGGGTTGCTCGAAGTTGAACGCCGCGGCCTCACCGTAGCGGGCGCGCGCCAGGATGCCGTTCACCCAGTAGGCTAGGGCGCTGGTAATCACCATCACGATGCGCATGGTGAAGATCCACACCAGAAGCTGGATCTGCGCTGCAGGATGCGTTACCGCCAGAAGGATAAAGGAGATGAGCGCCACCCCGGTGACGCCGTAGGTCTCGAAGCCGTCGGCACTGGGTCCCACCGAGTCTCCGGCATTGTCGCCCGTGCAGTCGGCGATGACGCCGGGATTGCGGGCATCGTCCTCCTTAATCTTGAAGACGATCTTCATCAAGTCGGAGCCGATATCGGCAATCTTGGTGAAGATGCCTCCGGCTACGCGCAGGGCGGCGGCTCCCAGCGATTCGCCGATGGCGAAACCGATGAAGCAAGGGCCGGCGTAGTCGCCCGGGATGAACAACAAAATCGCCAGCATGATCACGAGTTCGATGGAGATCAGCAGCATCCCGATGCTCATGCCGGCCATGAGCGGGATCTGGTGGCACGGGAAGGGCTTGCCCCTGAGAGCGGCAAAGGCCGTGCGGGAGTTCGCGTAGGTGTTCACGCGGATGCCGAACCAGGCCACACTCGTGCTGCCCATGATGCCGATGAGCGAGAAGGCCAGGATGATAAACACCTGCGGGATTTTGCCTTGGGCGAAGTACCCGCTCAGCCAGCCGAAATACACCACGATGATGGCGCCGATGAACACCCACAGGACGGCGATGAACTTAAGCTGCGTCTGCAAGTACGTTTTGCACGTGGCGTAGATCAGCTCGCTCACCTCCAGCATGGCGCGGTGGACCGGGAGGCTCCGCAATCGGGCCGACACCACCAGCCCAAACACGCCTCCTAGGGCGCACACGAGCAGCCCCAACATCAGCAGAACCGGCCCCGACATGCCGTGGAAGGTAGGGGCGTTGGGCCCGGAAAGAGGAGGCACCACCAAGGTAGCCTCGCCGCCCTCCTGGGCTGCGGCGGGGACCGCCTGAAGCAAAGCAGCCAGGACGAAGACCATCGCCCATACCCAAGCGAAATTTCGCGAGAAGAGAGCTTCCACACGCGCGAAAGCGCGCTGGACCGGGAGCGATCGAAGAGCTGGATGTATCCCTCGGACGCGCATGGGACGCGGGTTCCTCCTTGCGGATAGTGGGGTGCCCGGCCATACCCGGGCCGCCTTTTCATGCTACCCCACACAGTCGCGGGCCGTCAATCGCACTTTGTGAACGAAGCAACAAGCTACCGGCAACGGCGATAATCGGCCATTAACGCCTCCTTAACGTTGCCTTAATCCTCGCGAGGCACACTCTTGCCGAATGCGCGAACCGATACACCAAACCGGAAAGGAGAAGCGCCGATGGCGCGATGGATGCGGGCGGCAATCGCCGTGATCGTATTCGCGGCAGCAGCCGCAACACCCCCTATGGCTCGGGGCCAGACCCCTGCAGATGTACCACCCTCTCACTGGGCGTATGATGCCGTGAACAGTCTTGCGGAGAAAGGCCTCATTAAGGGATATCCGCCCACAGGGCAGTTCTTCGGGGGACGGACGGTAACACGGTACGAAATGGCCACCATAATTCAGCGCGTTCTGGCCCGCGTGGAGGAACTCTCCCACCAGCCCAGCCAAGCCCACACGGACGCGGCCGCCATTACCTCCCAGCAGCTCGCCGAGATCAAACGCCTCGTCAACGAGTTTCGGGTGGAGCTTACGGTATTGGGCACCGACCTGCAGAAGGCAAAAGAGGAACTCTCCGCGCTCCGTGCCGACGTCGGCGTTTTGCGTGAGGAAGTTCACAAGGAAGCTGAGACCGCCAGAAGCGCCCGCGCTCTTGCCGAAGAGGCGAAGGAAGGGACCTCGGCGCTTGCCGACGCCGTAAAAGAGCAGTCTGAACGCGTGTCCAAGCTCGAGGGGTCCAAAGTAGATGCCGGCACAGGCCGCATCAAGATAAACGGCCTCATCCAGATATGGGGCATGGGCGAATTGGATGCGCCCAACCGCGGGCAGACGGACACATTCCGCCTCCGTCGGTCGGAGTTGAAGCTCTCAGGCACTCTTACCAAACGCGCCTACTGGTGGGTGCTGATAGATCCTGCCAAGAGCCTGAGCCTCAACACGACGTCATCCGGCGGGAACGTAACCGGCGTGTCCGTGAACCAGAGTTCCAACATTCTGCAGGAACTGGTGGCCGGATACACTCTTGCACCCGGCACGGCATTGGAGATCGGCCAACAAAAGGTTCCTCTCTCTATGGAAGGTTGGAGGTCGGCCTCTCAGCTTCTTACGGTAGAGCGGTCCATCTTCAATCTGCTTCCTGTGAATGCCGGCCGCGTGGGCGATATCCGCGACGTGGGTCTCACGCTTCGGTATGCGGGGCCGCGGGTGGAAGGCCAGTTGGCGATCCTCAACGACAGCGGCAACACTCAGAACACAACCGATCCCAATAATGCCAAGGATATCGTTTGGCACCTGGACTACAAGGCCCTGCCCGGCGTGATGATAGGGGCCTATCAGGACATCAGCGGGGGAGTGGGCGCCTCCAGGGCGCTGCGCCACCGCATCGGAGTAGAAGGAGCATTCACCTTTGGCCGCCACCACATCGAGACGGAGTGGGTACAAGCTCGCGACGGCGACCCGGCCATTCGATCCCACGGGGGCTATTTGCTGTATGCCTACAGCCTCAGCGCTCCATGGCAGCTCGTAGCTCGGGGAGAATATTGGAACCCAAACCGCGACCTCCACGGCGCCTCCGCCGTCCACGAATACGACCTGACGCTGGGCGCCAATTACTACCTTATGGGCCACAACGCCAAGATCCAATTCAACTGGATCCGCAAGAACATCAACGGCCCGGTAAGCTCCTCGTCCTCCACTTCCTTCCTGGGTCTCGATCGCAACCTCTTCCTGATGAACTTCCAGGAAGCGTTTTGACACAGCTAACTACACCAAAGGAGACGGTCAAACAATGATGAAAAGAGGCGGCCTCATGGGCCTCGCAAGCGCCTTCCTCTTGGGATGCTTCATCCCCGGCGCAAGGGCGCAAACCATCACGGGAGCAGGATCAACCTTCGTGTATCCTGTCCTCTCTGCGTGGACGCACGAATATGAACGTGCCCACCCCGGCATACGCTTCAACTACCAGTCCATCGGATCGGGTGCAGGCATCGCCCAGTACACAGCGGGCACTGTAGATTTCGGCGCTACGGATGCACCGTTATCCAACGCGGACCTTGCCCGGATACCGCGCCCAACCGTGCAGATACCCATTGTAGGGGGCGCCGTGGTGCTGGCATACAATCTACCCGGCATAGGATCGGGACTGAAGTTGACGCCCGACGTCATTGCCGACATCTATCTGGGCAAAATCCGAACCTGGAACGACGTACGCATCCAGCGCTACAATCCTGGGCTGCGCTTGCCGCCTCTGGATATTACCGTGGCGCATCGTTCCGACGGCTCGGGCACCACGTACATCTTCACGTCGTACCTGAGCGCCGTCAGCGCAGAATGGCGGGATCGGGTATCCTTCGGCAAATCGGTGAACTGGCCAGTGGGGCTGGGTGCGTCGGGCAATGCCGGCGTCGCAGGCTTGGTGCGCATGTCGCGTGGAGGCATCGGATACGTGGAACTTGCCTACGCGGTGCAGAACCGCCTCGCCTTCGCCCATGTGCGCAACCGTTCCGGCAGCTTCGTAGCACCCTCCGTGCAGGGGGCCGAAGCAGCCGCAGCGGCGGCCGCAGCGCATCTGAAGCGCGACCCACGTTCGCCCATCGTAGATTTGCCGGGCCGGGACGTGTACCCCATCGCGGGGTTCACCTATCTGCTGATGCAGAAACAGCCTCAGGACGGCCGCAAGGGCCGAGCGCTGGTGGATTTTGTGCGATGGGCAATGGGACCGCAAGGTCGAAGATTGGCAGAGGAACTTTATTATGCACCCCTGCCGGAAGCCGTACGCATGCTCAATGAACGGGCGCTAGCCCAGATACGCTGAAGCAACGAACCCAGGGAGACCGCATACCAATGCCGGATGCATCCGAAAGCCAGGTTCCAGATTGGAGCAGGCGTCCGAGAACGGGCGGGGTAGCGCTCCTGAGCAGTGCGGCCCTGGGCGATGGCGCCCTGGAATACGTTACCCTGGCCTTTGGCCTCCTGGTGATCGTCTTGATCTTCTGGATTGGATACGGCCTCTGGCACGGATCGGAGGTGAGCCGCCACATGTTCGGCTGGCGGCTCCTCCGTTCCTCCGAATGGGATGTGCCCAAACAAACTTATGGTGCCCTGCCCTTCATCTACGGCACCTTTGTAAGCTCATTGGTTGGGCTTGTTCTTGCGGCCCCAGTAGCCATCGGGTGCGCCCTTTTCTTGACGGAGATCGCCCCGCGCTTCTTGGCAGGGCCCATCGCCTTCCTCATCGAGCTCCTTGCGGCCGTACCCAGCGTTATCTACGGGCTTTGGGGCTTCCTGGTCTTGTGCCCATGGATGCAAGATCATGTATACCCATGGCTGGAGGCGCACTTCGGCACAATGGCTCTCTTTGCCGGGCCGGCAACGATGACCAACATGCTCGCCGCCGGATTGATCCTGGCAATCATGATGCTTCCCTTCATCACGTCGGTGTCCCGCGAAGTGATCCTCACCGTTCCGTCGGCCCAGCGCGAGGCTTCCCTAGGGCTTGGCGCCACACGCTGGGAGACGATACGGCACGTGGTGATGGCGCACGCCCGCCTCGGCATCGTAGGCGCCGTCATGCTCGCTCTGGGTCGGGCCATCGGCGAGACGATGGCGGTGGTAATGGTGATCGGCAACAATCCTCAGATCTCGGCCTCACTTCTCCAGCCGGGATATACGATGCCCGCGCTCCTGGCGAACCAATTCAATGAGGCGTACACCGATGACGTGCAACGTTCCGCCCTCATCGAGATTGCCCTCATCCTTTTCGTCATCACAGTTCTGGTTACCGCAGCGGCACGGGCCATCATCCTTTTGATGGAACGCCGCCAAGCTCGAGCCGGTTTGGTGAAGGTTGCAGGCCGCATCGGTGCACAGGTGATGCGTTGGACAGCAGGCACGGCCTTGGGGGCGCTCCTCCTCATTCAGGTGGCATCCGATGTTCGGAGGCATGGAGCAGCAGGCTTGCTCGGCCTTATCGAAGCGGCTGTACTCCTCGTTGCAATCGGAGTGATAGGCGGCCGTCTGGCGCAGTCCACACCACTCTGGAACCCGCTTCGCAAACTGACGAACGCCCTCGCCCACGCGGCTCTGACCCTCTGCGCCTTCACGGCGTGCTTGGTATTGGGATTGCTGCTTGGATACGTCATTACCCAAGGCGGCCATGCGCTTCGCCTCACGCTCTTTACCCAGCTCCCGGCGCCCCCCGGAGAACCCGGTGGAGGGATGAAGAACGGCATTGTGGGCACAGGCGTTCTCGTGGGCATCGCAGCCGTAATCTCGATACCCGTCGGCTTGCTGGGGGGCGTTTTTCTGGCGGAGTTTCGCACCCGGCGCATCGGGGCTGCCATACGCTTTTGCGCCGATGTGTTGAACGGCATCCCCTCCGTGGTCATCGGCATGTTCGCATACACCGCCTTTGTGCTACCGGTGAAGCACTTTTCCGCCGCGGCAGGGGGAGCAGCTCTCGGCATCATGATGATCCCGACCATTCTGCGCACCACGGAGCAGATGATGCTTCTAGTGCCGGGAGCCTTACGCGAGGCTTCCTTGGGGCTGGGAGCTACCCGATTGCGCACTACGTTGTCCGTGGTACTGCCGGCCGCCCGAGCAGGCATCGTGACTGGGGCGATGCTTGCCGTAGCCCGCGTAGCCGGGGAGACCGCTCCGCTCCTCTTTACCGCGTTTGGGAATGACGAGGCAAGCGTGAAGCTCACGGAACCCATCAGCTCCATGACGATGATGATCTACCGCTATGCCACCTCGGCCTATCCCGACTGGATCGCACAAGCCTGGGCAGGAGCGCTGGTGCTGGTTGGGCTGGTGCTCGTGGTGAGCATCCTCGCCAGGGTAGCAACGCGGAACCGGTATGCGCTAAGATAAGGAGGGCCCTGTGGTCAAACTTCCCGCCATCGTCCCAGAACATGAAGCTGCCCGCCGCCTCATCGAGGAGAGCCGAGTGACCCGAATCGCAGCGCGCCACCTGAGCTTCTTCTACAGCTCGTTTCAGGCATTGCACGATATCACCGTCGAGATCCCTGCCAACCGTATCACCGCCTTCATCGGACCCTCCGGCTGCGGCAAGACCACCTTTCTTCGTTGCTTCAACCGGATGAACGACGAGATCCCGGGCACCCGCCACACCGGCGAGGTCTTGGTGGACGGGCAGGACGTCTACGGCCGGGGAATGGACGTGGTGGATCTGCGCAGGCGCGTAGGAATGGTGTTCCAGCGCCCAAATCCCTTCCCTATGTCCATATTCGATAACATTGCATACGGTCCCCGCATCCATGGGGAGCGGCGGCCTGCCCGCCTGAAGGAGATCGTGGAGAAGAGTTTGCGGCAGGCTGCCCTTTGGGACGAAGTGAAAGACACTCTTCGGAAGAGCGCCCTGGAACTCTCTGGGGGCCAGCAGCAGCGCCTCTGCATCGCCCGAACGCTCGCCGTGCAGCCGGAAGTGATCCTTATGGACGAGCCCTGTTCCGCCCTGGACCCCACATCCACCTTCCGCATCGAAGAGCTGATGACCGAGCTGGCCCAGCGCTACACCCTTGTGATCGTGACGCACAATCTGCAGCAGGCAGCCCGCGTGTCGCACTATACCGGCTTCTTCCTTGGCGGGGCTCTCATTGAATTCTCGGACACGGAGCGCATCTTCACCCAACCAGAAGACCGGCGCACCGAGGATTACGTGCGCGGCCGCTTCGGATAACGGAGTAAGCACGGTGAAGATCCTGGTAGTGGATGATGAGCCTCCCATTGTAGAGGCCGTGGAATACAACCTGCGTAAAGAGGGGTACGCCGTCCTTACCGCAGGGGATGCTGAAGAAGCCTTCCACATCATCCGCACAGAGGCCCCCCACCTCATCATCCTGGATATTATGCTTCCCGGAGCCAGCGGCCTAGACCTCTGCAAGAGGCTGCGGCGTGACAGCGCGGTCCCCGTGATCCTTCTTACTGCCCGCGGCGACGAAACGGACCGCGTGGTGGGGCTGGAGATCGGCGCCGATGATTACGTAACGAAGCCCTTCAGCATGAAGGAGCTGATTGCCCGCGTCAAGAGCGTGCTCCGCCGTTCCGGACCGGCATCGGATCCCAACCTGCTCCCGATCCATATAGGGCACCTCTCCATTGATCCGGCGCTCCATGAAGTGCGCGTCCGCGGCCAACCGGTGGAGCTGACAAGGCGGGAATTCGCCCTCCTCCATTTCCTCGCGGCCCATCCCCGCCAGGTATTTTCAAGAGACGTTCTGCTGGACCGCGTGTGGGGCCCCGACGCCTTCGTGGAGGAACGCACCGTGGATGTGCATATCCGCTGGATACGGGGCAAAATCGAGGACGACCCTGCCCATCCGCGATACATCCAGACGGTGCGCGGCGTGGGATACCGCTTTTCGGGAGGGGACTGACGCCATGGGGAGCGGTATCGCCGTCATACTGATCCTCCTCACCCTGGGCGCCGCCCTACTCGGGCATCTTTGGCGGAGCGCGGCAAAGCGATTACTCCAGGCGAAGGAGGAATTGAGCGCCTGCCGTGCTCAACTGGAGGACGTCCGCGAGCACGCAGGCGACGACGCCGCGGAATATACGGCCCTCCTGGAAGCCTCGCGCATCGGAGTGCTGATCTTGGGAAGCGATGGGCGAGTGCAAAGAGCCAATCGCGCTGCGTGTGCGCTGCTTTTGGGCTCCCACGGCAAGCTCGAGGGACTTACCCTTCCGGAAGTTCTGTTGGCACCCGCCTCGCTGGAACTCATGGACACCGGGCGCACCTCCTCCAAGAGTGTGGAAGTGACCCTGCCCGGCACGCCCCGCCGCATCCTGAGGGTAGACGTGTTCCCTGTGGAACTTCCTTCACGCGCAGGCCGCGTGCTGGCGCTTATCGAGGAGATTACAGAGCAGCGCCAGCTCGAAGCAGTGCGGCGGGACTTCGTGGCCAACGTGTCCCACGAGCTGCGCACGCCCCTCGCCTCGATCCGCGCCATGGCCGAGACGCTCCACAGCGGCGCCATGGAAGATCCCAACGTGGCTTCACGATTTCTAGACACCATCATCTCCGAAGCGGAACGGCTCGATCGCATCTCCCAGGATCTGCTGATCCTTTCCAAGGCGGAAACGCAGCCACCGGCCAAGGCGCTGATTGACCTTTCTGAAGTGATCCACCGTGTCTGCAGCCGCTTCCGCCGGCTGGCCGCGGAACGATCTCTCGCGCTGAACGCCGCCGTTTCCCCGCCTCTAATGGTCCACGCAGCCACAGACCAGATGGAGCAGGTGTTGGGGAACCTTTTGGATAACGCCGTCAAGTACACGTCGCCCGGCGGTAAAGTAGAGGTGCTCGGCCATGAGGAGGGCGGCGAGGTCCAGGTGTCGGTACGGGACACCGGCATCGGCATCATGCAGCAGGACCAGCCCCGCGTGTTCGAGCGGTTCTACCGAGTTGACCCGGCGCGGTCCCGGCAAACCGGAGGCACCGGCCTTGGGCTTGCCATTGTAAAGCACATAGTGGAAGCCCACGGAGGACGCGTGTGGGTTCGCAGCGAATACAATCGTGGATCGGAATTTGGCTTCGCCCTGCCGGCCGCAAGCGATGAAGATCTCACCGAGGCATCGCTGCAACAAGGAGTGCGCCCGCAAACAAACGATAAGGAGAAATCCCCATGAAGCCGATGAACCTCCGCCCGCTCGCCCTGGGGGTCTTCGCGATGATGATGCTCATGGAGGTTGGGTGCGGCAAATCCGCCGGGCCCGGCGGCGCGGGAACGCCCGGAGGCGCGAAGGGTACCATTACACTCACCGGCGCAGGATCTACCTTTATTTATCCCATCCTCTCCAAATGGTTCCAGGAATACGGCCGAAGCTACCCTGCAGTGGTGTTCAATTACCAGGCCGTGGGATCGGGCGCAGGGATCGCCCAATACACCGCCGGAACCGTGGACTTCGCCGCCACCGATGTACCCCTATCCGATGCGGAACTGGCCCATCTGCCCAGGCCTTCGCACCTCATGCCCATCATTGTGGGAGCTGAGGCCATCGTCTACAACGTCCCCGGGATCGGGCCCGGGCTGCGCCTGTCCGGAGACGTCATCGCCGATATCTACCTGGGCAAAATCACCAAATGGAACGATGCACGCATCGCCGCTCAGAACCCTGGGACTGTCTTGCCGTCCCTGGACATCGTACCGGTGCATCGCGCCGACGGATCGGGCACCACGTACATCTTCACCACGTACCTTTCGGCCGTAAGCCCCGAATGGAAAGCGCGCGTAGGCGCCGATAAATCCGTCAACTGGCCCTTGGGACTGGGCGGCAATCAGAATGCCGGAGTGGCAGGCAACGTGCAGCATAACCGGGGCGCCATCGGCTATGTGGAGCTGGCTTACGCCGTCCAGAACCACCTGCCCACCGCATTGGTCAAGAACGCCAGCGGAGCCTACGTCGCCCCATCTACACGTTCCACCACCGCGGCTGCGGAAGCTGCTCTTGCCGTACTCAAAGCCAACGCAAGGGCCCCCATCGTGAATGGCGCCGGGCCCGGATGCTACCCCATCGCAGGCTTCAGTTACCTCGTCATTCCCCAATCCCTCGCCGATAGGGCCAAATGGGATGCCCTGGCCAGGTTTGTGGAATGGACCCTGGGGCCCGGCCAGAGGATGGCGGAAGAGCTCCAGTATGCACCTCTTCCTAAGGAACTTGCCGACGCCAATTTGGCGCTCATCAAAAAAAGCCCTAAATAAGAACATCAAAAGACCTTAACAGCCGCATCACGCGCGCAGAGTATACTGCATATGTGTCTGGGGCTGGAGCGAGGGAAGCGTGCTGCGCTGGCCCGGAAGCCCAAAGCGCCTATCGCCGCCGGAGCCCGGCCCCTGCACCTGGGGAGTGATGGGTACCCGCCCGAACCGCTCCTCGTTTCTGCCCATTCCGGGCATCACAGAGAGGTGCCGCCGCCATGATGACACGGGTCCAGTTTGAGGAAGAACTGAGGCGCCTGGGTGACCAGGTGCTGCGCATGGGAAGCGAAGCCGATCGCATGCTGGACCTTGCCTTGCAGGCCCTAACGCAGCAGAGCGTGGAGCTTGCCGAGCAGGTGATCGCCGGCGATGACGCTATAGACGATCTGGATATTCAAATCGAGATGGAGGCCATGCGCATCATCGCCCTCCAGCAGCCGGTTGCGCGCGATTTGCGGCTGGTAGGGACTGCGCTGAAGGTGATCTCGGACATTGAGCGCATCGGCGATCATGCCGTAGATATCGCTAAAGTGGCTCGAAAACTGGCCCGGGACACGTTCTTTAAGCCCCTTGCAGATATCCCTTACATGGCCGAACGTGTGCGCGGCATGCTTCGCGATGCCCTCACCGCCTTCGTAACCCACGATCTGGACCTGGTGCGGAGTGTCGTCGCCGCCGATGACGAGATTGACGACCTGTTCCACAAACTCCGAGACGAACTCCACGCCGCCATGAGCCGGGACGCCAAACTCGTTGTACAGGCTTCATACCTCCTCTTTGTGGCCTACTATTTGGAACGCGTGGCGGATCATATCGTCAATATCGCCGAGCGCGTGTACTACGTGGAAACGGGTAAGCTGGAGCAGCTTGCGCGCACCCATAAGAGTCAAAGTTGAGCGCATCGCATTCCAGTGCAACGGAGAATGTTCGGCAGCTCTTTATGCGGCTCGACCACCTGGAGCGTCTGCCTCGCGCGCCAAGGTTTGCCGGAGGGTTCCGCCTTCGCCGCGCCGCGCCCTCAGACGAAGGCGAACTCGCGAGAGTGCTCGCCGCTGCTTTCGAAGACGAGGAATGGACGCCTGAAACTGTGCACGCCCGCCTCACCGGGGAAGCCAGCGTCAAGGCCGTCTATGTCGCCGCCCGAGGCCGGAGCATCGGCGCCACAGCCTCGGCACGGTACCTGCCCGACCGATATCCCGGCCTGGGCTATCTCCACTGGGTAGGGACGCATCCGGATTACCGTGGCCGAGGTCTTGGGCGCATGGTGACCCTGGCGGCGCTCAATCACTTTCGCCGATCCGGATGCACGGGGGCCGTCCTCGAAACCGACGACCATCGGATTGCCGCCATCCGCCTGTACCTCTCCCTGGGCTTCGTCCCCCAGTTGATCGAACCGGACCACCTGCGCCGATGGGAGGTTGTGCTGCAATCCATCGGGTTAGGCGAGACGGGGTTGGATGCTATCCTCCGCTGAGGCCCATGGCCCATTGCACGCCGCGCTGGAAGAGCCGCTTCCAGGCACTGTCGGCAAGAGTTTGAGGATTATGCCCTAAGGACAGGTAGAATACGCGCCCTTTCCCCTCGTGCCGCACCCAGCAAACAGGAACCGGTCCCCCGTCATCGAAGCTCTTCGTTTGGGCCAGAAGGTGCACCCGGGAAGGGTCATAGTCTGCGAAGAGGTACAGCTCATCGTAAACAGTGAAGGGCTCCAATCCGGTTGTGACCGGGTGATGGGGATCCGTGAACTCAACCGTGATGGAGAGCTGGGGCGGGTGCGTGCGGAAGCGGCCCCCCAACAGGCGCACGTACTGAGGGGACTGAGTGAAGCTGTCTGCAGCGTTGTGGATGCCGATGAGGGCGCCTCCCTGCTCCACGAAGCGCGCTATGGCTGCTACGTCGGCGCCGTGCTCCTCGGCGCCGGTGGTGTAGAGAACTAACCCCCCGGCCTCTCGGAGGTTGGCTTCATTGATGGCGGCGTAATCTCCGGTGAAATCGTCCCCTCCATTGGGGTGGTATATGCCGCTGAACTCCGGCATCAGCCCCAGCTCCTCCAGGGCGGCCCGGAGCAAAGGGATGGCTGGTTCAAAGCGATGGTAGGGTGCAGGGCAGCCTCCCACCACGACGACACGCGTGTTCATAGAGGGCGATCCTTTTATACAGATTTCATTCGGCAGCCGGGTACGATCCCAGAACGGTCACAAAGAGGGCATGTTCGCGCAATTGGTTGATGGCCTTGGTAACATTGGCATCGCGGATATGGCCTTGTACATCAATGTAGAACACATAATCCCAGGCAGCCACTTTGGCGGGCCGGGATTCGATCATGGTGAGGTTCACGTCGTATTTCTCAAAGGCAGCCATGGCTCGGAATAACTCGCCCGCACGGTTGTGCACCGAGAACATGAGCGAGGTCTTATCCCGCCCGGTGGGCTCAGGTTGGTTGTAGCCCAGGACGAGGAAGCGCGTGCGGTTGGAGGGGTTGTCCTCCGTATGCTCCACGAGGATCGGGATGCCGACCGCCTCCGCAGCCAGTGCCGGGCAGATCGCTGCGGCGCCTTCCTCCTTCGCCGCGGCCTCCGCCGCCCGCACCGTGCTGGCCGTTTCCACCTGGCGCGCGGTAGGCAGGTGAGACCGGATCCACTGACGGCATTGAGCCAGGGGTTGAGGATGGGAATAGAGGACTTTGATCTCCTCGAGTGTCTTGCAGTGCGTGGCCAGGTTATGGGTGATGGGCTCGTAGATTTCGCTGACGATGCGCAGGTTCGTTTGCATGAACGTGTCCAGCGTTTCGGGGATCACTCCGGCCAGGGAATTCTCCACCGGGGCCACGCCGTAGTCGCAGGCTCCGCGCTCTACCAAAGCGAAGATATCGGCGATGGTATCCGCTGCCACCATTTCTGAAGAGGAACCGAATTTGCTGATGGCGGCCTGGTGTGAAAACGTGCCTGCCGGCCCCAGAAATGCGACGGTAAGGGGCTTCTCCAGAGCCCTGGCGGCGGAGATGATCTCGCGGTAGATGGCCCGAATGGCCTGGGGCGGCAGAGGACCTTTGTTGGCCTTCACCAGCCTGTCCAGAACTGCCTGTTCGCGCTCAGGGGTATAATACAGAGCCGCATGGCGCTTTTTGGTTCGGCCGATTTCCATGGCGAGTGCGGCGCGCCGGTTGAGCAGATCCAGCATCTGCTCATCCAGGGCATCAATCTGTTTGCGCAGTTCGTGAAGGTTCATGGGTCTACGGGTGTCCTGTGCCGCAAAGATCGCTGCGGCCGATACGATGCTTCATGCAATACGCTTTCGAGCGCCTGAAGTCCTTCCGGACGCACTGCAGGAGTAGGACATGCCTCGAGGCGGATGGTTTGCAAGGCGCGCCCGGAGCGCACAATCTATGGATAGCGTACCCGACGGCATCGCCACCAAGTGCGAGCGATGCGGGGCAATTCTGTTCGCTCGGGAATTCGAGCGCAATCTGAAGGTGTGCTCCGCTTGCGGATATCACCACCGCCTCGGTGCTTCTGAGCGCATCGCCATCACAGTGGACGAGGGCACCTTCCAGGAGATGGACGCGGGACTGGCCGCTCAGGATCCCCTCTCCTTCCCCGGATACGCCGCCAAGCTCGAGCAGGCGAAGGCAGTTACCGGCCTCGAGGACGCCATCGTAACAGGAACCGCCGCAATCGAAGGGAAGCCCGTCGTGTTGGGAGTAGCCGATTTCCGCTTTATCGGCGGCTCCATGGGCTCGGTGGTAGGCGAGAAGATCGCCCGTGCTGCCGAGGCAGCAGTCCGGAGGCGCATCCCCCTCATCCTCTTCTCGGCTAGCGGTGGAGCGCGCATGCAGGAAGGCCTCGTTGCACTCATGCAGATGGCCAAAACGTCTGCCGCCATCGCTCGCCTGGAGCAGGAGCGCATCCCCTTCATATCGGTGCTTACCGACCCCACAACCGGCGGCGTCTTCGCGAGCTATGCCTCCCTTGGAGACGTGATCCTTGCCGAGCCCGGCGCCACCGTAGGCTTCGCAGGCCGCAGAGTGGGCAATCAAGATTTGGGACAGCGCCTCCCCGAGAACTTCCAGACCAGCGAATTTCAATTGGAACACGGTATGGTAGACCGCGTCGTTCCTCGCCGAGACCTTCGGTCGGTCCTTGCGAAGCTCGTGTCCTTCTTCCAGGAGGATGCCGATGGCCGGTAGTGGGCTGGATTTCGAGAAGCAGTTCGAGGAACTGGAGCGCCTCATCGCAGAGCTGAAGAAGCCCGAAAAGCGTGCCGAAGCAGCCGCTCAGGGTATAGATCTGGACGCCCAGGTGGCCCAGCTCGAAGCGGAACTGCAGCGGATGCTCCGCAAGCAGTACAGCGCCCTCACCCCATGGGAAAAGACGCTTGTAGCCCGCCACAAGGACCGCCCCTACTCTCTCGACTACATCCGCATGATCTTCGACGACTTCCTGGAGCTCTATGGAGACCGGCTGGCAGGCAACGACGAAGCTGTGGTAGGGGGGTTGGCCGTGCTCAACGGAGATCCCGTGGTTGTGATTGGGCAGCAAAAGGGGCGAGACCTCAAAGAACGCCAAAGGCGGAACTTCGGGAGCGCCCGGCCCGAGGGCTTTCGCAAGGCGCTCCGATTGGCAAGATTGGCCGAAAAGTTCCGCAAGCCCCTCATCTCTCTGGTGGACACTCCCGCTGCAGCCGCCGATCTTGGGTCCGAAGAACGCGGCATCAGCGAGGCCATCGCCCGCAACCTCAAGGAGTTCTCCATGCTCAAGACACCTGTGGTGGTGGCGATCATCGGGGAGGGTGGAAGCGGCGGAGCCCTGGGTATGGCAGTGGGGGATCGCGTCCTCATGCTCGAACATTCGGTCTATTCCGTCATTCCTCCGGAGGGCTGCGCGGCCATCCTGTGGCGGGATCGCGAGAGAGCGCCCGACGCAGCAAAGGCTCTGAACCTCACCGCCCAAGGCGCCTTGGCCCTCGGCATCATAGACGAGGTCCTTCCTGAACCCGTAGGCGGTGCCCACCGGGATCCGCCTGGCGCCGCCTCGACGTTGAAAGAGGCCCTTGTTCGACACCTGGGCGCATTGAGGCAACTCAACCAGGATGAACTGGTATCCGCTCGAATGGAGCGGCTTCGGTCCATCGGTTTCTGGCTGGAGGCATAGCGCCGCCCGGCAGGAATTTGCCCATCGAGCGCACAAGCATAGCCTGGCGGAGCGGGTGCACCAAACGCGCGTGCAACCCGGGGCGTGACCCTATCGTGGAAAGGAAGTTGCCATGGCACTCAAGGTAGGAATTGTGGGAATGCGGGGGATTGGGATGGCGCACGCAGCAGCCTATTCCCAAGATCCTTTGGCGGAACTGGCAGCCGTGTGCGACGTCGTGCGTGACCGTGCCGATGCGGCCGCCGGCAAGTACGGCGTTCGAGCCTATTACAGCCTCTCGGAGATGCTCAAGAGCGAGCCCGAACTCGATATCGTAGACGTGTGCACAGGCGGATACGAGAACGGCTCGTGGCATTACGAACCCGCGATGGAAGCCATGGAGGCGGGCAAGCACGTCCTGGTGGAGAAACCCCTCTCCAACGACGTAGATGAAGCCCGGCAGATGGTGGCTAAGGCCGCCGAAAAGCGCGTGTACTTGGGATGCAATCTCAACCACTACTTTACGCCGCCGGCCGAGCGTGCCCGCCAGTATATGGATGAAGGTCAGATCGGCGAGTTGGTCTATTGCCTCCACAAGATGGGCTTTTCCTCAGGCGAGGAAGCCTACGGCCCCAACAAGAACGCCCGATGGTGGGGCTTCCCCTACGCGCACTTCAAAGCGTTTCTTTCTCACCCCTTCAGCGTGATGCGCTACTTTTGCGGGGATATAACCCATGTACAGGCGTTCGTCAACCGTCCGGGCTTCCGCCGGCGCGTCAACGACGTGATGCTCTCCACCGTGTCCGTCCATGTGCGCTTCGCCAATGACTGCGTGGGATACCTCCTGAGCCAGCGCGGGGATGCAACGTATGGCCTCGGCGGCTGGTGGAGCCTGGAAGTTGCGGGCACGAAGGGGACTTTTTGCATCGAGAACTGCATCGAGAAGGTTACGTTTTGGCCGGCGCCCAGTCCCGCCAAGGCCGGCAGCCCAGAAAAGATGGCGGGTGGAGGCCCCGAAGGTCCCGTGGTGACGACGTCGGGGATTACCGATTTCGGCCAGACATTCCCGCGGCGCATCCACGCCTTCCTCGAAGACGTGTCCAACGGCGTTCCTTTGGAAGGGCTGCGTGCCTCGGGGCGTGACGCCCTCGCAGCCCTGGAGTACACGTGGGCAGTGATCGAGTCGTATGAGCAGGGCGGTGCCTTAGTGCGCCCCCATCCGCTGCCTCCGCTCCACGGCGATCCGGAAGCCATGCGCGATTAGGGGCGTCCTCTATGACGCGCAGCGCTGCATGCGGCGGCCGGGGCATGGCCTTCATCGGCGTGACGGCCGCCACAAGCGAAGACGGGGCGGCGTGCAGTGTGAGGATCTCCTATCTCAGAGCCCTCACGGCTGCCGGCGCCGCCCCTATCCTTCTCCCTAATCTGGATGAAGCGGAACTCCGCGCCGCATGGCTGGATCGGCTGGATGGCGTGCTTCTCACCGGCGGAGCGGATGTGGATCCTGCCCTCTACGGCGAGGAGGTCCTCAACGGCACTGTAAAGACGGATGGTGTGCGGGACCGGGCGGAATTGCCCCTCATTCGGGACGCTTGGGCGCGCCGAATGCCCATCCTAGCCATCTGCCGGGGCATCCAGGCTCTCAACGTTGCCTTGGGCGGGAGCCTCTATCAGGACCTTCCCAGCCAAAAGCCCTCCGCCATCGCCCATCGCCAGGCCCAGGAACGATGCGTTTGCTCCCACGCCATCCGCATCCGTACCGATTCGCGTTTGGCCCAACTGTCTGGGACTTCAACGCTTCAGGTCAATTCGTTTCACCACCAAGCGATCCGGCGATTGGCCCCCGGGCTCCAAGCCGTCGCCTGGGCTGAAGACGGTGTCATCGAAGGTGTGGAGGCTCCCGCATCTCCCTTTGTGGTGGGCGTACAATATCACCCTGAAGACCTCGCGGACACGCAGCGCGAAGCCCGAAGCCTATTCGAAGGCTTCGTAGCCGCAGCCAAGGCCTGGCGTACCCAAACCCCTATGTAGCGGGTAAAAGCCGCATCCCCGGCTCCT
This sequence comes from Chthonomonadales bacterium, assembly GCA_049967475.1. Classification (GTDB taxonomy): domain Bacteria; phylum Armatimonadota; class Chthonomonadetes; order Chthonomonadales; family CAJBBX01; genus JBMFSQ01. The sequence goes on along the minus strand of JBMFSQ010000025.1, from coordinate 19,617 downwards.
GTTATTGAGCGCGCGGGGTGATGCGGTAGGTGCACGCGTATCCGCCCGAGGCGATATGCGTTTCGCGCTCTACGTCGGCTTCCGGCTCGAACAGTTCCTTCAGCAGGATCAGTTCGTGCTGGCAGGCGTTCGGATAGCTGCGGGCTACCTGGCAGATGGCACAGTTGTGCTCGATGAAGCGGAACCCGCCGTTAATCTGTTCGGTCTCGGCCATGTATCCGCTTTCCGCTTGGATCTTGGCAAGCTCTGCTACTTTTTGGGGAAGAGGCTTGCCCTCCAGGCGGATCTGCATGGCCGCCTTCATGCGCTCGCGGCGCCGGGCGAAGAGATTGTCCACCACTTCCTCGCCCAAGGTATTGCGCAGCTCCTCGAGCAGGGTATTCGCCAACCCCTCATAGTTGCGGGGAAAGGTCTCATCCCCGGCAGCCGTGATGGAATAGCGGTGCACCGGCCTGCCCAGCCCTTTGCGTTCCACTGTGGTGTAGATAATGCCCTCTGCCTCCAGCCCAGCCAGGTGCTGCCGCACCGCGACAGGCGAGATGCCCAATGCCTTGCCCAGACCGTCCGCCGTCATGGAACCGTTGAGCTTGATGGCGGAAAGGATCTGCTGACGCGTAATGCCATTTGCTTTGTGCATCATGGTAATCTCCATGGGTCGTGCGCCCTTCGGGATCTCTTGCGTTATTCTACCGGTGAGCCCCGGTATAATGTTTCAATTCTACGCTTACTTACAGCCTCTTGCGCAAGGGTAATATGTACCGGGGATAAGTTCCCTAGTCCTACCCAATCTTCGTCGGGCCGGTCTCACCGAACGCACGTAACGGCTGCAATCAAGGGCGCCGCAACAGGATCCACGGCCTTGAGGCTTATCTCCTTGATGGGCGCGGCTGGCCTTGGGTTCTTCCATCGAAAGAGCCTCAGTGCATACGACTGGCCCGCCGCGCCGCTCACGCGGCAAACCCGGTCCGAATTCCATGCGGGGCGAAGATCGTCCAGCGCCGCGACGGCATCTCCGTACACTACCGGAACCTCGATGCTTCGGCCGTCCGTGTACATCACACGGTACTCTGCAGCTACAGTACCTGCCGCGGGGAAGGTGCAGCCATGGAGGAAATCCACCTCTCTGGCCTTTGCGTTCACCTGCAGCACAACCTCATTAGGCCAAGCGTGCAAAGAGGAATTGAGCCGGCCCGCCAAACGGATCACAGCCGTCCCGCCATCCCGGCATACCACCTGAAATTGGCGATGCCGGCATGTGCGGATGCCCGAAGCGAGGCCAGAGAGGCGGGTGTCCACGTCATTGAACGCACCGTTCAGATCCAGCGCCCATTCCGCTTGGCCGATTGGCGGCAGCGCCGCGTTTTCCCAGGCATCCTTGAACACTTCTTCCGGGCGGTAGGGCAGTTGATCGGGCTTGAGGGCGATCCCGCTCCAGGCGTATTCCGCCGCCAGGATGAAGGCGCTGAACTGGCGGAATTCCTGCTTCAACACGGCTTCCCGGCTGTCGAAGCCCGCCCAGGTCGTTTGGAGAAGGCCCAGGGCTCCCTGCTGCACAGCAGCGCGCGCAAAACCATAGATGTTTCCTGGGTCGTACCACGTGGACGCGATGACAGGCAGCCCCTCGTTGTGAAAGAGGGTCACGCTTGGGAAGCGCTCCGGCGGGAGGGCGTTGTAGTGCCAATCGGCGATGACCACATCCCTGGGAAGTGCCGCCCGGCGTTTGGCGGCCACTTGAGGCGTCGGCGCGTTGGCCGCGGCATCGGAAATCTCGGATCGACTCAGAAGCATGTCACCCCATAGCATGGTGCGCACGCCGCGCGCCCGGAGCCACCCGTTGAGCCTCGCCACATCTTCGGCAAACAGATTGGATGCCGCATCCACCGTGTCGCGGCCTTGGGCCAGGCACCATGGATGGGCAGGGAAACGCCCGAACATGCCTACTTCGTCGTGCCCGATGTGGAAATATGCGGGATGAAAGAGCTGCAGCGCTTCCCCATACACATCCAACACCAGGCGGTACGTGCTGGGATTGTTGGGACAGAGCGCACTCGGATGGGCGCGATCCTCAGCCAAGTCCAGATGCTGCCCGTTCCGAAAGGCCCATTCGGAATGCCCCAAGGACTGTATGAGCGGAATGGGCTGGAGGAAGTGCGAACGCGCAAACGCCACATCTTCCGCAAGGTCCTTCTTGCTCATGGCGAAGGTGACGGCGATCTCCGGATGGGTGCGCCACCGCGTGTATTCGCATTCGAGCACGAGGCTGTTGAGCTTGAAGCGGCTGAAGATGTTCCGGATGAGCTTCTTATGAAACGACAAGGCTTTCACGCCGGTGAAGAGGTGGGCGCCCCGGAAGGGAAGCGAAGGCCAGTCTTCGATATCGCAGCCGGCAATCTCTGCACCTGCACCTCTCCGGCGCACAAGCTGCCTCAGGGTTTGGAGCCCGTAGAAGGCGCCGGCAGCATCCGCACCGACGATGGCCGCACAGGCGCCGTCCACATACAGGCAATATCCCTCGGCATGGTCGGGTGGGAGCCAGCCCTGTTTGCCCAGGAATGCTTGGATATCGGGGCGGGACGGGAGTTCCCGGGCATCCACAAGGAGAATGCCTCTGCCCTTCCAAGCACTGCCGGTAAAGCGAATGCGACCAAGGCTGCCAAGCAACTCCCGAGCAGCGCTCATCAGGCGCGCATCCTTCGTTAGGAGGGCCACCGAACTTCCCGGCATCAACCGAAAAACGTCGCCCGTGAACCGGACCTGTTTGGGCTGCGGGATCAGCAGAGGGGGCCACGATGGAGGAGGCGGCGGAGGCAGCTTGCGCCACGATGCCGGCACGCGAAGTACGGGACCGACTGCGGGCCTCCCGGCGCTGCGCGTGAACCTTAGTGTAAGTGTGCGCGAAACGGCGACACCTGGGTCAAGCCGCGTATGAATGCTTCCGAGCCAGAAGAGGCGGTCGCCCTGAGCCCAAGGAGCCGTGTTGGATCGGCCATCCAACAGAAGGACCTCCGGAAATCCTTCGCCCGGCTGCACTCTCAGATCGAATGCCCGTGCATGGACCGCCAAGTCCGCGAAGCCTTGCGCCAAAATCTGGCCCAGGGGCGGATTGGGCTGCGGAACCTGGTTGATGCGTCCGTTCGTCCGGGTTCCATCGGGGAAGTCGGCCTGCCACTGCGCATTCCACAGAGGATACGCCCAGATCATGGCAGCCGCCCATTCGGCATGAACAGGCCGGTCTCCCTTCCAAAGGGCATTCAGGCGGATGGTTAGGAGGCCGGCCGGATCCACTTCCACATACTCGGTGGCAGCGAAGCGGCCTTCAGTGGCCCGCCCAAACTGGGCCGTCAACAGATACCGGCCTCCCGGCAGCTCCTTGCGCGTTACCACCGGCGGATCTGAGTTGGAACTATAACCTCGGGACGCATCCTGGGTGAAGACCTGCAAAAGAGAGCCCCTGATGACGGGGATCCGGTCAAAGGATGCCTTCAGGCTTCCACCCGCGAAGCCGGCAGCCAAGAGGCCCGCCTCGTCCATAGCCGACGCACGGGCAGTCAAGAGCACCGAAGCCAGCGCCGCAAGCACTCCGGCGCGGAGCACACCCAGCATAGTGTCACCACCTTTGCAGGAAGTTGGAATGATTGCGTAACCTTCGGCATGCATGCTTCTGCTTCCTTCGGGCCTCAAACCCCAAAGACGGGGAGGGATCGGGCATCGAAAGAGCCAATTGGATTACCGGAGCAGCTCCTCATCCGATTGCCTGGGGGAGGAAAAACCAATGATCCTGTTTGCCGTATCCTCTTTACTCTTTGCAGCGGCGCCGCTGGGAAGATCGGTCGGCCAGGGAATGGTGCAGGTAACCCCACGTCCCAGCAACGAAATCTTCGCCAACCCCGGAATGGGCTGGCAAACCTTCCACACCTTCGCCAACGTGGACGACGCCCTCGCGGGTCTGCCCAGCTCGTGCGCCTACTTCCGCTGGTATTGGCGCGAGATTGAGCCGGAGGATGGGAAGATAGACTTCCGCAAACTGGACAGCGTCTTCGCCCGGGCGCGTCTGGCCGGCCAACGTGTAGCCTTTCGCGTGATGTGCACCGGTTCCAGCGAATACCTGGATGTGCCGCAGTGGCTCAAGGACGAAGGATGCAAGGGCGTGGAGTACGAGTTCGAGGGCGCCCGCCACTGGGTCCCGCTTTGGGAGGATCCCCTCTTTCTGGAGAAGCACCTGCGCCTGATCCGCGAGTTGGGGCGCCGATATGATGCCCGCGGCGTACTGGATCTGGTGGATATCGGATCCGCGGGGCTCTGGGGTGAGTGGCACATGTCGGGCACGAAGGATCTCGGTACCGGGAAGCCCGTTGCGATGCCTGCGCCGGACACGGTCGTCCGCATCATAGACGCCTACCGAAGCGCCTTTCCCCGCACTCCCAAGGTGATGCTCATTGGGAGCGACGCCGGCATGAAGTACGCCGTGACGCACGGATGCGGATGGCGCGCCGACTGCCTGGGGGACCTGGGCGGCTTCAGCAAAACCTGGAACCACATGCAGAACTTCTACCGCCAGCAGCTCAAATCCACAGGTGCGGAGGATGCCTGGAAGAGTGCTCCCGTAGCCTTCGAAACCTGCTGGGACATGCGTAAGTGGAAGCAGGAGGGATGGGATATCCGGTACATCTTCGATTATGCCCTCGACCTCCATGCCAGCTTCATCAACAACAAGAGTGCTCCCATCCCGGAGGGGACACGGGCAGAGGTGGAACGCCTCCTACGCAAGCTAGGGTACCGCCTCGTTCTTCGCCGACTGCAACATCCGGCCCGCATCCCGGCCGGTTCCCCGCTGCAACTCGCGATGGAGTGGGAGAATGAAGGAGTGGCGCCGCCCTATCGCGATCTTACCCTGGCTGTGCGGCTCACTCCCACAGGAGTGACCGGCGCCTTTGGCTCCGTGTACGGCACCACCGCGGGCTTCCGCGGCATGCTTCCTGGAGTACACGCGATGAAAGCATCCTTCGCTTTGGAGGACGATCTTAAACCCGGACGATATACCCTCTCCATCGGAGTGATGGACAGCGGCAGCCGCAAACCGGCAGTTCGCCTGGCCATCGAAGGCCGTGATGCAGACGGGTGGTATCCCCTCAGCACGATCGAGGTGCTTCCAATGCAAAGACGAGTAGCGAGCGGCGAGCAGCGATCTGTAGACGCGGATCGGTGGGGCCGGAACGGGCAACGGCGATGAACGTTCTCTTTCTGTGCATGGCCGGCCTTGGGATCGCCCAAGCAAGCCTCGTGCCCCTCCACGCATTCCGCAACATCTCGGAGTGGAAGCCGAACCCGGACGGCGGCCGCCCAGTGACCTTTTCTCAAGACCCGGCCGGCGGCATCCTGCTTCGATACGTTGATGACGCGCCGCATTGGGGGAACCTCGTGGGCCCCTGCCGCGTTCCCCCCAATGCCGTCGCCCTCGCCTTCAGACTGGTGGTGCACCACGCGTCTGCGCAAGCTGCCATGCACATCTGGCTGCTGGAACCCGATGGCGATGCCTGGGTTCAGCAGGTGCGCGTGAAGGGGAGATCCGTGGGCGAGCTTTCGCCGGGAACTTATCAGGTGCGGATGCCTGTTGCGGGTTTTGCCTTCGAGGCGCGAGGAACTGGGAACCGCAACATGCCGCTGGCAGACCGCATGCTCCTTGGGTGCAACTTCGGCGACTTGGAGGTGACCGTACAAGACATGGCCTGGGAAGTTCGGGCGCCGGGCGGCGCATTCCCTCTGCCCAAAACGCCTTCGCTCCACGTTCAGCGAGGGCCGCGCGGTTCCATCGCTGTGCTGGACCTGGGCGATCGTCTACCCGGCAACTTCCACACTGCCCACCCGCCGGCGAAGATCGCACAGGTACTGCAGAAGGAAGGCTTCGGTTGCACCCGCATCCTGGCAGGGGATTTCGCCGATAGTGCGATATTCAACCGGGAGAACTTCGACGCGGTAGTACTGCCCTTCGGCCCCTATTTCCCGGCGGCAGCCAGAGCCTCATTCCTGGCGTACCTCAAAGCTGGGGGCAGCTTTCTGGCCACGGGTGGATACGCCTTCGACGAGCCTGTTGTGCTTACGGCGGAGGGCTGGGTATCCGAGGGATCCGGCACCACCGCTGCCGAAATGGGCGGGGCTTCCACAGGAGAAGTCCCCCTCAACACCCGCATCGGCCGTCCGGGCGACGCCATGACGTTCGCTCCGGAGCAGATCGGCGTGTTCAATCCCCAGTTCCATTTGGAGAATGTGGATGCGGTGCGCCAGGTTTGGCCCGAAGGCTCTCGCCGGCGGTGGCGGACACACCTTTCTGGGTTCGCTGCGTGCGGCCTCATCGGCGATAATAACCCGGTCTTCCCGCCCGTGATGCGCCGCTGGGAACCTGTGCTGGAAGCCGAAGATGCCCAAGGCAGGCCCCGCGGCGCGGTGCTCGCCGTGATGCACAACCTGCGCGGGATCTTCAAGGGAAGCAGTTGGGCCTTCTCGGGTGTCACTTCCGGAACCGACTTGTTCTGCGCCACACCTTCACGCCGGCGCCTTCTGGCACAGGTGCTGGAGATTATTACCCGTAAGGTCACCCTGCACGATCTCCAATCGGACTTGGCGTGCTACCGAAGCGGCGAAACAGCCCATATCAGCGTGTGGGTTGCCAACCAGGGAGGCCGCAACGAGCGTGTTACGGTCAGCGTCAAGGCCGGCAGCCGCATCCTGCTTCGCCGCCCTTTGATCCTTCCGCCTGCTTCGGAGCAGAAGATTACCGCAGATTTGCCCATCGGCCCGCGCACTCCTGCGCTTTGCGTGCTTACGGCAACGCTTGTCCTGGAACCGGAACATCGCGTATGGGACCGCATCGAGGGCGCCCTCGCCGTATGGCGGGATCCTATCGCATCCGGCGGCCCCAGGTTGGGATGGAAGGGCAACCGCCTGACGGTAGACGGGAGGCCCCAGTTTTTGGCGGGCGCCAACCAAACCGGAATGATGTTTTACTCCCGCCATGAGAACCCGCTGGTTTGGGATCAGGATTTCGCCCAGATGGCAGCGGCCAACCTCCACATCCTGCGCATCCTCCACTTTTCGCCGTTCGCCGCTCGCGGATACGACGGGGTGGCGCAGAATACGCCGGCAGATCTGTTCCACCGGCCCCGGCGCCTGTGCCGGCAAATGGACGCGATTGTGCAATGCGCCATGCGGCATCGTGTGGCCCTCTTCTTGAGCCTGCACGATTGGCAAGGAGTGGCCCTCACCGACGAAGAGCTCGAGGCCCAGGCCGATTGGGATCGCTTCTGGGCTGCCCGCTACCGCAATGTGCCCGGCATCATGTTCGATGTGCAGAATGAACCTGCGGTGGATGTTCCCGACACTCCCCCGGTGCGCGCCTTGTGGAACCGCTTCCTCAAGGAGCGCTACGGAAGCGACGCAGAGCTCCGAAATGCATGGAGGCTCCATCCTCCCGAAGCAAGCCTGCCCGACGTCCCATTGGGCCGAACTACAGACGAATGGGATGACGTACGTTCTGTAGACCGCAAGCGCTTCGAGGTGTACCTGCTCAACCGTTGGATCCGGGCGAATGTGCGGGGCATCCACGAGGGCAATCCGGATGCGCTGGTTACCGTAGGCTTCCTCCCCACCATGGCACCCGCAGACAAGATCCTGGGGACACAGTTCACTACCTTCTCCAACATGCATTATTACGGTCCCCTGGAAACGCTGCCTCTGGAATTGAAGCTGATAGACCGCAGCGTTTACGGCAAAGGGTTCAGTTTGGGGGAGTTCGGCGCCCAGGAAGCCCATGATGCCCGCACGCAGGGGAGCACCAGCGTTCCGGTAGCCGCATCTACCGCGCGCTTCGCCGCGACGCTGCACACATGCCTCGGCATGGGCGCCGCCTTCCTTGCCGCATGGGATTGGAAGGACTTCGATGAGATGGAGTTTCCCTGGGGCCTTGTGCAGCGGGGCGAACACGTGGCCAAGCCCTGGCTCGTCGAGCTGACGCAGGGTTCACTCTTCGCCGGCTTCCTGCCCACCCGCTACGCGCCGCCTCAACTCTACCTTCTGATACCCGACACCATGCGCATCGGCCCACAGTTTCACGCCATCCATGAGGGCCTCCAGCACGCAGTGGGTCTTCTGTTAGACCAGAATGTGCCCTTCGGCATCCTCAACGAGGACGAACTTGCCCGCGGTGCAGCCATACCCAGATCCGCGCGGGCAATCGTGTGGCCTCTTCCTTATTGCCCGCCGGATAACGTGTTCCAGAAGGTGGCAGCGTGGGTCCGAAACGGCGGGTGGCTCTACATCTCCGGGGACATCGCCTTCGATGCATTGCGGCGGCCTACGCGCACCGCACGCTATAGAGAACTGGGCCTTCCTGAGCGACCGCCCATGCCTCCCTTCCAAGTGCGGGAATACACCTTCGGCACTCCGCCCGTCGTAGCGCGCGTAGGCACCGGCGGGGTCTTCTTTGTGCCCTATCCTCTAGAACTTCGCCGCCAGCCGGCCGGTGAGAGCATCTACACCCAGTTCGTGGCGCATGCCGGCCTTCTTCCCATCCGCATCTCCCCCGAACATGCGCCCGTGCGTGTTTTCGTACAGCATCTGAAGGGCGCCGGCAGCCTCTACACGCTCATGCGCAAAGACGAAGGATCCAACGTGCTGCGCATCGCCTTGCCGGAGGCGCACGCAGCAGTGGACGTGGCTCCCGGAGGCTGTGTGTCCATCGCCGTCAGCAGCACAGGTAAAGTCATCGCAGCCGAGAGCGACGGCAGCATCGAGATTGCGGGAAAGATGCTCGCACACTCCGGGGGACTTTTCGGCATCGTTTCGCTTGACGGGCAGGATCTGACCCAGTCACGCAGGCTCCTGGTGCTTCCCCATCAGCAGCCCGTGGTGCACCTTGCGCCCCAGCGCCCGGCTGCGGCCCTTGTTTGGAGCGTGGGTCTTCCGGAGCACATTGGGAATGGACGGCGGGAAACAGGGGCCGCGCTCCACTTCGATTTGGGGGAAGTGGCTGTTGGGGCTCCAGTCAAGGATCTCGCCGCTGCTTGCTCGAGGGTGGAGGCGCAAGTAGGTTTGCAACGAGGCAGCCCAAGTCTTCCTGCAGCCAGCCGCCGAGCCGGCGAATGAGCAATCCGACTATCGGGAAAGCCGATCCTGCGGTTGACAAACATTTGGGCATTGGGATACAATCGGCGCATCTGGAGGCGGTTGCGAATGCAGCTTCTTCGAAGGGGAGCCTAGCGTTCGCTCCGCCGCTGATCCCCCATAAGAGCTTGGAGGCGCCCGCCATGCTGCAGCGCGCCTCATGACGCCACGGAAGGAAAGTGAAACTGATGAGGTCTCACCTGCTTCGTTGGGCGCTCACGAGCGTCGCAGCAACCTGTTTGGCCCTAGGGGCTCAGGCAGGTCCCCGAACTGTAACCATCGGTCCCGGTATGTCCCTGGACAGCCTCGCGCGGAAGTACCATGTGTCCGTAAAAGACATCGCCCGGGCGAACCACATTTCCGTCAATGCTCTGCTCATAGACGGGCATCGGCTGGTGATCCCCGATCCGCCAAAGCCAGTGCGCCGCCCCACAACGATGCACCTGCGCGCCTGGATCAACGGGGACCGCGTGTCCATTCGATTGGGGCCGTCGGAGCAGAGCCGGCGCGTCACTCTTCTGGATCACGGCGCCCCGCTTACTGCCACGGCTCGCGCTGGAGACTGGGTTCAAGTAAAGCTGGCCGGCGGGTCTGTGGGTTGGGTGAAGGGTGATTTTCTCAAGATCTCCGGCTCGGCCGCCCGTGTCGCGCGGGAGAAGGCGCCGCACCGGATGGCATCCGATGTGGCCAGGCGAAGGCTTCGCTCCGCACAGCATGCCAAGAAGGAGCGGCTGGCCCGCCTCCACCGCCGGGCAATAGCGCGCATGCACCACGCCCCACGGGTAGCATCGAGCCACCGCAGGCATGAGCACAGGCGCGTTGCCGCCCGCGTAAGCCCCGGCACTTCCGATATCGTGCGCACCGCCTTCGCATACCGTGGGACGCCTTATCATTACGGCGGCTCCGGGCGGCGTGGCTTCGATTGTTCGGGGTTCACGCGTTACGTCTATGCGCGCAAGGGCATCGTCCTCCCTCATTCGGCGGAAGAGCAGTTTCACGTCGGGAGGAAGGTGCCGGCAGGTCATCTTAGACAGGGGGACCTGGTCTTCTTCCACACTACGCGGAGAGGCATCTCCCATGTGGGCATTTACGTGGGCAACGGCAAGTTCGTCCATGCCTCCAGCGCCGGCGGAAGTGTACGGGTTGACAGTTTGAGTTCGGGTTATTACCGGGAGCGGTTCCGGGGGGCCCGGCGCGTTCGATAGGCCGGCGCCTAGGGCGGCGATGGACGACGGTAATGACGGCGGGCGGGGAAGCGAATGAGGCTCCGCCCGCTTCCCATCGGCATCTCGTACCGGAGGCAAACTATGGAACACGAAGTTGGGCGGGAGATAGACCTGCATGCGGTGAAGCGCATCGCAGAAGTGCGTGCTTCGGCCGTAAATGACCTGCTGGAAGCAGGCTGGATCTTGCACGACCTTTACTTCACCTCCGAAGGGGATTACCACAGCAGATACATTCTGCTCTCTTTAGAAGAACCCCGCTGCCCCCGATGTCAGGCCCCAGCACGGGTGGAGATCCTGGACGGCGGTGAGCGCGTTCGCTACGTTTGCACCCGCGAGTGCTCCTAACGATCGGGAACGGCTTCTGCGCGCGGCGCATCCGGCGCGCGGCGACGGTGCCTGCAGAGAATGCGCCGTGCATCTCGTCACACGTCCGCGCTCCGGCCGCCGGTCCTGGCCTCTCTAGGAGGGAGTGGATTCGATCTGGCGGACTGTTCCCTCACCTCCTCCCTGCGGGCAGCCCGGCATACGAACACGCCAACCTCCGGCCGCCCCGGCGATTAAGAGTTCCGGAACGCTCCTTCCGGACCCATGCCGCACTCGCCTGCGCAACGGTCGCCGATACAGCCAAACTGCTGCTGTCCGTTGCAGGAGGTCGCCTCCATTGACCAATCTTTTGCCCGCGCCGTTATGCCCGGCAGGCCGGCTGATTGACAGGCAGCAACCCCGCGGGTAGAATGATCGCACTGTTGCAGCAAGGAACCGCTGGCATGGCCCGTTGTTGCCCCCGTGTGCGTCTTCTTCTCACTGTCCTCTTTCTTATCGCCGCTGCGCTTGCTTTGGCAGGATGTGCGCAAGAGCGGTTGCCGCCCGGCACCATCAAGTTGGTGGTGTGGGGTTTGCAGTTCGGCGAAGAAACGAAGGGACTGGAAGCCCGCATCCACGAATTCGAGCGCCGCCACCCCAACATCCGCGTAAGCGTCCTCAGCATGGGCGCCGGCCAGATGAACCCCCAAAAGCTCATGACGGCCATCGTGGGCAAGGTGCCCCCGGACGTCATCTACCAGGACCGCTTCACCATCGGCGACTGGGCTTCACGGGACACCTTCCGGCCCCTCGATGACCTGATTGCGAGGGACCGCAATCGTCCCATGGGAGTGCGGCCGGAGGATTACTACCACGCCTGCTGGGCAGAGGCCATGTACCGCGGGCATGTTTATGCGATCCCGGCCGGTACCGACGACCGCGCCCTCTATTACAACCGAAGCCTCTTCCGTGAAGCGGGATTGGATCCGGACCGTCCTCCGCGCACTTGGGATGAACTCAAGGCCGACGCCCTGCGCCTCACCCGCCTGAACCCCGACGGCTCCTTCGCGCGCATCGGCTTCATTCCCAACTACGGCAACTCGTGGCTCTACCTCTATAGCTGGCAAAACGGCGGCGAGTTCATGTCGGCAGATGGGCGCACGTGCACTATGAACAACCCCTACACCGTAGGGGCGCTGCAATTCATGGTGGACCTTTACGACGCCCTAGGCGGAGTAACGAAGGTGGACTCCTTCGCCTCCGGCTTTCAGACCAATGAACTGGACCCCTTCCTAACCGGCAAGGTGGCCATGAAGATTGACGGCAACTGGGTACTTAACAGCATCGCCCGGTACGGTCCAGACCTGGATTTTGGGGTGGCGCCGGCGCCGGTTCCGCGGGAGCGGTTGGAGGCACTGAGATCCGGCCATCCTGGGCGCTTCAAAGGCGAGCCCCCGTTCATTACATGGTCGGGAGGCTTCTCCTACGCGATCCCTGTAGGCGCTCCCCACGTGGAGGCGGCGTGGGAATTCATCAAATGGATGTGCAGTCCCGAGGCGAATCTGCTGGATGCCGCCGCTCAGCAGGCATACAACCGGAGCAAAGGCCGGCCCTACGTACCGAGCATCTCGGCGAACCTTAGGGTGAATGAAGCGGTCTTCGCTCGCTTCGCGCCGGCTGCGGAAAAGTTCCGCAAACCCCTGAAGTTCTTCATAGACATGATGCCCTATGCGAAGTTCCGGCCCGTGACCTTTGTGGGCCAACGGTTGTGGGATGAGCAGGTACGGGCCATGGATCGCGCTACCCATCATGCCGACACCCACATGACGCCCCAAGCAGCACTCGACGATGGCGCGCGTGTGGTGCAGATCGAGCTCAACAAAGCCTTCAACCGGCAAAAATTGCCTCTCCTGGATCCTCGTGTGCCGGTGCTCATCGCGCTGATCCTAGGTGGGGCAATCGTCGCATTGGCTGTATGGCGCATCGTTACCATCGCACGGATGGGTCCCATCTCTCGCAGCGAAGCCTTTGCAGGTTATGCGTTCGCAGGTCCCTGGATCCTGGGTTTCCTGATCCTCACTGCCGGGCCCATCGTCACCTCCATCTTTCTGAGCTTCTGCGACTACGACGTGCTTCATCCGCCCCGGTATGTGGGCATCCTCAATTACGTGGAGATCTTCGGGGTAGACCGGTACTACCTCTGGAAGTCGCTCTACAACGTGGCCTATCTCGCGGCCTTCGGCATTCCTTTGGGCATCGTAACCGGATTGGCCATCGCCATGCTCCTCAACACGAAGGTGTGGGGTATGAGCGCCTATCGCACCATGTACTACCTGCCTTCCATCGTTCCGGTGGTGGCGAGTGCGGTGCTGTGGGCTTGGGTCCTCAATGGCGACCCGAACCGCGGCCTGCTCAATGCGTTCTGGAAGGCTGCGATCACTCCATGGTCTCATATAGACCCGCCGGGTTGGTTTGGGGCGGCTGAATGGGCCAAGCCCGGCCTCATCATTCAGGGATTGTGGGGTGCCGGCGGCGGGATGATCCTGTGGTTAGCCGGGCTGCAAGGCATTCCCCAGCAACTCTACGAAGCTGCCGAGATAGACGGGGCGGGCGCTTGGACGCAATTCCGCAACGTTACGCTGCCCATGCTTTCTCCATACGTGTTCTTCAACCTCATCATGGGCACCATCGGCGCCCTCCAGGAGTTCGACCGGGTATACATTCTGGGCAATGCAGGAACCGGGAGTTCCGTGGGCCCCGTGGACAGCCTGCTGGTGCCAGTGATGTACTTGTTCAACAATGCGTTCCGGTACTTCAAGATGGGATATGCGTCGGCTCTAGCGTGGGTGCTGTTCGTAATCATCCTGCTTCTTACGGCCGCCCAGCTCAAACTCGCCCCCAGGTGGGTTCATTACGAGGCGGAAAAGAAATGACGCCTCTTGTATGGCTCGTCGCAGTAATCGGTGCCTATGCCGCCCTCGCCGCAGCGGCCGCGGTGTCGGCGGCAGGCATGCGCCGCGGGCGTGTCGTTTTCTTTTTCGTGGGAGTGGCTATGGGCCTGGCGGTGGCCTGTGCGCGCATCCTACCGGTTGGGGCCGCTTGGGCGTTGGCGGGCGCCGATGCCGTCGCATTGGCTTTGTTCGGCCTGATCTATGCCGCGCTGGTGCGCCCAGGTATCCGCTGGAAGGAAGCCAGGGCAGGACGAGAAGCGGGCCGGAAAACACTGCTGCACCTTGTTTTGATGACCGGCGCCGTCATCTTCATGGTGCCCTTCGCGTGGCTCGTGGTGACCTCTCTCAAGGAAGATGAGGATATGAGCCAATTCCCGCCCGTGTGGATCCCGCGCCAGCAGGTAAAGGTGCGCATAGACGGCAAGGAAGCAGGGCTCGCAACCACGCTCTATCACGGATTACCGCTCCGCGTCGCCGTTCTGGAGGAGCAGGAGAATGGGAACAACCGGGTGCAGGTTCTGGGCCCGGCCCTCAAAGGCGACGGCTACTCACCCACACCCGTTCAGCAGGCGGAAGCTTTGGACATGGCGCGCCGCCGCGTGCAGTTTGAGGTTCCGCGCTCACAAGTGAAGAAGGTAAAGCACTTCGCACCCGTGTGGAAGAACTATCCCGACGCATTGAAGTTCCTTCCCCCGGAAACGCACCGCGGCCTCGTTTTCCTCTATAACACGTTATTTCTCTCCAGCCTTACGGTGATCGGCACCGTCCTCTCCAGCTCGCTCGTCGCCTTCAGCTTCGCGAGGCTGCGGTGGCCCGGTCGGGATGCGCTCTTCGTGGTACTTCTCGCCACCATGATGCTTCCCGGCGCCGTCACGATGATGCCGGTGTTTCTCATCTTTCGGTGGCTTGGGTGGATAGACACCCTAAGGCCGTTATGGGTACCCTCATTTTTGGGAAGCGCCTTCAATATCTTCCTGTTGCGCCAATTCTTCATGACGATCCCCAACGACCTTGAGGATGCGGCCAAGATAGACGGCTGCTCTTACTTCGGCATCTACCGCCGCATCATGCTGCCGCTCATCAAGCCGGCGCTGGCAGCCATCACCATCATGACCTTCATGGGGTCGTGGAACAACTTCATGGGTCCCCTTATCTACGTGAGTTCCCCTACGCGGATGCCGCTTTCCTACGCGTTGCAGCTTTTCCAGACAGCCCACGGAGGGGAACCCGGCCTGCTCATGGCGGCCTCCACGATGATGGTGCTGCCCATCGTAGTGCTGTTCTTCTTCACCCAGAGGTACTTCATCCAGGGCGTTACGCTCACGGGCATCAAGGGCTAGAGACCCCCTGTGGAGGCGCTGCGATGAGCTTTCGGCGGCGCAAGATCAACATTCCCCTCGTCAAAGGGGCAGTGATGGGGTTCTTCGGGGTGGTGCTCGGCACTTGGGGAGGCTTCACCGGGTTAGGCACGCAAATGCCTGCCGCCGGCTTGATCGAAGCCATGCTGGGTCTTCGTCCGGAGCGGGTGGCGGGAGCATCGGCATTCTTCGGCCTCTTGACCTCTGCGGCTGCGGTTGCCGGAGCACGCTTCTCGGGGATGCAGTTTCATTGGATGCAGGCCGTCCTCCTGGCGGTGTCAGCGGCTATCGGGGCTATGATCGGCGTGCGCGGATCGCAAATGCATGCGGCGCGCATCTTCCGAAAGGCGGTCCTCACCCTGGCGATGTTCGGCGCGCTGGCTTTTATGGGGCCGGCGTTCCATGCCTCACAATTGCCCAGCGCGACAGAGGTAGGCCCCTTCGCGACCCCTGCGGGGTACGTGCTGGTGGGCTTCTGGGCGGGTTTGTTGAGTGCTCTGTTTGAAGTTCCGGCAGGCGTATTGATCATTCTCGCCGTGGCCCGATTGTGCGGCGCCGGGAGCGCGCCGTCCATCGTATATGCTTTGGCTGTAGCCGGCCTCGCGGGCATCCTCCCCACTCTGGTCCATTTGCTCGCGGGGACGGTTCCCGGCGGCGCTGCCGGCTGGATGTACGTGGGCGGAAGTGTCGGTGCAGCAGTCAGCGGGGCCGTCCTTGCCCGGCTGCCCGCGGGTTCTGTACTCCCGGTGATCGCCTTCGGCCTCAGCGGCGCCTACCTATGTGCGTGGAGGTTGTGGAGGCTGGGATCCGAAGAGGGATTGGGGCCTTCCCGGGCCGGCCGGGTATAATGATGCGGCGTTTCATTCTCGCCAGGCTCCTCCATCTATGCGCTTCGGCTTCGTAAAATCCATTTTTCAGAAGGTTGACACGCTCCTTACCGGCCGAGGGCGTATTGACGAGGAGCTTTTTGAGGAACTGGAAGGAGCCCTCCTTGCCGCCGACGTGAACGTCCATACGACGCTCGGCGTTCTGGAGGACCTGCGGAAGGCCGTTCGCGAGGAGCGCCTGCGTGATGCCGGTGAAGTGCGGGGCCGCCTGCGTGAAAGCCTTCTGGGCGTTCTGCAAAAGGCTCAGTCCCACGGATGTGCCATCAAGGTGTCCCCCGTGCCTCCCACGGTCTTGGTGATCGTCGGCGTCAACGGCGTGGGCAAGACCACCACCATCGCCAAACTCGCCCATCGGTACACTGAGCAGGGCAAGCGCGTTGTCGTGGCGGCGGCGGACACGTTTCGTGCCGCAGCCATTGATCAGCTTCAGCTATGGAGCGACCGCGTCGGCGCGAATCTCGTGAAGCACCGTGAAGGGGCGGATCCCTCGGCAGTCGTCTATGACGCCATCCAGGCTGCCCGCGCCCGTGAGGCGGATTACGTTATTGCGGACACCGCAGGGCGCATCCACACCAAAGTCAATCTGATGGAAGAGCTCAAAAAGACCGATCGTGTGATCCGGCGCGCTCTCGGGCGCCCGGCAGACGAGACCTTGCTCGTGCTGGACGCCACCACCGGCCAGAATGCCATAAGCCAGGCACGCCAGTTCATGCAGGCTGTACCGGTGACGGGCCTCGTTCTGGCGAAGCTGGACGGAACCGCCCGCGGAGGCATCGTCCTCACTCTAGCCGATGAACTTGGCCTCCCCATCAAACTCGTGGGCACCGGCGAGCGGGCCGAGGATTTGGAAGATTTCGATGCCCCGGGTTTTGTGGATGCTTTGCTCCGATGAGGCCGTAATCGCCGCCCGCTTATTGAGCCTCGCGGATGCTGGGACTGACGATGTGCGCGCGGCTCCTAGGCACGGAGGTCTTGTTGGAGCCGAAGGCGTGAGGCACGTGCCCCTTGCGGTTGTCACATCCTACTAAGCAGCAGGTGCCACCAGGCTCGGGCGGACCATGGATTGCGTTTTATTGCGTCGCGCAGGTGGCGCCTGGCTGCCCTCCGAAGTGCCTGCGCCTTCTGCATCATCGCCCAGCCCCACAGCATGTACACTACACTACAGTTGTGCCGATCCACACGGTCGAGGCGGTCCCAGCGCGCATCGAGCTCCCTTGCGGCGCGCTCGTAACCCGCCATCGCACCCTCCAAGTCGCCCATGTCGTGGCGGTGGGCGGCGGCCTGAATAAGAGAGAGAATCTCGTCTGCGGGCTCTTGCGGCGCATTCTCCTCGTCCGCGTGGAACGCGATCCACCGCACTCGGGGAAATTTGAACCTCATCGCAAACCCTCCAGGTATCCTCCGTCCCAGTTTCAGGCTCAAACGAGCCGCACGCAGAAACAGTGCACTGTGGTTCCAACAACGATGCAGCCTGCGTACCAGGCACCGCGAGCACGGCACCCAGCCTTGCACACAAGTACCTGGGCTAACGAGCAACGCCTGATCCTGGGGAGGCAGAAGCAATAGACGGTGCTCCCCACCACGACACAGCCAGCGTAAATCGCACCCCGCGACCTGCAAAACACTACGCAGCTTGCAACCTGCCCGGGGCTGCAGAAATGAATGGGCCATCTGACCAGCGGAACGCCGCGTGCCGACCTCTCGATCTGCACGGCAAGATCATACATCGGGACGCGAGGTGCCTTTTCTGGCCCAACGCCCGCAAGCCCCTCTTCTTCCGCCTGCTCCCACCGCCAGTGCGTTTGGCCAGAGCTGATTGCAAAGTAGACCAAGGCGGGCAGAGGGAATAATGCAGAGCGGCGATTGGGATTGATCCGTGGAGGGTCGCTAGGACGCCCTCCGCACTGCGTGGAGCAGCTCCGCCGTTGTGAAGGTGGGCTCGCCCGGTTCGCTCATTCCGAACCTGCCGGCTATCTCCCGGGATCGTTCGACACAGCGGTTCCACTCTTCACCCTCCGGCGAATGGTGGATCTCATCCACGGTCCGCATTACGTCGGCATCCACTGCACCCAGCGCCGCCAGCGCGCTGCAAGCGTGCAGCCGCACCTGCCAGGACGGGTGCCGCATGAGGGGTTGCAGCAACCCCGCAATCTGCGCGTTCTTTCACTGCCCCAGGATTTCGCAGGCCGCCCAGATCACCCGTTCATCGCCATCGCCCAATGCGGCAACATACCGATCCAAAGCAGAGCATCCGCACAGGAGCCAGAGCGCCGCAAGGCACATCATGCACACGTGAGGCGAAGGATCGTGGCGCAGCCGCGCGGCAAGGGGCTCGGCCGCCTCGGAACATGAGCGTTTGCCCAGGGCTAGGGCGGCGGCCGAACGAACCTCCTTTGCCTCATCGTCGAGGGCGGCTAACAGCGCTCCGCAGGCTGCCCGCCCCCTCGCACTTCCCAAAGCCCCCACAGCAGTGCGGCGCACGGCGGGGTTAGGATCGCCCAATCTCCGGACAAGCTCAGCCTTCCGATCGGTTCGCGTGCGAGCCATGGTCTTTCATTCCCCTAAGCAAAAAGTGTCGTATATGCTCAAGCAAAGTTTAGCCCACCAGCTATTCTTGGGATACTTGAAGTACTGCGTCCAGAGCCAGTCGCAGCCCTTGCCGCCAAGATAGGCGCACAGCGCGGCACAGATCCCCTGCGCAGGAGGCGGCCGTGCAGGGGTAACGCCGCTACCGAGGGTGCGGTATATTCGCACCAAACGCCGACCGCGTCAACTGGCTGGCGCAGCCGCCCAAGCTTTAGGCCACACCCCATAGACCACACAGCTAGCCACACCCACCCCCAGCCCCATCGGGACCCAGGGGGTTACGGCGGGCCCGGCCACCGTCAAGATGCAAAGGCCCCAATACAACATGTGCCAATAACACACACGATACGCCGACATCATTCGCGCGTTCGCGGTGCCAGTCGATATGCCTACAACCAACAGAAGGGTCAACGCCTCCGAACACATTCCTGCCGCTATGGCCAAACCAGCCCCAACCAGGGCCAACCGTGCCATGGCGACCCCTAAGCGCGGAGTGCCATGGATTATCGCCCAGCGCACCGCCAACCCCACCAAGCACGCAATGAAAATCGACCAGCCAATCTCAGGAGAACTCCTCGCCGTCTGCCGCATGGTCCATCCCATGAATACGAAAGCCCACGCGCACACCGCCTGAAATGCATTCACCCATTTGTTGTTCATCGCACTCACCCCTCGGCGCCTGGGCCGTCCGTGGCCCGGAAGCTCTAGCCATCCCCAAATTGCTTTCGCCCACGCGCTTGCCCCGCTCACAAATCTAATGCAACGCCCAGCACGTTTACTTCCCCACGCCGCACAGGAAGCCGCAGGCCCACATGGCGCCTTTGCAGAAAATGTCCTTCATGCACGCTTCATAAAACGCATCCCAGTACCGGTTGATGCATTCGCGCCAGCCCGCCGCCATGGCCACCCGCAGTCCGCGAAGTAGAATCCGCATGGAAGGAGCGCACCCAGCAAACACCCAAGACACGCAGGACGGAGCCGCAGAACCCCTGCGGCCACCGCCTGGTTGCGCGGCGCATAGGACTGCCACTGTGATGGCGGCCGCGTCCGCTCCCTCCCGACAGAGCATGCTCTAGGCGTAGGTCCACCATGCCCGCATCCCAGCACCAGCCCCAATCCCAACTCCGCCACGACGTAGCAGTTGGCCAGC
>JBMFSQ010000024.1:0-56260 GCA_049967475.1 Chthonomonadales bacterium | reverse complement strand
CCCAGGTTGACACAAGCCGGTCCGAATGGTACACTACTGGCGCTTTGGGACCACTGATCGGCCCCTTGGGAGGCCGCACCACACGCCGGTCCGGGAGCCATCGCGGTGAAGGCTGCGTGCGCTTTTAGGGCGCCCAAAAAGGGGATGGAATATGACCGATCTGCTCTCCCGTATCACGTGCCCTGCAGACCTTAAGGGCCTCACCGTCGAGCAGCTCAAACAGGTAGCCGCGGAGCTCCGCCGGGCGATCATCGAGAACCTCTCCAAAACAGGGGGGCACTTCGCATCCAACCTGGGCGCCACCGACCTGATCCTCGCCCTCCACACGGTATACAACGTCCCCACCGACAAGATCATTTGGGATGTGGGGCATCAGTGCTATGCCCACAAGATGCTCACGGGCCGCCTTAAAGATTTCCCCACATTGCGCCAGTATGGCGGCATCAGCGGCTTCCTTCGGCGGGATGAGAGCGAGTATGATCTGTATGGAGCCGGGCATGCATCCACTTCCATCTCGGCAGCCTACGGCTTCGCCGTCGCCCGAGATCTGGCCGGCGAGAAGCACGCCGTAGTGGCAGTCATCGGGGATGCAGGTCTCACCGGAGGCCTCGCTTTGGAGGGCCTCAACAATGCGGGCCACAGCGGGCGCAACTTCACGGTGGTGCTCAATGACAACGAGATGTCCATAGCTCCTAATGTGGGAGCCCTCTGCAAATACCTGGCCAAGATCCGCACCTCGGGCTGGTATCAGGATATCGAGCGGCGCACGCGCAGCGCCCTGCGTAAAATCCCCGCAGGAGACTTAGCCTCCCGAGCCGCCGGCGGGATGCTCAAGCACAGCTTTACCCACTTCCTCGCTCCCGAGCATACCGGCCTCCTTTTCGAGGAGATGGGCTTTACCTACATCGGCCCTCTGGACGGCCATGACCTCCCGCTCATGCTCGATGTCTTCCGCCACGTCAAGCAGATGCAGGGACCCGTCCTCGTGCACCTGATGACCGTAAAAGGAAAGGGCTACGAGCCGGGGGAGCAGGATCCTCGAAAGTTCCACGCCGTAACGCCCTTTGCTCCTGAAACCGGCGAAGCCCACAAAAAGTCCTCAGGCGCTACCTATACCAGCGTCTTCGCCGACACCCTCGTGCAACTGGCGGAGACCGATCCCAAACTCATCGGGATTACGGCAGCCATGCCCGACGGCACGGGCCTTAACAAGTTCCATGACCGCTTTCCGGATCGCTTCTTCGACGTAGGCATCGCCGAACAGCACGCCGTATGCTTCGCTGCCGGATTGGCGGCCTGCGGGCAGAAGCCCGTGGCAGCCATCTATTCCACATTCCTTCAGCGGGCGTTCGATATCATCATCCACGACGTAGCCCTCCAGAACTTGCCCGTCATCTTCGCCATAGACCGCGCCGGCCTCGTGGGCGAAGATGGCGGTACGCACCACGGCGCCTTCGACATCAGCTACCTGCGGCCCATTCCCAACATGGTCCTCATGGCGCCAAAGGACGGGCATGAACTCGCTGAGATGCTGCGCTTCGCCTGCCGGTACGTGGAACGGCCCGGAGCCGGACCCATCGCCGTACGATACCCCAGGGGAAGCGCTGCCCAAATAGATTGGGGATGCCCGCATCAGCCCATCGAGCTGGGCAGGAGTGAGACCCTTCTGGACGGGGATGACGTTACGATTATTGCCTACGGATCAATGGTCCATCCCGCCTACCAGGCTGCACTCCAGCTGAGGGAGGAGGGCATCGGCGCCGGCGTCATCAATGCACGCTTTGCCAAGCCCCTGGATGAGGTCGCCATCCTGGGCGCCGCTCAACGAACGGGCCGCCTCGTTCTGGCTGAGGAGAATGTGAAGATGGGCGGCTTCGGCGCTGGCGTTCTGGAGTTGCTGGCGTCTCACGGCATGGGACACGTTCAGGTGCGGCAGATCGCCATACCCGACCGCTTCATCGAACACGGAAGCCAGGAGATCTTGCGGAAGATCTGCGGCCTTACGGCAGACGATATCGCCGCGGCTGCCCGCGAAACGATGACGATGCCCCTTCCGCTCATGAATGGGCGCGCCGTGGCATCCAAACGCTGAAGGCCTTCTGCCCACGCAAAGGCGCCCTGCTATTTCTTGTGTTGCTGCCACGGCTGGGGCGCGTACTCTTCGCCCAGTTCACCCCGAAGCATTCCCAACAGGCGGTCGCTGAGTACTTGGCGCCCGTCCCCCTTGAATTGCTGGAACTCGGCTCCGTATAAGTGACCGTCCCCCGCCGCTCCCACGGATCGCACAATGCGCACGACTGCCCGTATGGAAGTGAGGGAACCCAGCCAAATCTCCACCTCAACCAAGTCGCCCACCTGGTACTCGAGCGGCGACAGGAACCCGATGCCCGAAACACTGATATCGAGCACGCGTCCCTTAATGGGCCCTTTGCGGTGTCCGGCGCGGATATGCCAATTGACCATGAAGCGCCGCTCTCCGCGCCGGTCGCGAAGCACTTCTTTTCCGTCTGCCATGTTGCCTTGCCGTTCCTATGCTGCTTTGCGCCAAAGGTATCGCGCCAGCACTTCGCGCACCCGGTGAAACTCACGCCTCATCGCCTCCAAGCCGGCGCGGCAGGCGGCATCATCGCTGCGCCTTCCGGCTTGCTCCAGCTCCCAGCAGGCGGCGCCCAGGGCTTCTGCGCCCAGTGTGCGGGCTGTCCCCTTCACACTGTGGGCCGCCATGGCTACCTGCTCCCAATCCTCCTTTTGTACGGCCGCCTCTAGGGCTTCCATCGTTTCCTCTGTGGTGCGCAAAAAGACCTCAACCACCTCTTTGGCGAAATCCTCATCGTTTCCGCAGTTGCGCTCGAGCCGCTCGCGTACAAAGACCTCGGGGGATGCGTGGGCCTCCTGCACAGGCTTTTGGGCCACATCCTTCTCCCGCTTGGCGACGTGCCTCAGTAGTTCCAGCAGCCTCTCGGGCTCCAGGGGCTTGGAAACGTAATCGTCCATGCCGGCTGCGAGGCATCGTTCCCGGTCCCCTTCCATGGCGTGAGCGGTCATAGCGACGATGGGAATGTGCCCCCCTGAATCTGCCTCCATGGCGCGGATTTCGGCCGTAGCCTCGAAGCCGTCCAAATCCGGCATCTGAACATCCATGAGCACGACATCGAAGCGGCCGCCGGCTAGGGCCTCTACTGCTGCGCGCCCCGTGTCCACCACGTGGACGGAGCAGCCCCATTTCTCCAACAGGCGCACGGCTACCATCTGGTTCACGCGATTGTCTTCGGCCAGAAGCACCCTGAGGCCCAGCCTCTCTTCGGGCGATGCCGGAACCGCCTCGGCAGACGGGGCTTGCTCGCCTGCTCCCAGGGCGCCGAGGACGGCGTTGTAGAGGAGGCTCCGCCGCACCGGCTTGGTGAGGAGCGCTGCAAAGAGCTTGCGGTCCTCTTCGGCCAATTGCTCCGGTCCCCCAATGGAAGACACGAGGACGATGGGAAGGGACGCAAGGTGATCGGCCTGCTTTATTGTGCGTGCAAGCTGCGCCCCATCCATGTGGGGCATCTGCATATCCACCAAGGCGAGGCCGAAGGCGCCGTCGCGGGTAGGATGATTGAGCGCACTTAGAGCCTCTTCGCCGCTGGAGGCTTCTACGGGGATGCATCCCCAAGATTTGAGCTGCTCGCGAAGGATTAGGCGGTTGGTGGCATTGTCGTCTACCACCAACACGCGCGTCCCGCGGATATCGGCAGGCATCGCTTCCTGGCGTTTGGTATTGGGCTGTTTGGGGAGGCTCAGGAAAAGGTGAAACGCACTCCCCTTTCCCGGCTCGCTTTCCAGCGTGATGCGCCCTCCCATGATCTGGGCCAGCTCCTGAGAGATGGTGAGGCCCAGCCCGGTGCCTCCATACTTGCGTGTGGTGCTGCCGTCTGCCTGCGTGAAGCTTTCGAAGATGGCCGTTTGCCGCTCCACCGGGATGCCGATGCCCGTGTCCACGACGTCTATGCGCAAGGACACCTGGGCAGGCGTCTCCTCCAAAAGAACAGCTTCCAAGCGCACCTCACCCTGTTCCGTGAACTTTACGGCGTTGCCTACGAGGTTCGTCAGGATCTGGCGGATGCGCAGCGGGTCGCCGCGGAGCAGGGTGGGCAGCTCCGGAGGCACGATGCACAGAAGCTCCAGACCCTTCTGGTGGGCGCTTGCCGCCTGAAGGGCCGCCACTTCCTCCATGATCACGCCGAGATCCAGATCGGTGATCTCGATCTTCATCTTTCCGGCTTCGATGCGGGAGAGATCCAGCACGTCATTGATCACAGCGAGGAGCGCCTCTGCGGATGCCTGGATCGTTTGAGCATATTCCCGCTGAGTGTCCGTGAGAGGAGTGTCCAGCAGAAGCCGCGTCATGCCGAGGACGCCGTTCATGGGCGTGCGGATTTCGTGGCTCATATTGCTCAGGAATTCGGATTTGGCGCGGGTAGCAGCCAACGCCTGATCCCTGGCCCTCTCCAGTTCCACAGCCTGCTCTTCCAATAAGCGGGCCTGGTCCTCGGCCAGCTTGCGGGCCTCTTCTACCTGCGCCAGATATCGGCGCTGCTGCTCCTCGGCTTCTTTGCGGTCCGTGACGTCCCTGCCGATGCCTACGAGGCCGACGATCCGGCCTGCTTCGTCGCGCATGGGGATCTTCGTCGTCCAGATCCAGCGATGCTTGCCGTCCGCTCCTACGTAGGGCTCTTCATGATTGATGATCGCTTCCCCGGCTTCCATGATGCGCAGTTCATCTGCCCGGTACCGTTCTGCCAGCTCTTTTGGGAACAGGTCAAAATCCGTCGCACCGACGAGCGCATCTGCATCAGACACTCCGGCACTCTCGGCTACTGCCGGGTTGGCAATGAGGAAACGCCCGTCCCGGTCCTTAACGTACACGAAGGCCGGAGTGAGCTCCAGTATGGTTCTGAGGAGGCGCCGCTCCGCCGCCTGGGCCTCCAGCGCCTGCATGCGCTCCGTTTCGTCGGCGATGATGAGCAGCGTTGCCCCTGAGCCGTTGAGGATGGAGGCGGACACACTGCAGGGAACCTCGGTTCCGTCCTTGCGCCTCAGCGCCATTTGCAGTCCGGAAGTGCTCGTCCCGCTCGATAAAGTTTGACGGATCGCCTTAAAGGCGTCGCCGTTGCTCGCCGCGAGAACCGGAAGTTCTGTTCCCACGATCTCCGATTGGGACCACCCGAAGATGCGTTCGGCTGCCGGGTTCCACAAGGTAACCTTCCCATCGGTGTCCAGCGTTATGATGGCCACAGGAGCGGCAGCAAACACCGCGCTGAGAGTGGCATTCGCTTCCTGGAGGGCGGCTTCGGCCTGCTTGCGCTGTGTGATCTCGGTGGCTATTCCTACCAGCTCCCAATGGTGTTCCCCGATGGGAACGATGCGCACGACTTCGTACATCCACTTGATCCGGCCGTCCGGCGTGATCCAACGGAACTCCTGCTCATACCCGGATGCGCCTTCCAGGATGGCTTTGATGGATCGCTCGTCCATGGCAGGGCGGTCTTCGGGATGCTTGGCCGCGTGCCACGCATCACTCAGGCTCCAGCCATCGGGAACTTCGAATGGAAAGTACTCGCGGGCTGTGTCGGGGTTCTCGATGGTAAGGTTCCAGTAAAGGAGCCCTTCCCGCTCTTCCACGATGGCATGCCAGAGCACGCACCGCACGCCGTTCACCAGGGCTTGGACACGGGCTTCGGCGCGCTCGCGGTGGGCTATCTCGGCCCTCAGCAAGCGGTTGGCGTCCTGGAGCTCCCGGGTGCGTTCTGCCACGCGGGCTTCCAGCACTTCGTTGGCTCTGTACAGGGCATCCTCGGCTTCGGCCTCTTTGGTGCGGTCATGCAACACCACCAGGAAGCGCATGCCGTCCGCCAGAGGCATGGCTGTTATGGCAATAGCGGCCGGAAACGGCGCTCCGTCCCGCTTGATCGCTTGAACGCGCGTGCGGACGGTTTCTCCCGGTGCCGAGGCGGCATCCTTTACGGCAGCCGCGAAGGCGCCGGCGCTTCCACTTTCGAGGAGTTCTGTAAATCGCCTGGACACCGCCTCCTGCACGCTCCAGCCTAAGATGCGCTCGGCTGCTGCGTTCCAGGTGAGTATGGATCCTCCCTCGTTCAGCGTCATGACCGCGTCGGGAATGGTCCGGATGGCGATGTCGCTCATTAGAACTTCCCTGAGCTTGCGCGTGCGCAGGGGCCGAACGACCAATAGGAACACGGCTGGAGCTGCGAAGGCCGTGGCAAACGCCGCCATGGCGAGGCCGTGGGAGAGCGCAATGGGCTTATGGAACAGCACGACCGCTCCCTCAATCGAAAGCAATTGCCCGAAAAAAACCAACCCCACGATGCGGCGCATGTACACGCATCCGGAGAATTGCTCCCAGAGGTCCGCATCGTCACCGGCGGCAGCAAAATAGCCGGCGCCTGCGAAAATGAAGGGCATCAGGTTCAGGAGCCACAACGCGGGCACATGCACTTCCGCCGCGAGGAGGTCTTTCCAGCCGGACATCCCCATGCGGGTGTATTCCGCGGCAGCACCGATGAGCGGGAAAACCATGCCGAAGAGGAAGCCCAGGCAGATCGTGCGCCAGGCCGATCGCACGGTGCGCGGACGCTTTGGGTTCATAGGCTCTGTACCAGTCATGGATGCCGGTTCGAGCGCCGCGGGCAGGCGTCGCGGCCGTCCCGCCTGGGCGCGTGATGTTACCATTCTGGCCCTGGCGGATGGTTTCTTGAGGGTTTTGGGAACCGGCGGGGCATGAGGATGCGTAGAGCAGGGGGAAGGTACAATACGGGGGTAGGGTATATGACGCCGCAGACTAAGGCAGATCTGCTCTTTAGGATGAAGCGCGTGGTAGGGCAGGTAGCGGGCATCGAGAAGATGATCGCCGAAGACCGCTATTGCGTCGAGATCCTCAACCAGATTGCGGCAGCGCGTTCGGCTCTGGATGCCGTGGGGGTGAACCTGCTGGTGTCCCACATGGACACGTGTCTGGTGGGCCACGGCACGGGATCGGAGCATGAGGAGTGCCGGACCATGACGCGCGAGGAGATGCTGGATGAGTTGAGGCTGGCCCTGTCGCGCTTTTTGAAGTAACGTTCCGCATCCGACACGTGAAAGGAGAGAAATCCATGGAGATTACGCTTCATGCGCCGGCGATTGAGTGCGATGGATGTGCCCGCAGCATCAAGAAGGCTTTGGGCAAGCTGGCAGGCATCGAGCACGTAGATGTAGACGTGGCACGCAAGGATGTAACCGTGCGCTTCGATGCCGAGCAGACGGACGCCCAGACGGTGGCAGCCGCCTTGGCGCGGGCCGGCTTCCCCGCAGAGCCGACGGGTTCTGCATAGGCGCAGAGAAGGAGGGGCAACCGTGACGGGAGAACAGGCGGTCATCCTGTCTTTAGGGCTTGGCGTCCTCGCTTCGGTGGCGTGGTTCTTCTTCGGCAAATCCCGGGCCGAGGAGCGAACACCTGACCGGGCAGATCAGGAGGAAGGGGCTCCTTCACTGGAGACGTGCGCTCTGGCCATCGGCGGGATGACGTGTGCAGCCTGCGTGTCGCGTGTGGAAAAGGCACTCCGACAGGTTCCGGGCGTCGCGGATGCACGCGTGAGCCTGCTCGAGAACCAGGGCGTCGTCGCCTTCGATCCCAAACTCGTGCGGCGCGAAGCGCTGGTAGAAGCGGTAGAGGACACCGGCTACGATGCCCAGGTGGTGGTAGATCTTCAGCAGATGCGCGCTCGCCAGGCGGAGCTGCAGGCAGCGGAGGGCCGCAGCCTGGCACGCCGCCTACGGGTGGCGGTGTTGCTTACGCTTCCGATCTTGGCGGGCTCTATGGGGATGGATGTGGGGTTGCGCGTTCCCGCCTGGCTTGCCAACCCTTGGCTGCAGTGGCTTCTGGCCACGCCGGTCCTCTTCTGGTGCGGGCGCCCTTTTTTTGAAGGCGCTGTGGTGAGTTTGAGGCACCGCTCTGCGGATATGAATGCGCTCATCGCCATCGGTACAGGCAGCGCCTATGCATATTCTGCAGCCGTTACCCTTGCGCCCCACGTTTTCGCTGGGGCTGGAGTGATGCCCCACGCCTATTTTGAGACGGCTGCGGGCATCATCACCCTCATCCTCACGGGCCGAACCCTGGAGGCCCGGGCGAAGGCGCGCACAGGCGCTGCCATCGAGAAGCTCATGGGATTGCAGCCGCGAACCGCTCGCGTGGTGCGGGATGGGCGAGAGACGGATATTCCGATCGGCGAGGTGGCCCACGGCGATCTCATACGCGTGAGGCCCGGCGAACGCATCCCGGTAGACGGCATCGTGTCGGAAGGGCGTTCCACCGTGGATGAGAGCATGATCACCGGTGAGGCGATGCCCGTGGAGAAGGGGCCGGGAGATTTTGTGACTGGAGGAACCTTCAACCGCTCGGGATCCTTCGTATTCCAGGCGACGCGTGTTGGAGGTGAGACGACCTTGGCGCGCATCGTAGAACTCGTGCGAAAGGCTCAGTCTTCGCGGGCACCGATCCAGAGGCTGGCGGATACCATCACGGGATACTTCGTACCCATTGTGGTGATGATTGCCGTTGCGTCCGGAACGTTGTGGCTCGCCTTCGGGCCGTCGCCTGTGATGGCCCTCTCCAATTTTGTGGCGGTCCTCATCATCGCCTGCCCGTGTGCGTTGGGCCTTGCGACGCCCACGTCCATCATGGTGGGCATCGGCAAGGGAGCGGAGCTCGGCATCCTCATCCGCGACGCCGAAGCTCTGGAACGCGCCCGCACGGTGGAGGTGGTGTTGCTGGACAAGACCGGCACCATCACTCAAGGCCGGCCCAGGCTGGCGGATGTGGTGCCGCTCAATGGGATGACCGCAGCAGAAGTTCTTCGCCTGGCCGCCTCGGCGGAGCGCCTCTCGGAGCATCCCATCGGCGATGCCGTCGCAGGAGCGGCTCAGGAACAGGGACTGGAGCTTCTGCCGGCGGAGCACTTCCATGCGGAGGCCGGCAGGGGGATCCGCGCGCTCATCGGCCGCCGGAATGTACTCGTGGGGACGCTGGGCTTCCTTGAAGAGATGGGCGTGGATGCCGGCCCCATGGTGGAACCTGCCGCCCAATCAGCCGAAAGGGGCCACACCCCGGTGGGCTTGGCGGTGGACGGGCGGGCGGCAGGGGTCCTTTCCGTAGCAGACATGCTCAAGCCCGGCTCGGCATCGGCCATCGCTGCCCTGCGGCGGATGGGGCTGGAAGTCGTTATGATCACCGGTGACAACGCGCGCACGGCGGAAGCAGTAGCCAGGGCTGTTGGGATAGACCGAGTGCTGGCCGAGGTTCCGCCGGAGCGGAAGGCGGCAGAGGTGTCCCGGCTTCAGGCGCAAGGCAAGCGCGTGGCCATGGTGGGCGACGGGGTCAATGATGCTCCTGCTTTAGCTCAGGCGGATGTAGGCATCGCCATGGGGCATGGTACCGATGTAGCCATTGAAGCCGCGGGGATTGCCCTGCTTTCCGGGGACCTTTGGGGCGTGGTGACTGCGCTGGAACTCTCCAGGGCGGTTTATCGCAACATAGCACAGAATTTGGCCTTCGCCTTTGGCTACAACAGCCTAGGCATTCCCATTGCGGCGGGGGCGCTCTACCCGTTCACTGGGAGGCTCCTCTCCCCCATGATTGCCTCGGCAGCCATGGCCTTGTCGGACGTGTCGGTTATCTCCAATGCCCTACGGCTGCGCAAGTGGCGGCCGGCGTTCCACGCAGGCGTCACCCGCCCTTGAGCACCACGTCCAGTTCCGCTTGAGTTTCGGACGTGGCATCGTCCAGCGCTTGCTGGGGCGTCTTCTGCCCGTAGAGGGCGGCATCCACCGCTCGCTGCAGGGCGCCCATGTAATACGCCTGCACAGGCATCACAGGGCGCTGGTGGCGTGTCTCCAGCAGGATGCGATAAAACATATCGAAGCCGGGCTCGTGGCTCAGCACGCGGAAGGCGGGCGAGCGCCGATACCCCGGCATGAGCCCCATCTCGGTTCCTACGATGCGCGTCCCCTCATCATCCCTGGTGAGCCAGCGGATGAGATCCCATCCTGCCTCGGGGTGCCGGGCTCCTGAAGGAAGGGCTACGCACCAGCCTCCCACCCAACTGGAATGGCGCTCGCCTCCAGGCGGATATGGGATGAAGGTGATGCCGTACTGCAAGTCGGGAGCGTAGCGGCGAATATCTTCGATGCCGCTGATGTGCAGGCACCGCATGGAGAGTTTGCCTACGTAGAAGGGGTCGAGCTGAGCTGTTCCGAAGCCCTGCTGGAGGCTTGTGATGCGCGTGATATCGTACTTTCGGGCGTAGCTCACCATCCAGGTGAGAGCCTGCACGATCTTGGGGTCATTGGCCGTAACCCTGTGATGAGCGTCATCGTAGAAGGATCCGCCGAAGACCCATCCCCACGTGAAGAGGGAATTGGTGTGGCCGTATTGCTCCCACGGAATGATGCCCATTCGCGTGATGGCGCCGCCCTCGATGCGGGTAAGCCTCGCCGCCATGGCATCCATCTGGGCCAGTGTGACGGGAGGGCGGTTAGGGTCCAGCCCGGCGCTGAGGAAGTCCCGCTTGTTCCACACGAAGGCGAAGTTAGGATCTGCGCAAAAGGTGAGGGCCCAAACATGGTTGCGGTAGACGTTTTGACGCCAGCACGGGGGGAAGTAGTCGCCGGGCTGGATGTGCGCCTGCTGAACGAAGCGGTCCAGGGGCTGAAGGGCTCCCCGTTCCGCCCACTCGGCTACTTGGGGTCCGTCCACGAAGATGACGTCCGGCGGCTTGCCCGCTGCGACACTCGTGAAGAACTTTTGGTTATTGGAGAGATCATTGGGAGTGAAGAGGACGCGGAGGTGGATATTGGGATGGGTACGGCTGTAGGCTGCAAAGACGTGCTCGATGCGGGAGGTCATGGCCCCTCCCCACGGATGCCAAACGGACACAATGAGGCGGCCTTCACGGTCGCGGTCGCTCTCGCGGGCAGCGCATCCCGCAAGCATAACGAGCACCGCGAGGCAGGCGAAGGTTCTGGCCAAGGGGAATGCGATTGCAGGGGCCGAGCTGCTGCTAGGTGACAGGAATTTGTTGCGTATCATCAGAAGGGGCTCTCTCTAAGGCCGGTGGTTTTGCGCCGACGTTGGGACGACGCCGGGATCGGGGCCGTCTGGCAGTGAGTCTAGCACATAGAGGCGGCGCAGGGCGTCGTTGTGCACGCGGCTGAGGTCTGCTATACTTAGCCAGAGGGATCGCGGGGCGAGGGGGCACGGGCAGCGCCATGAACCAGACACAGATATGGAACGTGCTCAAGGGTTTCAATTATTGGGTGATCGTAGACATTCTCTGTGTGGCATGGCTCATTTATCGCCTCCTGCTCCTGGCGAAGGGGACGCGCGCGCTTCAGATTATCTACGGGCTCACCATCTTTTTCATCGTAGTCTTTCTTTCGGACCGGTTGCACCTGTATGCGTTGCATTGGCTGCTGCGGCAGGCATTCCCTTTAGGTCCTGTGGCCATCGTTATCCTCTTTCTGCCGGAGCTTCGCCACGCGCTGGAGGAGTTCGGCCGCCCCGGCTTCTGGGGCCGCAGCCTGGCGCTGGGCCGAAGTGAAGAGCTGGCCCGGATGGTGGATGCTGTGGTCAGCGCAGTATGCACCCTGTCTGTAAAGAGGCTCGGCGCGCTGATTGTGTTCGAGAGGGAAGTGGGGCTCGAGGATATCGCCTCTACTGGGACGCACCTGGATGCGGCCGCCAGCAGCGCCCTGTTGGGAACCATCTTCTACAAGGGAACGCCGCTCCACGATGGCGCGGTGATCATTCGCCAAGACCGCATCGCGGCTGCAGGATGTACGCTCCCCCTTACGGCCAGCCCTAAGGTGGACGGTACGGTGCACACGCGCCATAAGGCGGCCTTGGGCATCTCGGAACAGAGCGATGCCGTCGTGGTGGTGGTGTCCGAGGAGACGGGCACGATCTCTCTGGCGGTGGAGGGCCGCCTGATCCGCGGCTTCCGCGAGGACACCCTCCGCGAACGTCTCATCGAGCTCTTGAAGATTGGGGACACGCGCAGCCGGTTGGGGCCGCTGCCCATCGGGCAAATGGCGACGCGTGTTGGTGATGCCCTGAAGACGGCCAGAGAGGCACGTCGCAGCACGGGGGGCTCCTGATCCTGCCCCCGCAGGTCCAAAAAGCCGATGTTCCGACATTTCAGCGAGAACCTAGGCCTCAAGCTCTTCGCCCTGGCGACTTCGGTGATGATCTGGTTCTATGTGGCCGCCGAGCGCAACCCCATCATCACACGTACGGTCAATGCGGAACCCCGCATCAACGGCACCGCTCCGCAGGATGTAATCATCCGCCTGCGCTCCGAAACGGTTCCCGTGGAAATCACCGGCCCGAACAACGAAGTCGAGACTGTAGGCGAGAATGACGTCAAAGCCATCGTGTCCGCCCGGTCCGCAAGACCCGGAGTGTCGCAATTGCGCATCGTGCGCTATGAAGCTCCGCCCTCGGCGCCCCACCTCACCTTTCGGCCGCTGCGCCAGTACGTGGCCGCAGATGTGCTGGCCAAGGAGCGCAAACAGCTTCGCATCGAGCCCAGGTTCACCAACGAAGCCCCCTTCGGCCGAAGTTATGGGCGGGCGCACCTGGATCCGGAATGGGCTTGGGTCATCGGCACGAAAGACGATTTGCTCCGCGTCAGCCGCCTCGTGGTCTACATAGACACCCGCGGAGGCAGCGTGCGGGCGGACCTGCCGATCCAGGCCGTGGACCGCGACGACGTGGTGGTGGACACCGTTACGATTGATCCCGCCAAGACCCATGTGGAACTCAATCTGGTGGAGGCGCCCGCAACCCGCACCCTCCTGGTGAGCGTGCCCTTCCGCGGGAAAACGCGGTATCCCTATGAAGTGACGGATGTAGAAGTGGATCCCAGTCAAGTGACGGTGTCCGGCAAGTCCGATCGCCTTGTGCAGATGACCAGCGTCAGCACGACGCCGGTGTCTATTGAAGGGCTTACATCCGACACCACACGCGAAGTGCCTCTCGAACTGCCGCCCGATGTGAACGTCAAGGACGGGCACTACACGGTGCGGGTGACGGTGCGTGTAAAAGACGTTACGAAGGGGGGAGCGTAACGATGGAGGGCGCCGGTGCCGGGCGAGATTTGATCCTCATGAGCCTGGGCGATATCTTCGACGAGGCCTTCGAGTTGTACAAGACGAACTTTCGCCTCTTCGCCGGCATCGTCGCTGTCGTCCAGGCGCCCGGGCTTGCTGTGTACGACTGGCTCACGTACGTTATACGCATAGAACCCGGCGTTTCACCCGGCGCAGGGCGCAGTGATCAGTTGAACTTTACCCCAACCACCCTTATGCTCTTTTTCGTGTTTGTTCTGCTGTGGTGGGTCGTGTCGCTCGTGCAAAACGGCACCCTCACACTGGCGATCTCTCGCCGTTATCTGGGATATCCTGCGAGCGTGGGCGCCGCTTATCGGGGTATCCTGCCCATGCTGCCCCGCATTCTTTCCACAACATTCCTGCTTACAGTGATCCTAACCGGACTCTTCTTCGTTGTGGCCATTCCTGCCGCGCTCGTGTTGGGGATGGTTACCGCCCTGGCGGGTGCGGCTTTCGGCAGCGTCGCGGTGGCTGCTGCTTTAGCTACGATCGGCGTAATGCTGGTGGTTGGCCTTGTGCTGGGAATGGTCATGGTATGGTTCGGTCTCTTCGTGATACAGATTGTGGTTCTCGAAGGGGCTGCCAACACGCGCGCCTTGCAAAGGAACATGGACCTCGTGCGGGGAAGCTTCTGGCGCCTGTTCGGGGCGGCCGCAGCCCTCGTACTCGTAAGCTACGGCGTCACCGCAACCATCGAAGCCTCCCTTATGCTCCTCATGCAGGTGCTTGTCTTTCAGCCGGCCCAGGTTCCACAGGTATGGCAGCACGTAGCCGTGAGCATATGGACGGCTCTGGTGTCCATGTTTCTGCAACCCTATCCTCTCATCGCTTTGACCCTGCTCTATTACGATCGGCGCATCCGCAAGGAGGGGTTCGACATCGCCTGGCTCGAGCGGATGCTTGTTCCGGCAGCCGGCGGAGCAGCCTCATGAGGGCGTGTTTATGGATGATGTTGGCCGGGACCGTGTGGTTGTGCGGCCCGTGCTTGCCGAGCGCCGCCCGAGCAGATGTTCCGCGGGCCGAACGCATCCGCAACGAAGCGCGCGCGATCCTTGCTTCGCCCGATTTTCGCGACCGGTCGCTTCGTATTCCCATACTGGAGAAGGCGGCCGCCGTCATCCGCAGAGCCCTCCGGGCCATCGGGGATTGGCTGGACCGCCTCTTCCGCGCCGGCCGTAATGCCGGACGGGCTACCGATGCCCTACTGTGGGCGATCTTCACGGCGCTCGTGGTCCTCATGGCCCTCATCTTGGCTGCGGGCATCTCCCGGCTTTCTGTGGCCGTAGGGCGGCGCCGTTCCCAATCGAACGGCTCGGATGCAGCTTTCCTCACCCGCCCCCAAGATCCCGACGCGTGGCTGAGCCAGGCTCACAGCGCTTTAGCTTCCGGCGATCTCCGTGAAGCCTTCCGAGCTGTTTTCCTTGCCATCCTCTTGCAGATGGACCGCGCCGGAGCGATCAGATACCGCGAGCCGGCCACCAACGGCGAGTACTTGGCCGCACTGCGCAAACATCCGGATCTCTATTCCGTGGTGCGGCCGGTTGCAATGGAATTCGATGCCCACTGGTATGGCTTCCGGCCCGTGTCTCGGCTTCAGGTGGAGCGAGCCCTTGCAGCTTTCGGCAAGGTTCAGAAGCTGACAGATCCATTTACGGGAGGTCGGCCTGCCGCCGAGGGGCTGTACAGCCTATGATCGTGGACACTCACTGCCACCTGAACCACGAGAAGTTCCAGGGCGACGTGGAAGGCGCCGTGCGTCGTGCCGAGGCACGCGGTGTAGAGCGCATCATCGTCGTGGGTTACGACGTGCCCAGCAGCGAAGCCGCGGTGCGCCTGGCCGAGGAATTTTCCCAGGTGTTCGCTGCAGTGGGGGTGCACCCTCACGACGCACGCACCTATAGCGGGCAAGCGCATCAGCACATTCGGAAGCTCGCCGGCCATTCCCGTGTGGTGGCTGTAGGAGAGATCGGGCTGGACTACCACTATCACTTCTCGCCGGCCGGCGCCCAATTGGCGGCGTTCGAGGCGCAGTTGCAAATAGCCCTTGACACCGGCCTGCCCGTAATCATCCATTGCCGGGAAGCCTACGGACCCACGCTGGATGTTCTGGAGCGCCTTCTTGATCGCTGCCACACCGGAGTGATGCACTGCTGGGCAGGTACTCAGGAAGAGGCGCATAGGGCGCTGGACCTGGGCCTTTACTTGGGCTTCGGCGGCGTGATTACCTTCAAGAACGCGGAGGCGCTGCGCCGTGTGGCCGCCGCGGTACCTGCGGACCGCATCCTGCTGGAGACGGACGCCCCCTACCTTGCGCCGGAGCCCTATCGAGGGAAGCGTAACGAGCCGGCCTATATATCCTTCGTGCTAGACCGGCTGGCCTCAATCCGCGCGATGCCGCCTGCGGAGTTGGCGGCGGTCACCACGATCAATGCCCGCCGCGTCTTCTCCCGCCTCGGCAGCAAGCTCGGCTCCCTCGGGTGAGAAGATCAAGCGACGGGAGCTTCTGCGGCGCGTACATAGGCCTCCACCACCGCATCTACGCCGTCATCCATCCGGATGAGCCCGTCGTGGAGCCAGATAGCCCGGGTCGCCACGCGCCGCACCACATTCATATCGTGGGACACGAAGAGGATGGTCTTCCCGCGCTGTTGGATCTCGCTGATCTTCCGGAAGCATTTCTGCTGGAAGGCCTCATCGCCAACGGCCAGCACCTCATCTACGATTAAGATGTCCGGATCGGTGTGAATGGCTACCGAGAAGCCCAGGCGCATCTTCATACCGTCGGAGTAGTTGCGCATCGGTACGTCTATCTTCTCCGCTAGGTCCGGCGTGTCGAAGGCGAAGGCGACGATCTGCGGAGCACGCTCTCGGATCTGGCGCGGTGTAAGCCCGAGGATGGCGCCGTAGAGTTCCAGGTTCTCGGCACCGGTAAGATCCGGATGGAAGCCTGCTCCAAGCTCCAAGAGCGGCGCAACGGTGCCCTGCACGGTGATGCGGCCGGAGGTGGGCTTGTAGACGCGCGCGATGAGGGAGAGTAGCGTGGATTTGCCGGAACCGTTTCTGCCGACGATGGCCGCGGTTTCTCCCCGGCTGATCTTCAGATTGATGCCTTTGAGCACTTCACGCCGCTCGATTGGGTTTCGCCGGAACGCATTGAGCACGGCCCTCTTGATCGTTCCCGCGCTGCGATGCCGGAGCAGGAAGGTTTTGTGCAAATCTTCGATGCAGATGGCGAAAGGCGAGGCAAGACCTTCCGGATTGCGGGGATCGGAGGCTGTCATGGCCGTTCGACGAACTGCCACTTGCGGCTGTTGAAATAGGCGTAGCTCGCCGCAAGCAGAACAAAGGAGATCAGGCCGGTAAGGAGCAGGTTCCCCGCATCCAGGGGGAGGGAAGGGCCGCCCAGCACAGCCCTGGGAGGGGGTTCCAACAGAGCCTTCCGATAACCCGTAATCAGGGCTGTGAGAGGATTGAGCATGTACAGCTTAAAACCCCACCCGTGGAGCCACCGGCTGCCTCGGTAGAGGGGTTGTTCCACCACATAAATGATGGGAAGCACAAAGAGCGCCAAGCTCATGAGGATGCTCACAATGTACTTCACATCCTCGTAAAAGACGTTCAGGCAGGACACCAGAAGACAAACGGCCGTCACCAGCATGAACTGCACAACGGCCAGGTAGGGCAGCCAAAGCGTCGTCGGCAGGATAGGCGCCCGGCTGATGCCCCAAAGGTACACGAAGAACACGAGCCAAGAGAGCAGAAAATGGATGAAGTTGCTGATGGCCCCGGCAAGGGGGATGATCTCGCGCGGCAAGTAGACCTTCTTGATGACCCCGTACATCAACAGGATGGACTGGCTGGAATCCAGCACCGCAGTCTGAAAGTAGGTCCATGGGATCATCCCTGCCAGCACGTACGCAGAGTAGGACTCAAAGCCCTTGGCAAAGTCTGTAGCGTGCTTGAGGGCAAACGTGATGACGGCAACCTGCATCAAGGGAGGCGCAACGGACCACAGGAAGCCGAGGCGGGAATTCTTGTAGCGGACCTTTAGGTCGCGCCGCACAAGCTGCCAAAGGAGGCTGCGGAAGCGCCAGAGCTCGATGAGCTCATCCTTCACCCGTGGCATCGCTCCCTTCGGCAGGTGGCCGGGGGTCCGATCGAGCAGGCGCCAGCAGCGCCAGGAGTTCTTCGCGCGGAATGAGCACCTTGCGCTTACCGGCTATGCGGTAAGCTTTCAGCATCCCTTGGCGGATGTAGGAACGGATGCTGGACTGGCTCACCTGCAGGTAATCAGCCGCCTGCGCCACAGTGTAAAGGTCGCGGGAGCCGTTCTCCATGATCTCCTCTGGTCCGTGGGGTCTGCATCGGGCTGCCCGCGCCGCGTCCTCGTATGCATGTTAGGCCTAAAATCCCGGCAGAGGACTCTTGCGGGCGGCGGCGAACGTGCACAGTATACTGGTTGAGAGAAGGCAGTGTCAAGCGCAGGCATCCTTGGTGCGATAGTTTTGGGCCTCTGTGCGGCCGGACGGGTGCAGCACCAGCTTCCGCTGGCGTATGTGCGTACGCTGGTGCTGGTGGTCCCTCAATTGCGTGTAGCCCATCAACACCCCCACGGCGGGAAGCCTGCCCTTCTGCGTGCACCCACACCTGACGATGCAGGCCGGCTCCAAAAACAAGCCGTGGAGCACTTCGTACAGGCGTTGCAAACACGCCTTGCCCAAGTACCCGGGATCACCATTGCAGCGGTTACACAGACGGCAATCTCATACGAGGACGAGCGGGAATGCCTCGCTCGTTATGGCGCCGATGCTCTCGTCCACACCGGTATAGAGGGTTTCGGCGTGCGCGGATCCACCCAGCGGGAGGTCTGGATGCAGGTGTCTGCACGGGTGGTAAAATCCGACGGTACGGTTATGGGGCCGTATCATGCCTACGGGTGGGAAGCGCGTTTGAGGATCCCCCTCTTTAAGGCCTTGATTACGCCAGACGAGAAGCTTGCCGAGGCCGCCGGAGAGCAGGCGGGCCGTGAGTTGGCCCATGCTCTCATATTCGGGACCGAGCCGCTCTTCGCCGATTGGCACGGCGCAGCCATCGTACCGGCTGCGGTGCCGTCTGTGGTAGCAAAACGCTTGGCGGATGGTACGTCCGCAGCCGTCCCGATCCCCGCTTTACAACGGGCGGCCGACGTGTTGTTTCAGCCTGCAATCCCGCCGTTCGTTCCTTTGGTGCCGCCTCAGCGCATCCGGGCTGCCCTGCGCCACCTGGGACTGCAACTCGACGACTTTTGGACGGCCGCAGGCGATCCGGACACAGACTATGCCGTTCGCATGGCCAAACACCTGCGCGCGGACTACTTGTTTATAAGCCGTGTGGTAGAGCTTGCATTGAGTGATGAGGCGATAAATGTTCCTGACGGCGCCGTCATGAAGCCCGGAGTGGAACGGAGGGCAGATGCAGTGGCCGAGGCTGCGCTCATCCGCACGTCGGACGGCGCCGTGGTGTGGAAGGATCGGTTGGCCGGGGGTACCGCCGCGCGCACGGAGTATGTGCGCCATGTTGCGCGCCTGCGCACGGAGGAACAGTGTGTAGGGGATGCTGTACGCATCGCATATGCCTACCTTCGCTTCAGTTTGGATGATTACCGCCGAAGCCTGGTGCGGGAAAGAACGGGAGTTGTGGTGAAATAAACGGTACCGTTGCGTGGCATGGCTCGTCTCACGTAAATAGAGAGGGGAACATCCGCCGGCAGCTAGGTGCACGCCGGCACTGCCTTCAGCCGCTGATGGGCAGGCATCTGCGCTCCGTCCCTGCGGCTGGGAAAGGGGTTCAGGTATGCGACGCTGGCGCTATCACACCCTGATCATTCGGGATCTTTCCATCGCCGAAGCGAAGCTGAATGCCGAAGGCGAGAAGGGCTGGGAGCTCGTATCCGTATGCCTCATGGAGGGAAATTCGGCGAGGGCATTCTTTAAGATGCCTGTGGAGGGAGAAGAGACACCGCTGCAGGCTGCGCCCGAGATGGCCGTGATCACACAGAACCCCTTCGCGTGATGCTGCGAAGCGCGTTTACGAGCCGCCGGTGGCCAGGTTCATGATCTTCTCCTGTGTGGCCTCTTCACGCAGGAGTTCGCCGGTGATGCGGCCTTCGTGCATCACTACGATGCGGTCGCTCATTCCGAGTACCTCGGGCAGCTCCGACGAGATCATGATGATGGCCACTCCGCGCCGCGCCAGTTCGTTCATGAGCTGGTAGATCTCGGTCTTGGCACCTACATCAATCCCTCGGGTGGGCTCATCGAAGATCAGCACCTTCGAGTTGGTAAAGAGCCATTTTGCGAGGACCACCTTCTGCTGGTTCCCGCCGGAGAGGTTCTGCACCGTCTGCTCGATGGAGGGCGTCTTCACCTGTAGGTCGTTCACGTACTTGCGCGCGACCTCGCGCTCCCGCGCAGCCAGGATGAAGTTGAAGGCGGAGACTGCCGGGAGATTGGCCAGGGTGATGTTTTCTCGCACCACCATTCCCAGGATGAGCCCCTGGGCCTTGCGGTCCTCCGTTACAAGGCCGATGCCCATACGAATGGCGTCTTGAGGGGACTTGATGCGCACCGGCCTCCCGAAGAGTTCGATGGTGCCGCTGTCGAAGCGGTCCGCCCCGAAGATGCAGCGGGCCAATTCTGTTCGGCCGGCACCCACGAGCCCGGCAAGCCCAAGCACTTCCCCTTTGTGCACCGTGAGGTTGATGTCGTGGAGTACTCCTTTGCGGCTGAGGCCCCGAACGGCGAGGGCGGGTTCACCAATCTCGGCCGGCTCTTTAGGGATCATGTGCTTGAGTTCACGCCCTACCATAAGGCGGATGATCTCGTCGCGGGTTACGTCCTTCACATCGCGTGTGGCAATCCAATGCCCATCTCTCAGAACCGTTACGCGGTCGCAGATCTCGAAGATCTCCTCGAGCCGGTGAGAGATGTAGATGATGGCGATGCCTTCGGCTTTGAGCTGCCGCATGAGGGCGAAGAGGCTCTGCAGCTCATGTTCGGTGAGGGTGGCAGAGGGTTCGTCCATCACGATGATCTTGCTTTTGCGCGAGGTGGCTTTGGCAATCTCCACCATCTGCTGCTGAGCCACCGAGAGGCGATTGACGGGTGTGCGCACGTTGATGGGAACGCCCAAGCGGTCAATAATCTGCTGGGCTTCGCGGTACATGGTTCTAAAATCCACGAAGCCCGGTAAGGTCGCACGGGGCTCCCTTCCCAAAAAGATGTTCTCTGCGGCGTTGAGGTAGGGTACCAGGTTGAATTCCTGGTAGATAACGGACACTCCCAAATCCATAGCTTGCTGGGGTGTTTCGATATGCACCGGCTTGCCGTCTATGAGGATCTCCCCGCTATCTTTGGGTTGGGCGCCGGCAAGGATCTTCATGAGGGTGGACTTGCCCGCGCCGTTCTCACCCACGAGGGCGTGGATTTCGCCCTGGCGCACCTGCAGGCTCACATCATCGAGTGCGCGAACTCCGGGATAGGTCTTGCTGATGTGGCGCATCTCAAGCGCCAGGGGTGGGGATGCCACAGCGGTTGCCATAGACGCACTTTCTCCTTCAACAGCTTAGGGGCCTACCGGCCATGGGGGAACTCCGCATATGCCATTCTAGCAGACGCACCCTTCCCCGTCAAGGCGGGGTCCCTTCCGTTATTCCTCAGGGAACATGCCCGCACAATCGGTAAGGCGTTCCTCGTCGCGGGTAGAGAAACCAGCCCTTGCATCCCCGCCGGCACGGGGGATCTGGGAGAAGGAAGCTCGCGTGCACAGACCCGCCCTGCCTGGTACGAGGCTGCTTCGAGACTGCGGAAGAACAGCTTCTTTCACCTAAGGCCCCAGGCGATAGGCCGGAGCATAGCCAAAAGCCCGTTTCGCAGCCTCAATGGAAATCAGCGTGTCACGACCCGGGAGCGGGGCCGTAATCCGTGCCGCCAAATCCGGGCGGAAGCGCTCCAGGATCTCCATGGTAGGCTCAGGGCAGCGGGTGTCGGCCGCGCCAAGGTAATAGACACCATGGCCGGGCAGGCCGGGTGCCTCCAGAGCCTGCGTCAAACCGCGCACCACGTCGGCCACGTGCACCCATT
This sequence comes from Chthonomonadales bacterium, assembly GCA_049967475.1. Taxonomy (GTDB): domain Bacteria; phylum Armatimonadota; class Chthonomonadetes; order Chthonomonadales; family CAJBBX01; genus JBMFSQ01. The sequence goes on along the minus strand of JBMFSQ010000024.1, from coordinate 34,934 downwards.
GAAAGAGATCGTCGGACCAGGCTGTAGTTGGCGCCAGACCCTGCTCGATTTGCGTCCGGTACATCTCGTCGGTCCATACGCCCGCGAAACGGAAGGCTGCGGTGGTGATGCCGTAGGCGCGGTGGAAGGCAGCGCATGTCTCTTCGTTGACCCATTTGGAGAGGGAGTAGGGATCCTCTGGCTCCGGGGGGTAGCTCTCATCCAGCGGTAGGCGCGTGTAGACGGGCGGCCTTCCACTGATGCGCCAGTAGATGGTTCCGAAGGCATTGACGCTGGAGGCGCATAGGAAACGCCGGACCCCTGCCTTGCGCGCCTCATCGAGGACGATAAAGGTCCCCAGAGCATTGTCCCGGAAGGTGTCCACCCCGAATTGGGGCAGGCCCGTCACTGATGCCGCAAGGTGGATCACGGCGTCCATGCCATCCACGGCTGCGCGGATTGCTTCCGCGTGGGTGATCTCGGCGGTGACGAATGGATGGCGGGGCCGGATCGGCGCGGCGGCCCGGTCCGGTTTTCCGGGGACGAAGAGAGTGGCTTCTTCCGGCCTGCACCGGTCCAGCAGGCGCAGTGCGTGGCGTTGCTCCAACTCTTCGGTAAGCCGGCGGCCGATGAAGCCGAAAGCTCCGGTGATGAGTACATTCATGAAGCATCCCTTCCGTTCCAGCCATGCCTCCGTTTGAGGTTAGGCGAGCCAATCCAAGGCGATACCCAGTGTGTCGGCTTCCTTCGACAAGATCGCGCCGTAGAGGCGCGGTGCGTTGGAAGGCCTCTCCACGTGCGTCAACAGGGGACGCAGCCTGAGGGCGCCCTGAGCCATCAGCGCAAGAGTCGCCTCCATGCGCGGCCGCGTCCATCCCGACACGAAGTGCGTCGTGAGTTCCTGTTGCTGAAGCAGAGCCATGTTCGCCCAGGTATCACCGGGCGTGAAGCCGCAGTAGACAATCTGGCCGTCGGCGTGCTGCAGGAGCGGAAGATACTCCCTTTGGGCTTCCACAGTTTGGACCGTGTCCAGAACGGCCCGCACGGGGCTGCCTCGCGTAATCTCACGGATCCGGGCGGCAGCGTCCGGTCCTGCGGCGAGGGTATAATCGGCCGAATACTCCTGTGCCAGCTTCAGGCGATGCCTCCGGCGGCCCACGAGCGCGACGCGGGCTCCGCGAGCCCTAAGCGCCTGGGCCGCAAATTGGCCGATGAGGCCGTCGCCGTACACCACGCACCAATCATCGGGCTGGAGTTCAACACGGGAGGCGGCATTGTACCCCACCTGGGCCACTACAGCGCCCGATGCCTCCAGAAGGTCCAACCCTTGCGGCATGGCATAGATCTCCGCGGCGGGGGTATTGGCGAGGGCGGCATGAGCTCCCCAATGGGGCCTCGGTTCGCCCTGCCACCGGCCCACGGTCGCCACGACCCTGTCTCCCGGCGAGAGATGGTTCACCCCTTCGCCTATGCGCTCCACGACGCCGGCTCGCTGGTATCCCGGCACACATGGATAGGGTGTAGGCGCCCACGTGAAGAGGTTCCTCAGAACCCAGCCTTCGGTGCCGGCGCTTACGGTGGAATAGACCGTGCGGACCTGTACTTCGCCGGGCCCTGGCTGCGGCATATCCACTGTGCCGAAGGACACCTGTTCCGGCCCTGTAAAAAGCACTGCCTGCGTCAAGATCTTCTCCATCGGTAGTGGTGACCCGGATCTGCTAGCCCAGGATAGCCGCCACCTCGCCAAAGTCGGCTTTGAGATGGCCGTACAGATTGCGGTACACGTTGTAGAAGCGGTTGTACGCCGCGTGGTTGGGAGCGCACGGCTCTGTGCGATCCTGAACGCGTATGAGGGAGCGGCATGCCTCGGGCACGCTGGGAAAGATGCCTGTACCTACTCCTGCCAGGATCGCCACGCCAAGGGCCGGGCCCTCGTTCACGTTGGTGGTAACGTGGGTGAGGCCGGTCACATCCGCCTGAATTTGGCGCCAGAGTGCGCTGCGGGCGCCGCCGCCGGAAGCCCGTATCTCGTGGATGGGGAGCTTCATAGCCTGCATGATCTCGAAGGAATCCCGCAGGCCGAAAGCCACTCCCTCCATGATGGCTCTGGCAACGTGGCCCTTCGTCGTCCGCCGGGTGATGCCGAACAGCACTCCCCGCGCGTTGGGGTCGGGGTATGGGGTGCGCTCACCTGTAAGATAGGGAAGGAAGAGCAAGCCTTCGCTCCCCGCAGGCGCTCGGGCGGCTTCCGCAGTGATTAGTTCGTAGGGATCCACACCCATCGCGGCGGCCACACTCTTCTCTTCATGGGCAAAGGCATCCCGGTACCACTGGAGCGATCCGCCGGCGGAGAGCATCACCCCCATGAGGTGCCACTTGCCTGGTACTGCATGGCAAAAGGTGTGCAGCCGCAGGCCGACGTCTACGATGGGTTCGTCGCTGAAGGCGAAAACTACCCCGCTCGTGCCTACCGTTGAAGACACGATGCCGGTCTCCACGATGCCATTGCCAACGGCCCCTGCGGCCTGGTCTCCTGCGCCGCCTACCACAGGCGTACCCTCCGCAAGGCCGGTTGCTTGCGCTGCCTCCAAGGTGATGCGCCCTGTGATCTCGGGCGACTCGTACGATCGGGGCATCCATTCCCGGGGAATGGCGCACGCTTCCAGCATCTCGTTAGCCCACACGCGCTTGCGCACGTTAAAAAGCGCCGTTCCCGATGCGTCGCTCACTTCAGTGGCATACTCGCCTGTGAGGAGGAGGCGGATGTAATCCTTCGGCAAAAGCACTCTGCGCACTCTGGCGAATAGCTCAGGTTCATGGTTGCGCAGCCAAACGATCTTCCCGGCTGTGAAGCCTGTGAGCACGGGATTGCTGATAAGCTCCACTACGCGGTCCCGGCCGACGGTGTCCATGATCCAATCGCACTCGGCCTGGGTACGCTGATCGTTCCACAGAATGGCCGGCCGGAGAACACTGTTCTGATCGTCCAGGAATACAGCTCCATGCATTTGCCCCGAAAGCCCCACTCCTGCCACGTCTCGCCCATTCACTCCGGAGGTTTGGAGCACATTCTGCACGGTGGCGCACACGGCGTTCCACCAGTCTGCCGGGTTCTGTTCCGACCATAATGGCCTGGGCGTATAAAGGGGATATTCGCGGGATGCAGAAGCCACCACCGCGCCCTCTTGTGTCACAAGGAGGGTCTTGGTGCCGCTCGTACCGATATCTATGCCGATCAGATAGCGCATGGGATACCTCCAAACCAGACGATGGTTCTTCCTCGGCCGCAAAGTACCTGCGCGAACCCGCTGGATTGTTCTTCTTGCCCGCAAAGGGTTCCTCCGGCATACGTGCAGGAAGCGCGCAGCACGGGAAGGAATACTCATGGGTGAACGCCGAGAACTGCGCGCTTCCACCTGAGCAAAGGAGGTGCTTGCCCCAATGGTACTACCCGTTTTCTTGGGGATCCTAGTTGGAGCGACTTCGGTCTCCGCTCCAGAGACGCAAAAGGTGATGACGGAACAAGAGATCCTGGCTGGTGCAGCGGAACGCATCGAGAAATACCGCAAGGCGGGCGCCGTCGTGCGCGTAGTGGACCGAGTGGGCAAGCCGGTAGAGGGGGCCGCCGTGCATGTGGAGCAAATCCGCCACGCCTTCCTCTTCGGATGCAATGCGTTTCCGCTGTTGAACATCTCCGATGCAAAGCAGGAAGCCGCGTATGAGCGCGAGTTTACGGCCCTCTTCAACTACGCCACATTGGGCTTCTATTGGGGCGCCTACGAGCCCACACCCGGCCACACCAATGAAGCCAAGCTCAAGGCCCAGGCAGAGTGGCTGAAGGAACATGGCGTGGGGGTGAAAGGCCATCCCCTCGTGTGGCACGAGGTCTATCCTAGATGGGCTCCCAGCGATGCAGAGGCGGCCCGCTCCCTTCTTGAGCGCCGGGTCAAGAGCATCGTTGCGCGCTTCGCCGGGCTGATTGACCGGTGGGACGTGGTGAACGAAGCCACCAGCTCAACGCGCTTCCACAACGGTGTGGGATCGTGGGCATCCCGAGACACCCCAGCCGGCATGACCGCCGAGGCGCTGGAGTGGGCCCATGCGGCAAATCCCAAAGCCTTTCTGATCTACAACGACTTCAAACTGGATCGCGACTACCTCGAGCTGGCCGAGGGCCTGTTCGAAAGGAAGGCGCCGGTGGACGCCTTCGGGTTGCAGAGCCACATGCACGGGGGCGAGTGGCCCCTTACGCGCGTGTGGGAAGTATGCGACACCTTCAGCCGCTTGGGCAAACCCCTGCATTTCACGGAAGTCACCGTCCTTTCCGGCGAGCATGGGTGGCAGCGCAAGCTTCCTTGGCCTACCACGCCCGAGGGAGAAGCGCGGCAGGCGGACTATGTAGAGAAGTTTTACACGGTGCTCTTCAGCCATCCGGCGGTACAAGCCATCACGTGGTGGGATTTCGCCGACGGCGGTTGGCAAGGGGCTCCCGGCGGACTCGTGCGGGCCGATCTATCGCCGAAACCCGCCTATCAGCGCCTGCTCAAACTGGTGAAAGACGCTTGGTGGACACGGGCCGACCTCACGACAGACGCCGCCGGACGCGCTCCTTTCCGCGGTTTTCTGGGCCGGTATCGCGTTACCGTGAAGACCCCCCGGTTTACGCGCACCGTCGAAGCTGAAGTGCGTCGGGACCGCCCCAACGAGATCCTGGTACGCTTGGATTGAGGTGAGTGCCTTGGGAAGATGCGCAAGGCGCGGGCGCAGCCGGTATACTTTAAAGAGCTCTCCCTCCATTGCATGGGGATGCCGTTGAAGGCGCACGTATGAGGCGATGACATGATCGAAGAAGTTCGGGCTATGGCTCAGCGGGCACGCGCTGCGGCGGCACGCATCGGCACTTCGTCGGCCGGAGCACGCAATGACGCTCTCATCGCTATGGCCCACGGTTTGCTCGCCGCCCAAACCGCTATCCTCGAGGCCAACGCTAAGGATGTGGAAGCGGCGCGCCAACGCGGAACGTCTTCCGCCCTTGTGGACCGCCTTGCTCTGAACCCGGCTCGCATTGAAGCCATGGCTGCCGGTTTGCGCCAGATCGCCGCCCTGCCGGATCCGCTCGGTGAAGTGCTGGAGGGCTGGCGGCGGCCCAACGGCCTCGAGATCCAGCGTGTCCGCACGCCCCTCGGTGTGGTGGGCATCATCTATGAGGCGCGGCCCAACGTTACCGCCGATGCGGCGGGCCTCTGCATTAAGGCTGGGAACGCCTGTTTGCTGCGGGGCGGTTCCGAGGCTCTGGCATCCAATTCCGCCATCGCTGAAGTTCTGGCAGCGGCCATGGAAAAGGCAGCGCTGCCGGCAGACGGCGTGCAATTGGTGCGTTCCGCCGATCGTGAAGCCGCCCGCGCTCTCATGCGGATGAATGGCCTGATAGATGTGCTCATCCCGCGCGGAGGCGAGGGCCTCATCCGCTCTGTGGTGGAAAATGCCACCGTGCCCGTAATCGAGACAGGCACCGGCAATTGCCACACATACGTTGACGGCTCTGCCGATCTGGAGATGGCGGCAGACATCGCCTTCAACGCCAAATGCTCGCGCCCTTCCGTATGCAACGCCATGGAAACGCTGCTGGTGCACGAGGTCATCGCCGACGAGTTCTTGCCTCCCCTGGCCCAGCGCCTTCGCGATGCCGGAGTGGAATTGCGCGGCTGTGAACGCACACGGCAGATCCTTCCCGGCATCGTCCCAGCAACGGAAGAGGACTGGGCTACCGAATATCTTGCCCTCATTTTGGCTGTGAAGGTCGTGGCGGGCTTGGACGAGGCGATCGCGCATATCAACCGATACGGAACTCACCACAGCGAGGCCATCGTTACGGAGGACTACTCCGCCGCTCAGCGCTTCGTGCAGGAAGTGGATGCTGCCTGCGTTTACGTAAACGCCTCCACCCGCTTCACCGACGGGTTCGAATTCGGCTTCGGCGCCGAAGTGGGCATCAGCAATCAGAAGCTCCACGCGCGCGGCCCCATGGGCCTCAGGGAGCTCACTACTTACAAATACATAATTCGGGGCAACGGGCAGGTGCGCACCTGACCGCGGTCCCGCGTGCGCAAAACGCGCTGCGCCGCCTTGGCGCGCGCATCCAGTGAGGACGGCAATGGAAAAGGTTCGCTTTGGGGTGATCGGTACGGGCGGTATGGGCTCCGGGCACTGCCGCACCATGGCGGAAATCGAGGAAGCGCAGCTCACCGCGGTGTGTGATGTGGTGGAAGACGTGGCGCGCTCCGTAGGCGAGAAGTACGGCGTCCCTTGGTACACCAATCCCCAAGACCTGCTCGACAGCGGATTGGTGGATGCGGTGATCATCGCGACACCCCACTATTTCCACCCGCCCATTGCCATCGAGGCCTTCAAGCGTTCCATCCATGTGCTTTCCGAAAAGCCTATTGCAGTCACCGTGTCCGCTGCGGATGCGATGATCCAAGCCGCGGAGGCGTCGGGATGCCGGTTCGGCGTGATGTACCAGATGAGATCCTCCGGCCGCATCCAAACGGCACGGCGCATCGTGGAAGAAGGGCGCCTGGGCGAGATCTACCGCACGCTCATGGTCATGGGATGGTACCGAAGCCAAGCCTACTACGATTCGGGCGGATGGCGGGCAACGTGGACCGGAGAAGGCGGCGGCGTATTGATCAATCAGGCGCCCCATTCGCTGGATCTGTTCACATGGCTGGGCGGCCTGCCTTCGCGCCTCACAGGGGCCACGCGCACCCGGCGACACCAGATCGAGGTGGAGGATGAAGCCTTCGCTCTACTGGAGTATCCCAACGGAGCCCACGGGTATCTCTACGCTTCCACCATCGAGGCGCCGGGCGATGACCGGCTGGAGCTGTGCGGGGACTGCGGGAAGCTCGTCCTGAGCGGCTCGAACCTGGAATTCTACGAACTCAAGACGCCCATCAGCCGCCACGTTCGGGAGGCCACAGAAATGTGGTCTTCACCGGAAGCCGAGAGGGTTCCCCTGGAAGTGCCGGAAGGCGGCGGAGGGCACGCCGATATCACCCGGAACTTTGCGCGGGCAATCCTCTATGGCGAAAGCCTCATCGCTCCCGGCAAAGAGGGCATCAATGCCGTCGAGATGATCAATGCCCTCATTCTTTCGGGCCATACGAACAAACCTGTGGATCTGCCTGTAGACCGCTCTGCCTATGATGCTTTGTTGGAACAACTCAAAGCCCATTCCCGTGGAAAGCAGGTCGTGCGGGAACAGCGCGTCACGGATCCTAAGTTTGCCTGAAGCATCGCTACGTGTGTAAGGCGATCAGGCCGTAAGGAAATCAAGTCATGAACAAGCTGGACGAATACCGTGCAGGAACAGGCCCCATCCCGGAACGGATGCTGAGGTGGCATTTTTACGGGAACGGGCTGGAGGGTTTGCGTTTAGAAGAGGTGGCGGTACCGGTACCTGGCCCCCATGAGCTCCTTGTGCGCCAGGATGCCAACGGCATCTGCTTCTCGGACATCAAGGTCATAACGCTCGGGGAGAACCATCCCCGGCTCCAGGGGCGGGATCTGTCGCGCCGGCCCGTTACCCTGGGACACGAGGTGTCGTGCACCGTGGTCAAAGTAGGGAGCGAGCTGGCGGATCGTTTCCACGTAGGGCAGCGCTTCATCATCCAGGCGGACGTGTTCTACAAGGGCGTGTCCATGGCCTACGGATACGTGTTTCCTGGCGGACTTTCGGAATACAGCATCATTCCCATGGAGATGATCGAGGGCGACGAAGGATGTTATCTGGTGCCCATCAACCCAGCCGACGGATATGTTGAAGCCGCATTGGTGGAGCCATGGGCGTGCGTGGTGTCGGCGTATATGCAGGCGCACCGGTCCGCCCTAAAGCCGGGCGGGCGGCTGTTGGTTATCGAAGGAGAAGGCGCGTCGCAGGTAGATTGTGCCGGGATGGTGACCCCATCGTCCAAACCTGCCGAAGTTACCGTGATAGGCTCCTGCACCGGAGTGGTCGGCGCCGGCCTGGAGATCCTCGGGAGCGAGGAAGTCGTGGAATTGGCCACCGTAGCGGATTGGGCCGAACTGAAGCAGGCGCACACCGTGGGTAAAGGCTTCGACGACATCCTCATACTGGGGGCTGTGGCGCCGGAAGTAGTGGAGATGGCTGCCACGACCCTCGCGGACCACGGCGTCTTTGCCGTCATAAGCGACCGGCTCTTCCCGCGGAAGCTCTCCCTGGATATCGGCCGCGTTCATTACAATTGGCATCATTACGTAGGAACGACTTCACGCAAAGCAGCCGACGCCTATCGTGAGGTGCGGGGAGCGGAGCTCAAAGAAGGCGGGGTGGCCTGGTTCATCGGTGCAGGGGGGCCCATGGGCCAGATGCATGTGCAGCGCGCCGTGATGCTCCCCCATCCGCCACGGCGCATCGTCGCCAGCGACATAGACAGCGAACGCCTCCAGAGCGTTGCAGACCGCTTCCGCGCCACCGCAACAAAGCGAGGAGTGGACCTGGTATTGTTGAACCCGCGCACGATGGACGCGCAATCCTTTGACGCGGAACTGAACCGGCTCTCAGAGGGACGCGGTTTCGATGACATCGTGTCCCTGGTACCTGTGCCGGCCCTCATCGAGCATGCATCGGGCTTCCTGGCACAGGGAGCCTGGTTCAACATCTTCGCAGGAGTGGCCCGAGGGATCATGGCGCAATTGGATTACAATGCCATCTTGCAGCGGGGTGTACGATACGTCGGCAGCAGCGGCTCCAGCCTGGCAGATATGAGGCAGGCGCTGGAGAAGATGGAGACCGGGCAGCTCGATACCAACATGTCTCTGGCGGCCATCGGGGGGATGAAGGCAGCCCGCGAAGGCATACGGGCTGTTAAGGAAGCGCGCTTCCCCGGCAAGACCGTGATCTTCCCTCTGATCCATGATCTGCCCCTCACGCCGCTGCCGGAGCTAAAGCATTTTTACCCCTCCGTTGCGGCAAAGCTGAAGGACGGGCAGTTTTGGACACGGGAAGCGGAGGAGGAGTTGTTGCGCCTAACCCTGGGAAGTTCGGGAGCCTAGGGTCGGCGGGCCCACATCCATCGTTGGAGCAGGACACTTATGGAGCGATTGAAGGGTCGCATCGCGATTGTAACAGGCGCCGCGCAGGGGCTTGGCGAGGCCATCGCACGAAGATTGGCCGCAGAGGGTTGCGCGGCGGTAACCTTGGCCGACGTCAATGAACCCAAGGCAGCGAATGTGGCGCAGGACATCGCCGCCAAACATTCCTGCCGCACCCTCGCCCTCAAGGTAGATGTTACATCCGAGGCGGAAGTAGACGCCATGGTGGAGCGCACCGTGAGCACGTTTGGCGGACTAGACCTCATGGTGGCGAATGCCGGCATCTTGATTGCACACGACATCCTCGAATTTCCTGCCGACGCGTGGCGCAAGGTTCTGGATGTAAACCTGTACGGCTACTTCCTGTGCGCCCGTGCCGCAGCCCGCGTTATGGCCCCGCAGAAGAAAGGCGTCATTATCCAAATTAACTCGAAGTCCGGCAAGAAGGGCAGTTTTCGCAACAGCGCCTATTCCGCCAGCAAATTCGGCGGTATCGGCCTCACCCAATCCATCGCCCTGGATTTAGCCCCGTACGGAGTACGCGTCAACGCCATTTGCCCCGGCAATCTCTTGGAGGGGACGCTGTGGCAAGAGAGCCTCTATGAGCAGTATGCCCGCAAGTGGGGCATCACCAAAGAAGAAGTGCGGCGAAAGTACGAAGAGCAGGTTCCCCTGGGTCGCGGCTGCACCTATGAGGATGTATGCAACGTGCTGGTATTCCTGGCCTCCGACGAAGCCAGCTACATGACGGGCCAAGCCATCAACGTCACCGGCGGCCAGGAGATGCGGTAGGCCACCGTGCTCGTTTGCGGGCAGACACCCTAAGCACAGATCTATGCCTAGAACGTCCAGCCGGTTCGTATGCCAGGCGTGCGGCTGCAGCTCACCTCGATGGCTGGGCCGCTGCCCCGAGTGCGCGGCGTGGAACTCCTTCATCGAGGAAGCGGGGTCGCCCGGCGGCAGATCTCCGGCCCATCCTAAGGGGACCGCGCGGCCTGAACCCATAAATGGGGTCCCCGTACAAGTCGGCCGGCGCTGGAACAGCGGCCTCACGGAACTAGACCGCGTGCTGGGCGGGGGCATCGTTCCAGGCAGCGTGATACTGGTAGGCGGCGATCCGGGAATTGGCAAAAGTACGCTCCTCACCCAGGTGTCCCACAACATAAGCTCCGGCGCCGGCTGCGCTTCGGCATCTTCCGTGCTATACGTGAGCGGCGAGGAGTCGGTCCAACAGATCAGGATGCGGTGCGATCGTTTGGGAGCGGCCTCGCCTGGCTTTTTGGTAATGAACGAAACCGATGTGGGTTCCATCCTGCAGCAGGCCGAGGCTACCGAAGCAGTCCTCCTCGTGGTGGACTCGATCCAAACGGTGTATGATCCCGATTTGCAATCGCCCCCCGGCACCGTCAGCCAGGTTCGGGAGTGCGCAAACCATCTCGTGCGCCTGGCGAAGGGCGGCGGAGCCGCAGTGTTCCTGATCGGGCACGTTACGAAGGAGGGATCCATCGCCGGCCCCCGGGTTTTGGAGCACATGGTGGACACAGTGCTCTATTTTGAAGGAGATCGCCACCATGCGTACCGCATCCTCCGCGCCGTGAAGAACCGCTTCGGCTCTACGGACGAGATCGGCATCTTCGAGATGGGGCCGGAAGGGTTGGCGCCGGTGGAGAACGCTTCTGCGGCTCTGTTGGCTCAGAGGTCTGTAAATACGAGCGGATCGGCTGTGGCTGCCACTTTGGAAGGCTCACGTTCCCTCCTGGTGGAGGTGCAGTCGCTGGTGACGCGCTCCTACCTGGCCGCGCCGCGCCGCCTCTGCACCGGGATTGATTATAACCGGGTGAACATGTTGGTTGCGGTGTTGGAGAAGAGGCTGGGGCTGCGGCTTGGAGACCAAGACATCTTCGTGAATGTGGCGGGGGGCGTACGTGTCATGGAACCGGCGGCGGATCTGGCCGTGGCTTCGGCGGTGGCTTCCAATTTCTGGGAGAGGCCTGTGGAGCCCCGCACCGTTTTGGTGGGCGAAGTAGGGCTGGGCGGGGAAGTGAGGGCGGTTCCACAGTTGGAGAAACGCCTCGCCGAGGCAGAGCGCATGGGCTTTGCCCGGGCCATCGTGTCACGGCATCAAGCCCGTGGAAGCCGCGAGCGGACCGGGATCAAGATCGAGCGGGTAGCAAGTTTGGCCGAGGCCCTCCGCATTGGCCTCATGGCTCCGGCCGCCTGAGGAATGGAGTAGAGGCTTGATGAGTGCCGCGCAAGAAGATCCGAACAGGTGCGAAGTGAACCGCTGCTTTTTGGGGCTGGATCCCGGGCGTGTAGGGCTGCCTGAAGCTCTCTGCCGCGACATTCTGCTCATTGACGGCCTCATGGGTGAGACGCTCCGCTCGCAGGAGAGCGCCGATGTGGTAGAACTCGCGCGGAGGCTCTGTGACCTGGATGATGATGATCCCACGCGCCTCTTCGACCGCATCCCCGAATTGAAAGACGCCGGCACCGTTACGCGCATTCTTAGAGCCTATACCATCCTCTTTCAGGCGCTCAACATGGCTGAACAGAAGGAGATTGTCCGTGTGAACCGCCTGCGACAGGCCCACTCCACCGGCCAGCCCAGGCCCGAATCGATCCGCGAGGCCGTCTACCGCATCAAGGCTGCCGGTGCGGGCCCGGAGGAGATGCAGTCCCTCCTCACACGCATGCAGATCTGCCCCACACTTACCGCCCACCCCACGGAGGCGCGCCGCAGGGCTGTGATGGACAAACTCCTCGCCCTCGCCCGTTGGCTGGCCGAGCAATCCATGCCCGTAGAAGCACCCCGGCTGGACGGGCCTATCAATACAGCCGAATTGAGCGAGCGGGAGCTGCGGCGGACATTGGTGGAACTCTGGCAGACCGATGAGCTACGCGCAAGCCCCATCACCGTAATGGATGAGGTGCGCAATGCCCTCTACTTCTTCGATCACACCATTATGGACGTGGTGCCGTGGCTCCACGATGACCTCCGCAAGGCCCTGCGCCTCGCCTATCCCGGGCATACCTTCGAGATCCCGCCGTTCCTCCAGTTCCGCTCCTGGGTCGGCGGGGACCGGGACGGCAATCCAAACGTTACCCCGGAAGTTACATGGCATACTCTGCTCCTTCACAAGGAACACGCCCTGCGCCACTATATGACGCGGGTTGCTGCGCTTCGCCGGGAACTGACGCAGAGCACCCGCCTCGTGCCCGCAAGTGCAGAACTTTTGGAGAGCCTGGAGCGTGACCGCAGCACGGGCCTGGTGTCCCAAGAGAGGCAGCGGCGATATGCAGCAGAACCCTATGCCCTCAAGCTGCAATACATACAAGCCCGGCTCAAGGTTAGCCTCGACCACCTGGCTGCGCTTTTGGATCTTGAGGCAGAGGGGCCGGGCTTCGTTGCACATCCGCCGGCCTATCCCCATTCTGCGGATCTCCTGGATGATCTTCTCCTGCTCCAAAGGAGCCTCCGGGCGAACCGGGCCGAGATCCTTGCTGAGGAAGGAGCGCTGGCGCACCTGATCATCCAGTTGAGGACCTTCGGTTTTCACCTTGCCGGATTGGATGTGCGCCAGCACAGCGACGAGCACGCGCGCGCTCTAGACGAACTCTTCGCCGTTGCGGGTGTGCTTCCGGCAGATCGCCCGTACAGTTCCTTGACCGAAGCCGAGAAGGTGCGCTTGCTCACCAAAGAACTCTTTACTCCCCGCCCGCTCGCTCCGCGCGATTGGGAGGCCTCGGAGGCCACGCGCCATATTACGCGGGTGTTCGAAGTCATCCGCCATGCCCACACCTATATCTCGCCTAACGCCGTTCCCTCCTACGTCATCAGCATGACGCATGGAGTGAGCGATGTGCTGGAGGTGCTGCTCCTCGCCAAAGAGGCGGGACTGGTGCGGTGGCGGCCAGGTGAGGGCGGCCCGAAGTTGGAGAGCCAACTCGACGTGGTACCGCTGTTTGAGACCATTGCAGATCTGCGCGCCTGCCACGAGTTTATGGCGCGCCTCTTTGGGAACAAGGCCTATGCGCAGCATTTGGAGGCACGCGGCCGCTTTCAGGAGATCATGCTGGGTTATTCGGACTCCAGCAAGGATGGCGGCTACCTGGCCGCAAATTGGTCTCTTCGGGACACACAAGTTCGGCTGGCACGTCTTTGCGAAGCCTCCCATATCACGTTGCGCATCTTTCACGGCCGAGGCGGCACCGTGGGACGCGGCGGCGGCCGAGCCAATCGGGCCATCCTGAGCCAGGCGCCCGGCAGCTTCTCGGGCAGGATCCGCTTTACGGAACAAGGCGAGGTGATCTCGTTCCGGTACAGTCTGGCCCCCATCGCCCACCGGCACCTCGAGCAGATTGCCAATGCCGTGCTGCTGGCTTCTGCCGAAAGCTTGAAGCGTCCCCAGCCGGGGCAGGAATGGGTGCGGGCAATGCGGGCCATGGCGCAGACATCCCAGCAGGTGTACCGCGCCCTAGTATATGACGATGCAGACTTCTGGAGCTTCTACGCCCAGGCTACCCCCATCGCCCATATCAGCCGCCTGCCCATCGCGTCCCGACCCGTATACCGCCCGGGTGGGCAGATTGTAGGGCTCCATGAGCTGCGGGCCATCCCGTGGGTCTTCGCCTGGGTGCAAAGCCGATATGTCGTGCCGGGATGGTACGGTGTGGGGACCGCACTGGAATGGTTCGCCCAGAGCGCGCCAGGCCACGTGCAAATGCTTCAAGAAATGTACCGCAAATGGACCTTCTTCAAAACGGTAATTGACAACGCTCAGTTGGAGCTGGCCCGCGCCCATCTTCCCACAGCACGGTGGTATGCGCGCACCGTGAAGCCTCCGGAGCTGGGAGAGCGCTTTCACGCCCGCATCGCCGAGGAGTATGAACGGACCCTCCGTTGGGTGCTCACCGTTACGGGAGGCAGCCGGTTGCTGGAGGACACGGATGTGGTGCGCCGCACAGTGGAGTTCCGAAGTCCCCTAGTTGCCCCCTTGAGCCGCCTCCAGGTGGCTCTGCTGCACCTGTGGGACGCAATGCCCCAGGATGGGGAGGCGGTCGAGAAGGAGCGGTGGCGCGAGGCTCTCTTGTTGTCTATCACAGGGATCGCAGCCGCCATGCAGTCAACGGGTTGATCCCTTTAGCAAGGCAAGGATAGGACCAAGGTTGGACGTACCATTCTCTGCAATCGAAAACATCGTGCGATGTGCCCTCCAGGAGGACGTAGGCACGGGCGATATCACCTCTTACTGCACGATCCCCCACGACCTGAATTCCGTGGGCAGCATCGTGATGCATGAGGATGGCGTTGCGGCAGGCATTGCCGTAGCCGCCGAGGTGTTCCGGCAGGTGGATGCGCGTGTCCGCTTCGTTCCTGCAGTGCGGGACGGCGCCCACGTGAAGGCGGAGAGCGTCCTTGCCAGGGTAGAAGGTCCTGCCCGCTCGATCCTCTGCGCAGAGCGCACAGCCCTGAATTTCCTGCAGCGCTTGGGAGGCATTGCGACCCTTACCCGACAGTACGTGGATGCCGTGGCCGGGACTTCCGCCCGCATCGTGGACACCCGAAAGACGACGCCCGGTTTGCGTGTGCTGGAGAAGTGGGCCGTTACCCTCGGAGGCGGATACAATCACCGCATGGGCCTCTATGATGCCGTGCTCATCAAGGATAACCACATCGTGGCTGCCGGCGGCGTTGCCGAGGCGGTTCGCCGAGCCCGGATGTTCGCGCCTCACACCATGACCATCACCGTGGAGTGCGAAACCCTGGAACAGATCGAAGCCGCCCTCACCGCCGGGGCAGACACCATCCTTTTGGACAATATGAGCAACCAAATGGTGGCCCAGGCCGTCCAACGCATCGGAGGACGCGCTCGCGTGGAAGCCTCCGGCGGCATTACCGTGGAACAGGCCCGAAACTTGGCCCGCTCGGGCGTCCAGATTATCTCGGTGGGGGCGATAACCCACTCGGTGCGGGCTTTGGATATCAGCCTGGATCTGGAGGGCGGGAGCAGCTAGAGCGGCGCGAGGCCGGCTATGGAGATGGAGAATACAGATCCGCTGGCGGAATGGCAGCCCTGTTCCATCGGCGCAAGGGTGCTGCGGTACGCACGCGTGTCCTCAACGCAAGACGTAGCCCGGAGGCTCATTCAGGAAGGCATCCCCAACATCGCCGCCGTCATCGCAGGGTATCAGACGGCAGGCCGCGGGCGCTTCGGGCGGGCCTGGGTGGCGCCCCCGGGAACGTGCTTGTTGGTGACCTATCCCATACCGCTTCCCAAGAACGCTTCATTCCCCCTTGCGATGCTTTCCTTCGCGGCGGGCCTGTGTGTCGCTCTCGCTGTGGAAGAGCTGGCGGGCATAGAAGTGGGCCTCAAGTGGCCTAACGACATTCTTATTTCCGGCAAAAAGGCCAGCGGAGTGCTGATCGAGGCGGCCCTCGATGCCGGCGGCCGCGGCGTGGCTTTGGTGGGTATCGGCGTGAATGGGAACGTGACCCGCTTCCCAGGCGCGTTGGATGGGCAGGCCACGTCGCTACTTCGGGAAACCGGCCGCGTGTGGGACCTCGATGCCCTCGAGCGTACGGTGCGCGCTCATCTGGAACGCGAGGTCCGCAGGCTGTATACCGATGGGCACGACCGCCTGCTGGCTGAATGGCGTAGCCGCGATCGAACCGGCGGTGCGCGATACCGCATCCGTGGTGCAGATGGCGGGCAGGAGGGATCAGCAGTAGGCGTGTCCGACACAGGCGCGCTCATCCTCCTTCTGGACGGCGGTTCGCGCATGGAGGTCATGTCGGCTACGGCGCTTCGCCCTGTGGGCTCTGGAGAGGGAGGCGTCGGGTGACGTCCATCGGACCGCGAGCCATCACCTTGCAAGGCATGGGCGGCGGTACCACCCAGGAGAGCCTGGAAGAGCTTGCGGCGTATCGGGACCGGCTGCGCTCGTACTCTGCAGCGGAATTGGAGGATATTTACTTCAACATCCACGTGTTGCGCCATCCTTTGAGATACCGCCTGCTCCAGATCGAACTGGAGCGGAGGCAGCTTCTTCCTGCTCCGCGTGGCGCCGCTCCTCCTCGGCGGTTGAGCCTGGTGGAGGCCGCTCGGAACATCCCGCCGCTGGCACGGCATCCGGTTTGGCGTGCAATGGCCTTGGCATCTATCTTCTTCGGGCTTTCCTTCGCGGTTACTGCTGCGGTTCTTACGCCCGTGTGGCTGTGTGCTGTGCCGTGGCGCCTTCGCGGGCTGCAGGCATCGCTCGTTTATCTGGTATGGATACCCTGGGGATCGGCCGCCGGTGTGCGCTGGGCCCATCGGCTGGGCGCTTCTGGTGGCTTTGCCGTTGCGGCGCTGCTCGGGGCAGTGGCAGGCTTCGCCTGGTGGGCTTCCTGGGGAGCGTTCGCGACGATCATCGCTTCCCTGGGAGAGGCGGGCGGTGCCGGCGGAGGTCTTTTCACCTTCTGACGCTATGCCCGTGCTTTTGCCGGATTTTGGCCGCTCGGCAGGCGGTGTCATTGCTTGTGACGAACAGAGAGGTGCGACACGTATACGAACTGCGGCTTGGATAGGACCGGAGGAAACCATGACAACCAATGCGGCGTCTCGACGCGCCGGGACGATCCTCATCATTGATGACGATGAGGTACTTACGGATTTACTCAAACGGATGGTAGAGCGGGCCGGCTTCAACGCGGTGTCGGCTGCGAGCTGCTCGGATGCTTTGGAGATCTACCGTTCCCGGGGCACCGAGATTGCCCTCGTCATAACCGATCTGATGCTCGGTGGCGGCAGCGGGCGCGGACTGGTCCAAGACCTCCTGCGCGTGGATCCTTCGGCGCGCATCCTGGTAACCACAGGCTTTTACGATGAGAGGGATCTGGCAGATCTCCTGGAGTGCGGCGCCAAAGACGTGATCCTCAAGCCCTTCAGTTCCGAACGGCTTTTGGAGAAGATCCATGCGGTGCTGGCAAATTGACATCCTGCGTTAGCCTTGCTATAATAGCAATCAAGTTCCAAAGCAAGTTCCTTACTCAATGATTGCACCGAAGAGGTCCCTCGGTGCCGAATTGCGGGCAAGGAGGCGGCCGAGTTTTGCTTCCGTGCACGGAAGTCCGGCAAGCCCGTCCGCTCGGTGACACCCATGGTTACGTCCCGATCCCGAAGGAGGCATCCTTCGGTATGGAGATCTCGCCTGCAAAAGCCCTCTCTGGACACCTCGCGCACGCTTCTGGGTTTCGGAACGGTTCTAGGGTTGTTCATCGTGATGTCCGTGCATTTTATGCCGGACAAGATATCCCTGAAGGTAGGCGAGCGGAGCCCTGTTGAGATCCGCGCGAACCGCAGCGTAAGCTATGTGGACACAGAGGCCACCCTGCGGCACCGCCAGTTTGCGGCCGAACGTGTTGGGCGTGTATACGATTTTGACGGCACGGCTCAGGCGCAGGCAGCCAGCACAGTAACCGAACTCTTTCGGGAGGTTGCCCGGCTTCGTTCCCGCAAGGACCGCGGCAGTGCGACAGCCGGCCGGGAAAGTACACTCGTTCGCCTCAGCGCTCTCTTTGCACCCCGGGAGGTGCGCTACCTGGCTTCTTCCCCGCCTGCGGCCATCGCCCGTTTGGAAGCCGATGCCCGCCGGCTCGTAGATGCCCAGATGGATGCTCCCATCCGCACCGACACGGACGATCTGGCCCATGCTCGTGCGCTCTTCTCCATGGCGGCGAAGAGGGTGGCCGCAAACTCGCTGGAGGAGAGGATCCTCAGCGTCGTGGGCGAGCAGGCGCTCCGGCCCAACCAGATCTTTGACCGCCGCAAGACGGAACAGATGCGTGAGGCAGCGTGGCGCTCGGCGGCACCCATCACCGGCGAAGTGCGCCTGGGTGACGTGATTATCCACCAGGGAGAAGTCTTCACTCAGCAGCATCTAGACAAGTGCCGGGCTCTGGGCCTCATCAGCCCCCGGATTGATCTGGCGACGGCGGCTTCCATCTTTGGGCTTGCCCTGGGCATGGTCTTTCTGGCAGGGCTATACATTCGCCGGGCCAATCCCGCCGTCTATGCGGATCCGCGCCAGCTCTTTTTGCTTTCCCTCACCGTTCTGCTGAGCGTTTTGGGCCTTCGGGTATTCGGCACCCTCTTCGGCATCACCCTTTCCGGGATGCAGTTTGGGTACCTTGGAATGATGACCGTGGTGTCTGCCGGGATGTTGATCACGGTGCTTCTGGATGCACCGCTCGCCACCCTGATCACAGCCCTGCTCTCGGTACAGACGGGGCTCATCATCAGCCACGAGGTGCGTTTCACCGTGATGACGCTGGTGAGCGGGCTCGTGGGCATCTTCAGTGTGTCCAACATCCGGGACCGCTCCCATCTTTTGAAGGCTACGCTTTCCATTGCAGCGGCTAACGTGGCGCTGGTATGGTTGTTGGGTGGGCTTTTGGGCGACACCCTGCGTGAAGTGCTCCTGGGCTCCGTTTGGGCGCTCGCCGCGGCCGCAATCGCCATCGCCATCTTCTGGTTCGGCGTAGCAGTGCTGGAAAAGCCCTTCGGCATTCTGACGCACGTGTGGCTGTTGGAGCTCTCTTCATCGGAACGGCCCCTTTTGCGCGAACTCTGCATCAAGGCTCCGGGAACCTACGCCCACAGCATCATGGTGGGAAACCTAGCGGAGGCAGCCGCCGAGGCGGTGGGCGCCAACGCACTCTTCTGCCGGGTTGCCAGCTACTACCACGACATCGGCAAGATGCGCCGGCCCCATTGCTTCGTTGAGAACCAGCGCGCCGGGAACATCCACGAGAGGCTCAACCCATCCCTCTCGGCGCTCATCATCGCATCCCATGTGCGCGACGGCCTGCACCTTGCCGACGAGCACAGGCTGCCGCGCCAAATCAAGGCCATCATCGCGGAACACCACGGCACGAGCCTCATCCGATACTTTTACAACCAGGCCGTTATCGAGGGCTGTGGAGGCGTAGCCGATCCCGTGCTGGAGCAACACTTCCGCTACGACGGTCCCAAGCCGCAAACGCGGGAGAGTGGTATCATAATGTTGGCGGATAGCGTTGAGGCGGCGGCACGATGCTTGGACCGGCCTACTCCCGCGCGCCTGCAGAACCTTGTGGATGCGCTCGTGCGCGAGAAGCTGGCAGACGGGCAACTGGACGAATGCGATCTCACTCTCAAGGATATCCGCACGATCCAGGCGTCGTTCGTACGGGTGTTGAGCGGCATGCTGCACAATCGCATTGATTATCCCGATCTGCCGCGGCCCGAGGCAGTGGTAGGATGGGCGTCACAGCGGAATGGCAGTATGGATCCTGAACCGGCAGAAGCGGCCGTTGCGCAAACGGCATCTTCGGGAGGCGGCGCGGCGGGCCCTGGCCCATGAAGGCGTGTCCCGGGCTGAGGTGAACATCGTACTCACGAGCGACGCCGAGATCCGAAGCCTAAACCGCGACTACCGCGGGCGTGACGAAGCGACCGATGTGCTCTCCTTTGCCCAACGCGACACCGCCGGGGACCAGCCTCCCTTGCCGGCCGGTTCGGAGCGTCGGGAGATGCTCGGTGATGTGGTGATCTCGGTGGACACGGCTGCCCGCCAGGCGCGAGACCACGGCCTGGCGCTTGAGGACGAGGTGGCGCTTTTGGCGGTGCACGGCATCTTGCATCTTCTGGGATACGACGACGCCGACGAAGCTGGGGCTGAAGAGATGCGCACGCGGCAGGAGACCATCTTGGCCGGGATGCGCGTTCCATAGGGAGATCAATGGGCACAGTGCCCAATGTCCGCCGGCGTGCCGCCGATAATAGGACGTTGGGCACAATCGCTTACGGATTGCCGCAATGCGATCGGGCGGGGAACGAAACCTGCGCCGCAAAGGCACCATAGACAGCTTCCGATATGCATCGGAGGGCATCCTTCACTGCTTCCGCACCCAGAAGCATATGCGCTTCCACTTTGCTGCCTTGGTGCTTGCCCTTCTTCTGGGATTGGTGGAGGCGCTGGACACTCGCGATATGCTGGTGCTCCTTTTCTGCATCAGCTTGGTGATTGCCACAGAGATGGTGAACACAGCCGTCGAGGCTCTAGTAGATATGGTGACGCCCGCCTACCACCCTGCGGCAAAGCTGGCCAAGGACGTTGCGGCCGGAGCGGTGCTCGTGGCTTCCATCAATGCCACCGTCGCCGGCATCCTGATCCTGGGCGGCGGCATGCGCATCCAGGCCATGAGGCGCCACGCCACCCATTACGTTCCCGACGTTACGCTCGTGCTCGTGGTGGGCATCCTAATCGTTGCCATCCTGGTGATCAGTTCCAAGTTGATGACCGGGCGATCCAACGCAGGGCTCCTACGCGGCGGCGTCGTCAGCGGACACAGCGCTCTAGGCTTCTTCCTGGCTGTGACCATCATCTTCGCAGCCGGGAACTGGTTCATCTCACTGTTGGCGCTGCTCATGGCCTTGCTCCTAGCGCAAAGCCGCGTGGAGGCGGGCGTCCACTCCCTCCGCGAAGTCATATTGGGAGCCCTGGTGGCTGTTATCGTCAGTTCCGCTGTCTATTGGCTGGCGCCTTACGTGCGGGCGAGGATCGCAGCGCGTGCGGTGTCCGCTGTGGTGCTGCCCGCGCCAAGTACGCACACCAGTTCTCGCATCCCTTCTGCATATGCCGAACGAACAAGATCCTGATCCCGAACGTACCCGCAGAGCGATGGCGCTCAGCTCCCTTGTACCCTGGGTGACCTTGGGAACGCTCTTCCTGATGGTCGCCGGCGGAGCAGGGGCCCAGGCTGGGACCCCAGGCGCGCCGCACAGGGAAGGCACGCTCGGCCGCGATCTTCTTTTCGTAGGTCTCCTCATTCTGGCCAACAGCCTCTTCGTGCTGATCGAGACGGCGATGCTCACGGTGCGTCGTACCCGCATCGAGCAGCTTATGGAAGAGGGAGACCGCCGGGCGAAGGTCGTCCACGATCTGCTGGCGGAACCTACCCGAATGCTCGCCACGATCCAGGTGGCCCTGACCGTGTTGCAGCTTTTCACCGCAGGCGCTGCTGCCGAAAGCGCAGTAGAGCCCCTCGGGCGGTATCTTAGGGCCCATCTGGAGAACCTCCCGCTGTTGGCGGCGCGGGCTCACGCCATTGCATTCGTTGCCACGATCCTCGCTGTGGCCCTCCTCACGTTGGTGATCGGGGAGATTACGCCCAAGAGCATCGCCATTCGCCATGCCGAGCCGCTGTCTCTCTTTGCAGCGTGGCCCCTTCGTGGGCTTCAGGCGGTGGGGTGGCCCGTAGTGTCGCTCGTTACCTGGCTCTCCAATTGGCTCGTGCGGCCCTTCGGAGGAACCGCCACGTTCCACACTTCTGCCATGACGGAAGAGGAACTCAAGCTCATGGTGGAACAGAGCGAGGAGCACGGCGTCATCGAAACCGAGGAGAAGGAGATGATCCACTCCATCTTCGATTTCGGCGACACTGTAGTGCGAAAGGTCATGACGCCCCGGCTCGACATCGCTGCAGTGGAGGCGAATGCTACGATTGACGAACTCATCCAGGCGGTGACGGCTTCGGGACATTCCCGCCTGCCTGTATACGACGAGGATCTGGACAATATCATCGGCATCGTGCACGTGAAGGATGTTCTGCAGGCTCTGGCTTCCGATAGACGCCGCGTCACAGTGCGCGATCTCATGCGTCCGCCCTACTTCATCCCCGAAAACAAACGCGTGGACGATCTGCTTGCCGAACTCCGCCGAAGCAAGACGCAGCTCGCCGTGGTACGGGACGAATACGGCACAGTAACCGGCCTCGTCACCATCGAAGACCTTCTGGAGGAGATCGTCGGCGAAATCCAGGACGAGTATGACGTTGAGGAAGAGCCCGACTTCGTCCAAGTGGATGAGCGCACCTGCATCATCGAGGGACGCATGCCCCTGGACGACTTCAACGAGCGCATGGGAGTAACGATCCCGGTTGAGGAATCGGACACGATCGGCGGCTTCGTATTCGGCCTCATGGGACATCAACCGGCACAGGGTGAGACGGCCATATGGGACGGCCTGGAATTCGCCGTGGAAGACACAGACGGCAAGCGCATCCGGAAGGTTCGCGTAACCCGGCGCACTGCGGATGAGCCCCCCGTGGATGCACAGGAGCAGGATCGCGCTTCAGATGCCGACGCTCGCACTGGAGGTGCCGACAGGGCCGTAGAGGCGGATGCCCGGACGGATCGAAAAGAGCCTCCCGGCCTCACGCCGGAATGGTGACCCGCCCGGATCAATGGGCCGGGAGGTTTGTTTGCGCACCCGGACTAGGGCGCGAGTTTCGAGGCTGCTGCGATGAGGTCGTCGAGCGCCTTGGCGTTGCGATCCGATGAGAAGGGACGCTCCTCATCGGGCCGGCTGCCTCCCATCATTGCACCCATGGCGGATGTGCCCATCATCGGGCCGCGGGGTGCGTTCCCACCCGGTGCACCCGCGTTCCCTGCCCGCGGCGCTCCGGATGGAGGTCCGCCCATCATCCCGCCCATGGCAGAGCCGCCAAACATCGGCCCAGGACTGCCGCCCCCTGCCCCAGCTCTGCCCGGGGGCGCCAGCAGCTCCAATACCTTTTGCTGCCCGGGGGTGAGGAGTTTCCGGATCTGCTCCACTTTAGCGCGCGCCGTTGCCGCGTCAATCTTCTGAGCAGCCTTGAGGCTTTGGAGGATGGGCTTCATCGCCTTGGCCTGTTCCGCGCTGAGGCCGTTGCCCTGAGATTGTTGGAGTACATCCAGGTTCCGAACGAGGCGGGCCAGCTCCATGCCTCCGCTAGGTCCTCCACCAGTCGCTCCGCCCGGGCCGCTCGTCATAGGCATGCCCATACCGCTTCCACCCATCATCCCCATGCCGCTGCCCGCCATGGCACCGGCTGGAATGCGAGGCAAAGGCCGCTCGGTGAAAAAGCGCACGTAGTAACCGATTGCAGCTCCCGCCACCAGCGCGATAACGGCGGCTGCTACAGTTCCCGACACCGTGTTCTTCGCATTCATCGGTTCACCGCCTGTTGCATGTTTATAGGGCAGGACGCCCAACCGCAATGATAGGCCGCCGTCCGCCCGGTGTCAAGGGGAAGAATCACCTGCCCTAGGGGCTTACATTCCATTCTAGGATGCCGCCGGAGAAGCCCGGCTTGAGCTGAACCTCCAGCCTCAGCGCCGTCGTCTCCACGGGAGTAAAGCGAATGTGAACCTGGCGGTCCTTCGTGGTGGGGTAGTTCGTGCAATCCACGGGCTTCCATGTATCGCCGGCGCGGTAGAGCAATCGCCAGGACGCCGGAGTGCGGCACTGGCCTCCGATGGCCTCATCGTCGAACCAGTACACATCGCACGCGCCGATCTTGCGCGGCCTGGGGAAGTCATACTGCACCCATTCCGTGGTTCCCAGATGATCCCACCATGTGAACCGCGGGATCGAAGTGTCGGCGGAGTCGGTTGGAAGGATCCCGTCATCCAGCGCGTCCAGCGTGTCGTGAACATGGGAGGCCGATACTGTTTGCGGGGGCGCACCCCAAGGCAAGGCGTCCTGGCCGTTGCTCACGGTTGGAAAGGCGCTAACCCGAAGACGCGCACACCCCATGGGAATGAGCGTAACCGTCTCCAAGGGTTGGGTGGTGTACACTGGGCTCTGCTGGAGCTTGCCGATGAGGCCGTTGGCTTCCTGCTTCCATTCGGGGATGCGGCGGGCCGGTACTCGAAGACGAATGGGTGCGGCATCCGGCGTAAAAGGTTGGTCGGGCACCTTGCCCGTGCGTTCCATCTTGAAGGATGCGGCAGCATCCGTCGGCGCCAGGGCGAGGCCGTAATTCCAGGGCGTTGTGGGGAACACTTCATAGCCGGGCCAGGGCTCATCGCCGTACCGCCGCCACTCCTCGCCGATCTTGAGTGAGAATGCCAGAGGCCCGTAATAGACGGATACGGCGTCCTTGTTCGCTTTCCATGTGCGGATGGACACATGCATGGGCAAATTGAGATCTACTGTGTCGCCGTTCCTCCAGGTTCTGGAAACCACGATCCAGCCCCGCGCCGATGCAGGCAATCGGCCCTCTACTCCGTTGATGCGCAGTATTGGGTGTCCGCACCAACCCGGGATACGCAGGGTCAGTGGAAAGGCGGATGGCCGGTCGAGGCCGATATGGAAGGTAATGTGCGTGTCGAATGGATACGCTGTGTCTTCCACGATGTGGAGTGTGGCTCCTTTGCCCACCCTCGCCGTCACCGAACAAGGCGCGTAGAGGGCTGCAGCGAGGCCGTTGCCGGGAGTGGCCATCCAGAGGTGTTCCGTGAAATACGGCCATCCGAAAGCGACGTTGTGCTGGCAGCAGCGGTAGTCCCTGGGGTTATAGCTGAACATGTCGCCGCCGTTCTCAATCATCGGCGCTTTATTGGCTCGATCTAGCTGTATCTGGTTCGGTGCGGTTAGATAGTGAAGGCCTTTGAGGTCCGGCGTCATCGAAGCGGGCAAATCGTTGAAGGCGACTTCCTCGCAACGGTCACCCCACACGGCATCTCCGGTGATGGCCTGGAGGAGTTCGTGGCTATACATAATTTCCACCATAGCGCACGTTTCCGTCCCTTGCCGGGGATCGGTGTATCCCGGGCGGGCGTTCTCATCAGCGCCGTACAAGCCGCCGGGCACCTGGCCGTAAACGCCGGTCATGAGATCGTAATCCCTCACTGTGGCGTCAAGATACCGGGTGTCGTGCGTTTGTTGAAAGTACTGGGCAGGTTCCCGAAAGCACTGCGCAAAGTTGACGCCGTGCCAGCTTGCTACTCCACTAACCCAGTCTGCAGTGCGCTCGTGGTTCACACGCGCCAGGTCCAGGAGCCAGGCGTCGCCTGTTCGGTTGTAAAGCCAATAGATGCTGTCTAAGTTGTCTCCTCCGCGGATCTTCTGCCATGATCCCGGCAGGAACTTCCATAGGGGCAAGCGCATCTGCCATCGAAAGTAGCGTGTCATGAGCGTGAGGACGCGCTTATCCCCAGTCGCCTCATAATAGGAGCGGAGCGCAGACAGCGCCAGCATGTTGGGCCATAGGTCGGGGCCGGCCAGATTGGATCTGGGGCCGAACCAGCCGTCGGGCTGGGCACTCGCAATGATGCGCTCGATCCATCGGCCGGCGTTCTGGATGATCTGCGTGTCGTGAAGCACATACCCCAGGTCCACATATCCTTTGAGCCAATAGGGCAGCTCCTCCCAACCATTCTCGCCTTGGCCTGCCGGGTTGGCCCATGCGCTCTTGGAAAACTGACACCACGGGCTGATTGCTTCCAATTGGCCCGAGAAGCCCTTGGATTGAAGAACGAGTTGCGTGCGCAGCCACCCGGCAGGGGACACCGCTCCCGGAGGCAGTTTGATGAGGCGGCTGGGCAGCAATGGCGGGCGATTGCCTGGGTAGAACGCATTGGATCCTTCCGCAGGAGCGCGATCCACCACGCGCACGGTGGTGTCTGACGGGCTACTTGCGGCAGAAGTTGCCGGGGCGATGGCGAAGAGAGCACCAAACATAATCAGGCCGGCAATCATGGTCTGTTTCCTCTCTATAGCTCCGTAATTGGGCGTCAGCAGATCCTGGGGAGCTGTTCCCCGCTGAAAAGATCTAAGATGCGGGCGGCACCAATCGCAGTGCGCAGGATCACGACGCCCTCGCGTTCTTCTGTAACCTCCCCGGCGTATACGGCCTGGGCGCTGACGGGGTGCTGATGCAGAATGGCTAAGGCTGCGTCGGCGTGCTCTCGGGGCAGGATGCACAGGAAGCGCCCTTCGTTGGCGACGTACAGGGGATCAAAGCCGAGAATTTCGCACGCCCCGGCCACTTCCTGGCACACGGGGATAGAGGCCTCGTCCAGCGCGATGGTCCATCCGGATGCCTCGGCGATCTCGACTAGGGCCGCAGCCAAACCTCCCCGCGTCAAATCCCTGAGGCAGTGCACCGGAAGCCCGTGGCGCAGAAGATCGAGAGCGGGCTCTGCAACGGAGGCGCAGTCGCTCTCTATGGTCGTTTCAAATTCAAGCCCCTCGCGCTGTGCCATGACCGCGATGCCGTGGCGGCCGATATCTCCGCTTACAAGGACGGCATCGCCCGGGCGCACAGCTCCAGGTCCCACGGTGCGATCATGCTCCACGACGCCTACGCCCGCAGTGTTCACATAAAGGCCGTCGCCGCGCCCTCCATCCACTACCTTAGTGTCACCCGTAACGATGGCCACGGAGCATGCTTCGGCAGCATTCTGCATAGATGCGACGACGCGTGACAGAACGGTCAGAGGAAGTCCTTCCTCCAGAACAAAGCCTGCACTGAGGTAGAGCGGCCGGGCGCCGCACATCGCAAGGTCATTGACTGTGCCGCAGACGGCGAGCTTGCCTATATCCCCGCCGGGGAAGAAGAGCGGGCGCACTACATACGTGTCCGTTGTGAACGCCACTCGAGGCACGGGCAGGGATAGGAGCGCGCCGTCGTGGCGGGCATCGAGTTGGGGATTGGCAAAGAGCGGCAAGAAGAGCCGTTCAATGAGTTGGTGGGTGAGTCTCCCGCCGCCCCCATGTCCCATCAGGATGGTGGTGTCGGCCGGCAGGGGCGCAGGACAAGAAACCTCGACGGCATCAGGCCGTTCATCCTCGGCACGTGTCTGTTGGTGCTCAGCCATAGCGACCCTCTTCGCCTTTCGCCCCTCGCTCTTCGCCATTCGCCGATCGCCCCTCGAGGCCCGTCCTTCGGCGATAACGGTAATAGGCGGCGCAAGCCCCTTCGGACGACACCATGGGTGCACCCAGAGGGTGTTCCGGAGTGCACCGAGTGGCGAACGCCGAACATTCCCGCGGCTTCTTGAGCCCCCGCAAAACATCTCCCGCGATGCACTCCGCAGGCTCCTCCGCATGGTGTCCGCTCACGTCGAAGCGAAGTTCCGCGTCGAATTCCTTATATTCGGGCCGCAATCCCAGCCCGCTTTGGGGAATTTCGCCGATGCCCCGCCACTTACGCTCCGTAACTTGAAACACCTCCGCAACCAGTGCCTGAGCGGCTGCATTCCCCTCGGGCCGAACGGATCGGCTGTATTGGTTTTCTACCTCGGCGCGGCCTTCCTCCAATTGGCGCACGGCCAAATAAACGCCTTGGAGGATATCCAGGGGCTCGAACCCGGTAACGACGATGGGAACGTGATACTTTTGAGCAAGCGGCGGGTATTGCGTAATCCCCATCACGGTGCAGACGTGACCCGCGGCCAGAAGCGCCTGTACGCGGTTGTTGGGCGAGGCGAGGATGGCTTCTACGGCCGGCGGCACCAGAACGTGGGACACGAGGATGCTGAAGTTGCGCAGGCCCATCCGGGCAGCCTGGTATACTGCCATGGCATTGGCGGGAGCTGTTGTTTCGAAGCCCACTGCGAAGAACACCACCTGGCGCTGGGGATGCTGTTGGGCAAGGCGCAAGGCATCCATAGGCGAATAGACGATGCGCACGTCGGCCCCTTGAGCTTTCACTGTCTGAAGGTCGCTGCGGGTGCCCGGCACGCGGAGCATGTCGCCGAAAGAGCAGAAGATCACCCCCGGCTGTGAAGCGATGGCCACGGCCCGGTCCAGCATCTCCACAGGGGTGACGCACACGGGGCAGCCCGGCCCGTGAACAAGGGTGATCTGGGATGGGAGCAGTTCGTCAATGCCGAACTTGACGATGGCATGCGTCTGGCCGCCGCAGATCTCCATGATGGTCCACGGCTGCGTCACGATGCCTGCTATGGCGTGGGCGATGCGGGCGGCTGCTGCTGCATCTCGGTATTCTTCTACGAAGCGCAAGAATGGATCTCCTCGCGGGCTGAACTCCTCAAGAGAACATGGCCCTGGCTGCTGCAACGATGGCTTCCGCTGTGGCCTCGAAGCCGATGCCGTTGGTTCGGATGATCATGTCGTAGGCATCCGGATCTTCGATATCGCGGTCGAAGACACGCCGTGTGAACTCAGCGCGTTCTCGATCTACCTTATGGATGCGGCGCAGCGCTTCGTCGTGGCCGATGCCCTCCAAGCGCATCACTTGTTGAACGCGGAATTCGAGGTTGGCTCTGAGGCGCACATTGAGAGCCTGCTTCAGGATAAAGTTTGCGCCTCTGCCCACGATAACTTTCTGCCCCTGATGGGCGAGGGCCAACAACACCTGGGTCAGGTGACGGCGATATCCCAGCGGCTCCATCGTGGGGACGTTGGCAAGGTCGGCTGCCATCTCCTGGATCCAGCTGCGCGTCCGTTCGTCCAAAGCTTCGATCATCTCTCTGCGGGCTTGGGCGTTGCGGGCCATCGCCTCGATGATCTCGCGGTCCCAAACCTGCCAATCCTGGCCCATCTTCTTGGCTACCAAAGCGGCCACCGTCCGCCCGCCTGCGCCAAACTGACGGGAGATGGTGATCACAGGGCGCGGGCGTGTGGGGCGAGCTGCAGCGGCATCGGCCTGTTCCAAGGTCTTGCGTGCCTGTTCGCGAAGGAACCATTCCGTCACTCGGCGGTCGGCCAGGTTAGATTCTCCTCCAATCTTCATGGCTTGCCTCCTTGCGCCTAATCGGCTGGAATACTGGCTGGCGCAGGATTGCGCTGGGCGTGGGGCTCCTCGAGGCTTTCGAGCATCTCGAAGACACGCTGCGCCTCGGCTTCGTCTATTTTGCTGAGAGCGAAGCCTACATGGACTACCACATAGTCCCCCACCGAAGCCTCGGGTACGAAGGCGAGGTTCACTTCCTTGACGATGCCTCCGAAGCTCACCTTCCCCATGCGCATGAGGGGGTCGTCGTTCGTAATGCACAAGATCTTACCGGGCACGGCAAGGCACATGATCCTACCCTCCTCCCGCAGTGACGCGCGCAGCCGCCAGGATTTGCCCCAGGGCCACGCCGCCATCATTGGGCGGGATGCGCTGGTGCCAATAGGGCTGCAAACCGGCCTGCCGTAATGCGGCGATGCTTCGTTCCGTCAGATACCGGTTCTGGAAGCAGCCGCCTGTGAGCAGAACCTTGGGCTCGCCGATGCGCACAGCGGCCTCTACCAGCATCGCGGCAAGGGCATTGTGAAAACGCGCTGTAATCAGGGCAATCTCCGCGCCGGCCTGAATGTCTGTCATAAGTCCTCGGAAGATGGGCGCCCAATCGAGCAGGATCGCATCCTTTTCCATTTGTATGATACCGGATCCATACGCGTCCGTCATGGGATGGGTGGGAAGGGCCCAAGTGAGCAGCATCGCTGCCTGGCCTTCAAAGCGGTTCGTGTGGCAAATGCCCAGGAGCGAAGCCGCGGCGTCGAAGAGCCTGCCCACGCTGGTGGTGACGGGGCAATTGATGCCCTGCCTGAGCATCGCCAATAGGATCGCTCGTTCACGGGCGGTGAAGGGATCTGCCGGGTTGGCATCGGCGGCGTGCCGTGGACCGTATAGGAACGGAAGAAGTTCCGGCTGCAGGTCATCGCGCATCGCCCACAGAGCGCCGAGAGCGGCACGCCTGGGTTCGCGAACCGCTTGTTCCCCGCCCGGCAGAAAAAAGGGACGCAGGAAGGCTGCGCGCTCAAAACCCTCGTCCGTGATGAGAAGGAACTCGCCTCCCCAAATCGTGCCGTCCGTTCCGTAGCCCGTTCCATCCCATGTGACCGCCAACGCAGGCGGGCGGAGGCGGTTCTCTGCCAGGCAGGCAAGGGCATGGGCATAGTGGTGTTGAACGGGGACGACGGGGAGACCGCTGGCGTGTGCGTATCGGGTGGAGGCATAATCCGGATGGAGATCGCATGCCAAAGCCCGGGGATGCACTGCATAGAGGCGCGGTAGATCGGCTGTGGCTCTGCGGAAGGCGTCGTTGGCCTGCTTGGTTTCCAGATCGCCGATGTGCTGGCTTACGAAAACGGTATGTTCCACGGCCAAGGCAACCGTGTTCTTGAGATGCGCTCCCACTCCGAGGATGGGCGGGAGGGATTGGTCCACGGTGATGGGGAGAGGGGCATAACCGCGGGCCCTTCGCAGCACGAGCTCACGGCCCTCCAGGATCCTTACAATGGAATCGTCGGCGTGGCGCACGATGGGCCGGTTGTGTACTAGGAAAAGGTCTGCCAGGATGCCCAACCGTTGCAGGGCTTCGTGTTCATCGGTGCAGATCGGTTCATCGGAGGCATTGCCGCTGGTGGCTACGACGGGGAAGCCAAGTTCTTCCATCAAGATGAGATGGAGAGGCGTATAGGGGAGCATGATGCCCAGCTCGGGGCTTGCCGGGGCCACAAGGTCCGACACCTCCATGCGATCTGCATTGCGGGCGAGCATCACGATGGGCGCTTGGGCCGACCGCAGAAGCCGCTCTTCCAATGGCGACACGACACAGGCGCTGCGGATCCACTTCAAGTTCGGGGCCATGAGGGCGAAGGGCTTTGCTTCACGGCGTTTGCGTTCACGCAGAGTATGCACGGCTGCGTCGTTTCGGGCGTCGGTCACGAGGTGGAAGCCGCCGAGGCCCTTGACGGCCACTACGAGGCCGTTGCGGATCGCCGCCGCGGCTTCGAGCACGGCCGAGTGATGACTTGCAAGGAGCCTTCCGTCCCGGTCCCACAGCTCCAGGTGGGGACCGCAGGCCGGGCAAGCGTTGGGTTGGGCATGGAAGCGCCGGTCGCGCGGGTTCTCGTATTCGGCGCGGCAGGCATCGCACATCACGAACCGCTTCATGGAAGTGTTCGACCGGTCGTAGGGAAGAGCTTCAATGATGGTGAAGCGGGGCCCGCAATTCGTGCAATTCGTGAAGGGGTACAGGAAGCGCCGATCCTTTGAATCCAAAACCTCCCGGGCGCAGTCGGGGCATACGGCCAGATCCGGTAGGATCAGAGCGGTTTTGCGGCCGGTTTCTTCCGATGCGCGTATCTGGAAGCCGCAGTATCCTTCCGCATCGAGGTAGGTCGCCTCAATGCTATAGATAGACGCCTGGGCAGGCTTCTCGGGCTCGACACGCAGCAGGAAGCGGTGCAGCGAGGCCGGGTCGCCCTCTACTTCGATGACGACCCCTTCATCGGAGTTGAGCACCCATCCGTCCAGCCCCAACTCGGTGGCGAGGCGGTACACGAAAGGGCGAAAACCCACTCCCTGCACAGCCCCATGGATCGTCACACGGAGCCGCTGACGCATTCTTACAGAACCTTCGGCTGCGCGCCGCTGCCGTCTCCGGCGGGGTTGGCGGGCGCGTCTTTGCACGGCGGCGGCGTATTGCCGGCGGACACCGCAGCTATGGCGGCTAAGTTCACGATATCCTTCACTTCGTCCCAGTGCTGCACCACATGCACAGGATGGCGCAATCCCACGAGGATGGGGCCCACTGCCTCGGCATTGGCCAGGCGCTGAACGAGGTTGTACCCGATGTTACCCGACTCGAGGTTGGGAAAGATGAGCACATTAGCTTCACCTCGAAGCCGATTGAACGGGTACGTTCGGTTGAGGAATTCCTCCATGAGCGCAGTATTGGCCTGCATCTCGCCATCCACCACGAGTTCGGGCTGGCGGCTGCGCACGATCTCCACCGCTCTGCGCACGCGCTCCACCCGGGCGTGCGACACGCTGCCGAAGTTGCTGAAGCTCAACATCGCAATGCGCGGCTCAATATTGAACTCACGCGCCAGGCGAGCAGTAAGAATAGCGATGTCCGCCATCTTCTCCGCATCCATCTCCACATTCACGGATGCATCGGCGAAGAACAGGACTTTGTTGCGCGTCGTAACCATGTAGACGCCGGCAGCGGTGCAGCAATCACCCGCTGGTCCGATGATTTGCAGGGCAGGTTTGAGGGCCTCGAGGTAGTGATAGGTAGGCCCGATGATCATTCCGTCTCCCTCTCCTCCTTCCAACATGAGGGCGCCGAAGTAATGAGGGCTGGCGGTGAGTTCCCAGGCTTCGGGCTGGGTCATTCCTTGGCGGCATAGAAGGGCGTAGAGGCGGTCGGCGAATTGCTGCCGGAGCGGGGAGGCGGCTGGGGACAGTATACGCAGGCCGCGAAGTTCGATGCCGAGTTCATCGGCCCGGCGGGCAATCTCGTGTTCTTCTCCTAGAAGGATCGGCTGGGCGATGCGCTCCTCCGAAAGTTGCTGGGCTGCCCGCATCATCTTGGGATGGGCTCCATCGGTAAGGATGATGCGCTTGAGGCTCTGCCGCGCCTTGTTGAAGACGATGCGCATCATCTCGCGGCTCTTGCCTAATCGGGCCTCCAGGGCTTCGCGGTACCGGTCTAGGTCAATGGGAGCCCGGGCTACGCCGGTGTCCATTGCAGCTTGCGCTACGGCCGGAGCTACCCACAGGAGCACGCGGCTGTCAAAGGGCTTGGGGATTAGGTAATCCGGGCCGAAGTGGATGGCCTGAAGGCCGTAGGCTTTGACGACGGCATCGGGAACGTCTTCTTTGGCGAGCGCGGCGAGGGCGCGGGCTGCGGCGATCTTCATGGCTTCATTGATTTGCCTGGCCCGAACATCCAAGGCGCCCCGAAAGATGAACGGAAAGCCCAGCACGTTGTTCACCTGATTGGGATAGTCGGACCTGCCGGTGGCTACGACCGCGTCGGGTCTCGCCGCCTTGGCCTCTTCGTAGGCGATCTCGGGATCGGGGTTGGCCATAGCGAAGATAATAGGTCGGCTCGCCATGGATCGCACCATATCCGCCGTGAGAATGCCGGCGGTTGATAGACCCACGAAGACGTCTGCCCCTGCCAAAGCTTCGGCCAAGGTACGGGCCTGGGTGTCTGCGGCCAGTTCCTCTTTGATGGGGTTCATGGCTTGGGTGCGACCCTTGTATAGGACGCCGCGGCTATCGCAAACGATGATATGCTCTTTGCGGGCCCCGAGGGCTATGTAAAAGCGGTACGTGGCGGTGGCCGCAGCCCCTGCCCCGCTGAATACGATGCGAACATCCTCGATGCGCTTCCCTACAATCTCCAATGCGTTAAGGAGCGCGGCGCCCGAAATGATGGCCGTACCGTGCTGGTCGTCATGGAATACGGGAATGCTCATCTCCTTCTGGAGCGCCTCTTCGATGATGAAGCATTCCGGAGCGCGGATGTCTTCCAGATTGATGCCTCCAAAGGACGGTTCCAGAAGCTTGACTGCGGCGATAAACGCCTGGGGATCTTCTGTGGCAATCTCCAAGTCTACAGCGTCAATATCCGAGAACCTCTTGAACAGGAGGGCCTTGCCTTCCATAACCGGCTTGGCGGCCAAGGGTCCGATGGCGCCCAAACCGAGCACGGCCGTGCCGTTGGTGACCACGGCTACCAGGTTGCCCCGGCCGGTGTACCGGAACACATCCTCGGAATTGCGCTGAATTGCTCGGCAGGGTTCCGCTACACCCGGCGTGTAGGCAAGCGCGAGATCATGCTGGGTTAGGCACGGTTTGGTGGGATTGATCTCGAGTTTACCGGGAGGGGCGGAACTGTGGTAGCGAAGCGCCTCGTCGTTGAGGTTCATAGAAACATGTCTCCTGAGGTTTGTATCACAACGGTATATACAAACCTTCGCCGCCGAGGCACGCGTTTCCTGTATACGGCGGGTGTAGAAGCGGCAGTCTTGGCTGGAGTGGAGATGCGGCGGCACGGCGCTGGGCCGCCGGCAACCGCTAGAAGAAGATCTGCCAGCGGACGCCGCTGTAATTACGCTGATGTCCGTTGACGATGTCGTACTCGGCGGTAAGCCGCTGATTGGACGCATATTGCCAGCGCCAACCCAAATCTACCGATCGGTAGTCCAGGTCTCCGTACGTACGTTGGTAGCGCACAAATGGAATGGATTGAAGCGAGCCGATCCAGCTTTCCGATAGGAGGTACCCGCCATCGAAGCGCGCTACCTTGGTGGCAGCCCAGGGATTGTCTACGAATTTGGCGTGGTAGAACTCCCCCGAGAGTTTGAGGGCTTTGGACGCCGTAACATGGAATTCCCATCCGGCAGCGTGGCGATCCCAGTCATGGCCATTGTTGTTGTACGTGCCGTACAGGCCGGACATTCCGATGCGGAACCACGGAAGCACCGGTGCCGTGACGCGGCCAGCAATCGTCTTGTTGGCGTTTGCATCTGCGGACCGGAACCCTTGTCCGTTGAGCAGGCCAAATTCCCAGCAGATGCATTTTTCCGTGGATGCTGTGTTCCTGAGGAACAGGCCGATGTCCCGTTCCAGCAGGGCTAGCTGTTCGCCGGCGTAGCTCAATTCCAACGGAGACCGAAGAGCGGCATTGTCTTCATACACTTCACATGCGAAGGGCAACAGGTTCTGGCCAAACTGTATCGCGCCGAAGTGGGGAACGATGCGCTCGGCGTAGGTGTCGGTGACGGTTGCGGTGGATGCACCGGAGCCGCACTTACCGGTGCTCACGTCGAACTGTATCTGAACGCGTGTGAGTGCGTCAATCGGCACGATGAACGTAGGCCGTGTTCTGCGGATGCGAAAGTTGCTTACCGATCCCTGCACCGAATTGCCTTGGGGGAACGTGGCATCGAGCTGGATGTACCCTTTGAAGGTGATGTTCTCGAACCAGGGTTTTTGTTGCGCAGGAGATGATTGCCCCCGTGCGAAGGGGCAGAAGAACATGCAGAACAGAGCCGCGACTGCTGCGGCAAGAAGGTGGAATTGTGTTCGCTTGATCATTGAAACCTCCAGGCGGGAGGGATGTGGGCTGATCGGGAGCAGATCCCTGCCGCCGGCCTCCGCAGGAAGATGCCGGCGCCGCGCACCGCAGCCGACCGTTCGGCAGCTCTTCCAAGAGGAGACCGGCGGCATCGAAGCTTCTCTGATCCGCTAACCCTCCTCGCCGGTGTACTTTTCCTTGAGGCTGGCCACGACG
>JBMFSQ010000023.1:13653-57586 GCA_049967475.1 Chthonomonadales bacterium | reverse complement strand
CCCTGTGGTCCCCCCGTACACGGGGGGACGGAGTCCTTTGCGTAGTGTCTGGGTGGATGCGGGACCCGTGAGCGTTGATCAGAAAGAGGATCCGGCGCCTGAAAAATCATCTGGCCGGCTTGTCGCTTTCCTCGATCTTGAGGTTCTTTGGCCGGCGCGCGGCGAGCCACGGCTGGATCGCCTTGGCGATGGCGAGCTGCACAGCCCGCTGCTCATGGGGCGTCTTGGGACCTCCGCTTACTACCGTGAAGAGGGGGGTTAGGAGAACGGTACCCGCCGGTCGCGCCACCGGGTTGAGTAGGTGTCGAGCCTGATGGGGTGGGCGCCGAACACCTAGCCTCCTGAGCCGGGCACCTCATAAATCACAGCGATTTCCCCGCAATCCGGGAACTTGGGGCAATGGATGCACTCTGTCCATACCTTCCGCGGGAGGGAAGCCTTGTCCTGCCGAGCCCATCCCATCTTTTCGAAAAGGTGAGGGACGTAGGTGAGGGCAAATACGCGGGCCACACCCAGATCCCCGGCCTCTTGCATGCACGCAAGGATCAAGCTCCGGCCGTATCCTCGGCCCTGGCAGTTCTCGGCCACCGCCAAGGACTTGAGTTCGGCCAGATCCTTCCACGTAACGTGCAGAGCGGCGCACCCCACCACGGTCTCGTTCTCGACCACTACGTGGAAATCCCGCAGGTTCTCGTAAAGCTCGCTCAGGCTGCGGTGGAGCATGAGGCCGCGTTCGGCGAAGCCGTTGACGAGATGTTGGATCGCCACCACATCGCCGGTGACAGCCTTGCGGATGACGCCGACGGGCGCATCGGCGTGCGGCAATATCGGCTTCGGGTGCATCACGTTCTTCATTGCGGTACCTTATTGTACACGCCCCAGCGCAATGCTTCAATACGCACCCACCGGCCCTTGACCCGCTCGGGCGCCGGATGCTATTATAAACGATACCTGACAGCACGGTTCCAAAGACGCCCGTGTCCTTTGCGCAAGGGTACGCGCATGTGGAGTGCGCGCCGGCCCTCAGTGCATGGAACACGGGCGGAAGTGTCTTTGGAACCATTCTTGTGGACGTGCCTTCCACACGCCGCCAAGAGATGGGAACGATCGGTATGAGCAACGCAGGACTGCCCGCCAAAGAGGGCCTTTACGATCCGCAATACGAGCACGACGCCTGCGGCGTCGGATTTGTGGTCAACATTCAGGGCCGTAAATCCCACGCCGTTATTGAGCACGGCCTCCAAGTGCTCGTGAACCTCGCCCATCGCGGCGCATGCGGATGCGATCCGGAAACAGGAGACGGAGCCGGCATCCTCCTGCAGATCCCTCATGCCTTCTTCCAGCGCGAAGTGTCGTCTGACTTCGAACTGCCCGAACCGGGGCGGTACGGGGTGGGAATGGTTTTCCTTCCCCAGGACCGCACAGAACGCCTGATTTGTGAAGCGATCATCCGCAAGGTGGTGCAGGATGAGGGCATGGCCTTTTTGGGATGGCGCGACGTTCCCGTAGACAATCGGCGCATCGGGAGCAAGTCCCGGGAAGTGGAGCCCGTAATCCGGCAGTTCTTCATCGGCCGGGTGGATGCGAACCTCAGGGTGGTAGATCCGGCGATCGTGGGCCTCGCGGGCAAAGGCATCCCCAGCCATTGGACCGGTGCAGGCATCGAGGAGGCTTTTGAGCGCAAACTCTTCGTGATCCGCAAGGTCATCGAGAAGACGGTGGCATCGCGCAAGCTGCAGCACGCATCCTACTTCTATATCTGCAGCCTCTCCTGCCGAACAGTCATCTACAAAGGCCTTCTCATGGCCCATCAGATTGCGGGCTTCTACCGCGACCTCGCGGACCCTGAAATGGTCACCGCTCTTGCTCTGGTGCACCAGCGCTTCAGCACCAATACGTTCCCCACATGGGACCTGGCCCACCCGTATCGTATGATCGCCCATAATGGCGAGATCAACACGCTCCGCGGCAACCGGAACTGGATGCGGGCCCGCCAGGCGCGGCTTCAATCCGCGCTCTTCGGGGACGATGTGCACAAACTCGTCCCCCTCGTAACGGAGACGGGGAGCGACTCGGCTACCATTGACAACGCCATCGAGCTGCTCGTGCGCGGCGGAAGATCCCTGCCCCACGCCATGATGATGCTCATCCCCGAGGCATGGTCCGGAGATGAATATATGGATGCGGACCGCCGGGCCTTCTATGAATACCATGCGTGCATCATGGAGCCATGGGACGGTCCCGCTGCCATTGCATTCACCGACGGGCGCCTCATCGGTGCGGTACTGGACCGCAACGGCCTGCGCCCTGCCCGAACCCTGGTTACCAAGGACGGCTTCGTCGTGATGGCGTCTGAGGCAGGCGTCCTGGATATCCCACCGGATCGGGTGGCCCACAAATGGCGCCTCCAGCCCGGCAAGCTGTTTCTCGTGGACACCGTGGACGGCCGCATCATAGAGGATGCCGAACTGAAGGACCGCATCGTGCATCAGAGCCCCTACCGCCAATGGCTGGATCAGAACAAGATTGACCTTGCGGACCTGCCGCCGTCACAGAACCATCGCGCTCCTGACCACGCCTCCATCCTCGAAAGGCAAAAGGCCTTCGGCTACACGCTGGAGGATCTGAAATTCATCCTGGGTCCCATGGCTGTCAATGCCGAGCAGCCGTTGGGTTCCATGGGCAACGACACGCCTCTTGCCGTGCTTTCCGACCGGCCGCAACTTCTGTACAACTATTTCAAGCAGCTCTTCGCTCAGGTTACCAATCCGCCCATTGACCCCATCCGCGAAGAGCTCGTGATGTCTACAACGCACTACATCGGGCCGAGCGGCAACCTCCTTACCGAAGAGGCGAAGCACTGCCATCAAATCAAGCTGGAGTCCCCGATCCTTACCAACGAAGAGTTGGAGAAGCTGCGCAACGTAGCCACGGGCGAATTCCAAGCTCGTACCCTCTCCACCCTCTTCGACCCTAGGGAAGGGGCCGCAGGCATGGAGATTGCCCTGGACCGGCTATGCCGCCAAGCAAGCCAGGCCCTCCAGGAGCATGTGGGCGTCTTGATCCTGTCCGATCGTGGAGTGGACCGCGAACACTGCCCGATACCCGCGCTCCTGGCCGTGTCGGCGGTGCACCACCACCTTATCCGGGAGGGCACTCGCACCTACGTGGCCTTGGTAGTGGAGAGCGGCGAGCCCAGGGAGGTGCACCATTTCTGCCTGCTCGTGGGCTACGGCGCCAGCGCAGTGAACCCCTACCTGGCATTTGAGACCCTCGCCGACATGAAGCGCCAGGGGTTGCTACCCGATGAGCTCACCGTAGAGGAAGCCCACAAGCGCTTCTTCAAGGCCATCAGCAAGGGCATCCTCAAAACGATGGCAAAGATGGGCATTTCCACCATCCAGAGTTATCGGGGCGCCCAGATCTTCGAGGCGATCGGCCTGCACGAAGAGGTGATCGAGAAATACTTTACCCACACTGCCTCACGCATCAGCGGGGTGAAGCTCGATGTGATCGCCCAAGAGGCGATTGCCCGGCACGAGTTCGCCTACCCTCCGGTAAAGGTTCCAGGCAATCTGGAATTGGATCCGGGAGGCATCTACCAGTGGCGGCGAGGAGGGGAATTCCATCAGCTCAATCCGGATACCATCGCGGCGCTTCAGCACGCAGTGCAAAACGAAAGCTATGCCACCTACCGCGAATTCAGCGAGAAGGTGAACCGCCAAAACAAGCAGCTCGCCACCCTGCGGGGCCTTTTCAAATTCAAGCCGGCAGAACCCATTCCCCTGGAAGAGGTGGAACCTGCCACCGAGATCGTAAAGCGCTTTGTGACGGGGGCTATGTCCCTGGGGTCCATAAGCCGTGAGGCCCATGAAACTCTGGCCATCGCCATGAACCGTTTGGGAGCCAAGAGCAATACGGGCGAAGGCGGCGAAGATCCCGTGCGCTACAAGCCGGAACCCAACGGCGACTCCCGCCGCAGCGCCATCAAACAGGTGGCTTCAGGGCGCTTCGGCGTTACCGTTCACTATCTCGTAAACGCCGACGAGCTCCAAATCAAAATGGCCCAAGGTGCCAAGCCCGGTGAAGGCGGCGAACTTCCCGGCCGAAAGGTGGATAAGTACATCGCCAAAGTGCGCCACACCACCCCCGGCGTTACTCTCATCTCGCCGCCGCCCCACCATGACATCTATTCCATAGAGGATCTGGCGCAGCTTATCTTCGATCTGAAGAATGCCAACCCCAATGCGCGCATCTCTGTAAAGCTCGTAGCCGAGGTGGGAGTAGGAACCGTTGCGGCAGGCGTGGCCAAAGCCCATGCCGACCATGTGCTCATCAGCGGCACCGAGGGCGGTACCGGCGCCTCACCCCTTTCCTCCATCAAGCATGCCGGCATCCCCTGGGAGCTGGGGTTGGCGGAAACCCAGCAGGTCCTTGTAAAGAATGACCTGCGAGGACGCATCCGGGTTCAGACGGATGGGCAGCTCAAGACAGGGCGCGATGTGGTGATCGCCGCACTGCTGGGCGCCGAGGAGTTCGGCTTCTCCAGCGCTCCCCTCGTGGCGCTGGGCTGCATCATGATGCGGGTATGCCACCTCAATACCTGCCCGGTGGGCATCGCCACCCAAGATCCGGTGCTGCGCAAGCGTTTTGCAGGCAAGCCGGAACACGTTGTGAATTACTTCTTCTTCGTTGCCGAAGAGGTGCGCGAGATCATGGCCCAGTTGGGCTTCCGCACCTTCGACGAGATGATCGGTCGTGTGGATATGCTGGACGTGCGCGACGCCGTAGATCATTGGAAGGCCCGCGGCGTGGATGTGAGTGTTCTGCTGGAAAAGCCCAGCGTGCCCGCCACGGTCGCAACCCGGTGTGTGCAGCCCCAGGATCACGGCCTATCGGAAGCCATTGATTACCACATCATAGATGAATGCGCTCCAGCCCTGGAAGGCCGAGGGAGCGTGGAACTGCACCTGCCCATCCGTAACTCCAACCGCACGGTAGGCACCATGCTCAGCGGCGAAGTGGCAAAGCGCTTCGGCGAGGAGGGGCTCCCCGACGACACGATCCGCATCCACTTCACGGGGTCTGCGGGACAAAGCTTCGGCGCCTTCCTGGCCCACGGCATCACCCTCATTCTGGAAGGGGACGCCAACGATTACCTGGGCAAAGGCCTATCCGGTGGAAAGATCATCGCCTATCCTCCCCGCGGCGCCACCTTCGAGCCCCATGAGAACATCATCGCAGGAAACACCCTCCTCTACGGCGCTACAAGCGGGGAAGTCTACCTGCGCGGCGTAGTAGGCGAGCGCTTCGCCGTAAGAAACAGCGGCGCCCGCGCAGTGGTGGAAGGTACAGGGGATCACGGCTGCGAGTATATGACCGGCGGCGTTGTAGTGGTGTTGGGCACCACCGGGCGCAACTTTGCAGCAGGTATGAGCGGAGGAACAGCCTTCGTACTGGATTGGGACGGCCGCTTCTTCACGCGCGTAAACCGCGGCCACGGCAGCATCTTGCTCGAGCCGCTTACCGATGAGGAAGATGTAGCGATTGTAAAGGAGCTCATCGCCCGCCATCGGGATTACACGGGCAGCCGCCGCGCCGCCGAGGTGCTGGAACACTGGCCGGAAATGCAGCCGCGCTTCGTCAAGGTGATCTCTCAGGAATACAAGCGCCTTTTGGCCGAGCTCGCCCAAGAAGCGGAAGGGGAAGGCTCCGGCGCCGTTGCGGCGCAACAGCCCGGGTAACACGGCCAACCTGCCAAGGAGATCGTTGGAATGGCGGACCCAAGGGGTTTTCTCAAATATATGCGCGAAACGGCCCGCAGGCGGCCCATACACGAGCGCATCAATGACTGGAAAGAACTCTACCACGAATTCCCCGTGGAGAAACTCCGCACGCAGGCCGCCCGATGCATGGATTGCGGCGTTCCATTCTGCCACTCGGGATGCCCCCTCGGCAACATCATCCCCGATTGGAACGACCTGGTCTATCGGGGCCGCTGGCGCGACGCCATCGAACGGCTGCACGCCACCAACAACTTCCCGGAATTCACCGGGAGGCTTTGCCCTGCACCCTGTGAAACAGCCTGCGTCCTGGGCATCAACCAGGACCCGGTGACCATCAAACAGATCGAACAGAACATCGTTGATCGGGCGTGGGAAATGGGCCTCATCCATCCGGAACCCCCCGAAGTGCGCACCGGCAAGACGGTCGCCGTCGTGGGATCGGGACCGGCCGGGCTGGCGGCTGCGCAACAGCTCAATCGCGCCGGACATACCGTTACCGTGTATGAACGCGCGGACCGCATCGGCGGCCTTCTTCGATACGGCATCCCGGATTTCAAGATGGAAAAGTGGGTGCTGGACCGGCGGTTGAAACAGATGGAAGAAGAGGGCGTCCTCTTCCGAACAGGGGTGAACGTGGGGAAGGACATTACAGCCGAGGAATTGCGTGCCGGCTTCGACGCCGTGTTGGTTACCGCCGGATCCACCGTGCCGCGAGATCTCAAAGTTCCAGGCAGGGAGCTAAAAGGCATCCATTTCGCCATGGAATTCCTTACCCAGCAGAACCGCATCAACGCCGGAGACACCATCCCACCGGCCCATCGCATCTCCGCCCGCGGCAAGCGCGTGGTAATTCTGGGCGGGGGTGACACCGGATCGGACTGCCTAGGCACATGCCATCGCCAAGGAGCACGGGAGGTCTATCAATTCGAACTGCTTCCAAAGCCCCCCGCCCATCGTACGCGGGAGCATCCATGGCCGGAGTGGCCCTTTACTCTCACCACCAGCCACGCCCATGAAGAGGGTGGCAGCAGGGACTGGTGCATCAACACCACGCACTTTAGCGGCGAGAATGGTCACGTAACCAAGCTGCACGCAGTGCGCGTGGAATTCGGGCCCCCGGATCCCAGCGGCCGGCGCCCCATGAACCCGGTGCCGGGGACCGAATTCGAGATCGAAGTAGACCTGGTGCTTTTGGCCTTGGGATTTCTGCATCCCCAGCATCATGGCCTATTGGATGACCTGGGCGTAGCCTACGATGCCCGCGGTAACGTGAAGACCGGGCCCGATTACCAGACTTCTGTGCCTGGCGTCTTTGCCGCCGGGGATGCGCGGAGGGGCCAGTCCCTAATCGTGTGGGCGATCACCGAAGGACGAGAGGCCGCCCGGGGCGTGGACCAGTTCCTTTCTGGCCGCTC
The DNA here is from genome assembly GCA_049967475.1 of Chthonomonadales bacterium. Lineage (GTDB taxonomy): Bacteria > Armatimonadota > Chthonomonadetes > Chthonomonadales > CAJBBX01 > JBMFSQ01. Next base: position 50,385 of record JBMFSQ010000023.1, on the reverse strand, counting down.
CATGCTCCCCCTGGCCGGCGCCAGCTTTGCCCGCAGCGGATAGGGGCCGTTGCGGCCTACGGGGGATTGCCGTAGGCGCGCTTGGCGCCGGCGAAGGGCTCACCGGCTTTTTGGGTAACGACCTTCACCCCGCTTGGTCCCGTTGGGCCGAACATGCGCCAAGCGATTGCTGCAATCACGGCCAGAACCACAACGAGGGCAATTGCGACCGCAACAGGGCTCACTGCACTTTTGCTCAGGTTTTTCACGGCTGCCCCTTTCTCACTTACCTCAGTTAATCCCGTTGTTGGGATCGCTGGGCGTTCGGTCCCACATGGTTTCTTTACAGACATGCCACCAGTCTGTATTCCCTCCGGCGGGAGGTTGGGTCTGCACCATTGTTTGTGACACGCGCATCCACTTCGTGTGGCCATCAAACAGGGTCCAGTTATACCCGCCGCTATGGCGGGGCTCCTGCCCGGGGCAGTACAGGCGATCGTAATTGGTGTTGGTGTTATTGGATCCGCACGAATAGGCGCTGCAACATTGGTTTGGAAGTGTTGGACAATACATCTCGGGCCACGGTTGGTTGGGTCCGTTTCCCTTCTCCGTAAACAAAATGTACGAAGCCGGCTGCTCCACGCTGGCATCAGCTCCGCCACCCGAGCCCATCGCCGAGGCCCCAACATAGAACATGTAGCTACGCAACAGGTTCTGAGGATTGTCCAGCGACCAAACAAAGGTACTCCCATACGAATCGGAAGGGCACCTGAATACGCCCGGGTTCTTGATGTACGGATACATAAACGTTGGCCAAAAGGCTTGGCCCCACCACCACAACGGCGCTCCTCTTCCGTCGTAATCCTGAGCATACATCGTGTAGGCTAGGCCTAATTGCTTCATGTTGCTCAGGCATGAAGCCGCCCGAGCCTTCTCGCGCGCCTGGGCGAACACTGGGAAAAGAATGGCGGCCAGAATCGCAATTATCGCGATGACCACCAACAGCTCGATCAACGTAAACGCCCGTTTGTTCGTCATGGATCGTTCCTTTCTTGCCAGTTCAATCACTGCCCAACACAAAGACCAACAATCCGCGCCCGTATCACGATAGCACAATGCTTGGATTACGTCAATGCGTTGAATTGCCACCCTGTCACTGCTGGTGAAAGGGCTCCCTAACGAGTGTTCTAAGATTGCTCTCCCGTTATTGCGATCGTGGGAACGGGCTTCTCGAAACTTAAAAACTGGGGAGCCCATGCCGCTCCCCTTGTAGTCCTCTCCGCAAACGGAAGGATGGGCGAGCCGCCAAGGTTCTCGAGCACTACCCGCCCCAAATGCCTTCTTGACCGGATCCCTGCCTCGTGTTATACTGCGCACAATACCGTGATGCCGACCCCGGGAAGGTGCGGCCCCTTTGCGGCGTTTCAGAAGCATCCCCCGTAGGGCCCAGCAAAACCTGCAAGGAGTACCCAACGTGTCTAAGCGCATCTATGTGGGCGGCCTGCCCTATGCCACAACCGAAGATCAACTGGAAGCCCTCTTCACTCCTTACGGAAAGGTTGTGGACTCCATCGTCGTAACGGACCGCGTCACCGGCCAGGCTCGGGGCTTTGCCTTCGTCGAGATGGCAAACGATGGAGAAGCGGATGCTGCCATCGCCGCCCTCAACGGCAGTGAATACGGGGGCCGCCGCCTCGTGGTCAATGTTGCCAAGGAACGGGAACGGACTCCTCGGCGGAGTTCCTACGAACGATAGCCTTCCCGAATGGCCGGCCCTGCCGGCAGCGGGAGCAGGTGTTGCACTGAGGCCGGAAGGCGCCGGGGTGCGTTAATCGGCGGGCGGCTGAGCGGGTCCATCCAGCGCATAATACAGGCCGCTCAGCAGAAACGCCGCCACGATGAAAAGAGCGGGCACGACTCCGGAATCGTTAAACACGAATGCGGCCAGCCCGCTCCACAGGCAAGGGCCGCGCATCCTCCACCAATTTGGGTGCGCGATGGCGAGTTCATCCCGCTTCCCGCGCAGTGCGCCGCCTGCCAACGCAGCGATCGCCCCTGCGCCCGCCGTCGCTGCAATCGTGTAGGGTTGTGATGCGATGCGCAGGTTCATCAGCACCTTGCGCCAAGCAATGTTTGCTGCATAGCGCCACCCGGAGGCGTGGACTGCGGCCAAGGCCGCCCCCATGTGCCCGGCGCTGGTCCCCCACACGGCGCGATCCACCGCCGCAAAGGCCAGGGCGCCGAGGAGCCCTACTGCAGACCAGCCGATGGCTTCCGAAACCCCAAAGCGGCGGCCCCCGTCGCCGGGCAAAGAAGCACTCAGGCATCGCCATGCCGATCCAAACGCCACACACGCTGCTACGAAGCCGCCTGCGTTTTCGCCCCACCATGGCGCACCGAGCAGCAGAGCCGATCCGCCAAGCACAATCAGCTTCGTAATGAGCCTCGCTTCTTCCACGCAGGTCCACAGGAGCGCAACCCCGATGAGGACGCCCATGTACTCGTTCCCGATGCCGTAATACCGGATGCCCTGGATCTGATAGGAAGAAAGCACCGAGTACTGAACCATACCTAGTCCCAGCAGCGCATCTGCAACGATTGCCGCACCCGTTGTAAAGGCGAACACTATCAAAGCATCCTTCCTGAAGATGCCGGCCGCGGCATATTCCGCCGCGGCAAGCAGCACCATCAGGGCCAGGCAGCCGGCAATCAGTTCCATGGGGCTTCCAAACGGCAACAATGCCGCGAGCATCAAACCCAGCGGCATGTTCATGAGCGCCAAGATCCCCAACTGCACGGGCAACCCGGGCAGACGCCCCGCAAGGCTCCCGGCCGCACCGAAGAGCGTCAAGATCAGAATGCCCCCCAGTAGAAGAAACAACGGAACCAGTGCGCGCTGGTTCATCAGCGTCCGCCGATCCAGCCTGAGCACCTCGTGGGTTGCATCGGGCGCATCGAGCGAGCGCACCGGATGACCCGCCACGAGCGCCGGTGCACGGAGCCCGATCCACTGCAGGAGGGTAGGCTCCACGTCCACATTGGCAATGAGGCCTCGTGTTCGGGTGGTCGCCGAAGTGAGCACACCACGCCGGACGCCTTCCCCCCACAAAACCGCCAGAGCCAGGCGGTCCCGAGGGCGCGTAGATTGCCCAGGGACGCGCGGGGACACGACAGCGATCCGCCTTGGAGGGGGCGAAAGCCGCTGCAACCCTTCCAAGAGTTGCTCCAGCGTAGCCAATGCTGCTTCGCGCGCCTTGCTAACGGCACGCGCATCGGCTATCGGCCGTAGAGCTTCCACGCGGGCGCCGTCGCCTAGCTGCACCACGACGACCCGGTTCGTCCAGCGGGCGATCCTTTGCAACAGTGAGGGCACATTGTCGCGCACGCCCCAGGGGCTGCCTGGAGCGGGCATGAGGCACTCAGGACCCAGGCATGCATTGCGCAGGATGCCCATCTCATCCATTCCGAACAAGGCAACCGGCCGGGAAGGCTCTTGCGCATCGGCGTTCCCGCACACTGCGATGGCGGATGCAGCGCCCTCGCTGCGCGCCAACACAGAGGGAAGCTGCTGGGCCAAATGCCTGCGAATGAGCGGAGCGATACCCAGATGGAGCGCCTCCGTCCCCATCGGCGCTGTGACACCTGTGCGCCGGTGGTAAACGATTGCGGCGGGATCGCCCTCTACGATTTCCGAAGGCTCGAACGCCTGGCCGTCCGTGAATTGCGCCGGAACCAGTCTTCCTGCGGCCATTGCAAGCACGGCGGCAACTTCGCTCGGCCCCGGCCCTGAGGCGGTGTTGACCAGCCCCACGGCGCCGCCCTTCACAAGGGTTCGGAGGGCAGGCAACCGCGTGGAAGCCAAGTCGTCGGCCGTCAACCCGTCAAAGAGGATGAGGACCGCCCGCGGCTGGGCTGGGACGGGGGCGCATAGGCACAGGCAAAAGAGGGCAAAGGAAGCTCGGAGGACGCGCGCAACGCCGCTTGCGGGACGCCTCATGGTACCTGCAGCAGTTCGCGGGCATGGCGGAGAGCGGTGTCGGTGATGTGGGATCCTGCCATCATCCGAGCTACCTCCCGTACGCGATCGTCGGCACCGAGCAGTGTCACGCGCACGGAAGTTCGTCCATCCCTCGGCTCCTTCTCGATTAGGTAGTGGCGACTTGCCCGGGCGGCAATCTGGGGCAAGTGAGTGATGCACAGCACCTGGCTCTTTTCGGCCAGCGCCTTGAGTTTGGACGCCACCACGCTTGCCGTGCGGCCTCCCACTCCCACGTCAATCTCGTCGAAAACCATAGTGGGGAGGGTGTCCTGAGCTGCCATGGCGCTCTTGATGGCGAGCATCACGCGGCTGATTTCACCTCCCGAGGCGATGCGCGCCAAGGGTCTCATGGCCTCTCCAACGTTGGGCGCAATGAGGAATTCCACGCGGTCCGCCCCGCGCTCGCCGGGTTCGCCGTCTTCGATAGCGACCTCGAAGCGTGTCTTCTCCATGGCAAGGTCGGCCAGTTCCCGAAGAACGGCGTCTGCGAAACCCTTGCCGGCCTGCCGCCGCCGATACGAGAGGTCGCTGCACAACTGCCGGAACTCCTCCCGGCACCGCTTCAGCTCGGCTTCCAGCTCGTGAGATTGTTCTTCCGCCGCCTCGAGAGTGGCCAGCGTGTCCCGCGCGCGAAGAGCAAATTGGAGGACCTCTTCCACGGTGTCCCCGTACTTGCGCTTGAGTGCGCGGATCTGTTCCAGGCGATCCTGGATTTGCTCGAGGCGGGCCGGGTTGAACTCGACGCCTTCACGGTAACGAAGCAAGTCGCGCGCCACCTCTTGCAGTTGGTATTGAGCAGCACGGACGGCGTCCCACGCTGGCTGCAGCGCCTCATCGAGGTGCGCCCCATCGCCGAGAAGACGCGCCGTCGCGGCAAGCTGCTCCAAAGCTCCGCCCTCTCCGGCAAGCAATTCGTATGCGCTGGAGGAGGCCTCGGCCAGGGATTGAGCATTGGCAAGGCGCCGCTCGTCCGCCCGAAGCTCTTCCTCCTCCCCAGCATAAAGGCCGGCTGCGGTGATCTCATCCACCTGATATCTGCAGAGATCCATCAGGCGCAATCGCTCGCGTGCATCCCGTTCCACGCCGCTCTGCTGCCCTTCGAGTTGCTTGAGCCGCATGGCGACGCGGGACACCTGCTGCCGCAGCGCCGCCACATCTTCTCCCGCCCATTCATCCAGAATATCGAGGTGGCGGGGAACAGAAAGGAGGGACTGGTGCTCGTGCTGCCCGTGAAGGTCTATCAACAGATCGCCCAATTCCCGGATCTGCGCCAGAGTAGCCGGCCTGCCCATGATGCGGGCGGCGCTCCTTCCGGCAGCAGTCACCTCTCGAGAGAGAAGAAGCCTGCCCTCTTCGACCTCGAAGCCGAGGGAGGATGCCGCCTGGCAAACGCGAGGGCTGGAGCTCACGTCGAACACGCCATCCACTACGGCATGATCCGCCCCCGTCCTTACAATATCGGCGTTAGTGCGCCCACCAAGCAAGAGCGTAAGGGCGCCCACGATGATGGATTTGCCGGCGCCCGTTTCCCCAGAAAGAACGTTGAGGCCGGCGCCGAACTCGATCTCCAACTGATCTATGATGGCGAAGTTGCGGATCGCGAGGTTCAGAAGCATGGACGCACAAGCGCGCAGGTGAGGTTGAAGCAATTCTACCAACGCCTTCTGCCGATGTCAACCCAGGTGCCGCGGCTGGAGCCCATGCAGGATTCCGCCCTATGCCGGGCCAACTATCCCTGGCCGCGCAACGCGCGCTGCACCAAACCCGCCTTGGTATAACCGAACGGACTGCCGTGAGAACAAGAACCCTGCTCTTCGTGACGGTCGCGCTTTGCGCGTGCGGTGTCATCGTTTTCGCCGGAGTTTATGCGTCCAAGCGCAAGCCGCCGCGCCTGCTCGCTCACACCGACGGCCTCCCCCGGCATCCCCGGCGCATCGGCGACGACTGGTTCTGGATCGAGCAGCAGGAGAGGGGTCCCCAGCGGCTTGTGCGCGTACATCACGGTACCGAAACGGTAATCGCCACGGCGCAGCAGATCGTAGGGTTCGACGCCGCAGCCGGCGTTATCGCATGGACGCAAAGGGATGGCAGGTTTTGGAGCGTTTGCGCTAAGTGGCCAGGAGCCGGCGTGCGGACACTCGCCAAGGGACTGCAGCCCATCGGCACCCCTTGCATCTGGAACGGACGAGTCTTCTGGCCGGAAACCGTTCTCGGACCTGCACCTTCTTCTCCCATTCCTGCCCTGCAATCCTCGGTTCGCGTAACGGCTTCCGGCGGAGGATCGTTGCCGGCTTCGGCAGGGACACGGCCGGCTGCGTCTCTGTTGCCGGTTCCTAAAGCGGATCTGGTAGGCACCGACGGGCGCAACCTGTACGCCGTGGCAACGGAGGGTGCCGGCATCCAAACCATGGCCGTATATGCCATTCCCGGCGCCGGAGGAGAAGCCCGGCGCATCGCGGGGGACACTGCGATCTACTCTGCGGTTGCGATACCCGGAAAGGGAGTAGCCTGGGCAGGACCAAGTGCGGAGTGTTCCGATCCCAGCACAGTGGCAGAAGTCCATCTCGCCGATCCCACGGGGCACGTACGAACCCTGGGAGTTTGGCTCCCCGCGCCAGGGGAACTGTTCACAGCAAGCGGGAGGCTCTGGTTCGTGGATGCCACTCCGTCGCCGAAGGTGTGGCCGGCAGACACGGGGCTTCAGCTTGTGCAGCCGATTGCGCTTCCGCCGGACACGGAAGCGCTAGCCGTGGGGGCAGACGAGGTGCTGCTGCGGCCATCCGGCGCCCACGGGCGCGGTGCCGACGTATACGTGCTGCGGCTTTAGCCCGCCATGCTTGGAATTCCTGAACGATGAGCCGGTACAGATCAACCATCAAACGCAATGTGGACCCGCGATTGGCGGCGCTTCTCATCATCGGCACTTTGGCGGCTGTGCAGTATTGGTGGTGGCAAGGGCTTGTGGCTGTTCACCGCATCCCTGCAGGTCCCATGCAGCCGCGCGGACCTTCGGGGGGCGGCACTCAGCTCGTAATCCGCGGTCGGCCCGAGGTTCTTGTGGACACCCTTGCGGGTGCGGTTGCTCCCGGCAGTACGGACGGTCCAGGCTGGAAGGCACGCTTTGACGGGCCAACCGGCATTGCCGCCTACGGAGGAACCCTTTATGTGGCCGATTCGCGCAACAACCGCATCCGGCTGGTTCGTGCCGATGGAGCCACCAGCACGCTGGCAGGCAGCGAAGCGGGCTTCCGAGATGGGGGGTGTTCCACAGCGCTCTTCCGCATGCCCTCGGGGGTAGCCGTGTCTGCCGACGGCACCGTGTTCGTTGCGGACACCCTCAACAACCGCATCCGGGCGATCAAGGACGGGCACGTGTCCACCGTGGCAGGCGGCGATGCCGGCTACGCGGATGGCGACGGCGCCAATGCCCGCTTCCGGCTGCCCACAGCCATTCTTGCCGGTCCAGGGTCGCCTCCGCAGTGGCTTTTGGTGGCGGATTGGGGCAACCGATGCATCCGCCTTCTGCGTCCGGCAGGCGCCGCCCTCCGTGTAACCACTCTTGCAAAGATGCCTGCCCATCCGCTTTCCGTCGCCGTGGTGCCTGCCGGCGCGGATCCTTCCCCGAACAATCTTGCCATTACTACGGACGACGGGGTTCTGGATGTGGGGGGCGCACGTCGGAAGCATATCGTGCTGGCGTCGGAAGACCCTTCGGCAACAGCGGCAGATCTTCCCGCCTTGGAAGCTCCCCTTGCGCTCTGTTGCGTAGGCAAGGATCTGTACTTGACGGACGGCCGGCAAGGCGCTGTTTTCCTGTTGGAGGGCAGCCGTGCCTTCGTGTTGGCCGGGGCATGCAGGCGCAGCGGCGCCATGTTCGCCTTCCGCGATGGCGATGGGGAACACGCCGGCTTTGGGGTGCCTGCGGGCATTGCCTCAGACGGCGCTGGGCGCCTGTACGTAACCGACGTGTCCAACAATGCGGTGCGGCGGGCGATCCTTGCCGGCGCACCATAGGGGCATCGCATGCTCTGCCCCTCCTGGAGGTCATGATGGGTCTTACTCAACTGCATCCGGGCCACGCGGCCGCCACTACGCAGGTCGTCATAGAAGCCTTGCGCAAAGAGTATGAAAGCGGCATCGTGGGTCTTCATGAAGTGTCGCTCACGATCCCGCCGGGCATCTTTGCCTTGCTGGGACCCAATGGAGCCGGCAAGAGCACCCTCATGTCCATCTTGGCCACCATCTTGGAACCCACGAGCGGCACTGCCCGCGTATGCGGGTTCGATGTGCGTCGTCAGAAGCACCAAGTGCGCTCGATCTTGGGATACCTTCCCCAAGACTTTGGCCTGTATCCTGCCCTTACCACCTATGAAACGCTGGATTACATGGGTCTCTTATACAACCTCTCGGATCCTGCTACCCGCAGGCGCCAGGTTGAGGAGGTAATCGAGCGCGTAAACCTGACGGAGTTCCGCGACCGCCGTGTGGGGGAGCTTTCCGGCGGCATGCGCCAACGCGTGGGATTGGCGCAAGCGCTGCTCAATTTCCCGAAGCTGCTGATCGTGGATGAACCCACTGCGGGTCTCGATCCTGCCGAACGCATCCGCATCCGATCCCTCCTCGCAGAGCTTGGAGGAGACCGCGTGATCATTCTTTCGACACACCTCATCGAAGATGTTCAGGCAGTAGCCGACCGCGTCGCAGTTTTACACCAAGGCCGCATCCGCTTCGAAGGCACCGTACCCAAGATGCTGGCTCAAGTGAAGGGCCGGGTGTGGGAGCTCGTGGTTGAGCCTCATGAACTGTCGGCGCTTCGGGATCGTTACCTCGAGACCGGCCTGCGACGGGAAGATGGGCGCATTCAGATCAGGCTCGTTGCAGAACGCATGGAGCACCCTGGAGCGAGGCCCGTCGAACCCGTGCTGGAAGATGCCTACCTGTGGCTTATGAATGGGGGTTCCGGAGATGGAGCCTAAGGCCGCCTCTCGGCAGCGCCCGCCAACCGCCCTCAGCCTGGCCGGCTTCGAAGCGCGGGCGGCCATGCGCACCGCCGCATTCCGCGTAGCAGCTTTCACCGCCTTTTTGGTCGGCCTTGCTGTGGGTTCTCAAGCAGGTCACGGAGCAGGCCCTTCCGCATGGGCAGCAGGCGAAGCCTCGTGGCGCGTCTTCGGCTTCGTTGTGGTGGTCTGGATGTCCCTCGCAGCCGTGGGCGATCAAGTGCTGCGGACTGACGTTCTTCTTTATCCCAAGCCCCAGCCCAACGAGCGCATCGTGGCTGCCAAGTTTCTGGCAATCCTCGCTCAGGTTCTTCTGGCGAATGCAGCGCTCTTTGCCGGCGCAGCGTGCGCTCATTACGCGTCCCATGGGTCCTTGGCAGGCATTGGGGCCTACGCAAGCCGATACGGCGTGTCGTCGGGAGCACTCCTGTTTCTGGGGGCGGCAGCCTACACGTTGGCCCTGCTCACAGGGACACCGCTGGCCGGTTCTGTGGCGGGGCTCTTTTTGGCCCTGGCGCTTGCAGGGAGGAGCTTCCTGGCCAAAGCCTACATCCCTGCCTATACCCAAAATGTGCCCACCTATATGGCTCTAGGCGCAGCCGCTATCGGCGCCGCATGCTGGTTCTACCGGCCCGGCCGGCGCGGCGGAACCCGCGTCGCATGGTACGCGCCTGCCCTCACCCTCCTCGGCGTCCTCCTGGCCGTCGCCAACCTGAAGGTCCAGTTGGCCCGCACCCACGATCCCCTCTCCGGCGAGCAGCCTGCGCTGGATCTGATGGAAGCACAGAATATCGTCCCCAACAATCCCGCCCCTGGGTTCCTCTTTCCCGATCAACACGGCCGCCCCACACAACTCTCGGATTATGAGGGGAGCATCTTCGTGATCGCATTGTGGTCGCCGTCAGACCCGGATTCCGTGGCGGTTCTCGATCGCCTCCAAGAGATTGCCCATCGGTACGGCAGCCAGGGCGTACAACCGGTAGCCATCTGCATCAGCGAGGACATGGGCGCCGTAGAGACATTCGCCCAAGGCGAGATGCTCTCGTATCCGGTGGTAGAGGATTGGGGGACGCACCATGCGCCGGATCTCATGGATAGCTCGCCCATGGCCAATGCCTACCAGGTAACCGTTTTGCCCAAGGTCGTGGTGACGGACCGCAGGCGGCGGGTGAAGACAATCCTCACGGGCATTGATGCCAGTGCCGGTTCTTTGCTCGAGGAGGCGGTCAAGGCGCGTCTCGCCGCGAACCCCCAATGAAAGGCCTCGTCCAGCTAGAGGATCTCACATGAACAGCGCAGCCCTCATTCGATACAATTTCAGGGTCGTGATGTTTCGAAGCTGGTGGCTGCTCGTTTTTCCCATTGCGGTGAGCCAGCTTACGGTATTCTGGACGCTCGTGACGCAGCGGGCGGCGCCTACGCTTCCGGCCCAAAGCGCCGAGATGGTTACTCCCATCGTAGCGGCCTTTCTGGCGGCCCATCTATTGGCGCCGGAATATCCCGCCCGCTTAGGGGCCATTCTGGCCTGCAAACCTCTCAACCTTCCCCGCCTCGTCCTCATGCGCCTGGCGGCGGTGCTGGCCTTCGTGTGGATCCTTCAGGCGCTCACGCTGGCTGCATTCTATGCGTCATCGGGCCCCTACAACGTTGCCGCCGTCGTCGCTGCATCCCTCCCTTCCACGCTTTTCCTCGCCGTCCTTGCGCTCACCATGGCCACACTCTTCCGGCAACCCATGGCGGGTTTCGGCATCGCCGCTCTCTACTGGGCCTTCGATCTCGTACCCGGTCCCGTGATGAACCCCTACCTATCACTGCGGGCCTATTCGCTCTCTATCCCCGTGTCCGGGATCCCCATGGGTGACTTTGCGGGAGCCTGGTGGGTGAGCAAAGGGATCCTTCTGGCGGCTGCGCTGCTGTTGTACCGAATACACAGCAGCCTGATTTTCCGCCTGGGCGCTCCCACTTCCACAGTGGACCGCCGCCGCGCATTGATCGTCGCCGCCGGCCTAGCCGCAGTCTACATCCTTACTGCAGCCACCACCAAGGTGGTCTATGGCTATACCCATCGCGGCGCACTGGTTCCCAGCGACGGAGCCTGGTTCAGGAGCCAGTTCTCAACCTTTGGGCCGCTGCCCGTGGCCGACCTGTTTGGTCCGGCCTTCCGCCGCTATCTTGGCGAAGTTCCCAGTGCATGGCGCGTGTCGCAAGAAGGCGAGGAAGATCTCCTGGGCGCCACCCCAAAGCACATTCGCGACCTCCGTACCATCCTGGACCGCATGCCCAACAGCATATGGGCCCCAAGCGCCGCCGAGATGCTTGCGCGGATGATCGGCCGAAAGCAAAAGACGTTGGAGGATCGGGTACGCATGTTTCGCTCCATCGTAGACCGGTACCCCGACAGCCCCTACGTCGCGTGGGCTCTTGAGGAGATTGCCCAGGCATACGATCAATACGGCATGCGGTCCCAGGCGGTGGCGGCCTATGCCGAGCTTCTGAAGCGCCGGCCCAACAGCGTCTACCAGGCCGAGGCGCTGCGGTACCTCGTGGGAACGGCGCGGCAGGCGCAAGACTGGCCCACGGCTGAACGGTGGGCCCGTGAATGGTTGAAGGTGGCCCCTCTGTACGAGCGCCCTGTTGCCGCTATCGAGCTGGCGGAGATCCTGCAAGCCAAAGGAGACACCCAAGGCGCCAAGGATTATGCCGGGCTCTGCCTCGATGCCGGCAAGGCATTCTTCGACGCCATGCGCACCAACAGCCTGCCCGGATCCGCAAGCTCCCAGCTCAAATGGCAGCGAGAGGTGGAAGCGGCAGTTCAGCGGGCGCGCGCCATTCAGGGCAAGCTGTAGCGGGTACGCGCTTCATTTGCGGCGGGACGGGTAATGGCCGGCGGCGCGCCGCATGGCATGGAGCAAACGCGGCGTGTACGTTTCGATTGCCAGGAAATTGCGGGCCACCTGCTGGAAGGGCGTCGTGTTGGGCGGCAGAGGCGGCCGGGCCTCGTAGCTGAGGCCGAGGACCTCATCCACTGCCGGATCCTTCAGGCGGCGCAGTGCGGCCATCAAAGCCTCATCCTGCCAAAGGTTCTGGTAACCGTGCACCTTTTGCCACGCGCCGGCAGCCGTCACCAACGTCAGCAGGGGTCCTTCCGGCGACGTTCCATCGTTCCCAGATGCAACGAAATCCTCCAACGCGGCCTGGTATCGCAGCATCAGCACAAGATCGTCCAGAAACCGCCTTGGGCTGCCGAAGAGCAGGCCACTCAACGGCCCCTCGGCGTGGCGCCCGGAGGCAGCCCGAGCGATCTGTCTGGCTGCATCCCGCATCGCGCGGGCATCATGGCTCGCCAGGCTTCGCCAGCCGGCGTGGATCAATTCCCCCAAACCAGGGATCAATTTCTCCGCCAGGTCCTTATAATCAGCCTCTTCCAGAGGAAGGCCCAGCGCACCTCGGGCAAACGCAAAGGTATTGGGGATCTGCACGCAATGCGTTTGGGCATTCCCCATAACTCCTCGAGGTCCCAAAGCTCGGCCCCCGTCGTAGGCGCCGCGCCCCCCGAAGTTCGTTTTGGGGAACTGAGGCTCCCATTCGATAACCCCGTAGTTGAAAAGCGCAACGCGCGAAGCCAATCCGAGTGATTGGGCATAGGGAAGTCCGTTGAAGAGGGCCCATGGCTCCGGGTTGAGCGCTTGCAGCCGCCGCAGTGCGTCCAGGTGCTCCTCCGCCGCGCCGGCTTCCAAACGTCCCGTGGCGTAAAAGCGGCTGTAAGCCTCCCAACCCATGTGCATCCAATAGACCAGCTCCATGCCCGGCCGTAGCCGATCGAGCATCTTCCGGTGCTCGCCCAACAGGCGAACAAACTCGGCATTGGTGGAATTGGGATATCCGCCCGGATCGCTGTCTATGATCGCCACTCCGTCGGCTTCCGCCAGCGGACGCAGCATTTCCTCGCGCCGGCGCATCATCCGTGCCATGGCTTCGGCATCCCCAGGGTTCACCCGAATGTCGCACGCAAAGAAGTGCCGCTTCTCGAAGGGCGCCCTTGAAGCCCGAGCGTCATCCGCCATGACATTGGGGCACAACGCCAGATACACCTTCATTCCCAACTTTTCGTGGGCTAGGCGGATGACCCGTGCGATCTTAGCGATAGCGCGCTGGTCCGAAGGAGTGAGAGGCTCCGGCATCGTGTCCAACACGGGCCAAATCATCACGGTGTTGTAGCCCAGTTCCCGGATGCCGGTCAGATATCCATTCCAATCTGAAAGCGTCCAAGTTCGCGCACAGTAAGGATGATTATAAGGCCAGTGCTGATGGATGTACATACCGATCATCTGCATGGATGGTTCTCCCGGGATGGCCTTCGCCGCCAGCGCAGCCGATGCCGCGGCCATGAATTCACGGCGTGTAATCCTCTTGTTCATCGCTCCCTCCAAAGCGTCACGCAGGGCTGGGCAAGAGTATGCGAACCGCATCGTGTATGGTTACCTTCGCGGCGTCTGCCTTCGCCTCCTGCCGAAGGGAACGGGTATAACACCTTAAGAACAACGACGCCAGAGGAGACATCTGATGAAGGCTATCCGCGTACATCGCTTTGGAGACCCCGACGTGCTCCAATTGGAGGAGGTTGCCGATCCGCAACCTGGCGCGGGGCAGATAAGGATAGACGTCAAGGCCATCGGAGTAAATCCGGTAGAAACCTACATCCGCTCAGGCCGATACGCTTCTCAGCCGGATCTTCCCTATACGCCGGGTTCGGATTTGGCGGGCATCGTGGATGCGGTTGGAACCGGGGTTACGCGCTTTAAAGTTGGGGACCGCGTGTATACCTGGGGAACGGTTACCGGCGCCTATGCTGCCAAGGCCGTATGCACGGAGGATCAGGTGCATCCGCTGCCCGAGGGAATTACCTTCTCCCAAGGCGCCGGTGTGGGCATCCCGTGCGGCACTGCCTGGCGAGCGCTCTACATACGCGGCAGCGCCCAGCCTGGGGAAACGGTGCTGGTGCACGGCGCATCGGGAGCTGTTGGGCTGGCCTGTGTGCAACTCGCCCGTGCAGCCGGCCTTACCGTAATCGGGACCGCCGGCACAGAACTTGGAGCAGAGCTGGTGACGAAGGAAGGCGCTCATCATGTAACCGCACATGATGACTACGCCCGCATCCTCGATCTTACGGGTGGGCGAGGGCCGGATCTCATTGTGGAGATGCTCGCCAACGTAAATCTGCAAGAGGATCTCAAAGTAGCCGCGCCGGGCTGCCGCATCGTAGTAGTGGGCAGCCGCGGAACCATTGAGATAGATCCCCGCCTCACCATGCAGAAAGAGGTGTCTATCCTGGGGCTCATCCTGTACTATTCCACGCCTCAACAGACACGGGCCATGCACTCCGCCCTCTATGCCGCCATGGAGGCCGGCGTCTTGAGGCCCGTTGTGCGGATGGAACTGCCGCTCGCCGACGCACCGAAAGCCCACGAACTCGTCATGAGCCCGGGCGCCTACGGAAAGATCGTGCTGATACCCTGAAGGCAGCAGCTAGCTTACGCCGCGGGGCGGGGCCACGGGGTCCACACCTCGAAGCATCATGCCCTGCCCCCGGCTCTCGTGCACCTTGGCCGTGGGTGGATCTTCCGGATCACGCATCTGCACCAGGAGCGTGGTGCGGGCCTCCTTACTGGTGTTGATGCCGGAGCCATGGATGGTAAGGTAGCTGAAGAAGAGCACATCCCCGGCCCGCGCCGGGCAAGGAACCGCGGCTTCCAAAGGGTATTGCTCAAAGGGCAAGTGCCATCCGCCTTCCGAACTGTGTTCCAGGGGGCCCAGTTTGTGACTGCCCGGGATTACCCGCACACACCCCTTCTCGATAGGGGCATCATCGAAGTGGAAGATGGCAGCGATCATGGTGTGGTGGGCGTGGGGGAAGTAGGGGTAGTCCTGATGCATCGGGAACGGCGAGCCCTTCTCAGGAGGCTTGATGAACATCTTCGTGTGGTGGAGCTGCACATTGGGCGAACCGATCAGATGGGCCGCAGCATCCGTAAGACGGGGATCCACGATGAGCCGAGCGAATGCGGCCGAGTAGAATTGCACATTGTGGCAGTGAAGCACCCGGGTGTCTGCTGCCCCCTGAACCGCCTGCCGCGCGGAACCCCACGTGGCATCAATGTTCTGGTGGCGCGAAAGCCGCTCTGCCAGCTCATGGCATTCCCGCCGCAGGACACTAGCCTCTTCTCTGGAGAGCAGCCCTGGCACCAACAGGTATCCGTTCTCGCGGTAGCACTCCATTTGTTCCGGCGACAGCATCCAAGCACCTCCCTACCTCAAACCGATGGCCTCCCGCACAAGCGCCATCGTCTCGGAAGCCGCTGCCCGTGCCCGCTCGGCGCCACTTCTCAGATACGCTTCCAGTTGGCCGGGATCGGCAAGAAGCTCCTTCCTGCGGCGGCGGATGGGCTCCAATGCAGCATTAAGGATTTCAATTAGCTCCTTCTTGTTCTGCACGCATCCCCGCAATCCCTGCCGGTCTTCTTCCCAAGAGGTGCGGTATCCTTCGGGATCGTAGATGCGGCGCAACTGGCACACGACGCAATTCTCGGGAACCCCAGGATCCGTTTTGCGGATCTTGGTGGGGGTAGTGAATGCGCTGTTCACTTTGCGGGCTACCGTGTCGGCGTCATCCGAGAGGAAGATGGCATTGCCGTAGCTCTTGCTCATTTTGCGGCCGTCCAGCCCGGGAACCACCGCCGTGTCCTCATTGATAAGGGATTGGGGCTCGGGAAAGATAGGGCCGTAGATGCGGTTGAAGCGTCGCGCGATCTCTCGTGTAAGCTCCAGGTGGGCTGCCTGATCCTTGCCCACGGGAACCGCATGGGCTCGGTACACGAGGATATCGGCGGCTTGCAGCACGGGATACCCCAAAAGGCCGTAGGACACCGACTCTTCGTTGAGCTGGAGGTTCTCGCGCTTCTCCTTGAACGTGGGCACGCGTTCCAGCCAACCGAGGGGCGTTACCATGGAGAGGAGCAGGTGGAGTTCGGCATGCTCCTTAACGTGAGATTGGATGAAAATGGCGCACCGCTCGGGATCCAGGCCTGCGGCGATATAATCGGCAGCCACTTCCCGGCACGCAGCGGCCAGTCCTTCAGTGCGATCATACATCGTGGTGAGGGCGTGCCAATCCACGATGCACGCAAACATCTCGTACTCGTGCTGGAGGCGCACCCACGTACGCAAGGCACCTTCAAGGTTTCCCAGGTGGAGTGCCCCTGTTCCGGTGGGCTGCATCCCGCTCAAAATCCTCTTTTTCTGCACCTCCGACACTCTCCGTAAAATGCCCGCGCCGCCCGCCTCACCCGCTGAACGGGAGGCCCGTGATGAGGGTTGCCATCGCCAGCGAAGGGCGTTCGATAAGCTGGTATAAGAAAGGCCCACCGAAGAAGATCAACGCAATCAGGATCATGAAGCCGTACTGGCCCATGACGCGCGCATAGCGCATAGCCGGTTCCCTCGGCAATGCGTTCACCATAACATGCGAACCATCCAACGGCGGGATAGGGATCAGGTTGAAGAACATGAGGCTCAGGTTCACAAACATGAAGGTTTGAGCCAACTCAGCGGCCAGGCCGGAAAGCGAGGGGCCTAGAAATCGGATCACCAGCCCGGCAATGCACGCCAAAACGAGGTTCGCAAACGGCCCGGCCAGGGTAATGAGAGTGTCATCCCTTCGGGGGTGGCGAAGGGCGGCCGGGTTGATTTGCACGGGCTTGCCCCAGCCCAACCCGATGCCGCCGAAAGCCATGAACACGATCATCAGAAAGCCAAGGGGATCCAGATGCTCGGTAGGCAAAAGCGTCACCCTCCCCTGGCGCCTGGGAGTGTCATCCCCGAGCAAATCCGCCACAAAGGCGTGCCCGAACTCGTGAACGGTTATGCTCAACACGATGACCAGGATATAGACCAGAGCCTGGTGCACGTCTATCCGAGAGAGGTCAATCCCCATTTTATCCTTCTGTAGCGAGGGGCATCCTGCTGGGCCCTAATCCGCCAGGGCGGCTCCCGGCGCCTTGCCCGGGCGGCGCTTGCGCCCATGCGCCCGGAGGCGCTCGGGGGTGATGTCATGGCGAACCAGATCTTCGAGGGTTTCCCGCTCCACGATTACGTCGGCGCGCCCCTCGTATACCAGCACAACCGCGGGTCGCGGCAGGCGGTTGTAATTGCTCGCCATGGAGTAGTTGTACGCCCCGGTCGTTTGAACGGCGATAATATCGCCCGGGCGGATCTCGGGCGCGGCGGCGCTCCAGATGAGCACGTCCGTTTCGCAGTGTTTGCCGGCAATGGCCACCTCACGATCACACGGTTCCGACGCCCGGTTGGCGACAACGATCTCGTAGACGGCATCGTAGAGCTGGGGCCGTGGATTATCCGACATCCCGCCATCCACGGACACATACGTTCGGTGGCCCGGCGCCTGGGGGATCGGAACCGTCTTCACCGCGCCTGCTGTATAGAGCGTCAGCCCCGCCTCTCCCACGATGGCCCGCCCAGGCTCCTGCTGAAGGATGGGCCAGGGAAGGCGTGCCTCGGCCAGGCGTGCCTTCAGACGCGAGGTGATCGCTTCGGCAAATTCATCCAACGAGGGAGGGCGCTGGTCACTACGGTAGCGCACTCCCAACCCGCCGCCGATATTGAGCACGCGCGTGTCTACACCGAAATTGGCGCGGATGGCGTCCATCAGCCGCACCATGATATCCACGGCGCCCTCATGGGCCTCGGTATCCAAAAGCTGGCTACCCACATGGCAGTGGATGCCGTCGAAGCGAAGTTCCGGAGAGGCCAGCACCCGCCGAATGCCTTCCATCGCCGTGCCGTCTTGGATATTGAGGCCGAATTTCGTGTCCGCCTGGCCGGTACTGATCAGCTTGTGGGTATGGGGATCCACACCCGGCGTGCATCGAACCAGAACGTCCATCCGGGTTCCAGCGGCACGTGCGATGGCAGCCAACTGGTCTATCTCCAGCAGATGGTCAATCACAACGTGGCCCACGCGGGCCTTCACCGCGGCCTCCAGTTCCTCGCGGGACTTGTTGTTGCCATGGAGGTTGATACGCTCGGCTGGGAAGCCTGCGCTCAGAGCCGTATAGAGTTCGCCGAGGGATGCCACATCGAGATTGAGCCCCTCTTCCTCCACAATGGAGCAGAAGGCCTTGGTGAGGAATGCCTTGCTGGCATAGCAGATCACGTTTTGGGGGTACCGGCTCTCAAAGGCAGCCCGGTACGCACGGCAATTCTGACGGACGAGGGCTTCGTCCATTACGTAGAGGGGCGTTCCGAACTCTGCAGCCAGGCGGACTGTGTCGCACCCGCCCACTTCCAGATGCCCCTGTTCGTTGATGCGCTGTGTTCCTAGAAGCATATCGAGGTGTCGCTGCCTGTTTTACGCCGCCACGGACGCAACGGTTCCCCGGCTACAAAAAAGCGGTCCGGGGCGCACGGGTGACCACGGTTCCGCGCGTGTAGTGTATCCCAGTAGGCGGACGCGTGTCAACGCTCGTGCACCCCGGTTCCAACCGGAGGGGTCAGGCTCGCTTGCGAATCACCAAAAACTTTTCCCGCGGAGTACCGCAGACTGGACAGACTGCCGGCGCCGTGTCTTTAAAGGTAGCGCCGCACACCGTGCACACGTAGAACACGGCGTTCTGCGGGCGGGAACTCAAACTCGTGAGGGCGGCCGTGTACAACGCCGCGTGTTGCTTCTCGGCGGCCAGCGCGTATCGGAAGGACTGAAGTGCGCCACCGGCGTTTTCGGCCTCGGCATCCGCAATCATCTTGGGATACATTGTGTCCTTCTCGTACGTCTCGCCCTTGATGGCATCCTTCAGGTTCTCAGCGGTGGTGCCGGGCGTGCCGGTATATTTGCCGGGTACGGGATGCCTCACGCCGAGCTCCGCCAGAGCCCGCTTGTGGTTACGGGCGTGGATGCTCTCCGCCTGGGATGCCGCACGGAACAGGGTTGCCACGTACGCGTAGCCTTCCGCGTCGGCCTTAGCCGCATAGGCAAGGTACTTGGAATGCGCCGTCGTCTCGCCCTTGTAGGCCGTCTTGAGGTCCTCCACAGAGCGCGTCGGCGCAGCTGCGGTCCACGCAGGGAGGAACACAAACGCAAGGCTCAAAAGGGGAAGATAGTGGGGCTTCTTCATGGATCTGCCCTCCTTACAGGCCCAGTGGGGCCCTCCAACGGAATGGGATGCTTCAATACAGCGATGGCGGCTTAGGTGCTCGTTCCACCGACGCATTATGGAAGCTGAACCTATTATAGACAAGACTTTCTTCTTGATCAAGCGCTTTTCTAACCGCGGAGTCCTCTATTGCGAGCTGGAGTAATCTGCGTTCATAATGAGAATGGCGGTCGTCAATTTAGAAGATGGAGGTCCCCATGGGCCGCATCCTGCTGTTCGCATTGTTGCTGTCGGCGCCATCCTGCGCGGCAGCCGGCCAGTCTCCGCAGAGCCCCCTAGGCATCAACCTCGCCGGCCCAGCAGATTGGAATACCGAGATCCCCTTCACAGACATTTTCCGGTTGTCCCGAGAGTGGATCAGTCAAAGGAAGGGAGCGCCGTGGGGTCAGGGGCCGCGGTTGGATCGGGACGCCAACGGATGGGTCAAGCGGCTGGAACCGGGATGTTACGCCGAAACGGTTCTGTGCACCATCGAAGGCGGCCATTACCCTGCCGGCGAATATGTTTGCCTGTACGAGGGGAAGGGGCGCATCGAATTCGCGAACATCAAAAGGGAAGTGTCCCGGGCGCCGGGGCGCATCGTCTTCGAACCCGACACGGCGCGCGGATCCATCTTCCTTCGCATCATGGCCACAGATCCGGCAGATCCTGTGCGCAACATCCGCGTATTGCTTCCAGGGTACGAGCACCGCTACCGCACGGAGCCGTTTACACCGTGGTTCCTCAAGCGATGGAAGGGCATGAAGGTCTTTCGCTTCATGGATTGGATGCTCACAAACGGCTCCTCCGTAAAGGAATGGGCCGATCGCCCTACGCCCCAATACTGCAACTTTACCGAGAAGGGAGTGCCGCTGGAGACTATGGTGGACCTGTGCAACCGGCTCAGGGTCAGTCCATGGTTCTGCATGCCGCACCTGGCCAGCGACGATTACATTCGCCGGTTCGCCCTTGAGGTAAAGCGGCTGCTTGCCCCGGACCTCAAGGTTTACATCGAACTCTCCAACGAGGTATGGAACAGCGGCTTCCGCCAGCACCATGATTACGGGGCGCTGGGGATCAAGATGCACCTGGCCGATCCCAGCAAACCTTGGGAGGCGGCCCATCGGTATTACTGCATCCGGGCCAAGCAGATGTGGAGGATCTGGCAAAACGTTTTCGGCGGCAGGAACCGCCTGGTTCGCATCCTTGGAGCTCAAGCAGCGGGCGCCTGGTGGGCGGAACAGGATCTGGCCTATCAGGACACCTTTCGCGAGTGCGACGCCTTGGCAATTGCACCCTACATCAGCTTCCTGGTGGGCCCCACCACCAAGCCCAACGCCGATGAGGTAGCCGAATGGAGCGTAGATCAGGTGATGGACCACATGGAGCAGGTGTCCCTGCCCGAGTGTACGGCGTGGATGAAGCAGCTCAAGGCAATTGCGGACCGCTTCAAAGTGCGCCTCGTTTGTTATGAAGCAGGCCAACACGCCGTAGGCATCGGCGGTGCCGAGAACAACGACGCCCTAACCCGCGTTCTCACGGCAGCCAATCGTTCACCGCGAATGGGGCGCCTGTATACCCGATACCTGCAGGCGTGGAAGGACGTAGGCGGCGGCGATCTGTGCTGCATCTTTTCGTCGGTCGGCGCCTGGTCCAAATGGGGTTCGTGGGGCCTCATCGAATATTACGATGACGACACCCCCAAATACCGCGCCGTACTCGCGTGGCTCGGGCGAAGTCCGGCCCCCTGACGGCAGGAGTGCATCCCGCCGCATCGCGACGGATACGCCTCGCAAGGGGTAACGGCCTTGCCCGTCGAATGAGGGTACAGGAATGCCCGGGAGGTATGCCATGGAACCGATCCGTGTCAGTCGAAGGGAGCTTATTATGGGAGCATCCGCGCTTCTCGCTGCGGCGGCGAGCGCCGCAACGCAGGCTGCCCCTGGGGAAGGCATCGGGACGATGCGCTTAGGGAGGCTGCGCGTGTCACGCCTCCTCCTGGGCAGCAACCCATTTTTCGGCTTCAGCCACACCAGCCCTGCCCTCGATGAGGCCATGCGAACCTACTTCAACGACGAGCGCATCACGGCGCTCCTGGATGAAGCAGCCGGGGCAGGCATCACCGCCGTCGTCGCGCCGGTTTATCCGCGATGGATGGACCTCTGGAAGCGATATCGCGACCAGGGCGGCCGCCTTCGCACGTGGATCGCCCAGCCCGACGTAGCCCCAGACGCCATGGTGGACTGCATTTCGCAAGCGGTAAAGGCTGGCGCTCAGGCAGTCTGGGTGCAAGGGCATAGGGTAGAGAACACCTTCGCCGAACCCAACGGTCTGGACACGATCCGCCGGTGGGTGGAGCACATCAAATCTCTTGGCGTGCCCGCGGGCCTTGCTTCCCACCAACCCCACGTGCTTCCGGCAATCCAGAAAGCAGGGCTGCCTGTGGATTTTTACAGTCAAAGCCTCTATGTACCGGATCAGTACACGCCTCAAGAGCGCCTGCGGGCTTTGGAGACCATAAGGTCTCTTCGCAAACCCGTGATTGCGTACAAAGTTCTTGCTGCAGGCCGCATGAAGCCGGAAGTGTCCTTCCCCGACCTCTTCCGCCACCTTCAGCGCAAGGACGGCGTGTGTGTCGGCATCTTCCCGCGGGATCACCCCGGGATGTTGGCCGAAGACGTACGCTTGGCATCCCAGGCCATAGCCCACCTTTAGAGAGGAATTCCAATGGCGCAGCAGGGTCTCGGCAGCACAACTCTGGCACAAGTCGCAATCGTAGTACGAGACATCGAGGCATCGGCACAGCGGTGGTCCTCCGTGTTGGGGATGCCGGTCCCCAAGATCATCGTCACGGAGCCGGGCAGTGAAGTCGGCATGACGTACCGCGGCTCCCCCTCCAATGCCCAGGCCAAACTCGCCTTCTTCAACCTGGGTCAGGTTCAACTGGAGCTCATCGAACCGATAGGCGGCCCCAGCACGTGGCGTGAGGCGCTTGAGAAGAACGGTGAGAGCGTGCACCATATCGCCTTTTGGGTGGAGGGGATGCAGCGCTCCGTGAACTTCTTGAGGGAACACGGCATCGTCATGTGCCAGCGTGGCGACATGGGCGATGGGCAGTATGCCTATTTCGATGCGCAAGATGCACTGGGTGTGGTGCTGGAACTGCTGGAACGCAAGCGGGATGAGCGCGCCGTTCCCTAGCCGACTAATTGTGTGGCCAGGGGAAGGCGCGCCTCCCCCGTAGGCGTGAGGCATGGCATATGGCAAACGTACTCATTCTTTTTGATAGCGCCACAGGCCACACGGCCGGGATGGCGGCCCTCGTAGCCGAAGGCGCCGCAAGCGTCACGGGCACGGATGTGCGCATCAGAAGCGTGGACGAAGCATCGCCGGAGGATCTGCTTTGGTGCGACGGCGTGGCAGTGGGCAGTCCCACCAACATGGGTGTCCTCTCATGGAAGATGAAGCGCTTTTGGGATGAAACTGCCGGGCCGCTATGGGGACGCCTCGATGGGAAGGTCGCCTGTGCCTTCTCGTCCTCTGGAGGTTGGGGAGGTGGAGCCGAGCTTGCGTGCCTTTCGCTCCTGCTGGTGCTTATGAACTTTGGCTTCCTCGTGTTCGGCGTAACCGATTACGTAGGCAAACAGATGACGCTGCACTATGGAGCCGTTATAGCCGGCGAGGCTAGATCAGAAGCCGAGCAAGCGGCATGCCGAAGATTAGGGCAGCGCTTGGCGCAGTGGGCAGCGCGATGCCAGGCTGGGACGTGCATCGGGGGCGCAACCTAACGGGCATCCGCCAACCTGCAAAATCGCCCACATCGGGGCAAAGGAGGCGCCGTGGAACCTGCTTGGAAGCACGCCATCGTTATTGGAGCCTCATCCGGCATTGGGGCTGAGCTCGCGCGGATGTTGGGTCGTTCGGGCTGCCGCGTGGCGCTGGTATCCCGCCGGGCAGACCTGTTGGACCGGCTGGCGCAGGAGATCAATGCGCACGCGCCTTCGCCTGTTGCGGCAGCCTATCCCCACGACGTGACACGCTACGAGGAAGTGCCCGCCCTGTTTCAACAGATCTGCCGCGATTTGGGCGGCCTGGACCTCGTGATCTATGCCGCAGGGGTGATGCCCACGATCGGCGAGGACGAATTCAACTTCGCGAAGGACCGGGCCATCGTGGAAGTAAACCTCTTGGGCGCTATAGCCTGGCTGAACGAGGCGGCCGTGCGCTTCCTCAGGGCAGGTGAAGGAGTAATCGTGGGCATCTCTTCGGTGGCGGGAGATCGCGGCCGTCGCGGCAACCCCGTTTACTGCGCATCCAAAGCAGCGCTGGCAACTTACTTGGAAGCCCTGCGCAACCGCCTCAGCCGCCACGGAGTGGCCGTGGTCACCATCAAGCCAGGCCCCGTGGACACCCCCATGACTGCAGGGCAGAAGCTTCCCCTGATGATACCGCCCGAGCGCGCCGCCGCCGCGATCCTTGCTGCAGCAGCCAGGCGGAGGCATACTGCATACGTTCCAGGCATTTGGCGGCCCATCATGTTCATCATTCGCAACATCCCCTCGTTCCTTTTCCGGAAGCTCAATCTATGACACCTCACCCCCATACACTGCGGCCCAACAACGCGGTGGTGCGCAGAGAACGCGCTTTCCTTCCTCAGGACCGTTTGGAGCGCGTGTGGGCCTGGGGAATGGCTGCTTCCGCTATGAGCTACGTTTGGCGCCCTTCAACTGTGGAAGGCGTGCGGCACGTATTCCAGACGGCCTCCACGATGGGCATTCCAGTGGGATTGCGCGGGTCCGGCCGAAGCTACGGCGACGCCTCACTCAACGCCGAAGGCATATGCCTGGATCTTTCTCGCTTGAACCGCATCCTCGAGTGGGATCCCGCAAGCGGCGTCATTCGGGTGGAGGCGGGCGTTACCATAGGACAGCTTTGGCAGTACGTAATCGAAGACGGATGGTGGCCTGCCGTCGTCCCGGGAACCATGTTCCCCACCATCGCGGGGTGCGCCGCCATGAACGTCCATGGCAAGAACCAATTCAAAGCAGGAACCATCGGAGATCACATCCTCGAATTCGAGCTGATGCTGCCCGACGGCGCCGTGGTCCGTTGCAGCCGAAGCGAGAATGCAGAACTCTTCCACGCAGCCATCGGCGGGTTTGGGATGCTCGGTTGCTTCACCAGCCTTACTCTGGATCTCAAGCGCGTCCGCTCCGGCCTCCTTCGTGTGGAGCCCATCGCCGCCCAGAACCTGCACGACATGCTCACGATTATGGAAGAGCGGCGCAGCAAGGCGGACTATCTGGTGGCATGGGTAGATTGCTTTGCAACAGGCGCCGGCCTGGGCCGCGGGCTGATCCACCAAGCCAACTATCTCGGGGATGGGGAGGACCCCTTTCCCGCTCAATCCCTGCGGGTAGAGAACCAGGAGCTGCCGGACACGTTTCTCTTCGGACTGGTTCCAAAAGTGGTCATGTGGCGCTTCATGAAGCCTTTCGTGAACCCCATCGGCATGCGGTTCGTCAACTTCGGCAGGCATCTGGCGGGCCGCCGGCACAGCGGCAAGGTGTTTTACCAATCGCATGCGGCGTTCGCCTTCTTGTTGGATTATGTGCCGGATTGGAAGAAGGCTTATCTGCCGGGCGGGCTCATTCAATATCAGGCATTCATCCCGCATGCGGAGGCCGAAGCGTTTTTCCGGGAGCAGATCGCCCTGTGCCAACACGAAGGATTGGTGCCGTTTCTGGGGGTGCTCAAGCGCCACCGCCCAGACGACTTTCTCATGTCGTACCTCGTAGACGGGTGGTCCCTAGCTCTGGATTTCAGGGTGACGCCCAAGAACCGGCAGCGTCTTTGGGATCTCTGCGCCAAGATGGATGCCATGGCCATGCAAGCGGGGGGGCGCTTCTATTTCGCCAAGGATTTGACGCTCTCGGCCCAGCGCCGGGAGTGCTTCTTGGCCGAAGAACGCGTTCAGCGCTTCCTCCAGCTCAAACGCACCTACGATCCGAAGAACCTTCTGCAGACGGACCTGTATCGCCGGGTATTCGGCAGCGTCCACAGCTAGGAGAAGAGGCGGTCCGCTTCTATGATCTCCACAGCCGTGCGCTTCATGGTCTGGCATTTGTCCCGTGACATCTTCTGAAGGAGGCGGAATGCCTCTGCCTCGGCAAGGTTCTTGCGTGTCATCAGGATGCCCTTGGCGCGCTCCACGAGCTTTCGCGTTTCAAGGGCATCCTTGAGGTCCTCATTTTCCTTCCGAACTGCCTCCATCGCATCGAAGCGGGCGAGAGCTGCGCGCACTGCAGGCATAAGCTGATCTGCCGACACCGGCTTCACGAGGTAGGCACAGGCGCCTGCTTGCATGGCTGCGTCTACCGAGAGCTCATCGCTGTAAGCAGTGAGGACTACGATGGGGACCGGGCGCCGTTCGGTGATGCGGCGCGTCGCCTCGACGCCCGACACGCGGGGCATGTTCAGATCCATGATGATCACATCCGGTTGAAGATCCTCGGCGAGGCGTATGGCGTCTTCACCGTCGGCCGCCTCGCCCACCACTTCGTATCCCGCCCGCTGCAGGGCTCTGCGCAACTGCATCACGGTAATGCCTTCGTCCTCGCAAATGAGGGCGCGAAGGTGTGTTCCCGATGTGTTCATGAGCGAAGGAACCTCCGTCGTGCCGAAATGCGGCTGCATCCGCTACTATTATGCAGGCTTTGCGCGCATTGTGCGGCCCCAGCCCCTACCTCGGGCGGCTCGCTGCATGCGTACCGAAACGGTCTATGCGTGTCGCTACCGGAGGTGTAGAGCGCATGGAGCCGAGCGCCGGTCGAGCCGGCATTTCGCGAAAGGTGTCGTCCTCGAGCTCAGCCGATGCATTAGGGAAGCCCCGCCGCACCGGCACGCTGGGGGCATACCAGAAAAAGTACCCCAGCAGAGCAGCGACTAGGATCAGTGTAACAATGATCGCAATGGGCGCCCAGCGCCCATCCTCCCAGCGAGACGTTCTGTGCGTCACACCTCGTACCTCCTTTTATTTTGCGCCCCGTGCATGGCCGCATCCTTCCGTTCCTCAGTCGAGGAGCGCCGCCATATTGCCCGCAAGCTTCGCCCGGAGGGCAAGACGCGCCCGGTTGAGGCGTGACTTGACAGTGCCCACGGGGATCCTCATCACACGGGCGATCTCCTCGTAGCTGTATCCCTCACCATGATAGAGCCCAATCATCACGCGTTGGCTGGGTGGCAGCGATGCTATGGCGCTGTTGAGCAGGCGCGCTCGGTCGCTATGCTCCGCGTGGCGCTCCGGGGAAGACGCTTCGTCTTCCGTGGCGGCCGGATACGCGCCGCCGGTGTGCTCGGCCAGCGCATCGAGGGAAGCTGCGGGCCTACGCTGCTGCTTGCGGCGCATATCTAGATACACATTCATCACGATGCGGTTCACCCAAGCAGGGAGCGTCGCCGCGCTGCGGAAGCGATCCAGCGAGCGATAGATGCGCAGAAACGCCTCGGAGGCGACATCATGAGCGTCATCCGAATTGCCCGTGAGGCGATATGCCATGTGGTAGACGGTGCGCTCGTACCTGCGCATGAGAATATCGAACGCTTCCCGGTCGCCCTCCGCGGCTGCGCGTACAAGCTCCTCATCGGTCCAGTTTTGGATGGACCTGCGCGTTCGGTCACGACCTGCCATGGATGCGGTTGCCCCGGCGTGCCCGGCATACGATGCGTGTTCCATAGGAACCCTCCCTTTCTGTTGGCCACAAACGCAAAACGCCCGGAGCCGCAGCGTATCGCTGCCACTCCAGGCGCTCTTGGCCCAATTCCGGACGTGACGATCGGGGCCACGTCGCGCTATTCAATTCGTTTCGTTCCGCGGGACCTTCGGCAAGGCGCCGCGTTCTTCACTCTGTAATACGTGCGATGCGGGCGGAGAGTTCCGCGCCGTAACTGGTTCTCTCCACGGAGTCCACAACACCTTCCGCTGGAATACACGTAAGCGTGAAGCAGGCGATCTCGGGGGGACAGTTGATGCGGCGGGCAAACAAGCGGGATCCGGTGACGCCTATCCCCCGGTTCACGTACATTCGCACGCGCCCGAGATGGAACCAGCCGTGAACGTACTCCGTGCCAAGGTGAAAGCGGCACACCAGCCTTGGCGGAAGGAAAGGAAGCACCATTTGGCCGCCATGCGTATGCCCGGAAAGCACCACCAGTTCACGGTCCGGAGCGAGCCTGTCCAACACAGAGGGATCATGGGAAAGGAGGATGGCTGGTTCCCCCATCGGCACGCAGGAGAGTGCTCCGGAAAGATCGGGTTTCCCCTCGAACAGATCATCCACACCGGCGAGCCAGAAACCGGGCGACAGACGCATGGAGCGATTGGTGAGCACCGTGATGCCGGCTTGCTCCAAGCGCTGGGTGAGTTCTCCGGGATCTCCACGGTGGTCATGGTTGCCGAGCGTGGCGAAGACGCCGCGGCGTGCCCGTAGACCCGCTACAATCCGAACAACAGGGATGATGTCCCGAGCAGGCCCATCCACGAAATCCCCGGTGATCACGACGAAGTCCGCATCCAGGGCGTTCACTTCGGCTACGGCTGCGGCGATGAGATCATCGGGATGATCCGACCGGCGGTGGAGATCCGAGATCTGCACCAAGCGCGCACCCTTCAGCTCCACGGGAAGCTTCGCAAAGGCAAGAGTATGGGTAGAAATATCGAAGCCGGAGGCGCGATTTGTGCAGATGCCTGATCGAGATGAATGCATCGTGCCACTCTTGCCGCCATCAAACGGCGAACAGTGTCCGCCGGCGGCAAGCAGGATTATACCCAACCGGTGCCAATCCTCCGGCGCAGGCACGGCACGACACGCGGGCGAATGCATCCTAAAGCGCGCATGGTGCGCGAAACCACACCTGCAAGAAAGCGGAAATCTCTTTTACCTTTTGGTGTTTTGCCCACCGAGGCGGGATACGCGGGAATGGCATTACCGGGCGGACGTCGAGCCGCCATCCGGATAGATCACGCGGGCCTTGTCAAGCAAGGCTCCGACGCGGTCCGCACCCCGCTTGAAAACTACAACCCCTCCCTCCACTGCGACGACGGCGTAGTGAGGATCGGCCAACATCATACGGACAAAGTACTCGTAGTCGTTGGGTAAGAGCGGATATATGGAGGTTTTGGGTGGTCCCAGTACTACGTACTCCACGTCCGACGCGGCGAGCCGCTTCCGAATATCCGCAGTAGGCAGGGGCCGGAACCCGAACCCTTCCACCTGAGCCAATGCGAGGCGGTCGCCGCCAAAAGCGCATCGCTGGAAGGGGTTTGGGAAGATATAGAGACGCTTCCTGTGGGCGAGCTGCGCGCCGACGGTGCCCTGGGCGCTCACCGAAGCATCCGGGGCAATGACGGCCAATGCCCGCCGAGCCGCGGCTGCTTGGGCCGAAGAAAGCGGGCGTCCGCAGTACGGCGTGCTCCCCGGAGACAAGGGTTCGTGTCCGACGGCGTAGACACCGCCGGCAGCCAGAACGCACGCCATGCCGATATCCGCCAGCGGGAACCGCCCATTGTGTGCGGGGAACATCAGGCGCATTTCCCGAATGCCTTCGATAGCTGCCCGGAACAGAATGGGGATAATCGCAGCATTGTACTGGAAGTAGGGGGTATGCATACCCGGCCGCGACGAGAGCATGTTGCAGAAAAGCGCCGGCGCCGCTACGAGCAGCCATTGCGGCGCAGCAAGTGGAAGAAGCATCACAGGCCAGAGAAGGGCTCCCAGGTAATCTTTGTTGACCTCGGAGGTAAGGTCCCTCAGCAATTGCAGCGGATGCATCAGCATATGGAGGGCAATGGCCGTCACGCTGCCGCCGTATGCCGCATACAGGCCGAAATATGGCGATGGCGTACCGTGGTTGAGCCACCGGAGCGTCGCCATGGCGAGCGACAGCCCTCCGACACCCATGCCGACCGTCATGGCTCCGCTGCGCCGATCCCCGGCAAACCATGCGGTGAGCCCTATGGGGATGACCACCAGTGCCATATTCTCTTTGCAAAGAAGCACCAGCCCCATCACGACCAAAAAGAGGGCCGTGCGGCGCACCTCCAAGAGCCATAGCGCCGTCAAGAGCAGCGGGGTCGCCAGGGCATCGGGGTGGAAGTCGCACAGGTTCATCCACTGCACCGGCGGATAGAGCAGATAAACCGCAGCCAATAACAGCGCCCAACCGCAGCTCCCGAGGCGCAACTCACCCAGCCGATAGAGCGGCAAGGCTCCCAGCGCCAAAGCGCAGCTCTGGAGGATCAGCAGCACCCGCACGTCGTCCCAGAGCCAATAGAGCGGTGCGAGCAATACCAGGATGGGGTCAAAGTGGTCGGCGAAAATGTTCAGCCCGCGGGTGGTCACATAAGGGATGGCGCCCCGGCTCAGGAGCCACACCGCCTGGTCGAAGATGCCAAGGTCGAAGATATTCGAACCAAGGCATTCATGGCGGCTGACTGTAAGGGAAACGAACACGCCGGCATAGGTGCCTACGGCGATGATGAGGAGGACGCGGCAGAGGCGCGCGCCTCTAAGCATCCTGCCAACGAGCGGCGGAATAGCTGGCTCCAATACCATGGTACAGGCACCGATTACGACATCACCGCTCGGCGTTCGGCGGCGGACTACCTTGTGGTGCACGGGCAGCAGGGGAGCCCTGCAGACGCATCGTGATGCCGACGAGGCTCGCGAAGAGGATGCTGCCGGAACTCAACAAATCCGAGATCCCGAAGAGGGTGTTGAATACTCCGGCAAGTGCCAAAGAGAGCCACGAGGCCGCTGCCGCGTCCGCCCAGGCCGCCTGTGCCCCTCGCACGATGCGCCAGGCGAACCATCCAAATCCCAGCAGGAGCAAACCGCCTGCGATGCCCATCTGATCGAGCCAAAGCAGGAATTGGCTTTGCGGGTCATAGATGCGGCCCGCCTCCATAAGAAGCGCTGCACCTTCACGGCCTCCGGATGGAGCGGCAACCATGGAGGTGCGCACCACGCCTGCCCCTGCGCCTTCCAACCAATGATGCCCAAATCGGGCCGCCGCACTTCGCACCAGTTCCATGCGGCGCTCGAAAGACCGAGCAATCTCGGGAGCGGTCAACGGCCGGCCGATGCGCAGGAAGATCACCCCAAGGACCACAGCCAGCGCAAGGGCCAGCAATAACACGCGCCGGCGGACCTCCGCCCGATTTCGCACCAGCCACAGCACGCCGATCAACGCTGCAATGGCTGCAGTCCATTGGTGCAAGATCAGCAGTCCGGCCACCATCATCGCCGTGGAGAACAGGTAGAAGGCCCGCGCACGCGGCCGTGACGCCTCCAGAACGCCATGAACGGCGAACGGCAAAATGAGCACCGGGAAAGGCAAGAGGTCTTTAGGCGATTGGAACAACCACTGGAGCCGTACGTCCCCCGGAGGAACCACTTCGGCAGGTGCGACGGCAAGGGCGATCGCGAGCACGCATCGAAGAGCTCCGCACGCAACCAGGATAGCGATGACGCTATCGAGGCGCGGCAGCACCCGGGCACCGGCGAGGCCGACGCCGTACGCGAGGAGGAGGATGCTTTCGTCTCCGACAACGTCTGCCTGGGAAAGAGGGTGCAGGATGACGGCGGCGCTCAAACCAAGCCATACCGCCGTGATGAGCCATAGACCGAATGCGTCTTCCCGCCTGAACACGGCGGGGAGGTAGGAACCCAAGGAGAGCGTGGCCAGCGCTACGGCCACTGCTCCGCCGCCGCGGCTGCTCCAGAAGATCAAGTTTCCCCATCGGTCCAGCCAGGCAAGCACGACATTGGGCGCAAGATACGCGCTGAAGATAACCAGGGCAGCCACCGCGGTGAGCACGGCACCGGTGCTCCCCAGGGGCGCGGATGGGGTGCGCCTCCAAGGTGCAGAACGCGCACCGCCGCGCAAAGGCGGAAGGGTCCCGTGCGGGTACGCCTCCGACGTGCCGGAGGGTTGCGCCGCCTGAGGCACTGCCTTCCGCCAGCCGAACCACGCAACCAGAGCCGCAGCTAAGGCCACCAGCCCCGACAAACCCGTGTTTATGGGGCTTCGGGCTCCCTCCCCCATCGCGCCCGGAACGCCGGCCCGTCGCCGCGCTTCCTGTAACGTGCCGTGCCCTGGCTCATAGACAAAGGCGCGTGGCGCCGTCCCGGTAAAATCCGTTACGTTGGCGTGCAGGGAAAGGTACGTTGCCGGATCGTATGCAGCCGCATCGAGAGGGCCTGGTGTGCTGCGCTCGAGACTATAGGTAGCTTCCAGCCAGAGCGTACTTTGCTTGTTGGATTTCGTGACATGGTAACGGCGCACCTTCACCCTGGCAGCGATCCACAATCCTTCGAAGCGCTTGTGGTCAAAAAACTCCCACAACTGGCTGGGATACGCCGACGGATTGCCGAAGGCAGCGTACCAAAGCGCCTTCGGCGCCCCGGCCGAGGAAACCGTAACGATGCTGACCGGGAAGCTCATGGGCTGCACGCGCCCCGGCACGCCGGGATGGGTCCACATTCCGATGTGGCGCACTTGGCCAGGCGTGGTATAAAGCGCGGGAGCTACAAGCGCCTTCTCCATAGCGAG
This sequence comes from Chthonomonadales bacterium, assembly GCA_049967475.1. Lineage (GTDB taxonomy): Bacteria > Armatimonadota > Chthonomonadetes > Chthonomonadales > CAJBBX01 > JBMFSQ01. Next base: position 18,553 of record JBMFSQ010000023.1, on the reverse strand, counting down.
CTGGGGAGCAAGGTAGCGCGTCATGTAGGAAACGAACCGGGTTGCAATGCCATAGGTGGCCAAGGGCTCGTACGGGATGCCTACTCCCGGCAGAGGGCACTCGAGCAGATACATGTACCAGAAGCCCGGATCAATGGAAGCGATGGACGAGTTAGAGTCCGCAGTGTAGGTGTCCCGGCCGTCAAAGAGGATCGTACGCGTCACTTTCGTGGCCAGATCCGTGCTCTGGAAGAGGAGGTTCTTTCCATCGTAGGAAAGCACCAGGCGCAAAAGGCGGTGGGAGGTTGTCCCTGTGCCTCGTGTCACAGACATCTCACCTCGATACACCAGGGTAAAAGGCCGCGTGAGCTGAAGCCGCTGCACTTCGGGAGGAGGGGGAACTACGTTAGGGTTCTGCTGCCCGGTCGCACGCACGGAAAGCAGTAAGATCACACAACAGGCTGGGGTTGAAAACCGCTTTGACGGGATCATGTGCCTCCTGCCTTTCGGGCTCGAGCCCCTTTGGGTAACAAGGCAAAATGCCTGGAGTTTGGTGCAAAGCCGCCGGGAAGCACGCGAATGATCGCAAATCCGTCGAGCTGAATGTAACACATCCGTGGTGCGTTGTCAACGCGTGTTGCGCACTGGGTGGGTCCCAAAAGAGAACGACTTCATAGTCGCTCCCATCCAAAGGTAAAAACCGGGTTGATGTTGCAAGGAAGATGCCGGCTCGGTGGGCGTTTGGCGCAATCCGGGCATGACACGCGGGCGAATGCATCCTAAAGCGTGCATTCGTTCCTCGTTCCGTAAGGGGATGGGAGCCCTTGCACGCGCTCTCCCAGGCGCGGTATACTTTTGGCGCAGTGGGTCGTTAGCTCAGTTGGCAGAGCAGCTGACTCTTAATCAGCGGGCCGAAGGTTCGAGTCCTTCACGACCCACCACCCCTCCAAACGCAAACCTGCCCCCGTGATTCCTCTAGGGACCCCCTCATCCGCCCGATGTGTCGGCGGCCACAAATGGATCCGAACGCCGGGCTTTGTTGCCGGCGGATCGGCGGGCAGACCGGCTGCCCACTGTTCGGCCAACCGGCTTCGGGCGCTCATATTTGAAACAAGCCGCCCTCGATCGCCGGCGCACGCATCATGGAAGCCTCACTGCCGGAGCCGCCGAGCAGATGCATGTTGGCCTCCGAAGGATCCCCAGGCGAGAAGGTAAAGACGTCGTCGGCACAGAAAACGGCGTCAGCACTCCTTCTCGCTGGAGACGTACCACCATGCGCCGGTATATGCTTTGTCTTCTCGGATTGGCACTCCTTGCATCCCGGGCTTTGGGAGCAGCGCATCCTTCTACATTTCGCGTGCCTCTCATGAAGGCACCACCCAAAATGGACGGCCGGATTGACCCATCCGAATGGGCGTGTGCCGTTCGTATTGATGGGCTTACGGGAGCAAACGGCATTCTCGAGCGCCGCAGATCGTGCGCCTACGTAGGAGCTACCGTTGATCACCTCTACGTCGCCATCCGGTCCGAGTTGCCGGCAGAGGGATCCCTCCTTGCCGAGGTGCGGCGAGACGCCGAGAACCTCGTCTTCGATGACGCCGTCGAGGTGTGGATTGATCCCACACCGGGGGCGGAAAGAGGAACCCGCTTCCAGATGTTGGCCAACTCCTTGGGCCACCGCTGGTTTCGGGCGCACGCCTATGGCGGAGCTCCTGAAAATCCTGCGTGGCACGGCGACTGGCAAGCGGCAAGCGCCTTGCGCACCGGCGCCGTAAAGGCATGGGAATGTGAAATCGCAATCCCTATTGCTTCCCTAGCTCCGGGCCGCCGGGCAGACGAGGGCTCATGGGCCATCAATGTCTGCCGGGATTGGAAGCAGGAATGGGCATGGTCATCCCTCAACGGATCCGAATACAAGCCCGCAGACCTATTCATCTTCTCGAAGAGGGGCGTGCCCGCCGTGTCCAGCGAGATCCTGGGTGATCCTTTCCTCGGCAATGTGGATGCCCGCATTACCTTGGCAAACCCCGGCACGCAGAAGGTAACGGCGAATGTGGATCTGCTGTTGGCGCGGGATCTCATGCCCGAGATGCGCCAACACCAATCGGTAAGCCTCGCCCCAGGCTCTCCCAACGGCGGCTCCACGGTGCGCCTGGCAGTACAAGACCAAACTACAAGGCGCTTTACCCTCACGGCTACCGTGTCCACTACAAACGGCCAACGCATCTTCGAGCGTACGTGGACGTGGACGGCATCGCGCCGGCCTTGGCGGTGGACGGTCGCCAGGAAGGTGATCCCACCTCTGGATTTCCAATTTGCCTATTACCCCTACCAGAATCGCATGCGCATCTTGGCCGACGCGTCCCATCTCCCAAAAGGAGCTGCCGTCACCCGCTTGACGGCCTGGGTGCGCAAAAAGGGCGGCTCTGTGGTGCACCGCGTGCAATTCGGGCCGCTGCACAACGGCCGCCGCGAAGAAAGTTTCACCCTGAAGCCGTTGAACGGCGTCTACGAAATCGTGCTGCGTGCCGAGGGGCATGGGATATCCAAAACTGAGGTCGTCAAGACCTTCGAGCGAACCGTGTTTCCCTGGGAACACAACCGCCTCGGAACGTCCGCCAAAGTCTACCCGCCGTTCGTGCCGATACGAGTCCGCAACAACCGCGTTCGGGTAGTGCTTCGCGAAATCGTGATGGCGGACACAGGGCTTTGGGAGCAGGTGACCAGCAAGGGGCGACCGCTGCTTTCAGAGCCGATGCGTTGGGAGGTGCGGGCCGGCTCTTCCACCATCCCTGTTCATGCAAGGCGCATGCGCTTCACGAAGGTTACAGGCAACGCCGCCGTCGCCGTATCTCAATTCACGGCGGGTGCTTTCGCTGCACGCATCCGTTGCGGATGGGATTACGACGGCCTCATGCGTGCGGATCTGACACTCTTGCCGAGCCACGGCAAAGCCGTAGAGGGCTTGGACTTGGTAGTGCCCCTTCGGGACGATGAGGCGACGCATTACCATGCCATGGGCGATGGCATCCGCAATACTCTCTATGGGCGGGTTCCCCTTGGCGCGGGAACGGTATGGACTGCGAAGCAGGTACAGTGCAGCGATTTGCCGGCCAACTTCTGCAGCTATCTCTATGTAGGCACGCCTCTGCGGGGGTTGTGCTGGTTTGCCGAAAACGACCGAAACTGGGGTTGGGATCCTTCCACACCCAACGCAGAGCTTATTCGCCGGCCGGGTGTGGTGGAGATGCGCATCCACTTGATCAATCGTCCTGAAGTGATCACCCGGGGGCGCACCATCACCTTCGGTCTCATGGCAGCACCCGTAAAGCCGCGCATCACCGCAGATTGGCGCCACAAATTCCGGCGCGACAACTATCAGCTCCTCGGCACGGACATCAACTGGCTTGCGCTGGGGGATTGCGGCTCCGTCTATCCGGCAGGATGCGATATGGAACTATGGCGTATGATCGCCAGGGGGAACTGCGAACATCTCACCGAAGCGGATATCCAAAAGGTGATCGAGCGCGGCAAGCGGTACTTCGAGCCCTATGGGAGCGACCGCGTGCAAACCTTCATCAACCATGTACGTTATAACTTGACCAGCCATTACGGCGCCAAGATGATCTTCTACTACAACCGGGCCAGCTACCAGGCGGCTCCTGAGTTCGAAACGTTCAAGGACGAATGGTCGCTTACGAATTTTCGCACCGTTCCGAAGGGGAACGGCATCAGCGAAATCAAGATCGTTCCCAGCCGTTCCTATATTGATCATGCATTGTATTGGTATGGCAAGTCCTTCGACATCGCCCGCAACCGCGGCGTCTACTGGGACAACTGGTTCTTCGTGGGCTCGTACAACCCGTTTGCCGGTGCCTATAGGCGCAAGGATGGGCAGATGATCCCGACAACCGGGGTTTGGGGACTTCGTGAGTTGGCCAAGCGGACATTCCAGTACATGAATGAACGCAGAATGCTGCCCATAACAATGGCTCACATGACCTCTACCGGCATCCTCCCGATCCTCTCCTTCGCCACAGTCCAATACGATTGGGAATGGAAGTACTCCGAGGGCGACGTGCAGACGCGCTTCCCGCGCGATTACATCCTCCTCGTGAGCAACGGCGAGCTCGCCGGCACATGGCCGGTGGTCCTCAATGACCATGGGCCGCAAGCGGATGATCCTTGGACCGCGCGCACGTTCGCGGCCGTGGCCATGGTCCATGAGCTGGACTGTCCTTATCCGTCGTGGAGTGCTGCCGGAAGGGCCCAGCTTGCACTCTTCAAGCCCGTGGATGAGATCTTGGCCACCCCGGGCGTGCGGGCTTATCGTTATTGGGATGACACGCCACCGCCTGTGCGCTCGCAGGACCCTGACTTCCCGACGATCGTCTACTCAGTCAAAGGGAAAGAGGCCGTTTTTGCCGTGGTGAGCTATTCGGATGCCGCCAAGGATGTGGATCTTTTCATTGACGCGGCAGCACTCGGCTTCCCGGGCGGTTGCCGTGTGGTGAACACGGAAACAAGCGCTCCCGTACCGGTTGTGAACCGCCGGATTACCATCCACCTGAAGAAACACGATCTGTGCATCTGCAGGATCCTGGCGAACGGAGCGGCATCTCCATGAAGGGCGCCCCGGCACTCTCCCTCTTGTTCTGAGTATTCCGGCGCGGCATCTAAAGGGAGGTCTCGGGGACCCGGGTGGGTTTCGATGTGCGCGATGGTCCGTCACCGGCAGGGCGTCCGTGTGGAAGCTTCAAGCCAAGCAAGGAGGAGGCAAGCCAGAGATGTTGGCCACGTGAGTGAGGAGCCCAGAAGCCGGGGATGGAACTCGGTAAAATGTGCGGCCTCATCACCCTTCGTGGCATGGGGCCCTGCTGTTTTCCCGGGTGGGGGCTCAGGCGGGAAGAAGGGACGGGGC
>JBMFSQ010000023.1:0-13553 GCA_049967475.1 Chthonomonadales bacterium | reverse complement strand
CGGGGCAACCAGGGAGCTCCGGTGTGTCCCTCGATTGCGGTTCACCCGTCGGCTCCGCAGTTCCATCCGGCCCGCATGGGGAATAGATCGGAGCAGGAGCGCAACTTCGGGTCAGAGGGGTTATTCCCTGGTACCGGCTCCAATCAAGTGAACGCCCACTCGAGGATTACGGATGAACACGCGCCTCAGGACGGCGCTTGCCCCTGACCACCCGGGAGCATGGCCGCCGACGGCTGCCCGAAGGATGCTTCGCAGGATCGTCGCATTCAGACTGCCTGCGTCCGGGATCGGCTCCGCTCCGCCGCCTGAAGTGTACCGTACGCAAAGCATCCGCACTGCCGCCTCATTTGGGCTCGACGCCAGATAATCCCCAGATCCGTGGCAGCCCAACAGAAGCACCGGCTCAGCGCGCAAACCGCGCACCCGAACCGCCGCCAGGCCTCCGTCAGGACCGACAGAGGTAAAGTTGACGCCCAAAAAGGCTACCCGTCCCCTAAAGTTGTCTATAAGGGATCCGGGCAGGCCCGGTTTGCGGGGATGGGCGACCGTGGCCGTGGTGAGCACGAATTCTCCGCGATCCTTGAGGTTAAGGAAGGTGGGCACTGTATTGGTTTCGTACCAGATGTCCCGCACCCAAAGCCGGCCACCGGCCTTCACCTCGTAACTTAGCGTGTTGTTGCTGGAAGCGCCACTCCACAGCAGCACGGGGTCTCCTTGTGCCGGCGGCCCCTCCACACGCACCCCTATGCCGCAGCCCGAGTGCCCTACATCCCACAGAAGCACGCCTCGACTACCGCGCTGCTCGATCCAAAAGCCTACGTCCTGGGCTCCGTCCACCTGCGTCTCATCGAGAGCGACCTTTCCCCGTGAGATTGGGATGCGCACTCCTTCCGCCCCAGGCGCTAGAACTGCCAAATTGTAGAGGCGCCATCCGCCGGGTGCAATCCCCTCGATCACAGGGCCGCTTCCCGGACCCTTCCACTCCAGGAGCGTGGAGTAGGGTATCCCCTCGCCCATGATGACGAGGCCCGCTCGCTTCGGCACCACAATCGTGTGGAATACGGGATATCGGCCGGCAGGAAGGTGTACGAGAACCCTGGGATCCTTGAGCTTGGCCGCTCGGTTCAGTGCGTTTTGGATTGCGTCGCCGTCACTGCCTGCCTTGACTTCCAGAACCGCCGCCGGGATCGGCTCGGGTGGAAGGTGGTATCCAGCGTCCCGGGGAAGGGCGCTCGAGCGAACCAGCCGGTCACCCAAGAGAAGGCTTCGTGGCGATGGCTCGAGGGCTCCCGGAACGGTGAACACGTTCCCCCATGAGATCACCGACGCCTGATCTGCCGACACCACCGGGCCGCGGCGCACTTCTGAACGACTGGCAATCAGGTTCTGCAAGAGAAACACAGGGCCCAAGTTACCCACCTGGATGGACGCGGGATCCTTTGTATGGTAGATGCGGTTTTCCGACAGAGTGATTACGGCAGCGGCGGCGATGCGGCCGGCCACCAGGAACGCGCGGCTCCCTACGGACACATTCCGGCGGAAATTGAACGTCCCCGTATTGCCGACAGCCAAGTCTGCCTGCGTAGAGTTGTGAAAGCGGCAATGATACACATGGTAGTTGCCGGCGCCGTAGGTGTTCGTGACGCCCAGCCTGCACCCATCGAAGGAACAATCCGTGATCCACCAATCGAGGGAATTCCAATTTTGCAAACTGATGCCTGCGACACTGCATCGCAGAAAACGGCAGCCGCGCACAGAGGTCTCTGCGATACCGGCAGTCGGCATTTCGCCTGCCTCGATCCCCACACCGGTGTCGCGGATCACCAGATCGGTAAGCTCGTTTGCGGTAACGAATTGGGGCCCATGCTTGAGAGCGATGGCTGCCCGCCCACCGCCGTCGAGCGTAAGGCCGCTCAAACAGGAGTACCAAGCGCCGAATTCCAGCATCGTCCCGCCCGCAGGCCCATCCCAACGCAGCACCACGGCTGCGGAACCCGCTCCCCGGATGTTGATGCCGATGGCCTCCCGGCCTCCGCGCCTAGGCAGCTCGAGCATGCGTGTGATGCGGTAGGTTCCTGGAGGCAGATACAAGGTTGTGCGGGCAGAAGAGGCGGACACAAGATTATCCAGGCCCCGTTGAAGGGCTGCAGTGTCGTCCGCCTTACCGTCGCCTACGGCATGGAAGTCTCTGCGCACGTCGCCCCAACCCAGCAGCGGCTGCATCGGGCGAACCTGAGCCGCGCCGGGACCTGCGCCAGCCAGCAAAATCAACGCACTCAAGATGCTGCGGTACCTGCACTGCATCCTACGGCACATGGCTCATCTCTCCAAGACCGTTCTTTGCCTTAGTGTGCAGCGTGCGACACGAACCGGTACGTTCCCGATGCGACTTCGAAAACGGCACATCCGCCCTCCATACGCAGGAAGCGCACACCTGGGGAATGTGATGCCGGCTTCCCGCTTTCAAACACACTGGAGGCCGCATGTGCCGGCACATAGACTTCGGCAGTGGTATTGGCGGGCAGGGACACCTCCAGGCGAAAATCGGAGCCGGTTTCGGACCATGAAGTGGAGATGCGCCCACGGATGCTATCGTAGTGCGCTTTTACGAAGGTAATCCCGCCGCCAGGTCTCGGGTGGATCAGGATATGCTTGTACGACGGGCCGTCGGAGGCAATGCCTGCGGCATCGGCGAACATCCACTGCCCGCACGAACCGTACGCGTAGTGATTGAAGGAGTTCATACCGGGATCCTGGAAGCCGCGCTCTTTGGTCCAGCCATCCCATCGTTCCCAGATGGTTGTGGCGCCCTGCGTCACAGCATAGAGCCATGAGGGATACGTAGTATTCGTAAGGAGCGTCCACGCCAGATCCGTTCGGCCTGCGTCGGTTAAAACCGGCAGGAGCAGGTTCACTCCGAGAAACCCCACCGAAAGATGGTTGTTGCGCTCCCGGATCAATTCCACAAGCCGCGCCACCGCCGCGGGGCGCTTCTCCGGCGGCAGAAGGTCAAACCCCAGAGCCATGAGGTATGTGGTCTGGGTATCCCCCTTGATGCGCCCGTCCGGGGACACAAAGGCCCGATTGAAGGCCTGGCGGATCTTCCGGAACAGGTCTGAGTATTTTGTTGCCTCCTGCGCTTTGCCCAGTGCCTGAGCCATTTGGGCCATAAGCTGGGTACTGTGGGCGAAGTATGCCGTCGCTATGACGTCCGTGGGCATCGGAGCGTTCACATTCAGCCAATCGCCAAAGCCCTCTGCGGGCCGCACCAGGTCCTTGCTCCGCTCCGTCAGGTATGTGATCCACCGCTCCATGTTGGGCCAATGCTCTTCGAGGATGCGCGTGTCGCTATAGGTGCGCCATAGCGTCCACGGACAGATAATTCCCGCGTCACCCCAGGCGGGTGACACGCCGCCGCCACGCGGCGCGATGTTGGGATACCCTCCGTCAGGATATTGATCGTCATTATAGGTGTTGAGCCATGCCGTGAAAAACGGCGCCACGTCCTCGTTGTAGACGCCGGTTCCGATGAAGACTTGAGCATCACCGGACCAGCCCATGCGCTCGTCGCGCTGAGGGCAGTCCGTGGGAACCTCCAGGTAATTGGATCGCTGCCCCCAAACGATGTTCTGGTAGAGGCGGTTCAGCAGCGGATTGGAACACGTGAAGTCACTTGTACGAGGCGCATCTGAAGAAAGCACGATGCCCGTAACGGTGCCCGCATCCGGCTTCTGATCAAGGCCGGTGGCCTCCACATATCGAAATCCGTGGAAGGTGAAGCGGGGTTCCCATGTTTCTTCGCCGCCTTTGCAGATATACGTATCCGTGCATTTGGCGCCGCGCAGGTTGGCGGTATAGATCGTCCCATCGGGATTGAGCATCTCGGCGAAGCGCAAGGTGATCTTCCGGCCGGTCGTGCCAGTGAGGTGCAGGCGAGCCCATCCGGCGAAGTTCTGCCCAAAATCGAATACGTACACGCTGGGGCGGGGCTCAGTGATGCGCACGGGATGGAGTTCCATGATCTTGCGCACGGGCGAACCGGGATGCCGTTGCAGGACGGCATTCTCCACATCGGCGGAGGCGCCGGAAGCGCCATAGGTTGCCCGGCGGATATCCTCGGCCGTGATGCCTTCGATCACAAGCGTTTGACCTTCCAGCACGCTCCTCCGCTGCATGCGCCCGCCCCGCCGGAATTCCACCCTAAGCGTTTTTACAAAGCCGTATGCCGGATCCCCGAAAAGATCGTTGCTTGCGGCAATCTTCAGCGTGTTCCCCTGCACAGCACTGCGGACCGTTTGGGTAACATCGCGATAGCCTCCTGCACTTTGACCTCCAAAGCCCACGCGCACGGGCCTCCAGGCGCTGTCATCAAACTCCGGCGTGCACCAATCCGGCACCTCACGCCGGGCATCGTATGTCTCCCCATTGTAAATGTCCGAATTGAGGATCGGGCCGTGGTACGTCGTTTTCCATGTTCCATCCGTGGGTACCACTTGCGTTTGGCCGTCTTCGAGCCACAGGTGCAGTTGTGCCAGCAGGGCCAGCCGCCCGCGGCCTCCGTGATGCAGCCCATACCAACCGTCGCCGAGAATGGCTCCAAGGACGTGTGCGCCGGGCTTCTTCAACAGGCCGGTGACGTCGTATGCCTGGTAATAGAGCCGCTTGCTGTACTCCGTCCATCCCGGTGTAAGGCAATCCTTCCCTACACGGATGCCGTCTATGTAGAGCTCGTACAGGCCGGCTGCAGTGGCAAACACGACCGCCCTGGTGGCCGGACGGGCGATGTGGAACGTCTTGCGGAGGAAGGGCGCAGGCAAATAAACGGGGTCCGGCATCTTATCGCGCGGGATGGAACACCCGATCCATTCCGCCTTCCAGTCTCCCCGGTGGAGCAAGCCCATGCTCCAATATGCTGTACGGCTCCATGGCGAGGGGCGGCCCGCCCGATCCCACACTTGCACCTTCCACCAACAGCGCTGGAGAGAAGCAAGGGGTTTGCCGGAATAGGCAATCTGGATGCTCTCGCTGCTCTGCACGCGTCCGGTGTCCCAAAGGTCTCCCCGATCTTTCCTCAGCAAATCCGGCGTCGAGGCCACGAGGATGCGGTAGGCGGTTTGGCGTTCCCCGCGCTCTCGCGATTGCAGAAACCAACTAAGCCGTGGATGCGGCGCGTCAATCCCCTCAGGATCCACGTGATACTCGCAGCGAAGATAAGCGGCGGAAATGGCGCAGGATGCCGGTGATGGAGCCGCCCAATATAGACACGATGCCAGCATTACCCCAACCAAGCACTTCGGCAGCACGCTGTATACCTCCCAGCAAAGGTCTCCTACACCTGTACGCCGCCGTGACGCCATCTTCCTCCGGCATGGGCGCTGGTAGAGGTATCATAGGCTGCCTGTTGGCATCGGAGGTGTCTATGCTCGACTTTCACTTGGTGGCGCCCCAAACCTTGTGTGGCGCGTTCCTGTCGCGGCGCGTCCGGATGGGCACGACGCGCTCCATTCCTTCCGCGTCCGCGATCCTCGTGGTCAGCGCGTCTCTTTTCGTAACCCTCTGCGCACGCGTGAGCTTTCCTCTGCCGTTTACGCCTGTGCCGGTTACGCTCCAGACGCTTGGGGTGCTGACTGCGGGAATCGCATTGGGCGCACGGGGAGGGTTCTTGGCGCTGTGCGCCTATCTTGCCGAAGGGGCTGCCGGCATCCCGGTCTTTGCCGGCGGCGCAGCGGGAGCCCACCACCTTATCGGCCCAACTGGGGGATATTTGATTGCCTATCCCCTCGCTGCAGGACTTGCAGGGTATCTGGCGGAATTAGGATGGGACCGCCGTCCGGCCACAGCTTTTGGAGCTGCAGTTTTGGGATCTGTGCTGATCCTGATTTCGGGCGCCGCATGGCTGGCGCTTTCCACAGCCAGCTTATCGCGCGCCGTCATGCTTGGTGTGCTGCCTTTCCTTCCTGGAGACCTTCTAAAGGCAGCGGCTGCGGCCGGGCTTCTGCCGGCGTGCTGGAAGGGCATGATGTACGTTGGCATCGCCCCCCGCAGTGCACCGCCTACCTTCCGGCAGTAGAGGGCACGGTTGCAATATGAGGTAGGGGCACGGCGTGCCGTGCCCCTACCGAGGGATCGCAAATCCGAGATTAGAAGCCGCCTCGGAAGCCGCCGCCGCCGAAGCCGCCCCGGAAGCCTCCGCCAAAGCCCCCGCCGAAATTGCCGAAACCGCCGCCGAAGTTGCCGAAGCCTCCGCCGAAGCCACCTAGGCCGCCGCCATAGCCGCCTAGGCCGCCGAAGCCTCCGCCGAAGCCGCCCAAACCGCCGCCATAGCCGCCTAGGCCGCCGCCGAAGCCCCCGCCGAAGCCATTACCATATCCGCCGCCGTATCCGCCAGATCCCGATGTTAAGTACGAGAAGCGGCTTACGATCACATCGCCGCCGAAGGCGTTGGCGATGTCAAACACGTCGGCGAAGTTCAACGGGATCTTCACGAAGCGGTACTTCGGCTGGTTGGTCGTGTTCTCTTCAGTAGTTGACGTTGGGTTCTCAGCAACCTCTTCCTTCTTGGGGCTGATAATGTACACGCCATCCTCAACCCGATAGGTGAGCGGGTTGGTGGACTGCGTGGAACGGAGGATGCTCTCCAGGGCTGTGCGGAACGGTACGTCCGTAAGGGACACCGTCACCGTTCCGCTGACCGCCTGGTCCAGCGAAAAGTTCACGCCCGCCGACTTGAACAGAAGTTGCAGCGCGTAGCGGATATCGGCGTTCTCCAGGTTGAGTGTGACCTTTTTATTGGCCACATCCGCGGATCCCCCGCCCTGTGCGTACACGGGGGTCCCGTTCCAGAGTGCCAGCGCTGCAAGCGCAACCGCTGCGATCACCGGGGTTCGCGCCCAACCTCTCAAGTTCCTCATCCTGGTATCCTCCCTCTTTGCGTGATGACCTAGAAGGAGCCCACCGCCTGGGCGTCGAAGCCCGGAACGGGGACAAGGTAGTCTCTCATTTTAGAAGACGCAACAGGCAGCGCGAAGGTTACTGCCGATACAGCATTCCCTCACAGCGGCCATGCTCGTCCGGAGGCACCAGGGGGCACGGATAGGGCGATGGCCGCAGGGGCCTTCGCAACCTGCACTCTCCATTATGCCAATACTCGGCTTGCCGGTTTAGGAGTTCCACACGATGCAGCAAATTCCTTCCTTTTCCGGTCAACGCCGGTGGGAACTTCGCCTCCGCGCATCGCCTGGCGCACTGCCTCCCATTGCGTGGGATGGAACGAAGCGCTTGAGCTCGAGCATTTCGTCGCGCAATCGCGCCGCCTCTTCGAAATCCAAAGCCTTTGCGGCCTCTTTCATTTGCTTCTCGAGTTCGGCAATCAGCTCGACCACCTGGTCTAGCGGCAGCGTGCCGTAGTCCCATGCGGCGCCCCGCGAAGAACCATATCGGGGTTTCGCCTCGGCCACATAGTCTGCCGAAAGAAGATCGCGGATCGCCTTCGTTACGGTTTGGGGGGTGATGCCGTGCTCCTCATTGTACTGGAGCTGGATCCTGCGCCTTCTATTGGTCTCCTCGATGGCATGCTGCATGGAGGGGGTGATGTTATCGGCATACATGATCACCTGACCATGAACGTTACGTGCAGCCCGGCCGATCGTTTGGATAAGAGCGGTCTCGGAGCGCAAGAAGCCCTCTTTGTCGGCATCCAGGATCGCAACCAGCGACACCTCCGGAAGATCCAGTCCCTCCCTGAGCAGGTTGATGCCTACCACCACGTCATAGACGCCCATCCTCAGGTCCCGCAGGATCTCGGTGCGCTCCAACGTCTTAATATCTGAATGCAGGTAATGAACGCGGATGCCCAGATCCTCGAGGTAGCGTGTAAGGTCCTCGGCCATTCGTTTGGTGAGCGTGGTAACCAGAACGCGCGTGCGTTCGGCGCTTTGCGAAGCCGCTTCCCTTCCAGTGCGCTTGTTTATTTCACCGATGAGGTCGTCAATCTGCCCGCGCGTGGGGCGCACGATGATCTCAGGATCCACTAAACCTGTAGGCCGGATGATCTGCTCTACGATGCGGCTGCTCTCCTTGCGCTCAAAAGGTCCCGGTGTGGCCGACACGAAGATGCACTGGTTGATGCGCTCCAGCCATTCGTGGAATTTCAGCGGCCGATTGTCTGCGGCGCTGGGCAGGCGGAACCCGTACTCGATGAGGACCTCTTTGCGGGCCTTGTCCCCCGCGTACATCCCGTGGAGTTGCGGGATGGTCTGGTGACTCTCGTCCACGAAGACCAGGAAGTCCTTAGGAAAGTAGTCGAAGAGGGTATGAGGTGGAGTTCCCGGCGCACGACCGTCTAGGTGGCGGCTGTAATTCTCGATGCCTGAGCAGTATCCAAGCTCGCGCATCATCTCGATGTCGAAGCGCGTTCTCTGCTCGATACGCTGGGCCTCCAAGAGCTTTCCCTCACGCTGGAAGCGCTCAATTTGCTGCTGGAGCTCCTCCTCGATGGCGGTTATGGCTGCCTCCATACGGTCCATGGAAGTGACGAAGTGGCTGGCGGGAAAGACGGTTACCACATCCCGGCTGCCCAAAACCTCGCCGGTGAGGGGATCTACCAGAGTGATGCGCTCCACTTCGTCGCCGAAGAACTCTACACGGATAATGACCTCCTCATCTATGGGCTGGATTTCGAGGATGTCCCCGCGCACACGGAATGTTCCGCGCTGGAGCTGCAAGTTGTTGCGGGTGAACTGCATATCCACCAGCCGGCGGAGTGCGACTTCGCGATCCGTTGCTTCGCCTCTCCGGAAAGAGAGGATAATCTTGCTGTACTCCTCAGGCGACCCGAGGCCGTAGATGCAAGACACCGAGGCCACCACGATGACGTCGCGCCGTTCCAACACCGCTTGTGTGGCGGAATGGCGGAGGCGATCAATCTCTTCGTTGATCTGGGCGTCCTTCTCGATGTAGGTGTCCGTTTGGGGGATATAGGCCTCGGGCTGGTAATAGTCGTAGTAGCTCACGAAGTACTCGACGGCGTTCTCCGGGAAGAACTCGCGAAACTCGGAGCAAAGCTGAGCGGCCAGCGTCTTGTTATGGGCGATGACGAGCGTTGGTCGCTGAACGCGCTGGATCACATTGGCCATGGTGAAGGTTTTGCCGGTACCCGTGGCTCCCAGCAGCGTTTGGAAGCGGTATCCGCGCTCGAGCCCATCCACGAGCTGGTCCACAGCCTGGGGCTGATCCCCTTGCATCGTGTATTCTGATTTGATCTTGAAGGCTGCCATGCGTTTTTCGGTGGATCGCTTCTTGCGCGACGCCTCATCCACAAAGGTAGTCTAGCAGGATTAGGCTCTAAGCGCAAGCAGAACGGCCTATTGCGGGGAGGCGTCAGCGCACCGGGCTGATGGTGATTTCGCGCTCCCCGGGTACAAGGAAAGTGAGGGAGCCAGGAGCCGCGGTCACGTCCTGGACGTTGGTCGGCGGCGTGGGCTTCAGCCGCAACCGGGCAGGATCGCTCCATCCCGTAGCGGCAGTGTCGAACTCCACGCGCACCCGGCCGGGTTCCGCGCCACTCCCGGCAAAGCGGATGCGGAGGCTGCCGGCGGCGCCGTCCCACGTGGCGCTGGTGACAGGGTATTCGCTCACCACTTTGATGGGAACACCCGGCACCAAATAGGTCATTTTGGCGGCGAGAGCCATGGCGGCGCCGGAGCCGTAGATCTCTTGTCCAATCTTGCCGCATTCCTCCCAGCCGTCGGCCACGTCCTCCACGGGTATGGGCAGGCGCAAATCGTTCGGATGATGGCGTTCATTCTGCTTCGCTACAGCGTCTGCGGGCATGAACGGCGGGAGCGTGTGGCGGATCACTGTAGGAGTGTACCGCAAGAAGGCTGCCGTGAGCCGACGAAGGCTGGGAGGCAGGGCTTCATGGGCAATGGCGTCGAATTCCCTGAGCGCCAGCCAAGCATGGTATTGTTCGAAGGGAGCCAGATACGCGCCCGGCATCGCGCTCACCCCGAAGAAATAGCCGCCGTTGTTGAAGGTTCCGTAGCGGCAATCCCAAAGACGGCAACGGCGCATCAAGGAGCCCAGAGGCACTGCGCTCCAGGCGAGGTAGGATGCGTCCCCCGTAGCCTTCCACATGCGGGCACAAGCCGCCGCCCCCAGTGCGGAAAGGTGCAGTTCGTACGCGCCGTCCAATCCAAAGGTTCGCAGAGCGTCCAGGGCATTCCGGGCTTCCTCCAGATACGTCCCGCCTCCAAACAGGTTACGGGCTTGGAGCATCAAGTAGGCGTAGGCGCCGGCGCAATCCGGCTCGGCATACTGGAAGGAACTCAGCGTCTCGGGATTATAGAACACTGGGAAGCGGTAGTTACATGCATGTGCCAGGGCGATGGCTGCAGGCAGCGACGCCTCCACCAATTTGCGGGCGGGATCGCTACCCATAGCGGCAGCCCTGGCGAGCTGGACCAGCGGGAAGATTACATACCAAGCATCTGCTTTCGTGATGCGGTCCTGGCGGTTCCAGTCTCGGATGCAATGGATGGATGGCAGGTAGAACTCCTCCAATGTGGCGATGATGCGGTCCGTCAGTTGGGAATGCACTCCGAAGATCTCTTGATAGAGCAAGCCGGCCACCAAGGGATCGAGCTGCACCATCAATTCGGCGGCGTGTGGATCCCACGGTTCATTGACGTAGTTGCGCAGGCGTCCCTCCTCTGGGTTGGCGGCACAGGCGGGCGTTTGGAGCACATCCAGCGTTTGCGATGCCAGAGCACGCCAATCGGTCCATTCCGTAGGAGGGTGCTCCATATCGGTGTATATCTCGGCCAGCAGGTCCAGATAGG
Source organism: Chthonomonadales bacterium (assembly GCA_049967475.1). Lineage (GTDB taxonomy): Bacteria > Armatimonadota > Chthonomonadetes > Chthonomonadales > CAJBBX01 > JBMFSQ01. The sequence goes on along the minus strand of JBMFSQ010000023.1, from coordinate 2,715 downwards.
CTCGTGCCTGCCCCACCGGATCTGGGGCGGCGTCGGGGCTGAGGGAGAGCCATGCGTCCGTAAGAACGAGGCGCGTAGACGCAGGCAGCTCCTTGCCCGAAGCAGTGCGAGCGTATCCGAAGCCGCCGGCCCCCGCTTTTACCACCTCTTTGGCAGAGGTGTGGGTTGCTTGAAACCATGGATTGAGCGCCGTAAGGTTCTGCACGTAGAGGGCGGTTCCGCCCAGCAGCGGGTCGCAAGGAAGGAAGGCGTGCCCCGTCTCGAAGCCCTGTTGTCCGAAGCGGTGCCCGGAGAGAACGTACAGACGAAGTCGGCGGGAGTTCTCCAACGATACGTAGCGGCATTCCGGCGGTGCGGCCTCCAAGGCGTGGGGGGCCCGCCACACCGCCTCCACAGTCCATCGAAGCATGGGATGGGGCCTCTGGGTCACGCGAATGATCGTTTGGAAGCGGCCCCAGTCGGTTGCGGTAGCCGCCTCCCATAGTGTGCTGCCCGCCATCCCCTCCTCCCGGCGGGAGAGGAGTTCGTCGCCATGCGGTAAATCCACAGCGACGCCTCCCGCGGCGCCGGGCAACGCCACTGTCAAGCGCCCTTCCAAGGGGCGGAAAGACACCAGCCACGGCCCGCATGGCGCCCGCATTTCGTCTGGCCGAGGCAGGAGTGCCGACGCGCCGCGCCTCGATCCCGCAGCTTCTGTAAGCACCACTCGCCGGAATGTGACGCGGGCTCCCGGCTTGCCGACTACGAAGAGGCGGAGTTCTATGCTCTGACGGCCGGTCCAGCGACCCAGCTCTCGCAAGTCCACAAGGTAGAGGCCTGGCGTGTCGCCGCCGGCGGGCGAGGGAACGACATCCCGGGGATGAGCGGGGTCATACGGTTGATTATCCGTCTTGAGAACCCAGGAGGCCCCTTCAGACAGAGTAGACACGTCTACCGTCAAGATCGGGAAGTGGCCCAGGTCTACATCTTCCGTATGGACTACAGCAGCCCATTGCCTGCCCTCGGGCAGCACAAGTTCAAAGCCGCCGTCTTGCTGCGCTATGAGATTGGGAGCACCTGCCCACGCAGGCCGCTCCCAAAGTTCCGCCGAGGAGAGATCCCGCGACGTCCCAGGAGACTGAGGCTTCCATCCGAGGGTGCCGAAGACGCACACACACGATAACAGTGCGAGAAGAAGCATTCAGAACCCTCCTTCCTGAACGAGTGTACCATCCGGTCTGCTTGCGGGATGTGGCGCCTAGGCACCCGAAATCTTTTCAGATTGTTCTGTTCCCGATCAGCTTCACTGCCCGCCTATCCGCCGCACTGCCCCGTCCCCATCCATCTACTGAGGGCGGGCGGTCGTTCCCCTTTACACAATCAACGGTACACTAGCGACGCACAACCCCTTCTTGACCTGCGGCCTCAATTCACCTATAATACGGTTAGGCAAGGAAGGAGGTGGTGGCGAACATGAGTTTACGCCAACAGGAGGACGGAGAGGGCTAGCGGCGTTTTAGCCTTCGGGTTATGAACGGCGTTCCTCACCGTTCACCAATGAAGCCGGGCGGGGCGTGCCTCGCCCGGCTATAAACTTCGCCGACGCATGGCGGAACGCCGGCGATCCAATCGTGAGCACGAAAGGAGGACGCGTATGACGGCGCTCCTTGTGGCGGTCGTCGCGTTGTTGTGCTGGGCGCCTAACCTCAACGTTTTGCGGGGTTCCATGGACCCGCCGTCTGATCAACCGGAAGCATCTACGCCCAAAATCGGCTTATGGCTCACCGTGTGGTGGACGCAAGACGACGAATACAGGCATTGGGTGCATTGCCACATTCTGCCCACGCGCGGTCGCTACACCGAAGGCGATCCCGCTGTCATCAAGGAGCAGTTTGCGCTCTTCCGCGGCATGGGGATTGACTTCCTCATCATGGACGACACGAACGGGTGCGGCAACGACGGCGGCCGCATAAACGACAATATCCGCGCCTGGTTCGATTTTATGGATGCGCAGCCGGCATCCAACCGCATCCCCATCTGCGTGTGCGGCGGCGGGGAAATGCGGGCCCAAGGCGCCTCCGGACAGAGAAGCGCTGCCGACTTCTATTGGACACACTGGGCGCAGCGCCCCAGCTATTTCAAGGTGGACGGCAAGCCGCTCCTTTTGGTGGACACCGACAAGAACTATGGCCCCGGAGACTTTACGGATGCCCGCTTCACCGTACGATGGGTATATAACGGCGATAACCGGGATGCGATGAAGGCCCGAAAGACGTGGGGCTGGGGATGCTACGAACCTTTACCCGTCCTCAGCGAATGCATGAGCATCTGGCCAGGCCACCGTTTCGCCGCGCGCGTCAGCCAATCGGGAAGCGACCCGGACGAGGTGCCCAGAGAAGGCGGCGAGCTCTATACGCGGATGTGGCTCTCGGTGCTCAAAGCAAGGCCGCAATTCGTTACCATAGCGGATTGGAACAACTTCGAGGAAGAAACGGCTCTGGAACCGAGTTACGCGTGGGTAGACCCGCGGGGATATGCCGTACCCGATCTGTATGTGCGCATCACGCGCGCCTATTCCCGCCTTCGGGCCGGCAAGCTTGTACCGGGGGAGTTTTACCGTGATGAGGCGAAGCCCGACGTGTTTCTATTCGACGGGACGAAGCTGGTGTATCAGGGAGCGGCGCCGCGCAGGGCTTGCGTCATAGTAACGCCCGCCGGAATGCTGGAGCGCCTGGG
>JBMFSQ010000022.1:24705-58324 GCA_049967475.1 Chthonomonadales bacterium | reverse complement strand
CGCGATCACGGCTGCAACGCGCACTTTCATCATCCCCGCCCCTTTCCGGTCAAATACTGGCTTTGAAAGTCCACAGCAAGCGCCCGGCTTCCCGACACCGCCTCCACCACGCCCCGCCAAACATCGCCGTCAGTAGAACCAACCCATCTACGGGAAGCGTCATGGCTCGGGATATACCCGTGCAGGAACGGCACGCATCGTCGAATGCGGATAGCACCAGGGAATGCGTCATGCGAGTGTCCGTTTCTCGTTACCGGGCAGGCTTCCGGCAGTTTTCTGGAGCGCGCGCGTTCCGGCATCGCGCTCCTCCCCATTCTGCTCGCCGGCAAATCGGTAATCACATCGCCGCACGAACTCCGACAAGTCATGGGCGAGGCTCTCCAGCACACGGATTTCGGTCTGCACGATGAGCTTCCGAACGTTTGCATCCGCCTCTTCCATAGCCAATCTCGTGTGCCGGCCGCACAGCCCGTCCCCGCGTTGGTACAAGGCGGCTCCCTCATGGGATTTCAGCGCCTGGATCAAGGCTGAGGCGAAAAGTCGTTCATCTGCTTCTTCCGCCCTACATAAAGGACATGCGCATTTATTGGCCCGGGGTTTGCGCAGCTCATGCGCCCATCGGCGCAATTGCTCGATCTGGGTGCGCACCACGTCTTCCATAATGATGGCGATGCCCAACGCATCTGCGTGCAGGTCCACCAGCGCGGAATGGCGCGGGCAAAATCCCCCGGCGCAGCGAACCTCTTCCCGAAAATCGGGGTCGTTCACACTCTCGTGGAAGAGGAAGCCGAGGCGTCTGAGCATCGCGGTCGCAGTGAGGCGGCAAACGGCGCATCCGTGCCCGGCCAGAGCCTCCATCACTTGCCGGCTCAAACTATCTGCAACCGAAACGGAATGTGCTCCCCGAAACACCCGAGCCCAACGGCGCAAGAACTTCAATGAGCCTTCGGCACACTGCTGCACGCCCAGTCTTCCTGCGCTCGTGTGCACTTCTCCTCTCGTACTCATCCGCCGCATAGAGCCACCCTGCGTCCCTTTAAAACGACAAAAAGCTCCTACCCGGGCGCGCAGTTCGCGCCGGATAGGAGCCATCAGCTCTCGTGAGCACTTCGGACGGTCGAGCCGTCCCGGCGGCCTCCATCGCCGAACGAGTTCCGATTATCGCATACTATCTACCACGACCAGGAGCCCTGTGTCAATAGGCGGAACTCAGCTTGATTAAGCCCAAAGGTTCCGCTCTCATAACCACGCGCACCGAAACCTCACCTCGAGACCTGCGTGCGGAACTCGGCATCAGGTGCACCCCAAAGTATCACGCCGGACGGACCCTCTAGCCGTGCCGAGCGCCTTCCACTAATAAAACCGGCTGGGGCGTCACCGCAATCTCAAAGCTGCCATTCCTAGAATGCAGCAACTGCTTGGTTGCGGTGCTCACCGCCTCGCCATCCGGTAACCGAAGGAGTTCGGCCTGGTTTGCGCTGCTCGGGATGCGAAGCTGCTTCTCTGGAACGGGATCACCGGGAAGACGGCCTACCCCATCCTCATACCAGACCACTACTACGGAATGGGGACGGCTGCTGGTAACGTGAAACCGGTAGGCAACGACGTGCTCCCCGAGATCAACAACCTCCGATTTCGTGGCCCCGCCAAGCGTCCTCTGCAAAAGAGCCAAACTGTAATACACCGGCCGCGGCTTTCCCGGCACTCGGTCGTCCGTAACCCGGCGCGGGAACGGCCGATCCATCATACCGCAGTAAGGAGCAGTGCCGGTGATGCGCGGGACCAAACCGAGTTGCTCCCAATCCTCCAGGTTCCCTATATTGATGCCGGCGAGCCCTTCGCCCCATGCGCACACTACTTTCTTGGTGGTAAAGGCGGCCTGTTCCTTCCGAAACCACGCAACGGCCTCAGAGTGACGGGGGTTCCGCGCGTCCTTCAGGGCTCCGATCCACTCCAGGATCTTCGGCACCTGCGATGGAACATAGGGGTAATTGGCCTTTCCCCACCAAACCATCGGATTGATGCTGGCGTTGGCATCGCCCACCCAAATCGGCTTTTGGTATCCGTAGCGGCGCATTTCCGCCCGAAGGAAGCGTGCCGTAGGCGCGATCTCGGTATAGTCGCTCAGCGAGTGGAACTCGATTGCGTCGAAGAGATTGGGGTGCGCCAGGATTTCGCGGATATCCTCCAGCGTTTTGCGCGCCTTGGTGCCCGCCGCGGCGAGGCGCTGCTGTACGGCGGCCTCATCGGGATTGCCGTCGAAGAAGGACCAGAACAGAAACCCCTGAAGGATGATCTTACCGTTGGGATCCGCCTGATGCACGGCATCACGGGCGATCTGCAACAAGTTTATGTATTCACGCGCTGAAGCCGGCCAGAAGGTGCCCCATTCTGCTTCGATTTCCCAATAACGCACCGGATAGCGGAGGCCCGGCATATCGCCGAAGCCATCACCATCGTAGCGCTCCACAATTGCCCGGATGAAGGCTGCATAATCTCCAAGGTACCGGGGATGTATAGGCTGGGACGCGTGCCCGATGGCAGGAAGAGGCTTTGCCGTAGCCCATGGATTTCTACACTGAAGGTAAATCTGCAGATTGCGGAACCCTGCAGCCTGGTACTCACGGATCAGGCGGTCGGGCCAGTCCCAATGGTAGCGATGCCGACCCGCTATAGGAGGCGCCGGCTCGATCTCGCCCCAACCAAAGCCCGCAGGCTGAGATTTCGCCCAAACGACCCCCATGGGAGCATATGCGCGGGCAAGCCCAGGAACCATATACTCGATCCCCAAGGCGAATGTATTGCCGGGCGATGCTGAGTGTGCCCCAGAAAAGGCAAGGACCCACACACACGCAGCGCCTGCGAGCGTTTCCAGAACCAACGGATATCGGATCGCCAACATCTCGGCTCCTCCCAGAGACAGGTTCCGCGGCATGCCACACGAGATACGGAAGCGGCTCGATTACCGTTTCGCCGGTGTGGGGGCAATTTCGATGGGCTCGCGGCGGCATGGGTTCCGCTCCGGTGGGATACTGCGCATCGGATGCCGCCACCGCCAACATCCGGCGCAGGGCGCCGCTTCGGCAAACGCTCCGATGCTCCGCACCGGCTGCTATGCTGCCTTGGCTGCACGCGGACAACACACGCCGGAACGCCTCAAGGTGCGGGGTCGAGGAACTATCGGCGAGGAACTATCGGCAATGAGTGAAGTTTGGCCCAAAGAAACCACACCGGTTTCGGAGTGCCGTCGAGGCGGCGCAACCCGAGGCCCAAGTGCGTTCGCTGCACTGCCACCCCGTGAACCGCTGTAGAGGGCAAATCGTGCAAAAAAGCCCAGTTGACGAATTCCAGGTGCATGCCCCGTGTCAGCTCCAAAAAGCGCACGAGGAAACGCGCCTGAACGTCTTCCCGCCCTCCCAAAGCAGGATCTGAGGTCCATCCTATCTCTGTGAAGCCGATGGGTTTCCGAACATAACGCGCGATCCGGCGGTAGTAGTCCTGAGGCAGGGTATCAGGCGTGCTGTGGCGATGCCACGGATAGGAGGTGAAACCCACCACGTCGCACACGCTCGCCACCCTGCGCAGAAGGGAATAATCCGGCGGTGCGTCACCATCCGCAAGTTGGGACCAGGAAACGACCATTACGACCTTCGTTTGCGGCGACGCCTGCTTGATCGCGCGATAGAGGGCGCCTTCCAAGAGCAGCAGGTCATGGAAAGCGCGTGCGCCGCTCAATTGCGCAACGGTATTCACTTCGTTTCCGATACTGAAATAGGCCGGTCGAAACCGTCGCGCCGCCGCCGCAACATCGCGGACCATCTGGCGCCGAAAGGATGCATCCCCAAAATCGCAGCATCCGGAACCGTCGTTGCGTACGATGCCCTTGCCCGGAAGCACTGTCCAGGGATTGACGTTCACAACGGGTTCGAGCCCCATTCGCCGAACCGCCTCTACATACGTGAGGCCCTTTGCCACCGGGCGCTCCAGTTCCGCCAGAAATCCCGTACCCGTGTTGCCCGGCCAATGCATCATGAGTTCGCATGCGGAAGCCGCGACGCGCAGGGCATCCGCCATATCTCGAGAGGCACTAGGAAGGGGCGTGGTACCCATGCGGAAGCACCGCTCTTGAATGGGAAGCGTCGGAGTTTGAGCGGCGCAGGGAACAAGGCGCCACGGAACCACAAGGGCCAGCACGCTGGCGAGGAACGTACCGCTCCAACCGCACGGCAACTGGCGCCTGCGTCGAACGCCCGCGTTGAGGTAGGGAGCGCTTAAGCATCGCCCGGCGAACCGCCATCGGCCGGACCGCGGCGGATCCTTGGGAAGCCTCATCCGCCCCTTGGGTGCTGATGCCGCAGCGCCGCCTGCTCTTCGGAACGCGGATCCGGCTTGCTCGCCCAACGCGGCTCTCCGGACCCTAGGCGTAACCCGATCTCGCACGCGAACCTCGCTGTGGACTACGACGCCTGGATCTCCGGCGAGCACCGGGCCGTAGCGTACCTGTCGACCGATGCCCATTTGGAGGGCGGGCTCTCGGAGACCATCCGGTCGACTGCTGAGGCAATGGGTTTTCTGGGGGACCAGGATTCGAACCTGGGTTAACGGCTCCAAAGGCCGCTGTCCTGCCGCTGGACGATCCCCCAGCGCGCCTAATGGATTATACCTGGGGTTTGCAGCGGAGCGAATGCATCCCATAAGCGTCCACACTCACAACAGTTCCGTGGTGTTCACCGTACCCCCGCGCCCTCCTGAAAGCGGGCCTCCTGCTGGGGGACGCTACGCACGGACGTGCCGGTATTCTGGGCAAGTTCTCCCGTACGGACGGTTTCTAGGGATCCTGGTGTGTCCCACCCACCCGAGGACCCAAAAAATCCCCACTTCCGGCAAAGAGCCACAACGCCGCCGCCGCCAGAAGCAGCATCTCCGCGGCAGCCACAACACCCGAATCATTCAACACAAGCATCGCCGCGACACCCCATAGGAAGGCGAAGGCCAAAGCCCGGAATTCTGGGTATGCGCCAAGCATCCGGATCGCGTTGCCTCTACGGCTGCGCCACACAAGCCACATTGCCGCCGAGGCTACTATCCCGGCAGCGCTCCAAGGACTGTGAACCGCCAATCGCAGGTTCAGCGCGACCTTTCGGCGAGCGATTACTATGGCGTCCCTGGGATGCTGCAGAACGCGGCCTAGGTGCGTCTGTTGCGCTGGCGGCCGAAGAAGATCTGCAACCATCACCAAAATCGCCAGGGCGCACACAACGAAGGCCGCTGCGCCTACCCACCTCCGCCGATGGCGCATGGGTACCAGATAAACGGCTGCCGCCGCCCCCGATACGAAGAACGCCAAGGCGCATCCGAAGTTCGCGCCCAGCGAAGGCGCACCCACTACAACGCCCAGGGATAACAGGATCAGGGGCAGGCTCATCGCCCACCATTCCGGACGAGACACACCGTTTCCTGCCGTGTCGCGCGGCGTTTCCTTCTGGCACCGGATCCTCCAGGCGAAACCGCTCGCCGCGATCACGAGGACCGCGGAGAGAAGCGCACCGCCGTACTCATTCCCAATGCCGAAGTATCGCGCTCCTACGGTCACACTGGAGCCCATCCACGCACGACTTAGCAGGCGGCCGCCCACGAGCACGTCGGCCGTTAAGGGAAAGACCAGCAATGCGCATAGGATGGCGGGAAGGCGCCTGCGCGATCCGGGCCACACGCCTATGATGCCTACTGCCCACAGAGCACCCGCCAGCATCAAGGCCCCTCCCGTAAGGGTATTCGGGTGCAGAGCTGGGAGCAACAACTCTGCTGCAGGAAGCGCCAAAATCGCCGCGGCGAACATGGAAGAGAGCCGTCCAATCCACCGCCCACCCAGGGGGCCGGCCGCATCTGCGGCGATCAACAGCACCAACAGAAGTTGCAGGCTGGGAAGCCCGCCTAGGGTTTCCTGCAGCCGCGCTGTCCCTACCGCCTCACGATGCACTGCCAGCCACTGCTCCAAGGACACGCGCTGTCCAGAACTCTCCATGGCGCGGCCTTCTGCCCAACCCGGCACGGAAGCCCCCATGACGGTCAAGACCCACGGCAGGAAGTCGGTGTTAACCACCACGCCACGGCGGTGCGTGGAGGGCGACATCAGGAGGCCGGGCGCCACACCGCTGCCTGCCACAAGGATAGGAGCCAGATCTTTGTAGTCCGCCTCTACGGAACTGGGAACGCCGATAACCACCAGGCAATCCCTCGGCCCCAAGGATCTCCATGTTGAAAGGATTTGACTGGCCAGGCCCGCCAATGCCTTCTGCGTATGGAGGGCCGCCATTTTGGGCAGGCAGAGGGGCGCGTAGGCTTGGGCGCGGGCCAGGTCGCCGAATGCGTAAACTCCGAAATCACTCTCCCTTATGAGGCGATATCCTTCGAAGGTGCTTTCGCACCCAAACGGCGCTTCGGCGTTGCGAATGACGGATGGGATGCCTGTCGCCGCGCGATCCACTTCTCCATGTTCATCCATAGCCAGAAGGATCGGCGACGGGTCGTGCGAACGGCAGGGACCTGCATTCCCCGCAACCGCCGTGTGCCATCCATGGGAATGAAGGAGGGAGCCCAGCGCACCCAGATGAACAGGGTAATCCAGCCGGCGATCCGCACACTCGATCTGCCGGATCAGAGCGCTCAATGCGGCGTCACTTCTTGCTGCCCCTCTGCCGGCGTCCAGCGGGCTTGATCCTCGCTCGAATGCCGCCGCGGCCGCGGGCACCGGGTTGGTCTGCCTACCCAGCGCCGAAGATACCGCTGCTTTGCAGGAAGTAGGAGGCGCTGCCCGGGCACCTGCTCCCAGTGTTGCCAATTCCGCAGCCACCACGGACTGCGGCAATGGGCGTGCTCCGGGTACGGTTGCAGTCCGAGCCACCATCCATCCTGTGGCGCATTGTGACACCATGGGTCCAAGCCTAGCCATTTCCGGCTGGGCAAAATGCTTTGCTTCCAGGCCCGGTACGACGATTACAAACACGCGGTGGCGCGGCCGCGCCCAAGCGCCAAGAGGCGCAGTTCCGGAGCAAATCAGCAGCAACCCTAAGAGCTTTGGAACCTTCATCGGAGCATGCGCATTCGCCACCTTGTCAGTTGGTTTCGGAAGTGCTCCCAAGCAGGGCGCGGCGTGCCGTCTTCACGCTTGAGGCCCAGAGTGGCCAAAAAGGCGCGGAACCGCTCCCCGGGTACGCCATAGTATCTAACGAATCCCTCGACCATATCCTTCCCGAAGTCGTAGAGCAGGAAGTAGTTCACCGCCTGGAAAGAGCGTGCGTGCCTAGCTAAAGCCGCAAACAGCGCATCTACAAACTCAGCCTGAGCCGCGTCTGAACTCCCGGCCCCGCGCCCGGCAGGATAGCCGGCCTCCTGAAGCACAATGAGTTTCCCACCGGCAAAACGGGCCATCGCATCCACATCCTCAGCAACGTCCCGGGCCGGCCGCACCGTAAAATCGCCGCCCAACGGGTAATAGGTAAGCCCCAAAACATCCGTGTTCCGGTTCAGGCGCCGAACGACCGCCGGGTGCCTCAGCACGCCGTCGAAAGTCGCCGTAACACCTACGGCAACGCCGCGATGTGCGGCATGGAGCACCGCCCGGCCGCTTTCCACAAGTTCGGCAAAGGGTTCCAGTTCCGCCGGATGGGCGGCTAGATACACATCTGCTTCATTGCCCAACATCACCCACGCCACTTCCTTAGTGATGCGGGGCGCCAACGCTCGAAGCAGCGCGCTGAACCGCATGGCTATGCGCCGGTCCCCAAAAGGCAGGGTTTGCAGGTCTGCCGGCAGAGTGCGATTATTGGTGTCAATCGTTTGCAGGGTGAGCAGAAGGCGAAAGCCCAGCATTCGCGCACCGTTTGTTGCATCGTCTATTGGCTTGAAGACGTAGTGGCCCGGCTGCGGCTCCAGTTCGGCCCACTTAACGCTAACGTAGAGCAATCGCGCGCCCATCTGCCGGAGTGCCGCAAGGTCCCGCACGACGGATGCGGAACTTCCGGCTGCAGGGATGTCCACAGACACCCCGATTACCGGCACAGGCGGCTCAGGATCGCCGGAACAAAAGCACGCTCCTAGCCCGATCAGCGCCGCCCAAATCATTCGCACAGCCATGGCATTCTCTTTCGGTTGACGTTCCACCCGCGAGCGATGCACGCCTATGTGGCCTACGAACTCTGTTGTACGCCGGTTTCGCAATCCGATCCCAATCCCTAGGCTTGCAGCAGGGGATTGAGGCAGATCGGGTGAAATCCAAGGTACCCATTTCGCCCGGCAAGGAGTTCCCTCAACCATGATCAGCCTGTCGCTTTATGAAGGGATCGCCATTGTGGCTGCAACGCTCTGTATGGCATCCTCAGTTCGCGCCCAGCAATATCCTCTCGGGGAAGACGCGCAAAGGCACCCTGGTGTACCGAGAGGAACGGTAACCCATGGCACCTGGGTCAGCAAGATCTTCCCCGGTACGGTGCGGGATTACTGGGTCTATGTCCCGGCCCAATATACCCCCGCTAAGCCTGCCTGCGTGATGGTTTTCCAAGATGGGGGCGGGTTCGTGAGCGAACAGAGTCGCTGGAGGATCCCCATAGTATTCGACAATCTGATCTACAAGCATGAGATGCCGGTTACAATCGGCATCTTTGTAAACCCAGGTTTCCTACCGCCACTCCATTCTGGGCTGCAGGGCCGCCCGAACCGGAGCTTCGAATACGATGCCGTCAACGACCGGTACGCTCGCTTTCTAATCGAAGAGATCCTGCCGGAAGTAAGCAAGAAGTACAACCTCTCAAAAGACCCTAACGATCGGGCCATCTGCGGAGGCAGTTCCGGCGGCATTTGTTCCTTTACTGCCGCATGGTTCCGCCCGGATGCCTTTCGCCGCGTTCTGAGCTTCGTCGGGAGCTTCTCCAACTTGCGTGGGGGCGACGTGTATCCTTCCCTCATCCGCAAGTCCGAGGTTCGGCCCATCCGGGTGTTCCTTCAGAGCGGAACACACGACATGAACACCTATGCCGGCAGCTGGTATATACAAAACCAGGCCATGGCCGCCGCCTTCGAGTATATGGGCTACGATTACAAGATCGCTCTCGGAACAGAAGGGCACAACGACATTCACGGCAGCTCCATCCTGCCTGACGCCCTTCGGTGGCTTTGGCGCGATTACCCCAATCCGATCCCGATGCCCAGCCCTCCGGCGAGCAGGGAATGGGCCACCGATATCCTCGCGCCAGGCGCCGATTGGATACCGATCCATCCGGAGCTCCAGCAGATTACGGCCCTCGCCTCCGATGCAGCCGGGAACATCTACGTCGCCGATGCTGCGCAAAAGGCAATCGTGCGCATCGCGCCCGATGGTTCGGCGGAGGTGTGGAAAGCGCACGTGCCTCCTATCCGCGCTCTCTGCGCTTCGGCGGACGGATCGCTGTATGCAGTGGAAGGGCGTCAAATAGTGACCTACGATGCCCACGGCAAGAGGCGCGTGATCGCGAAAGGAATTGACACATCCGGCATTGCAAGCGCAGGCACGGAACGCCTTTATGCGACGGACACGAAGCGGCACCAATTGGTATGGATTGCAAAAGCAACCGGCGCAATCCATCCTGCAGGTGAGCATATTCCCGAACCTGAAGGCATCGCCCTTTCCCACGATGGCGGCTTCATCGCTGTGACCGATGCATCCGGTCGCTTTGCGTGGTCCTTCCAGCTTGCACAAGACGGATCCCTCATCAACGGGGAACCCTTCTACCGGCTCGAGATCCCGGACGAAGGAAGCGCCATCCACGCACGCGCCGCCGCGGAAGACCGCGATGATTACGTTTACATCGGCACGGACATAGGGATTCAGGTATGCGACACGGAAGGCAGAACCGCCTTCATCATGCGCAATCCTCCGTTGGCACCCCCTACGCATCTCGCTTTCGCAGGCGCTGGATTGCAGGAACTGTTCGCCGTGAGCAGCGGGAGGTTGTTCCGGAGGACCACGCTGCGGCATGGCGCCGCGCCCCAATAGGAGCCCGACCCTCCCAGCGATGATGCGGAAGAGCCGAGTACACGCTTCCGTCCGGCCGGCGCGCATCCACGATGATGACATGCCGCGAGGGATCGGCAACCGGTAGTGCACCGGCCGGCAAGGAACCGCACTCCATTCCGGCCTCACCGTGGGCTCTTCCTCAAAACCGCACAAGGAGCGGTCCCTAAGGGAGCGCTTCATCACGCGTATGCCGGGATCCTGCGGCACAGAGGCAGGTTGACACAGGCGCTGCAGGGGGGATATACTCAGTGCTGCGGGCTCGTTTCGCGCCTCGTGCACCATGTTTTTGCAGCGGTGGTTATGGGCCTCCGTAGCTCACCGGATAGAGCAGGTGCCTTCTAAGCACTTGGTAGCAGGTTCGATTCCTGCCGGGGGCGCGCCTTGATATGGCGGCTGTAGCTCAGCAGGTTAGAGTGCCAGGTTGTGGCCCTGGAGGTCGTGGGTTCGAGTCCCATCAGCCGCCCCTTCCTTACTCTCGTCGCAATGCCGTGCTCTCCATGCAGCATTCAAACGGATGCCCGTACGATTGCTCATCCGCGCTTTCGCGTTCATACCCCATGAGTTGTTCCCGCAGCAGAGCAATCTGCCTGGGCGGATCGGCATACCGGCAGACGCTGGGCGGCGCTCCGGCGTCTTGGCGATGCCTGTTGCATCCCGACGTCACCGGCAGAGGCTGCTGGACGCCGCCGTGGCCGGAAGACCACGCAGCCCTGCACTCCGTTGTTGGACGTCCCAGAACCCCGTGCAACACCTGGGCAATCCAACCCACCGGACCTCGTGTGGGACAAAATCCTCGAGCGCAAACCCGAGGCGCCTACTTGAACGCCGTGTTGGTGCCCGGTGCCACTACTTTGGCCATGAGTAATCGCCTATTCCTCCGAATGCGTGTTGCCCAACCGGAACGGTGCGGATGCGCCGGCACGAAGCCCAATAATAAGGAGCTGCGCATTCCTAATCTGCGGCGGGCGCGTGCATGATGAACCCCTTCAACGAGAACTTCGCCGCCGCCATCCGGGCACTGCGGGAGAACTGGCTTCGAAGCGTCCTCACCATGCTTGGCATCGCCATGGGGGTGGCATCGGTCGTGCTGCTGGTATCCATCGGCCGCGGTGTGGAGGAGGATATCGGGCGCCAGATCGAGACGCTCGGAGTGAATACGGTGATTGTCGTGCCCGGCAAACTTGACAGGAATGGCCAGCCGAACCCCATGTCCATGATCGGTATCTCTTCACTCACGTGGAAAGATGTGCGGGATCTTACGGCTCTGCCCGGAGTAGACCAATGCGTTCCCCTCATGTTCATATACGGGGCCGTAGAGCGAAGTGGGCGATCCTATTCCGGATTCGTGGTAGGCTGCACCCCTGGTATTGTCAAGATCCGGCCGCGGCCCTTTACCGAAGGCCGGTTCTTCACCGATGAGGAACGCCATTCCCGAGTGTGCGTGCTGTCAAGTGACCCGAAGGAAGAGATCTTCGGCAAGGAAGCCGCAGTCGGACGGCAGATTGGTGTCCAGGGTGTGCGCTTCCGCGTGGTGGGCGTCCTTGCTCCCGAGGACGCGTCCCTCTTTGCCATGTTCAGCTTTGCCAATCTCATCTACGTACCCATCGAGGCAGCCCAAAGCGCCTTCCGCGCAGGACAGGTGAACCGCATCCTGGTAAAATCCGACTACCGCGTGCCGCCGGAGGTGCTGCTCAGCCGCATCCGAGGGATCTTGCTGCGCAATCATCAGGGACGCGAGGACTTCGGAATCCTCACCCAGGCTGTGCTGCTGCGGGCCGTCTACCGCGTCTTCAACATTGTCACCTGGATGCTCGCAGCTATCAGCGCGGTGTCGCTCTTAGTGGCCGGAGTCGGCATAATGAACATCATGCTGGTAACGGTAACCGAGCGAACGCGGGAGATCGGAGTGCGCAAGACCGTTGGAGCCCGCCGGCTGGACATCTTCCTGCAGTTCCTGTGGGAAGCCGTCGCCCTTTCTGTAACCGGTGGGACGATAGGCGTAGCGGTCGCCGCAGCAGCATGCGCTGCAGTGAGCAGTCACACCCCTTTGAGACCGTTGGTAACCTTCCAGGCTGTTGCCTTGGCCTTCGGGGTCTGCTTCGCCGTCGGAACCCTCTTCGGAGTAGCCCCAGCTATCCGGGCAGCCCGCATGAACCCTGTAGATGCCCTTAGGTGGGAGTAGGGGCAGGAGTTGGTTCCTACAACCGCGTGGAATTCGAGGCGCCGAGGGTGTTTGCGCGAGCCCCCGGTGTCAACCCTCCGCAGCCGGCCAAGTCAACGCACCGGGGCAAGATCACGTGCAATGTGCTCGAGCGCGCTGACGACCCGCAGCAGCTCCTCCTCGGTTGTGAACCGGCCCAGCGAGAAGCGGATGCCGCCCGCAGCCTTCTGGGGAGACAGACCGATCGCCTGCAAAACATGGGACGGTTCGATAGATCCCGAGGAACATGCAGCTCCGGAGGACGCACAAATGCCCATGTGGTCCAGCGCCACCACCGCTGCAGCTCCGTCCACTCCCGGCAAGCTTATGTTCACGATCGTCGGAAGGCACCCATGTTCTGCGGAATAGAATTCTACTGCCGGCACCGCAGTTCGAAGGGCTTCTACAAAGCTGCGGCGCAAGGCGCGTGCCTGCACGGCGAACGTCTCCCGCCGCGCGACGGCAATCTCTACAGCCTTGGCAAATCCCACGATCCCGGCCACGTTCTCCGTGCCTGCCCGCCGCTCCCGCTCTTGGGCGCCCCCCCATGCCAAGGGCTGCACCCGCACCCCGGAACGTACGTAGAGAGCGCCCACACCCTTGGGTCCATAGATCTTGTGGGCTGAGATGGAAAGAAGGTCCACATTCATGCCGCGCACATGGACGGGGAGTACGCCCATGCTCTGGACCGCATCGGTGTGAAAGAGGGCGCCATGCTCGTGAGCGATCTGAGCCAACCGCGGCACATCTTGGACGGTGCCGATTTCATTGTTCGCGTGCTGAATAGACACTAAAGCGACGTCGTCATCAAGAGCTGCCGCAAGGATCTCCGGATGCACGCGTCCCTCCCGATCCACGGCCAGCCGCGTAACGCGGAAGCCCATGGTCTCCAGCCAATCGGCAGTGCGGAGGACGGCGTGATGCTCCACGGCGGACACCACAAGGCGATTGCGCCTCTTGGGAGCAGCAAGCATCACGCCGGCCACAGCCAGATTATCTGCTTCCGTACCGCCGGAGGTGAATGTGATTTCGGAGTACTCGCAGTGGAGCGCCGCAGCGAGCACGTCGCGGGCTTCATCCAATGCGGCGCGTGCCGATTGCCCTACAGAATGGATGCTGGACGGGTTTCCGAAGCGTTCACTTAGGAAGGGCAGCATCGCAGCGATCACGTCTTCGTCCACCGGAGTGGTAGCAGCATAGTCCAGGTAAATAACGTTCGTGTTAAGACGATTCATGGGTTCCATGTGGGCGGAATGCCCGCAGCTGTTGGAAGGCCGTCCAACGGTTGTGCCTCAGGATCCCGCAGGAGCATCCTGCCAGTGTGGAGGCAGGTTTACAAAGAAGTGCGTGATCGTGGCACCGTTGCGCGTCTCGTAATTGAACCGATATAGAGTGAATACCACCATCCGCACGTCTTGGGTCTGAATGGAGGCATCGCGCCGCCGGAAGAGTTGCAACGCCATCTCGCGGGATGCAGCGTCCGCCACCAGACCTCCTTCACCCTGGCGCACGGCAAACATGCGCACGGAATGGGCCTCCACTCGCATCCGCCAAACTTTTCCGGGGTCTGCCCCCGCAGCGGCATCCAGCAGATCGCGCTGCCGGGCTGTCATCTGTGACCTGGACACGCCCTGGGCCATTGCGGCTTTTCGCAGTTTCCGATCCAGGGCATGCCACAAACGCAGGTGCGGACGTGCCTGCGCAACGGCAGAAAGTTGGCCGGGAAAGTCGCCCCTGCTTGCCAGGTCTGAAAGGGTTGCCCATTGGGCGTCGTTCAGCGCAGCCATTTCTGCGTAGTCGTCCAAACGGAGCCCATCGCCCTGAGCAGCTTTCACCCATCGCGCATAGGCATCGGGCGGCGGATCCGAAGCGCGCATCGCTTCGTAATCTTTCGCGCGCACCTGCACGAACCCATCCTCCAGCCGCCAAGAGTGCCCGGAAAGATCCGCAAGCCGGTCGAGCAATTGCGCCACAGTCAACGTGATGCTGCCCAACGGAGGCAGGCGCGCCGAAACGAAGGCGTCCGCAACCAAATCCATGGGATGCACCTTCTCGAGCGCATCCAGACCATCCCCCAGCCTGGGCCGTGTCACGTATGTTGCGCCCCTTGGCGACGGTTTGGACACCAAGCTCTGCAAAACGACGGTGGCCGTGTCGTTGAAACCGGAAGGTAGCGACGCCCTGGCCGGAGGATGGTCGGCCGCCGCCTCTTCTATCGGAAAGCCCGGCAAATCGCCCTGATATTCGCTGTGGGACGCGCCCCTTCCATCCCCGGTTTCAACGACGAGCCCCCATCGCAGCCTAGGATTGCGCTCCTGACTGTGCATCACTTTGATGTTCAGCCATCGAATGGTAGCCCCAGGAGCTACTGCTTTGGCAGCCGCGGCGACGGCGCTCTCGGGAATGGATAGGAGGCCGGCGCTCGGAGGGAAGCGCATTTCTGCTTC
Organism: Chthonomonadales bacterium; assembly: GCA_049967475.1. Lineage (GTDB taxonomy): Bacteria > Armatimonadota > Chthonomonadetes > Chthonomonadales > CAJBBX01 > JBMFSQ01. Next base: position 43,626 of record JBMFSQ010000022.1, on the reverse strand, counting down.
GTCTTGCCGAAACGCGCGGAGGATTGCGTCCCTTCCCATCACCCGAAGAACTTCCAGAACAATCTCCCTGCCAAGCTGTTCGGTTCCCATAGAAGCGGCAACCTGGTACCGGCGTCCAAGGTCATAACGAATTGCCGGGTCACCAGCCGTTACCATCTGGGCGGCCAAGCGCTGTGCTTCGGCACGCCGCACATCCTGGGGCATTCCGCGCAGCCTCGAGCATTCCTCTGCTTCCCACAAAACTTCGTCCGCAGTCATCTCCTGACGGCGCAGCCGCAATTGCGCTTCCTCCCGATCGGCTTCCGCGGACCGCCCGAGTACATACGCGTAATCCGGCCCGACGCCGATGCGGCGCCACGCGTAGCTGCAGCACCGAGCCAGCGCCCGCAGCGACGCCTCCAACGGACGGTCATACGCGTACAGCGTAACGCGATCCGGGGATACGGCATCGTCAACGAAGAAGCGGATAGAGGTCTGCACGCCCAAATCCGCCAAGAGATCCGTAAGGGATGTGTCGTGCACTTTGATGGTCACGCGGATTGCCAAGCGCCCATCGCCGCTGAACGCATCCTTTGGAGAAACAGGGCTCGCAGTGAGGCGCGCATGCTCGTGATCCAGCGATGCCGAGGACCTTCCCCGCCCTACCGACCGCCCAGGGGCCTCAGTTTCGCCCCGCAGACCAGGCGCCTGCCTACAGCACATCAGCACAGAGGCATTCGCCAGGTGCGTCATACCGGTCCCAAGGAACATCAATACCCATACAACCCATCCCATGCAGCTATTGTAACGCATTCCGCATATGGATTGCGGCGAACCCCGCGCGTCGCCGAAAGCATGGCATGAGAGCAGCGAACGGATGACCGATGGACCCGGCCGCCCATCTCTAAGGAGAACGGGAGGGTGAAGCCGCCTACCGCAACAAAAAGACGCGCGTGGCAAGTTTACCGAAGTTGGCGGTGAAGGTGCGAACCCCGTCGGCAACCTCGCGTCCTGTGTACAGATCTACGACGGACGAGGCAGGATGCCGCAGCCGGATCTCTCTGGGGCCGCTATCCCGAACGCACACAGCCAGCACCTGCTTCGTTGCCCACACCACGTCCGGCGTCGAGATGTATCGGTGCACGCCGGCCAATTCCGCCAAACGAACAAGCAAAGACGTCGGCAGCATTGGCGCCGCAGAATAAACGGCCGTCCACGTGGGATAGCGCTTGATCACGAGGCCTGGTCGCCCGTCCGGCAAAGTACCGAGGACCTCGGCTTGGGCATCGTCGGCGTAGAAAGAGGGAGCAACCGGATAATCTACGCCATATTCAGTCGGCTCGAGCCCGGCAGCAAGCCCCTCGCCGCTTTTCAGTTTGACGCGCAGACGCTCCCCGGGCCTTTCCATGCGGAGCGCGATGCCCGTAAATTGCGCCATGGCGCTGTCGTCGAGGCGGTTGTCGCGATAGAGCCCCGGCGCCCACACAAATACCAGCACGTGCCCGTCTCGCTTGAGGCGCTCTACGGCACGCCGGTCTTCCTCTGTGGGAGCAATACTCGTCGGGATGAGATAGAGCTTGTGGCCGGGCAGTTTCGGCAGATCCGACACTAAGTAATGTCCCACAGGTGCGCCGATCCTGGCGAGGGCAGGAATCTGCCCGAGGAGCAGAGCGTAACCCATGGGATCACCCACACGGAGGTACGCCAGACTGCGTTCATCCACAATCAGGGCGACTTCATCCGCGGGGCTCCGATCCACCGTTTGCACGGCACTTGCCGCCTTCACCAGTCCCTTGATGCACGCCATGAGGCGGGGAGCATCGTACCGATTACCTCCCACATCGAACCACCACTGGGCGGCGCCATTGGTGAGAACATCGGCGAGTTCCTTTTCCTGCTGCAGGATATCGCCCTCCACATTCGGCGGCCGGCCCCAAAGTCCCACGGCTCCCCCAGACAGCGAGGTGCGGATGTCATTCTCGTCGAACCAGAGCTTGCCGTGGAGTTTCACGCTCCCAAACAGAGACATGAAATGGCTGGTTCCCTCGCCGCCAAGCTCACGGAAAGCATAGCTGGTAGGACTGCACAGAAAATCTATGTACGGAGAATTCAACACCTTCTTGAGAGCCAAATGGCCCGCATTCTGCTGGCGCTGCTCTCCGCACAGTTGCAGCAAATACCCGTAGAAGGCGCCAACGATCTTCTCTCCATGGGTCATCTGCTTGATGCCGCGGGCGAATGTGAGGATGGTGTCCGCAACAAGGTCCGACGTGTACAAGTTGTAATCAATCACTGCCTGGTTCTTGGCAGGGTCTTGGAGGGCGCCGAGTGAGGCAGCCTGCCGTTGGGCTTTGGTGGGAATTTCGGCTGTAGCCAGGGTAACGTCTTTCCGGTGCCATCCGTTCTGCAGCCCGGCATCGGTGCGGTATTTCCTCCTCAGCCACCTTCGGAACCCGGCCTCGTTCACGGGAGAATAATCCACCCATTCATTTTCGTTCGCGCCCCACATCATCCACTCTTCCGTGGTGCCCGAGGCTATGTGGTAGCCGATTACCCGGTCGGCATAGGGAGAAGCCTCGATATGTTCGATCAGCTTGCGCAGCCCCTCCAACGTCGCGTTTCGCCACGCTTCGGACGCCCAACTGGGAGCCGGTTTGCCGCCTGCATGGATGAACGGCACCGGCTTGCCGTCGCCCGGATCCATCAGAACAATGTCGTTGGGATGAGCGTCGCTCCACCACTTGGGGGCATGGAGATAAAGGCGGGGAAAGAAGTAAGCATGAGGATTGGCCTGAAGCAGCATCATGGCGCGCTCGTCGAGTTGAGAGAAGTCGTAGCGATCCGGCGCAACCCAAGCAGTTCGCGAAAGGCCGTATCCCGATTCCGTGGGGGTCGCAGCAAAAGTGTAGAGCTGGACTCCGGCCCGAGCGAAGTCTTTGAATACGGCCTGGCTAGGGCTATAGGTGGCCCACGCCATGCCGTTATACGGCTTCCCATTGATCATGAGCGTCGGCGTCCCGTGGTACAGCTTCACCGTGGCTACCGTCCTTCCTGGGATGCGGGGATGAACGGAAATCGTTCCAAGGATGCTCATCGGCTTGCCTCCCGCACCAGCAATACGCGCTTCCCCCAGCTTCAGAGACACCTGATAATCTCCCCCAAATGCGTACAGGGGGATGGCGATACGGCAGTTTACTACGGCTGTACGGCCGGCATGCTCAACACTCCGGACATCTACGCCCCTCAGTGGGAGAGTGAAAAGAACCCTTCCGTTCTGTTTGAACACCAGAGCAGCGGATGGTTCCGTACACACTCGGCTGAGGCGATAAACAATCCGTACGGGATAGTTCCCGCCGGCGCGCACTCTCCTCGGCAAGGCCGCCCGCTCGACAACGGCTACTGGAGGATCCGGCCGGATCACCTCAACGCGCGCTACGCGTATCTGATACTCTGCCCCGCGCGTCACCCCGAAAGCGATGATCGTGAACGCCGACAAGGGAAAGTCAAGCCGTCCATCGGCATCGGCGGACCATGAAGCAACATGCCACTGGGGCAGCGGGAAGTCCACCCAGCGCCAATCGGAATGAGCTGGAAGGGCTACACGCTCCGTGGTCCACTCTGCGCCATCCGCATCCCTCGTTTTCGCTGCAAATTCGAACGCTGCGCCTTCATTGCGGATCTCCACCCGGATTGCCGTGAACGGGCGCTCGATGGGCTTCATGAGAAAAAGGTCGTTAAACTGGACGTTCTTGGGCACAAAGCGCCAGAGCAGTGCGGGTGGGTTCGTCGCCTGGATCACGCGGGACAGGGCGAATTCACTCTCCAGGCGTGCCGCGTCGCGAGAGGTGTCCCAGGCAGCCGCCCCGGTTCCGTCGAAGAGTACCTCCCGCTCAACAGCCACGGCGGCCGGCGCCGGCCAAAAAAGCATTCCCACTACGGCGCTCATGGCCCAAAGAAACGTCGGCTTCCCCACCCCATATACTCCTGCTCTACGCTGTCTCAACGCCGCCATCGGCCCCATTCCTCCTTCTGCCGGGATGGAAGGGCTGCCGCCGCATCGCGCAGGCTCGCCGGCTGCCGCCTCAACCCGCGCATCCCGTGCCACGGCGTATCCCAGTTCATCGTTCTGCACCAATCAATGAGGCAATGAAGAGGACGATAGACACCATCACAATCGTGGGGCCGGACGCAGTGTTCAGTTGGTAGGACGCCAGCAGCCCCAAAACGGCCGAAATCACTCCCGCCGCCAAAGCGAAAGCAAACACCTGGCGGATCGAACGGCTCACATTGCGTGCGGCAGCGGCCGGTATAATCAGGAGAGCCGTTACCAGAATAATGCCGACGAGTTTGATGCTCATAGCCACGGTCACGGCCAAAAGGACCATGAGGGCATATTCTACGGCGGCAACCCGCGCACCATGCACCGCCGCCAAATCCCGGTTGAGGGCTACCTGCAACAACGGGCGCCTCAGAATGAGCACTGCTATAGCGACACCGCCCAGCAGGATTGCCGCCGCCGCCAGATCCCCCCTGCTGACGGTTAGAACATCGCCGAAAAGGTAGGCGAAAAGGTTCGTGCGGTAGCCCTGCAACAACCCGATCAGGAGGATGCCAAGCGCTGCTGCTCCGGCGAAGAAGACGCCGATGATGGTATCGGACGGGATTGAAGAACGCGCCTGAAGCGCTCCCATTCCCAACGCGATGAGAACAGCGAACGCCACGGACGAGAGGGATGGGTCCACTCCCAGGAGAAGCCCGAGCGCGATGCCTGTGAATGCCGAATGGGCTATGGCATCGCCAAAGAACGACATCCTGCGGATCACCACAAAAACGCCCAGCAATGGACAGAGGGTGCCCATCAGCAAGCTGACCATCAGCGCCCGCTGCATAAACGGGTATTCCAATCCCATGACAGCACCAAATCTCCTGTCTCGTGCCTTGCCCCGCTGCGTACTTGGGGCCATTCCCTAGGACGTCGCCTCGGGCAACCCGCGTCACTCAGCACGATATCGTCTGCACGCCCCGTAATCCTCGTCCTTTGCGTGTGCACGACAATCGCACGATGCGGCTCCCGGCCTGCGGTGCAGGATCGCACCGGCGCCCCCTCCACGCCGATGAACGCGCCGATCAGTCGTGGTGCTCATACAGGGCCGCTTCGTGCCCGTACAGATGTTCCAGCGTCTCCTCGGTGAGGACCTCGCTGGGGATGCCGGCACACATGAGCCGCCGGTTAATGCACACAACGCGGGATGCGTGACGATAGACTACCGAAAAATCGTGCGACACCATCAGGACGGCAATCCCGCGCTCACTGCGCAAGTGCTCCAACGTGTCGTAAAGCAGTTTTTGGCCCTCCCGGTCCACGCCCGTGGCCGGTTCATCCAGAAAAAGCAAGGCAGGATCTCTCAAAAGGCTCATAGCGATCAACACGCGCTGCAGTTCACCGCCAGAAAGAGCCCCCACGCGCTGGCGCGCAAGCCGCTCGGCATCTACTTCGGCAAGAGCCCTGCGTATGGCCCCGGGGCCCAAGTACCGGCGTGGAGTGTAGACGCCGATGAGTTCCTCCACCGTGATGGGCACGCTCCGATCCAGCTCCATGTTTTGGGGCACATAGCCTAGGCGATCACGGTTGGGGCCCAGCATATTCAGAGGCTTGCCGAACAGCAGCACCTCCCCCGCCGTTAACGGGATCAGCCCAAGGATGGCTTTGAGAAGCGTCGTCTTGCCGGCACCGTTCGGACCGATGAGCGCGACGATCTCCCCGCGATCAACCGTGAGGCTCACGTGCTCCAAAAGCACCCGCCCCCCAACGACAACCTTTAGGCCTTTCACGCTCAAGATCGGCACTGTAGAACTCCTCGCGGCTCCGACGCAGGACACATCGCCGCGGCGATCGAACCTTGGGGTGTATATGGCATCGGCTTCAGGCTACCGCTGGTTCGCGCGACTCCGAGCGGCATGGTGTGCAGTGGCCTCCTTGCCGTCGCGCTATCCGGCCGCAACCCACATGGTCTGTGGCCTCGTTGCTCTTTGCTTGGCATATTCCCGAGCCCCAGCAGTAGGCTGGCCCCCTGGCGGTGCGGAATTGGAGCTCCGACGCCCAGAAGATATCCACAACCTCTATTATGCAGCATGCGCCGCCTCTTGGAGCGATATTCCCAAATGGTGGACCGGCTCGTGGATCTATCCGCGCGTTCCCTACTATCGCCCCATTACGAGCATGCTCTTCTTCATGGAGTGCCGGGCATTCGGAACCAACTTCACGGCATGGGATCGGGTTTCCTTGGCGCTCCACGTGATCAATGCATTCCTCGTTTATATTTTGACTGTGTCCCTGCTCAATCGCCACGGCTTAAGAAGGTGCTTGTTCGGCCTTGTGGCAGTGGTCTTCTTCGCTACACCGGCCAACACGATGTACTTCGCCGTCAGCCGTTCCCTTACGTGGTGGCCGGCCCAGAACGATGTGCTCAGCCTTACCTTTGCCTTACTATGCCTGATCCTTCTGGATGCGGCGCTTCTGAACCGCAAACCCATCCTTGTGGCGGCATCGGTGCTCGCTCTTGCCGCCTCGGTGGGTTCCAAAGAGATGGGTTACATCACCATACCCATGGCGATGGCGGTGCTCCTGTACCGGCGCACCTATAGCGTCTTGGGGATCACTGCCTTTGCGGCGGCCGGAGCCGTTCTCTGGATCGTGCGAAGCGTGTGCGTACCCCATGCCTGGGGACCGGTCATGGGGCGCATGGTCATCCTGCGCAAATGGATCCATGAATGGGCAGGTCCCGTCGGCGCACTCTTGTTTGCGGGCATCTGGTGGCCGGTCGCAGCCGCCGCCGCCATCCTGATCCTCACCGGAGTGGGCAAGTTGCGCAAGTGGCCCTTCTGGGTGATTGCCTTGGCAGACCTCACAGCCGCGTGCCTCTGCGCGCAATATGTGGGATCCGAAGGCACGTGGGCCCTGATCTTCCTTCCCGATAGCTTTGCTTCTCTCGCCGCCGTAATCCTGTACCTCTGGGCGCCGCTCGTCTTCTGGCGGCACCGCCGGGAGGAGCCAGGTCTGTTGGCGGCAAGCCTCATGCTCATGAGTTTCCTCCCAATCCTGCAGTACGGAGGGCGCCACTATTTCTATTGGCCCGGTGCATTCCTCGCTGTTGCCGACGCAGCCTTCGCCGCATGTCTTTGGCGGGACACCCTGCCGTTCTTCCAGCGCACCATCCGACGGGTGCTTGCCGGAGACACCTGTGGCGCCTAACAGGGCCAGCCCCTGCGCAATCTTCGCACCGGTTTTCCATCGCCGCATCCTGCCCTTCCCGCAAGCCTCTGGTCAGATGGAAAGGCTCCGACGCTGCGTCCCGAGGAACACAAAGCGTGCAGCGCCTCTTCGGGTATCATATGATTCCCGAGTTCTGACATCATCGAGGTTTTGCGATTGTGAAGACGTATCACGTAGCCATCGCCGGCGCTACGGGTGCCGTGGGTAAAGAGTTTCTGCGCCTGCTGGAAGACCGTGATTTCCCCGTATCTTCGCTGAAACTTCTGGCATCCAGCCGTTCTGAAGGCCAGGTCCTTCGTTTTCGCGGCGAGGCGCATAAAGTGGAACGGCTCACGGAGCGCTCTTTTGAAGGATGCGATATCGCCTTCTTCTCCGCGGGAGGTGCGCGCAGCAAAGAATTCGCCCCCGCTGCTGCTCGGGCCGGAGCCGTGGTGATAGACAATTCGTCTGCCTTCCGGATGGACGCTCAAACGCCCTTGGTAATTCCCGAAATCAACGCCGAGGATCTGGCAGACCATCACGGCATCATCGCGAACCCCAATTGCTCTACGATCATTCTCCTGATGGCTGTGGCGCCCCTCCACGCCTCATGGAAGGTGCGCAGGATCGTGGTCTCCACATACCAGGCAGCCAGCGGTGCCGGAGCTGCTGCCATGCGCGAGCTGGTCACCCAAACCGAACAAGTTCTGCAGGGAAAGGCTCCCGAGCCTAATGTCTTCCCCCACCCCATCGCGTTCAACCTATTCCTGCACAACTCCACTGTAGGCGCGGACGGATACAACGAAGAGGAGCGCAAAATGATCCAGGAAACGCGAAAGATCCTCCACGACGATGCGCTCCGCCTGACGGCTACATGCGTGCGGGTCCCCGTACTCCGAGCACACTCCGAGGCCATAAACGTTGAATTCCGCGAAGCAGTTCCGTCCCCGGAGGATGCCCGGAGGGCTTTGGCCGCATTTCCAGGGGTTCGCGTGGTAGAAGACCCCGCCGCCAATCACTTCCCCATGCCCATCGAGGCATCCGGCGGCAATGATGTGCTCGTGGGCCGCATCAGGAGAGACCTTTCCAACGAGCGCGCACTCGAGATGTTCGTGTCCGGCGATCAGCTACTTAAGGGGGCGGCGCTGAACGGCATTCAAATTGCTGAAGAGCTGATCCGTCGCGGAGCCCTGTAAACGAGGCAACCCTCCCACCGCTCCGCTTGGCGGTCGTAACATTGGGCCCAAAAGGGGAGGCACGGGAAAAAAACACCCTCCCAGTCAGTTCCGCCGGTATCAAGAAAACAACCGGGCAAGATCGAGGTTCAGGCAACATGCGAGAATGGGGTCGTGTTCTAACTGCAATGGTCACTCCCTTCGCAGCCGATGGGAGCCTTGATAAGGCGGCTGTGCCCCGGCTTGTGGAGTACCTTTTGGCGCATGGTTCCGACGGCCTTGTGCCTTCCGGCACCACGGGCGAGTCGCCCACTCTTACGCGCGACGAAAAACTCGCCCTCTTCTCGCTAGTCAAGGAAGCCGCTGGGGACCGCGCAGCCGTGATTGCAGGAACGGGAGGCAACAACACCGCGGAGGCAGTGGCGCTTTCACAGGCGGCCGCCCGGCTGGGAGTAGACGGCATCCTGTTGGTGGCACCTTACTACAACAAACCCTCACAGGAGGGCCTTTACCGGCACTTTCGGGCCATTGCCGAAGCCGTGCCGATACCGGTGATGATCTATAACGTGCCCGGCCGTACCTCCGTCAACATCGAGGCCGCTACGGTTCTGCGCCTCGCCCGCGACGTCCCCAATATCGTAGCAGTGAAAGAAGCGAGCGGCAACCTGATGCAGGTGTCCGAGATCATCGCCGGGGCTCCTGCGGGCTTCCGGGTGTACAGCGGAGAGGATGGCCTCGTGCTGCCCATTCTGGCTCTAGGCGGATACGGCGTAGTGAGCGTCACTTCGCACCTCGTAGGAGCCGACCTGAAGCGCATGCACGCAGCGTTTCTGGCCGGGGATCTCGCTGAGGCTGCACGGCTCCACGCTGCCATGCTTCCCATTGTGAAAGCCTGCTTCCAGCCGAGTACGCCCAGTCCCGTGCCGGTAAAGGCGGCCCTGAACCTGCTGGGCATTCCGGTGGGTGCGCCGCGCCTGCCTTTGGTAGAAGCAACCGAGGCGGAACGCGCCATCATCACCAAGGCCATGGCAGATTACGGCCTCTTGAACCGGCCCCAGGGCTAGTCCCGCAATCGCCCGCAGCGACACGAAAGGAGCCTAAGCATTCTAGATGCCAGCAAATCCGGACTGTATCGAGATCATCCCTTTGGGCGGCGCCGGCGACGTAGGAAAGAATATGCTCGTTGTGCGCTGCGGAGAGGATATGATCGTCATAGACGCTGGCGTACAATTCCCCACCGAGGAACACCCTGGCGTTGACCTCATCATTCCCGACATGTCCTTCCTCCGCGAGCACGATTGGCAGCTTCGCGGCGTGGTCCTTACGCACGGCCACGAAGACCACGTAGGGGCGCTCCCGTACTTGCTTCGCGAGATCAACGTTCCCGTGTGGGGTACGCCCCTTACACTGGGGCTCGTGCGCGAGAAGCTGGAAGAACACAATCTCTTGGGATCGGCTGACCTGCGCATCTTCGAGCCTGGCGACCGAGTGGAGCTGGGCTGCATCACAGTGGAACCCATCCAGGTAACGCACTCCATCCCCGACACGGTGAGCCTCGCCCTCCACACACCGGTGGGCGTCGTGGTGCACACGGGAGACTTCAAGATAGACCACACCCCCGTGGATGGGCGTCTCTTCAACGCAGGCCGATTTGCCCAGCTCGGTGACGAGGGGGTGTTGCTGCTCATCAGCGACAGCGTGAATGCCGAGAAGAAGGGATGGGTGCCCAGCGAGCGCACGGTGGGTCTCGTCTTCGAGGAACAATTCAGAGCTGCCCCGGGCCGTGTATTGGTCACCACCTTCGCATCCAACATCCACCGCATCCAGCAGGTCTTCGACACGGCGGCCCGCTATCGCCGCAAGGTGGCAGTTGCAGGCCGTTCCATGGAGCGCAATATCGGCGTTGCTCGGGAGCTGGGTTACCTCACCTACCACGACGCCGACCGCATCCGGCTGGATGAGGTAGACCGGTATTCGCCCGACGAATTAGTCATCCTCACGACCGGCAGCCAAGGGGAACCCCTTTCGGCCCTGTCGCGCATGGCCTGCGATGCCCACAAGCTCCAAATCATGCCAGGCGACACCGTCATTCTCTCCTCGCATCCCATCCCCGGCAATGAAGATGCTGTTTGGCGCACGGTGAACCGCCTCTTCCGCCGTGGAGCCCGCGTGATTTACGATCTGATCCATCCGGTGCACGTGTCCGGTCACGCCAATCAAGAAGAACTGAAGCTCATGTTCAACCTGGTTCGGCCTCAATATGTGGTTCCCTTCCACGGGGAACCGCGCATGATGCACGCGTATACGGAAATGGTCACCGGCATGGGCATGCCCAGGGACCATGTGTTCTGGCTGGATATCGGTGATGTTCTCACATTGAACGCCGAGGGCGCGTGGGTGTCGGGTTCGATCCCCAACGCCGGCGACGTACTCGTGGATGGCCTCTCAGAAGGAGGCGTCAGCGAGGTTATCCTGCGCGACCGCCGCCACCTAGCCGATAACGGCACCGTCATCGTAACCGTGGGGATTGACAGGGCCACAGGGGAGATCATCTACGGCCCCGACCTCATCTCTCGCGGGTTCCTCCATCCGGAAGACTCCGAGGAGCTGTTCGAAGAGGCATCGCGGCTCGTGGCAGAAGCCCTCGAAACCATGGGCCCCGAGGGCGATGCCGATTGGGACAATGCGCGTTCCACAGTACGCGATGTGGTGGCCCGGTTCCTCAATCGGCGCACCCGGCGGCGGCCTGTGGTGGTGCCCGTCGTGATGGAAGTTTAGGCCGCCTCGGGCGGGGATGCTGCAGCCGCTGGGAAGCGGCTAGTACGGGGCTGAGGTGCAGTAAGGCCAAACCGCCGCGGGCTCCCTTTGGTGGGAGCCCGCGGCAGCGCCGGAGGAACGGCCTCAGCGACGAGGTCGGAACCGTGCCTTTGGAAGATCTTCTTCCTCTTCCTTCGCCTCGGGGCGGCCGTGGCCACTGGGCGTGTGGAAGCCCCGGTCGGGATCATGGGACGTCGTTCGCGGAGTGGGAGGAGCCCCCGGACGGCCTCCTCGGTCATTCCGAAAGCCGCCGTCACCTCGATCGGGACGCCTCCCAGCCAGATGGTCCAAGGGCTTGTCCAGATGCACGGCCGAGAGGTTGATGCGCCCCTGAGGATCTATTTCAATGACCCTCACCTCCAATTCGTCCCCGATCTTCACTGCCTCTTCCGGGCGGCGTATCGGCGTCGTGGAAAGGTTCTCGGTACGCACCAGCCCTTCCTTGCCGGGCAGGATCTCAACGAACGCCCCGGCCGACATGAAGCGGGTGACGCGCCCGCGATACCGTTCACCCACTTGAACCTCGGCGGTGATGCTTCGGATCATTTGAGCCGCGCGATCCCCGGCCGCTCCATCTGCAGCAGCAATGAAGATCGTGCCGTCCTGCTCGATGCTGACGTCGGCGCCGGTTTCCGCTTCGATCTTTTTGATCATCTTGCCGCCGGGGCCGATTACTTCCCCGATTCTTTCGGGGTTGATATGGAGGGTCAAGAGGCGTGGGGCGTAATCGCTCAGGTGCTTGCGCGGCGCGGGAATGGCCTCCAACATCTTGTCTAGAATGTAGAGGCGACCCTCTCGCGCTTGAGCCAGTGTGAGACGAATGATCTCCACCGAGAGGCCGCGGATCTTGGTGTCGAGTTGGATGGCCGTGATGCCATCACGCGTGCCTGCCACCTTGAAGTCCATATCCCCAGAGAAGTCTTCCATTCCTTGGATATCTGAGAGGACAGCGAACTGATCGCCGCGGGTCATGAGGCCCATGGCGATACCGCTCACAGGCGCTTTGATGGGGACGCCTGCATCCATCAGCGCGAGCGTGGAGCCGCAGGTTGAGGCCATGGACGTGGAGCCGTTGCTCTCCAGCACCTCCGATGTGAGGAGCATCGTGTACGGGAATTCTTCCTTGGGCGGGATTACGGCCAGCAGGGCGCGTTCCGCCAGGGCGCCGTGGCCGATCTCCCTGCGGCCTGGCCCGCGCAATGGCCGTGTTTCACCAACGGAATAGGGAGGGAAGTTATAGAAGTGCATATAGCGCTTCTCCATATCCCCTTCCAGTCCATCCACAAGCTGAGTGTCGTCGGTGGATCCCAGCGTGAGCGTGGTGAGAACCTGTGTCTGCCCGCGCGTGAAAAGGCCGGAACCGTGAACCCTCGGCAGCAAACCCACTTCCGCGGAGATCGGCCGAATCTCGTCGAGGCGCCGGCCATCGGGTCTGATGCCTTCATCCAGTATGAGGGCCCGCACCTGTTCCTTGATGACCTTTTCGACAGCCTCACCCAAATCATCCACATGGTCGGGAAACTCTGAGGCCAGCCTTGCAACGATTTCGTCCTTGAGCTCACTCAGGCCCGACTCCCGCGCCGCCTTGTCGGGGTTCTGGATCGCGGTCCGCAGTTCGGATGCCGTCTTCTCGCGCACGGCTTGCAACACGTCCTCATTCAGCACATGGAGGGGCACTTCCCGCTTGGGTTTGCCTGCGGCCCGCGCCAATTCTTCTTGGAGCGCGCATTGATCCTTGATGGCCGCATGGGCAAACTCGATGGCTGCAAGGATCGTGTCTTCGCTTACCTCGGAAGCGCCGGCCTCGAGCATGTTTACCGTGTCTTTGGTCCCCGCGACAATCAAATCGAGGTCGGAGTCCACGAGTTGGGCCAGAGACGGGTTTAGGATGAACGCACCGTTGACGCGGCCCACCCGAACGCACCCGATGGGTCCATTCCATGGAGCGTCGCTCAGAAGCAATGCCGTGGAAGCCGCCACAACAGCCAGCACATCGGGGAGGTTCTCATGCTCGACGGATAGGGGCGTTACGATGACCTGCACTTCGTTACGCAGGCCCTGGGGAAAAAGTGGGCGCACGGGTCGGTCTATCAGCCGAGAAGTGAGGATTGCCTTCTCACTTGGACGTCCCCCTCGCTTCACGAAGCCGCCCGGTATCTTGCCTACGGCGTACTTCCTCTCCTCGTAATCACAAGTAAGCGGGAAGAAGTCGAGCCCTTCCCGAACGGTTTGCGCCATGGTGGCAGTGCCCAGCACGATGGTGTCTCCCACCTGCAACCAGCAACTGCCGCCGGCCTGCTTGGCGACCTTACCGGTCTGTAGGCGCAATACCTTGCCGCCAAGCGTTGCCTCGACTGTGTGTACCAAGTTCTGTTTCTCCCAAAAACGAGACGGGCGATAGCGAACGAGCGCTGGAGCACGGCCCCAACGCTCATCTTCGCTTCGCCCACTGCTCTAGAGTCTGCTCCGGATACCGAGACGCGTCACCAAAGCACGGTAGCGCTCGATGTCTTTGCGCGAAAGGTATTCCAGCATCCGCCTCCGGCGGCCCACCATCATCATCAGGCCGCGGCGTGAGTGGAAATCCTTCTTGTGCTCCTTCAGGTGTTCCGTCAACTGGTTGATGCGCGCAGTAAGCAGCGCAATCTGAACCTCTGGTGAACCGGTATCCGTCTCGTGGATCTTGTGCTCCTCGATGATCGAGGACTTGCGCTCGCGAACAAGCGGCACGCTACTCTCTCCTTCTGTCCATCTTGCTGAACCCAGTATAGCCCCAATCGGCCCGGCCCGTCAAGGCCCATCCCAAACGCCAGTCGGCGAAAGGGAGTGGACGGCCTACGCCCACTCCCTGAAGTTGCCGCCTGCGCAGGATGCTACTTGTCGCGTTCCACTCCATCCGCCACGGCCGCCTGGGCTGCCGCCAACCGGGCGATCGGCACGCGGAACGGAGAGCAGCTCACATAGTTCAGGCCAATCTGGTGGCAGAACTCGATGGACGAAGGATCTCCTCCGTGCTCTCCGCAGATGCCCAATTTGATATCCGGGCGCACCGGCCGGGCTTGTTCTACGCAGAGGCGCATGAGCTTGCCCACTCCGTCTCGATCCAGCGTCTCGAACGGGTTCACAGGCAAGATCTTCATATCAACGTACTTCTGCAGAAACTTACCTTCAGCGTCGTCCCGGCTGAAACCGAAGGTGGTCTGCGTAAGGTCGTTGGTGCCGAAACTGAAGAACTCAGCGAATTCGGCTACCTTGTCGGACGTGAGGGCCGCCCTCGGGATCTCGATCATGGTGCCGAACTTGTAGTCCACCTCACAGCCTGCTTCCTGCATCACCTGCTTTGCTACCCCTTCCAGTTGTTCCCGAAGGAGCTTCAGCTCATTCACGTGGCCAACCAGTGGGATCATGATCTCCGGATGCACTTCCTTGCCCTGCTTGGCAAGCTTGCATGCCGCCTGGAAGATGGCGCGCACCTGCATCTCGACGATCTCGGGAAAGACGATGGAAAGGCGGCAGCCCCTCAAGCCCAGCATGGGGTTGGCCTCGCGCATGGCTTCGATAGCCTCCAGCAGTCGCTCCTGTTGATCGAGAAGCTCGTAGGAAGGCGATCCCGGAGCCACACCTCTCGCCTTCAGGTCCACCACGCGGGCCAGAACATGCTCGTAGCGAGGCAGGAACTCGTGTAGAGGCGGATCAATCAGGCGAATGGTCACCGGCCTTCCCTGCATCGCCTCGAAGATGCCCTCGAAGTCGCTTTGTTGAACGGGAAGCAGCTTGTTGAGGGCGTTCTGCCGATCCTCCTTCGTTTTGGCCAAGATCATGTCTTGAACCACTGGGAGGCGATCCTTCTCGAAGAACATATGCTCTGTGCGGCAGAGGCCGATGCCTTCTGCACCGAATTCGAAGGCTTTACGGGCATCCTTTGGGTTGTCCGCATTGGCGCGAACGCCGAGTTTGCGCACCTCATCAGCCCAGCCAAGGAGCGTCTGAAATTCGGCGGTAATCGCCGGCTCGATGAGAGGCGCTTGGCCCAACATAACGTTGCCCGTCGAGCCGTCTATGGAGATGAAATCGCCTTCATGCACAACCACGTCGCCCGCGGTAAAGAGTTTGGCGTCTTCATCAATCACGATGCCCTCGCACCCGGCCACGCAAGGCAATCCGAAGCCGCGCGCCACGACCGCCGCGTGGGATGTCATCCCGCCGCGCGCCGTCAGCACGCCTTTGCTGGCCAACATTCCCCGGATGTCGTCGGGGTTGGTTTCGGGACGCACAAGGATCACAGGCTCAGACAGGCCACGAACCGCCGCCTCCGCCGCCTCGAAAACCACTTTTCCTACGGCGGCACCTGGCGAGGCGGGAAGCCCCTTGGCAATGACGGGCACCTTGGCTTTGGGATCAATCTGCGGATGGAGCAATTGATCCAAATCCTGGGGACGCACACGGTTGATGGCCTCTTTCTTGTCTATAAGGCCCTCCTGCACCATCTCCACGGCGATGCGGACGGCTGCGCCGGCTGTTCGCTTGCCCACCCGGCACTGGAGAATGTAGAGGCGGTTCTTCTCGATGGTGAACTCGAGGTCCATCGCATCGCGGTAATGGTTCTCCAGTCTCTTCGCGATCTCGTCAAATTGCCGGTAGATTTCGGGATTAACCCTCTGCAATTCCGAGATCGGAACAGGGGTGCGTATCCCAGCCACCACGTCTTCGCCCTGGGCATTCATCAGGTACTCACCGTACATCACCTTTTCGCCCGTAGCCATATCACGAGTGAAGGCTACGCCCGTACCTGAGTCGTCGCCCATGTTCCCGAACACCATGGACTGCACATTGACGGCGGTTCCCAAAGTGTGAGGGATCTTCTCCCGTTCCCGATAGGCAATAGCGCGGTCGTTGTTCCAGGAGCGGAATACCGCCTCTATGGCCATGCGCAATTGAACCATCGGATCCTGGGGAAATTCTTCGCCGGTCTCCTTTTTGTAGAGATCCAGGAATTCGGCGCAAACCTTCTTCAGGACGTCTGCGGGTACGTCGGTGTCTTGCCGAGCCCCGATGCTCGCCTTGAAGCGATCGAAGATATCCTCGAATTTCTTGCGGTCTATTCCAAGGACGATGTTCGAGAACATCATGATGAAGCGACGGTACGCGTCGTATACGAAGCGCTCGTTTCCCGTCTGCTTGATCATCCCCTGTATGGACTTGTCGTTGAGGCCAAGGTTGAGGATCGTGTCCATCATGCCGGGCATGGAGAATTTGGCGCCCGACCTCACAGAAACCAGCAGCGGGTTCTCGGCGTCTCCGAATTTCTTGCCTATCTGCTCTTCCACCGTATGGAGGGCCGCCTCGACTTCGGCCATCAAGCCGTCGGGAAGTTTATAGCCTCCTTCGATGTATTCGTTACACACTTCCGTAGTAATCGTAAAGCCGGGCGGGACCGGCAATCCGATGTTGGTCATCTCGGCAAGATTGGCTCCCTTGCCGCCGAGCAGATCTTTCATGTTCGCGTTTCCCTCGGCAAACAGGTAAACGCGCTTCTTATGGCTCATTGGGTTGTATCCTCCTTGCTAATCGGCGCGAGGAAATCCGTAGGGGGTTCGCTCATGCTCCGGCATATTGTACCCGCAAGCCGCATCCTGCACAGGCTCCCCCACCGTGCCCGTGCGATAGCCAGGGTGGGCGAGTATACTTCTAGGCATGAAAGAGCCCTTATATCTTGGCCTGGATGGCGGGGGCAGCAAAACCGCTGCCGTAGTCATGGATGCCGCTGAGCAGATCCTCGGCAAAGGCGAGGCGGGACCCGCCAACCTGGCCAGTACGCCGATCTCTTCGGTGGAAGCGTCCTTGGTTCGGGCCGCCACGACTGCACTCCACAATGCAGGACTTGAGGCAGGAACCGCATTCGAGGCTGTGGGCGCCGGAATGGCCGGTTATGTAGTGCGGGAGCAGAGATCTGCCTTGCTCGATTTGTTGATGGGCGCTTTTACCGCCACGCATTACGTAGTGCAGCCCGACTACGTTGCCGCCCACTGGGGAGCCGGCGGCGGCGCACCCGGCGTATGCTTATGCGCAGGCACGGGAGTGGTAGCCTATGGGAAAGACCGCGGGGGCTGCGAAGCGCGCGCCGATGGCAACGGCTTCCTGCTGGGGGACGCCGGCAGCGGCTTCTACCTGGGCGCCCGAGCGCTGCGGCATACGCTGGCGAAGATCGAGGTGGGAGATACATCGGATAGCTTGGCTGCTGCTGTGATCTCTGCAACGGGAACGCCCCACCGCGATCTGCTCGTGGAATGGGTGTATCACCCGTTCGAACCGGGGCGCATCGCTCAACTCGCCGCCGTCGTCGGCCGCCTTGCCGACAACGGAGTACCTGAGGCCCAACGGCTGCTCCGCCGTGCTGCGAGCCATCTTTGGCGCTCGACATTGCGCGTAACCACAGCCCTTGGCGGTGAGGAAGATTTGCCGCTTTACCTTCTAGGCGGCCTCTGGCGCATCAGCCCCCTGCTGCGAAAGTACTTTCTTGAGTGCTCAGACATACGGACATCTTCGACGCGCAGGCTGGTTCTTGCAGAGCCCCTCCACGATGCCGCCACCGGAGCGGCGCTCATGGCCGCCCACCGGTCTACCCTGCATCCTGATGACACGCCGAGGGCTCGACCATCCCCCAGCAGCGGGAGCAAGTAGCGTGGTACCCGGACTTTCGCCATGGCGCATTTGGGCAGAACGTTTGGCCGCCTGCGCAATCCTTCTGACGATGTTGTGGTTCGGCGGCAGAGCAGTGGGCCGCCATCGCGCGCGTTCTTGGCCCACCGAACATCGCCGCCTGCGCGTTCTGGCCACGATCTTCCCCATCTATGACTTTACTCGAGAGGTCGCCGGCGATGCCGTAGATTTGCAGAACCTGCTGCCGCCCGGCACAGACCCCCATGAGTTTGCCCTCTCGCCCGGGGATGTATCCTTGGCGGCAGGCGCCGATCTCATTCTCGCCAATGGGGCCGGTCTCGATAACTTCGTTCTCGAAGCGCTGCGAAAGGCGGGCATTACCCAGAAGCCGGTCGTCTTTCTTTCTAGCGGTCTGCCGCTTATCCGCAGGAGCGGCCCCGACACACCGGAACATCACGGCGCAGGCGATCCGCACCTGTGGTTGGATCCCGTATTGGCGCGCATTTACACGGAACGCATCGCTCACGCCGTGATCTCTGCGCTCGACCATCAACCCGGGGGCCCGTCGCTAATCCCGGCCGTCCGGCAGCGAGCGGCATCGTACGGCCAGGCGCTGGCGAACCTTCATCGGGATTACGCGGCCGCCTTGGCGCCCGATCGAGGGCGCTCCTTCATTGCGTTTCATGCGGCCTTCGCCTATTTGGCTCGGCGGTACGGCCTCAAAGTGGCCGCAGTTTGGGAAACCGTGCCTGGCCGGGAGCCAAGCCCGGCGGAAGTGGCGCACATCCTGAAGATCGCACGGCGCGAGCACGTTCGCGTCCTCTTCACGGAACCGGAGTTCCCTGCCCGGGCCATCGAAATGGTCAGCCGGGATGCCGGCCTCAAATTGCTGCCGCTCGATCCCGTTGAGACTGCAGACGACTTTGCCGCTGCCCATTACTTGGACGCCATGCGTCAAAACTTGCGCACCCTGGTGGAAGCATTCCGCCTCTAAACGCTCCAACACATGGCGCAAGATCTACTTGGTTGAAGGCTTCG
>JBMFSQ010000022.1:0-24605 GCA_049967475.1 Chthonomonadales bacterium | reverse complement strand
GCGGATTTTTGTTTTGCCCGCTCTGCAGCAAGCTCCGAGGCCCGCTTCGCCGCCAGATCCACCACGCTCTTGACGGCGCTTCCGGGCACCAGAAAGGTCCCCTCCATGGCACCGCTTCCAGCCATCATCCGCATAAAGATGCCGAAACTTAACTCTCGTGCTGTGCTCTTGGATCCTGTGGGGAGCATGGTGAGGACGCCGACTGCATCCCCGGCAAAAGTGTATACGGGGAGCCCCAATTCGCCGAGGCTTCCCTCCACAATCCACGCGCGCCGCGGCTTAGCGATCTCCCCGGATATGCGGCCTGTTCGGCAATAGGCTGCATAATCGTAGTCTTTGCTCATACGCTGAACGGCGATCACCGGCTGGCCAACCACAGCCTCCACAGATGTCCCGAAATCCACAGCGGGAAGCTGGCGTGCGCCTAGTCCCTCGATCTGGATGAATGCCAATTCGAGCTGGCTATCGGTAGCCGCCAAGAAGGCATCGTACTCGGTGTCGTCGCCCGGCAGGATCACCTTGAAGCTGGTGGGCCTCATCTTGATTTGCTTGGACGCCTCTTCTCCGCCTCCGAAGATCTCCAAGAGGCGGCCCGGTGAAAAGGCTGTATTGGAAAGGATCACGAGGCCGCCTGGGGTGACGATCGCTCCGTGAACCATTACCGGCTCTTCTACATTGTCTCCGCCTGCGCGTTCCTCGATCCTCAAAACCGCCTTGACGGTCACCACCGTGGGCGAACGCTTGGCCAACACGGCCTGGTACTGCCCGGGTTCCCCCTGTGCTGCTCCGCACACGGGCAAGGCGGCCATCGCCAATCCCACCAAAAGCGCCTTGATCTCTCGCATGGTGCCCTCCCCGCTCCCAAGTGATCGGGAGCGCCCTCCGCCATCACCTGGCGATCTTGTCCCAATCCGGCTGGATGAACACAAAGTGGGTGCCTTCCCTGCGCCGCACGAAAATGCGGATGACGGCGGGCTTCGCCTTGAGGATCTTCTTCATCTCAGCCTCGAATGACGCCACATCCGCCATGGGTTTACCCTGGAGGCCCAAAATCACGTCGTCACCTCGGAGGCCTGCCATTTGAGCCCATCCGCCCGACACCACTTCCGTCACCATCAGCCCCCGGAAGTCCGGCGGCCACCGGTTTTCGATGCGGTCCATCCGCGTCATATCGCGCACCGTGAACTCGAATTCCTGCTGGGTGTACTTGCGCGCCTGCCCTCCCGAGGCCGGTGTGGCTTCCAGCTTTACCGCAATCTGTCGGCGAGCCCGTTCACGCAAAACGGTCAACGTGGCGGCATCCCCCACGGTCAAATTCTCGATCGCTCGGCGCAGATCTTCTTCATCCTGCGGTCGCGATGCATCCAGCGGTTCACCATTCAGCTCAGTAATGATGTCACCCGCCTTGAGACCTGCTCGCGCTGCCTCCGTCTCGGGATAGACCTCGGTTATGCGGAAGCCCTTCACATCGCCAACATTGAGCGCGGCTGCGAGGTCCCCGGTCAGAACTTGAGTGCGCACGCCCAACCAAGCTTTCGGCAGCTCGCCGCCCTCCTCCTCGGCAGATGGACGCTTAATGCGCACGATGGACACGACATCAGCGTTTTTGCGACGCAGAGCTACGGCGGTCTTGCCCTCCGGTAAAGCTGCAACTGCCTCGGCAAGTGCTTTCAAAGTAGGCGTCGCCCTATTGCCCACAGCCGTGATGATATCCCCTTCTGCGATGGGCGGCACGGCCGCTTCCGCCGGGTATCCGGCCCGCACACCCGTTACCAGCACCCCTCGACGTGTGGGCAATCGCCGTACGCGCATCATGTAGGCCGTAATCTCCCTGGCGGTGACCCCAAGCCGCCGAACTTCATCCTGCCTGCCGGCAAATTCCTGCATAAGCTCTACAATAGCCGTGGTTGCCGCCTTTCGGCCGTTGCGCAGGTAGTCAATGCGCACGCGCTTTCCGACGGGCAAATCGGCGATCATCTGGTAGAGATCGGGCACCTGCTCGAAAAAGCGCACCGACACGGGGTGCCCGGCGATGGACGTGACAATATCGCCAGGCGCCAAACCGGCCCGGCTTCCTGCCGACCCAGGCACCACGCTGGATACGAGGGCTCCGCGGGAATATCCGAGCTTCCGCACAGGGAGGAAGCTCAGGCCGAGCCATCCGCGGCGGACCCGTCCCTGGGCCAGAACCTGGTGCAATACCTTGGCTGCTGTGTTGGACGGAATGGCAAAACCGACGCCGGCGCCGCCGAGTTCATTGATGCCCACCACTTCCCCAGCCGGGTTTACCAGAGGTCCGCCGGAGTTGCCCGGAAGAATGAGGGCGTCGTGCTGGATCCACCGAGTGAGCAGTCCCGTACGTACGTCATCGTCCAGCTCCAGGCTCTCCATCTCGCTGCCCAAAAAGTCTGTGAACACGCGGCGCGGATTGGACACAACGCCCACGGTCAGCGACGAAGAAAGCATGAGCGGGTTCCCCATCGCGATGACTGTGTCACCCACGCGAAGCAGATCGGAGTTGCCCAGTTTGGCATAGGCAAGCGGCTTGGATCCCTTTGGACGCTTCTCGGTGCGCAGCTTCAGTACGCTCAGATCGGTAAGGGGATCGTGAGCCAGTACCCGGGCCTCCAGCTCCTCGCCATCCGGCATCGTGCAGATGATGCGTGTGGTGTCCCCTGCAACATGGTAGTTCGTGAGCACATGGCCCTGGGGGGTCACGACGACACCGCTGCCCCCAGCCGGGCGGCGGATCGCCCGCCCTTCACCAAACTCACGTACCACCACGGTGATGTTCACCAGGGCAGGATATACTTTGGCACGGGCTACATCTACCGCGTTGCGCGGGGCATCGGCCTGGGCCCTCGAACCGAAGAAAGCAGCCGAGGCAAGCATTGCCCACAGACTAGCAAACCGTACGGCGCGACGATGCATCAGGCAGCCTCCTCATCCTCTGGTGGAACCCGAGCGTTCAGCACGCCAACCGAACCCTAATTCCCTGCGTGAAATGCAGATTCCTTGTGATCAAGTTTCACTTCTATGCGCGGGCCCTCCGAATGTAGCCGCTCGCAACCTGCAGCGCGATGCAGCCGCATCATCAGGAGCCCGCATCCGGAGGAGCAGCGACGGCAATCGAGCCGACCTCTCAATCCTCAAACACCCAGTCCACGCCGCCTTCGGGAACGAATTGATAGAGGTACTCGGCACTCTCCTTCAATTCCGCAAGAAGAACATCTTCCCGCTTCGTAGAGCCGGGAATGATCTCCGCCACGAGCCACTGCCGCTTCACCGGCGACAGATGTGCTGCGAACGGCTGCTCACAGTGGTGCTCATGGGCATGCCGAAGGGCTTCCAGCACGTTATCCACCCGAATGTGCCCCTGCTCGTTATACGCCGTGGTGAAAGGCCAATGGTGAGAGGCATTGGGCGTCGTTTGCTGCAAATGGACCACCTCAGCTACAGATCCGAAGCGCCTGAGCCAGGCCATATAGTCTACGTCATCGCCCGTGAGCCCGTAGTGCATCCCCGCCATGTGGCCGACGTCCAGAGTGACGTATACGGGAATGCCGGGGTTATCCCGATTGACTTCAATAAGGAAGCGCTCACACTCTTCCAATGTCCACGGCTTTTCGCTCGGGACGTACATCTGCTCCTGATAAAGGGCGCAGATACCGGTAGGTTTGAGACGCACCGCCAGATCGCGGAAGGTGCCGATCAGCCGTTGCCAGGCAGCCTCCGTACGCTCGGGGTTCTCGAGCGTCTCCACAGAGAATGCGTCCCAATGCCCACCGAGGGCCGGTGCACCCATTGCTGCCGCCAGTTGGGCCGCTTGCTCGATCCACTGCATCATGCGTAGGCGAGGACGTGCGTCGGAATGGGACAGCCCATGGAAGCGGTGGGTGGCGACCCCAGTGTAGAGATCGCAAAGGGTAACGCCGTATCGTTCAGCCGCCTTACGTACGGCGGCCGCCTGCTCCATCTGGAAGCCCAAATCCCCAGAGAAGAATGGGTCCAGCACATCACCGCAGAACGAGTGGACACGGTATCCGCACTCGCGGGTAAGGCGCATCCAGTTATCAGGCTCTTCCCATCGGCGTGTAAGGAAGGCTCCGTTGATCCCTATTTCCAAATGAACGTTATGCATCAACTGGTTCCCATTTAATATTTAATGAAGTTAACCGCATGCGGGTGCATCCGGCAGACGCACCCCCTTGGGCATGCTGCTCTGTTAGGTTTGCCGACCGGGCAGATAGTTCCTTCCAAAGATCGCGGGCGCGCTCGAGGACTAATCCTCGGCGACCGCCGCGAGCCCAAACCCATTTTCCGCACACCAAGCCACAAGATCGAGCAGATCCGCGAGCCCTTCGCGGGGATCCTGTACGGGGGAGAGGCGGCGCAGCCAATTCGGCGCCCGCCGGGCCAATGGCCGCGCACGCAGCGATTGCGCGCTCTTGGCAATCGCCTGCACGTGCGCGGCCGTGAGTACTCCCACCAAACCGAAATCAAGTTCAAACCAGGCTTCGATGCCGGGGCGTGCCGAGATGAGGTCCGCCAGTGTAGTCGCCAGCGCCTCCCATGCATCGTCCCGGCGCAGATTGAGTAGGCATTCGGCCAGTCCGCCTTCGCATGTCACAGCATCCCCTACGGCGCACTCAGCCAAGAGGATCGCGTTGCATACTTCCTCAAAGCCGGCTTCGCGGGGAAGTTGATCCAATGCAAGGCGGCTCGCATTCGGTAGGCTTGCGGGCAGACTGCCGCTAAGCGCTGCCCTCCGCAGCCAGGCGCGCGTTTGGCGGTCTCGGGTGTCATCCCATGCATAGAAAATCCAGCGTCCCATCGCTCCGATCCCGTCGCAGGCTACACGGGCTTTTAAGCGCTTTCATTGCCAGCCCATTCAGTCCTTCGCGTCAACTCATGAGGAAGCCGCGCTTCGAGGTCCCAACCAGCGGCACTGCGAACGATGCGGAACCGCGCGCCCAGTCGCATTATTGAACAGGCCGAGGGCTCACGCTGCTCCCATGGACGTACAGGAATGGCCCAGGATCCGTCAATCACGAGGCGCCTTTTGGGGCAAAGTCAGGACGCCACTGGAATTCATCCATGCAGATGCGGCCGGCTGAGCCGAAGGTCACCCTTTCTGCCTCGAGGAGCCGGCGTTGGAGTGCGCGCATGGCGGCGCTGCGCTTGCCGATGGGAAGTGTGCCGCCGGCTCCTACCACCCGATGCCAGGGAACGCCCTCAGGCGCAAAACGCATCAACCCTCCCACCTGGCGCGCCGTCAGGGAGTACTCGGCGACCAGAGCCGCCACCTGACCGTACGTGGCGACACGCCCTGGAGGGATGCGGCGCACCACATCGTAGACCGCTTCGTCCGGATCCATAGGCCCTTCTTGAAAGCGAGTGCCCGGCACGTTAGAAGTGGAACACCTGCCCCGTTCTGGCAGCGGTGTAGCAGCCCTCCAGCATCTGGGTAAGGTTCCAGCCGTCCTCCAGAGTAATGGTAGCCGGAGTGCCTTCGCGGATGGCCCGGATCCATTGCTCCATGGGCGAAGGGAGCGCGGGCGGAAGTTTGGAAGGAGCGATTGGACCCTGGACGCGTTCATCGGAAATCTTGCGACTTTCCAGCCAGATGCGCGGACCGGGGCTCGTGTCTATTGAAATGAAGCCCTCGGTGCCGTAAATCTCCAGTGGATTGGGCCCCGATCGGTGCACCCAGGACACGTCAAGAATACCGAGGGCCTTGTTCTTGAACTCCACTACTGCCACCATGTTGTCGTCTATGGGATAAGCCCCCGAGAAGTTGTTCATGCGCGCTACTGCAGCCGCGGGTTCTCCCAGAAACCACCGCATGATGTCCACGCGATGGCATCCCAAATCGAAAAAGGCGCCACCTCCCGCCGCCTGTTCGTCACCGAACCAGAGGCTGCCGCCGTGGTTGGGCCCAGGCTGGAACCAGCGGTCCAGCGCGGCCATGTGGGCGATGCGCGCTCTCATTTCGGTTATGTCGCCCAACAGCCCTTCGTCCAGAACCTTCTTCGCAAAAAGGATCTCGGGCCGCGTGCGGGACGGCAGGGAGATCATGAATTGAACGCCGGCCTGTTTGATGGCGTCCGCCACTTTCGTGGCCTCTGCGGTGGTAATGGTGAGAGCCTTTTCCGTGAATATATGCTTCCCGGCTCGAGCCGCAGCTTGGAGCACCTGAGGATGCAAGTTGGTAGGCGCATCTACCACTACCCCGTCTACCTGGGGCAAGGCGAGAACCTCGGCCAGATCCGCATAGAATGGAATGCCGCGGCGGGCTGCCTCGGCCTTTCCTCGCTCCACATCTTCGTCCCACACCGCCACGAGCTCTGCGTGCGGATGGGATGCCACCTGGTCCGCATATCCCCCTGCGTGCACATGGGCAAAACTCAGCATCGCGATGCCGACTTTGTCGTTCACAGTTAATAGCCTCCCTGTCTGATGCGGCGGCCACAGGAACATCCATAGGATCCTGAGGGCCGCTTCATATTCCCCGCAGATCCCGGCGGTTCCTCCGCACCAGCGCAGGATGCCGAAACAGCCGGCGAGGGATCCGCCTTCTTCACTCTAAGGGAGCCGGTTAGCCGAAGGATGCCTCGGAAAGCTGTGGAACCCTTTGGGCTCCCGCCTTCGGCCGGGCATCAGTGAGGGAGAATGATGCGTGGAGGCTTCACCGCATAGGGGTAAACCACGTAATCCTCACACAACAGGTGAGGCATAGACCGCACGAAATCCACTGGAACGTCGAACAGCCTGCTTTCCGTCACGTACCGCGCAGGCCACCGATCCTTGGCGCGGGCCACAGAAATGGCCAGATCCAGCAGTTCCTCCGTGAGGCGCCACAACGCAGGCACGTCATGGTTCCTCAGTGCAGACACCTTCAACTGAAAGAGCTGTTCGATAACATCTCCTTCTCCGTACCGAACCGTGAGCACCTGACCCATAGCACAACTCCCAGCCAAGGATCAGAGGCCGGGGAGCGCATCGCCCCAAGGTGTGCCCGCATGTACCGCTTCCAGCCTCTGATCCTTTGTTCCATACCTCAGCCTTGATGGGGACCCAAGCCCACCGCCGCATAGATACAGTACGTTGGAGGCATAGGCAGGGTTCTCGCGCATGCCTAGAAAGTGCCTAGAACCACTGGTATTCGGCAATAACGCGCAGCTCGCCCCGGTTGTTCTCTCGACCATTGACCGGCAAAGCGTACCCAGCCACCAACCATACGGACGGGATCGGCCTGAAGCCGATCGTCGGGCCCGCGTTGATGCGTCCCGTGCTCAGGTCGTGTATGAGCTCGATGCCGAGGCGGGCATCCGTGCGGCGCAGGGATCCGGCGAAAGCCAAGGAGTAGGCATGCGTTGTAGCACCCTCCTTGCCGAGGCCCCGCTTCACGATGTAGTTCAGTGAGAGGTCGTTCCCGGCGTTGTCGTATCGAGACACGATGAGCTTTGCCTCGAGCTCCGCGGGCTCGTCCATCGCCTTTTCGATCTCCGCATAGAGGCCAGGCAGAAGACGGCCCGGCGCGTACACGCCCAATTGGTATCGCGTCTCCAGTTTCACTGCATCCAGATGCAATCCGCGACCGCCGCCGTTGTGAAACACCAAATAGGGCGCAGCCGAAAACCGATCCGTGATGCCCCACTCCATCTCGATCTGATGCACCTGCAGGTTGGAAGCGCCGAAATAGGCTCCGTGGAGTTCCAGCTCCTTCTCATTCCTCGCCGGCTGCTGCCAATCGTATGTGAAGGGGAAATCCCGGATATCGCTGCGCGCCGATGCAGCCAGCAACAAAGCCCAAGCAAGGAATGTGATGCGGGAAGCGAATACACGAAACGTCGTCACATTGTCTCTCCTTTTGATCGGTTGCACGACGCACTTCAGCCGTCGGCATCCCCTGGAGAGTACTTTAGATTAGTTGAACCTGTCAATTATATCGCGCAGCATAGCGCATTTCCGATTTAGGCTCACCTAATCTGCGGATGGTTCGCGCGGTGCGTCCTATGGCCAGAATGCATAGGTTGGGATATTGAAGGCGATCCCTACCAGCATCCACAAGGACCCGAGCACGCACTCCCCCAAAATCACCCCGAGAAAGAAAGGAAGTGACCGCCGGTAGAGGGCAAGCCCGCCATAGCGCAGCAGGAACAGCTTGATGGCCCACGCAACAAAGAGCGGGAACCACAGCAGGCTGAGGGACCAGGAACTGGACACGGCGTACCCCACGGGGTGGAAGGGGAACCAGGCCGAACGCACGCGGATGGCATTGAGTACGAGGGTGATGAGGAAACCCACGCCGATGGCTACCCGCGTGTTGAACCGTTGTTGGGCCGAAGGGGCGGCATAGATCCACGATCGCATCCGGTTCCAAGGTTCACTGCCGAAGATGAGCTGGACGTTCGGTGGGGCGATCTTTTCTGCCGCACCAACCCGGTAGGACTGGTCCAGATCGGCCCAGAAAGCGCAAAGCGCTCCGAAGACTAGGGCCAGCATCATGGCAAAGAACAGGGGGCGGTATGCGCCTCCAGTGCGCTCGGCCATTTTGAAGCCCTCGAGTTGGATCGGCATGGGGTGCGCCCGATAGGCGCGGTTGAACCCATAAAACATGGAGAACATCGTGAGATCATTTCGGGTGAATGTGCTCGGCGCGGCAACGCCCGGCAGGATCGAGTCGGGACCTGCCATATGCAGATCATGCGCTGGAGGGCCAAGCTCTGCCCGCATGCGCGTTATGGCGATGGAGAGGGCAAAGTAGATTAGGAAGAACGCTGCGATCACCGATGGGCTCATTCCGGCGGCCCGGCAGAAAAGATACACGGCGCAGGAACCTACAAGAATGCCTGCCAGAGCCCAGCGGAAGGGCAACGGCTCGCCGGCATCCCGAAGGTCCGCATTCCGGTCGAAGAACCCGGTTATGATCTGCCAGAGGTTGCGCCGACTCACCCACAGTGCGAATGCCGCGATCCCAATATAGGCGCCGAAGGATTGAGCCTCGGTGTAAGGAAAGCCCGGGATGTCCGAGTATCCGTACATTGCACCGACTACCCGCTCCAGCCTCCAGATCCAGGAGAAAAACCACGCCGAAAACAGCAGATCCACCGGTAGGAGCATCCCTAGCCCCACGCCAAACGGGTAAAGCGCCATCGGGGTCCAGCCTATGGCGTTCCAGGGCGGCGCAGTGATGTAGGAGTTGAGGTCTTGTTGGGGCCCGAAGCGCTTCAGCGGGAGCATCGGCAAGGATGGATACAGGTACGCCAGCCCATTCCAGAGCTCCAGCGCTGCCGAAAGGATTACACCTGCCCAGAACAAGCGTGTGCGGAACAGACCTGTCTTCGGGTTGACCATCTCCAGAGGGAGAGCAACCAGGGGATAGGCCAACCTCTCACTTTCCGTCCATTGGCGCCGAAGGAGCGTGTTGATGCAGAGCATCAAGAACCCCAGCACCCCAAGGAACGCCGTCCACCAAAGAACCGGGATGCCCCACGCCCTCAAATTGTAGCTATGGTAGAGGGATCCTGTGCCTGTGTAGAACTCATAAAGCGCGCGCGGATCCTTCACCGAAAGCCAGTTCGGCAGATAGGGTACGATATCGCTGCCCCAGCCATTCTCCGGCCGCGCGAAGTAGGAAGCATGGGCCAGGATCGGGGTAAGGACCTCGATCATATCATGTCCCGAAATAGCCGAAGCGAGTGCCAGCATGATGTAGACCGTCAGCAGCTCGCCGGGAGCCAAGGCCCGCCGCGGCGCCAGGCGTCTAACCAATGCATTGGCCGCCAGCAGCACGGCTAAAATGAAGACGACATTAAAAAACAAAGAGATGGTGGTGGGGTGTCCGGAATACCGCACCACCTCCATCCGAATGACCCAATAAGCGTTGAACGGCATGATGCAGAGGGCGAGGAGCACTGCACGCCACGTAACCATTCGGACGGGCTTTCGATGCGCCGGCACTTCTGCTATAGTGGGTGCAGGAGTAGAGGACGTGTCACGCGAAGATGATATCAAGAACAGGTCTCCAGCCGCGGATTGGTCGCTGATATGTTGGCCGTGCACCCGCCAGGATCCTTCCTGTGCGGCGTGCGGACAACAGCATCGCCAATTGAATCTCGAACTGCGGCTGCATTCGGGCACGGCTCTAGACCCCGGGATAGGAACCGGGTACGAGGGAAGCGGCGGCGGCTCCATGAAAACGGCGGCGGCCCAGCCGCGTCCCAAGTTCCCGGCCAGGAGAATGATCCAATGAAAGACGGGTGGAGCATCGTTTTCACCGGCAGGAACCAGGTGGAAGTCATCAGAGAGCCCACGCCGGAACCCGGGCCAGGCGAGGTCCTGCTGGAAGCGCGTTGCACGCTGATCAGCACCGGCACCGAAGGCATCATCTTGAGCCGGCTGTACGATCCCGGCACCCATTGGGACCGCTGGGTCCGCTATCCGTTCCACCCCGGCTACAGCTTCGTAGGCCGGGTGGTGGCTGTCGGTTCCGAAGTGAAGGGGTTTCATCCTGGCGACCGAGTGGCT
Organism: Chthonomonadales bacterium; assembly: GCA_049967475.1. Lineage (GTDB taxonomy): Bacteria > Armatimonadota > Chthonomonadetes > Chthonomonadales > CAJBBX01 > JBMFSQ01. The sequence goes on along the minus strand of JBMFSQ010000022.1, from coordinate 14,072 downwards.
GCGCGGGCAAACCACCGTCAATTCACCGTAATCTCCGCCGAGAGCCTCTACCCTGTGCCGGCCGGCATTGCGGATGAAGATGCAGCGTGGTTCGGCCTTGCCAACATCGTTCAGATTGCTGTGCGCCGGGCGGAACACAGTCTGGGCGATGCGGTAGTAGTTGTTGGGTTGGGGCTGCTGGGGCAACTGGTGGTGCAATACGCACGGCTCATGGGCGCCCGCATGGTGGTAGCGGTAGATACCGCCGATCTCCGGCTCGAAATGGCCCGCCGGCATGGAGCCACTCATACGCTGCCCATGGATGCCGCCTCGGCCGTGGACGAAGTCCATCGGCTTACCGGAGGCGGCGGCGACGTCGTCTACGACGTAACCGGCCACGCAGACGTCTTCCCACATTGCCTGCGAATGGCCCGCCGGTTAGGGAAGGTCGTTTTGCTTGGAGACACAGGCTCGCCCGCCAAACAATGCCTCACACCAGACGTCGTCACGCGCGGGCTGCGCATTATCGGCTCCCATGACAGCAACGCTCCCCAAACCGGCGCCGATCCCACTGTTTGGGATCATCACCGAATGGCGGATCTCTTCTTCGATTATGTTCAGCGGGGCGATATGCGCGTAAGCGACCTGGTGACGCACCGCTACGCGCCTCACGAAGCGCCGGAAGCCTACGCCATGCTTCGCGAACGCCGTTCCGAGGCTCTAGGGGTGATCTTCGATTGGACGCGGATCTGATGCCACGAGTACGAGCGTCTGACGGAGTTAGTCCCGGGGCATTTCGGCGGGGGCATATTGCACCCTGTGGCAGCTGCGCTCCGGACCCATGCCGGCGGGGCGTGGCACATGAACAGCACCGTTCGATGAACGAACAGACTAGAGGATTGGATCAATGATCAAAGTGGAAGCGTTGGTCCGGCCGCAGCGCCTGGACGACGTCAAGACTGCTCTCGCCGAGATCGGCATTCGGGGCATGACCGTGTCGGAAGTAAGGGGATCCGGCAAACAAAAAGGGTTCACCCAACACTACCGCGGCGCCGAGTATACCGTCAACCTCATTCAGAAGGTGAAGATTGAAATCGTGGTTCCGGATGCTCAGGCACGCCACGTGGCCGACGTGATTGCAGAAGCCGCCCGCACCGGAGAGATTGGGGACGGAAAGATCTTCCTAATACCGGTGGTGGATGCCATCCGCATCCGAACCGGGGAGGAAGGCGACGCAGCGCTCAGTTAATCCGCCGGGCGGCGAGGAATGCAGCTTGCACGGGGAGCAAAGCCTCCAGAGCGTCTTCGTCGAAGAGCGTGGATCCATCGAATACGGCTGCCCCGTAGCGCTCCACATCCCCGGGTTCATCGCAGAAAGTCACCGCTAGGAGCTTGGCCCTCCGGAAGTCGGCGCCGCAGAGGTCGGCTCCTCGGAAATCTGCGCCCTCGAGGTCGGCTTCGTAAAACGTCGCACCCCGAAGGTGGGCGCCTTGGAAACGCGCGTTGGACAGGTTGCCCCCGGAAAAAACGGCGTTGGGCATGTAGGCGTTCCGAAAGTCGGCATCCCGCAGTAAGGCACCTCCGGCGTCAAGGCCCGGCAAACGCAATCCCCGGGCAGGAAGGCCGCGCAAGTCTTGCCCCGCCAGACTTCCGTTCCGCAGCATCGCCTTCACGGTCTCCAGGGTGATCTCGCGCTCTGCATATCGCTGCTCGAGGTAGGGATCCGCCCCGTTGTGATAACCGGCCACCCGCTCCCAGTATCCCAGGCGGTCCTTCGCCAGAACCTCTATCTGCTCCAGCCACTTGAGGCTCTTGTAGAAATAGCGGTGCGGCACGACTGTGCGGACGGACCCCCCGTGTTCCGATAAAAGAGGAGCGCCATCGGCTTCCAATGCGACAAGGACTCCCAACCGGATGGCATCTTCCAGCACCAGGGAGGTTGAATGGCCCCGGGAGCTTCGGGCCACGAAAGAAAGATAGCGCGCTTCCGGGAGGATCCCGCACAGATCCAGAAGGACGCCAAGGTCCACGCCCTTGAAGCAAACGCGCGGACGGGACCATCGGGTGACGCAGTGGATATCTACGATGCGCTCCGTTTGAGGCAAACTCTTCAGCTCGTCCAGGCTCCATATGCGCGCTTGCCGTACCAGACCATGAACGGTCACGCACCATGGTTCTTTGGCCGAGGAGGGAGCCCGCTCTCCAACGACCGGCCACTTACCCGACGCCACTCTATGCTGATTAGGAGGAAGCCGATCCATCACAGTCTCCGCGCGTGCCCATCCGACGCATTGTGCAGAACCCGGCGTATTGCGACGACGTCCTGCTGCATTCGCTCCACCAGATCCTCCAGGCACGGAAAACGTTCCTGTCCGCGGACGCGGGCGACGAATTCCACTTCGAGGCGTTCTCCGTACAGGTCTGCGTCCAAATCCAGCACATGCACTTCGATCCTCCGGTCCGTACCGCCCACAGTGGGCCGCGTGCCGATACTGCACGCTCCCAAGTACCGGGCGCCGCGCCACAGGACCCACGCCGCGTAAACGCCGTCTCCGGGGATCACTTGACAGGTGAATGGCCGGATGTTGGCTGTGGGAAAGCCGAGCTTCTTTCCCAATCCATCGCCACGCGTCACCGAACCCTCCAGGGCATACGGGCGGCCCAAAAACTCCGAAGCCCGCTCGACGCTTCCCTCCTGGATCAATTCTCTTATGCGGGTGCTTGACACACGTTCCCCATCCACCATCACCGGAGCGATCACGTGGCCGGCAAAGGCCAGCCGGGAGCCGGCTTCTACCAGATACTCAGCAGTCCCCGCCTGGTCGCATCCGAAGCGAAAATCCGGCCCAACAAAGACCGACCGGCAGCCAAGAACCCCGGCCAGGACGAACCTCAGAAACGCCTCCGGCGAAAGGCTGCGGAAGCGGGTGTCGAAGCGGGCAACCACAAGGTGATCCGCACCTGTGCTGCGCATCAATTCTTCCCGGCGCGTTGGAGGCGTGATGCAGGGAGGGGCATGAAGGGGATTGATGAGTTCCGCAGGATGGCGGTCGAACGTAAATACGACCGCCGGCCGCCCCGCCGCGCGTGCGTCGCGAACAGCAGCATTGATGAGCGCCTGGTGGCCGAGATGGATCCCGTCGAAGACGCCGATGGCCACTGCGGACGCCTCAAACGGATGCCGGATGGTTCCCAGTCCCCGCCAAATCTCCATCACAATCCCTCCGGTGGTCTCAGTGGGCTGATCACGGGCCTATTTGCTGCGGCAGCAATCAGGAGCTGCGCTCACCCCGAACACCTTTTGCGGGCGGATCTTTTGCCCGTTCCACCGAACAATGGCGACCACATTCCCGCCCTCATCCAGCGCCAACACAAGGCCCACCGGCAAATCCCCGGTTGGAATAGGCAAAGTGCGGCCGCAACGAAGCGCCTCTGCTTCCCGAGGATTGACAGTGGTTCTAGGCCAATCCCTCATGGCCCACGCAGGCGGCCGCAACACGTCCGGCAATCGGCCGCATGCTTGCAATTGTTCCAGTTGCTCCAGCGTTACGCAATCCTCCAGGCGAACCAGCCCAGCCTGCGTTCGGACCAGATCTTCCATCGTACCCCCTACGCCGAGCGCCGCCCCCAAATCGGCAGCAAGGGTGCGAATATACGTCCCTGCCGAGCACTCCACCTCGAGGTCCACGGCAGGCTGAGGTCCAGGCTCAAAGGCCAACAGGTCCAACCTGGCAATCGTGACCGCTCGGGCCGGCCGATCCACTTCGCGGCCTGCACGCGCCAACGCATAGAGCCGCTTCCCTTGGTACCGGCGTGCAGACGTCATAGGCGGTACCTGCTCAATGCGCCCTTTGAACCGCTCCAGAGCGCGCAACACATCCGCTTCCCCGATACCAGACGCATCTACAGTAGAGAGCACCTGTCCTGTGCGGTCCTGCGTGTCCGTGGTCAAGCCGAGACGGATGCGCGTACGGTAGACCTTCCCATGGACACTGAGGTATTCGGCCAAGCGCGTTGCCTCACCCACGCATACAACCAGCACGCCCGTGGCGATGGGATCCAGCGTTCCCGTATGCCCCACCCGGCGCACTCCGAGGATGCGCCGCACCCGGTTTACGACGTCATGGGAGGTGACGCCTTCTGGTTTGAATAAGGGTAGGATGCCCTGCACCATCTCTGTTCCGGTAGTTGGAAACCCAATCTGAACTCGAACCTCACCGACCGCCTTGGACGAGAGCAAGAGGCCGCGATGGCTGCCCAAATTCACACTTCAGCGGGCTCTGGAGTGCCCAGGCGGCGGCGCACCTCGGCCAACACCAACTCCTCGGCTTGTTCGAGGGGAGGATCCAGCGTACATCCTGCTGCGAGCATATGGCCTCCTCCACCGAAGACCGCAGCAATTTCGTTGACGTCCACGCCTTCCTTTGCCCGAAGGCTGATACGCACCTTCTTGCCGGGGATCTCGCGGAAGAGGATGCCTACGCGGGCTCCTCGCACCGATCGGATGTGGTTTACAATTCCCTCTGTGTCTTCGTCGGACGCACCCAGCTCCAGATAGTCGGTTGCCCGCACGTGAGCCCACGCGATGGCGCCGTCCGGCGTCACTTGAAGAGCATCCAATGCCCGGCCCAAGAGTTTGAGGCTCGCAAGGGACCGATCTTCGAAGACGAGGTCTCCGATAAGGGAGAGGCGGGCGCCAAGGCGCAGGAGGGCGCCCGCGATGCGCAGGGTGTTGGGCGTTACGTTCAGAAAGCGGAACGACCCAGTGTCGGTAACGATGGCACACATGAGGCAATCCGCCACCGCCTGATCCATGGGAGCATGGAGTGCCCTGAGCAGGGCATAGGCGAGCTCTCCGGTAGCCGCTGCCCGCGGATCCACGATGCGTATCTCGCCGAAGGCTCCCTCGGCGACGTGGTGGTCTATGTCTATCGTCCTTCGAGCCGCCTCTACAGCAGGGCGCGCGTCGCCAATCCGGTCGAGCGTGCCGGTGTCGCATACGATGGCGAGGTCGAAGGACCGCTCCTGCGTGCGGCGCAGGATGCACTCCTGGCCAGGCATCCACCTATAGATTTCCGGAACGCCATCGTGAGAAAGGAGCGTGACCTCCTTGCCCATGTTCCGAAGCGCGCGGCCTATCGCCAATGCGCTCCCGAGCGTGTCGCCGTCCGGATTGACGTGGGAGGCAATAACCACTCTACGCGCCTCGCCGATGGCATCCACAGCTTTTTGGAGCACTCTCTTCATGATGCAGTGTCTCTGTCTTCTTCTCCGGAGCCCGCGTCCGAAGCGTCCGGAGCGCCACGGCTGCTCTCCCCTTGTTCCAACTGCTTCAGCAACTCAAAGATGCGAGCGCCTTTTGCGATGCCTTCGTCGAAGCGGAATTCTAATTCCGGAGCCACCCGAAGGTGTGCCCGCCGTGCGAATTCTCCCCGAACGAGACCCGCGGCTCGGCGGAGAGCTTTCATCGCCGCCAACTGTTCCTCTTCAGATCCCATGACGGACACATAGACCTTGGCATAGCGAAGGTCCCGAGACACTTCGGCGTCGGTTACTGTGATAAAGCCCAGGCGCGGATCTTTCAGGTCCTTGCGCAGCATATCACTTACCTCTTCGATAAGCATATGCCGTATCTGCTCTTGGCGCACCGTCGTAGCCATTCCTGGTACCTCCAATGATCCCTTCTGGTGAGCCGGGCCTCATGAAGCCCCCGGCAATGGGAATGCCGTGTCCGAGGAGCCCACAAAGTCCTTATGGAACCCATCCACCAGCCGACGCCCGCATCGTTCTACGCCAGGTTCGGCGATACATAGGATACCAGACTTCCCCATGACGATGCGAAGAGGCGTCACCATGCTGTGGCGACGACGCGCTCGAGCTCATCGGCGCCCACGCACAACAGGCAAGCCGCGTTGAAGGGGCCGTCGGCGAGCTCCTCGGCAAATGCTTCTCCCAACACCAGCAGCGCTGTAGATAATGCGTCGCTGTCCGTGGCCGAAGGGCACCGCACAGCAGCAAGCAATGCTCCTTCAACCGGGCATCCGCGGCGTGGATCCAACACATGGCCGTATTGACGGCCGTCTGCGCGAAAGGCTTTCCCGTGGGGTGCAGACACCGAGAGCGCACACTCCTCCAGGTACGCAACGCCCACCGTGTCCGACGGATCGTTCGGATGGCGCACACCCACACGCCATGGGTTTCCATCCGGCGCGTGCCCGATGGCCTGAACGGTGCTGGTACCCCCATGGATCAAAGCACCCGGGACGCCTGCTTCGCGGATCACCTCTGCCGCGCGTTCCACTGCGTAGCCCTTCCCGATCGCGCCCAGGTCCAATTCCACACCGGGCTTGAGAAACCGCACAGACATGTAAGCTGCGGCCAGCTCAATCAAATTCATACCGACCACTGCCCGCGCACGTTCCAGCGCTTCGGGAGCAGGCACGGAGCCCGTGGCTCCGTCGAAGCCCCATGCTCGTCTCAAAGGCCCTACTGTGATATCGAAGGCACCATGGGAAGCATCGTGGAGTACACGAACCCGATCGAGGAGCGCCAGAACACGGGGATCCACGCGCACGAATTGATCCGCCGCACGGGCATTCACTTCGTAGATGTCGCTCCCGGGCAGGAAGCGGCTCAGAAGCGCTTCGCACCTTTGGATCTCGGCTAAGGCCTCTTCACCCGCCGCTCGCAGCCGCTCCTCCGAAGCGCCCCACAGCACTGCCTCGAACCGGGTAGCCATGGCCCGGCATGCTAGGGAGATTACCTTTTGCGCGTGCATCGCATCCTCAATGCAGGAAGGCTCCGGTCCGTCGTTGAATAGGAGGGTATGCCATGCAAGCGGTCCGGATCTACCCGTTGGAATATCCGCTTCGGCTGCATGTAGTTCCTCGAATTCAAAGAGAAGCTGCCACAGGAGCCTATCCCATGACCTCCGACACTACGATTTCCGCGGCGTACCAGTACGCCCGCGAGCAATACGCTGCCCTCGGCGTAAATACAGACGAAGCCCTGGACGCCCTGGCAAAGATCCCGGTCTCCCTACACTGCTGGCAGGGTGACGACGTGTCCGGGTTCGAGAACCCTGCCGGTCTCACTGGGGGCGGCATTCAGGCAACAGGAAACTACCCGGGCAAGGCCCGCACAGCCGACGAACTGCGCCAGGATCTGGAGGCTGCGCTCCGGCTGATCCCCGGACGTCACCGCCTCAACCTCCATGCAATCTACGCCGAAACCGGCGGCAAGCGCGTGGAAAGGGATGAGCTGGAACCTGAGCACTTCAGCCGGTGGATTGATTGGGCTAAGTCCCGCGGAATGGGTCTCGATTTCAACCCCACCTTCTTTTCACATCCTCTGGCTGACGATGGCTTTACCCTTGCGAGCCGAGATCCGGCCAAGCGCGCCTTTTGGGTTCGCCACGGCATCGCCTGCAGGCGCATCGGCGCCGCTATGGGTAAGGCTCTGGGTACCCCCTGCATCACCAATGTCTGGATCCCGGACGGGTACAAAGACATCCCGGCGGACCGTAAGACGCCCCGTGACCTCCTGCGCGTGTCCCTAGACGAAATCTTCGCCCAACCCGCAGATCCGGCGCATCTACTGGATGCCGTGGAGGGCAAACTCTTCGGCATCGGCTCCGAAAGTTATGTGGTGGGGTCCCATGAATTCTATCTTGGATACGCCATCCGGAACGGGAAACTGGTGTGCCTCGACGCCGGCCACTATCATCCCACAGAGACGATCGCAGACAAAATCTCTGCCGTACTCCAATATCTCCCCGAGATCTTACTGCATGTAAGCCGCGGCGTGCGGTGGGACAGCGACCACGTAGTCATTCTGACGGACGATCTTCGCGCCATCGCCGAAGAAATCGTCTGGAATGGATACACGGGGCGCGTTCATATCGGCTTGGACTTCTTTGACGCCAGCATCAACCGAGTGGCTGCATGGGTCATCGGGACGCGATGCATGATCAAGGCCCTCCTGGGCGCTTTATTGGCACCCGTCAAGTCCCTGAGGGATCTGGAGGAGCGCGGCGACTTCACGGGCCGCTTGGCCCTCATGGAAGAAGCCAAAACCCTGCCCATGGGCGCCGTTTGGCAGTACTATTGCATGCGTGCCGGCGTTCCTGCAGGCCCAGAATGGCTGGACGAGGTGCGCTCGTACGAACGCACGGTTCTCGCGCAGCGCTCGTGACCGCACGTGCGCCTCTTTAGAATACCAGGTGGAGCGAAAGATAGGGCTTGGCGGATCTGCCGTTCCAACGGCGGCCGATGCCCACGTCCAAACACTGGCTCAAGGTCAATGCGAGGCCGTTAAAGAAGCCTCGGCCACTCCAGCCCAAATCCAGATGCATCATGGACGTGTGATTGGGCCACTGGCCAAAGGACACCATCTGCCACTCGAGCGAAGGTTCCAGAGCAGAGTCCAGACCGACGATCATCCCGACCTTGATGGTGGGAGCATAGATCGGAGGGAGGTGCTGCGGCGCCCCGGGCATGGCCCACGCCTGCTCCAGATAGGCCAACGAAATGCGGTGGATGTCGCCCTCAGCAAAGATTGGGGCATAATGGTTCGTGTCCAACCATCGGATTGGAGGGCGGCCCAACGCCTGCCAAAGCTCCGTAGCATCCCCCGGCGGGATGATCAGGTCTCGCGCTGCCTGGATCATCAGGACGCGCCTCGGCCGGTTGCTTCCCGCAAATGTGAGCGGATCTACTGTTGCGAGCAGCTCCCGTTCCCTCCCGGTTAACGCACGGCGCATGCTGGGATGGAGGATGCGGAAGAGAATGCTGCTCCTGTACAGATAGGGGAAATCAGCGCCGCCAAGAATCCCGACACCGGCTGAGAGACGCACGTCCGTGCCCATGGCCGTATGGGCCACAATCGCCCCGAGGCTCACGCCCACCACTGCGATATGTGCGCCGTCCACATCTCGGCGGCGAAGCAGCCAATCCGTAACGGCCCGAACATCGGCCACAGCCTGGGCAAAAGCCTGCACCACTACCGGAATGTTGGCGGAGGCATAATGAGCCAGCGGATTGTCGCCACGACGGAGCCTGTGCATGTGATAGGGCAATTCCATCACAGCACTGCAAAACCCGTGTCGGGCGAAGAAGCGGGCAAAGCCGTCCATCATGGTGCTCTTCCGCTCCCCCAAAGGGTGGAGCAGGATCACCGTGGGCTTTGGCGAGGCATGCTGCCCCAAGGCAGGGTAAAAGGTAAACCAGATCGTGTCGTTCACCCGATCCCCGCTGGGCAAGGGGCTGGGAATTTCTACCACGGTTGCTCTGCATCGGTCCTGGCCGTAGGCCGCCCTGCCTGCTGCCGCCAAAGACGCCAGCAACAGCACGCATCCTGCAAAAGGTCGCCTCCGAAGCCCCATCGTAAACCAAAAAGGTTGCGCCGTACGCATTGAAGTCCGATTGCCGCCGTGGTCAGGTTAGTCCACACGCAAATTGCCGAACACAGAAGCAGTAGATCCTGATGGCCGCCTTCATCCGGACAGGATTGTACCAGCCGAATTCCCCATTGAGCGCAACTGGGCGGCACTGCTTTACAGCGCACAACTTTCAGCGCTATAATCCTGCGCAACAGCATAAGAAAGGGCTGGTCCGTTTTCATGCCGCTCGTGGATGCATTCGGCAGAACCATAGACTACCTTCGCGTGAGCGTGACCGACCGCTGCAACTTTCGGTGCGTGTACTGCATGCCGGAACAAGGGATTACTACGTCACCGGCGGGCTCTCTGCTAACCTTTGAAGAGATCGAACGCGTCCTGCAGATTGCAGCATCCCTGGGTATCTCCAAAGTGCGCATCACCGGTGGAGAGCCGCTTGTTCGGCGCGAACTCGTCAGCCTTATTCGGGCAGTCGCTGCCATCCCCGGCATCCAAGATTTGGCCATGACGACGAATGGCTATCTTCTGGCACGACATGCCTTCGAACTGGCCGAAGCAGGTCTCCATCGCGTGAACGTAAGCCTGGACACCCTTCGCCGGGACCGCTTCGTGCGCATCGCGCGCCGAGGCGACCTGGACACTGTCACGGAGGGTATCGCCCGAGCGATGGAGGCGGGATTGGTCCCGGTCAAGCTCAATGTCGTGGCGATGCGAGGCATCAACGACGACGAAGCCGTAGATTTCGCGCGCCTTACGTTGGGGCGCCCGATCAACGTCCGCTTTATCGAACTCATGCCCATCAATTGGGCTGCCGGTGAGGAAGAACTCACGGACTTCGCCTGGCTGGTGGCCAGCAACCGCCTCCATCGGCCGATCATACCCGTGGCTACCGCACGCACAGCCGGTCTGGAGGAACTGGAAGTCCCCTTGGCCTCCGGAATGCTGGACGCCTCGCAGATGCGCAGGCTGTTCATCCCGGCCGGAGAAATCCGCAGCCGCATCGAAGCCGAATGGGGACGCCTCGTTCCTTGTGCTGTTCCCGGGAACGGGCCCGCCTACACCTATCGTATTCCCGGTGCGGAGGGTACCATCGGCTTCATCAGCCAGATCAGCAGGGATGCGTGCCGCCAATGCAACCGCATTCGCCTTACAGCCGACGGACACCTGAGACCTTGCCTCATGACCCAGGGAGAGATCAACCTGCGTGACCGGCTTCGCGCCGGAGCCCCTGATGACGAGATCGCCGCATTGATCCGGCAGACAGTGCTGCGGAAGCCTCTCGAGCACAACCTGGACAAAGGCGCCACCCCACTCGGCCGTACCATGAACCAATTAGGAGGGTGACGCAATCCGCCGGCAGACACTACGGCCCGTGCCATGAAGCAGCCGGCACGAAGCGGCACGGCCCATCCCCCGCACCATGCGCAAAGTCTTCTATCCGGTAGCCCGCAAGAGCGAAATACGACCCGGCACAGGGCGTGTCGTCCGGCCGGGAACCCACTCGGAATGCGTGGTGTTTGTGACGGACGACGGCCGGTGCTTCGCATGTAACCCCCTCTGCCCGCACATGAACGAACCGCTAGACCGGGGCCGCCTGGAGGGCTGCGAGGTCATCTGCCGGCGGCACCACCTGCGCTTTGATCTTTCCACAGGGAATTGCACGAATGCCGGAGGCTATTGGCTCCAAACGCTCGAGGTGCGCCTGGACGGAGATGTTATCCTCGTGGGGATTTGGGAGGATTGATCCTCCGGCCCGAAGGTCGTGTAGAAGTTTGGGGCCAAAACCTTGACGCAGAGCGACGGACTGCTCTAGAATGGATGCGGGGGATCATGATGCGCACGGCAGACCTGGACTATTCCCTCCCGCCTGAGCTGATCGCACAAACGCCTCTTCCCCGCGGAGAAGCCCGATTGCTCGTGCTCCACCGCCGGGACGGCTCCATCGAACACCGCACCTTCAGGGACCTCAAAGGCTATCTTCGTCCTGGAGACACGTTGGTTCTCAATGACACCCGCGTCACAGCCCGCCGCCTGTACGCGCGCACCCTGTCGAATGCACGGGTGGAGCTGCTTCTCATCCGCCCAATCGGCGACACGGATTGGGAAGCCCTGGTGCGCCCCGGCAGGAAGTGTCGTGTAGGTTCCGTACTCCAAGTGGAGGACCCCAACGGCAACACGGCATGCCTCACAGTTGCCGAGGTTACCCAATTGGGCGGCCGCATTCTTCGTGCCGAAGACGAGGTCACACGGGATGCTCTTGGCCGCTCGGGAAGCATCCCCACACCGCCCTACATTCATGTACCCCTGGAAGACGAAGAACGGTATCAAACCGTGTATGCCCGCAACGACGGCTCCGCGGCTGCACCCACGGCAGGGCTCCATTTCACCCGCCAGATGCTGGACGATCTGGCCCGAAGCGGCGTTAAGATCGTGCATGTGACCCTTCATGTTGGAACAGACACGTTCCGGCCGGTCAAAACAGCGACCCTAGAAGAACATCCCATGCACGGCGAGTGGTACCATATCAGCAACGAAGCTGCGCACGCCGTCAACAATACGCCGGGACGAATTGTAGCCGCAGGGACTACCGTCGTCAGGACGCTGGAGAGTGCTGCAGGAGGGAAGCGGTGCGTGCGCAGCGGTTCCGGGGAAACGACGCTTTTTATTACTCCGGGATTTGAGTTCCAAGTGGTGGATGCTCTTATAACGAACTTCCACCTTCCGCGCTCGACACTGATTGCGCTCGTGGCTGCGTTTGCGGGCCGTGACAAAGTGATGGCAGCGTACGCTGAGGCTGTGGATGCCCGTTACCGCTTCTACAGCTTCGGCGACGCCATGCTCATTGTATAGCACCCACTACGCCCTAGAGGTATTGCCCATGCGACCTGAAGACTGGCAACGATGGCTGGATGCCCAGTTCCTGGACAAGGAACCGTTACCAGAGCCCAGAACGCCGGTGCAGCCCCCATCGCCCCAAGCGGGTACCGCAGAACTCGAAGAAAACGTGGTCCCAGCCCCTCCGCCGCCTCAAGCGCAGGGTACGGCACCGGCCGTCAAGGCTCCCTCAGAAGCGAATATTCCCTCCTTCGAGAATTACCTCCCGGCCTTCCGCCGGCAGGGGCCTGAAGCGCCGGCCGGTGCGGAAGATGCATCTCCTGTGGGCTCCGTTGCGCCGCCACCCCAGGATTTGAAGGAGAAGGATGAGGGTTTAGAGGAGGACCAGGAAGAAGCCGTCCCTGAAGCTGCGGACAGAACCCCCTCCCCCACGGGTGCGAGCGAACCTTCAGCAGCGGCTCCGGCCCTCGGCGTTTCCGATCGCCAGGAGCCGCCAGCCGCTCACCCGCAAACGGCCCAAGTGCAGCCCGAGGCCGCAACAGCGGCAGAGGCCGTTCGGCTTCGCGGAGGTGTCCGTACCCGCCAAACCCGCATCGCAGAGAAGGCAACGGCTGCATCCTCGGACCTCACCGCGGCGGACCTCTGGAACCTCGTGCCGCGCCACATTCAGACGCTCATCGCCATGGGCTCCGACGAGGGGGTACAGCGGAATTATAAACGAGCGTTCAAGGAGAGCCGCATCGAACTGATCAGCCGCCTGTTGGATCCAACCCTCTCCCTGGAAGACACGGCCCGCCTGTTGAAGGTGTGCCCAACCACCGTCCGGCGATATACCAACAAAGGCCTTCTTCGGCATCAAAGGACCACGGGCGATCAGCGCCGCTTCAAACTTTCCGACGTGCTTGCCTTCCTCGAAGCCCAAAGCACATCGAGGGAGGCATGAGGCGCTCGTGGCGGCCGGGCCCTCGTACCGAAGGGAGCCGGCGCGCCTTCCAGTTCAGGGGAAACATTCCCCTCCGACACGTGGCATAGAGTGGGTATGGCATGAGGGTCGGCATCTTCACAGAAAGCTACGAACCCGTACGGAATGGCGTCGCCGTGTCCGTAGGCACCCTTGTGCATGAGCTGCGGAGCCTCCATCACCACGTATGCGTTATCGCACCTCACTACCCGGGTTACCGGGACCACTCCCCCTTCGTACTGCGGGTACCCTCCATCCTTACCCGCGCCAATGCCGAGTACCCTGTCCCGTATCCTTGGTTCCCGCGGCTCCGCCGAGAGATCAACCGCCTCCATTTGGATGTGCTCCATTCCCAAACCCCGTGGTTCTTGGGACTGCTTGCCGCGCGATGCAGTAAACAACACAATCTGCCTCATGTGTCTACCTACCACACGCTCTATGACCATTACGCCCATTACCTTTTCTTCCTTCCGGAGCAGGCAACCCAGAACCTCATCGAATGGTGGCTCCCGGAGTTCTACAACCAGTGTGACCGCGTGATTGTCCCTTCGCGCGCGGCCGCAGCATCGCTGGCGGCCTACCGCATCCATGTCCCCCTCGAGGTGATCCCCACCGGCATTCCCATCCCGCCGAGAGAGGCAATCTCTGAGGCAGCGACGTGCGAAGTGCGGCGTCGGTATGCCATACCCCAAAACGCCCCCTTGCTCCTGTACGTGGGCCGTATCGCCAAAGAGAAGAGCGTTGAAAGGGTAATCGAGGCATTCGCCATCATCAGCACGCGGGTACCGAACGCCTATTTGCTGGTGGTTGGAGGCGGTCCCCACATGGAACCCCTCAAACAACTTGCCGACACGCTGCCCGTCGCACCCCGAATTGTTTTCGCCGGTCCGCTGCCCCGAG
>JBMFSQ010000021.1:0-62760 GCA_049967475.1 Chthonomonadales bacterium | reverse complement strand
CGCAAGCCGGTCTGCGAAGTCTGCGGGAACTCCCAAGACCTCGGGCTCTTTTGCGCTTAACCGGCCGGCGCCCCTACCCGCAGTCTAGGGCTCTACTACCCGTGCGCCGAACAGGGGCACAATCAGCGCGCCATGGCGGTTGCGCCGTACCCCGCATCCACCATATCCGCCATCCCACATTGCGGCCCTATTCTAGGGGGCGCCTCCACCCTCGCCCGCCAGCGGAAAGTTTTCCCCGCCCATGGGCGCTCCATCGGGCAAGTTGAGGTACTGCGTGCATATGTGGTTGGGAGATTGGGAATGTTTGTAGCGGGTACCGTCGGGCATGTAGATGATCACAAATGCACGCCTATGCTGGTCCGTTACATTCTTGGGCGTCATGTGCCAATTGAGGCAATGGTGGAACATGCACTCCCCGGCTTTGAGCGGCACCGGTACGGCCTGGTGCGGAAGCCACGTTCGGATGTCGTGGTAGAGGCTCCCGGGCTCTCCCGGCCCGCCGGGGGCAGGCGAGAGGTAGATGTCCTCAGCGAGATCGCAGTCCGCAGGTTGATAGCGCGGATCGCGGTGGCTTCCCGGCACCACGTGCATACAGCCATTCTCCGGAAAGGCATCATCCAGCGCGAGCCAGCACGTAATCATTGTGGGGCGGTCCAAAGGCCAGAAGTAGAAATCGTGATGGCACGCAAAGTGGTCGTTCTCCCTGGGCGGCTTCGAGATCACCTGATCATGCCACAGGCGAATGTGGTCTACATGCATCAATTCGCGAATGGCGCCGGTGATCGCCGGGTGGTGGATCACCTCACGGTACTGTGGGGACACCTTCCACATGTTCACAAACTGATGAATGGCTCGGCCGCCATATCCTGCATCTCCCGACGCGCCGCTCCGCCGGTGACCCCAGCGAAACTCGGGCGGCCGCGCAACAGCGTCACCCAATTCCTCCTCTTCCTTGATGATGCGCTCCAACTCCGACCGCAGTCGTTCCACCTGATCGGCGGAGAGCACGCGCCCATAGCGCAGATACCCGTCCCGGTGGAAACGGGCGACTTGTTCCTGTGTCAGTACGGACATGCCTTGGCCTCCCATTCAGCGTGTCGCATGATAACACAAGCATTGCGAATGCGTCAACTCTCTAAAGTTATGATACCGCTTCCAGCCGATGGGTTGCATGGAAACAGATCGGGCTCGATGCCCCGCGGCCGATACCAGCGGGCAGCGAGATCCTCGGCCACGCGGGCCAAAGCGTCGCGGCGCGCCAAGACCATGATGCATCCGCCCAATCCGGCTCCCGATAACTGCGCGCCCAACACCCCGTCCACCCCCCGCGCAATGTCTACTGCGGCATCGAGGTCGGGAGTGCTGCAGCCGTAATACCCCGGCACGTCGGCCAAATCGAAGGATGATGCCGGATCCTCTGCCGCCGCGATGAGGCGTGCCATCGCCGCATCGGACATATCCATTCGATAGGGCTGCGCCGACACACCGTTCCACCGTACTACCCGATCGCCATCATGCGACAGATCCATCCACTTGCCCAATTGTTCTACGCGGCCTGTTCGGAGAAGGTCTGCGGCCCGAAGGCTTCGCTCGCACTCTGCCAAGCCGTAGAGCACAACGCCCCGCAGAGGATAGCCGTCCGATGGTTCGTCATGGGTGCTCAACCATGCATCCACCGCATCCGATCCCAAACGGCTGCGCAGCTCCCGGCGGCTCACCTCCATGGGAAGTGCTGCAACTAACCTCAGAAGCTGCGCCGGCTTCATACCGCTGCGATCGGGAAGCAGATCCCTCAGGCACCGTACCCGTTCCCGCAACGCCGGCTGCAGGCTGTAGATCCACTCACGGCCTAAGTGGTAGCAAGCCACGCGATGATTGAACTGGTGCCGTGCTCCGGCCGTTTTGCGGGCCTCCATGCGCGTATTGCAGATGAGCAGCCCGCAGCCGTCGGGGAGGGGCGCTGCTCCACCATATCGGAAGGGATGGAAATCCAACTGCACCACCTGACCCGGCATGGCCATTTTGATGGCGGCATGGTCGCCCGCTCCGCCCCTTGTGCCTACATACCACTCGGCCTCTCCACAAAGCTCCACGAATTCTGCGGCATCCAGCGGGATGCCGTAAAGCGCGCAGGCCGCCTCCATCACGGCCACTACAATGGCAGAGGACGAACTCAGCCCCGCCGCTGAAGGAACCTGTCCATCCACCACAAGGTTCATCCCTGCACCCTTAGGCAGCTTCCCTAATGCGGAGAGGCGGGCCAGTGGCGCCTCGACATACCTGGACCAATCCGATCCGATCCCTCCTGCCCCCACCCGGAAAGCGGTGGCATCCAGGTACTCCCGCCAGCGGGCGGCTTCCAATGGGCTGGGCAGATGAGCCGCGTGGAAAGCGCGTTTGGGATAAAGGGCCCCGGCCGTATTGGCAGCAGCGATCTGCCCGCCAGGACGCCTTCCTGCCACCACCAAAAGGTCTCGGTCCAGCGCCACCATGTTGCATCGGCCGCCCTGGTGATCTATATGGCGCCCCATCAGATTGAGGCGGCCGGGGGCGCGGGCAATTACAACCTCAGCATCGCCGTATTCCTGAAGGTAGAGAAGGAGGGCGCAGCGCAGCCGCTCGATCAGCGCCGCTGCCTGTTCCGACCCGCTCGGATACAGCAGGTTTACGGCTTGCCGGAGGCGGGAGCGCCCGGCGTCTATCATAGCGAGCCATTCCGATGCTTTGTGCCGGCGGCCGGCCATGCACAGGTCCTCCCATTCTGGTTGACCCTTTCATTAGCCGCGACCGCGCCATGATCCTGCCTCAACGGACCGCGTTCAAGCGGTTACTGGGGCAGAACGCGCGCGGCTGCCGGGCGTTCATGTGCGGGGCCGTAATCAAGAAATCAAGCGGAATCCGAGCCCGGGCTCTGAGTGTCTGCATGCTCCCGCAAGCATCTCCCTTTGCTTCGCTGGCCCGCGAGGTCGCCGGGAAGCACGTCGCAGACAGAATGCCATGGTGCGCGCCTACGCTGAGCGCGCCCTGCACCGCCTCGCGCAGCCCGGTCGCGGCCCATAACCAAACGGCACCACCCTGCTCCGCCCTCATTCCAGCCTCTTTCCGCCTCGATGGTTGACACGGCAGGGGTTGGCCGCTATACTCGCCATCAGATAGCCCGCTCCGGCCTGCGCTCCAGCGACACCTCCCTCGTGCCGATAAGGAAAAGGAACCGCCGATCCGGCGCGCAACTCCAAGAAACGGAGGCCCAACATGAAGCCCGCTCTTTGTATTGCCATCCTCGTTTTGCCCAGGGTCAGCGCATATGCCCAACAAAACGCAGCGATCTTGGTGAAGCAGGTGGACGCTGCATACCGAAACTTGAAGGCTTGCTCCTACACGGCCACGGCTACGATCTACATTCGGCAGGGCGGGCGAACAGCCTCCATCGGATCCACGGCAACCGTGCGCGTGCAAAAGCCCAACCGCCTTTATATCTCCGTTACAACGCCGCAAAACGGAACCCTCACCTTCGCCTCCGACGGCCGGACCGCCACTGCCTACAACACCCGTTTCAATCAGTACGTGTCCATCCCGGCCGGTCGAAGCATCGGAGAGACGATACAGCTCCTCAACCGCGCCGATGTGGAACTGTTCAATCATGCCATCGCTGCAGCTCCCTACGACGCCCTCTACTTCCTGGAAGAGCACGGCGGTGCTCCCTCCATGGCGTGGAAGGCGGCAGGCAATGCCCGCGTAGGATCCGTTGCATGCATGGTAGTCTCAGGCATCCCGACCGTGCAAAGCGATGTCAAGAAGGTGTCGCTCTGGATCGAACCGGCCTCGCATCTGTTGCGCAAAGCCCAGGTTGTCCTTGCGGGAACGGCTGCGGGAAGCAAGGGCAAAGTGAGCGGGCAAGCAACGCTCGTAGAGGAGTACGTCAAGCTCAGGGCAAACCCATCGCTCACAGACGCGGATTTCCGAGCAGCCATACCAGGCAATGCGGTGAAGCGCCAATATCCGGCGCCAAAGGGAACCTAGCGAGGTCTCCAAAAGCGGTATCGCAGGAGCGTCCAAACCGCGGTGATGCCGTCTGTCCAGCGGATCTTCTTTCCTTCCGCTTTGGAACGAGCCGTATACCGAATGGGCACCTCTACAATACGGTATCCCCGCCGCAGGGCTTTCGCGGTAACTTCGGGGCAGAACTCGAAGCGCCTGCATGCCAAGGGGATGGAAGCCAGGACCTCGCTCCGAAACGCCTTGTAGCACGTGGCCTCATCCGTAATGGGAGCACGGAAGAACACCCGCACGATCAAAGCAAGGAGCCAATTGATGAAGCGGTTGGGCAACCGCATCTTGGGCCGCGACTTGAGGAAGCGGCTTCCGTACACAATATGGGCCCCATCCTCCATCATAGGACGAAGCAGCAGCGGATAGTCCTGGGGATCGTATTCCAGATCACCGTCTTGGATCACGACGAACTCGCCCCGGATATGGGGGATTGCTGCTCTAATCGCTGTACCCTTTCCTCCATTCGCATCCAGATAGAGCACCCGCACCTGTTGATAATGGCCGTCAACCTGCTGCTGGAGGAATTCCCGCGTGCCGTCTGTGGAGGCATCGTCTACGATAATGACTTCTTTTTCCACAGGGGCATCCAACACCCTTGTCAATGCCTCTGGCAGAGTAGCAACCTCGTTATACACCGGCATGAGAACCGTGAGGAGACCCGGCACATAGGCGCCGTGCTTGGCAGTGACCGAAGCCTGCATAGAAGCCCGAGCATCGGCAGATCCCTGAGAGGTCTTCACCGCGCGTCACCCGGAGGGGAAACTTTCCCGGCGACCAGCACATCGCGCAGGGCCCGCTGTTGCATACTCAGAGTCACGTCGCCGCGCGTTCGTTCCAGCACTGCGCGAAAGGCATCGGTGGTCCTCCGTAGGCCACCGGTCAAGGCGTCCGGAAAGTCAAACGTAATCAGTTCATAATAGAGCTCGTCCATGGCGTCAAGCAAGCGATCGGCCGTGCCTGCGTCGTCCGCCCTAAGGCGATCCAGGATATATCGGCGGCATTCGCTGCCGGCTTCTGCCAGGCCGTTCAAGTAGGCGGCGGGCTCCACCCCCAGATCTTCCGGGCCAGGCAGCGGCGTGCCCCGCACAATGGCCAAAAGGGCTTGGGCTTCCACATACTCCTTCTGGGCATCGTGCACATAGCCGGCATAGTACACCTCAGGATGGGCTTTTAGGCTTTCCCGCAGCTCCTGAACTTGCTTGTGGACCTCCTTGAGCTGCCTCTCCGCGGATGCGTCTTCGAGCCGGTGGATCGCCCGGATGGCGCGCGAGGAGGCGCGGATTATGCTGCGGCATTCCGTGAGGGCAGCCTCCCGGGCGGTATTGGCCGCCTCCATTTTCCGCCGGAGATCCTCGGCTATGGCATTGATTTGCAAAACGATGGATCCTTTCCTTTCCAATTACCATACCCCCGCAGGTACTTCGACGTTTCCGCGGGGCAACCCTACAGGAGCCCGCTCTCGTGAAAGCTCACCCACCGCGTTTGGGAGCCAATTACGATGTGGTCCAGTACTTCTATGCCCAACAGTTTGCCTGCCTCCACAAGGCGGGCAGTCACCTGGCGGTCCTCCGAACTCGGTGCAGGGTCGCCGCTGGGGTGGTTATGACCCACAAGAACGGCGGCCCCTCCCTCCGCGATTGCTTCGCGAAACACCTCCCTCGGATGGACGAGGCTCGCGTTGAGGGTCCCCACCGACACCACATGAGCCTTGAGCAGGCGGTTCTTGGTGTTGAGGATCAGCGCCATGAAGGTTTCTTTGGTGTCGTCTGGAATCATGGAGATGAAAATGCGCACAGCCTCCTCCGGGGCGGTGATGTTTGGAGCCTCCTGGGCCATCACAGCGCCAATACGCTTGCCGAGTTCCACACAGGCTGCAATCTGCACGCCTTTCGTCGTTCCGATGCCCCGAATGCTGCAGAGGTCTGCGATGGGTGCGCGGGCCACACCCTGCAGCCCGCCATACCGGGCTAAGAGCGTTTGGGCAAGGACCAAAGCCGAGGAGCTCCGCGTTCCCGTGCGCAATACGATGGCAAGGAGGCTGGCGTTGTCTAGCGCCTTCGGCCCGTACCGAAGCAGGCGTTCCCTCGGCCGCTCCTCACTCGGCATATCCTTGATGCCGGGCATCCCCCCATCTTTCACGCTGAACCTCTCCCGCCTCAGGATTGTTTAGCCCACGAATTCGTAGATCACGGGCCCCGGCTGAGGCGCTTCGGGGCCGATCTCAATCATATGGGAAAGCTCCTCTGCCGCCCAACCAGCGGATTGCTCGGTTGGCGCAAGGACCTCCGCCAACACCTCTCCAGCGTTCACCCGGTCCCCAACTTTCCTATGGAAGATGACGCCTGCAGAGGGATCCACGGCATCCTCTTTGCGCGTGCGACCCACGCCCAAAGCCACCGCCAACCGGCCCACGGCTTCTGCGTCTATTTCCTCCACCGTACCAGACATCGGCGCCATGCATCGAACCCGAGCGGATGCCTGGGGAAGAAGCGACGGGTTTTCCACTACTCGAGGGTCGCCGCCCTGAGCTTCGATAATCTGTTGAAGTTTTGCCGCGCCCGCTCCCGAAGCGAGGGCGTCCAGAGCCCGCCTGCGCGCTTCCTCAATAGACGTTGCGTTCTGTGCTGCAAACAGCCCCCGGGCAACCAGTTCCACGCACAGATCCCGCAAGCGGCGATCCGAGGACCCGCGGCCGGTGAGGAGGTCACAAGCTTCGCGAACCTCAACCGCATTCCCAACGCAAAGCCCCAGAGGCTCTTCCATGTTCGTGAGTGCTGCAATCGTGCGCATCCCCGCCCCATTGCCGATCTCTACCATCAGTTCGGCCAGTTCCCGCGCCTTGGCCAATGACTTCAGGAAGGAACCGCGGCCAACCTTCACATCCAGCACGAGCGCTTCGGCGCCCACCGCAAGCTTCTTGCTCATGATGCTGGAGGCGATGAGGGGCACCGCATCCACGGTAGCGGTAACGTCGCGGATGGCATAGAGCTTCTTGTCTGCCGGGGCCAGCTCTGCAGATTGACCGATGATGGCTGCTCCAACGCGATCTACCTGCTGCCACGCTTCTGCCAGAGTGAGGCTTACGCGAAAGCCGGGGATGGCCTCCAACTTGTCCAGCGTGCCCCCTGAGTAACCCAGGGCCCTTCCGGACATCTTCAAAATCGGCACGCCGCACGCAGCCAAAAGAGGCACCACCACCAGCGTGGTCTTGTCGCCTACCCCGCCTGTGGAGTGCTTGTCCAGCTTGGGCCTGCGCATTTTGACGCTTGGGCTGCTTCCGATCTCCGCCATGGCAACGGCCAAATGCAACGTCTCCTCCCGCGTCATGCCGCGCAGGTACACGGCCATGAGCCAAGCTGCAATCTGGTCATCGGCCATGGATCCGTCCACCACGGCTTGGACCAGGGCCCGCACTTCGTCACGGTTGTACGTGCCTCCGTCCCGCTTACGGGCAATCAGATCAATCGGTGTCATCCTCTGCCTCTGAGGCGTGTCCCACAAGATGATCCCGCAGAACGGCCGCCGAGTTGCGCCGTTCGTCCCGGGCAGCGAAGACCAGGGTCACGTTGCCTGAGCGCATCCGATCCCGCAGATACTCTACGTGCGGCCGATGTTGTTCATCGGTGAGTTCTTCCAGGTATCGGCGGCGGAATTCCTGCCACTTTGCCGGATCGTGGCCATACCATTGCCGCAGACTGGGGCTCGGCGCCACATCTTTGAGCCAACCTGCAAGTTGCGCGGCGTCCTTGGCGATGCCGCGCGGCCAAAGGCGCTCCACGAGGTACCGTTCACCGTCGTCAGCGGATGGCGCTTCATAGATGCGCTTGATTCTCACCATCGGTCATCCTCCAGCCGCCACCAGCGGGAAGAAACTCCGGCCCCTTGGCCAGGAAGGCAATCCCAAGGCATCCAGCACGGTGGCTCCCAGATCGGCGAACGTCCGACGCACCCCGAGGTCCACTCCGCGCCGGAGGCCAAGTCCGTAGACAAGGAGAAAGGCGTGCTCGCGGCTGTGATCCGTGGAGGGGGTCACGGGATCGTTGCCGTGGTCACTGGTAAGCATCAAGAGATCTTCGGGATGCAGTTCATCCAGAATGCGGGCCAGATGCGCGTCGAACTCCTCCAAGGCACGAGCAAATCCATGCGGATCGTTGCGGTGGCCGTAGAGCATGTCAAAATCCTCGAAGTTCGCGAACACGAATGAGGCATCCGAGGCGCGGACCGCGTGGAGCACCGCCTCTGCGTGTTGAGCATTGTTGCGCGTGTCATCCCAGAGGGCCAGTGACCGCCCCGCAAAGAATTCATGGATCTTTCCGATGGCGTGGTTGCGCATGCCCGCCGAGGCGATGACGTCCAAGATGTTCGGGGGCGGATCGAGAGGGAAGTCTTTCCGCCGTTCGGTACGCCGGAAGTTCCCGGGCGTGCCGTGGAAGGGCCGCGCAATGACACGGCCCACAGCATGCTCCCCTGCGAGCATGGCGCGAGCGATGCGGCACATTTCGTAGAGGCGTTCCACCGGCACTACGTCCTCGTGGGCAGCTACCTGAAACACGCTGTCGGCCGACGTATAGAGAATGGGATAGCCTGTTCGCAGATGCTCTTCCCCGAGCCGCTGGATAATCTCGGTGCCGGAAGCAGGCACATTACCCAAAACGCGGGTGCCGATGGCGTCCTCGAAACGCCGGACCAACTTCTGAGGAAATCCCTTGGGATACGTGGGGAAGGCCCGCTTCAAGAGCACCCCCATCATTTCCCAGTGCCCTGTGACGGAATCCTTGCCTGGTGAGGCTTCGCGCATGAGGCCCCAAGACCCCCTTGGAACGGCTTCCGGCAGCACCCCCGGCAGCGGCATCAGGTTGCCGAGTCCCAAAGACTGGAGAGCCGGCACGTTCAACCCTCCAACCGCCTGGGCTACGTGGAGCAGGGTGTGGCTTCCCGTGTCGCCGTATTCGGCTGCGTCGGGAAGCTCCCCGGCGCCGACGCCATCCAAAACAAGAACGAACACACGCTTCATCACGTGAATTAGCCTTCGTGCCGCACATTACCCTGCCGACGAAGCAGGAAAGCGGCAGGTCGTCATGCGCGCGGGTGGCTCCGGCGGTATGCGTCCTTCACGCGGTCCATATCTACATGCGCATAGATTTGGGTAGTCGCGAGGCGGGCGTGGCCGAGCATCTCTTGGATGCTGCGAATATCGGCCCCACCCGCGAGGAGATGGGTTGCGAAGGAGTGGCGGAGCGTATGGGGCGTCACCCGTTGGCCGATGCCTGCTCGGAGCGCACAACGCTTTACCACCCTCCATGCCTCCTGACGCGAAAGCGGCCGATCTCCTCGCCCCGGGAAAAGGTACGAACTGGCGGTGCCCTCCGCCGCACGGGCATGGAGATAGTCCTGCAACCAGCCGCATGCCGGCTTCCCGATCGGCACGATGCGCTCCTTGGAACCTTTGCCCACACACCGTACCCAGCCCTCCTGCAAGTCCACATCGCGCAGCCGGAGGCCCACTGCTTCAGACACGCGCAATCCCGTGGCATACAACAGTTCCACAAGAGCGCGATCCCGCAGATCCTTGACCCTTTGCCCGGAAGCGGCCTCCACGAGCTTCGCCGTCCGCGACACAGAAAGGGTTCGCGGGAGTTTCCGATGTGCCTTTCTCGGTTCCATCAATTCGGTGAAATCGCGCGCCAGCAGCTCCTCGGATACCAGGAAACGGGCGAACACTCTCACAGCAGTCAACTTTCGCGCTATGGAGGCGGGCGAGAGCCCGCTGTCTGCCAGCGCCTGCGCGAAGCGGGCGACATGCGCCTCGGCCACATTTGCAGGCGCGATCCTTTCCGCATCCAGAAATGCGGCAAATTGGGAGAGGTCTCTTCGGTAGGCGCTCACCGTGTTGGGGCTGAGGTCACGCTCGGCAACCAGGTGTGCTATGAATGCTGCGATCCATTCGTCCATCCCATCATGCCCTCGGCAGGCGGCCGATCCTCCGTTGTGCAGGGCCCCTTTCCCCACGACAGCGATCTATTCCTGCCCGGCGCCTGCTGCCGCCGATCTGCCGGCGCCGGCATCATCGAGTATATACGGTAATCCGAGGATACACGTACAACAGGTCGTTGGGCACGTAGCGGCCCTTTCCTAAGGATATTCCGGCCCATTCCGGCACATTTTGAAACACGTGGGCTTTGTAGCCCGCCAGGCGACTTTGGAAACGAAGCCAGGGAGGGTACCGAAGCCGTTCCCAATCCTCTGTTTCCAGATCCGAAAGAATTACGTAGGCGGGCATATCGGGTTCAAAGACCCCCTCGTCCAGTTCGGTACCTGGAGCTGGGAGGCGTATGTGGAAGCGCGTCAGGCTCTCCGCAGCCTTGCGGCGTATGCGGGGATCGGGTGCGGTGAATTCCGGCGCCAATGGCGGCGTCCAATACCACGGCGTCGTCGCCAGCGCCACAGAGCTGCCCAGCGGAGCCGTCTGCTCCAAGAATGCCAGCGCCCGATCCCGTGCATCGGGCATCACCATCACATGATCCAGCCCGGCGGAAGTAATCCCGGCTACCACGAGTGCCGCCACACCGGCGGCGGCTGCCAGCACGCCGGGGAGCCTCGCTCCCCACTGCACGGCCATTGCTCCGCACAAAAGTGCTAGGGCAGGAAAGAGCGGCACAACATACCTTAGAAACCGCACCTGCGCGGCGCCGATGACGCCGTAGTACGCCGCTACAAAAGCGAGGAGAAGCAGATCGGCAGGCGAGCGCCGCCGCACACCGCCCGCCACTGCCAACACGGCCCATAGGAGCAGAGGCGCGCCAAGCCCAAACCGCAAAGACCACACCAAGTGGTACACCCATCCGTTGCCCGTATGGGCGAAGAGCACTCCCATCCCCTGTTGGGACTTGGACGCCTCGAAAGCCACATCCCGCAAGAAGCGCTGCGTGTCCAAAAAGGCAGCAGGACATGTTATCAAGAAGCCCGCCGCAGCGGAAGCACCAAGGAGTGCCAAATTGCCTGTTAGGCGGGCAACCGGCCGGCTTCGTGTCACTCCGGAGGCCGCCGCCCCCTTCCCAGCCAAAACCAAGGCCGCTGCAGGAGCCACGACAGCGAGGACCGCCGTGTACTTGGTGGCCGCGGCGCAGCCGCAAACGGCCCCTGCAACAGCTACGTCCACAATACGCTGCGTACTCAGAAGTCGCGACGCCATCAACAAAGCGAGTGCCACGAAGAGCGTGGCCGCCACGTCTACGGTGGCGAAATGGGCATCGAGCACCGCGGCTGGGGCCACGGCATATACCGCTGCAGCCGCCAATCCCGCCTTCCAGCCGTACAACCGCTTCCCAGCGCAATACACCACCCAAACGGTGAGCAGGCCGCAGCATGCGCTCACGACGCGGCCGGCCAAAAGCAGCGGAGCCATCGCATCCCCCACAGCCGTGCCTGCCGGAATAGACGCTGGAATGAAGCCGTAGGTCTGCTCGATGGCAACCGCCGCCTGCCACAAATAGAAATAGAGGGTCCCGTAGTTGTAGAAGCTCAAAAGCAGATGCGGCCGGGCAACGCCGTTTTGAAGCACCCCGTTGACGAGGTTCACCCCTTCATCCGGGTGGTACGAGAAGATGTGCTGCGCATTAGGGAGCGCCCACCGAATGCCCCACAGCCGCAACGCCACCGCTGCGAGGGCGATGCTTCCCGCAAGGATGAGGCGCCACACCTGCTGCTTGGGCTCAGACGCCACACACGTTACCCTTGTCCCTCAGTGATCAGGCAGGGAACACAGCTCCGCACGCATCTTGCAGGGCCGAGCGGATCTGGTCCATGGCGGCTGCCACGTCGTGCTCCGTTAGCGTGCGGTCATGCGCCCGGAATGTAAAGGAGAGGGTGAAGCTTTGCAATCCCGGCGGCAGCGGCGGACCCGCAAATACATCCACGAGCTCGTACCGCTCCAGGATGGAGGGTGCATTCTTCTGGATTGCCTCTTGGAGGTCTGCAAATTGCAGATCCATACGCACGCGTGGAGCCAGATCGCGCACCACCGCAGGATAGGGGCTCAGCGGTTTGAAGCCGGCCCGTTCGCCGGCCATTTCCATAAGCGCCTCAGCATCCATCTCGAAGGCAACGATGCGGTCTCTCGTGCGAAGCCGAGGCGCAAGGTCGGGATGGATCTCGCCCACCCACCCAGTGGTCTTGCCCGCAAGAAGGATGCGTGCACTCCGCCCAGGATGGAGGCATGGATCGGAAGACGCTAAGAAGCCCGGCCGAGGACAATGAAGGCCGGCACATAGGCCTTCCACTATTCCTCGGGCAGTGTAAAAATCCGCTGTGATGGGGGGAATGCTCCGCTGCCAGAACCGAGCGGCCAGAGGCCCACAGAGGATGCCGCCTACATGAACCCGCTCCCGATATTCTGCTTCATGCCGCGAGAATACCCTTCCTACCTCGAAGAAAGCCAGGGGACCCTGGCTGCGCCGTGCGTTCCGCGCGAGCACCTCGGCAAGCCCCGGGAGGAGCGACCGCCGAAGGCCCGAAAGTTCGGCTGAAAGCGCGTTCCGGATCGCTACCCGCTCTCCGGCATCCCATGAAGCATCCAGCGCAGTCTCGGGCAGGAGGCTGTGGCAGACTACTTCCTGAAGCCCTACCCCTGTAAGCACGCGGCGCACTTCACCCATAAACCGCTGCATGTCGCTGGGGCCGCCTTGCAGCGTGGTGCCGACGGGAAGCCGCTCGGGGATGCGCTCGTAACCCAGGACGCGGCCAACCTCTTCTATCAGATCCACTTCGCGCACGACGTCGGGCCGCCACGACGGCACTGCAACCTCAACGCAGCGCTTATCTGCAGAGGCCCTGGCTTCGAACCCGAGTGGGGCCAACACTCCAGCCAATTCATCTGCGCCAACGACGTAGCCCAACAGGAGAGAGGCCCGCTTGGGCCGCAGCTCGAGTTCTCGGCGAGGCTTCCGGCCGGGATAAACGTCGAGAATGCCCTCTACCGGTTCTCCGGCGCCGAGCTGGGAGATGAGTTCGCACGCTCGGTGGGAAGCGGCAGCGACACCTTCAGGATCTACAATCCGCTCGAAGCGATAGGATGCCTCCGTCTGCAGCCCCAACGCCCGCGCTGTTTTGCGCACCGAGGACGGGCTGAAGTGCGCAGATTCCAGCAACACCGTTTGGGTCCGGAGGTTCACCTCGCTCTCGGCGCCCCCCATCACGCCCGCCACTGCAACCGGAGCATAGGCATCCGCGATCACGAGCGATCCTTCCGGAAGTGTCCGCTCAACGCCGTCCAACGTCCGCATCTTCTCGGCCGCTTTTGCCCGGCGCACGATGATGCAGTGCCCTGCGATGCGATCGTAATCGAAGGCGTGAAGCGGCTGGCCAGTCTCCAGCATCACGTAATTCGTTACATCCACAACGTTGTTTACGGGCCGCATTCCCGCGGCTTCAAGCCGGCGCTGCATCCACTGAGGAGATGGGCCTATGCGCACGTTCCGGATGATGCGGGCGGCATAGCGCGGACACAGGTCCGGAGCTTGGATGGTGACGGTGGCGTAGCGTATGGCATCGCCTGGCTCGGAGGATGGCGCGCCATCGGGAACCCGCAGGGTCAAACCATAGGCAGCAGCCACCTCCCGTGCAATACCGATGACGGAGAGGCAGTCCCCTCGGTTCGGCGTCACCTTGATATTGAGAACCGCCCCCAGGGTGGAGTGCTCGGTTCCCTCCACCTCCAAGCCCGCCATGGTGAGGCGGTGGGCCAGATCCTGTGGATCGCTCGGGGCGTCTACAAACTCATGAAGCCATTCTACAGGTAGAAGCATCGTCTGTGCTCATTGAAGGCGCGGTGGCTCAGAACTGGGAAAGGAAGCGCAAGTCGTTCTCGAGATAGAGCCTCAAATCGTTTACACCGTGCTGGATCATGTGGATGCGCTCGATGCCGAGACCGAAGGCAAAGCCGGTCCATCGTTCACTATCCATCCCGAAGCGTTCCAGAATATTCGGATGGATGAGCCCAGCCCCGCCCAGCTCCAACCAGTGATCATGCCAGAAGATGGCGTAATCCACCCCGGGTTCCACGAAGGGGAAGAAATCGGGCCGGAAGCGCACCTTTACGTCGCCGCCGAACATGGCGCCGGCAAATTGGCGAAGCGTCCCCTTCAGATCGGCCATGGAAATGCCCTCATCCACCATAAACACGTCCACTTGGTGGAAGGTGTGATGGTGCGTGGCATCTACAGCCTCGTAGCGGAAGCATCGGCCCGTGGTGGCGATGCGGAAGGGAGGCTTCCGGCGCTGCATCACGCGTCCCTGCAGAGCCGTCGTCTGCGTGCGGAGGAGGCGCTGATCGTCCACATAGAAGGTCATCATTTCATCGAAGGCCGGGTGGTCTTCCGGGTAGTTGAGCGCCTGAAAGTTGTAGGTGTAATCCTCTAGTTCGGGCCCCTCCACAAACTGGAAGCCCAAACCGCTGAGGACCTCGACCACCTGGTTCATCGTTTGCGTGAGGGGGTGGAGGCGCCCAATCGGAAGCGGGCGGCCGGGAAGGGTTACGTCCAGACGCTCGGCCTCCAGGCGGCGCTGCACTTCGGCATATTCCATCTCCCGGCGCCGGTCGGCTATGAGGTGGGTAATGCGCTCCTTCGCTTGGTTGAGACGAGCGCCGTATGTGGGGCGCTGTTCCTTCGGCAAAGATCCGATGCGCCTCAAGAGCACCTGGAGTTGTCCTTTGGAACCGAGATAGCGCGTTTCCACGGCGGCGAGGTCTGGGGTAGAGGAAGCCCTCTTAATGTCCCGTTCGGCGCTCGCCTCCAGCTCATCTATTTCGTTCATTGTGGGTGTATCTGCGGCTTGGTCCATTCGGCAAAACGCCCCGGCAGCCGCCCCTGGAGAGTGGAATGGGTGGGGAAGGGCTGCCGGGGCGGCTAACCGCCCGTCTTGGTATGGTGTCTATGCCCCGGCGCTTCCCGCAGATCCCGCATCACCTACAGCGGCAACGATGAGTTGGGCGAAGGCGCCGGGATCACGAACCGCCAGATCCGCCAGGACCTTGCGGTCTACGGCGATGCCGCCTTTATGGAGGCCTTCGATAAACCGGTTGTATGTAATCCCGTTGAGACGGCAGGCCGCGCTGATGCGCGTAATCCAGAGGCGCCGAAATTCACGCTTCTTGTTCCGCCGGTCCCTATAAGCATAATTGCCGCTCTTCATGAACTGCTCGTTGGCAGTCTTGAAGAGGCTCCGCTTGCCGCCGAAGTAACCCGATGCGGCTTCAAGGATCTTGTTGTGACGCTTCCGTACGAGCGTCCCGCGTTTCACGCGCGGCATAGTTCTCTTCTCCTAACGGACGGGAGGGGCCCGTAGGCCCTCTTGAAGATCCCGTTCCCTCGTGATCGAAGGCAGGCGCTGGTTACGCCATACCCAACATACGCTTCACCCGCTGTTCTTGAGCCTTTGAGAGCACGTTGCCCTTCAACAGGCGCCGCCGCTCGCTCATGCTCTTCTTGCGCATAAGGTGGTTGAGGCCAATAGACCTGTGAACGATTTTGCCGGTGGCGGTAACCTTAAAGCGTTTGGCAGCAGCCTTCCGTGTCTTCAATTTGGCCATGCAGAATTCCCCCGCGTCAAAAGATCGGGCACGCGCTCGGCACAACAAGCACAGCCTTTCGGTTGCGCCTCACTTGTTGCTGGGCGCCAGGATCATCGTCATCGTGCGGCCTTCCATTGCCGGCGGTTTCTCAACGACGGCCGCGCCGTTGAGCACCTCCACCACGCGGTCCAGCAGCTTCCTGCCGAATTCCGGATGGGTGATCTCGCGGCTGCGGAAGCGCACGGTGACCTTCACTTTATCGCCCTCCTGAAGGAACTTGAGGGCGTTTTTTACCTTGAAGTTAAAGTCGTGCTCGTCGGTTTGAGGCCGAAACCACACACCTTTAAGGTCCCCGGATCGCGCCTTCTTTTGCGACTCCTTCTCGCGCTTCGCCATCTCGTACTTGTGCCGGCCATAGTCCATGATGCGGCACACGGGAGGCGACGCTTGCGGTGCTACCTCGATGAGGTCCAATCCGCGTTCCTTCGCTAGGACGAGCGCATCGCGTACATTCATCACGCCAAGCTGCTCGCCGTTCTCGTCAATCACCCGTACGTCCCGCACGCGCGGGTAATCTCGGTGGGAGCGAAGGATCTGTTCGTTAACCCGGAAGTCCTTGTTGATAAGCCGTCTCTCCTGTTATCATGTGCCTGTTGCACGACGCGGGCCATTATACCTAGAAGCCCTCAGTCGTGTCAACAACTCCTCGCGTTGGGTTGGCGTTCTTCACTCCGTGGTTGTGGCCAAACTTAGGGCGCGTCCCATTCGGCCATATTTGAGCATAAGCGCCTCAACATCCCTCAGTCCCAACAATCGGATGCGCACATCAGGGTATAGCTGCTGCAGATGGCGTATCTTGCGGTTCTTGCGATTGGCGAGGGATGGCTTGATGGTGGTGATCTCAAGGTAGAGGTCGAAGTCGGGAAGGTAGAAGTCGGGGGTGAAGGACGAAGTGACCCGCCCATCGGCGGCGCGTTCCAGCGGGAAGCTTCGGGGTTCGTATTCCCACCGCACGCCATAAAAATCCAACAGCCGGGCGATCTCCGCTTCGCTCGGGTGGGCGAAGCGCACCGGCGGCCGTGGTGCATGTTGCTGAACCATGAACTCTCCTGGATCTCAGCGCAGCACAGTCTGTAGACATTATTGAGTATACCAACCGATGCATCATTCCGTCAACCGGAACCTTTGCGCCCTGTGTCCCCTGCGGGGCTGGGCGAACTCGCAGCCCGCCCGCCCCGCACGCTGTGGTTGCCTCCTAGCCGCCGATCCCCAATCCTCAAGCCTGCGGCTTCTGCCACGACCGCGTCGCCGACGACACCTCCACCGCTTCCAAGATCGCCTGGTTCTTCACGCCGTCCACCCAATCGGGTGAGAAGGGCTTGTCCTGGGCGATTGCATCAAAGAGATCCTTCAGCAGGTTGATGAAGGTGTGTTCGTAACCGATGATGTGCGCCACAGGCCAATAGACACCCGTATACGGATGCATGCTGTCTGTAACGTGGATTGTTCGGAAGCCGCGCACTTCCGGATCGTCGTCGTGGAAGTACACCTCCAGCTCGTTCATCCGCTCAAGGTTGAAGGCGATGGAGCCCTTGCTGCCGTTGATCTCCCACCGATTGTAGTTCTTGCGCCCAGGGCAGAAGCGAGAGGCCTCGAATGTACCCACGGCACCATTCGCAAAGCGGGCAATAAAGATCGAGGAGTCATCCACGGTCACTTCGGCCATCTCACTGGCAGCCTTGCCGCCCAGCCTGTCGTCGCTCTCGGCGAGTTTGGGCCGCTGTTTCACGAACGTGTCCAGCATTCCGCAGACCTCGGTGATCTCGCCCACGAGCCAACGAGCCGTGTCAATCAGGTGCGCGTTGAGATCCCCATGGGAGCCCGATCCAGCTATGGATTTGTCCAACCGCCATACCACAGGGAAATTCGGATCCACGATCCAGTCCTGCAGATAGGTTCCCCGGAAATGATAGATCTTGCCGATGCGGCCTTCGTCAATCAACTTCTTTGCCAGGGCTACGGCCGGGGCTTTGCGATAGTTGTGGCAGATGCCGTGCTTTACGCCTGCCTTTTGGGCGGCATCGAGCATGGCCTGGGCCTCCGCCAGAGTATTGGCCAAGGGCTTTTCGCACAAGGTATTCTTGCCTTGTTGCACCGAGCCGATGCCGATCATGGCATGGGTATTGCCCGGGGTGGCGATATCCACAAGGTCTATGTCCTTGCGGCTCACCACATCTTCCCAGCTTGTGGCGTACTCTTGCCACCCGAAGCGCTCCGCTGCCGCCTTGACCTTCGCCTCGTTGCGGCCGCAGATAACCTTCATCACGGGCTCCACATCCAGGTCGAAGAAGCGGCCCACCTGCCGATAGGCATTGCTGTGGGCCTTGCCCATGAATTGGTAGCCGATCAGCGCTACGTTGATGCGTCGTTTGGCCATCCTTCTGCCTCCCAGTTCTCAAGCGTAGTACGGGCTGCGCAGAGGCTCGCCGGAAAGCGGCGCCGCCCAAAGCGTTTTTCCGCGCAACGAGCCCAATTTCCTGCCGAGTGCGCCCGCCTTAAAGGAATGCCTAGAGATCCGCAAGCATCGCCACCGCTTCGCCCACCGCCTCGCCAAACGCATCGGCGGCCTGGGCTACCTGCTTCTGCGTGATAACCAGCGGGGGTTCGAAGCGGATGACCTTCGGGTTGTTCAGGGTATATGCAGCG
Source organism: Chthonomonadales bacterium (assembly GCA_049967475.1). GTDB lineage: Bacteria > Armatimonadota > Chthonomonadetes > Chthonomonadales > CAJBBX01 > JBMFSQ01. Next base: position 44,435 of record JBMFSQ010000021.1, on the reverse strand, counting down.
ATTACGCCCCGCCTGGCCATTCCGTTGATGGTAAGTTCCGCCACGTCTTTCACGGCGAATTCCACCCCGATCATGAGGCCCATGCCGCGCACATCTACCAGAGCTTCGGGGAAGCGGCGGCGCACGTCTTGGAGGGCTTCAATGAGCTGCAAACCCCGCTCTCGGGCGGCTTGCACGAGCCCTTCGGAATGGATCACATCCAATGTGGCCAACCCTGCAGCACATGCCAGCGGAGATCCTCCAAACGTGCTGGTGTGGATCAGGGGGTTCTCAGAAAATGCCGCCTCCCACACCTCTGGGATGGCAATCGTAGCGCCGATGGGCATCACGCCGCCACCCAAGGCTTTGGCCAGCGTCATGATATCCGGCTCTACGTTCCAATGCCGGCAGGCGAAGAGCGCACCGGTGCGGCCGAGGCCCGTCTGCACCTCATCGAGGATCAGCAGGACGCCCTTTTCGCTGCAGAGGCGGCGCACTTCCCCAAGATAGTTCTCGGACGGAAGGATGATGCCGCCTTCACCTTGGATAGGCTCGAGGATCACCCCGGCGGTGTCTGGGGTGAGGGCTTCCTCCAAAGCAGCAATATCGTCGAAGGGTACGTGCACGAAGCCCGGCACCAACGGATCGAACGGCTTGCGGAATATTTCCCGCCCTGTAGCAGAAAGCGCTCCCATGCTCTTTCCGTGAAAGCCGCCTACGGCACATACGAAGCGTGCTCGATGCGTCGCGATGCGGGCGATCTTGATGGCTGCCTCAACAGCCTCGGTGCCGCTGTTGGAAAAGAAGGTGTATTTCAGACGGCCGGGCGCCTCCTTGGCGAGACGCTCGGCGAGGGCTGCCTGCTGAGCATTGAAGAACGTGCGGCTGGAAAGGGGCATTCTCTCCAGTTGCCTGCGCACCGCTTCCACGACCACCGGATGGCGGTGTCCCAGCGAAAACACTCCATAGCCGCCCAGGCAATCCAGATATTCGGCGCCCGACACCGTCCGCACGATGCATCCCTCGGCGGTGTCTTCCACATCTCCAAAGCCGCCGAACTTCATGAGCGCCGCCAGTCCCGGATTTAGATATTCTTGGTACTGGGTCACCACTCTATCCACCGACGGGTTCCCTATCTCCATGACGCATCCTTTCCATCCACGAACACGCCCAAAAGGCTCGCGACACAGCGTCCTTCCGGCACGTGCAAAGCTCACAACCGGCCCATCGCGCCCCTAAGGGTCTCTGAACGCCTCGGGAATGTTCTTCTCCGGTGCAGCCAACATGCTGACAAGGGCGGCGAGCATCTGTTCGCGGAAGACGGACCGCACGGCCAGAGCCGCCTGTGTCTGTGCATACCCGAAGGGTATCCCGAAATCGTAGCGACGGCCCACAGCTTCGAAGGCAAGGTACCGCTCGCCACTCTCGCGGAGGCGCTCCTGGGCTGAGGTAAGTTGGAATTCGCCCCGCTCGCGAAGATCGTTGCGGATGGCATAGTCCAAAGCGTCAAAGATGGCGGGGTTGAGCACGTGCATTCCGAAGAAGCACAGATATACGCCCCAAAGGAGCCCTTCCACACGTAAATGTTGCTCGGCATATTCCAGGGAGGGCTTTTCGTAGATGTGGCTCACCTCATAGACGCGGGGGTTCTCTTGGATGAGCTTCCCCCTAACGGTCCCAAACAGGTGAAGCAGTTCCGCAGGCGTTTGTTGCACAGCCGACACGCTGGCACCGTACTTCTCGTAAACGTTCAAAATCTGCCGGGCACACCGCTCGCCTGTGCCGGATGTGTAAATGTGGTCGCCCAGCATCAGCAGGAACGGCTCATCGCCCACGAACTCCCGGGCACACCATACCGCATGCCCATAGCCCTCGGGAGACTTCTGTTCCACAAACGTGAGGCGAGCGGCGATCTGCTGAAGGCGGGCTGATTGCAAGAGCGCCCAGTCCTTCCCTTTGAATAAGCGCATCTCCTCTGGGGATAGAGGCTGGAAGTGCTGTTCGATCTGCCGACGGTTGATCGGGTTCACCACAAGGCAGATATCCTCGATGCCGGATTCGAGGGCTTCCTCGATGATCACCTGGATGGCGGGCTTCACCACGCCGTCTACATCCATCACCGGCAGCATCTCCTTCTGGATGGTGATGGTGGCGGGATACATGCGCGTTCCCCGCCCTGCAGCAGTAATGACAGCCTTGCGTACCTTGGTCATAGAAATCTATTCCCTCCCATACCCTGTTGCCGCGCGCAAATCTGCCTGGATGCACCGCACTGGGGCCCACTCCGTGCAAGTTCGCTACCTACCGCGCAATACGCCTGCGCCATCCGTCATACAAGGAGGCGAGCCAGATCACCGAACCGATGATGATAACCTGAAAGTGAGGATGGATGCCCCTAAGGTCGCAGCCGTTTTGGATCACCGCCATGAGGAATGCTCCGATCAGTGTTCCTGCAACATTCCCCACGCCGCCCATGAGGCTCGTTCCGCCGATCACTGCGGCGGCGATGGCCTGCAGTTCCATGCCGGCGCCTGCGGTGGGCTGGGCACCTCCCGTTCGGGAGATGTGGATGACTGCGGCAAAGCCCGAAAGCAAACCCGAGAGCATGAACACCGTGATGGTGACGCGCACGAGCGAGATGCCCGAGAGCCTCGCCGCATCCCGATTGCCTCCCACCGCATACAAACTGCGGCCCCACGCCGTACGTGCAAGCAATAGGTGTACCCCCAGAGCCGCTCCCAACATCAAGAGCAACGGCACGGGGATGCCATGGCGCGTAGGGCTTCCCAGCAGTTCGCCCGTGCTGAATACGTCGAAGCCCGGCGCGAGCCCGCTGATGTTGGTGTCGCCAGAAAGCATCAAGGCCAGGCCGTTGGCGACACCCATCATTCCAAGGGTAGCGATAAAGGCAGGCATGCGCCCGTACGTCGCCAAGATGCCGTTCACGAGACCACACAGGGTACCCACTCCGCAGGCCCATGCTACCCCTGCTGCAATGCCGGCGTGATGGTTCACCATGGCGCTTGCGGCCACAACGCCTGCCAGAGCCAAGACACGCCCTACCGCCAGATCAATCCCCCCAGTGATGATGACAGCCGTCTCGCCCACTGCCAGGATGGCCACAACCGCGGTGGATTGCACGATAGTCTGCCAATTCTGCCCGGTAAGGAAGCCCTGATCCCTCGCGATGAAAGACAGAAGAACCACCAATGCCAACAGGAACGAGAGGGGGGCAGCCACTACACTCACTGCGTGGTATACGGGGCGCGTGGAGTTCTGAACTGATCGCATGGGGCCTGCCCACCGAGAACGGATCGGCACCTGCAACCTCTCTGGTTATGGCTGTTCGTCCGGCTGCCAAAAGCCTGTAATCGCGCGAGCCGTTAGGTGGTCGCCGCGAAGCAGCCGCAGAATGGTAACATTCGGCCGGCGGCAATGTCAAGGAGCCAACGCATGGCAAGCCCGGCATCCCTACCGTTGACGCCGCTGCGACACGACCGCTATAATGCAATGGGATGCGCTGTTTCGGCAGGATACACGCGGCGGCTCCAAGCGCGGGATTGCTGCTTGAATGCGCCCCAGCCCGAACCCGTGGAGCCTGGGTGTACTCCAGGCAAAACGGAGCGTTGCCACTTCATTCCGAAGCGCTGAACTCCGCCCTGCAGGTGACGCCGAACATCGGCACGCCGAAGATGCCGCCGCGAGGACTATGGAAGACCTAACTCCCAGCCAGATCGTCGCAGAACTCGACAAGTACATCGTGGGCCAGGCCGCTGCAAAGCGCGCTGTAGCGATTGCCCTTCGCAACCGCCACCGCAGGCGCCTCTTACCGGAAGATCTGCGCGACGAAGTAATCCCCAAGAACATCCTAATGATCGGCCCTACAGGTGTAGGCAAAACGGAAATTGCCCGCCGCCTCGCCAATCTCGCGCACGCCCCCTTCATCAAAGTCGAGGCTACCAAATTCACCGAAGTGGGCTACGTGGGCCGCGACGTGGACTCCATGGTACGTGATCTGGCGCAAGTGGCCGTTCGCATGGTGGAGAACGAGAAGATGGCTGAGGTGCGCGAAGCTGCAGACGATCGCGCTGTGGAGCGCATCGTGAACATCCTCCACCCGGCGCCGGAGAAATCTTCCGAACCCAAGGATAATGCCGAGATCATCCGGCAAACATTCGGTTCCTTGTTTGGCGGCGTCCTCAGCACTACGCAACCCCCGCCGCCCGAAGCTCAGACTGATGAGGACAACCGCCGCCGTGAACGGGACCTCCGCGTGCGCGCCCGCCTCAAGGAACAGGTCAAAGCAGGCCTCTTGGATGACCAACCTGTGGAAATCGAAGTGGAACAGCACCCTACGCCCTTCCTGCAGGTCTTCTCTCCACAAGGAATGGAAGAGATGGGCATGGACGATCTGCAGAGCGCCTTCGGCAACCTCATGGGCCGCCGACGCACGAAGCGCACCGTGCCCATCCGTGAAGCCCGCCGCATCTTCGCCGAAGAAGAAGCCCGGAATATGTTGGACCACGACGCCGTGGTGAGGGAAGCAATAGCCAGGGCCGAGCAAAACGGCATCATCTTCGTGGATGAGATAGACAAGATCGCCGGACGCGAAGGAGGCCACGGACCCGACGTGTCCCGAGAAGGGGTTCAGCGCGATATCCTCCCCATTATCGAGGGATCTACCGTGGCTACGAAATACGGCCCGGTGCGGACGAACCACATTCTTTTCATCGCCGCCGGAGCCTTCCATGTGTCCAAACCGTCGGACCTCATCCCCGAACTTCAGGGCCGCCTCCCCATACGAGTAGAGCTGGAGGCCCTCAATGAGGCGGATTTCCGCCGCATTCTCACCGAGCCCCGCAACGCCCTCATCCGCCAGTACACGGCCCTCCTCGCTACGGAAGGCGTTACGGTGGAATTCACCGATGACGCCATCGCCGAAATCGCATCCGTGGCCGCGCGCGTCAACCAGTCCAGTGAGAACATCGGGGCCCGGCGCTTGCACACGGTGATGGAACGCCTCCTGGAGGACGTTTCCTTTGACGCCCCGGATCTGGAAGATAAACAGGTCCGCATTGATGCCGCCTACGTACGGGCGCGCCTCGAAAACATCGCCGGCAACGAGGATCTGAGCCGTTATATTCTTTAAGGCGCCTAGGCCGGTTTTCGAGTGCGCCGGCGTCACCACGGCCAACCGATCAAGTCGCCTCGTTCCCAACGAAGCATTTGCACACTCGGAGCCTGGAAGCGCACAGTCGTCGGCCCCGAACTGCTCGTGCACCCAGCGAATACCCCGCAGCGTCCTGTTTTTCACCGGTTGGAAGGAACCGGCATTCATGGCGATGAAAGGAACCCTGAATTCGGAAGTGAGAGGATTTGGGGCCATGGCTCAATGGGGTTCTATTCCATCGCTGGCTTTGACACTCACCGCCATCTCGTGCCTTCCTCAGCGCACTCATGCGTCTATGGGGGTTTCTGGGGCTCCGGCAGCGTCCAACGGCGTTATAAAGATACAGGCAGTGGGTTCGTCTGGATCCTGGGCGGGCTTTCGTGTGTCGAGCGGGGGGCGTGTGGTGGCAGAAGTACACTTGTCCTCCCGCGGCCTTATCACCGCCCGGCAATGCCAGGCAGATCGCCGGCATTCCAGCCTTACCTTCCGCGGTCTTCAGGGAGCTCCTGCATCCGGCCTCAAACTCGGCGGCACAGACGAAATCCAGGTCATGCTGCGCCCGCGCGACCGTTATCCGCGGGTGCGCTTCGACCTTACCATTCGGGCATTTGACGAACAGCAATGGACCTCTTTTGCAGGTAAGGAACCCTTCCATTTCCTTTGTTTGCTTCTTTCAGATGCCGAGGCATGGCACCAGCGCGGATGGCTCAATGCAACGCCATTGGCGGACCCCTTCCCTTTGCTCGAAGACGTGCACGTGGGTTCGCCGGAGATATCGGCCTACCACTATAACCGCACGTGGTCCTACACGCCACCCCTGAGCGCACATCCCATTCCGGTCATCGGCCTTTGGGCTCCCAGCCGTGCGCACTACGTGGGCATGGAATTCATCACGACGCGTTTGGAAGGGAATTCCGAGCGCAACATCGCCACGGGATATCATTGGCGCCCTCGTGGAAATCGGGGCGGGCAGTATGTCGCGCTGGTCTACCCCTACGGGGGAACCGGCTACCAGACGCTCATGCTTCCCAAACCCGGCGATCATATTGCCTCCCGATGCGTGCTGATCTGGTCGCTTTCGCTGCCCGCCACGGATGACCCCAACCGTTTCGTGCTCAACTATCTCTGGCAGCGCGATCGGGATCTGTTGCCTCGGGTACCTCCGATCGTTGATCTCTCATGGCTCCCCGGCGGTATCCGCCTGCAGGACTTCGAGGGTCCTCCTCCAGGAGGGCTCATTAACGGAGTAGAGGGCCAATTTCAGATACCAGGTTCGCAGCTTATCGGCGGATGGCGCTGGCACAACGAAAGCGCCGTGCAAGTTGCCAGAGCCCGCGGGGACCAAGCCCGACTGGAAGATCTGGAAGCAGAAGCCCAGCGCCTGCTCAAGTATGCCAAACGCTTCCGCGTGCAAGGGGACACCTGCGTCTATTGGGAAAAACCCCTCACCGGCAGATGGACCGATCAATGGGGCGGCGCAGCCGTCACCACCTTGCACAACGCAAACGGCTTTGCCGCAGGCAGGCTCTTTTTGGACCTATACCGCGATTGCGGCAAGTCGCAATACCGCTCCATCGCCGATGGCGTACTCAACTGGGCCAAACACATCGCATGGACGCGCAACGAATTTGCCGATGTGCCCTCCTCCCCATTCGCCATCGGCGGAACGCTCAGCGCTTCCTTCTGCCTCGACTACTACACAACCTTCAAACATGCTGCAGATGTACGCCATCGGCAGATGGCCCAGATTGCGCTTCAGTTGGCTCGCTCCTTTACGTACCGGTACATGGTGATGTGGCTCGGAGATAACAGCCGCTGGGACAACCTCGATGCTTCCTTCCTCTGGGAGCCCAACAGCGGGAGGGACTGGACCGGCGCCGCCTGCGCCAATGAGGTGTTTTGGAACCTGGACACCCTCGCCCAGACGGCAGTAGACACGGGAGATCCCATCCTTATGTGGGCCCTACAGGGCTCCCTTAACCGGTGGTACCAGCTTTACCAAGAAAAGTACAAGGACCGCCTTGCCGACTATCAACCCAGCGATATGACCGAGGGGTACGGTTTGGCTCCAGGGAATGTGTACGGGCTGGGATCGCGCGCGCCATACGGCTTCGCATCCCCATTAGCCATGATCGAACCTGTAGGCGACACGTTGGTGCGCGTGCTGGCTGGAGAGCGGGCCGCCATGGTCTTCGCCAAGAACCGCGTGACCGTGGCCGTCGCCGATTACCGCAATTCTGGGGATGGCAACCTCGCCTTCACTCTTAAGGCTGACGGTCCATACACGCCCAATCAACCCTTCAGCATCTCGCTTACGGTGCCCTACGTGGACATTTCGACCAAAGCCGTCCGCATCATCCGGAACGGTCGCACGCACGTACTGGTCCCCGGCGCCGACGTCATACGGCCGCCCCAAGCGCTCTGGTCGCTCCGCATCAACGATGTGGCGGTTGGAGACCGCATCCTCGTGGGGAAGCTCGATCCTGCTGCTCCCATCCTCCCAAGCGCGCCCCCGCTGATCCAACGAGATGCCTCCTCAGTCCAAGGCATGGACCATCAGGCGCGTACGTTCTTTGAACCCGTTGTTCTTCCCTTCGATGCCAGGCCCGACGTGTCTTGGGAGCATCTCAATGCATGGGCAGGCTTGCCGCGGGGGCTGCTGTGGGCTTGGGGCATCCCATTCCAGCTCGCTCCGTACGGCGCGCCCAGTGTCCTCGCCGGCCCAATCCACCTAAGGCCTCCGGTACGCGAAGGAGCTTGGTATGCGCTGCTCTACAGCGACGGCAACGGCCCTCGCCCAGCACTCGTGGGGCGGGGAGGCCGCCGATGGGCTGCACAGCAAAACCTGGAGGCGCAGGCATGGCGCGCCTGGCCGCCCATCTACCACCAACGATTGCTGTTGAGCCTCGTCCACGCGGATGGCGAGGTCACTGGGGTGGATCCCGGCGGCCGGCAGGTATGGGCACTCACCGGCATCCTCCCGGCGGCAGAGCACTCAGGGGAGCTGCAGCGCATCTTGGACCATCTCCAGGAGAAAGGGGTTCCGGAGTGGGCATCGCTCCGGGAGAACGAAGCGCGCGTGGCAATCCTTAGAAAGGAACTCTCCTCCATCCAGGGAGCGCCCATAGCAATCCTCCCGCCAAACCCGGGAGGATCCGTGATGAACCTGGCAATGAAGGCGGGCATGATGCAGCACGCTGCCGAACTCACAGCAGAACAGCTCGCGCAGCCTGGAACGCTCGACGCAGCCCGCTTCCGCGTGGCCCTCTACGCCGATGGCGAAGACTACGTCCACACGGTGCATTCGCCGGGAGATGCTGCCATGGCGGTTGTTCGCTATGTACAGGAAGGCGGCACCCTGGTGCTGGCCGCAAGCCAACCTCTTCCATTTTGCTATGCCATGGGACCCGGCTTCCATCGCTCAGAGCCCTTGGGCGGCCGCTTCGGCATGCCCCTTTACAACGCCATCGAAACATTGCCGGGCGAGGATTTGCGGGTGGAATTCCTGCCTGGAGCTTCACTCCTCGGCCGTTTCCCGGCTTCGGTGCCGTATCCGGCCGGAGACCCTCGCCTCAGGTGCGTGGACCGGAGCGCGATCCCACCAGACGCACGGTACACCCCCATCGCCCGCGTTGTGGGCCGAAGCGGCAAGGACTATGGCGATGCAGCCGCGCTTGTGGAATGGCCCCACGGCGGCCGCGTGCTCTACGTGTCCGACGTGCTCCTTCGCTTACCCGATGTTCCTGAAGCCGTAGTCCGCTGGATTGCACACGCGGCCGGCGGCTGACGCCCACTCCCGCCCGGCTGCAATGGGGATCGGCGCCCCAACAGGCGAGCAGCGAGGAGGAAGCGGCATACAGCAGGCACTCCTGATCCGGCATCTGTCACGCCATGGGGCCGCAACTAGCTGTCGTCTTCCTGCGGAAGGTACTCCCGAGTGGAAAACGAGATAAACGCCACTGCGAGGGCCAATGCCGTCACCCAGCCTATCGCGGCCCACGCCGTCCCGGGGGTAATGGTTTGGGGCGCCAACGCGTTGAGGAGTTGGGAAATGTCCACCGATTCCGCTTCGGGCAGGCGGTGCGGGGCAAGCACGCGCAAGTACGTCATGAGGCTCAACTTCTGAAAGCTGCCGGGCATATTGGGGACCCAGCTCTCCCATCCGAATGCGAAGAGAAGCCCCGCCAACAGCGCCCGTTTCACCAGGGCAGCGAGCATGAGGAAGAATGCGGAATACACCGCAGCTCCCACCAGTGCGATCTCCAGATCCAGGGCGAGAGGGGCAGCTCGCAGTCCCGCCGGTCCCCATGCTGCAACCGCGCACGAGGCCAGACAGAGGGCTACCCCTGCGGCGGCCGCAAACACGGCGGCAACGAATTTCGGCGCGAGAATGCGCCAGCGTGCGACGGGCCGTGTAAGTACGTAGGGGATCCTCTTTTGCTCCATGTCGTCGCGGATCGCCCCTGTAGCAAAAACGGCGGCTAGGATGGGCAAGACGAAGCCGAAGCCCAGAAACGTGGCAGCAAAGTTGTACCGCACCGACGCCATAGCCGAGGCGGGTCTCGCCACACGCACCAGGAGCACCAGCAATGCCGGCACCATAGACACCGTCGCAACGGCCACAAGGCGCTTAGGCCGGCACAGGTCGGCAAATGCCACACGCAACAAGTGAGCCTCAGCGGTCATGCCGAGCCCTCCACCAGATACCGGAATACGGCTTCCAGATTGTTGTCTGGCGAGGAGAAGGCCCACACGCGAAATCCGTGATCCGCTACCAGATGCGGGAATTCTTGGTAGAAGCGCTCAGGATCCGTCGTTTCGATCTCGACTTCCGCGGCGTGCCCGTTCTTCAGCCTCGCGCTCACCACCCCGGGAAGGTTCAACAAGCAGCGGGCCAACTCACGGCCGTCCGGCGTTGAAATGGCGATGCGGTGGGGATGGGCATCAATCAGGGCCCGGATGGCGTAAAGATCCCCTTGAGCGAGCAAACGTCCGTGATGCAGCACGAGAATGTTCCGCGTCAACTGCTCCACCTCGTGGAGGATGTGGCTGCTCACCACCACACACTTGCCTGCGGCGCCTAAATCCTTCATGAGCTGGGCCATCTCGCGACGCCCAACCGGATCCAAACCGTTGAGGGGTTCATCCAGAATGAGGATTTCGGGGTCGTGGACCAACGCCTGGGCCAGCTTGACCCTCTGGCGCATGCCTTTGGAGTACCCCGCGATGCGCCGGTCTGCGTGCTCATGGATGCCCGTCACCTCCAGAGCCTGTTGCACACGCTCTCGCAGACGGCGGCCTGAAAGCCCCGAAAGCGCCGCCAAAAACGTTACCATGTCCCGGCCGGTAAGATCCTCATAGATGCCATCCCCTTCAGGGCAGTACCCTAACCGGGCATAGACGCGAGGATTGGCGAAGGGCCGCTCCCCCAGCACGGACACAGACCCGGTGGTGGGCCGAAGTTGGCCCGTAATGAGGCGGATGAGGGTGGTCTTGCCGGCCCCGTTGGGCCCCAGCAGGGTCGTAATGCCGGAAGAGATGGTACAAGACACGTCGTTCACGCCGAGCACGTGTCCGTACCACCTCGAAGCGTGCTCCAGCGTGATCATCCCCGCACCACCTCCACAGCCTGGATCTTAGTTAAGGCTGCGGCCACCGAAATGACAACGATGAGGGCGCAGAGGCCGCCCATCACACTCAGCGATGGTGGAGGAAGCGTTACGTACTCGATGCCCAAACGCCTGCTCCCGGTGATGGTGTGGATCGTCACCCCGAAAATGTTCTGCACCACCCCCTCAACCGCACCATGAACGTGAAGGTGACGCACCAATTCGCCTTTACCCAGATGGCCGTGGTACACCTGCCGCCACACCATTTGCGAGGCAATGGACACGATGAAGTAGAAGCCGGCATAGGCAGCGCCGGCGATGCGGGGAGTGCGGCACCAAGCACTGAACCCCACAAGGAGAGCAGCGTGAACGAGAGCGGGCACAAGGGAAGCGGCCGCAGCCCTCACGAGCAGCAGCGGCTCGTTGTGGAAGAAGCCTTCGCTGGAATATGAGAGGGCGCAGTACGCATAGAGGAAAAGCTGAGGAACCAAAGTGGTCCCAGCAAGCAGAACAAAAACCCCGGCCCACTTGCCGGCCAAGTATTCGGCCCTGGTAATCGGCCGGGCCAGGTACAGCATCAACGCTCCCGCCCGGTTATCCATGGCAATGCATCCCGCTCCTGCAACCAAGGCAACCGGGATCATCCAGAGAAACCATTGAGAGGTAAGCGCGCCGTAGAGCTGAAAGGCGAACTGCTGCCCCCGCGTATGATCGGCAATACCCAACATCAGCCCCACATCCGGCGCTCCGGGCGGACGCCTCAGGAGGCGGTTGCCGTCCAGATACAGAAAGAAGATGGCCCGAGCGTATGGCCAAAGGGAAAACGCAGCCAAAGCCCAGAACGCAGGCTGCTTTCGCACGGCGCGCATCCATGCACCGGCAATCACCCACCATCGAAGCAGCCGCGTGCGGTATGGTCCGTCGTAGGAGCGGTACGAGAGGTCCGCAATACAGGCCTCTCCCGATGCCTGGCCATTCCCTGGGGGAGCGGGTTCGCCGCTGTTGACACGCTTCACTCTACCGCCTCCACGAATACATCCTCCAGCGACCGTGCAGCCGGCCGAAAGCCCCGCACTTGAGCGCGGCCCTCTTCGGCACATTCGAATAGAAACCTGGCTGGGTCTGCAATCCCCTTGGGAAGGCGAATGCGGTAGCGGCTGCCCAGCCGGCTCACGATGCCTCCGCCGCGCCGGACAACCGCGGCGTCGAAGCCATCCTCAGCCAAACGAAGCTCCACGTCTACGTATGCATCACCGAGAGCCATGAGATCGCGGAGGGCTCCCGCCGCGGCCACACGGCCGTCGCGCAAAACGATCACGTAGCTGCACGTGCGCTCCACATCCAGAAGCAAGTGCGTGGAAAGCACCACGTTGATGCCCTTCCCATAGGACAGGTCGCGAATGAGTGCCAGCATCGCCTCGCGGCCTGCCGGGTCCAGGCCATTGGTGGGTTCATCCAGGAAGAGGAGCTTCGGGCCATGCACGAGCGCCTGCGCCAGCTTCACGCGTTGCTTCATTCCCGTGGAGAAACCCTCAACCATGCGATACCGTGCATCGCCCAAACCGCAGTATTCGAGAGTTTCGTGGGCTCGGCGCAGCGCCTGGGCAGGCGGAAGGCCGGCAAGTTCGGCGGCATAGGCTACCATTCCCACCGCCGTCATCGCGGGAAAATAACAATCGGCCTCAGGCATCAGGCCCGTATGGGTGCGGATGCGCGCTGCCTGCCGTGCCGCGTCCAAACCGAAGACCCTTGCACTTCCCGATGCCGGCCGAAGGAAGCCCATTAGGGCCTTGATTGCCGTGGTCTTGCCTGCTCCATTGGGCCCGAGAAGACCCACGCTTCCTTCCGGGATCTCCAAATCCAAGTTGTCCAAGGCGACACGGCGCCCATATTCCACAGTTACGTGTGAGAACGTTGCTACAGCCATGCTTTTCACCCGGTTGACGCAGCCGGCGCCATCGTCAATACGCCCTGCATCCCTGTTGGGTTTCGAGGGTCCGCCTGCGCCCTTGCGGTTCCATCACAGTGTACCCTTGCCCCGGTGCACGCTTTTCGATTGCTGTGCCGTTCTCCACACATTCAAGAGCAAGGGATCTAGGGAGGGAAACATTCCCGGGACTATCGAATGTTAAGAGGCACATCGAGAGAGCATCCGCCGCCCATTTCCTAGGGCGGCAATGAGGAGAGAGGTTACCATGAAATCCCGCAACCCGTGGATCATCGTTCTGGCCGCTGCGGCATCCGTCTCGGCAGTCGTCGCATGCAGGCAGATGCAGGCGGCCGGCCAAGCTCCGGTAGCGAAGCCCACTACGCTCCAAATCAAACTTCAGACGACGCCTCCCCCTGGAGCAGTGATCCTCTACTCCGGCAAGGAAGAGGATCTGCGGAACAACTGGTACAAACGGCGCACTACAGATCCGGCCGATTGGTCCGTAGGTCCCGATGGCGCTGCCACGCCAAAGCACGATGATATCACCAGTAAACAGGAGTTTGGAGACGCCTACATCCACGTGGAGTTTCGCGAACCGATGCAAGGCGGTGGGAACAGCGGCGTGGGCATACAAGGACGGTACGAAGTCCAGATCCTCAACTCGTACGGACACCAGCCCGAGAAGCATCAATGCGGCGCGTTCTATGATGAGAAGCCACCCATCGTGATCGCTTCAAAACAGCCCGGTGAATGGCAAACCTACGACATCATCTTCCGGGCACCCCGTTTGGATGCCAATGGTCAGGTGATCGAGAAGCCGCGCGCCACGGTTTTCCAGAACGGCATCCTTATTCAGAACAATGAAGAGTTCACGGGTCCAACCGGCATTCAGTACGAACAGTATCACGATATGGCCAAAACGGGACCGCTGATCCTCCAGGGCGATCACGACCCTGTGCAATTCCGCAATGTGTGGGTGGTTCCGCTGGAACAGGCAGGGCAAGGGTAACGCCTGCGGCGCCACGCTCCGGGGCGGATGCCTTCGTCCGCCCCATCCCCTTTTGACCCTACCGCTCGAAGGAAAATTCCAGCTCGTTCGCCCAATGCGTAGTCCAATCATTGTGGAAGGTGGGAGTGCCCGCCTTGGACACGCTCCGTTCCGCTGCCAGCTCTAAAGCCGGCCCCCCGTTGTCGTTGATGCGGCAGGTGAACTTCACAGGCAGTCCAGCGTCTATGCAGGACTTCACATCGCGAAGCTCGGACCATGGAAGCGCCGCTTCTACAATCCGGGTATTGCCTTCCCTCCGCATCACGAGCTTGCCGTTGCTCACAGGACCGCCGTCTACCGGCGCTTTCGGCTGGCGAGGATAGAAGTGCTTTCGTGGCATCCCCGGCGCCAGCAACCGCCAGATTTCAAATCCCCCTCCGTATTGAGGCGCAACCTGATTGAACGCAAACTCGTAGTCCGTGTCCTGATAGGTCATGAAATGGGGCATTGTACCCCTGGGGTACGGAAGCCACGTTTTGCGGTCAGCGGGGAGCACATTGAAGGCAATCTGGACGTTGTCGGTGCCGTTCCCTGAGGGCAGATCCGGGTCCTTGCGGTAGGAGAAGCGCCTTACGCCCGCCGGCCAATGGAGAGCCCGCGTCTTGGCGCGATCCTCATAAACGGTTTCGGGGTAGAAGTAGGCGTCATCGTTACGTGTGGCGAAGCGAATATTCCCCTCGTAGGGCGTGTCGTCCGCGATCCTGGCCGCAAAATAGAAAAATTGATCGTCATAAGCCAGCCATATTACGGCGGCCCCGGAGGAAGCAGCGCTCTTCGCTTGCAGGAACGGCAAATAGGCTTCCTCGGTGAGACTGCGCCCTAGAGCGGCGCTCATGGGCTGCGGCAGAACGCCCCGCCAGTCGCTCAGATCCCCATCCACGACGATGCTTCTGCGAGAGACCACGTTCACGTGCAAATCCTCGGCATGGGCGGCTACGCCATCCTTGCCGGCATCGAAGCGCGCGTTTACGTGGTAGGTATTCGTCGGCGTAGGATGGCCCCCAACAACAGCCATGTGCACCTCGCGCGTTTCGTGGGGCGCCAAAGCGAGGTGCTGCTTGGTCCCATCGAGTTTAAGCCCTTCCAGGCGCACATCCAGCTCTCCGTGGACGGGGCGGTTCAGAATGTTCGTAAGGGTGATGTGCAGCATCGGGTGTTCTTCGATGCGCGCCAGCAGATCATGGGCGACGATTTCCACGGGCACATATCCCTCGATGCGTCCTTTCTCGATGGCCGCGATGAGCCTTCCGAAGGACCCCGGCGCCCCGCGCGTCCGCAGAAAATAGCCTTGTCCGTTCAACGGGACCACAATCTTGCCACCATGAGCAGGCACCGGATTGCCGTAAAAGTCATAGAGCACGAACTGACCGCCGCCGTCGCCCAGCGTGAGGGATGCGCCCCGAACCACGGCGGCAGCATCCAGGGCCGCCTGAAGGACCCGGCGCCTTTCGTCGCCGGCGTCCGGGGGAAGCGCTGCCAGAGCGCGCCGGGCCGCGTCCACGTCGGGCACGTTCTGAAGACCGGTGATCTGGCGGAAGAGCGTGCGGTTCCGGTCGTAGATCGCACCGAGATCCCCGAGCACGACCACCGTTCCGTCATCGCGTTCTCCGAAGTGCCGGGAATTGCGGGTTCTCACCGGAAGCGGTGCCCCATCCGGGGCGGGTCTAGACCCAAACACAAAAACCCACGGCAGCCCGTTCCGAAACAGAATGCGCTCGAAAGGCCGCTGGCCCAAAAACTTTTGCGTCGCTGCAACGGCTGCGGCGGGAGACCACGCCTGAACGATCCCCTCCCGCGGGCGATCCGTCAACACTTCCGGCGTGTACACGTTGCCATGGTAGATACCGGCGGTGCGTGTCTGCCCCTGTGCCCGCATGGAGGCGATGACCGCAGCAACCCGGTCTTCGGAGTTGGCGATCCAGCTCTCCGTGTCCCAAACGCGCACCGGTCCGTAGGGGCTCTTCCGGTTCACCCACTTCTTCTCCAGGGCCGGGTCTGCTGCGAGTGGTTGATAATGAATAGACACGAAATCCAGCCATTTGAGGAAGCGGTCCGACCCGTCACAAAACAGTTTGTCCCGAGTGTTGGTGGACGAACAGGCGCCCCCGATAAGCACCCTCACTCCCGCTGTGCGGCGCGCCTCCTCAATGCCTAGGGCCATGCGGGTGTAAAGATCCCGGTACCGGATCATATCCGCGCCCCACCCGGAGATGCTGATGCCTTCCCAGGGTTCGTTCCAAAGCTCCATGGCATTTACGGGCCCCTTCGGCCATCCATAGGTACCGGCGATGAGGGCGCTCCATCTTTCGAAATCCCCATCGAACTCGGGTAGCCAGGCGTAGTCCGACTTAGTGTCCAGCATTACATCGTCGGGTGAAAGCCAGGGCCGGGGCCGCCCCAGCGGCATCGGCGCTCCGCCCTCGCCAACAGTCAAAAGAACCGTAATCTGATGTTTCCACGCCCATTTCAAATGCTGCTCAAACTCCTCTATCCTTTGGCGGAAGTCCGGCGCAGTCGTCGGATAATACCCTGCGCCCATGCGGCAGCCTTTGACACCGAGCTTCTGAAACAGAACTGCTACGGCTTCGGACATTTGGAAGGGCCAGGGAAGGTCCAACGCATAGGTCGGAAACTGCACGCGGCCTAAATCCGGCTTTGGAACCCGCACCAATGCGGCAGCAAAGGCTCGTCCCAATGTCCCAAGATCCGCCACTAAGGCATAGCCTCCGAAGCGTTCGGGCACATGAGGGATCACCGTCAAATCGGCGGAGCCCTTTCCCGGGAGATCCACGCGCACCGTAACGGAGCCCTCGTCTGCGATCTTGAAGACGTGGGGCGTCCATATGTCTCCAACAGACACCCGCGTGCCGTACGCGACGAGATCGAAACGAGCGTTCGTACGGATGGGGACAGCAGTCTTATTCGTAATGCGGAAGGTAAAGCGGGCTGCCTCTCCCGGCCAGAGAACGTTTGCTCCCTCTCCAGATGGGGTCCTTACGGCCACCTCGCGCACATCGTAGGCTGGGTTCTTCCCGCCGGGCGGCACCCGAAACACATCGGTGAAGCCCGGCATGTCCGCACCGGTGACCATTTGCGCTCGACAAGCCGCACACGGGTAGAGCGCACAAACGATGGGGATCCAAATCCACTTGCGCTTCATGGTCGCCTCCAACGATAGAGGATGTTCTTGGCCCGGGCATCCTCTTCCACGAGAATAATGTACTCCCCATCGGACCGCCGGAAGGCGCTGATCCCATAAGGGATATCTACCCACCCGCTGGTGCCGCCCACCTCAGGTCCCGGCTTGATCTCGCCGATCCAGGTGCCGTTGTGCCTGTTGAGCACACGCACGAGCGCGTCGTACACTTCTACAAGGAACACGCAATCGCCCGCAACGTCGAAGGCTTTCGGCGGAAGCCGATCTCCGTTGGGGCCGGTCCTCACTACTTCCTGCGTCCAGGCGGGAGTGCGGTTACCCTTGCTCCAGTGCGGGTAGGCTGCCAGAACCGTGCCGATGACGCCCCAATATCCGCGTTCGTTGGGATGTTCCGTCGTATACCCCGCACAAAACATCGTGTCGGTGTCGGCGTCGTATTGGGCCCGTTGGAGGTTGGTGAAAAGAGGCGGAGCCTGTTCCACTCGCATGGACGCATAGGAATAGATCGGGCTCCCGTGCGCGTCCAGTCCCAGTAGGGGGAAGCGCCGGATGCCTTGCTGCTCTGTCGCTTGCCACACCGTGCCGCGGCTATCCACCCACCATCCCCACGCGGGCGGCGCTTGCTGAGACCTTCCGTCGAACTCCGAGGGGTCGAAAGCGCCGTTTCCGTTGGCGTCGCGCCAGATCCACTCGCCTGCAGCAGGCTGATGAGGAGGCCATTCCTCCTTGCCTGGTTGGGCTTTGAGGTGTTCCTTGGAGAAGTACCCGCATGGGATGGCGATCTCACTGCGCCCATGGGGATCGAAGCGGTATATCGCCAGAAAGCTCGAGTACATGTCCACCATGTACAGGAACCGCCGGCCACGGATGTTCCGCACCCACACTGTGGCCGGATACACATGCAGCCGCGGATCCTGGGGATAGCGGAAGTGGTCCAACGTGTAGGCAACATAGCTCCACTCGCCCCCGGGGTCGTTGTGGTTGTAGTCTAGGGCGAAGTGTTTGTTTTTGCTGAATACCTCGGTGTGTTTCGCCGGATCCGCCCCGGCCTCGTCTACGAACATCAGCCCTAAGAGTCGCCACCGCCGCCTCCCCTGCGGCGTGTAACATTCCAGCTCGGTCCCAACACCGTCCCCTGCTGCCCCGAAACCACTGGCCACGTAGATGTTGCCCCGACCATCCACTCCCACACCGCTCAAGTCATGGAAGCGCATCGGCCCCACACGACCAGGCACGGGTCCGGCCAGCACTCCACCCCGCACACCAAAGGTACGCAGCAGAGCCAAAGGTTCGGCGCTCGTCGAACCACCGTGCGGGCGCCCGAAGACTTTGATGTTCTGATCGGGTCCGTCATCGGCAATCCAGAGGTTCCCGTGGGCATCCACACACAGAGCCGTGGGCTTGACCCCGGAAGGCAAATCAACGCTGTCTGGGAGGGGTGTGGAATTGGCCGTTGGCGCGTAGTGAAGCACCTTGTAGGAGCCGGCGGATCCCGAACGCGACACCGCCCATACCGATCCATCCTCCGCCGCCGCAAGCGCCCCCGGATCTTTCACGCGCCACGCGGTCAGAGCCTCCATCGTGTCGGCATCGTAGACGCGGATGGCCGATGAAAACGGGTCGCTCACGAAGAGACGCCTTGCATTCGCGGCTAGCCCTGTAAGCGAGCTGTTCTGCCCTTCGGCCAACTCGGCAACCTTCAGGAAGCAGCTTTTCAGAGTGTCGCCGGCTCCGCCTTTTCCACCGGGGAACGGGGCGCCCAACTTGGGATCGTCGCGGAGCCTCCGAGACACACCCACCCAAATCCGGCCCTTGGGCGGCCAAGTGTCCGCATCTTTCAGGTTCCCGCCCTCGGAATGGACGGACTGCGCAACGAACAGATACTTGCTGTTGGCTGTGACGGCTGCTCCGCCGGTATATCCCCAACCATGGGTGTGTGCGGCCATCCCCACAACCCGCCCATCTCGGTAGATGCCTACTTCCCGGCCGCCCTCGTCCCAAAATGCATTGGTGAATACCGTTCCGTCCCGGGTTACGTACATGGCCTGCACCCAGTCCTGCACCCATTCGTCCTTGGCTCCGCCATAGGTATTACCGATCCACGACGTTCGGTAGGACAGCATCGGGATGGCTCCTTGCCCGCCCGCCCGCACAGCACTGGAAGCGCATAGAATACCAAACAGCAGCCACGCGGCCATTGTCCTCATCGTGAAATCCTCACTACTCTCAATGCAGCCTCATGGAGATCGGATGGAGCATGAAACTCCCATGAACCGCCGGCATGCTCGATCTCTTCCGGGGCAAAGTGACGGCCATCCACCGGATCCACCCATTCTGCCCGATAGCGCCCTGGTGGCATCTCGAGGACCAAGCGCATCTGTCGCGCCCCATGAACGTAGGCGGCGTATTCTTTGCCGGAAGATGCCAGCACGCGCGCTCCGGCTGCTTCCGGCTGGATCCTGTAGTTGTTGAAGGGCGTCATGGCAACCAGGTCCAACTCCTTTAGGAAGCGCAGCAGTGTCGAAAGCTGCTCCCGGATGCGCGGTCCGCCGCCTCCCGGAGTCGGATCCGTTACGACCTCGGTGCCGTCAGGATGAGCCACGGTGAACGAATAATCGAGATGATCGTATAGAGCGCCTCCGGCCAGCATGAACTCCCACGCATCCACACGATAGGGCCGATCCTCTGTTCCTCGAAAGCCTGTCTCGTCGAAGCCGATTGCCCGGTTCAGGTGGTAATTCTCGCGGACGGCGTCCGGCGGAGAGGCGTAATGGAAATTGAGGAGAGACACATTGGGGTGCGGGTTCTGCACAGACGCCGATCCGTTGGCAATGTTCTGTGCGATCAAATGGCGATGGGGAAGGTGCGCCTCTTCCTCTGTGATGACCCCGGCGATATGCTTCTGCCAGTCCATCGTGACGCCGCCGAAGTAGGGTTCATTGCAGATCTCATAGAAGACGTTGTCGAAGCCGTTCAGCTCTCGAACGAGCTTCCGCGTGACCTCTTCCTGAACGCGCGTCAGGTCCGCATGCTGAAGAGTGTAGACCTCTTCTCGCGAGCACCCTCCCACTCCATTGACGTTGTTTGCAGCGTTCATCGGGCTCAAGCGCCACTGGCCTTCGGTATAGAAGGGGCAAAACAGGGTTACCTCCACAACGATGCCGAAGCGGGCTGCCTCGCCGACAAAGGCCTTGATCCTTCGGAAGTAGGCCTCGTCCCAACGGGAAAGGTCGAAGGGACCCCCGCCATCCGCCGCCCCCTTCTTCACACGCGCCCACGGACAGACTACGCGCCCCGGAGACGGCGCCAAAATGTTGGCGCGGATGTTGAAATCGCCGGGCTCCTCCCAATAGACCCCCGAGAAGATGCGGGTGTAGTTGAAGCCCCACCGGCGCAACTCTGCTAGGGATGCGCGCCAGTCAAAATCGAGGTTCAGCACCTGGCCATAGTGGCCGGACGACGTCACCAGTACCACAGGCTTGCCGCGGAACACGAAGATGTGCGGGTTTCGCGGATGGAGCGCAAGAGGCTCGCGGCCCGCGTACGTCATCGCAAATATGATCGGAAGCATTTGCTGTCCCTCCCCTGCAAAATGCAGTACCCAGCGGCATTCTCGCGCGTTCCTAGGGAGCGCGTGATGGACCGGCCGGAAGATCCAGGCTAGGCCGGCGGCGAAGCGGCGGCACGAGCCTCACGACCGCGGAACTAGGCATGCGCCCGGAAAGCATCGGAACGAGCAATGCGTCTACCATGGCCGCGGCGATCAGCACCAGATCCGCGCCATCGTAGCAGACGGCCTGGCCATAGAGCAGCGGCGTAGTGCTGCCGATGCCCGTCACCACAACATCGGAGGGTCCCGTGCCGATGCAGCGTCCTCTTCGGACCAAAGCGACCTCCACTCCAAGCCAGGCCGCCGGCCCCGCCCCGATCACGATGGCGTCCGGCGCCGCGCCGCTGGATGCATCGAGCCATCTCTCTGCTGCAGCACAGGCAGCTTCTACCCCTTCAGGTACCTCGGCGATGAATGCAGGATCCGCTTCCGCGCCGATATGCTCCCGGCACGCAGCATCAAAACCTTCCCTCAGTCTCTGCGTGTAGACGAGGCCGTTGTCGTACCCGATATAGGCCACGCGGCGTCGGCCATGGGACGCGATCCAGGCCAATGCCCCATCCATCATGGCCTCATGGTCAAAGTCCACCTGAAACCAATGGGGGCGCTCGCGCTCGAGGCGGCCTTTGACTACGAAGGGCACCCCTGCAGCCTCCAGGATCTTCCCAACTGCAAGAATGTCGGGCTCAAGCCCCCAGATGGCCACGGCATCGCACACGCCCGGCACAAGGAGGCGGTGCACCCGATCGCCCTGCTGCCCGATATCGGTCACGACGCGCACCAAAAGGTCGTACCCGTGGACCGCGAGCCGGTCGGCCAGCGCTTCGGCCACTGCCTGGTACCCGCATGAGCCTAGAAACACGCAGGCAACCACATGGGTCTTTCCGCTTCTGAGGGACCGCGCTGCCGCGTTAGGGCGGTATCCCAACTCGCGCGCGGTGCGCAGTATGAGGTCCCGCTTCTCCTGAGAGACCCATATCCCTGGGCGGTTGCCGAGAACTCCCGCCACAAGGCTCTGGGAGAGGTTGAGGCGGCGCGCAATCTCTTTTTGGGTAACGCCCATGAGGCCTCCGAACGACAATGAAGTGGCAATACGATATACATGCATCGTATCATATGCCACGCCGCTTTTGCAAGCTCGTCCCCCTTTACTTCTTCTCGAACAGCCCCAAACAACGTGGGAACTTACGCGTGCGTGTCTCGACGCAAATGGAGGAACGTGCAGTAGACGGAGGCATCCCGGAAGACGGCTCGTGCGCGGCAACACGGAAGTCACCGAACTACCGCCGGGGGCATGGAGGACTGGCCTTCCCCACACTGCTGCGGCCGTCTGCCGCCGGCGGGTCGAGCAGCACCACGCGGTAGCTCCACAGCCAACCGGCATCGGAAGGCAGCACTTCGTAGGCCTCCGCAACGGACACACCCAAGGAAATCCTATGCTCCATGGGAACGCGGCCCAGAAGATCTTTGAGAATGCACGCGTTGTGGTTTCGTGGCCAACCCGTGCTCGCAGCGTCCAGAACTGCAACCCGTTCCCACCGGCCGGCTCTTCGCCTCAAATCCCTCCACTTGATGCGGAAGAGCCCAACCTCAGCCGAAATGAAATCCGGCTTGCGGCCATCCGTGTGGAGGGGACCATCGCACACCATGTACAGGTACCGGTCCTTGCCTCGTGCGATCCCTACGTTGTTCACGGGAGCAGAGATGGCCTCCCGCCCGCTGCGTATGCCGTTGCCCGGTACTTGTACGGGACTTCCCACCAGCGGCCCCCGATCCAGATCCGAAAGGTCCGCTTCCAACATCTCCTCCCCTGACGCCTCCTCGCCACGGGAATAGAAGATCAGGAGCCGCCCACGCCCATCGAGGGAAATGGCTGACGGCTGGCCTACACCCCAAAAGCGGTAGACGAGCCATCCTCCCGCTTCTCCCACTATTCCGCCTGACGCCGCCGATGTGTAGGGAATGATGGGCCGCGGGTAACGGTGCCAGGGTCCTTCCAGCGAATCGGCAAGGGCCGCCCCTACCTGGTTATGGGTAGATGCTTCTGCGTTGGTGCCCAGATACAGCAGCAGATAGCGCCAACGTTTGCCGCGGAACCGAAAATACCCGCCCACCACCTCAGGATCGCATACATGGCGGCAATCCCACGCAAGTCGCCCCTGCGCCGGCTGGAGAGCCACCGTTTCGGGGCCCCAGGCCCAACCGTGCCGGGACCAAAGCGCTCTTCGATGGCAGATGGCGTCCGTTACGTTTCCAGACTTCAGGTTGGCGCAGTACCAAACATGGAGCTGACCGGGCACTTGCACGAAGCATGGTGCATAGTTGTAGTGTTTGGGCGGCGGTGTGAAGGCCGGCCGCAACGGGAGGTTGAAATGGGCTAAGCACATCGCCGCCCCAATCATCCTGATCATAACTACCCTTTGGCGCCTCCACATCGCCTGACCAGGGTCCCGGTTGAACCCCCGACAAGCCGAGTGCCCATCAGCGCTGCACCGGATAAAGCGAAGTTATTCGGAGGCCAACAGACCCACATCTATGTATTGGCCGCCTGCGGTCTGGTGACAGTGCACCGCCAGAACATTCGTGCCCGGTTTGAGCGCCCGGCGCGCGTCCGCCTCGAGGTCCACCTCTTCATAATCGGTAGTGTAGCCGCCAAGGTGGGAGATGCGCACTCCGTTGAGGTAGACTTCCGCATCCTCGTCATGGTGGATCAACAGTTCGACGTGGGCCGGAAGAGGTGCCGTCACCGTGAACGTACGGCGGAGCCAGATGTCGCTGGAGTTCCATTGGGTTCGCACCACGGCGCCCGGCGTACCCAGGGTGCCGAAGCCTCCCGGCCCTTCCTTCCAGCCCGCATCATCGAAGTCGGGTTGATACCAGTTTGCAGGCGGCTCCTGGAACGTGTACCGCCAGATTTGTGCGGCATCCTTTGAAGAAGGGACCAGAACAGCCAGTTGAGCCTCGGGCGGGAACTTTCCTCGATTGGCGGCCGAAACTGCGGCGGCATCCACCTTCAGTACGGCCCGGTCGTAGGTCATGAGGCCGTTTCCCTCGGTCTCCACGTCGGTGATCTGAGTATAGACGGCTCCACTCAACCCGGGATCATCCTTGAGGCGATAAACGCCGCGAAGGAGCCGAACATACCTGCGGGTGAGGGCATCCCGATCGGACATTCCCTGGTACCCCCAGGTCTTGTTCTCCCAGGTGTGGCCGTCAATCTTCAACCCCAGCCCCCCGAATTCTCCGAGAACCGCTGCCCGATGGGCCTCCGGGTGAGGAGATCCCGGGCCGGGATAGTTGTGCATATCGTGAACGTCGCCAACACCCTTGTCGGTCCAGCCGCTGGCGTCATCCACGAGCCTTGTGGGATCCAGGCGCTTTACCCAATCCGTAAGGCGCTCGGTATCGTACTGGCCCCACCCTTCATTGAATACGACCCACTGAACGATGCACGGGTGGTTCCGGTGCGACAAGATCATCCGCTGCAGCTCCAACTCAAACTGATGTTTGGCATCGGGAGTGTCGTTGTTGCCCGAGGGCATGTCTTGCCATACGAGCAATCCAAGCTTATCACACCAGTAGTACCAGCGTTCGGGCTCCACCTTCACGTGCTTGCGCACCATGTTGAAACCAAGCTGCTTCATCACTTCCAAATCGTAGCGCAGAGCAGCATCCGTCGGAGCCGTGTAGAGGCCGTCCGGCCAGAAACCCTGATCCAGCGGCCCGATCTGAAACACGAAGTGCCCATTCAGCATCGGCCGGGTGATGCCTCGGGCATCCTTCCCCAGTGCGATCTTGCGCATGCCGAAGTAGCTGGTTACCGCATCCACCGTCTTGCCGGCCCGTTTCAACGAAACGCGAAGATCGTATAGAAATGGATGGTCCGGCGACCAGAGTTGCGGATGGGGAATGGCCACGCGGACGGGCCTCCCAGCTAAGCCGTGCGCTTGGGCGATTGGGCGCCCCCCTGCCGACACTTCCACGTCTACGCCAATGCCCTGAGCAGACCCGCGGACCGTTGCGGTTACCTCTACGGAAGAATGGTCCACGTCAGGCGTAATCTGCAGATCTGCGATGCTCGAAGCAGGCACCGCTTCCAGCCATACCGTTTGCCAAATGCCGCTCGTAGGAGTGTAATAGATGCCGCCAGGCTTTAGGGTCTGCTTCCCCCGAGGCTGAGGGCCGGCGTCGGTTGGATCCCAAACCGACACGATCAGTTCCTGGGGGCCATTTGGCGCCAATGCAGGCGTGATGTCGTAGGTAAACCCGTCGTATCCTCCGCGATGGACGCCTGCCTCGTGCCCGTTGACGATGACCGTAGCCTCCCAATCCACCGCCCCGAAATGAAGCAGCACCCGCTTCCCTTTGAAGGTTCGAGGGACCTGAAACGTCCGGCGATACCAAATGCGCTGATCCGGCCGGATCGCCTTCATCACTCCGGATAGGGCGCTTTCTACGGGGAATGGGACGAGGATCTTGCCCTCATAATGCGTGGGAGCAAAGTCACCGCGGCCTGTAATGGCGTAATCCCACAAACCGTTGAGGTTGATCCACTCGGGTCGGACCATCTGGGGCCGCGGATACTCGGGATGCACGCGGGTCGGAGACACATCGGCCGCCCATCTGGTGGCTAAGGGGCCCTTGGCCGCGTGCCAATCGGCCTCCGCCATTTCACCCGATTGAAGGCACAGAAACGGTACCAGCAACGCAACCACCCTCCTCATCCAAAATCGCACCATGTTGCTTCAGAACCTCCTGCACCCGTAGATTGCCGTCACGCCTCCGTTCTCCACGCGCCCTCCGCCTACAGGCCGGAGACCCGTCGGTTCGGCGTGCTCCAGACGGGTATCCCGCCGCCCTGGAAGCCGACGTGCACTCTGCGGTTCTACCCCTCCACTAGAAAGCGCCAGATTGTTGTTTGGCGATAGATCTCTCCCGGCTTCAATACAATAGAGGGGAAATTCGGATGATGCACCGCATCGGGGAAATGCTGCGTCTCGAGGCAGATACCAGCGTGCTTGCCGTAGGACCATCCGTGCTTTCCGGTGAGCGTACCATCGAGGTGGTTCCCCGTGTAAAGCTGAAGCCCGGGTTGGGTCGTGTAGACTTCCAGGACGCGCCCGCTCCCGGGATCTCTCAGGCGTGCCGCGAGGCGATCCAATCTGCCGGCCGCATCCAGAACATAGTTGTGGTCATATCCGCCGCCGGTATGAAAAGGAAGCTCATGCATTCGCGCGCCCACTTCGGCTTTCTTCCGGAAGTCCAGCGGGGTGCCTTCTACCGGCAGGATCTCGCCCGTAGGAATGAGTTGCTCGTCGGACGGAGTGTAGGCTTCGGCGGCGATCGCAAGCTCATGGCGCAGCACATCGCCCCTGCCGGCCAAGTTAAAGTAGGAGTGGTTCGTTAGGTTCACCACGGTGGGTCGGTCTGCCACGGCCCAATAATCGAGGCGCAGTGCGTTCGCATGCGTCAGAGTGTATCGAACGGTTGCGATGAGATTCCCTGGGAAGCCCTGGTCCCCATGTGGGCTCATGAGGCTCAGAGATACCGCAGGCCCTTCGTCACTTTCCGAAGCGTGGGCCTGCCACACTTTCTTGTCGAAGCCGAACGGCCCACCGTGAAGAGTGTGGCGCCCTTCATTGGGTATGAGTTGGCAGGATGCTCCTTCCAGCTCAAAGCTTGCCCCGGCGATGCGGTTCGCGACCCTCCCGGCAATCACTCCGAAATGGGGATGGCGCGCCAGGTATCCCGCTAGATGGTCGAAGCCCAGAACCACATCCCCCAACACCCCACGGCGATCGGGAATATGCAATTCCGTGATGGCCGCGCCCAACGTGGCCACGCGCACCAAAAGGCCATGGCGGTTCGAAAGGGTGAAGAGGGTTACCGGCAACCCGTCGGCGGTAGCTCCGAAGGGCGAACAGGTAAGGTACTCGTGCGGGAAAGCGCCCTGAACCATAAGAACCGCCGGCCTCCGATGGGAAGATGTGCCCGTTAGTTCATCGGAGGCGGGCGCGGTTCCTGCCTAGCATGCGTCCTGGGTGCAGAGGGGGCTCTCCCCAGCCACCCCATGCACGCGCATTTGGCTGTACGCCCAACATCCCGCCGGAACGAGCCTCAACGTCCGTCAGTAGGCATCAATACCCGGTGCGAATTTACCGTGTCCGGCGGCACTGCAACTAATAACCAGCATCCCTGCCGGAACGGTGGTCCCATTCTGTGCGGTGAGGGTCCCGTTGGAAATCTGCACGGAATACGTGCCCCCGGACGGGCATACCGGCACCGCTCCAAGGTTGGTATTGAGATCCGTGAGAACCGTGGTAAAGGTGTGCGCCGTGCTGGAGGTTCGGTAAGCAACCTCGGCGTTGGCGATGGTCTGCATATTCGCCCGGCAGACCTTGAGCTGGGAATCCGCAACGGCGCCCAGGTAGAGCGGCAGGGCTACGCTCATCAGGATAGCGAGGATCAGGATTACGATCAGCAATTCGATGAGGGTGAAGCCCCCACGCATCCCGCGACCGCCGCGGCTCAGGGCCGACACGGCTGGAACCTTCATGCGTAACGCCTCCTTTACGGCTTCCTCCCGGCTGCCGGGGTATGCCGCAACGGTATTATCGGCATCGGCCACATGAAGCGATGCTGTTCATGGTGCGGGAATTCACAACCTGGGATCGGCTTCCGGGCATATACCTTCGGAGTTGGCCTCGGCGCTCCCCAAAAGGATCCGGCACATTCTCACAGAACCGCCGACGGACACAGGGATTGCACGGGGCATTCCGAACACTTCGGCCCGCGCGCGGTACAAAGAGTACGGCCGTGAAGGATCAGCGTATGGGCCATGCTGGTCCACTTTTCGGGCGGAAGCAATTGCATGAGATCCTGCTCGATCTTGTTGGGGTCGGTGTTGGAAGTCCAGCCCAAGCGGCGGGCGATGCGCTGCACATGGGTGTCCACCACCACAGCGGGTTTGCCGAAGGCTACGCCAAGCACCACGTTGGCGGTCTTCCGCCCCACACCGGGCATGGCCGTAAGCTCCTCCATGGTGTTCGGCACAACCCCTCCATACTGGTCTACGATAGCCTGGCTCACCCCGATGATGCTCTTCGCCTTGTTGCGGAATGCTCCCAGACTATGGATGATCTCCTCCACTTCGCTTGGATCCGCATTCGCCAGGGCTTCAGGATCAGGATATCGAGCGAAGAGCACCGGGGTCACCTGGTTCACCCGGGCATCGGTGCATTGGGCGCTTAGAATAGTGGAGATGAGCAGTTCCCATGCATTCCTGTGGTGCAGTGCGCATTCGGCGCCGGGGTACCGAGCCTCGAGCAGCCTCAGCACCTCTAGAGCGCGCTCCTTCTCCTGAACTGTCGGCATGACCTCCTCCTCACTCCATGGGTTTTCCCGTAGCCCCCGCGCCAATGCAGCCGGGAATTTTCCGGATTACCGGCCGCCAACCGGATGATCCTTTCAGCACTGCCCCGGCGCCACCACGCCGTGTGGGGCCAGAGCATAGTTTAAGGATATACGGGCAACCTCAAGGTTTTATCCGCGCGAAGAACGTTCCCTGCAGCCAATCGCCGAGGCAATCGCATTGAGCACACTTCTGCGTATCCGTTGAATGCCGCCGTTGTCCGCAGGGTTCACCACCCGGTTCGTCAGGAGCACTACTGCAAGCTCTTCGACTGGGTCAATGACAATCATCGTACCCGTAAAGCCGGTGTGCCCAAACGCGGCCTCGCTCAGCAGATCTCCCCGAGGCAGCATGCTGTTTGGCGGTGTAAACCACCCGATGGAATGCCCGCCGACTGCAGGGGCAAGCTGGTTGGTGCGGCACAAGCGCAGTGCAGGCAGGCTCAGCAGCCTTCGACCTTCGGCGGTGCCGTCGCCGGCCAACGCTATGGCGAGCACTGCCAGATCCTTGGCGGTCCCGAAGAGACCGGCATGCCCCGCCACCCCTCCGAACACCCAGGCGTTTTCGTCGTGCACCTCGCCGATGAGCATGCGCCCAGGCCGGATGGAGCTGTTGGCTGTGGCAGCGATGCGCTCCGACTGGCCCGCGCTTGGGAGATAACCGAGATCTTCAAGCCCCAAGGCATTGAAGATGCGGCCACGGAGATACTCCTGTAGGCCCATTCCTGCCGCCCGTGACACCGCCTCGCCCAGCAACAGATACCCTAAATCCGAATACGCATACCGCGTCCCTGGAACATCGTGAAGCGGAATGCGGAGGGTCTCATCCAGCATCCTACGGCGGGCATCGGGCTCTGGAGTACCCGTTGCGCTCAACCCGGCCCGGTAGACGGGCCTCCAGGGCGGGAGCCCCGAGGTGTGCGTCGCCAGGTGTCGAAGGGTCACGGCGGCCACGGGGGTTCCCGCTGCTTCGGGCAGCACTGCCTCCAAAGGATCACCCAAAGAGAGCACCCCGTCTTCTACCAGCGCGAGCAGCCCGAGGGCCACGACGGGCTTTGTGAGAGAAGCGAGGTCGAACAAGGTGTCGGCGCCGACGGGGTATCCACCCCCGGGCTGCGTTGTACCAAAGGAACTCACATGCACCACGCGCCTGCAGTGAGCAACCAGAAGGACCGCCGCGGAATACACTTGATCCTGCAGCCCCTGGTGTAGGGTCCTGTCTGCCATGGCGAGGCGCGCGGCGTCCAATTCTACCTCGACACCATCAGAGCCCCGCATCATTGCGCGCCCCTGTGCAGCATCACGATCAGTCTGCAGCCTGATGGGTACATTGGCATCGCCCACACCGGGTACCTGGTAGGCCGGCTATAACCAGGCATCCGTTTCCGGCCCAGCCTCAGGGCCTAAAGAACCCTAGCGCTTCGCATCGTCCTTTGGGAGAGTGCCCGCGCGGGGGTCTCTGTGATCGCCGGGCAGCGCTTCCGTTTTGGGGGTGCGCGGTTCCACCGAGCACGCGTCGGACATTCACGTGGGCACGCCCAGCCGAGGCAGCAGCCATCGCTGGAGGACAAACCACACCACCAGTACGGCAGCTAAAGTAAGGTAATCCTGCATTATTCCTCCCAAATCGCTCCGCAGATGCGCAGGCCCGGGCCGGCGGCGCTGAGCAAAGCGATCCCGATTGGCCGGCCCGAGGCCGCGCGTCCACACCTTGCCTACCTGGCAGTACACCCCAAAGGTTAGTCAAGCGAGCTCGTCCCGCGAGCCCAAAGCAACCCCATTCCGGCACCTAAAAGCGTGGTGAACCAGGGGTTGCACGTGAGCCCTCAAGTGGAATGCGCCATCACTCCCAACCGATTGTACCCGAAGCCGACGGCAGCCCCAATCAGCGGCCACCAGAATTCTCGGGATGAAATAAAATCGCGCATCACGCCTACTCCTTTGCGGGGACGGTTTCTCGTTCTGCGTGCACCAGTGAGCCTGTCCTTCCGCATCTGCTCAAGCACTGCCTCGCCGGAGTATACGCCCGTGCGGGCTTCCGGGTTCCGATGCAATAACGCTTCCTAGGGCTCATCCGCCCAAACGCCCGCGCTGCGACAGCCTCCACACGCTTCGAGCCTGCCCACGGGGTATCATGATGGCATGCTCTGAATGAGCGCATCCGTATTGCCCGGCAACTTCTAGGAGCATTCAATAACGATTATTCTATTTTACAGGGCGCAAGGACGCACTGCGGCATGGACGTAGCCATCATTGGAGCCTCGGGTTACGGCGGGGGAGAGCTTCTGCGCCTCCTTGCCATGCACCCCCATGCCCGCGTAGTGGCTGCCACGTCCAATACGTACGCCGGGCGGCGCACGCCGGAAGTCTTCCCCGGACTGGGCCATTGGTCCGACGTGGAACTCGTTCCCGATGAGGGTGCGAGCAGCCTTGCCGGTGTTCCCCTGGTTTTTCTTGCCCGAGACAATGGCTATGCGATGCGCGTGGCTCCCAATCTGATTGAGGGCGGCGCCCGCCTGATAGACCTGAGTGCAGACTTCCGCTTCCGCGACGCCGCCGTCTATCCTCAATGGTATGGATTGGAACACGCCTCCCCGCATCTGTTGGCAGAAGCCGTTTACGGCCTTCCCGAGCTGCACCGCCTGAAGATTCGGTCCGCCCGCCTGGTGGGGAACCCCGGATGCTACACCACCGCTTCGATCTTGGCGCTGGCGCCTCTCCTCGCACGCAGGGATGAGGGCACGGGCACCTTCACATCAGACACGGTAATAGACCCGGCTACGGTGATTGTAGATGCCAAGTCGGGAGTGTCCGGCGCCGGCCGGGCGAAGCCTGCGCTGGAATATCGCTTCGCGGAAGCCAACGAAGCCGTGTCCGCCTACAAGGTTGCCGGCACCCACCGCCACACACCCGAGATCGAAGCAGAGCTCACCAACCTCCTGGGAACGCCTGTAAGGGTGTCCTTCACGCCGCACCTCATTCCCATGACGAGGGGTATTTTGACCACGTGCTATGCGACGCTGGCGGCTTCCCTTTCCGAAGACGACCTTCGCGCACGCTTCCGTGACTTCTATGCAGGCGAGCCCTTCGTTTTAGTGATGGATGGGCTTCCGTCCACCAAGCATGCGCTGGGATCCAATCTCTGCCTCATTGGCGTAGCAGTAGACCGGCGGACCGGCCGAGTGATCGTGGTGTCGGCGTTAGACAACCTGGTGAAGGGGATGGCAGGTCAGGCAATCCAGAATATGAACGTTATGTGCGGTTGGGACGAAGAGGCGGGGCTGAGGCTGCCCGGCATGTGGCCATAGGCGTACGCGGGAGCCGGCCATAGGGGTTTCACGCTCCCAAATCAACACGCAGCCATCGGGCGGGAAGGAGCCATCCTTTGGACAAGCCGAATTGGGCGCCTCCTTGTTCCCGCGCCGCCCATGTTTTTGAGGCAGTAGGAGACACTTGGTGCTCGAGATTGTAAGCGAAACGCGAAGCGCCGGCATAACGTGGCCTCAGGGCTTTGAGGGAGCCGCAGGGCGCGCTGGGCTGAAAGCTGAAGGGGATGACGTGGCCCTCCTTCTTTGCCGGGAACGTGCGGCCGCCGCAGGTATGTTCACCACCAATCTCGTTCATGCGCCGTGCGTGGACTGGTCCCGTGCCGTTGTTCAACGTGGGCGGGCCCGAGCCATCGTATGCAATGCAGGCAACGCCAACGCATGCAACGGCCCCGATGGCGTTGACGATAACGCCCGCGTCGCCGCTGTTGCCGCGGAGGTCCTTGGATCGGACGTGCCGGACGTTGCCATTGCCTCAACAGGCGTTATCGGCCGGCGCCTGCCTGTAGATCGCATCTGCGCTGTTTTGCCCGGGATGGCGGCTGCTGCCGCAAAGGGTCCGGAGGTGGATGCAGCCATCGCGCACGCCATCCTCACCACCGACACCCGGCCGAAGCAGATTGCTGTGGAGGCGCAAAGCAGCCATTGGGCAGGCCCCGTCCACTTCGGCGGAGTGTGCAAAGGGTCGGGCATGATCGCACCCCGCCTCGGGCCGCCCCACGCCACCATGCTCTGCTTTCTTACCATGGACGGAGCGATACGGCCCCAAGACCTCCAGCAGTGTCTGCAATACGCCGTAGAGCGGACCTTCAACCGCCTCACTGTGGACGGCGACACGAGTACCAACGACATGGTCCTCGCCCTCGCATCGGGTGTGGGACACGCCATTCCAGCCACCGAAGAAGCCCTTGGGGACCTGGCGCAGGTTCTGGAATATGTATGCGGCGCCCTCGCCCGCGAATGTGCGCAAGATGGAGAAGGCGCAACGAAGCTCGTGGAAGTGACCGTCCGCGGAGCCCGCACGGAAGGCGACGCCGCAAGGATTGCCCGGGCCATCGCCGAGTCCCTCCTGGTGAAGACGGCACTCTTCGGATGCGATCCCAACTGGGGGCGCATCCTGGCAGCCGCGGGGAGATGCGGCGTGGCTTTCGACCCGCAGAGTGTAGACCTCGTGCTGGGAAATGTGCAGGTGTGCCGCAACGGGTACGGGGCCGACTTCGATCGGGACCAAGCCAAGGCCGCCCTTCACCAACCCGAAGTCCGCCTGGAACTCAACATCCACCAAGGTACCGCCTCGGCCACCTTCTGGACCTGTGATCTCTCCTACGACTACGTGAGGATCAACGCGGAGTACCACACGTGACACGCCAACCTCCACCTATGGATACGCACGCCTTAGGAACAGGATCGCTTGCCCCCGGGCAGCGCGCGCAGGTGCTCATCGAAGCCCTTCCGTACCTCCGCGAGTTCTCCGGCCGCACAATCGTGGTGAAGTACGGCGGCAACGCTATGACCCGCGAGGAACTCAAGCAGCAGGTGATGCAGGATATAGCCCTCCTCCACATTGTAGGCATACGGCCCATCCTGGTACATGGCGGCGGCCCAGAAATTGACGAGGTCATGAAGCGCCTCGGTCACCAGCCCTCGTTTGTAGACGGTTTGCGCGTAACCGATGGGCCCACAATGGAAATCGTGGAGATGGTCCTCGCAGGAAAAACCAATAAGGCCATCACATCCATGCTCAATCGGCAAGGGGCCCCGGCCGTAGGCCTCAGCGGCAAGGATGCCGATCTGCTGATCGCACGCAAGCGCGTAACCTCCGCGGGCGATCTCGGCTTCGTAGGCGACGTCGTGCAGGTCAACGCGAACCTCCTCCACTTGCTTGCCGACCACGGATACATACCCGTAGTGTCCTCCGTTGCCTGCGGAAAGGACGGCGAAAGTTACAATGTGAACGCCGACCACGCCGCCGGAGCGATCGCGGCCGAAATCAAGGCCGCCAAACTCGTGGTGCTGACGGACGTAACCGGTGTCTTTGCGGATCCCGCCGACGAAAGCACCCTCATTTCCGAGATGACTGTGGAGGATGCGCGGGCGCTCATCGCTACTGGACGGGCCTCACGCGGTATGATCCCAAAACTCCAGGCATGCATCACCGCAGTGGAAGGAGGCGTGGAGCGCGCT
Source organism: Chthonomonadales bacterium (assembly GCA_049967475.1). Taxonomy (GTDB): domain Bacteria; phylum Armatimonadota; class Chthonomonadetes; order Chthonomonadales; family CAJBBX01; genus JBMFSQ01. Next base: position 11,012 of record JBMFSQ010000021.1, on the reverse strand, counting down.
CACCTCATTGACGGGCGCATCCCCCACGCGCTGCTCATAGAGCTTTTCACCGACGCAGGTATCGGAACCATGATCCGTGGCACTAGCTGACCACACAAGAGTATCGCGATCCTTTTGGGGCAGATGCGGCTGCATTCCTGCTTCATGGGCGGATGGCAATATCACCTCTTCCACTCCCTTGACGCTACCATTCTGGAGGACGCTGTGAGCGACACAAAGGCAATTCCGGGGACCGATGTAACTGCCGAACTGGACCAAACCTACGTCATGGGAACGTACGCACGCCGCCCCGTAGTCTTTGTACGCGGCAGCGGCACGCGTCTTTGGGACGCAGAAGGGCGTGAATACTTGGATTTCCTGGGCGGCATCGCCGTTTGTAGTGTGGGCCATTGCCATCCCAAGGTGGCAGCAGCCATATCGGAGCAGGCATCCACGCTCCTTCACGTGAGCAATCTGTTCTATAACCGCCTGCAACCTCTTCTGGCTCAACGTTTGGCGCGCCTCACGGGCATGGAACGCGCTTTCTTCTGCAACTCCGGCGCGGAAGCGAATGAATGCGCCATCAAGATTGCCCGCAAATGGGCAAAGCAACACCGCGGGCCGCATTGCTTCGAGATCATCACCTTTCACGGATCCTTCCACGGGCGCACCCTGGCGACGGTCACAGCCACGGCTCAGCCCAAATACCAGGAACCCTTTGCTCCTCTCCCGCAGGGCTTCAAGTATGTGTCCGTCGGGAATGTGCAGGAATTGGACGATGCCATTGACGAAAGCACCTGCGCCGTAATGATCGAGCCGATCCAGGGAGAAAGCGGCATCCACATGGTCCCGCCGGAATTCTTGCAGGCAGTGCGCGCCCTTTGCGATGAGGCCGGCATCCTCCTGATCCTCGATGAGGTCCAATCCGGAAACGGCCGCACCGGCCGCTTCCTGGCCTCTCAGCACGCCGGCGTCACTGGAGACATAGTGACGCTCGCTAAGGGCATTGCCAGCGGTGTCCCGATGGGTGTGTGCCTGGCACGGGGAGAAGCGGCACGGACGCTGGCCCCGGGAGACCACGGATCCACGTTTGGAGGCCAACCCCTCGCCTGTGCTGCAGCCTTGGCTACCCTCGACGCCATGGAAGAAGAAGAACTCCTCTCGAACGCTCTGTTCGTAGGCCAGGACTTCATGGATGGGCTGCGGGGTCTTCAAAAGGAGTTTCCCGGTGCCGTCGTTGAGGTGCGCGGTCTCGGATTGATGATCGGTGTGGAGTTGAGCGGCGGAGCCCGGCAGGTTCAGGACGATCTCCTGAACCGAGGCATCGTTGTCAATGCCATTGGGGAGAAGATCCTTCGCTTCCTCCCGCCCCTCACCGTCACCAGGGAGGAATGCCGCACCGTTATCGCTGCCTTGCGCGAGATCCTACATTGTGCCCATCCCGCGCCTTAGCAACCCCAAAAGGACACCCGCCGCCATGCCCAGTGCGAACACCGGCACGGCAAGCGCTCCTTGTCCTTCTCTGCAAGGGTATCACGGCGCGAAGGGGATCCGTCAATCACCCGTGGGACTTGAGGCACTGACATCCGCGTCGGGCCGTTCCCGGATCCCGGGCAAATAGGGTTTAATAGAGATACCCTCGTTCCGGAGACCGTCCATGGACACCCTAGGCAACCTCATCGGCACGCACCAGCCCGCGTTAGATGCAGCCCGCACCCTCATCTGCGAAGACGCCCTTGCCCTCCGTGGACGCAGTCTCCTCTCCATGGCGGACCTTTCTCCAATCCAGCTCGAAGGCATCCTTCAGGTAGCCGGAGCCATGGAAACAGCCCGCAAGACACGGGCCCACGTGCTGCGGTGGGATTACCCCAAGAGCATCGCCCTCATCTTTGAAAAGCCGAGCCTTCGCACGCGGGCCACCTTTGAACTGGGCATGCAATTGATGGGAGGGCTCGCTGTTGTGTTGGGGCCGCAGGAAATCGGCCTTGGCACGCGCGAGAGCGTTCCCGACGCAGCTCGGAACCTCGAACGATGGTTCGACGCCGTGATGGCACGAGTGTTCCGCCACGATACGGTGCAGGAACTTCACGCTCACGCGCGCATCCCCGTCATCAACGGATTGAGCGACCGAGAGCATCCCTGCCAGGTTTTGGCGGACCTGTACACCATCCTGCGCAAGAAGGGCAGGCTCAAAGGGATCCGCGTTGCTTGGGTTGGCGACGGCTACAACATGGCACACTCCCTGCTGCTCGGATGCGCTCTTGCGGGCGCCGAACTTCACGCCGCCTGCCCCGAAGGATACATGCCCAATGATGAGATCGTTCGCCAGGCCCAAGCACTGGCTGCCTCAACAGGAAACCCAGCATCCATTACCGTGGGCCACGATCCCTTCGCCGCTGTGGCCGAGGCAGACGTAGTAATCACCGACGTATGGACCAGCATGGGCCAGGAGGAAGAGCGATCCCGCCGTCTCGCCGCCTTCAGGCCCTACCAAGTGAACCGTCAGTTGCTGGCGAATGCCAAGCGGGATGCCATCGTGCTCCACTGCCTCCCCGCCCACCGAGGCGAGGAGATCACCGACGACGTTTTGGATGGGCCGCAGTCCGTCGTTTTTGATGAAGCCGAGAACCGCCTCTACGCCCAGCAGGCTCTTCTGGCGTTGGTGCTGGGCCCCTAGCAGGAAACAGGCCTGCGCCCGTGGGCCTTGACGAGAACCACAGCAGTTGGGCTCCGGCCGCATCTACGGCGCAGGCGCTCCCGGTCCGTTTGAGCCGATGCGACCGGAGCAGAGCATGACGAAAGGATACGCATCATGTCTACCGTAGTTCTGGTGTATTCGGGAGGGTTGGACACCTCTGTGTGCATTCCCCTCATGCGGGAAGAGTACGGCTTCGATCATATCGTTACGGTCACCGTAGACGTCGGCCAGCCGCGCGAGGATATCGCTCAAGCCGAAGAGCGCGCCAAGCGCCTCGGGGCGGAACACTACACTGTAGATGCCCGGGCGGAATTCGTGGAGAACTACTGCTGGCCGGCCGTGCGCGCCAACGGCGATTACGAGGGTTATCCCCTCTCCACAGCTATTGCCCGGCCCCTTATCGCCCTCAAAGCCGTGGAAGTGGCCCGCCGCGTGGGCGCCCAAGCCTACGCCCACGGATGCACAGGAAAGGGCAATGACCAGTTCCGCATCGAGTATGTGATGCGAACGCTCACCCCGCATCTGCAGATTATCGCCCCCATGCGAGAAGGGCGCCGCCTTCCCAACGGCCGCCGCGAGCCATGGACGCGCCTGGAAGAGATTGCCTACGCAGAAGCCCATGGCCTCGACCTGGCACAGACGCGGGAGCGCATCTGGTCTGTGGACGAGAACCTTTGGGGGCGATCCATTGAAGGCGGGCGATTGGAAGATCCTTCCTATGCGCCGCCAGAAGAGATCTTTCGCTGGACGCGTTCTCTCGAAAAGGCTCCGGACACCCCTCGTGTCCTCAGTGTGGCCTTCGAAAATGGGGTCCCGGTGTCTCTGGATGGGAAGCCCATGGACCCCCTCACACTGGTGGCAACCCTCAACGAATGGGCGGGCGAACACGGCGTCGGGCGGGTTGATATCATGGAGGACCGCATGCTCGGCCTCAAAGTTCGCGAAAACTATGAGTGCCCCGCTTCCGTAGTTCTTTTGACGGCGCACCGGGCCCTGGAAGCTTTGGTGTGCACCGCATCGGAACTCAAGTTCAAGGCACAGGTAGACCGCGAATGGGGAGAGCTTGCCTACAAGGGCCTCTGGTTCGATCCGCTGAAGGAAGACCTGGAGGCATTTATCGGAATGGTTCAGCGGCGGGTGACCGGATCCGTCACATTGCGCCTGGCCAAGGGAAGCTGCATCGTTACAGGCCGCCAAAGCCCGTGGGCCTTGTACAGCGAAGATCTGGCCTCCTTCGACAGCAAAACCTTCGATCAATCCGAGAGCCTGGGCATCGTAAAGACGCACGGGATGCAATCCCGTATGTACTGGATGCTCAAAGAGGCCAACGCGCATTCCTAGACCCGGGAAAGCCGCGGCAAACCACGCATCCGGGGCGCAGACCAAATAACGCACCGTTGCCTGCCGATAAGCCGGCCGACACTTCGCCCAGGGCCATTGAGGTTCCAGCCGCAGCGCATCAGCAGAAGGCGGTTCTGAGGCAAGGACACGGGGTGCTTCCCCTGGAGACTAGCCCTTGCACGGTGCATGAACGCATCCGGGTTCCCTCATCATCTGCGCCGACACCCAGTGAGGTCACGCCATGAACCCCGCCTCCTCGCCTCCCGCTTCCGCCGAAGATGCATCCCAGCCCGTCATCATCCGTACGAGCAACCTCACAAAGATCTTCGGCAACCGCCTCATTGCCGTCAATGGCGTGAACCTTCAGGTACGCAAAGGTTGGAGCTTTGGCCTGTTGGGCCCGAACGGAGCCGGGAAGACCACTCTTCTCAAGCTTCTGCTCGGCCTGCAAATCCCTACGGCAGGTCGCGCCGAACTCTTCGGCAAGCCCGTGGGCCCCAATTCGGCCGACCTTCGGCGGCGGGTGGGGTACCTTCCCACCAACCCCAAGCTTCCGCCCATGATGACCCCCATCACGTACCTGGACCTTATCGGCCAGCTTCATGGTATGACTGCGGAGGAGCGCAAACCCCGCCTCGCCGCACTCATCCGGGCCGTAGACCTGCTCCCGGCCGCCGCGCGCCCCATCAAAGGCTTTTCAACCGGGATGACCACGCGCCTGGGCATCGCAGCCGCCCTTATGAACGATCCGGATCTTCTCCTCTGGGATGAACCTACCGCAGGGCTGGACCCAGCAGGCCGCAAGTACACACTGGATCTCATCCGCGAACTCGCTCGCACCAAAACCGTAGTCGTGTCTTCCCACATCCTCTCGGATATAGACCGCGTGTGCGATTACCTGGGCATCCTGCATGAGGGAAAGCTCATCTATTGCGGCTCTGTGCGCCACCTCAAGCAGACGATCGGGCGCAATGTGGTGGAGTTCGAACTCGATGGCCCCGACCGCGCGCTCGAAGAGCTCAGCCGCCAATTGGAAGCGATGCCGGAGGTCGCCGGCTTTCAACGCCAGGGCGGCCTCCTAGAGGTGCGGTTCGTGCCCACGGAGCGCATCGCAGCCCCTCTGGCGCGCATCCTTGCAACTGCCGCCGACTTGGCGATTGACGTCGTTGCCGTCAGCTCGACACGGGGCCAAACGGAAGACGCCTTCATTCGCATTCTGGAGATGGAAGAAGCCGATGGTTTCAACCGCGCTTACAACACGAGCCCGACGCTGGTTTATGGGATGGACAGCCCTTCTGAGAGCCGATCTCCTCTCACTGAGTAGAAGCTGGGTGCTCAAAGGCTGGATCATCGTGCTGGCGCTTACCGGCCTGGTAAGCGTGGGAGCGCCCTTGGCTGCCGCCAGAACCATGCCTGTGCCCGCCTCCGGCATCCTCGCCACCCAGTTGGATGCCTTCCTGATGATCTGGTCCACCGTCATCATTGTTCTCGCTGCGGGGTCCGTGTCCGTAGAAACGGATATCGTTGCCGACAGCATCCTGAGCAGGTCCTGCACGCGCATCCAGTACATCGGCGCGAAGCTCCTTTCGAGGATGCTGGTGATCACCTCCGTCTACCTGATCTACGCCTCGGCTGTGGCCTACGCGGCGTGGCGGTATGCAGCCAACGATATGACTCTGGGCACCATGGCTTTGGCCATCGGCATCGTAGGAATGGCTGTTCTGCTTCTCTCGGCCCTTGGAGTTGCCATGAGCACCCTGTTCAACAGCACCATCTTTGCCGTGATCGGCCTGATCCTCCTCTGGTACGTAGCCTCGCCGATCTTCACCTTCGCCGGAGCCGATTACCTCTCCCCAGCGAGCTTGGTGCGGAACCTTCCTCGCATCCTCAAAGACGCCAACGCGCCCCAGGTGATAGACGCCCACGCGGAACCCTCCAGCATCCGGGTTACGTTCTCTAAGGAGCTGGATGCAAGGAGCGCCGAACAGGCCGCCAATTACCTTATCGAAGGGCGCGGGAAGGAGCGGTACACACCACAAACCGCCGTGTATGACCCTGCGAAAACCACGGTGCTCCTGGGCGGCCTTCATCTGCCCGCAGGAGAGAGATTGAGGGTGACTGCCCGCGGCATCACCGACAAGGCCGGTAACGAGATCAGCCCTGCCGCCGATGCCATCGAGGTTACCGTCCAAGCCGATCGTTCTGCACCCAGCCAATCTGCCGCCGGCGCCGCCACGGGCGCACCGCATCGCCCCACGGCTGCGGCGCCGAGGGTCACCCGGTGCGTAGCCGTTGGCGGAAGTCTGCGCGTTACCTTTTCGGCGGAGATGAACCGCAAAGATGTAGAGGATCCCCTACACTACGTCGTGGAATGCCCCCCGGGATCCATCCGCACTCCCGCGTATGCCACGTGGAATGCCGACACCCGATCGGTGCTCTTGAGCGGGCTTGACCTGCCGGCAGGAGAACAGGTAAAGGTAACCGTGCGCGATGTGCGGGATGCCTCCGGCGCCCCCGTGTCTGAGCCGGACTCTTGGGCCGTGTACTCCGAGGTGACGCCTTGGAAATATCTTCTTGGCTTCGGCATCCCCACCGTGGGGGCGTGCGTCCTCGCGCTATTCTGGTTCTGTAGGCGGGACCTGTAATGACATCTTCTCATCAACCCGATGAACCGACACGCCTGTGGGGCGGCAGGTTCTCAGCGCCGCCTCACGAAGCGGTAGACCGTCTCAATTCCTCACTCCGCTTCGACGCGCGCCTGTGGCCTTACGACATCCAAGCATCCATCGCCCATGCCCGTATGCTGGGCCGTCAGGGCATCCTTACATCGGAGGAAGCCGAGGCGCTTGCAGAGGGTCTGCGGCTCCTGGCTGAGGACCTTGCGGCAGGCAAGGCGCAGTTCCCTCCCGATGCAGAAGATGTTCATACAGCAATCGAAGTGCTGCTCCGGCAGCGCCTGGGCCCCGTAGCCGGGAAACTCCACACGGCGAGAAGCCGTAACGACCAGGTGGCAACCGACACGCGCCTCTACCTGCGCGACGCTGTGGACAACCTCGTCCAGAACATTCGCGCGCTCCAAAGTACTCTCGTGGAACTCGCCCGCCGCGAGCTGCATCCGGAAGGCGGCGCCATGCCTACGATCCTCCCTGGAACCACACATCTGCAGCACGCCCAACCTGTCCTGCTGTCTCACCATCTGCTCGCATACTTCTGGATGCTGCAACGGGACCGGGACCGCCTCAGCGATTGTCGGCGCCGCACGAACCTGTCCCCGCTGGGAGCCGGAGCCCTGGCCGGGACGACCTTCCCCATAGACCGCCATCAAACCTCTCTGGAGCTCGGGTTCGACGGCCCCATTCCAAACAGTATGGACGCTGTGGCCGACCGGGACTTCATACTAGAGTTCCTGGCGGGGGCCGCCATAACGATGGTTCACCTTTCGCGCCTCGCGGAGGAGATCATTCTGTGGAACAGCCCGGAATTCGGCTTCATCGAACTGGACGACACGGTTACCACAGGCAGCAGCATCATGCCCCAGAAGAAGAACCCGGACGTGGCCGAATTGACGCGCGGCAAAGTCGGGCGCGTCTGCGGGCACCTCGTGGGCATGCTCACCACGATGAAGGCCCTGCCCCTCACCTATAACAAAGATATGCAGGAGGACAAGGAAGCCCTCTTCGACGCCGTAGACACTTTGGGCCTCGTGCTGCCGGCCGTCACGCTCATGCTCTCCACAGCCCGCTTCCGCCGCGACCGCATGCGCAGCGCCACGGAACGGGACTTCTCCATGGCAACGGACCTGGCCGATTGGCTCTCTCGGCGAGGAATGCCCTTCCGCGATGCCCATCACCTAGTAGGCCGCATCGTGTCCTATTGCATCCAAAACTCCATCGCCTTGGAAGACCTCGATGAGGCTGCGCTCAGGTCCTTTGCACCTGAGCTCGAAGCAGAGGCTCTAAGCGTTCTGAGCGTGGATGCCGGTGTCGCGGCACGCAACGTCTACGGCGGCACAGGCCTCCAAGCTGTGGAACGGCAGTTGGCGGAAGCAGAGGAAGCCCTTCGTGCATAGTGGCGCGGCTCGGCAACGAATGCTCTGCCCGCCTTTTGGCAGGAGATCGCAGGTCGCCCGCCCGTGGCTTAGTTGGGAGATCACACGGCGCCCGCGCTTCGGAGCGGCAACCGGTGGCAGGCTATTCCAGAAGCCCCTCGAGCTCCTGCGGGGATGCGGTGCCCGTGGTTCCAAGCTTCGTGATTGTGATGCGGGCACACAGACACCCAAGCGCTGCGGCCTCGACGGGGGACGCGCCTGCGCAGAGGGCCGTGACGATACCGGCCGTGGCGCTGTCCCCGGCGCCTACGATGTCAATGGGACCCTCCGCCGGAATACCTGACACGTGGGTACAGCTCTCCGCATCACACACGAGGATGCCGTCGGCCCCTAACGTGAGAAAGACTGTGCGGCCTACTTTTTCCACCAACATTCGTCCGGCATGGTGCGCCTCCTCTAGGCTGGAGATGCGCTCCATCCCGAGTGCTGCGGCAGCCTCTGACTGGTTGGGCTTGATGATCACATTTTGAAACTGCCCGATGCGCGCCCGGGAATCGGCGTAGAGGATTGTTTCGGGATAGGTTCCGGCGAGCCGGGCCAACGCCTGGCGCACGCGTTTGGTGACGACGCCGCAATCTTCCTCTGGAACCTGGTCGGCGATGATCACGCCATTCAGGCGGGGATGCCGGCGGGCCAGGAGCGTTTGAAGGGCATGGATCACATGGCTCTCGGCATCCGCCGGCAAGGGTGTGCGGTTCTTGATGTCGAGGCGTTCCAGCTCACGCTCGACCTTGCCTTCCCGCACCATAGGCTTGATGTAGGCCGGCGTGAAACGGTCCCGCATACGCAGAAGGTATTCGGTGCGCACGCCTGTGGCCGTGAGCCCGCGCAGCAATTCCGTGCCTTCGCCGTTTTCCCCGATTACGCCGATCGCTTCGATGCATCCTATCCCCAAGGCAGCCAGATTATTGGTCACCGTTCCCGCTGCACCGGGGCTGGATCGGATCTCCACAACCTGGCGAGCTTCCAGCCCAGTCTCGATGGAACGCTCTGACAGCGAGGGATCCGTCACCAGATAACGGTCCAGGAAGTAATCTCCGAGCACGGCGATGCAGAGCCCAGGCGCTTGTACCAGGATCTGCTTCAGGCGTTGGCGTGTTATTAGGTTCCTTGGATCGTATGTCTCCATGAAGTCCTCCTGATGCAGGAGAAGCACCAAGCGCAGGATGGACGGCTCCCAGAGTTCGCCGTCGTGCCCCCTACCTGTGCGCGCCCGACGGAAGCCTTGACGCGTAGTTTCTGGCGGCGCCGGCGCTATTCCTCCGCAGGGAAATCCTCTACAATACATGCCCGCTGAACGAAGCGGCAAGATCCATGATAGCCCGCCTCCCTGGCCACGCCGATGGCTCGCGCGAAGAAGCGTGTGGCGTGATCCGGCCTATGGGCATCGGCGCTCAGCACGATGGGGATGGAGCGGGTTCGAGCACCTTCCAGGAACCGTTGGGCAGGGTACTGCTCACCTGCCGGCAGCGCCCACCCGGCGGTATTGATCTCTATGGCCATGCCTGCATCCCGAATAGCATCGAGGGCCTCGGCTTCCTCCGCAGCCAAATCAACGCTGGGCCGGTAACCGAACTTCTTGGGCAGATCCAGGTGCGCCGCAATATCGAAGAGGCCTGTGCGGGCCATCTGGGTAACGAGGCGCCAATACCTGCGCCAAACGTCATCCACCTGCTCCTGGTTAAGGCATGCCCAATCCGCTGCCCTGCTATCCAATGGGAACTGCCCTACAAAGTGCACGGCCCCGATGACGAAGTCGAAGGGATGGCGCCGCAGCGCCCGCGCAACGTCGTCCACACTCTCGGGGAAATAGTCTGCCTCCACGCCCAGGCGAACGGCGAATGGCGAATGGGGAGTAGCGAATGGGGCGGCACACCGGAGGACGGCATCCGTATAATCAGCCAGCCGCTCTACGGGCATGGACCAATCCACGGGACCGTGGGGCGACAGCACGAAATGATCCGATATGCCGATTTCGCCGGTGTAGGCCGACGCGACGGCGACAAACTCGTCCAGGGACGCCACACCGTCGCTCCACCGAGTATGATTGTGGTACGAGGGCAGCCTGCTCCTCATGGGCGGTACCTGCGACCCTCTGCCAGGACCATGGCGACGAAGCGGGGAAGGCAGAGGACCTTGCTGATTTTGCGCGGGTTGCGCGCGAGGCGGTAGAGCCATTCCAACGACAGCCGGCGGACCCAGGTGGGGGCGCGTTTCACCCGGCCAGAGAGAACGTCCAGCGTACCGCCGACGCCGATCATCACGGGGATTTGGAGCGCATGGCGGTGCCGGGCAATCCACTTCTCCTGCTTGGGGATGCCCAAGGCTACGCAAAGCACATCGGGGCGGGCTGCGCGGATCTCCTCCAGGATGCGCGGTTCCTCCTGGGGAGTGAAGTAACCATCGTGGCAGCCCACGATCCTGCAACCCGGGAAGCGCTGCTGCGCCCGCTTCCCGGCCTGCTCGGCTACGCCCGGCGCCGAACCCAAAAAGTAGAAGGAAATTCCGGTTTCCGCCGAGTTAGCGCACAACCGCTCGACGATCTCGACCCCAGACACGCGCTCCTTGAGGTGAAACCCTGCGCGCTTGAGCGCCCACAGCACTCCTGCACTGTCGGGCGTAACCAGATCGGCGGACTGCACGATGGCCCTAAGTTCGGGATCGTGTCGCGCGGCAACACACATGGATGCATCCAAGGTCACCACGTGGTGGCTCCCTCCAAGGCGAACGTAATCGTTGAGGATGCGCAGGGTCTGTTCCATATCCACGAGATGAACTTTGACGTCGAGGATGGGGGCTTCGGCAATGGGCGGCATGGGAGCGCAGGCCATGGGGCAGTCTCTGGCCCGTATTATGCGTGGCTGTGAGGAAGCCTGTCAAGTAGCC
>JBMFSQ010000020.1:0-63567 GCA_049967475.1 Chthonomonadales bacterium | reverse complement strand
CTGTTGACGCCTTTGGGGCAGTACGCTATACTTGACACGACGGACGATGGCCCGGTGCGGTGAGGACCTCCCGGTGCCATTCGCTGGGGAGGGGATTGCCTGGTGGATGGAAATCCGCTTGCAGAGCAGACGCGCGCGATCGTAGATGCCGTAGAGAAGGCGATCCTCGGCAAGCGGGACACGATCGAGGCTGCCGTGGCGGTCCTCTTGGCGAGCGGCCATCTGCTCATTGAGGACATTCCCGGCGTGGGGAAGACGACGCTGGCCAAAGCCCTGGCTCGGGCGCTGGGTTGCGAGTTCAAGCGCATCCAGTTTACGCCCGACCTGCTTCCCTCTGATGTGACGGGCACCTCAGTATTCAATCAGAAGACCTCGGAGTTCGACTTCCGGCCAGGCCCCGTCTTTGCGAATATCGTCCTTGCCGATGAGGTGAACCGCTCCACTCCGAAGACGCAGTCTGCCCTGTTGGAATGCATGGAGGAGCGTCAGGTTACGGTGGACGGCGTAACGCGTGCCTTGCCTTCCCCGTTTTTTGTGATCGCCACGCAGAACAATATCGAGCTCGCGGGCACCTACCCGCTTCCGGAAGCACAGCTCGACCGCTTTATGGCGCGCATCTCCATCGGATATCCTGCCCGAGAGTTTGAGAGGCGCATCCTCGTCAATCAGCTCCATACCCGCCCGGTAGACACAATCGAGGCGGTGGTAGACGCAGGCGAGGTGTCCAGGCTTCAGGAACAGGTGCGGGACATCTACGTGGATCCTTCGCTTCACGATTTCATCTTGGATATCGCTGCCGCCACACGAGCGCATCCTGCCATTGCCCTGGGCGCCAGTCCCCGGGCCTCACTAGCCCTCCTCTACGCTTCCCAAGCGCGGGCAGCCGTGCGGGGCCGGGAATACGTGGTGCCGGACGATATCAAGGCTATGGCAGTCCCCGTCCTGGCGCATCGGTTGATCATTCGGCCCGAGCACCGCGGCCGCGCCGTCACCGCAGAAACGTGTCTTGCAGACATTCTCTCGCGCACCGCGGTGCCGGTGGCTCCTTCACGCCGGGAGGCCGGGTCCGCCGCGCCTGTGCCGCGAGGATAGCCCTCCCGATCCCATGGAGTACCGATGCAGCCCTACAAACGCTGGGTGGTCTTTACTGCTTCTTTCTTCCTGGTGATCTCTGCTGCACTCACCAACATGCCCCAGCTCTACTTTATGGCTGCCGTCCTGCTGGCGCTGCCCTTGGTGAGTTACCTGGTGGGCATGTCCGCGCTCACCAATGTGGAAGTCTGGCGGGAGGTGCCGGCCAGCGCGTGGGACGGCGAAACTGTGTCGTTTGCTGTGGCGGCCCGCAACCGCGGAAGGCTGCCGCGCCTCTATCTGGAAGTGCGGGATCATCTGCCTCAGTGGCTCGAGCCGGCCGACGCAGTGCGGCCCGTGCTCAGCGTTCCCGCAGGGGCATCCGTGCGTGCCTCCTACCGAGTAACGGCCAACAAGCGCGGATCCTACCGCCTGGAATGGATGACGGTTACAGCTTCGGATCCCCTGGGCATCTTTGCCTTCTCCCGAAAGTTCCGCGCCCAAAGCGAATTCCTGGTCTTCCCAAGGCCGCAGCCGATCATGGAACTGCTGCTCTCTGGAGCGGAACGCTACGGCTTCCGAGACTTGCCCATCGCTGCCACCCGGGGAAGCGGCATAGACCCCGACGGCGTGCGCGAATACATACCCGGCGATCCTCTGCGCCGGATGCACTGGAAATCAACCGCCCGCACAGGTCGCCTCAACGTCATTGAATTTGAGGAGGCCCGGGCTATGAACGTGGTGCTCGCTCTGGACACGTGCCGCCACGCCCATGTGGGAATTGGGAAGCATTCCACCCTGGAATACCTCGTACAAACTGCCGCATCGCTGGCCCAACAGGCGCTTCGCCAGAGCGCTTCAATCCGCCTGATTACAGGAGGCAGCCAAGGACGGGACACCGGTTCGGGAAGAGGGATGGACCACTTCTACGCAATCCTTGCGGAACTCGCCCGGGTGGAGGCAGACGGCGACGAGCCCCTGAGCACGCGGCTGCCGGCTCGGATGGGGCGGTTGCTCCCAGGTACTACCGTGATCGCACTTACAACCGGCTTCGATCAGGAGCTGCCGGCAGTGCTGCAGCGATTGGTTCACAATGGAGTTCAGGTGGTGGTCGCCTATGCTGACGGCTCGTCCTTCAAAGGCGGGCACAAGGGTGCCGCGCCGCAGGACGTCGAGGGTTTTGTTGGCCGACTATGCGCAGCCGATGCGGTGCCCTTCCTTGTGAAGGACACCGACGATTGCGTGCTGCGGCCGGAATGGGTGCAACATGGCAGTACAGAACGTTGAACCCGGGCGAACGGACGACACACTGGCGATCGCCGCGCCGCCCTCCATGTTTCTGTACCTGGCAGGGTACGCCGTTACGGCGTGCGGTCTTCTGGCTGCCGCCCTCATTTTGGAACGCCCCTCGTTGGCAGGAGCAACCCTGGCGCTGAGCGGAGCGGGTTTCGCAGTGAGCTTCCTGTTGAGGATGTGGAACCTCGCTCCAGAGGCAATCGAACTTCCCGGCGCAGCGCTGGCTGCCGTGGTCGCCTTGGCCGGCTTTCTCAGCGACCAATCCCTGCAGGCGGTGCCCGGCGGGATCGGCGACCGGGCTCACGGTTTGGTGGTGCTGCTGGTATGGCTTTCGGTGGCCCGTAGCTTCACCTTGGTTACAGACGCTTCGGTCCTTTTCTGCTGTGTGCCAACCATCGCCCTCACAGGGTTGGCGGGAACCATGACCACGGAGCCTGCCCTTACCGGCTATTTTGCCCTCTTCGTTGCGGCTTCGGTTTTCATGCTCGTGCATGAAAATGTGTTGCGCGCCGGCCGGCGGGCGCCTGGAGAAGGGACCAAACCGCGGGTGTCGCTCGGCCTCCAGTTGGAGATGGCGCTGATGTGCATCTTGGGAGCTGTGCTGCTGGCGAACCTCATCGCACCGATCATGAGTGCGGCTGGGTCGCACCTGATCTTCACGCCCACCGTAACGTCGGGTACGAGCCAGGCGGATCTTCAGAGCGCAGCGGCGAATACCACCTTCTCGGAGCGCGCCGAGGTCCCAATCGGCGTAGGACCCGTGAGCTTGAGCCATGAGGAAGTTCTGCGCATCCGCGCCGAACACGGTTCTTATTGGCGCGGGGCCACCTTCGACCAATATACGGGGCATGGCTGGCGAAATACCCTTGGCCAGCCATCGGTTGTGATGCCCGACACGACACCGCCTGATGCTGCTGAGGGAGCGGATTTTGCTTCGCCATGGCGCCGTTTCCGGCTTCCGGTTAGCGCCTACGAAACTGTAGGGTCCGGGTCCCACACGCTGCGGCAGAGGGTGCGCTTGATCAACGGCCTCTTCAGCGACGTTTACGGTGCGCCCGAGATGCGCATCGTGGAGATTTCCCAGGCAAGGCTCGTGGCCGACACCGTGGGCACGGTGCATCTGGTCCTCTCCCTTTATGCGAGGCCGGGAGCACGCGGAGGCCCCATGGACTTTTCACCGCCCGGGGCGCAACTCGTGTCTAACGCCGTCTATGACGTCGTGTCGGAAGTGCCCGATCAGTCTCCCGACCGCCTTCGGCGTGCCCCAGCATCCGTTCCGCCCCCCATTGCGGTACACTACCTGGCCATGGATGGGGTGCCGCCTGATGTTGCCGCCCGCCTCCGCTCCCTCGCTTTACAGGTAACTGCCGGGATGCACAATACGTACGATAAAGCATCCGCCCTGACGGATTACGTGTCCGGCCAGTGCAAATACAATACCGGCGCTCCGGCTGTGCCCTCCAATCGTGATGCCGTGGGATATTTCCTGTTTGAAAGCAGGCAGGGCTACTGCGATCTGTTCGCATCCGCCCTGGCAATGCTTTGTCGGGCAGCCGGGATCCCCGCCCGCGTGGCATCGGGCTTCGTTCAGGGCGATTACGACGCCGACGCGGGCGAATTCGTGGTGCGGGAAAGCGACAAACATCTGTGGACGGAGGTCTACTTTGCCGGAGTGGGTTGGGTGCCCTTTGACGCCACTGCGGATGCAGAGGATATCAGCGCCTCCAACCCATCCGCGCAGCACCGGGCGTCGCTGTGGGGTGTCCTCTTCAGCCGCGGTTGGCTTCCCCCGCTGGGCATCCTTGCCTTCGCCGCAATGATCGCGTACGTGCTCAAAGTCGAGGCATTTGATCGCATGCGCCGGACGCGGAACCGCGTGACCATGCTGGTGCTCCCGGCAAACAATCTCGCCATTCTGCAGGCGTACCTTTACGCCGAGAGGAGGCTGGCCAGAAGCGGCCTTCCGCGCCCTCCTGCCATGACCCCTTGGGAGTATCTGGAGATGCTTCAGAACCGCCTCAAGGGGGTTCCTGGCGTAATCAGCGCCATGGAGGAACTCACAACCCTCGCTGTAGAAGCCCGATATGCCGGGAGCGATGCATCGGTAGAGCAGGTAGGGCGCGCAAGGGCTGCGCTGGCCTTGCTGCGCGCAGAACTGAAAAAAGACTGGCTTCTGATGCGAAAGAGTGCCGCTGCGGAGGCACGGTGAAGCTATGGAGATCTCGCTGAGCAGGGGAAATCTCAAGAACCTCACCAAGCCGCTGCACCGCGTCGTGGTTCTCTGCGGTGACGACCGTCGCCTCGTGGGGGAAGCGGTAGACACGCTCAAGGCCGCCGCCTTGGACCCTGAATTCCAGGAGTTCGACTTTGACCTCCTAGACGCCGAAGGTGCGCCGGCTGAAGTGATCTTCTCCAGCGCTGTGTCTGCCCCCGTAGGCGCAGGCCGCAGGGTGGTGCTTGTGCGTGGCGCCGACGTTCTGCGCCGGCGCGACCGGGAGCGTGACGCAGAGAAGCTGGCGCTTCTGATGGCAAGGATCCCGCAAACCACTGTGCTGATCCTTACCGCGGACCTTCCGGCCGACAACACCGGCAAGGTCATCCTCACCCGTTCCCTGGATGCAGCCGTGCGCCGAGAGGGCCTCCTCGCACGGTGCAATGCCCCTGCACGCGGGCAGATGCAGCAGTGGCTGGCGGACCAAGCGCGGCTTTTGGGCAAGGAGCTGGAGCCAACAGCGCGTGAGATGCTCGCCAACCGCACTCAGGGGAACACCGCGCTCTTGGATCAGGAGCTGAGGAAACTTGCGGCCTACGTAGGAGATCGCGAGGTGATCACAGCGGAGGATGTGGCGTCGGTGTCCAGCGAAGAGGGTGAAGACGTCATCTTCAGCTTGGTGGATGCTGTCGGCGCCCGCAACGCCCACAAATCCCTCGCCTTGCTGGCCGAGCTCCTCCGCTACGATCCAAGACCTCAAGCCGTCGCAGGGAGGCTGCTGGTTCTGCTGGTGCGTCAGCTTCGCCTCATCTGGCAAGCTCGGGAGCTGGCCAGGATGGGATATAGTCCCGCTGCAGTGAATTTCCTTCCGCAGGAGATTGCGGCATCCTTGCCCACGGACGGCGCCATTACTTCGGTGAAGTGGAAGGCCCCAGATCTGTTCCGCGCCGCCAGGTTGTGGAAGCGAGCGGAACTGGTACAGGCCTTCGATCTGTTGGCGGAATGTGATTTGGCCAATAAGGGCGGGGAGGAAGGCAATGCAGATGTGGCCCTCAATCTGCAGGTGCTGCTGATGAAGCTGTGCCGGCGGGATGGTGCCGGGGCGCACGAACGCGCACATCCCGGCCGTCGTTCATGAGGATCCAAGCCTGTCCTGCGGAGTACGGCAACGCACGGCTGAGGGAGCCCTAGGCTTGGGGCGCGGATAGCTTCGCCAGGCGCTTCATGAGGCGGGACTTGCGCCTCGCGGCCGCATTCTTGTGGATGATGCCCCGCTCTGCCGTCTTGTCAATGACGCTCACTGCCTGAGCCACGGCGGCGGAGGCTGCGGCGGGATCCCCCGCTTCGACGGCGGTGCGCGCCTTTTTGATAAAGGTTTTCATGGCCGATTTGGCCGACACATTCCGCAAGTGGTTCTTGCGTGACTTGATGACGTCCTTCTTGACCGATTTGATGTTGGGCATTCGGCACTCCCCTCCTGGTGACCGCCAGAGTATACCTCGGTACAGCGCGCCGTTGCAAGCGCCGGCTAAAGCTCCAGTTTGTCGAAGCGGCCGGCCGTGGGATCTAGCACGTCCTTGAGGGCATCATAGGAATGCTCTACGCGTTTGCGGATCTGCTCGGCGGTAGCGCGTTCATCAGATCCCTGGGGAAACCGCTGGGGATCGCACCGGGCGATCAGGCGCTTATAGGCGGCTTCGACCGCGTCCAGATCCGAGCCCTCCGGTACCCCGAGGATGCGGTAATGGATCGCGAGGGGATTTTGGACCTGCGGGGGGCGCGGCGCCTCTGCGGGCTTCGTAGCTGGAGCGATCTCTTCGGGCGTGCTGAGCCGTCGAGGAGGCTCCGGCGTCGGGTAAATCTCGCGGGCGAGTTCGGCGCCGGCCAGGGTGTCGGCGTCGCCCAAGGCAGCGTCCGCATCCAGCCGGTCCAGCCGTTCCTTGATGGCCTTGATTTGGGAGAGGGCAATGTTGCGCAGCCTTCTCGAGAGGCTCATTTCTTCAACTCCGAGGGGTCAATCAACTGGAATGCAGGGAAGCAGGCTGTTCGCCGGCGAGCGCTTCGCTCACGCTGCTGTCCAGCAAGTCAATCTCGTTGTTGAGGGCGCCAAGCTCCTGAAGCAGATCCTGGCTCGCCGTAGCGGCTCCGGCAACGTCGGCAGTTTTGATGCGAATGACGCGCGCCTTCCAGTTGGCGAATGTGGCTTCCACGTTCTCGAGCTGGCTGTCTATGCGGCTCGAAGCCTGGGCGATGGCCTGATAGGTTTGAAGCTCCGCCCGCCGGGCCTTCAGGGCCTGTTCGTACTGAGCCTTCGCCACCTCGTCGGTTGTAGAAGCGATGCGCTGTTCCAGACTGGTGCAGTAGCTTTGAAGGGCCTTTTCGTCCACGTTCTGCAGGTACTTGGCGAGTTGCTGCTTGCGGATGGCCATGCGCACAGCGCGCTGCACCAAGGGCATTAGCTGGGAGGCGATGCGATCCAGATCCTGCTTGGCGTATTCTTCTACGTCGGAGGCGCGGGCTTCGCGGGCCACTTCCTTTTGGAGCTGAAGGATGTAGCGCACGCGCTGCCGCGTCTCAAAGTCCATCTGATCCAGGGCAAGTTCAATCTGTTGCTCAGAGAGTGTCTCTTCGTGTTGACGCCTTTTGGCAAACAGGTGCCGTAGGTATTCCTCATCATGCAGACGCCACCACAGAATGGCTGCTTCGGCTGCTACGGTGAGGCCCACGAAGAGCCAGGAATGGAGCCACACTGCCAAAGCACCGCCGGCTACCCAAACGATCATGGCAGCCGGTGATGCCAGAACGCTTCGGGCAACATACCAGAATTTGTGGGAGGAAGCTGCTTCGGGCTCAAACACACTCGGATCCATTCATGCGCCGCCACGCTAGCCGCTGCTGGGTTGGTTGGCCTTCTGTTCCAACTCCTGCAATTGCTTCTCGATATCTGCGTCTGGCTGGGTTGCGGGTGCACTCTGAACCTGGGCGGTTTGTGCAGAAGCCGTCTGAGGAGCAGGAGCCGCCAGCCCCAGCTTCTGTTCCAATTCTGCCAGCGCCTTGTCTGCCTCCACGTCAATTTGCTCGTCCTGAAGAGCCTCCAGCCGGGAAGTAACGCTGGTCTTGGCGATCTCGGCGCGGGCTGCCGCCTCCGCCTGCATATTGCGGATGCGCTCCTCCGCCCGGTCGAAGCTCTGCCCGGGCTCGCTGAATTGGAACTGGTCCAGGGCCTTGTTGATGCGGTTCTGGATCTGCGCCTGCTTCATGTTGGCCTTCAGCGCTAGGGCCTCGGCCGTCTTCACGCGGATCCGTTCCTCCTCGCGCCGTATGGCCGTTTTGACGGCCTCGGCCGTCTCCTCCGCCTGTTTGAGAGAGGCTCTCAGGCTCTCGAGTGTGGCATCCAGTTGGCCCTTCTCGCGCAGAAGCTGCCGCGCCAAATCCCGGTTTCCCTGCTGCAGAGCCAAGATCGCCTTGGCCTCCAGATCCTTGGACTTCTTCTCGTTCTGGTCCACCAGGTTCTGAAGGTTGTTGCGCTGGGTGATGGCCTGAACGGCTGCCTCCCGGTTCTTGGCTTGGTTCTCTTTCATTTCCCGGACGGCCTCATTGATGATGACCTCCGGGTCCTCCCATTGATCGAGCTTGCCCATGATGAGGGCACGCAGGTATCTGAAGAAGCGCCTGAACATGTGGGTCTCCTGGCCGTCGCTGGCAGCGCGGGCCACGCGTGTATTGCCTGCACTTCTGACTCTGAACGTCATTATCGCATGTTTCCCGCCAGGTGTCAACGCAGATGGGGCCCGCCCAGTGTCCTGCCCGCATGCAGGAATCACATCACCGAGAGATTAAGTTAGACACCATGTGGCGGACCCTATCCGTGCGCCTATTTACGTGTGCGGCGCTTCTCATTCTGGGTGTAACCTCCTCGGCGCCTTCCCGTGCCGGCATCCGCAGCGCCCAGGATCTGCCCTCGTTCATCGCCGACGTTCAACAAGACCTTCGCCATGGCAAGGTGGCCGATATTGCCGCCCGTGCCCTGAACCCTCGAGACTTCGCATGGTTGAGCAGCCTTTCGGCCCAAGATCTCCCCGGCTGGAGCTTGGCCGCCGTGAACCTCCCTGGGAGGCAAGATCCTCAATGTGTGGCCATCTTCCGGAGCTTCCACACGTTGGAATCCACCGGAGACCATATCTACACGCTCGTCCTCCAGCATGGACGTTGGCGCTTCGGGCGTGAGATCCCCGAGGCGGACACTCTGGGCTACCGCATCCGCAACCACAACCTCGTTGTGACCTTTGACCTTCCCAACAGCACCTGCCGCATCACCGATGATGTGCGGGTGGAACGATCGGACGCGGCCGCCGCCATCTGCATCCTACGCCTCTCCTGCGATATGGTGGTGGACAAGGTGACCGTAGACGGCGAAGATGCCGCCGCCCAGGCTGTGCCCGGCATGGTGGTGCTTTCTTGGCACAACAAGGCCCAGGTTATCGTTCATCTTGAGTACCACGGCAAAGTAGATCACCCGGGAAGCGATTACATCCGTGCCGACGAGGTTCTCCTTTGTTCCTACTGGTATCCGCATATCGCTCGATTGCCGGCCACTCAAACGACCACCGCTACCGTACCAAAGGGCTGGACGGTCGTGGCGGAAGGCGAACTCATTAACCGCACGGAGAAGCGCCACTCCACCACCTTTACTTTCACCAACCGCATCCCCACCTGCTTCTTTACACTGGATGCAGGGGAATACTCGATCACGTCTCGAACCGTCAATGGGCGGAGGCTCTCGGTATATGAACTGGACCGCAAGCCTGGTCGGGCTCAGAAGGCGCTGGACCTACTGCAACAATCCTTGGCCTTCTTTGAAGCCGCCTTCGGTCCGTTTCCCTACACCCACTATGAACTGGTCGAGACGCGCGGTCCCTTTGACGGAGCCTTGGAGGCTTATTCCTTCTCGACGTATGACCGTGGAGATTTCGGGGCACTGGTACACGAACTGTCTCATACGTGGTGGGGCGGCATCGTGCCCAATCCGTACACCCAAACGCTTTGGAACGAGTCTTTTGCCTCCTACAGCGACGACCTTTTCCGGCGTCTCACAGGGAAGGAGTCGGGCGGCAATGCCCTAACCGGCGCACACTCCGGCCAGGATCACGGGCGCGACATGCTCAAGGCATTCCCGATACCCATTTCCCAGGCCTACGACACGATGGACCAAACCCAGGCTGCAGTGGGCTACGGCAAGGGCGCCATGGTTCTGAAGATGCTGGAAGATGAGCTTACTACCCCGGTTATGATGCGGTGCCTCAGGCGCTTCGTCCGGGAGCATCCCGCCGGGGAAGCAGGGAGTTGGGAAGAATTCCAGCGCGCGGTACAGAACGAGACGGGCAAGGATTACGCATGGTTCTTCCGCCAGTGGATTTACCGGGCAGGGGTTCCGGTGCTTGCGGCGGCCGCCGGGGCAGTGCGCAGGGAAAGCGCCGGGTACGTAGTGGAACTGCACCTGCGCCAGGAAGGCGAGCCCTATCGCCTGCGCATCCCCGTTCTCATCCGAGGCGCCGATGGTTCCTCCGCACGCCGAATGATTGCGGTGCAGGGGGCAGCGGCGTCGGTGCGCCTGGAACTCCCATTCCGGCCGAAGTCGGTAACATTGGATCCGGACGGCAACGTTCTGATGGCGTCGGATCGGGCGGGCACACCGGAGAAAGATCCGTTAACGCTGGAACTCAGTGAAGATGCCGCAGCGCACCCGGCGTGGAGCCTCGGGTTGACGCTGCCGGATCTTGTTGTTCAGAAAGGGTGACGCACTCATGAAGATGCGCCTAAGCCTCTGTACATGGTTCGTGGCAATCCTGTTTGCCGTTGCGCCTGCGGGCGCCTTCGGGCAGGAGCTCGTGAAGGCCTTTCTGCGCCGGCCCGATATCCATGGAGATCTTGTGGTGTTTACTGCGGAGGGGGATCTTTGGCTCGGGAATATCCGCAACCACCGCGCGCACCGCATCACGAGCCATCCCGGTGTGGAGATCTACGCCCACTTCTCGCCGGACGGCCGCCGCATCGCCTTCACCGGCCAATACGACGGCGGTACCGATATTTATGTGATGAGCGTAGACGGCGGAGAACCCGTGCGCCTCACATACGATCCTGCCGGCGGCGCCCGGTGCATCGGATGGACACCCGACGGCAAGGACGTCCTCTTCCGCTCCCGCCGCGAAAACCCCGAGGGGCGCAACCGCCTCTGGAAGGTGAGTGCATCGGGGGGAAGGCCCGTGCTGTTGCCTATTCCACAGGTGGAACACGCAGCAATGAACCGGGATGGCCGGCGCGTAGCCTTCGTCCCCGTCAGCGCAGAGTGGCAGCACTGGTTCCACTACAAGGGAGGGCAGGCCGACGACGTATGGCTCGCCGATATCGAGAAGAAGAGCTTCACCCGCCTTACGGATTGGCCTGGCGTGGACACCACCCCCTGCTGGGTTGGCGACACCCTGTACTTCATCAGCGAGAGGAGCGGCATTGCCAACCTCTACAAACTCGACGTGGCAACCCGCCGGGTGTTCCCTGCAACCCGCTATACCGACTATGAGGTGCGCTATCCCTCTTCGGACGGCAAACGGGTGATCTTTCAGCACGGCAACGGGCTCGGTGTCTACGATCCGGCCACCGGAGCATCGTACGATCTCACCTTCGAGTTGGACGCAGATCGCATCCACGCCCGCCCGCGGCGCGTACCTGCGGCGCCGGCCCTCAATTCGGCCTCGATCGGGCCCACAGGCAAGCGCGTGGTGATCGAAGCCCGGGGGCAGATCCTGAGCGTTCCTGCAGAACATGGAGATGTGCGCGTGCTCGCGCCCTTGCCCGGCAGCCGATCCCAATATCCTGTTTGGTCTCCAGACGGCAAACAAATCGCCTTCGTGTCCGACCGGTCCGGAGAAGACCAAGTGTGGATTTGCCAGGCCGATGGTAGCGGCTCTCCGCGGCAGCTTACGAAGGAGCACAAGGGCCCGCTGGATCAGCTCGTTTGGTCGCCCGACGGCAAGTGGATTGCGGTTGGAGACCGCGAGCAGCGCATCATGCTCGTGGATGTTGCAACCGGTGCGGTAACCCTCGTGGCCCAGGGCACTATGGCGGGAACATACGACGACATCAATACTTCCTACCGCTTCAGTCCCGATGGCAAGTGGCTCACCTACACGCTCAACGCGCCCAATTGGAACCCGGTTGTCTACCTGTATGACATTGCAGGGAAGAAAAGCGTGCCGATAACCAGCGCAGAAATGAGCAGTTACGCTCCTGCCTTCGATACCGGCGGCAAGTACCTCGTGTTCCTTCAGGATCGCCAGTTCGATCCCATCGGAGGCGGGGCCAGTCACTTCTTTTACTATGACCGGGTGTCCCGCGTGTCCCTAGTTCCTCTCTCGGCCTCCACGCCTTCCCCGTTTCTGCCTGAAGATGATGAAGAGGGAAGCGCCCCTTCCAAACCGGCAGAGGCGCCTAAGCCTGCGGCGCCGGGAGCCTTGCCTGCGGTGAAGGTGGATCTGGACGGCATCTCGTCCCGCGTTATTGACGTGCCTATGCCCACGGCTAACTACCAGCAAGTGGAATGCGTAGACGGCCGCATTCTGGCCACGGCCCTCAACGACCTGCCCCGAATGGATCAACCCGACCCTGGCCGGCAGTTGGTGGCTTACGACCTCAAG
Source organism: Chthonomonadales bacterium (assembly GCA_049967475.1). Taxonomy (GTDB): domain Bacteria; phylum Armatimonadota; class Chthonomonadetes; order Chthonomonadales; family CAJBBX01; genus JBMFSQ01. The sequence continues at coordinate 51,297 of JBMFSQ010000020.1, read as the reverse complement.
AAGCGGCAGTATACCCAACTTTTGGCGCGCCTCTCCGCCTTCGAGGTGTCTGCCAATCACAGCAAGCTGCTCATCCACAACGGAAAAGACCTCTACATTGTGGACGCCAACACCGGCCCCTTTACACTGGGAACGGGTAAGGTTGCTTTGGACGGCGTGATGCTCAACGTGGACCCGCCGGCCGAATGGAGGCAGATCTTTGCCGAAGCTTGGCGCATCGCGAGAGACTTCTTCTATGATCCCAACATGCACGGATTGGATTGGCTGGCGGTACGCAGAAAGTACGAGGCATGGCTCCCCGCAGTGGCCGACCGCAGCGACCTCAATATTGTGCTGGGTGACATGATCGCCGAGCTGAACACGGGGCATGCCTACGTGGGAGGCGGCGATACCGACACTTCGGCGCCCTCTGTGCCCATGGGATACCTCGGGGCCGATCTGGAGGCGGTGCCCGGCGCCAACGCCTACCGCATCGTGCGCCTTCTGGGGGGAGACGGCTTCGATCTCAGCGCTCGTTCCCCCCTGCTGGCGCCCGGCGTAGATGTGAAGCCGGGAGACTATATCCTTGCTGTGGCTGGGCAGCCGGTGCGGCAAGATCAGGATATTCAGGCGCTCCTCATCGGCACTGCCGGGCGTACCATCGCTCTCACGGTCAATTCCAAGCCGACTATGGAAGGATCGCGTGTGGTGCGCATTGTGCCTATGGCGAGTGAGGCCAAGGCTCGGTACTATGAGTGGGTTGCTATGAAGCGCGATTACGTGCGGCGCCAGGCCGGAGACGCTATCGGGTACATCCATATCCCGGATATGGGCACAGGCGGCTTGCAGGAGTTCACGAAGCATTACTACTCCAACCTAAACCGGGATGCCCTCATTTACGATGTGCGCAACAACGGCGGGGGTTACATATCGGGGATGTTGCTGCTTCAGATGGCTTCCAAACCCGTTAGCTACTCCCAGCCTCGGTACGGACACTATTGGTCTAGGCAGGATTGGGGCTTCAGGGGATACGCAGCCGCGCTCTGCAACGAGAACAGCGGTTCCGATGCCGAGTGGTTCTCGGACATGTTCCAGCGCCTCAAACTAGGCCCGGTAATTGGGGTGCACTCGTGGGGAGGGCTGGTGGGAAGCGGTGGCGGGTACCCGCTCATAGACGGCGGCCGCATCTACATCCCCAACTACGGCGCCTGGTTCGACGGCAAATGGGTGGTAGAGGGCACGGGCGCCACGCCGGATATTACGGTGGAAAATGATCCAGCCGACGTCTTGGCAGGGAAGGATCCGCAACTGGATCGGGCGATTTCCTATCTCAAGGAGAAGCTGGCCCGAGAGCCCTTGCCGAAGCTGGAGCATCCGCCTTATCCGGTGAAGGCCGGCAGGAATTGACCCAGGGATGCCTTCGGCGGCAGTGTGGGCGGGCGGGAGGCGGCAGGCCGCCCGGGCTATTGGGCGTCGCCGTCGGGATCCAGGGGATAGATGCCGTGGAACACGTATTCCGCCGGCCCGGTAAGGCGCATCGTTTCGCCCGGCTCCCATTCCACCTGCAGAGCTCCTCCCGCGCTGCAGACGGTAACCGGCGATCGGACCCTTCCCTGAAGCATAGCGGCCACGGCGGCGGCACAGGCTCCCGTTCCGCACCCCATCGTTTCCCCAACGCCCCGTTCCCAGATGCGCAGGCGCAATACATTGGAGGGTTCCACACGCGTCCACATAACGCTCGTGCGGTCCGGAAACAGCGGATGGTTCTCGATGGCTGAACTCATCCGCCGGAAGGGCTCATCCTGGGGCAGGTCGTTTACAAAGACCACCGAATGGGTACTCCCCGTAGAGAGTGCAACCAGCCGCAGTGTTTCGCCGTGCACCTCCAAGGAGTATTCCGGGCCGGCATCCGTCGGCATCTGGACGGGAACACGCTCGGGCTCCAAGTGCGGCGGACCCATGTCTACGGTTACGCGGCGGTTGCTGGGAGCGTTGAGGCGCACGAGCGCCCGGCGCACTCCGGCGATGGTCGCTATAGACACGCAAACCGCATCCCTCTCGTTGGGCGAAGGCTCACCCAACCCTTCTTCTGCAAGCAGGCGGGCGATGCATCGCAATCCGTTTCCGCATACGTCCGGAGTGCCGTCGGGGTTGTACATGCGCATCATGGCGTGGGCAATGCGGCTGGTGTCTATCACCAAAAGGCCGTCGGCTCCCACACCGTAGTGGCGGTTGCACATTTCCCGCGCCAGACCGGACCAGTCCATCCCGTGGAGGGGCCGGCCGTCTACCACCACGAAGTCATTGCCGACGCCTTCCATCTTGAGGAACCGAAGTTGTGCGGGAGTATGGTCCATGGAAACGATGCCTTATCCGGTATAGTGAAGGCGGGTTCTGCTCCAGTATACCGCGGGAAGCCTTGTGAGCATGGGGTTCCCCCGTCGTGCAGACGCGACGTACCCCTTGCGCCACGGAAGGCTGCCGTGATGCATAAGGGGGCAGGACCTTCGGCGCACGGAGGAGCGCCCATCAATTTGCCGCAGGCAAAGGGGTAACGCATATGGTAGATCCCAAGGTATTCCGCGCATACGATATTCGCGCCATCGTCCCCGAGCTGGTGGACGAGACGAGCGTCTATTACGGCAAGGTGGGCCAGGCAGGCGCGTATCAGGCCCCCTTGGATCTGGAGGGTGTCGAGACCATCGGACGAGGGCTCGCCGTGTTCTTCGGTAAGGACACCGTCGCCATAGGCCATGATGCCCGCCTCTCCAGCCCAGACTGGGCCAGGGCGCTCGCCTCGGGCTTGATGGCGCAGGGTGTAGACGTGGTAGACCTGGGTCTCACCACCACTGATATGATCTACTACATGTCCGGCAAGCACGATGTGCCGGCAGTGGAGATTACGGCTTCTCATTGCACCAAAGAGCTCAACGGGATGAAGATCGTGCGGGCAGGAGCCCATGTGGTAGGCCAGGGCTCCGGAATGGAGGATCTGCGCACGATCGTAACGGAAGCACGCTTTCCTGCGCCTTCGCGGCGGGGAACCCTTACCCACCGAAACATCCTGCATGAGTATGTGGACCACCTGATGCAGTTTGTGGATGCCAAAGAGTTGGCGTCGTTTCACATTATCGGGGATGCAGGCAACGGTGTGGGCGGGATTGTGGCTCAAGCGGTTGCAGAGCGCCTCCCCGCCATCCGGCTGGAGGCCATGTACTTCGAACCCGACGGGCACTTCCCCAACCATGAAGCCAACCCCTTTGAAGTGAAGAACATCCGCGAATTGATTGCAAGGGTCCCACGGGATGGCGCGGACTTCGGAGTAGCATGGGATGGCGATGCGGACCGCGTGTACTTTCTGGACGAGACGGGAGCCTTCATTCCTGGCGACTTCATCACCACTCTGGTGGCCCGGGCCTTCCTGGAAGAACACCCCGGAGCAGCCATCGTATACGACATCCGGTCTTCCTGGGCAGTTAGGGATTGGGTTACGCGCCTGGGCGGCAGGCCCATAGTGGAACGCGTTGGCCATTCCTACATCAAGCAGACGATGCGCCGGGAGAACGCCATCTTTGGAGGCGAGGTGAGCGGGCATTACTATTTCCGCGACCACTTCTACGCCGATAACGGCTTTATCCCCTGGCTCAAAGTGATGACCATGCTCTCGCGCCAGGGCGTGTCCCTCAGCACCCTGGTGGGCAGTCTCGGACCCTACTATCTTTCCGGGGAAATCAATTCCACTGTGCCGGATGTACAGGCCGTCATTCGGCGCATAGCGCAACGGTACGCGGATGCGGAAATCAGCTATCTGGACGGCATCACCGTCACCTACCCGGACTGGCATTTCAACGTACGCCCGTCGGCGAATGATCCTGTGGTGCGCCTCAACTTGGAAGCGCGAAGCCGTGAGATGATGGAGCAGAAGCGCGACGAAGTTCTGGCCCTGATCCGTCAAGGCGCCTGATGCGAACCGGGGGGAATGCGCGGGCGTCTCAAAAGGTGAGCGGATGGAGGAGTTACCCGTAGAGCTTTTCGCGCGTCCAAGGATACGGACAGCCTGATCCGACGGGATGCGGTGGAGGGGCGCTGGTCCCAGCATGACCGGAGTGAGCGACGTTCTCGCATGGAAGCTTGAGGAAGCCCGAAGGAGATACCGGTGGGTGCACGCTGCAACGGGTGTCCTTCGGGTATTCGTGCTCCTGACCGTGTTGTTCTTGGCCGGCTTTCACCTGGATCGCCTGGTGGTGTTCACCTCCTCGGGCCGCGTCTTTTGGCTTGCCGTTATGGTTCTGGCCGCGTCGGCTGCGGCAGTATGGGTTGCTCTCGGTGTGGCGCGAAGCGTGCCTCAGGAGGCACTGGCTCTTCAGGTGGAGCGGGCGTACCCAACCCTGCAGGAGCGTTTGCTCACTGCTGTGGAACTCGCTCCGGCGGGCGCCTTGGCGGGCGCGTCGCCGCATCTGGCCGGCCTCGTAATTCGGGAGGCGGAGCAGGCTTCAACCTCTCTGGATTTCGCCCGCGCCGTGGATACCGCCCCTCTGAGGAGATGGACCGGGATCGCGGCCTGCGCCGGTGTTCTTTTGCTGGGATACTCGTTGGTGGCGCCCGGCGCACTCCTCACGTGGGCGCGAAGGATCCTCTTCCCTGCTGCAGACATCCCCGTTTATGCCCATACGCGCGTTTGGGTTCTTCCCGCAGGCGGCGTAGCGGCGCGCGGTGATCCTGTGGTGCTGGGCGTTCGGGTTACCGGCCGTGAGGTAGCGCAAGCGCGCCTCCATTATCGGTTCGAAGCCGGACCGTGGAATTCTGTGGTCCTCCGTGCGCCCGGGCCCCAGGAGCTGCCCCATCCATCATGGCAAGTCTTCCAATTCCCGTTAGGTCCGGCGACGCAAACGGTAACCTATTACGCCACAGCAGGCGACGGCCAATCCAATCCCCATACGTTGCGGGTGGAAGACCGTCCCACCATCCTTGGACTGCACCTGCGCGTTCGGTACCCTGCCTATACCCGTCTTGCAGCGCAAGAGATCAACTCTTCATCGGGGAACTTGGTGGTTCCAACCGGTACGGAAGTAACGGTTCAGGCTTCGGCCAACAAGCCGCTGAAGGAAGCTCGCCTGGTTGAAGACGGCCGCGTGACGCGCCTCTGGGATGTGCGGGGGTCTACCGCCACAGGAACGCTGCACGTGTCTCATGATGAAACCTACAGCCTTCGGTTGGTGGATCAGAACAACTTCACCGGCAAGGACCCTCCCGTCTACACTCTACGCGCTGTGCGGGACCGGCCGCCTGTGGTGCGCATCCTCCAGCCAGGAGGCGACATCGAGCGGACGCCCTGGGGGCGTGTAGGGTTGAAGGTGTCGGCGTCCGACGACTACGGCGTGTCGTCGCTGGGGCTCGTGTACCATGTCGGCCGTCAGAACGGCGGTTTTCCGCTCGCATCGGGCGGCTCGCGACAGGTGACTGCCGGCGGGGTATGGTCCCTCGCCCGCCTCAAAGTAAAGCCCGGGGACACGGTGGAGTACTTCGCTCAGGCTCGTGATAATGATGCTGTGGACGGCTTCCAAATAGGCCGCAGTTCTGCATTGCACATCCGCATCGTAGGGGTCGAAGAGATGCGCGGCCGCCTCGACGCTCAGGAGGTGCAGGAGCGGGAAGCCTTGCGCCAGCTTATTGCAGCGCAGAAGAATACGCGCGCCGCCCTGGCGGCGGCTGCCCAACACCCAGGCAATGCGGCCGCAACAACGCGAGCCGAGGCAGCACAAAGGTCGGTTGCTCAGGCTACCGGCGATTTGGCAGCGCGCATGGCCGCCACCACCCAGCAGATGGACGAAAACGGCGTGGCATCGTCGGCCAGGCTCCAACAGCGCCGGCAGGCGGCGCAGGCTCTGAGTTCTCTCGCCCATGAGCGCATGCCCAGTGCCGCCGCAGCCGCCGGGAGGCGGGAATTTTCTTCTGCCGCACAGCAAGAAAAGCAGATCCAATCCGATCTGGAAGCTCTGGCAGCCGAATTGGCGCCGCCACCTGCTTTGGCCCAGCTTGCTGCTGAAGCGGACCGCTTGGCCCTCGAGCAGCAGTCCCAAGCCGATGCCAGCGCTGCGGAGGCCGAGCGGTCGCAAGGCACTCCCCAATCCATCGAGCGCAACCGAACGGCAGCCATGGCTCTGCGCCAGCAGGAGCTTGCCCGGCGCACGCGGTCTCTGGTGGGCGCTTTGGAGAGGGCGGCGCGCTCAGCAGCGGATCAGCAAAGCCCTGATGCCGCCTCTCTGGGCGAAGCAGCCCGGCAGATGACCCAAAGCGGGGTGTCGTCGGCCCAGGCGCAGGCGCAGCAGAACCTGAGTGCCGGGCGGCCTGCGGAAGCCGTTCCTCATCAACAGAGCGCTGCCGATGCCCTGCGTTCCGTGGCCAACAACCTCGATCGCGCGGCCGAACGCCAAGCCTCCGGCAATCTCGCGGCCAGGGCCGAGCGCCTCGAAGCAGCTTCCGAACGGCTCCTGCAGATGGCAAATGAAGAGCGAGCCATGAGCCATCAGGCTCAATCCGCCTCGGATGCTTCTACGGCTCAAAGGTTGGCCCAACAGCAAACGGCACTGATGGCTCGCGCCCACCAGATGGAGCCCGATCTTCGCGATGCCCCGGCCGCAGGGAATGCCATGCGCAACGCCCAGCAGAATATGCAGCAGGCCCACGGGCAGTTGAGTCGGGGGGCGCCGCGCCAGGCTGTGCCCTCCATGAGCCAGGCCACCACGCAGTTGTTGCGTGCCGCCAAGGAAGCCATGGATGCATCCCAGGAGCTGAAGGAGCAGCAGGCTGCACGGGAAGCCATGCACAAAGCAGCAGATCTGGCCAGGGAGCAGCGCATGGTGATGCGGCAAACAACTCAAGTGCAAAAGGCGCGAGGCCGCGAACCCCTCACGCCGGAACTCCAGCAAAAGACACAGCAGATTGCCCGTACCCAGCAACAATTGGTGGACCGGGGCCGGGCGCTAAGGGACGAAATGCCCAGCCAGGGCTTCCAACTTGCTTTGGATCAGGCAGTCAACCGGATGAACGAAGCTGCCCGCGCGCTGGACCAGCAGAACACAGGTCAAGACACGCAGCGGGACCAGGAACATGCAGCCCAGACGCTGGAGCGCATCGCACGGGCTTTGGGACAGATGGCGCAAGCCGGCCAGCAGGAGACGCAGGGGAGCAGCCGGCAGGGCGGCCCAGACGAGAACCTGGCAGCCGCTTCGGGATCCTTGGCGCTGGCCCGCGAGATGGAGGCCCAAATCCGCGAAGAAACGGCGGGACTGGATCGGAGGCGGGACGCAAACCCTGAACGGCGCCTTACGGCTCAGCAGCAGCGGGAACTCAACTGGCTCACCCAAGGACAGCGGGAAACGCGCCGCCTCACGGACGAGGCCTCGCAACTTCTGAAAGGGTCTCCGGATATTGGCCGCCTCGTGCAGGAGGCCGGAGAGAGCATGGCCGATGTTGAAGACCTTCTGCGCCGCCAGGCCACAGGGAGCGGCACACAGGGGAAGCAGGATCGCATCTTGGGGATGCTCCAGCAGGCCCTTCAGCAAACGAGGCAGGCCATGCGCGAGCAGATGCAGCAGTCCCGCCAGAGTGCGCAGCGGCCGGGCGCCCAGCAGTCTGCCAACCGGCCGGGCGGCAATCAACCCGCCGCGCGAACGTACGCCCCCGTGGTGCAGGCCGAGAGCGCCGACTTCGGGCAGGTTTCGATGAGGGGAAGGGGCTTCGGCGGATTGCCGCCCAGAGCCCAGCAGGCGCTACGGGAGGGATTGCACGAACGCGTACCTCCGGAGTATCGGGACCTCGTGAACGAATACTACAAGGCTCTTTCGGAGAAGGCTCGATGAAGGCCTCCCACAAAGCAGGCGTCTTGAACATCGCACGGGACCTGCCGGTGCGTTTGGGAGCGGCGGTCATCCTGGTGACGGCGCTGATGCCCACGGCATCGGGGGCCCAGCAGCCCAAGAACCCCTTCGACGTAGAAGCTCGAGAATACTTGGGTACGCCGCAATCGGAAGCAGCGGTTCGCCGGGGGCTGGAATTCCTCGCATCCCGCCAGCAGCCGGACGGGCATTGGAACAGTGGAGGATATAACGCCGATGCAGCCATCAGCGGGCTCTGCACTCTGGCATTTCTCTCTGCGGGGGAGCAGCCCGGCCGCGGCAAATACGGCAACCTCCTGGATAAAGCAGTGGATTACTTGGCGGACTCGGTGCAGCGCAACGGACTGGTGGCGCGGGGTGGAAGCGCAGGTCCGCCCATGTACGGTCACGGCTTCGCCACGTTGGCTCTGTGCGAATTCTACGGGATGAGCAAACGGGAGGACCTCAAGGCGAAGATCGAGGCGGCGATCCACCTGATCGTGGCCTCGCAGAACGAAGAAGGAGGGTGGCGGTACCAACCCACCTCCACGGATGCGGACATCAGCGTGACGGCGGTGCAGGTTCTGGCGTTGCGCGCAGCCCATAACGCCGGCATCCAGGTGCCCGCCGACACCGTACGCCGTGCTGTGGGATACATCAAGAAGTGCGCCAACAATCCCGATGGCGGCTTCAGCTACCAGATCCCCTCGCGTGGGTCGGGTCCGGCTCGCACCGGTGCAGCCTGCACATGCCTCGCCTTAACAGGGGAAAAGAGTTCTCCGGAATACCGCAACGGCATCCGATACCTTTTGGAGCACCCCATAGACAATTACGAGTGGGCTTATCGGCAGCACTACTTCTACGCACTGTACTATTGCACCCAGGCGTTCTACCAGGAGGGAGGAGGCGCTTGGAAGAACTGGTTCACCAACATTAGAGAGCGGCTCGTCCGCACCCAGCGTTCAGACGGGAGCTGGCAGGATGCTCCGGGTGAGGAGTATGCCACCGCCATGGCCGTCCTGACCCTGCAGGTACCCGCCGGCCTTTTGCCCATCTACCAGAAATAGGGTTCCGAAAGTCCATTACCAAGCAAGGAGCCAATGTATGACGCGCGCAACCTCTGCCGGGGCCGATCAACACGACGACATAGCGGCCCTCGAGCGCCTCCGCGATGCCTTCGACGCCATGAGAACGGCCATCGCCCGTGTAATCGTCGGCCAGGATCAGGTGGTGGAGGAGCTGCTCATCTCCATGTTCTCGCGAGGGCACTGCATCCTGGTGGGTGTCCCCGGTCTGGCTAAGACGCTCCTGGTGAGCACTTTGGCGCGTGCCCTTTCCCTTACCTTCAAACGCATCCAGTTCACTCCCGATCTGATGCCGGCCGACATTACGGGTACCGAGATCTTGCAGGAAGACCCGGCGACGCGGGAAAGGACCTTCGTGTTCATGAGTGGGCCCATCTTCGCCAATGTCATTCTGGCGGATGAAATCAACCGCACTCCTCCCAAAACGCAGGCTGCCCTCCTGGAGGCCATGCAGGAACGCCACGTAACGTCCGGCGGAAGGTCCTATCCCTTGCCTTCGCCCTTCTTCGTTCTGGCCACGCAGAACCCAATCGAGCAGGAGGGAACCTATCCCCTTCCTGAAGCGCAGCTCGACCGCTTCATGTTTATGATCTTGGTGGATTACCCCAGCGCCGAAGAGGAACTCGCCATCATGCGGGCAACGACTTCGGCCGACTTGGACGAGATCGGCCCCGTCCTTTCGCGGGACGAGATCCTAACGCTCCAAGAGATTGTACGGCGCGTGCCCGTGGGAGATCACGTATTCCGGTATGCGATGGCGCTGAGCAGGGCAACGCGCCCTCATCAGCCGGAGGCGCCGCCCTTCATCAATGACTGGGTAAGCTGGGGAGCCGGCCCGCGGGCATCCCAGTACCTGATCCTTGGCGCCAAGGCGCGCGCAGCCCTCAAGGGGCGGCCGTACGTGACTACGGACGATGTGGCAGTGGTTGCTCCCCCCGTGCTTCGCCACCGCATCCTCACGAATTTCAACGCAGAAGCCGAAGGGGTCAATTCGGACCAGATCATCGGAAGGCTTTTGGAACACATCCCGCGCCCTGTGGAACCCCGCAAGTAAAGTGCGTCCGCCCAGGGAGTGATAAGGAGCAGCCCGCAGATGGTGACGCACGCGCCTCCGGAGACCAAACAAAGGCTGGCAGATCCCCAGACACTGGCCCGCATCGCACGTCTGGAGCTGCGGGCGCGCGTCGTGGTGGAGGGGATCATCAGCGGGATGCACCGGAGCCCCCATCACGGATATAGCGTGGAATTTGCGCAACACCGCCAGTACACCCGCGGAGACGAGATACGGCACATTGACTGGAAAGTGTACGGGCGTACTGACCGCTACTATGTAAAGCAGTTCGAGGAAGAGACGAACCTCAAAGCGTATCTGGTTGTGGATGCCAGCTCATCCATGATGTACCGCTCCGGGGCGTTGAGCAAGCTCGATTATGCGGCTGTAGTCGCCGCGGCCCTCGCTTCCCTCCTGGTACAACAGCGGGATGCTGTGGGGCTGGCGCTCTTCACCGATGCCGTTCAGGCGTACATACCGCCCGGTTCCACGCCGAGCCATATGCGCCTCCTTCTGGAACATCTGGAGCAGCCGCCCATAGCGCCCAAAACGGGTGTAAGCCATGCTTTCCACGACCTGGCAGAGCGCATCCGCAGGCGCGGCCTCATCATCGTTCTAAGCGATCTCTTCGATGATCCCAAGGCCGTGCTCAACGGTTTACAGCACTTCCGCCACCGCAAGCACGAAGTGATCGTCTTTCACGTTCTGGATCGGGATGAGCTTACCTTTCCGTTTCGGGATGCTGCGGTATTCGAGGGGATGGAAGGTGAGGGGTTGCTGCCTGCTGAGCCTCATGCTCTAAGGAAGGAGTACCTGCGCCTGTTCGACGATTACGTTGCTGCGCTGCGCCGCGGATGCCGTGAGATGGCGATAGACTACGTTTCCATGCCCACGGATCAGCGGGTAGATGATGCCTTGGCCCATTACCTTCATCAGCGCACCCGGACCCGATGAAGCGCTCCAGCACGATGTGTCCATGACCCGTGTCCATTCTCTGATGCCGTTATGCTCTCGCTGAACTTTCTGAATCCGGCCTATCTCGCAGCGCTGGGGCTGGGCTCTATTCCGATCCTCATCCACCTCATCCGGCGCCGGAGGGTGCGCATCATACCCTGGGCGGCTTGGGAATTCCTCAACCGCTCGCACCGCGTCCATCGCAAGCGCTTCCGCATCGAGCAGATCCTGCTCCTCCTCCTGCGCATCCTGATCATCCTTTTGGTGGTGCTGGCTTTCTGCCGCCCGGTATTGCGCGTGCGGGGTGCAGCCGCAACGGCTCCCGATGCCCGCATCCACGCACTGATCGTGTTGGACAATTCCTACAGCATGGGATATCGCGTGGGGAACGGCACGGCCTTCGACCAGGCGAAGAGAGCTGCGCAAAGCCTCTTCCATGGCATCTTGAAGGAAGGCGACACGGTGCAGGTGCTTCTAGCCTCGGCGCACCCCGAAGCGCTCATCCGCGAACCCACGTACAATCTTCAGCAGGCGGCTTCGGCCATCAATGCGGCGCCTCTCGGTGACCAGGCTACAGACTATGGCACGGCTGCGGCCTTCTGTTTGAGGATGCTTCAGCAGGTGCGCAATCCCGTCCGTGAGGTGTACTGGTTTACCGATAGCCAGCGCTCAGGCTTCGAGACGCGCCGCCGCGGCGATGCCTCTGTGTGGGCCGCCCTAACCCGTGTTGCGCGCGTCACGTGGGTGGACATGGGAGGGCCGCTCCGAACCAACAGGAGCGTGAGCGCTCCAACATTCAGCCGAGAGCTGATCCTGCGATCGGTGCCTGTGCGCATCTCGGCTGCGATCCACAATTACTCGTTCTCAGCGCAAACCGGCACCTTGGTGCATCTGGAGGTGGATGGCCGGCGTGTGGCTTCCTCGCGTGTGGACCTTCCTGCCCATGGTGCGGCGCCCGTGCAGTTCGTCTATCTGTTCGATGCGCCTGGAATGCATGTGGGAAGCATCCGCTTGGACCAGCCCGACGCTCTTCCACGGGACGACGTCGCCTGGTTTGCAGTGAGAGTGCGGCCGCGCATCAGCGTTCTGGTGGTAGACGGCTACCCTTCCCAGGATCCAGCCCGAGACGAAGCCTTCTATATCACTACCGCCCTTACTCCCGCCGGGCCGAGTATGGGAGCATCCGCGGGCATCGTTGCCACGGTACGGCCCGTGCAAGGGTTGCGCTCGGTGAACCTGTCCAACTTTGACGTTGTGGTCGTGGCGGGGTTGGAGGCGATCAACGCGTCCGACGTACCGTTGCTGACCCAGTTCGTGCGACGGGGAGGCGGCCTGCTCCTTTTCCCGGGCCGAAACGGTTCCCAGGGCCCTGCTGCCGGCGCACTCCTCAAAGAGGCTCTCATTCCCGCACGCGTCGGCATCCGAAGGACAGCCCCCGCCGATGCCCCGGTGTCCCTAGATGCCGCATCCATGCATGGGGCGGCCGTAGGGACCTTTCGAGACACCTCTCAGATTGACATAGGCAGCGCTCGCTTTACCGGGTACAACGATCTGGCACCGGCAGCCGCCCCCGACGTGCGCGTTGCGGCCCGCTTCAGCGATGGTCGGCCGGCATTGGTAGAGAGGCGCGTCGGATCGGGGCGGGTGATGCTGGCCGCCTTTTCCGCAGGGGTTTACCAGAGTGACCTGCCCTACAAGGCGGCATACGTTCCGTTGGTGCATCAGATTGCATCCTATCTTGCTGCCGGCGGAACCGAACGACGCAACGTGGCCGTGGGCGAGCCCATCGCAGCCCACTTCGGCGTGGCCGATGCCGGTTCGGGCTTCCTCGTCACCAAACCCGACGGGGCGTCCGTCAAGGTGCGGGGAGAGCTGGGTCTGGACGGCGTAACCGTGCCGTTCACCGGTACCCGATCGGCGGGCGCCTACTGGGTGGGCACACCGGGTCACCCCCGCATCCAAGCCTTCGCAGTGAACTTGCCCGAGGCCGAAGCAGACCCGGCCTCCGTGGATGATGCCGCAATCAAACGGCTTTTGGGCCCCGCCGGTCAGGTTCTGCATGGCGGCCGTTCGATGCCGGCAGCCGTACGCCAAGCCCGCTCGGGTGCAGAATTGTGGCTGCCCCTGGTGGCTGCTGCCATACCCCTTCTCTTCCTTGAAGGGCTCCTGGGGCGCAAGATGGGGAGGCGCGGCTGATGCACCTCACCCCGTGGCAGCGGTGGCTGTTCGGAGCCGGCGGCACATCCGAGGCAACCTTGGAGCGAGCCCACCTCTATTTCGCCGGAGGGCACGCCCGCACCGCCGTTGCCCTCGTGCTGGCAGCAGCAGTCCTGTGGTTCGGATATCAGTACCTTAGGGATGGCAATCGGCCCTCGCTGTGGGTGAAGATCCCCCTTTTGATGCTTCGGCTGATTGCCGTGGCGGCTCTTTTGGCAATGCTGCTTCAGCCCATGCTGCGCCTCGACCGGTCCGAGCCTGTTCGGACTGCCGTTGCTGTGGGCGTGGACGTGTCTCAGAGCATGGGCTTGCGGGATCCGCGGCTGCCGCCACCCCTCGCTCAAGCCACGGCGCGCGCCATAGGCGGGAGCGCGGCGGGCCTCACGCGGGCGGAAATCGTGGAGCGCCTGGCAGATAATCCGCGGACACGCCTCATCGCAACCCTGGCGCGACGGTACCGGGTCTACCTCTACCGCTTTGCCTCCGACGCCCAGAGCGTGCCGCTTCCAACGGAAAGCCGAAAGCTTGCAGAGTATCGCCTGCCTGCAACGCCCGATGCCGTCCATGGTGGTTCCACCCAAATCGGAGTAGCCCTGCGGCATATGATGAACGACCTCGCCGGCCAGGACGTGGCGGGCATCCTTCTTCTGAGTGACGGGGGCAGCAACCTGGGCGAAGATCCCGTGACTGTTGCCGCAGAGTGCCGCCAGCAGGGCATCCCCGTGAGTACTCTGGGCATCGGAGACCCCACCCCTACTCGGGATGTGGCCCTAACCGAAGCTCTTACGGATGAAGTGGTGCGCAAAGACAATATCGTGCAAGTATTTGCCGGCATCTCTCAGCGCGGCTACGCCGGGAGGACGGTCACGGTGACACTGCAGCGCGGCAACACCGTTATCGGCCGGCAGACTTTGAGGCTGGCCGCCGATGCGCGCAAACAGACGGTTCGTTTCACCTACACACCCAAACAAGTGGGAACCTTCACGTATACCGTGTCGGTGTCGCCGCTGCCTGGAGAGGTAACCCTGCGCAACAACTCCCGGCGTTTCCTCCAAAAGGTTGTGAGCAAGCGCCTAAGGATCCTCTATGTAGAAGGGGAGCCCCGGTGGGAGTATCGGTATTTGAAGAATGCCATCCGCCGAGACACCCAGATCCTCTTTTCATGCATTCTCGTGAGCGCCGATGCCCGATTGGGAGGCGAGGGAAATGTGCCCATCTATGCCTTCCCGTCGGACGAAAAGAGCCTCTTTGCCTATGACCTGCTGATTCTGGGTGACGTACCCCGCGCCTATTTCACCGATGCACAGCTCCACAACATCCGCCGCTTCGTAGAGGATCGCGGGGGAAGTTTGGTAGTAATCGCCGGTGAGCGGCACATGCCCTACGAGTACAAGTCCACCTCGTTGGAAGCCCTCTTCCCCGTAGTGTTGGGGCCCTTTCCGGAACAAGTGAAGACGGACGAGCCGTTCCAATGGGAGAGGACGCCGGCTGGGATGCAGGATCCTCTCTTGCGGCTCTCCGACAGTCCGGCTGAAAACGAACGCATCTGGCGGGACCTGCCCGGGATGTACTGGTGCGCCGGCGTGGAGCGCGCCAAACCCGGCGCTACAGTCCTTGCGGTGAACCCCCTACGGAGCAATGCCTTCGGCAAGCGCATCGTCCTGGCGGTTCAGCCCTTCGGAGCAGGCCGATGCCTCATGAGCACAGTGGACAGCACGTGGCGCTGGCGCTGGCGCGTAGGCGACAAGTACTTCTACCGCTTCTGGGGGCAGGTGATCCGCACGATGAGCCCGGAAGAGACGCCCGGCGGAAACCGCTTCGTTCAAGTGAGCGTAGATCGGCCCGAACATCTCCTAGGCGACACGATTACCTTCCACGCCCGCGTGCTGGATGCCTTCTACCACCCCGTCAAGGCGAGTGCGGTGGCGGCGCAAGTGTCCGGCGCAGATGGCGCTCCCAGGCGCGTGATGTTGAGCGCCATTCCGAGTTCCCCCGGCCTCTTCGCCGGTCAGATGCTGGCCGACCGCGCAGGCAAGTTCCAAATTACATTGGCTTCGCCCCAGGATCCTCGATCCGCAGCCAAGGCGGAGTTCTTGGTGGAAGCACCTGCATTGGAACAGCAGCAGCCGGAAATGAACGAAACCCTGCTCAAGAAGATCGCCGCCGCAGGCGGAGGCCGCTTCTACCGTCCCGACGAACTGGCTTCCTGGATGGCATCCCTGAAAGCACGTGAACACGTGGTACGGAGCCAGGTGGAGATAGACCTTTGGAACGCACCTATCTTCCTGATGCTCTTCGTTGTGCCGCTCGCCCTGGAATGGGCAGCGCGCAAACGCATCGGAATGGCCTAGACGAGCACCCCACTAAAGCGGCGCCTCACGCGAGGAATGCCGCCTGCCGCCGCGCCATGCCAAATCTACGATCGCCCGAGGTTTGCACCCGGCCGCTGTGCTACGGCGCAGAGGGCGTCGCAGCGGGTTGCTGGGCCGAGGCCCTCCGCGTCTTTTCGAACAAGGCGTCGTAGGGCTTCAGGTTGATGGTAATGCGAGCCTTTTGCTGGTACTCGCGCAGTGCGTTCTGAACGCGCTGAACCGCCCCGGGATCCTTCTGTTCAATAGCCGCGTTCTCCAGCAGGGGCCGAACCTCTTCCATAGTGGGGATCCGGCCCACCTTCTTGTCCACGAGCTGGGCAATAAAATACCGCGTTTCCACCGGCGCGCCTGGTCCCGGGGCCACATTCCAGGGGTTGACTTTGGCGGGAATGATCTGGGGAGTGTACTCTCCGGGCTTAAGCTTCTTGACAGCCTGAAGCACCGGTCCTGGAATCTGCTGCTCGGCCACGAAGCCTACGTCGCCACTCCTAGGACCAGACACGGGATCCTCCGATTGCGTAAGGGCCACCGTCTCGAAGGGCAGCTTCTTGAGGGACGCCAGGGCCTTGAGGGCTTTGTCTTTCTCGCGGATATCTATGATGCGCAAATGGTACATATCGGGCTCACGGAGGCGCGTGTGGTATTTGTCGTAGATGCTCTTGAGGTCGGCATCCGTGATTTTGGCTTGCTGCTTTACCATATTCAGGAAGGCTACCGTATACCGGGCATCGCGGTACCAATCGGCATCGGACCGCGCCGGGTCGTAGGGCATGAACGTATAACGGGGATCGCGATACTTCTTGGCGAAGGCGATATAGGCGTTGATCTGCGCATCGGTGGGCGTGCAGTGGCGCTCGGCTGCGAGCTGCAGGATGAGCTTCTCCGCGATGAGGGAGTCCATAGCAAATTCGCCGGCCTTGGCAGGTCCCCTGGGCCCACCCGGAGCGAGGGACGGCGCCAGGTTCGCGGCGGTAACGTCGCGCGTCCGCTGGTTGAATTCGTCCTCAGTGATCACGTCGTTATTCACATGGGCTACAACTTTCTGCGAATGCCCGCATCCCACGAGGGCAAGCGCAACGATTGCAGCAGCAAGCGGCTTACAACCATGTCGTTTCAAAATGAAGGTCTCCTTGATCATGAAATGGCGGTGGAAGCACGGCCTGCCTGCCGGTAGGAGCGGCTTCATTCGCCCGCTCCGGGATGCGAGGCATCCCGCCGGCGCATCCCTAGGATGAGTTCCACTTCTCCGGCCGAGAGGCCGCTTCGCCGGGCAATCTCGCTTGGAGGAAGCCCTTGGTCTGCCAGAGCGTATACGGCGGTATGGCGCGACTGGGTTCCTGAATGCGCTGGGGGCTCTTCGCTGCGGGGATGGCCCGACTCCCCGGGCGCTTCCGCATGGAGCTGTTCCAGCTTGCGCTCCAAGGCCATAAGAAGCTCCCGCGCTTGAGTACACCGGGCCTCCAATTGCGCAGACGCCTGATCTGCTTCGAGGCGCAGCCGCTCAATAAGCGCCGCTATGCTCTTGTGAAGCTCTCTGAGCTCTGTGAGAACCGGTATCTGAGCGGCGCGGCTGGTGAGCTCCGATTTGGCTTGCTGGAACAGGATCCATCCTCCAACGAGCAGGAGGATGTTGACCACGAGCACAATAGGCCCCAGGACGTCCATACCGATGTGCATCCACCTACAAGCCGGCCTGCTTCCGCCAAAGGCGCCGTTCGCGGGCGATAAATCTGCGGCCGCAGCTCCGATCACGCAGTGATGTCGAGGCGGTGTCCGTCTTGCTCGGCGGCCTCCTGTGCCGGGGATGCCGGCGGCGCAGGTTCAGCCTCCGGTTCCGTTGAGATCTCAACGGCATCCGGCTGCGGCTTCGGAGCGGGCCGCTTCTTGCGCCCTTCGCCGCCGGGAGGCTGCCGCTGCCCCAAATCCCGCGCCTCGGCTTCTCGCTCCACGCGCCGAACGGCCTCGCCCTCCCGGATCGGAGTTACCGGAAGATCCGTTGGCCCAATACCCATCCTGGCGCCTCCCTCAACAGCAAAAGGGTAACGCGCTTGCCGGCCGTCGCCGCGATTATAACACACCCCATCTGCAACGTCAAATCGGAACGCCCCTTAATTCGCAGGTAACCGGACTTTAAGCGTCAGTTAACAACCGCCGGGTTCAATAGCATCGCAACTGGGGTTCATGCCCTAAGCCTGGTGACTGGAACAACGACGGAGCGAAGCGCCGGCAATGCCCATTCTTCTCCCTCCGTGCGTTCCCGTCAACAAAAAGGAGGCGATAAACCATGTTCACGCCGAGGCATCGGTGCAACTTGTGCTGCCGGCAGGCGGCGTCTGAAACACGTTCCGCTTTTGGGAAGGAAGGAGAGGTTATGAACCATCACAGACGTATCGGCTTTACCCTCATCGAGCTGCTCGTTGTGATTGCGATCATCGCGATCCTCGCGGCGATTTTGTTCCCCGTTTTTGCCCAAGCGCGGGAACAGGCCCGCAAAACGAGCTGTCTTTCCAACCTTAAACAGATGGGTACATCGGTGGCAATGTACGTTCAGGACTATGACGAACGCTTCCCCATGGTCTACGGAGGTTGGGGCGGTGTAGAACGCGCGGCGGAGTACCTTCTGGTGTACCCGTACATCAAGAACGTGCAGGTTTGGCGATGTCCATCCGCCTCTGCATCCGAGTGCGACACCTGGCGCCCTAAAATCGCGCAGCTTTTGGGAGTTCCTACGCCGGGTCCGAAGTTCAACTACGGTTACAACTGGGGCGTCCTCATCTACGCAGGGGGCGGCGTTTTGGAGCGGGCACAACGTACCCCATGGGGTCAGGATTACCAGGAAGGCAAATCGCTGGCTTCCCTCGTTGCGCCTGCAGACGTTTTCGTTTACAGCGACAGCTACGACACGTACCGCCCCACCATGGGTGCGGATTGGATCCTGGATTCCTACCGGGGGCCGGCCCGCAACAGCAGCCTGCGTCACAACGGGCGCTTCAACGTAGCCTTTGCAGATGGTCACGCCAAGAACATGCAGTGGGTGGGCTTCACGATAGGGGGCCACAATTTCGCCGCACCGTCCGCCGAAGCGGATCGTGCCAAATGGTGCGCTGATCCGGCAGAGATCCTCCCTCTCACCGAGGTGGGATACGGTTTACCCGATCAACCCTGCGGCACATTGTTGACGAATGCGAACATTGCCGCTTTGGGAGGCGTGTTCTGGCCGAACTAGAAGGAGGAACGCGGTGAAGAACATCGTTCGCCGCCGGGCCCGGCACTGGTGTGCAGCAGTATTGGCAATGGCTGGGATGTGGGGATGCACCCACCAGCAACCAACGCCGCCGGTTCCAACAGCCGAACATCCTTCCCCGTATCCGGGTATGGCGAATGCGCGCGCCAAGGGCGGCACGCTGGTGCTGCCGCGCGGGGGCTCCGGCGCATCCGACAGCGGCAAGTAAAGCACGATCATGGATGCGGGTCTGAGGCGTTCATTCTCCGGCCCGCATCCTTTCCCCAACGGCCCTAGACTGCCGAAAGGCGCACGGGCAACCGCCGAGGACCCCACGTGCCCGGCGGTCCCTGGAATACTCCCGCGCACGGCGTCCCGCAGGTGCGGCACTCCCCGGTGTCTGTTAGGTGGTATCCGAGGATGTCGTATCCGTCTCGGCGGATGAGGGCAGCCCCGCAGTTGTGGCAGTACGTGGTCCCTCCTTCAGGGTCATGCACATTGCCGGTATAGGCGTAACGCTCGCCGTTGCGCATGGCGATGGCACGGGCCCGGCGGAGGGTCGCGACCGGCGTGGGCGGGTGGTTGCGCATCTTCCAATCCGGATGGAAAGCCGTAAAATGGTGAGGCACGGACGGGCCCAGGTTCTCGACAACCCACTGCGTCATGGCGTCAATCTCCGCATCGCTATCGTTCTCACCGGGGATAAGGAGCGTTGTAATCTCCAGCCATACGTTGGTTTGCCGCTTGAGATACACGAGCGTATCCAACACCGGCTGAAGATGGCCCCCGCACACGCGCCAATAGAAATCCTCGGTGAAGCCTTTGAGGTCTACGTTGGCGGCGTCCATCCACTTGAAGAACTCCTCGCGCGGTTCGGGGTTGATATATCCGGCGGTTACGGCCACGGTCTTGATATCCAAGTCCCGGCAAGCGCGGGCCACATCTATGGCGTACTCCATAAAGATTACGGGATCATTGTACGTGAAGGCGACACTCCGGCATCCGAGACGGTGAGCCGTTTGGGCGATCTGCCGGGGCGACGCTGCGTCCATCAGCGTGTCCATCTCACGGGACTTGCTTATGTCCCAATTCTGGCAGAACTTGCACGCGAGGTTGCACCCCGCCGTTCCGAAGGAGAAGACGCTGGTGCCGGGCAGGAAATGGTTGAGGGGCTTCTTTTCGATGGGATCTATGCAGAAGCCGCTGGAGCGGCCGTAGGTGGTGAGAACGATGGCATCATCGTGGCACGCCCGAACGAAGCAGAGGCCCCGTTGACCCTCGTGAAGGCGGCATTCCCGGGGGCAAAGATCGCACTGCACGCGTCCGTCCGGCAGTTTGTGCCAATACCGGGTAGGAGTGAGATGTGCGGTCAACAGGTCTTCCATGGCACCCCTCCTTAGACAGCCGGCGGCCGGCCTCGCCCGGGCCTGCCGGCTACTCCCAACCCGTATTATACAGGTATTCCTTGGGAACGTGCTTTGGCGGGCAGGCATTCGCAATGGCTGTGGCGTATGATACGCGCGGGGGATGCCTCCTGCAGATTTGCAACCCTTACTGGAAGGAGCGCAGTGGTTATGAAGCTGGGAGCCAATTCCGTGCTCTTTGGCGGATACGACATGGAGACCGCATTCAAGTACCTGGCTATGTGCGGGTACGACGGCATCGAGATTTCAGCGATAGACGGGATGAGCGAACACCTCGTTTTGGATCGGTGGCGCGAGATCGCTCCCCAAATAAAGAAGCTGTCTCAGGATTACGGGCTGGAGCTGCTGGCCATGGAACAGCCCTCGCAGGACCCCGAGAAGATGGAGCAGGCGTTCCAGGCGGCCGTAGAGATCGGGATACCGATCATCAACTGTGGGCCGGGCGGCAAGTCCGGCGATGATGAGAGTCTTAAGCAGGTGATCGCCTCCCTGGATCGCCTGGCGCGCCGCGCAGAGACCTATGGCCTCACCCTCTGCGTGAAGGCCCATGTGGGAGCGGCCATCTACAACACGCCCACAACCTTGCGGGCGATGGAGGCAATCTCCTCACCCGCCTTCGGTATAGACATGGATCCCTCCCACATCTACCGTGCCGGCGAGAACCCCGTGGAGGCTATCGCCGCTGTGGTGTCGCGAGTGAAGCATGTGCACATCCGTGACTGCAAGGGACGGCAAGCCGGGCCCGGAGCGCCCGAGAACCAGGCAAACGGGCGCGGCGACATAGATCTGGTGGGTTACATCCGGGTGCTTCACGAGAACGGCTACAACGGTCCTTTGGATCTGGAGATCATCGGCGCCAAAGACTATGCCCTGGAACGCTGCTGCATCATTGCTGCCGAGTCACGCGGGCACATGCAGGCGTGCCTGCAGGCGTGCGGCGCCCGCTGAGACCTCTCCTGAACACTTTGGAGCCGGGGCGCCGTGCGGTGTTCCACAGCCCCGGCTCCAAATGCAAACTCCAAAGGTTCGCCACTCTGCCGGGTGTATGGTGCTCTTCAATTTGGCCCTTACCAGCGTGTAGACGCTCTGCGCGGGCGCCACCCCTTTCGGCGGCTTGACGACTAATGGGCGTGAACATTCCGCAAGGCGCACAGCTCCGAGGAGAGAACGTGGCGCCATCCGCTGCGGCTTCTGATCGGCGGGGGAGCCTCGTCCGACCGCTCCTTCTGGCCATTCTGCTGTTGCCCCTCGTGGCCTTTTGGTCCTCGGCCATGATGAGCGACGTGATCTTCTCGCTGCTGGTGCCGCCGCTCTGCGCGCTCATGGCAGTGGCTCTTCTCAACGCCGGGGTGCGCAGGGTGGCGGCAGGCTGGGCCCTTACAAGCACGGAACTTGCCCTCTTCTACGCCTTCCTCTCGGTTGCAGGTGCAATGTGCGCGGAATGGCTCCTCATCAACAATCAATACATCCATTCCTACGCCCTGTTCAGCGACCGAAGCCCATGGGATCGCGAGCATATTCTTCCCTACCTGCCGAAGTGGTTCTTCTTTACGGATCCTCGACCCCTGGAGGATTACCGCCGCGGAGGATACGGGCTATGGCACTTCGTTGGTAGGTGGAGCCTATGGGCCCGCCCCATTGCCGCCTGGACCGTGCTCTTCACCCTGCTTTGCGGCGCGATGCTGTGCATCAACACCCTCATGCACGAGCTATGGTGTCGGCGTGAAAAGCTGGCATTCCCCATCATTCAGGTGCCCCTTCTTCTTACGCGGCCTCAGGACCCTGCCTGGCGCAGTCCCTGGCTATGGGGCGCCTTCGCCGTAATGTTCGGCGTGGATCTGCTGAACGGCTTTGCCTTTATGAACCCGCTCATCCCCTCCATCAATGTACGCTTCTTGGTGGGGAGGCTCACGGATGTCCTCCCCTGGCTTCAGGACAATCCATGGACTGCCATAGGCTGGACGTCGCTAGGCATCTTCCCGTACATGTGCGCCATCGGGGTATTCATGCCGACGGATCTGCTCTTCTCGTGCGTGTTCTTCTTTTTCCTTCGCAAGGCGATACAGGTGGGAGCCGCCATGTTCGGTTACCAGCAAGATGTATTCGGAGGAGGGTGGCTGGTGCCCGGCCCGCCTTATTTCAGCGAACAGACCTGGGGCGCTTTTCTGGGTCTCTTTGTGAGTGCGCTTCTGTTTTCGCGCGGTTACCTGGCAGAACTATGGCGGCGCATCATGAATGGCAGCACCTTTGGCGCGGGCGAGGTGCGCCCCAGAGCGGCTTTCTTGGGTTTGCTGGGTTGCTTGGCTGGGCTTGGCTCCATCGGATGGCTGTGTGGCCTTTCCCCAACCCTTGTGGTGGGATACATCGGTGTCTTCCTCATTTTCAGCGTAGTGCTCACGCGCATGAGGGCGCAGCTCGGGCCGCCCATCCATGAGATGGCTTTCCTGGGGCCGCACCAGCTTCTAATTGACTTTATGGGCAGCCAGGCGCTCAATGAAGCGGCAACCGTAAAGATGTACCACCTGTTCCTGGTAACGAACCGCATCCACCGAACAGACCCCATGCCCTATCAGCTCGAGGCATACAAACTTGCAGATCAATGCGGAGTGTCCGGGCGCAAGCTGTTCTGGACGGTTCTGGCGGCTACGGCGCTCGGCGTGGCGGTAGGTCAGGGAGCTTATATTCTACAAGGCTATATGTACGGAGCCCAACCATCGTGGGGAGATCCCAATGCGGCCATCCGGCAGTTGAGCGAGCAGCCCCATCCTCCTAACCCAGCCGCCATGCTCTCGGTAGTCGGAGGCTTCAGCTTCGTGATGCTTCTGGATGCGATCCGCACCCGCATCACAGGCTTCCCGCTTCATCCTGTGGGATACGCCCTCTCAATGAACTTCGGCATAGACTACTGCTGGTTCGGCCTTCTCATCGTACTCTTGGTGAAATTCGCCGTGCACCATGCCGCCGGTCTGAAGGGGTACGAGAAGCTCCGGCTGGTGGCGGCGGGAGTGATCCTGGGGGAGTTCGCTGCCGAAATGATCTGGTCCAGCGTCAGCATGGCGACGCATGTGACCACCTACAGCGTGTCGTTCTACAACCGGGCGGGCTGGCTCAAGTGAACCTTGCCGCGTGCTCCTTCGCACTCGATGCCGCTATCGGGTACACTCGTTAGCAACTCCTGTTCTTCGGTATCACAGGCTCCATGTGGATGCAGCGCCTCGCCACACCCGCAGCAATCGCCTTGATCGCGCTTACCATCTGGTATAGCGAGCGGATTGTTGCCCCGGCACCCCAGGTGGGGCCCGTCCATGTGACCTATTGGGAAAAGTGGACCGGGTTCGAGGGGGATGCCATGCGGGCTGTGGTGGACGCCTTCAACCGCTCGCAGAACAAGGTCCACGTAGACCTTCTCACCATCAGCGGCATCGAGGATAAAACGCTTCTGGCCACTGCAGGTGGAGACCCTCCGGACGTTGCCGGGCTTTACGGACCCAATGTTGCGCAATATGCCGATGACCGCGCCATCCTGCCTCTGGACGATTTCTGCCGCAGGTACGGCATCCATGCATCGCAGTACATCCCTGCCTATTGGGATATCGGCTATTACCGCGGGCATGTTTGGGCGCTTCCTACCACGCCTGCCTCTACGGCGCTCCATTATAACCGGCAAATGTTTCGCGATGCCGGGCTCGATCCCAACCGTCCGCCCCGCACCATCGAGGAGATGGACGCCTACGCCGCGAAGATCTACCGGAGGGATGCCTCGGGCCGCATCCTGAAAGCCGGCTTCATGCCGGCCGAGCCCGGCTGGTGGAACTGGGGCTGGGGATACTTTTTCGGGGGGCGTTTGTGGGATGGAGTGAGCCGCATCACGGCCAATTCTCCCGAGAACATCCGTGCCTTCGAGTGGATACGCTCCTATTCCGTCAAGTACGGGGCGCGCGATCTGCAGACCTTCAGAAGCGGCTTCGGGAATTTCTCTTCGCCGCAAAACGCCTTTTTGAGCCAACAGGTGGCGATGGAATTGCAAGGCGTCTGGATGAGCAACTTCATCCAGATGTACAGCCCGGGCTTGGACTGGGCTGCCGCCCCCTTCCCGTATCCGGCAGACCGCCCGGATCTGAAGAACTCCACCTTTGTGGATGAAGACGTGCTGGTAATCCCCCGCGGAGCCAAACACCCCGAAGAGGCCTTTCAGTTCATCGCCTTCGTCCAATCCCAGAAGGGCATGGAGATGCTCTGCCTCGGCCAGAAGAAGCACACTCCCCTCATTCGGGTGAGCCCGGAGTTCCTGGCGCACCACCCCAACCCTTACATCAAACTCTTTGCCGAACTGCCCCGCGGCAAGAACACCATCTTTCCGCCCAAGCTCGGCATCTGGCCTGAGTACAGCGCCGAACTGAACAACGCCTTCGATGAGGTAACCCTGCTGAAAAAGACCCCCAAAGAGGCGCTCGATGCCGTACAACAGCGGATGCAGCCGAAATTGGATGAATACCTGCGCCTGCTTCGCCTGCGGGGGGATGTGCGATGATGCCCGCACGCAAGGCCCCAACCGCCGCCAGATCCCTGGGACGAAACGAAACCCGCATCGCCCTGCTTTTTGTAGCGCCCTGGATCCTGGGCTTCAGCCTGTTCCTGCTCTATCCCCTCGTAGCGTCCATCTACTACAGCTTCTGCGATTACTCCGTGCTGAGAAACCCCGTATGGATCGGGATGCAGAATTACGCCGACCTGGCACGCGATGACGTTTTCTGGACGAGCCTCAAGAACACGCTGGTCTATGCAGCAATGGCACTCCCCCTTGGGATGATGGTGGCAATCTCCCTGGCCATGCTGCTCAACGCAAAGGTGAAGGGCCTCGCCGTCTATCGCACCATCTTCTTCCTTCCTTCGTTGGTGCCCACCATTCCCTTGGCGGTTTTGTGGTTATGGGTATTCAACGGCGAGCACGGCATCCTCAACTATGTGCTTCATCTGATGCATCTGCCGACACCCAACTGGCTTGGGGACCCGGCCTGGTCCAAACCCGCGCTTGCGCTTCTAGCCCTTTGGGGCGCAGGCAACTCCATGGTGATCTATCTGGCCGGCCTGCAAGACGTTCCTGTGGATCTCTACGAGGCAGCCGATCTGGATGGCGCCGGCTGGTGGTCCAAAACGCGCAATGTAACGCTTCCCATGCTCTCGCCCGTGATCCTGTTCAACCTCATCATGGGCATCATTGGCGCTTTGCAAGTATTCGCCGAGCCTTATGTAATGTTTCCTGGAGGCTCCCCAGCCCGTTCCACGTACTTCTACACCATGTATCTGTTTGACAACGCCTTTCGATACCATAAGATGGGCTATGCGTGCGCCATGGGTTGGATCATGTTCGTGATCATCCTTCTGCTGACGATGTTGGCCTTGCGCCTTTCGGAACGGCATGTCTATTACCAGGGGAGTTGAGAACGCGATGGGCGCCGAAAACATGAGCCCTGTGAGGCGGAGCCGAAAATCTTCTTCCATCCACAAGCAGCGTCATGAGTGGCTGTTGCACCTGGTTCTCATGGTGCTCTCCGTGATGTTCCTGTTTCCGCTCTTCTGGCTCGTGTCCACATCGCTCAAACCCATCGAAGAGACGATGCGGCAGCCGCCCACGTTCTTCCCTGCTCATCCTCAGTGGCACAACTATCGCGACGCCTTCGTCTACGAGGCCGACAAACTGGGGTACATTCCGTTCCTGGTCTATGGGCGCAACACGCTCATCCTCTGCATCCTCACCGTGGCTGGGGTGGTGTTCAGCAACGCCGTAGTGGCTTATGCTTTCGCCCGCCTTCGGTGGCCGGGCCGTGACCTGGCATTTGCGGCTACACTGGCCACGATGATGGTGCCCTTCCCCGTGCTCATGGTGCCCGTGTACGCGTTATTCAAGGGATTGGGATGGATCGGCACATTCCGGCCATTGTGGGTGCCCGCCTGGTTCGGCAATGCCTTCTTCATCTTCCTGCTGCGGCAGTTCTTCCGCACCATCCCCTTCGAGCTTTCCGAGGCCGCCCGCATTGACGGGGCTTCGGAATGGGGCATCTTCCGGCAGATCATCCTTCCCCTCTCCAAGCCGGCATTGGCCGTTGTGGCCCTCTTTCAGTTCATGGGAACCTGGCGCGACTTCCTGGGACCCCTCATCTATCTTTTGGACCAGAAGACGTTTACGCTCTCCCTGGGGCTCCAATTCTACCAAAGCCAGCATGGGGGCACCCAATGGCACCTTTTGATGGCAGCATCCACCATCGTCATTGCTCCGGTCATCATCCTGTTCTTTTTTACCCAGAAGCAATTCATACAGGGCATCGCCCTTACCGGCATCAAGGGCTAGCGTATCGGTTGCTCGCCCGGGCGTTTGGATGGACAGGGATCGCCGTGACATGCGCCCTCCTCTTTGCGGCACCTGCCGGCGCATTCGTTCAAAGCGTGGCGCCGGGATATCGGGCTGCCATCCTTTGGGATCCGACCCTGCCTGTAGCCGGGCCCTCCACATCGCTTGCGCCGTGGGTAACGGCGCTGGGTAAAGAAGGCATCTCGGTTACGCCTTTGGATGCGGCGCAATTGGCGGACGGAAGCGCCTTCAACATTGAGCACTTCAATCTCTTGATCGTTCCCACCGGACCTGTCTTCCCTGTGGAAGCGCGCCAGACGCTTCTGGCATTCCTGAAGGCAGGAGGAGACTTGTGGACGTGCGGCGGGTATGCCTTTGACCGCCCCGTAGTGCGCGAAGACGGCCGGTGGGTCTTTCAGGAGAGTGTGACACAGCATGCCATGGCTGCCGCGAGAGACATCCGCCGGAGCCTCGTTCCCAACGGAAACTTCGCTCGAGGGCTGGACGGATGGCAGATGGGGTCGCCCGATGCATGCCGCATCACGGACGAAGGGCCTCGGCCGGGTATCTGGGCCGGCGAGGTTCGCCAGGACGTTCCCGGCGGCGGAGCGCGGTGGACCTATCGCCTCGACGTTCAGCCCGGTCGTCGCTACCTGGTAGGTGCCGTTGCCCGTGCCGACAGAGTGGAAGGGCCGGGGTTCGGGTTCCTGGCAGTTTATCAGTTCAACGCCGCAGGCGCGCTGGTCA
The DNA here is from genome assembly GCA_049967475.1 of Chthonomonadales bacterium. Taxonomy (GTDB): domain Bacteria; phylum Armatimonadota; class Chthonomonadetes; order Chthonomonadales; family CAJBBX01; genus JBMFSQ01. Next base: position 24,019 of record JBMFSQ010000020.1, on the reverse strand, counting down.
AGTGGCAGGACTTTGCTCATCTCACGGGCACCTCGATGCGCTGGAACCGCTTCGAAGCGATTATTGACACGGCTCCTGATGCGGCCCGCGTCGAATTCCAGGCGGGTCTCTACCGCGCAAAGGGGCTCTTCCGCTTTACCGAGGTAACCTGTGCGGCTGTGCCTCGGGAGATCACCATCAACGCCCACTACGGCGTACCGGAGGACGGGCTGCGCATCGAGCCGGATCAGCTCACCCTCTTCAGCCCGGATCAGCCGCTACGCGGCGTAAGCTTGGTTCCAGCCCAGGGAAGCGGCATCGCCAAGGATTGCAAGTCTTCCGGACTGGTAGAAGGTTATGAAGCTACCGCTCAACTTCGCCAAAGCGGCCGGTGGCGGCCTCTCGTAAATGTGTTGGACGAATACGGAAGGTTTGCCGGCACAGCCGGCTCCATGGTTTATTGGAGAGAGGGCCCTTTCAAGGGCGGTACGTGGGTGCTCTTCGGCGTCACCAATCGGGATTTGTTCGGAGGGCAGCAAGGCGAACAGCTTCTAAGGCAAATTGGCAGGCTGTTGGCTACCGGGGTGCACCTCGAGGCGGTAACGGTCGGTGAGGCGACCTACCGCCAGGGAGAGGCGGCCCGCATTGTGGTGCGGTGCATCAACCGGTCTCAGGCTCCCCGTTTGGTGCGCCTGAAGATGCGATTGGTGGGGCGCGGTGCAATCGGCATCTCGCGCGAACTCGCTTGCTTCCAGCGGGATTTGAACCTGGCGCCCTTGCATGATGCGCAGGAGGAGTTCGAGTGGAATGTGCCGGCGGGCGCACCGGACTTCGTGCAGGTGTCCGCGAGTGTGCACTCACCGGGAGCTTCCGGAGGTTCCGGCTCTCTCCTGGACGCATCCGACACGGGCTTCTGCGTGTACAGCCCTTCTGTCCTTGCCGGCGGGACGCGCGTTCACTTCCGAGGCAACGCGTTTTACCTTGGCGCTTCCCGGGTACCCCAGATCCTCTTCGGCACCGACACCTACGCCAACATGTTCCTCTCGCCGTCGGAGGATCCCCTCACATGGTTCCATGACCTGAGCCTCATGCGGGATTACGGCCTCCGCGTTTTCGAGAACCTGCAGTACACACCGCCCGATTACCGTTTCACACAGAAGCAGTGGAGGCAGATTGATGGTGTCGTGCAGCTTGCCCAAAGGTTCGGCCTGGTGTACATGGCCGGGCTGTTGGTGGGGCATGACGTAGCGGTGGACGAGGACACGCTGCGCCGGCAGGCTGCATTCTGTGCAGAGTTCGCACGGCGCTACCGAGATGTTCCTGGTCTGATCTATTACCTAAACGGCGATTTCCAGCTTCACCTGAAGGACACGCCCGAACTCCGGAGGCTATGGAACGCATTCCTAGTGGAGCGCTACCGCTCAGACGGGGCGCTGCGTGCCGCATGGGGAGCTGCAGCTCCGCGCGAGCCCCTCGGCAGCATTCCTCCAGCCGGCTACTCGGCGCGCTCTTGGCATGATCAACGCGCTCGCGACACCGCCGACTTCGAGGTCTACCTGGTTCGGCGATGGGTCGGTGCGCTTACCGCCGCCATACGGGCTGTGGATCCCATCCATCCCATCACAGCAGAGTATTACCAGCGCCCCTTCGGGGGTACTGACCTGCGGCTGACCATGGACGGCATGGATGTAGCCAACATCGGATACTTCGACGCCCCCGGGCTGGACTTAGCCAGGCTCGCCGCAACCCTTCGGTGGAACGATATGAGCTTCGCCGGGAAAGGCATCAATATCGGCGAGTTTGGCGTGAAGACGCACGATGCCTGGCTGCCGGAGCGCGGGGCCTCCGGATACCATATCCGCCGCACGCCGCTTCAGCAGCAGGAACTCTTCTGGTGGATGGTCCACGCCGCCCTGGCCTACGGCGCCGGCAAGATCCAGAACTGGTGCTGGGCGGATGATCCGGACAGCGTCTTCCCATGGGGCATCGCCTGGAACAACCCACTCCGACCCAAGCCTGTGCTGAAGCTCTACCGGAACCTTTCGGTCTTGGCAGCAGTGGCGGGTGTGGTAAAGCCCCGGGCCGATGTGGTCTTCGTACTGCCGGATGCCTTCCGATTGGGCGCCCCGCAGGACGCCGCCTGGTCCGCCCTTATGAACGCCATCCAATGTATGCTTGCACTGGGGGTTCCCTTCGAGATCGCGGATCAGAAGGATATTGCACGACTGGCGGCGCTTCCGCCAAAGGCTGTGTTTGTTCCGCTGGCAGGCTCGCTGTCTTCCCGGGACGTGCAGGCACTGATGTCCCTGGCATCCAAGGGAACGGCGGTGTATGCGTCTGCTCCTCCGGGAGGCGTTGCCTGGGCTCTGGGCGATTGGGCTTTGCGCGGAGCTTCCGAGCCATGGCCGTGGCCCGTGCGTAGGACGCACGTAGGACGGGGCGCCTTATTCCTTTGCACGGTTCCCTGGGAATTGCTGGAAGGCCGGGATTTGTTCGGCGCCGATGCCGGTTTGGTTCTGGATCTTCACCGCAATCTGTATCTCCGACTTGCTCGAGCGATGGGCCTCCACACATTACGCCGGCCGGGTCCGTGTCTGAGCGTGCGGCATGCCGCATGGAGGCGCCGGCTTTTGGCAGCTTTCCCCTTGCCCTGCTCGGGCGCACGCTTCGGCAGTGCTGTGCGTCTTTCTGTGGGTAATCTGAAGTGCGTCTGGAACCCATCTCCCAAGTGGCCGTGCCTGGCCGTCGCCGACGATCGCGGCGGGCTGATCGCCGCTACTGGGGACGGGTCCCTCATCGCCAATGGCCGCGCTGTTGCCCGGGGCGACACGCCATGGATGCTTATCGCAATGGACGGTCAGCCGCTTGCCTCCTCGCGGATGTTGGCGGCTGCCGTGGTACGCGGCTCTGTTTTGCGTGTCCGCAGCAACGTCCGCGGCTTGCGCGCCTTCATCGTAGAATGGCATAGGGGCGTACTGCGTCGAGTAGCGGCGGTGAAGATGCGCCGCAAGGAGGGCAGTTATGAATTGGCGATGCCGGCCGATGAGTTGGTGCTTCTCACGGACGGCGTAGGGGAGGGCGGTGGGCGGGCCCCGGACTCCTTTGCCCTAGGCTCCGCCGCGCACTTTGCGATACTGCCGGGCGGCCATGCGCCATAGGGAGGGGCACAGCTCGAAGAAGGCGGTGACGACCGGAGCTGCCGGCAGACACGTGACCACAGGACGCGGCTTTCGCGCGCAATGCACTATGGCGCGGGCTACCCTCCCGGCCGATGCGGCAGGGATGGAGGGACCGCTCGGAGCATCCTCCATTCTGCGCACCATGGCTTGGGTGAATTCCGTGTCCGTAACTCCGGGCAGGATGAGGCTCACGCGGATGCCGCTGCCTTCCAATTCCAGGGCTAAAGCCTCCGTGAGGCCGTTCACCGCGCACTTTGCAGCCGTATAGGCCCCATGGAACGGGAGGGGAAACTTCGTAATGAGGGAGGACACGTTGATGATGTGTCCGTTCCCTTGCCGCCGCATCTGCTGCAAGGCCACCTGGCACCCATGGAAAACACCCATAAAGTTGACGGCCAAGATCTGCTGGAGGTCTTGTTCGCTCGTAGCCTCGATGGGTCCGGCCAAACCGCATCCAGCGTTATTCACCCACACGTCCACTCGACCGAAATGTTCGAGCGTGGCATCCAGAAGCCTCTGCACCTGATCCCGCTGGGACACATCTGTGGTCACAGCGAGGCATCGAGCACCGGCAGCGCTCAATTCCGAACAAAGCTCTTCCAGGCGGTTGCGCCGGCGCGCTGCAGCGACTACGTGGCTGCCCTCCCGGCTGAAGAGGCGCGCCGCCTCGCGCCCGATGCCTGCGGATGCGCCGGTGACCACCACGACACGGTTGCGCAGGGACCGGTTCCCCATTGGTCTAGGTTGTTGACGGGAAAAGAGGTGTGGACAGCTCGGTCCAGGAATGGACGATATCAGGCAGTTGCCTTACGAGTTCTGGCCCGGGAGGGTGGAGCGGCTTTGGCAGCCTTGGCGGCTTTGATCGCGGCTTTAATGCGCTCCTCTTCGCGCTTGCGGCGGACGCGGATCTCCTTTTGGCGAATACGCATGGTGACCTCCAACACAAACGTTTGGAATAGAGAATGCAGCGCAGTGATTATAGCCGATACTCGATGGAGCTTCAACAGTCGGCGCCTATATCGTTAGAAGCGGAGACCTGCCGAAATCGTGAGACCGTCCGTATTCACCCCGTGTACACGGCCCACAAAGTCGTACTCCACCTCGATGAAGGAACTGCGCCCTATCTCTACGCCTCCCAGCACCCGGAACCCTAGGTTGCTGCCGGACCCGGCACCCGCCACATGCACCGTCCATAGCCCAATCCCGCCGCCCACATAGACGGGGCTATGTCCTAGGGTGAGGGAGGGTTGCAAAACCTGTGTGAGGGTGATGGGCACGATGCTGCTGGATCCGCGGGCCGTGTATTCGATACCGGCTCGTGTCGTGCCGCCAAGAAGCGTGAAGCCGAGCGGCAAGGCCGCGTCCGCCCCGATCTTGAACCAAAGATCGCCGGTCCCCTTGGCCAGGGTTCCGCCGCTGGGTATGAACACGCCGGCCTTGATGCGGAGGTTTGGGAAGAAGCCTTGCGCCTGGACTTGAGCGCACAGGAGGGACATCACGGCAAGCACCAACGTTGCGTGTTGCCCAGAGCGCACCATGCCCGCCATACTCGATCCTCCGGCGATGGCCGTCGCAGCCGCGACGCCTGGTTGAAGGCGGCCTCCTCAGAAGCGGACGCCCAGAGCCAGTGTCACACCATCCGCTCGCAAGTCGTTGCCGAGGCTGTCGGTAAAGCCCCCCACCCAGTCGTAATCCGCTTCGAAGAATACGCGGTCGGAAAAGTCTATCCCCATCACGAACTTGGCCCCGGCCGTGGGATTACCCGCCATGTGCGGAGTGTTGATGTAATAGAGGCCGCCGCCCAAACCTCCCCAAATCCTGGGATGGCTGCCCAAAGGCGTGATGCTCCAAACGAGCTTGCCGGTTATGTCGGTTACGTTGAACGACTCGTTGGACGACCCATGCCAAACGATATCCGCTCCCACGTGGACGTTGGCTCCGAGAGGGTGATAATGGAAGGGCGGGCGGTAATCCACTCCGAAGGCCCACCAGCTTTGGCCGGCTTGGTCCTTCATGTGAGATTGAGTGGGCAGGAAGCCTCCGAGCTTTATGGAGATCGCCGGGATGGAGGGCGCTTCATCGGCACGGGCCGGCAGGGTGAGTTGACAGAACATGCCGCAGATCAGGGCGGAAAGCAGCAGAGCGAGGGGTGATCGTTGCGCAAAGGCTTTCACGAGGATGTCCTCCTTGGTTCACTTTGCCGAAGCGTCATCGGCACAGCTTCACGGCAACTCCAGTATAATGGCTTCCGGGCGGTCTGTCAATTAGAATGCGCGGTAATCTCCGTGCTCAAGATACCTATTCCTGTTTGCCGCCAAGAACGTGCACGGGGAAACGGTGTTTCCCGTACATTTCCGCCCGGACGGAGGGGACGGGCGGCCGCACTATTGCGCGCCGGCTCTGTTGATGGTATAATAAAGTTACTTTGCTGGGACCACCAGCGAAGCGGGCGATATCGCGTGAGATCGTTTGCCCCGGCCTCCGGTGCGCCTGATAGGACACACGGACGGGCCGGGGTTTTGACGTATCCAGCGCTTCGGCGCGATACAAGGAGATTTGGAGCACAATGACGTATCTCGCGTGCCAACTCGGCGCCTTCTTCGCGTGGTTCCTTTATGGAAGCTTCTTCGAGTGGGCCTTCCATAAGTACCTGTTTCACAGCCCCAAACTACTGCGAGCCACCTTCGAAGCCCACGACCAAAGGCATCATGGCCTCTATGGCGGCGACGAAACCTATGACCTGCCAAGCCCCCAGGATCCGGGCGGCAAACATATCATGATGGACTGGTTCGCCCTGCCCCTATTCCTGGGTTTCCACTTGCCCCTGATATGGCTTGTTCAGTGGATCACAGGTGTCCCCAGCCTTTGGGGCGGTCTCGCCGCCATCGCGGTTTATTACCTCGGTTACGAGACCCTGCATTTCTTCATGCACGTGCCGCGGGATCGCTGGATCGAGCGCACCCGCGTGTTCCGCTTTCTGAACCATCATCACCGGCTCCACCACCGAGATGATGCTACAAACCTGAACGTCCTCTTCCCGCTGGCGGATTTGGTGCTGCGCACTCTCAGAACCAAGGCGCCCAAGCCGATATTGGCTGCTGCTCCCCGCAGCGGGCGCGTTCGGGCATCCTGAAGCGCTTGCCTTACGGTCGAAGGCTTTAGGCGGGCGCGGCAGGACTTTGCACACAGATGCAGAACACCTCCTCCAGTGCGGCTCTATTCTGAGAGGAGGTGCTTTCCGTGACGTGGGTGCGTATACCGGCTTGCGTGCTGATGCTTGGGGCACTTGGAGCGTGCTCGCCGCCGCACACGAGCCAAATCCCGCCCGCGCCGCCCGGTTCCCGGAGCTTCGAGCCCGTGACGTTCCGCACAACGGACGGGTGGACGATCCACGGCCGCTTCTATCCCGACGGCAAGGGTTTGAGGGCTGTGGTCCTCCTTCACCAGCGCGGCGGCTCGTCGGCAGATTGGGATGACGCGGCCCGAAAGCTTTCCACGGCCGGCCTGGCTGTTCTGGCTATAGATCAGCGCGGCGCCGGGGCATCGTTGGGGCCGCAGAACGGTGCGGACGCTCCTTGGGACACCACTCGGGATATCGCAGGCGCCGTAGATTGGCTGAAGCACCGGGGCTTCAAGCCCAGGCACGTGGCTCTGGCAGGTGCATCATACGGTGCCAACAATTGCGCCATCTACGCGTCCCGCACGCCCGAAGTGCCGGCCGTCGCGCTGGTGTCGCCCGGGGCAAACTACCATGGGCTGCAGATCCCGGAGGCGTTCGGTCGTTATCCCGGAGCGGTGCTCGTCCTCACGGCGCGGGACGATGCCATCACGGGAGGCGGGCCGCAGCTCATCAAGCGCCTCAAGCCCGCCGCGGAACTCAAGGTCTACCCCGGAGATGCGCACGGAACCGCCCTGTTTGCCGATCAGCCGGCTTCCCTGGATGCTCTGGTAGAATTCCTCAAGAACAAGTCCTGAAGCCGGCCTTCCGGCTGACCTGGGAGGAACAAAAGAGTGTGTCCTGGTGTGTTGCCGGCGCGTTTCCTGGAAGGGCGTGTGGCAGTGGTTACGGGTGCCGGCCGCGGCATCGGCCGGGCCACTGCCAGAGCCCTGGCGGATGCTGGAGCACGTGTCGTGTTGGCTGCCCGCACCGTCCACGAGCTGGAGGAAGCAGCCGATGAGATCGAGCAATCCGGCGGGGAGTGCCTGGCGGTCCCTACCGATGTAGCAGATGAAGGCTCGTGCGAACGCCTGATACGGAGCGCTGTTCACACATACGGCGGCATTGACGTGCTCGTGAACAACGCGGGAGCGGCTGTGTTCAAGCCGGTATGGGAACTCTCCACGGAGGAATTCAACCTCAACGTGGATGTGAACCTTCGGGGTACCTTCTTCTGTTCCCGGGCGGCAATCCGCGCCATGCTCGCCCACGGGCGGGGAACGATCGTGAACATATCGTCGAGTTCCGGCAAGAAGCCCTATGAGGGACAAGGTGCCTATTGCGCGGCGAAGGCAGGCGTGGTGCTCCTCTCCAAGGTCATGGCCATGGAACTGCGCCCCCACGGCATCCGTGTGCACGTCATTTGTCCTGGCGGTGTGGACACGCGTCTGGCAGCCCAGATCCACCCCACGCGGTCGAAGGAGGGATGGATCCAGCCTCGGGACATCGCACAGGCAGTGCTCTACCTGCTTTCGTTACCGCCCAATGTGAGTGTAGACGAGCTGGTGATCCGGCGGTTTGAAGCAGAGCCCATGTGAGCGCCAAGGGGCAGAGAGCTGCCTGAACTTATCCACAGGAAACTTCGCCCGCACGCAGTTGGTATAGTGACGTACGTTTGAACCGGCGGGCCCGGGCGTGCGCCTGCGCCCCGAGCGGATAGGATACGCGTGCCGTTTCTCCTTATTAAAGTCCGTATTCTCGGTTTGTGGAACGTTGCCCGTTACCATGCGGCGCGCAGGCCGTGGCTTGCAGCCTGCTTGGTGCTGGCAGGGGCTTTGATCCTGACCGGAACCTTTGTTGGCTTCCGCACCTTCCTACTCCTCGCTCAGGACGACGGCGCGAGGCAAGATCTGGTGTACGAGATCTTCTTCCTCCTCTTTCTCTTTCTGCTGGCGGGTTCCGTACCCTTCGTGGTGTCTACTCTCCTGCACTCCTCCGAGTATCTTCTTCTGGCCTCGGCGCCGGTGCGGTGGAGATCGGTGATCGCCGCAAAGCTTCTGGAGGCGGCATTCACCAATTCACTGCAGTTCAGCGTCATCGGGTTGCCTGCCATCGCAGCATGTGCATGGGCTCTGGATCTGCCTCCGGCCGGGTGGATGCTGGTTCCGATCCTAACGGTGCTCTTTCTGCTACTGCCCGCGCTCATCACGGCTTTGCTGCTGCTCTTAGCCCTGGATCTTCTCGGTACCAGGCGGGTGCGCAGTGCCATTGCTGCCGTCAACGTCGTTATGGCCTCCCTTGTGTGCCTCACTGCGGTGGTTCAGGCCGGCCACGTTCAATTCCACGCGGCGTCCAACCTGCACTTGGACGCCCTCGCACCGGGATCCTTGTCGGCTCGGCTGGGGCCATCGGCCCCGTTTGCGTGGAGCCTCGTTCAAATGGCTCAGGGGCGGCCGGCATCGAGCCTCCGTGAGCTTCTTTGGTTGGGCGTACTCACGATGCTGCTGTACGCCGTGTGCTTCCAGTTCGGGGAGCGCCTCATTACCCCGCCGGCCATCGCGGAGGCTGAGGAGGATCGGCTCTCTACGGGAATAGGCTCTCCCTGGAAGGCCAATCGGGGTCTTTACCGCCTCCTGCAGCTCCCCATTGCGGGCGTCTTCGCCAAAGATATACGCTATGTGCTCCGCGACACGGTTCTCCTGAGCCAGCTCGCCATGCCCATGGTGCTTTTCGTGGTACCAATGATCCTCGGGATACAGCAATCCTCAGGGATGCTTTTTGCCACGCCCGCGGAGATCTATCCCTTCTCCGTCGCTATGACGGGAACCATCCTCTTTATGCAGACCTCCATCCTCTCGCTCTCGTCGTTGGGCATGGAGGGGCGGTCCTTCTGGATCATGATGGCGGCGCCGGTGCCGGCGGCCAGAGCGTTGTGGGCCAAGTTTCTGCTGAGCACCCTCGTGGCTGCGGGCGTGGGATGCATCTTGACGGTGCTCGGAGCGCTCGTATTCGATGTGGCATGGTACGGGGCAGCCCTACAATGTGGGGCCGCAGTGCTGGTGTCCGCCGGGCTCTGCGGTATCGGCGTGGGCCTTTCCGCAGCATTCCCCCGGTTTGTGTACGACAACCCGGCTCACCGCGTAAGCGTATGGGCGCTCATCCTCAGCTTCTTCGCGTCCGTAGCATACGTTACGGTGGAGGGGATCACCGCGGCAGTGGGATGGCACCTGGCTACGCTTTTCCCCGAGCGCTCGCTGCTGATCTATACTTCGGCTGGAGTTCTGATGATTGCGGTTACGGCTGCTGCGGCAGGGGTTCCGATGGCGATCGGCCGGCTTCGTCTGGAGCGCTATGAGTGGGATTACTAGCGCTCGCCTGAAGACGGTCTTCCGCTGCTACCGTCGGCACACCGTTGGCTGTGAGCAGATCGGCGATCGCCCGCATGACGCTGGCGCAAATCTCTTCCTTAGACGCGTCGGGCGTAAAGAAAAGGGGGTCACCGAAGATCACCTTGAGCTTCGCCCGGCGGATGCGGCTGCTGCCAACGGGCATCATTTGCTGCGTGCCGATGACGGCTGCAGGTACCACGGGTACGCGCGCTTTTCGCACGATGAGTGCGAGCCCAGGCTCTGCCGGCTGAAGCTGGCCATCTCGGCTCCGGGTACCCTCGGGAAACATCACCACAACGTATCCCTGCTCCAGATACTCGAGAGTGGCCAGCAAACCCCTGCGATCGGGTTTGTTGCGCACGATGGGGTAGGCGCCTAGCCTCGGCAGCAGCCATGCGAGAAAGCGGTTCTTCCACAGATCATGACGGGCCATGAAGCGGCACTCGCGGCGGATGGCGGCTCCGATCAAAGGGGGATCCACATAGCTGACGTGGTTCCCCGCTACAAGAACGCCGCCCTCGGCAGGGATCTTGTGGAGATCAAGGACCTGCCACGAGCCCCACAAGCGAAACGCTGCCCGGGCGAGCCGATGCACGGTGCGATAGACCAGGTTCGGCCGTTTCATGGGCAATCCCGAGCCGCCCGCGCCAGGGTGACGATGCGTGCTGCCACTTCATCCACTGAGAGGCCATCGGTGTCCAACAGCACCGCGTCATCGGCAGGTGTCAGCGGGGAGTGCGAGCGATTGCTGTCCCTCTCATCGCGCTCCTGCTGCTGAGCAAGAACTTCGTCCAAGGAGGCATCCACGCCTTTGGCCCGCAACTCTGCCCACCGGCGCCGCGCGCGTTCAGCGGGGCTGGCAGTGAGGAACACCTTTACCTCTGCATCGGGAAGCACGACCGTGCCGATATCGCGCCCCTCCATCACCACGCTGGTTTGACTGCCCATCTGCTGCTGCCTGCGCACGAGGGCCCGGCGGACCCCTGGAATGGCGGATACCGGCGATGAGAGCTGGGTGACTTCGACGCTGCGAATGGCCTCCGTCACATCCGCCCCATCCACCAGAACGGCTTGCGTCCCGTCCGGCTTAGGCTCGAAGGAGATATCCGTAACTTCCGCGAGCCGAGCGAATCCATCGGCGTCCGATAGAGGAATGCCTGCCTTCAGCCCCTTCCACGCTATCGCACGGTACATAGCCCCCGTGTCTACGTACGTGATACCGAGGGCAGCCGCCACGCGCCGGGCCACGGTGCTCTTGCCGGCTCCTGCAGGGCCGTCTATTGCAATGCGCACGTGCTTCACGGCTTCACCTCCGTACTCCGCGGGCTCCACGGCAAAACTCCTCAAGGCGCAGGAAGAAATCCGGGAACGTTTTGTTGACGCATTCGGGGTTCCGGATGGCGATCCCAGGCGTGCGCAGCCCTGTGATGGCGAAGCTCATGGCAATCCGGTGATCTCCGTAGGTTTCCACTTCTGCCGGATGAAGCGTGGAACACGGGTGGATGGTCAGACCGTCGAAGTGACCCTCAACAGGGACGCCCAGCTTGGCAAGCTCTGTGACCAAGGCTGCCAGTCGGTCGGTCTCCTTGTACCGCAGGTTCTCGACATTGCGAATGGTGGTGGGGCTCGTAGCGAAGGGAGCAATGGCAGCCAGGGTCATCACGGTGTCGGGGATGGAGTTCATGTCTACGTTCACTCCATTCAGGCGTTCCGGGCCCTTCAGCGTTATGGAGCGGGCGCCGCGGTCTACGGAGCACCCCATGCGCTCCAGCACGTCTACAAAAGCCACGTCGCCCTGGAGGGATGCGGCCCCCAGCCCCTCCACGCGCACCTCGCCGCCCGTTACAGCGGCAGCGGCGAAGAAGTACGACGCTGCCGATGCGTCGGGCTCCACCCTGTATGTTTGAGCGCGATACCCCGAGGCCCCCCGGACACGAAGCAGAGAAGGCGCTACTTCGTCCACGTGGGCTCCCCAATCGCGCATCATCCGCATCGTCATCTCTACGTAGGGACGTGACACGAGGGCGCCCTCGACAGACACCTCCAATCCTTGAACAAGCACCGGACCGATCATGAGTACAGCGCTGAGAAATTGGCTGCTGGCGGTCGCGTTGACGTGCACTCTGCCGCCGCGGAGAGGCACGCAGTCAGGCGGGCAAGAGCCGCATCGAATCGTCACCGGCGGGCAGCCGTTCCCGGCTTCGGACGTAGCCTCCACTCCGAGTTCGCGGAGGGCGGTCAAAAGATCCTGGATGGGCCGCTGGCGCATGCGCGGCACTCCATCCAGGCGGTAGGGGCCCGTCCCAAGGGCGCAAAGAGCCGCAAGAAATCGCATGGTTGTGCCCGAGTTGCCCACAAACAGCTCCGCGCTCGGCGCCGGAATGTGCCCGCCCGCGCCTGCAATGCGAAAGGTCTCTTCCTCTTCGTGGGTCTCCACGCGAAAGCCTAGCCGACTGAGGCATTCCGCCATAACGAGGGTGTCCTCTGCAAAGAGGGCGCCGCGGATTGTGGATTGGCCTTCTGCCAGAGCTCCCAGAACCAGGGCCCGGTTGGTGATGCTCTTGGATCCGGGGACGCGGGCCACCCCGCGGACGGGCGAAGTGACGGGCTCAACGATGTAAATGCCGTTCATAAGGGGAACCGTTTGCGCGCCCTGTGCGCCTCTGCCAGGAGCTGTTCTACGGTGGTACGGTCCGCAGACTTTACGGCTACGCGCACCCGCGAAAGCCACACGATGAGGGCATCCAGGGCATCCACAACCGCCTTGTCGTTATCCAACAGGATCTCTGCCCAGCGTTTGGGATCACTCAGGGACACCCGGGAGCAATCCCGGAAGCTCCCCGCAGCCAAATCTGCCCAATCGGCGTGGACGCCCTTCCATGCTGTACGCGCAAGGCCGTACGCCATGATGTGGGGCAAATGGCTGGTGTAGGCGACTACCGTGTCGTGGGTGCGGGGGTCGCAAAGGCGCACGCGCGCGCCCGTGGCCTGCACCATCGTCCTTACCCGCTCGAGAGCTTCAGACCGCGTCAGAAGCGTTGGTGTGAGGACCCAGGGAGCGTCACGGAAGATCTGCGCATCTGCCGCAGCCACCCCGGAACGTTCGGATCCTGCCATGGGATGGCCGCCTACAAATCGCCCGCCTAGAAGCTGCTGGCATTGGCGAACGACCCTCAATTTGGCGCTGGCTACGTCCGTAACCACGGCATCTTCGGATAGATAGGGCAGGATCGCGCGGACGGTAGGAATGACGGCCTCGAGAGGGGCGGCGACGACTACGAGCTGCGCTTCCTTCACAGCGTCTTCCGGGTCGGCCGCGGCCTGCGTGATGGCGTTGCGCTTGAGGGCTGTTTGAAGGGCGCGCCGGTTGGGGTCCATGCCGATTACGCTTTCGGCCGCCCCGGCGGCCTGCAGCGCTAGTCCCAGCGAACCGCCGATCAATCCTACGCCCAGGATGGCTACACGGCCTAGGGAAGGAGCTTCCATGTTCACCTCCATCAGAGTGTGCGCCCCACGGCCCCGGCTATGGGAGCCAGTCTGTTCATCATGGCTTCGAAGCCTGGGAAGTCTAGAGACTGGGCGCCGTCCTTAAGGGCCAGTTGAGGCGAAGGATGAACCTCCACCATGATGCCGTCAGCGCCGGCGGCAACAGCGCCGCAGGCTACGGCGGCAACGAGGCTCCGGCGGCCCGTGCCGTGGGCCGGATCTGCGATGACGGGAAGGTGAGACAGCTCCTTCACCGCCGGAATGGCATTGATATCGAAGGTGTTGCGTGTGTAGACTTCAAAGGTGCGGATGCCCCGCTCACACAGGATGATCTGATAGTTGCCTCGGGACGCGATGTATTCCGCAGCCTGGAGCCACTCTTCGATGGTAGACGCCCAACCCCGTTTGAGCATCACCGGCTTGCGGCAGTGGCCGATCTCCTTGAGCAGTGAAAAGTTCGTCATGTTGCGCGTGCCGATCTGCAGGATATCGGCATAACGGGCCACCAGCTCCACGTCGCGGGTGTCCATTACTTCCGTGATGATGGGAAGTCCTGTGCGATCCCGCGCCTCGGCCAAAAGTTTGAGGCCTTCCTCGCCCATGCCGTGGAAGCTGTAGGGCGACGTGGAGGGCTTGAAGGCTCCGCCCCTCAGCACGTGCGCCCCGTGCCGTTTCACGTGCTCCGCAGCCTCAAAAAGCATGGCCGGGTTCTCCACAGTACAGGGACCGGCCATGACGCAGAGCGCCGTTCCGCCGATCTCTATGCCTCGCACCCGTATGACCGTCCCTTCAGGCCGAAACGCCCGGGCTACCACTTTGTAGGGTTTGGAGATGGGCACCACACGGTCCACGTAGGGCAGTGCGGAAAGTTGTTCGGCCAGGGCGGCCTTCTCCTCGTCTACTACGCCGATTGCGCCCACGATGGTGGTTTCGGCGCCGCGGGAAAGATGGATGCCGAAGCCGCGCGCCTTTAGAAGGCTCGTGATCTCATCCACCTGGTTCTCTGTGGTTTGGGGTTTGAGCACAATGATCATGCGCTGCTCCTTCGGCAGGGCTGAGCCGCTTGCCTTCGGCGGACCATCAGCCGGTCGCGCGCTTCATCCGGTGAGTTTTGCCAATTCATGCAGAAAGCGGGGTACAGCGACGAGGGCATCTTCCGCGCCTTCGTACTCCAGATGGAGGTATCCGCGATATCCCACGCTTCGCAAGATCCTCACAATGCGGGCCAGGTCCGCCGGTTGGCGCCGGCCCGAAGGATACACCTCGGTCTTGATGTGCGTGGTAATTGCCCAGGGAGCGCACCGCGCCAAATCCGCGTACGGATCCGGAGTGTGGAAATTGCCTCCATCCAGTTTCATGCCGAACCATTCGGAGGGAACGGCCCTCATGATGCGCAGAACTCCGTCTGGGGTAGCCACGACGCCTCCGTGGTTCTCCAAAGCGAGCATCACGCCTCGCGCAGCAGCATATTCGCAGCATTCGTTGCAGCACTCAACAACCCATTGCAGCGCCTGCTCGTCGCCCACATTCTTGGGGGGCGCGCCCGCGAAAATGCGCATGCACGGAGCCCCTAGGTCCGAAGAGTAATCAATCCACCGCTTCACCATCCGGATTTGGCGGTTGCGTTCCTCGCCGGGGGGCAGGGTGAAGCGGTTGCCCACCGCCGTACCGTTGATATCCAGACCCAGAAGGAAGGCGCGGCGCACGAGTTTGTGCAGAAGCGCTCCCGATGGGAATTCGGGGAAGTAATAGGCGGTGAGTTCCACCCCGTCCGCGCCGGCTTCGGCAACGGCGTTGAGGAAGTCCTCCAGCGTCATGGGTGGATTGCGCTTGCCCGTAAGGTACTCCCTGTAGGAATAGGCACAGCATCCCACGCGAAGATGGGGCCCTCCGGCGCGCTTGGGAGGTTCTGTTGCCTCGGCCGGGGCGGCCCATACTGCCGCTGCCGCCGCAGGAGCGATTGAGAGGAATGTCCTTCGAGTGATGGAGGGTTCCATGACATGGCCCTTCTGATGGAACGATGCCTTGCTAGATCGTGCGGCCCACGGCCTCGGCGACGGGGCGGCATTCCCGCACAAGTTGGGCGAAAAGCTCATGGCTTAGAGTTTGTGCTCCATCCTTTATGGCTTTGGCCGGGTTCGGATGGACCTCGATGAGGAGGCCATCCGCGCCGCACGCAATGGCGGCTTTCGTCATCGGCGGCACCAGCCTCCAGTTGCCGGTGCCGTGGCTCGGATCTACCACTACGGGCAAGTGCGAGAGCTGTTTGGCAGCAGGGACGGCCGAGAGATCCAAAGTGTTGCGTGTGTGCGTCTCGAAGGTGCGGATGCCGCGCTCACAGAGGATAATGTTCTGATTGCCGCCCAAAAACACGTACTCCGCGGCCTGCATCCATTCTTCGATCTTGGCCCACATGCCCCTTTTCAGCAGCACCGGCTTGCGGGCGCGGCCTACTTCCCGCAGAAGGTCGTAATTTTGCATATTCCGGGTGCCGATCTGAAGGATATCGGCATGTTCACTGACGATTTCCACGTTGCGGGGATCCATCACTTCCGTGATCACGGCCAGCCCTACCTCGGCGCCTACGTCCTTGAGGATCTTGAGGCCTTCGACGCCCAGTCCCTGGAAGGAGTAGGGCGATGTAGACGGTTTGTACGCTCCTCCCCGCAGAATCGTGGCCCCTGCAGCCTTCACGGCCTTGGCAGTCTCCTTAGTCTGTTCGTAGGACTCGATGGTGCACGGTCCGGCCATGAGCACAATGCGCGTGCCCCCAATCTCCGTGTCGCCTACCTTGATTGTGGTGCCGTCGGGGTGGTATTCGCGGCTGACGAACTTGTAGGGGCGAATGATGGCGATTACGCGCTCTACGTACTCCAGCCCCTCGAGCTGTTCCATATAGCCGGCCTTATCCGCTTCCGGCACGCCCACGGCGCCGATTACGGTGCGCTCCGTGCCATAGATGGGATGCACTCCATATCCCCAATCGAGGATGCGCTGTTCCACATCCTTTATCTGTTCCGGTGTGGCGTGGGGAGCCATCACAACGATCATGTAGGGTCTTCCTTCATCTTCAGGTGTCAGAGCACTTCCGCAAGAGCGGTAAGGAAGCGCTCATTCTGATCTGCTGTGCCGATGGTAACGCGGAGCCAGGTTTCGGCGCCGAAAATGTCCCCTGTCCGCACGATTACGCCTCGCTGAAGGAGCGCCAAGAAGACCTCTTGGCAATCGCGGCGCACGTCCACCCACACGAAGTTGGCATCCGTGGGTACGTAGGGGAGATCCAGGGCATCGAAGCCCCGGTAGAGCTGGAGCTTGCCCGCGCGGTTCGCGTCTCGGGAGCGGCGAAGATGCTCCTCGTCGCTGAGTGCGGCCAGCGCGGCTTCCTGGGCCACGAGGCTCACGTTGAAGGGTTCGCGTACGCGGTTGAGGTAATCGGCCAGTTGCGGGCTGGCGACGCCATAGCCGATGCGCAGGCCCGCCAATCCGTAGGCTTTGGAGAAGGTCCGGAGCGTCACCACATTGAGACCGTCGCGCACATAGGCCAGCGTGTCGGGGTAATCCGGCCGGTCTACATATTCATAATACGCTTCATCGAACACCACCACGGCGCGAGGGGGTACCCGGTCCAGGAAGCGCTCCACCTGGTTCCGGGGCACGCTGGTCCCGGTCGGATTGTTGGGGTTCGCAATGAAGATGAGGCGCGTTCGTTCGTTCAGGCGCTGGGCCATGGCGTCCAGGTCATGCGTCCATTCGCGCAAGGGAACGAGGTGGCAATTGGCGCGGTTCAGGATAGCGGCAGCTTCGTAACGCACGAAGGAGGGATCTGCCTGTACCACTTCATCGCCTGGCGCCAACAGCGTGACGCCGAGCAAATGGATGACGTCGTCGGATCCGTTTCCAAACACGAGGGTGTCTTCCGGCACGCCCAGGTGCTGAGCTACCGCAGCACGGAGCGCCCAGCACGAGGCGTCGGGGTAAAGGTGAATGCGGTCGGCTGCCTGGCGCAGTGCCTCCACGGCCTTGGGGGAAGGGCCCAAGGGGTTCTCGTTTGAGGCAAGCTTCACCACATCGGTCAAACCCAGTTCGCGCTTGACCTCTTCAATGGGCTTGCCGGGCCGGTAGGGCACCAGCCGAGTAATGTTGTTCCCTACCTCGATGGGGTGCTTGAGCGTGTCCATGACGGGCTCCGAGGACTTCGTACCGTTTAGTTTACCCGACGCGGAGTGCGTCGCCGGGTCGTTTTTGTTGACACGGCTCTTGTACAGTGATACAATCCACTGTACCAACGGCCGGCGGGCATCCGCAGCGCAGGCCGGCGGCAATTGTTCGCAAGGAGGGATGCAATGACGAAGTTCGTCGTTCGTTCTCTCTGGGTGATCGCTGTGGGTTCTCTCCTAGCAGCGGTCGGTTGCGGTGGGGGAGGATCCGGATCGGCTTCCGGCACAGGATCCATCACGGGCCGACTCGTCGTTCCTGATCCGCTTGGAGGGCGCGCCGCTGAAACCTTCACGTTCACCGTGGATAACACGGATCTCTCCATTCCGCTGGGTGTGGATGGCAGCTTCGCCATCAATTCCGTGGCAGCAGGGTTGCACACACTGGCCATCCATTCGCCGCGTCACGGAGTGGCGGTGGCCGTACAGGTAGTGTCGGGCCAACAGACCTCGGTAGGCGATCTGGTTGCGCAGGATGCCGGGCAGATCAGCGGGCTGGTTACTCGCTCGGACAATAAAGAGCCCATCCCGGGAGCCCTCATCACCATCTCGGAGGCCGTAACCCAGAATTCCGGGGATATTCCACCCCTGCCCGTGCGCATCACCCGCACGGATGCCTCCGGAAGCTATGCCGTTCCCGGCATCCCGGTGGGGGAATACGTGGTTACTGCAGCGAAGCCCGGCTACACCACAGCCTCTGCTACCGTGTCCGTTGCTGCCGCAGCCACTACAGCCGCAGATTTTTCCCTAACTCCCGAGGCATCCCAGGGCACCGGTACGATGACCGGCACGGTCTATATGGTTACGGACGCAGGCAGCCAGACACCGCTGGCGGGGGCCCTCGTGCGGCTGGCCCCGAAGGATTACATAGGCATCATGCAGCCCCTGCCTGCCTCCGTGACGGGCGGTGCGGGAAGCCACCCCAACCCGGGGCCCGAATGGATTACGTTTACGGATGAGCAGGGCAACTATACCCTGAGCAATATCCCCGCGGGCGATTACCTGGCCGTGGCGGTGCGCGCCGGCTTGGAGCCCGACCGCCAATCCGTAACCATCACAGCTGGGCAAACCCTAACGCAGAACTTCCTGCTCAAACCGCATACCCCTCGAGTGGGTACGGTGGAGGGCACAGTGACGGATGCCTCTACCGGCAAACCCATTGAAGGAGCGCTCGTAGCCGTTCTCTTCGCGCCCGGTCCTCCGGTGATGTCTGGTGGAACCGGCGTTACGGGTGGCACCACGGGCGGCGCTGCAGGCGTATGCTTTGTCCCGGGCCTTTTCCGCTTCCACGCCAAGACGGATGCCCAGGGGCATTACGCGCTTACGGCGCCTGCGGGCACATGGACCTTAGGCGTGGCGGCCTCCGGGTACTTGTCGAAGAGCGCACCTGTTACCGTTCAAGCAGGCGCCACCGTCACGCTGAATGTGGCTCTGGATCCGGCTCCCTCGGGAAGCTACACCGTCAGCGGGCACGTCTATGCCGATCAGAACGGCGCCCACACCCCCGTGGCCGGCGCGACCGTCTTCTTCGGGGGGCCCATTTGGCCCGATCCGCGGATGATGGCGCCCATCATGGTTCATGAGGTCGTGACGGACAGCCAGGGAGCCTATTCGATCAAACTGCCTGCGGGCACCTACGGGGTGAGCGCGGTATACGGGGACCAGATCGCTCCGTACCAACAGATCCAGCTCGTTCAGGACACGACCCTGGATCTCGTGTTGAGCCTGACGGTGTCGCCGCCCCCTCCACCCTAAGGCTAAGGATGCGCAGCGTCAAGGAACCTCCGGCCCCAACCTCCCGTGAGAGGAAGGGGCCGAAGGATCTGCACGGGGCGCTGCGCTCAGCATCCGGGTGGAGGCTTAGGCCGGACGCCCCGTCTCCCTGCCATCCTGCCGCACAGGTTTCTATTGCTGGTGGATTGGGTCCTCAGGAACGATAGGGGTGGGCGGGAAGAACGGGAGAGCGAAGCGTGTCTTGCCGGCTCCGTCCATCACCTGGATTGTAGCGGAGGTTGGGTACACGGGCTTCCGGTTCCGCTGCACAGCAGGAAGAAGCACAGCCGTCAACGCGCCGTCGCTGGACCCTTGGAAGAGCGTTCCATTTTCGGAAGCCGGGTCGCCGCCGCGCTTTAGGATGCGCACAGATCCGTCTCCCATATACACGTCTACAAACGCCGGAGTGAATGGTTGGTTTTGCACAGCCGGGAGAAACGTTCGGGCGATGGGCACTCCGGAGCTGTCTAGGATCACCAGCATTGCTGCCTCCCGCACCTTCTGTACGGCAGGGAGCAGCACGCCGATGATGGCATGGTCACCCATCTGAAGCTGGATCGGACCGCAAGGGTCCGGGGGATGCTGCACGGCAGGCACATTATCCCCTTGGGCTCCGGCGGGGCGAAAAGCAACGACGAGCGCCACAAGGGCACTCAAGAGCCCCAATGCACCGAACGCCTTGCCAAACCGGAACTTGCCGACACGAGCACACATGGACGTACTCCTTCCAGAGAGTTACGGCCCGGGTTTGCTCCATCGCCGCAGGCGCCGTCACGAGCCGCGTGAGTTTGGGCAGGCATCCCGTCCCTCGGAAGTGGGGGCGGCGACGTGAGATGCACGCTGATTATACCTTCTGCAAATTTCGTGCCATAGTGCGGGTTGACCATCTTTCTACAAAAGGAATTTATCCATGCTTAGCCTTCTATTTGCTTTTTGCGCGGTTCTCACCGGATCCGCCCCCTTGCGCTTTGTGTCCCATTCGCCGATAGGCCGGTCGGCAAACGCCTTCCCAATCCGAGGCATCAAGGGATTGTGGTGGCAGGGTGACGCGAATTACCGCCGGGCCCTCCCGTGGCTGGCTCAACACCACCTGAACTTCCTCATGCTTTGCTACACCTCTTTTCCCGAAAGTTCTTGGAAATGGCGCGACGCCTACACGCCCGAGGAGATCCGATCCTTTCATGCGCTCTCGAAACAGGCTCGCCGTCTCGGCGTCCACCTGTGCTTGGCGATCAATCCAGGAATTTGGTCCCGCCCTCCCCTCGTGTATTCCAGTAAAGCAGACTTTGACTGCGCTTTGGCCAAAGTGCGTCAGGCCCATGCTGCCGGCATCCATTGGTTCGCCCTGTGCCTGGACGACATCAACCAAACCTTGCAGCCGCCGGACCGCCGGCAGTACGGAACTCTGCAGGCTGCGCAGGTGTCCTTTGTAAACCGTTTGTGGCATGGGATGCAGGATCTCGTTCCAAAGCCTAATCTGATCTTCTGCCCCAGTGCGTACACTACCGCCGATGCCCAGGCGCACCGGGATTACATCGAGGCCATCGGCGCAGGAGTGGATCCGGCGGTGAGGATCTTTTGGACCGGCCCTGTGGTCTGCTCTCCCTCGATCACGGCGGCAGACGCGCGCCGGTTCGCCAAGTGGATCCGCCGCAAGCCTTTTGTGTGGGATAACTATCCCGTCAATGATATGTTTCCATGGCGGCCGCTCCTTGCTCCCGTGAAGGGGCGCAGCAGAGATCTGGCCTCAGAAGTGAGCGGGTATCTGGCGAACCCCATGAAGCAGTGGTTCGCTTCGACTTTGCCGCTCACGAGCTTGGCGGCATATCTCAATGACCCCGAAGGATATCAGCCCCGGGATGCGCTGCGCCGGATGCTCGCGGAATACCCGGCACACGATCGTGCGGCGCTGCGCCTCTTGATCGAACTCTACGGCAGCCGCTTCCTGGGAGAAGCCGGCTATCCGCCTCGTCCCAGACCGCGAACCCGGGCCGAGGCCGCCCGCGAGCGCCAAAGATACCAGCGGCTAGTCCGCCTCATGGGTTCCTGTCCGGACTTGCACGCGCTTTGGGAAGATGTGAGGCCGACTGTTGAAGCGGATCTGGCATTCCTGGACCGAAAGGCCGGCAGTCGCCTCAACGCTTCGCCGCTCAGGGCCCAAGGGGATGAGTTCGAAGGAGGGGCTGCAGATCTGTTCGGGTACAACTTCTATGGGAAATCGGTAAACTACGTGTATGCGCGGGCCACCGGGCGCTACGCCATGCAGGCAGATTTCGTGCTGGCCGATGTGCCCCCGCAAGGAGTGATACTGCGTCTCACCGCCCGGGATGACGACAGCGGCAAAAAACTGCGGGTCCGCATCTTGTGGAACGGTCACCCCCTAGTGAGCGGCGCTTCTCCATTCGAGAGCACGGATTTCCGAACGCTGGAGTTTGCCGTGGCACCGGATCGGCTACGCCGCGGGCGGAACGTATTGCGTATCGAGAACGGGGAAGAACGCGGAACGCTCGGAATGCCGCCCTGGTTTATGATTGCCGAGGCTGTGGTGACGCCCCGCGCAGCGAAGGTACCTTAGGATGATCACGATCCACCACAAGCGCAGCCGACGCATCCTCTTGCAGGTTGCAGCCGACACGCTGGCGCTGGCGAACCTGGCCGGCGAATACCTGATCCATGCCGACCTCAGCCGTGCGAACCTTTCCAAGGCGGTGTTGCCGTTCGCAAACCTTTCGGGGGCTGTGCTGGCCTATGCCGATCTTACGGGCGCCAACCTCCAGGGCGCTAATCTTACCGAGGCGGACCTAACCGGTGCGGATCTCGATGGAGCCAATCTCGCCGGAGCGACCATGCAGGCCACCGTCCTGGCAGGATGCCGAAACCTCCACAGAGCTCGCGGCCTGGAAGGCATCCGGCACCCCGGCCCTTCGGAATTGGATGAGCAGACGCTTCGAGCCAGTGCCGCCTACCTTCCCGAGAGCTTCCTGCGTGGGGTAGGATACACGCGGGCCGAGATACGGTACCTGCGCAGCGCTTATCCTCCGTCGGAGAATAGCGAGGCACCATGACAGCACCGCAACCACACCCTTTTGCATGGCCGCCCGGCATCCGTGCCGCCGTGAGCCTTACCTTTGACGATGCCCGGCCCTCACAATTGGATGTAGCCCTGCCCCTTCTCGAGCGGTACGGCATCCGCGCGACCTTCTACGTGGGCATTCCGCCGCTCTTGGATCGAGCTGAAGAGTGGCAGCAGACGGCATCGGCGGGCCATGAAATCGGCAATCACACCCTCACCCATCCCTGCAGCGGGAATTTCCAGTTCTCACGCCACAACCCCCTCGAAGAGTACACCCTGGAGCGCATGGCTGCTGAAATGGACGAAGCGTCGGAAGCCATTCGCCGCCTCGTGGGCAAAACCCCCGTCACATTTGCCTACCCGTGCGGACAGAAGTTCGTAGGGAGAGGGGATGAAGTTCAGAGCACCGTCCCTCTGGCGGCTGAGCGCTTTCTGGCGGCCCGCGGATGGAATGACGAGGGTCCCAATGACCCTGATTTCTGCGATCTGGCGCAGCTCCACGGCTCCGAACTTGACGGGCGAACCGTCACTGAAGCCGCTTCCATGGTGGAGAACGCGCTGCGTTCAGGCGGCTGGCTCATCTTCGCGGGTCATGACGCGGGAATTGGGGGACCCCAAACCGTGCGCACGGACACGCTGGAGTATCTGTGTGCGCTCGGGGCGGACCCTGGGAGCGGAGTATGGATGGGCACGGTAGAGGCTGTTGCCCGTTTCGTGGCGCACGCCAGGCTGCAGGCAGGTGCGCATCCTGCGTGAATGGAACCGACCCACGGTAAAGGAGATTAATGATGATGCAGCTTCTTGTCTGTGCGCTGTTGGGGGCCGCGATAGGTTCCGCATCGTCGTCGCTCGATGCCGGTGCCCCAGCCCAGAAAGTAATCCTGGACACGGACATTGGCGACGATGTAGACGACGCCTACGCCCTTACCTTGCTGGCAAGCATGCCCGGCGTGAAGTTGCTGGGCGTTACCACGACATTCGGCCAAACGGCTGAACGTGCCCAGATCGCGGCGAAGCTTCTGCAGCGCCTCGGCAAGCCCGAGATACCGGTGTGCGCAGGCCGGAGAGGTCCCTCTGCTATCGGGACGCAGTATGCATGGGCCCAGGGCTTTGCCTCCAGAGCGATTCAGCGGGAAGATGCCGTGGAATTCATGAGGCGCCAGATCGAGGCCAATCCCGGCGAAGTGACGCTTATTGCCATCGGGCCGCTGGTGAACCTGGGAGATCTTCTCACCCGCCACCCGGAAGTGAAGGCGCACATCCGGCAGATTGTGATCATGGGTGGAGCCGTTTATCAAGGCTATGATGGCGGCAAGCCGACCGCAGAATGGAACATTCGGTGCGACCCCGCTGCTGCGAAAGTCGTGTTTCAGAGCGGTGTCCCGTTGACGATGGCCGGGCTCGAGGCAACTGCGATGCTGAAGCTGGAGGCCGATCGGCTCAAACGCCTCTATTCCTATGGAACTCCCGCCACCGATGCGCTGGCTGCGCTCACATACCTTTGGGGCCGCACGACACCCGTGCTGTACGATCCGATGGCTGTAGCCTACGGCACGGGGCATGTGTTCTGCCGAACGGAGCACCAGCACGTGGAGGTGGAGGATGACGGCACCACCCGCATCACGCCCGGCACCCCGAACGTCACCGTGTTGGTTGACCCACGTAAAGACGAGTTTCTGGACTGGTACGTGTCCGCAGTGGGGATGCAAACGGGCGGAAGGTGAGCAGGCGCCCAATCATTGCGAATCTCAAGTACACAATCCGGCACC
>JBMFSQ010000019.1:0-66959 GCA_049967475.1 Chthonomonadales bacterium | reverse complement strand
TCAGCAGCAACGTGTACGATGCCTTCGGGGTAGCGCGCTTCGTGAGCGGCACCGCCCAGACGCAGTGGCGGTGGGAGCAGACGGAGGAAGAGGGGCTTGTGCACACCGGCGGCGGGGATTATCTGCCGGGGTGGGCGACGCCGCTGCAGCGGAAGCGCGGGCGTGGAGGGAAGGAACGACCGGGAGGCGACGACCCGCGGTACAGGCAGAGCTGTGAGGAACCTTGGCGCCTTTACGATGCGGCCAAAGGAGCAGAGAGGGCTGAAATCAGTAGGATCTTGAAACTTAAGCATTGCAAGGGCAGCGGAAGGTCCCGCGGCAAACCGCGCCCAGAGCCGGTGCGTGATGACTGCCCTAAGGATGTGCGCGAATTCGCAAATTGTTCAGACGCGGAGCTCGCCTGGATGTGTCTGAAGACTGCTGCGGGGATCGTCTTCTGTGTGCTGGCTTGCAGAGGCGTTGCCACTTTGCCAGGAACGTGCCCGGTACCAGCGGTTGCGTTCTGAGATAAAGCATGCGGTCGAGGCCAAACTGGGTACTGCTATAATGGCTAAGCGGCGGCCCATTGGCGCTGATGCTGCGTACGCTGCTGCTATCCGGTGGTGCTGGGCGAGGGCACAGAAATCCCTGATGTTGAGAGGGCTGCCGCGGGAACCGGGTGTCTTCACTTATGAGGGCGCGGCGTATGAACGTAACTGAGCGGTGCAACACGGTGAGAAAACTGCGTGCTGCCGAGGATGAGAAGGCGGCACTTGCGCTGTTGCGCTTCGTGGCCGATCAGTCGCCGACTGTGCGGGAATGTGCGATGAGCGCGTTGAGGGACGTGGGCGGTTGGCTCGCCGCGGTCGCCGCGCGCGCACTGGTCACCGACCCGCGCCCGTTTGTGAGAAGCACGGCTGTAGCTACTCTCGCTGAGGTAGGGTCTTCAGTGGATCTCGGCCGGTTCATTGCGGCCGCGCAGGATCCGGATTGGTCTGTTCGCACGGATGCCATACCAGGGCTCCTGCGGGTTGGCGGGCATAGGACCCTTGCAGTGCTTCGCTCCATGGTGTTGCGGGACCCTAACCCAGTGGTTCGGCGCGATGCGGCCATTGCTATATCCCGGCATCAGATGGGGCCGTCGCTGGCACAGGAGTTGGTGTCGGCACTCAATCGGGAGCTAAGCCCCATTGCTTGCGTGGGCTTGGTCTACGCGTTGTACTGCCTCGGGGATCGTGCCAGAATAGAGCAGCTGGTCGAGATGTTGCGTCACCCTGACCCCCTCGTACGCTGTAATGTGGTCAACTCAATCGAACCGCCGGACATCCGGGAGGAGGACCGCGATTATGTTGTGTCCGCGGTACGCAAACTATTGGCCGAGGATAACCACCCCGGCGTGATTGGGGATGCCAAGAGCCTTTTGGCGCGGCTAACAGGCCCTGGGTAGAGCCGCGATTCTGGGCATCGGTTCTGTCGCCCCGTTACGGATCTCACCAACCGCACATTCGATTTGCGCATTGGTCAGCGAGAATCGCAGCACCACCAGCGCCACGTACCTTAAGGGTGTGGGGTTGGTGGCCATGCGCTACTGACGCAGCGCCGGCGCGTACCCTATGGCAGGTTTTACTTAGATTGTTTATCGGCCGATTTCGCGGCCATCCACCCCACGAAGAGGAGAACGGCCCAGCCGATGGGGCCTACCGCGGTGAGCAACGGGATCACGAAAAACATCATGATGAGGGCTCCAACAATGCATCCGATGATGGCTGCTGCATCCGGCGCAGCTGTGACTTGCGCATTGGCTGGTTCCGATTGGGATCCAGCCGGCACTGTGCGTTGGATGCTGGTCGGCCCGTTCCCAGTGTTCTCTACGCTGTTGGCCGATGCACCGCCCGAAGCCGGGTTTAACGCAGGGACCGGATCCGCTGCAGCAGCAGGGCTGGGAGCTGCGCTCGGCCCAAGCGAGCGGGAAATTGCCGTCGCGGGCTCGTGCGGCTCAGTCACAGGCATCCCCTCACCGTGATCCAGCAGCGCGTCCACACGGGCACGGATGTCTCCGTCTAAGAGGAGCCGCTTGGCCTCATTGATGCGCTGGTTCGCTATCGGATCCCGGTCCGGAGGATGCTCCCGCACTTTGCGGGCCCACGCTTCCTTGATCTGGAGAGGTGTCGCGTCGCGCGGCACTCCCAAAACAGTGTAGGGATCAGTGTCCATCGCGTTACTCTCGTTGTTCGTCGAGGAGCCGGCGGAGGTCCGCTGCAGCTGCATCGGCTCCATCCCGGTCATTCATCGAGATCTTGGCTTTCAACTCGGCGACGCGTCGTCCGATAGCTTCCGCGCCGTCGGGAGAATTCCGCAAAACATTCTCTGCAGTTTGAATGAGACCTTGGTAAAGATATGCGAGAGGCGCCGTACTCCACAGCGTGTTCAGATTGCGCGTGGCTTCGAGGGCTTGCTCTGGGGTAAGCAAACCTTGGTAGGGGCGCGTGTGGATCGTGAGTTCCTGGCGGGTGGCCGGTATGGATGCCTTGAGGGTGACGATGCCGTTCACGTCGTAAGTGAAGTCCACGCGGACCTGGTGGGGTTCGCCCGATGGGGAAGGTGGAATGTTTTCGATGGTGCCGGAAGCCCCCGTCCCCACCGTGTCCTCGGGAAGGACAGCGCCTCCTTGCAGATCCTGGACTACCTCGATTTCCATGACTTCCTGGTTCGGCCTCAGCAAGCGGTAATGATCCCGGGTGACTGTGAACGGGATCGGAGTGTTCTTTTCGATGAGGGGATCGTAAGCGAGCATCATGCGTCCATGAACGTACTGAACGGACAGGATGCCGAGGCCGTAGGTGCACACATCCTGCACCATAATCTGGTCCGTTCCTGGGGCGTCGGCTGCGCGGGCCGCGTCAATCGCCGCCCCCTGGGCCACGGCCAAATCTGGTTCACATCCCGGCGCTGGAGTAAGGCCGGTGTGCTCCGATACGGCAGCGCGTACGTACGGAATATGGGTGGTTCCGCCCACCAGCACCAACTTCGTAATATCGCTGAGGTTCATGCCGGCTTTGTCCAGGGCCGAGTTGATCGCCTGCAGGGACTGCGCTACCAATGGCCGCACGAGTTCGTTGAATTTGTCGCGGGTGACTGGCAGTTTGAGGTCCAGTTCTTCACCACCGTATGATGCAACGTTCAGGCATTCGATCTCAGAAGTTTGGACCGATGTTAATTCCTTTTTAACATCTTCACAGATCTTTTTGATGTCTACAAAAGCGCTTTCGACTAATTCAGCCCCCGGATGCTGGTCCATGAATTCTCCCCTGGCCCAGACGCAGAGCGCCTCATCGAAGTCCTTGCCTCCCAATTCGGCCACGCCGTAGGAGGTCTTGACGTCCAGCACGCCCCCTATAGCTTCCACGATGGACACGTCCAGGGTGCCGCCGCCGAAGTCATACACCAACAAAGTCTCCCCCGTGTCGAGGCGGTTGATCCCGTAGGCAATGGCGGCAGCAGTTGGCTCATTGATGAGGCGCACTACATGAAGCCCCGCCATTTCGGCGGCCGTTACGGTGGCACGCCGGCGCGTGTCCTCGAAGTTGGCCGGCACGGAGATGACCACGTCCCGGATCTCGGTGGAGAGAAAGATCTCGGCGTTATGCTTGAGGTGCCGCAGAATGATAGCTGCGATCTCTTCGGGCGAGTAGTCTTTGTCCCCGATGCGGAAAGATGCCACATGCCCCATCATCCGCTTGCTTTCGCGTACTAGGGGTTCTGCTCCTCGGTCAACCGCTCGCTTGCCGACAAGCAACTCGCCACTGCGGTTCAGCCCTACCACGGATGGCACGATAGGTGACCCGCTGTAAGGGTCCGGTATCGGAACCGGCTGTCCGTCTAAGAATGCGCAGATGATTGAAGTGGATGTACCTAAGTCTATTCCGATGGGTGGATGTTCCATTGCTAAACCTCTCCTCGTTCTGGTGGCGGGGCGGCTTCGACCTCGGCCGGCCTATAAACGTGGTTTTCTCGACGATAGCCCCAGTGGATACAACGAACAACGCAGGCTCCGGTCCCGGGCATTCCATTGACGGCTTTGTGGTGCCCTTGTATAAACGGCTCGCCCGGGTTCGGCGCGATGACGTCGAACCCGTTTTGCGCTGCAAAGCGCGCGAAGTTCGCTCCTGCTTTCATCCATGCGTTCCGCCGCTCGTCGGTAATCCCCTGCATGGATAGCGCGCGCTGTACCGCGTCCAGGTACTGCATGGCGGTATCGTCCCAGTCTTGGAGCTTCAATCGCAGAGCCTCAGCCTTTGTGCGGAGTTCGCTCATCTCTTGGTTCGGGACGGCGGGAATTGCCGCGCTTCCCCCCGATGCTGGCCCGGCTTCCAATTTGCGGATGCCGCCCTCCAGTCTCTCTAGCGCTGCTTCCAATCGGGCGACAGAGTTATGGCCATCCTCCGATGAAGTGGTCGGCGCGCCGGCGTTAGGCAAACGAGATTTGAGCCCCCTTCCTTTCATCTCCAGAGCAAAAAGCGCTCCGGCCAACACAGCGATAACGACGACCGCCATCCCCAGAATGATGCCGAGCCAACTGCCATGCCGCTTTGGAGGTACTCTTCCCGGCAATCCGGACGCCGACAGGGATGCTGTCGCGGCCTCAGGAGCATATCCTTCGGGAACCCACACTCCATTGGGAGCGGCGGGAAGCCTCGCACCGTTGTGCACAGAAGACACGCCATTCTGCTGCACCGCCAGGAAAACATGCACCTCTTGGCGGGTCGAATGGATCGGGATCTGGAAGATGGTATGGACAGGATGCCCATATCCGGCCGACACGAGCCTGGACGTCCAGTCCACGGTGGATTCGACGGTTTGCGAGGGGCCGTTGGACAGAAGAAGGATCACACGCCGTCTCTCCGGATCATTCCGGAGCTTGTCAGCGAGACCGGCCATGGCCCGCTCGATATTCTTTCCACCCACGGATCCCGGCATCGGCGAGGAAGGAAGGGCATCGAATACCTCCTGCAGGCTGTCGGCCCCGTGCTTCAGCTCGATCACGTGGGATCGTTTCCCAACGTCCTGCTCGAAACCGGCTACGACTACCCTGTCACCCTCGGCAGCAACGCGGTTGAGCCAAACGGAGAACACCCAGCGCATCGCTTCCGCGCGAAGGGGATCCTTGTACATGTTGCCGGTGAAGATCCCCACGGCCCACGAGAAGCGGCCGTGCTCCACGTCTGCATGTTGCTCGGCGAGTGAGTGGGTCAGCCAATGCGTTAGCTTAGCGGCCACTTCCAGTTGCGTCTGGGCCGAGACCTTGGGCACAAAGCCGTTGAGGGCGACGAACATGATCCCGATTACAAACCGGCTCTTCATTAACTTGCACTCCCCACTCGGCATCCCTGGCCATGGGTGTAGCGGCGCCTCATGTTTCACACCGCTCGCTAGGATAATCGCACGGGTGACGCGAAACCGGAAAGCCTTTGCCCAACGTTTTCAGGAAATTCGGAGGGCGCTGCCGGCCGCTTCGGAATGGATCCTGCGACGGCGGGTAGGGCGGCATGGCGAGGGGACGGATCGGCCAAGAGTAGCGTGGGTGCCGGGTGCGGTTCAGGAGCCGCAGCGGATGCGTCGCCGCGCCGGCTCCGGGACACAGGGATGCATGGCCGCGGCACGCGAACGGATAAGGGAATCACCTGGCCGGAGCGAGGGCGTCCAGACGTCTCCCCTACGGCTGGTGGGGATCCTTCGGAGGCAACACAAGCGGCAGGGGCTTCGGGGGCTCAGGCGGCGATTGGTGTGAAGGAGTTTTCTGAGCCGAAGGGCTGGAGGATGGTTGAGCGAGACGGCTGCCGGAGGGCGACTGCTTCGCAACGTAGATTAGGGCCTGCAACTGCCCGGCCTCCCGGGCGGCGCGTATATCGGCTTCTTCCAGGGGCTTCCCGGCAGGAACGATTACGTTTCCTCGAATGTCTGTAACGTCTGTGGAAAGCACCCGCCCGAGGAAGGCCCGGGCCTGCAGAGCGTCTTCTACAGTGTCCAAGGATCGCGCTTCGCGGCCCTCGTCCGTGCGGATATACGTTTCTTGGGCCTTCTCTTTGAGATCCTGCGCCAATGCGGTGGCTGCAGCAGCGGCGAGGGCATGGAGCTTGCCGGATTTGGCCGCGTGTTCCACCGAGCGCTCATCTATAACATGGCCGGCTTCTACAATGACGCGGCCCTCATCGTCCGTCACCGTCTTGCCGGCGACTTTGCCGAGGACGATGGCAGCCTCTTGCTTGGCCACGGCCTCCTGAAGCTTCTTCTTTAGGCCGGACCAAAAAGCTCGGTGTGGCTGCTCCCCGGGATCGTCCATCGTTTTCCCTCTTTACGGGTACCACAGGATGTCGGGATGGCCGGCGGAATGGTTCGCAAAGCGGGCGGCGACGAAGAGCAGATCGGACAGACGGTTCAGAAAGGCAATCGCCCAGGGATTCACCGGCTCAGAGTGTGCGAGGCGCACGATGCACCTCTCTGCTCTGCGACATACAGACCGAGCAACGTGGAGCATCGCAGCTAACGGACATCCCCCGGGCAAAATGAACCGGGTGAGGGGAGGAAGCACAGCCTCCATCCGGTCAATATGGCGTTCCAATTCCTGCACTGCATCTTCCCTGAGGCCGGCCGGGGTGGTGCCCGCGACGTCGGCGCCCAAGGTCAAGAGGCGCCCTTGGATTTGCCGCAGGAGGGCTGCAGTCTCTTGCGCGTCGGCGGCGGTGCAGGCAGCGCCCAGGAAAGAGTTGAGCTCATCCAGCGTCCCGAGCGCTTCCATACGGATATGATCCTTGGCAACGCGGCCGCCCCCTGGGAGGCCGGTGCTTCCATCGTCGCCGGTGCGGGTGTAGATACGGTGCGCCATGGAAAGTATCGAGAGCATGGACCACGGACGAATGGTGCGCTGCAAAACGCCAGGGGCTGCCGATACACGCGGAAAGGCAAGCCCCTGGCGAAGCAATACCTATTTGTGGTAGAAGTCGGCGTTGATCTGGATGAAGTGTTCCCACTCCTTAGGCACGTCGCTGTCGGCGAAGATCGCCGTAACCGGGCACTCCGGTTCGCACAATCCGCAATCTATGCACTCATCGGGGTTGATGAAGAGCATGTCATAGCTCTTGCCGTTCGCATCCGTGTGGACACCCTCATGGATACAGTCAACCGGGCACACCGCAACGCACGCCTTATCTTTTACGCCGATGCAGGGTTCGCAGATAACGTAAGCCATCCCGACATCCAGCCTCCTGTGAAAGGGTCTTCCCTAACATTATGGCACATGAGCACACCCGCCGAGCGCAGCGAGCGGAATGGTGCAATTCTATCCGGAAGAGGGTTCTGCAATTGCGCCCAGTTCCTGAAGCTTGCGCGTGAGCAATCCGACGCCGTGTTCGATTGCTGCGCGCCCGCGCTTCCCGCCCATAAGCTGCTCGACGGCAATCGGCTCACCGAAACGGATCAGGATGGGCTTCTGCAGGCGGTGCATCCTGGTTTGCCTCGGAGGCATCAGGCGGTCTGTGCCTTCGATCCACACGGGCAAAATCGGCGCATCGGCATGGAAGGCGATGGAAAGGACCCCTGGCTGAAGAGGCTGCAGCTTGCCGTCCAAACTCATGTGCCCTTCAGGAAAAACAACCACTGCTTCACCGGCCTTGAGAAGCTGCACAGCCCGGCGGACCGCTCCGAGGTCGGCAGTGTCCTGCTCCACGGGGAACGCCCCCAGCATTCGCGCCAGCCACCCCCAACCTCGTAGGGCGAAGAGTTCGGATGTAGCCATGAAGGCGCCCCTTCGTGGAAGTACGATGCCCACGAGGATGCCGTCCGCGTAGCTCAGGTGATTGGGCGCAATAAGAACGCCGCCCCGGCGTGGAATATGCTCACGCCCCACCACGTGCATGCCGCCCATCAAGCGGATCAGGATGCGAACAAGTATTGCTATCGTTGCACGAAGGATTACGTAAAGCACCTCGGGAGTCCGTTCGATGGGCAATGTTCCATTATAATGCATGGGTTTCTCAAAATGGGCGATCCGGCTTGCTGGAGGCACTGCCGCAAAGTCGAGCGCGCATCTCGGCGCAGGCGCCGTACCATCATTCAGTTGCACGCCCGGCGTGTCGTAGGGTACGCTCTTGCCGTGAGCAAAGGACCACTTGGCGCTGTGGGAAGGCCACATTGGTTCCCATAGCGGCATGAGCCTCGGCTCCCGTCAAATCTGCTGCTCCCCGGTGAGGTACTCAAATGTCGCTGGATGAACTGTGCGTAAATACCATCCGCTTTCTTTCTGTAGACGGCGTGCAGAGGGCGAATTCCGGCCATCCCGGTTTGCCGCTGGGAGCTGCTCCCATGGCCTACGTGCTTTTCAGCCGCCATCTCAAGCACAACCCTCGCAATCCGCGCTGGCCCGATAGGGACCGCTTCGTGCTCTCGGCAGGCCACGGATCCATGCTCCTATACAGCCTTCTCCATCTGACCGGGTACGACCTCTCTCTGGACGAGATCAAACGCTTTCGGCAGTGGGGGAGCCGCACACCGGGACATCCCGAGAGGGATCTGGACATCGGCGTAGAGACGACTACGGGCCCCCTGGGGCAAGGCATCGCCACAGCCGTGGGTATGGCTATGGCGGAAGCCCACCTTGCAGCCCGCTACAATCGGCCCGGCCATACGATTGTGGACCACTATACGTACGTGCTTGCATCGGACGGCGACATGATGGAAGGGGTGGCGTCGGAGGCTGCGTCGCTGGCCGGCCACCTTCGTTTGGGGAAGCTCATCGTGCTCTATGATGATAACGGCATCTCCCTGGACGGCAGCACCCATATCTGCTTTACCGAAGACGTAGCGCGCCGCTTCGAGGCATACCACTGGCATGTTCAGCGTGTAGAGGATGGCAACGATCTGGAAGCCATTGACCGGGCCCTTCATCAAGCACGGGCCGAGACAGGCCGCCCGTCGCTTATTTGTGTTCGCACTCACATCGGCTATGGATCCCCCCACAAGCAGGATAGCGCCAAGGCCCACGGTTCGCCGTTGGGCGTGGATGAGGTGAAGGCCACCAAGAGGGCGTTGGGATGGCCGGAAGAGCCGGAATTCTATATTCCCGACGAGGCGCTGAAGAACTTCCGCAAGGCAGTCGAGCGTGGGGCACAGGCAGAGGAGGAATGGCGCCTGCGCTTGGAGGCGTGGCGCGAGGCCGAGCCTGATCTTGCCCGGGAATGGGAGGCGGCTTGGAACGGCACGCCGCCGGAGGGATGGGATCGGGACATCCCCACATTCCCTGGCGGCGAAGCCCTGGCCACACGCGCATCGGCGGGTAAGGTTCTCAACACCATTGCCCCAAACTACCCGGCCCTCCTTGGGGGATCCGCCGATCTCAATTCCTCTACCGAGACGGCGCTCAAAGGTCTTGGGGATCTGGAGGCTCCTCCGCCTCCCTCTTCGACCCCGGAAGGCGCTGTGGGTGGCGTATGGGGGTACGAGGGCCGCAATGTGCACTTCGGGGTTCGGGAACATGCCATGGCCGCCGCAGCCAACGGCATCGCAGCCCACGGCGGATTGCGGCCCTTCGTGGCTACATTCTTCAACTTTGTGGACTATCTGCGGCCGGCGCTTCGCCTCTCGGCATTGATGGAGCTGCCCGTCATCTACGTTTTTACGCACGACAGCATCGCCTTGGGAGAGGATGGGCCTACCCACCAACCCGTGGAACAGCTTGCGGCATTGCGCGCCACTCCTCACATGGTCACCATTCGCCCGGCAGACGCCAACGAGGCGGCAGAAGCCTGGCGTGCGGCGGTGGAGCATACCTCCGGTCCCGTTGCGCTGATCCTCACACGGCAAAAGCTTCCTACGTTGGACCGTGCGTCCATGGGGCCTGCATCCGGCTTGCGCAAGGGGGCGTACATCCTCGTCGAGGCCCCAGGCGGCACGCCTGATGTGGTGCTCATCGCCTCGGGCTCGGAAGTGTCCGCCGCGGTTGAGGCATCCAAACTTCTTGGCGCACAGGGCGTGCGGGCCAGCGTCGTGTCCATGCCGTCTTGGGAGCTGTTTGATGCGCAGGATGAGGATTATCGCCGCCAGGTGTTGCCTCCCGATGTCAAGAAGCTCGCTGTGGAGGCAGGCTCACCTTTGGGCTGGCACCGCTTCGTAGGTACGGACGGGGAAGTCATCGGCCTCGACCACTTCGGCGCCTCGGCGCCCATGGAAGTTCTGCTGGAGGAATTCGGTTTCACACCCAGGCACATCGCGGAGCGCGCCCTTCGCCTCTTGGGGCGCGGTTAGGGCGACGATGTCTGCGGATCTCTTTCGCACGCGGAGGGTTCTATGACGACGAAATCGCGATGGTTGTTTGTAGCCGCAACCGCGTTGTTCCTTCAGGCGGCCGCCGTCTTGGCGCAGGCTCCCTTTGCCCTGCACAGCGGCGATCGCGTGGTCTTCTATGGAGACTCCATCACAGACCAGCGCTTGTATACCGTCTTCACCGAGACGTACGTGGTAACGCGCTTCCCGAAAATGCCCGTTACGTTCGTGCATTCGGGCTGGGGAGGCGACAGGGTTACCGGCGGAGGAGGCGGTCCGATTGACCTTCGGCTGGAACGAGACGTCATCGCCTACCACCCCACTGTGATGACGATTATGCTCGGAATGAACGACGGGGGATACAGGCCCTTCGACGAAAACCTCTTCCGCACGTACGCCGACGGATACCGCCATATCATTGACAAGATGAAGGCTGCGGTTCCCGGCATCCGCATCACGGTGATCCAGCCCTCGCCCTTCGACGATGTGACCCGGAAGCCCAACTTCCCTGGGGGATATAACTCGGTCCTCGTGCGGTACGGGGAATTCGTCAAACAGCTCGCCCGCGACGACCACCTCACCGTGGCGGATCTGAACTCCCCCATGGTGGCCATGCTGAGGGCGGCATATGCCACAGACCCCGCCTTGGCGCAAAAGATCATCCCAGATCGGGTCCATCCCGGGCCCGGCGGCCACCTGATTATGGCGGAGTGTTTGCTCAAGGCATGGAATGCACCCTCCCTGGTGGCATCGGTGAAGCTGGATGCCGCGAGCAAACAGTTAGTTGATGCCGCATCAACCCGCGTAACTAACCTGCACTTCGGCCCATCCATTACGTGGACGCAGACCGACGATGCACTGCCCATGCCCGTGGATTGGAACGACCCTGTAACAGCCCTTGCAGTGCGCTCTTCGGATTTCATGGAGGCGCTGGACCAGGAACCCTTGGTAGTAGCAAATCTGGATGTGCCGCGCTGGACGCTGAAGATAGACGGCGAGACGATCGGGACCTTTACACGTGAGGAGCTGGCCGCCGGCATAAACCTTGCGCAGTACGCCACGCCCATGGCGCGCCAGGCCGCCCAGGTGTATGCATTGACGGTCAAACACAACAACATACATTTTTTGCGCTGGCGCTCTGTGCAGGTGCCTCTGCAGGGAGAGAAGGATCCCCACATCCATAAAGCTCTGGCTGAACTGGATGCCTTCGAAGCGGATATCGTGAAGGAACAACGGGCTGCCGCCCTACCGCGACCCCGCCATTTTGAATTGATCCCTGCACCTTAGCGGTGACGGGCAGATCTAGGCACCTGTACCGGCTGCTTCCCCAATGGGGAGCCGTGGAAGGTTCAGGCTCAGGATAAAGGCGATGGCCATAAGGACGGCGGAGAGCAGGTAGGGGGCTGCTGGGCTGAAGCGCTGCAGTAACCAGGTGCCTAAGGGAGGCGCGATGATGCGGCTGAAGCTGCTTAGGGATTGCTGAACGCCGAGCACGCCTCCCTTGCGCCGCGGATCGGCTGCCTTCGAGATCATGCTGGACACGGAGGGCGTCATCACCCCGTTGCCCACAGCCAGGAGCGCGGCCAAAACCGTAACGACCACGATACTGTGCGTCACGGCGATCCCTACGAGCGCTGCTATAAGAATAAGGGCTCCAGCCCAGATGAGGCGCACTTCCCCCACTCGCTGTGCGAGCCCTCCCATCACCGCACCCTGAGAGATCACCGCAGTGATCCCCACGATGCCGAACATGGGACCCACCGTTGCGGCTGCGCTGCTCTGAAGGAACTCCAGAACCGGCCGGGCAATGTGCGGGCTGCGTACGTCTATGTGATGCGCCGGTCCCACGAAATTGTAGAGTACGAGCCAGGTGAAGGTGGCCTCCATGAGTGCAAAGGCGAACGTCGAGAAGGAGAAGAGGGTGAGGAGCTCGCTCAGGGCCGGCGTGCGGAATACCTCTGCGAAGCGCGCCGTGTCTAGGAGGACCACCTTGCGGGCATGACCGGGATCGCGCCCGGTGACATGGGATTCCGGCAGGGCGATGAAGGACCAGATGAAGTTGACCCCAGCCATGCCAGCCACAAAAAACGCTGGGAGCGCCAGGCTGTAGCGCCCGAGGAAGCCGCCGATCCACGGGCCTACGGCAAACCCGATGCCGAATGCCACGCCGATCATGGCCATGCCGCGGGCGCGTCGTTCCGGAGTGGTTACGTCTGCAATGTAGGCTTGGGCTGTGGGAAGGCTCGCCGCGGTGGTGATGCCGGCTGCGATCCGTGCGGCAAAGAGGACCCACAGGTGCGTGGCCAAACCAAAGAGCAAGAAGGTGATGGCCGACCCTACGAGGCTCATTAGGATGAGCGGGCGGCGGCCGTGCAGGTCCGACAGGCGGCCCCATATCGGTGCAAAAAGGAACTGCATCACCGAATAGGAAGCCGTGAGCCACCCTGCCATGACGGGCGAGCCCCCGAACTGCTTTACATACAGCGGCAGGAGCGGCAGAATGATGCCGAAACCGAGTAGATCAATTGCAACGGTAATAAAGAGAATAAACAGTGGAGAACGCGCCGGTCTGGAACTCTGGGCAGTCGTCATGCTGAAGAGTGTACCCTACCAGATGCTCCTGGGCGATGGCGCGATGCTTCCGCTGTGTCAACCCGGGATTGACGTTGACCGGCTCAATCCGAGTGCGCCTTGTTCGCGATGAGGTCCTCAATCTCCGGAACAGGTTCCGCTTGCGCCGCCGATGTATTCTCTTCCCGGATCTGCTCGAAGATTTCTTTGCGGTGGATCACCACATCCCGCGGGGCGCGAATGCCCACGCGCACCTGCTCGCCGCGGACCTCGAGGATCGTGATCTCGATGTCGCCGCCCACCATGATGCTTTGGTCGGGCTTTCGGGTTAGAACCAGCATCCTTCACCCTCCGTGGTCCAACAGAGTGGAGCTGAACCGTGCTACCCGCGCGGAGAAGCCACGCAGGTGCACACGGCCGCTTATTCACCACTTGCAGTGTGGTTTTCCTTCTCACGCCGCCTGCTGAGCCAAAGCTTCGGCTGGAGCATCTGCGATGCGGTGGCGTGTGGTGTACTCCGCGTTCTCTACGACGATCTGGCGGGCCGTACGCGTGTGCATGTTGATGAGGATGGGCCCAAGAAGGTTCACAGTGATCTGCCGTGGGTCCTGCCGCGGGATCGTCACGATGGCCAAAACTGCACGAGGCGTGTCCTCTTCCAGATCCAGAGCCTGCGTGTCGCCGGCGCTGATCAACGGGGTATAGTCTGGGCGCACATCCCACGGGTTGATCACCGGGAAGGCCAGCGAACCGTCTTCCACAGATTGAAGCCACTGGATCGGGCTGGTTTCCTGCGCTTCCAGAAGCACGAAACGGTGGAATTGCTCGAAGCCGATGAGCCCATTGGGGAAGGTGATTACCGCCTTCTCACTTACTTCAACAGGCCCGAACCGGGTGGTGTTTACATGAAGTGTGCGGCGTCTGGTTGCTTGTGCCACGGTGTCGTCTCCTTGTTGGTTTTATGTGCGGAGGGCGTCCTCCGCCTTTACAGCGGAATGCCTCTGGTCACTTCAGGAAATCGAGCAAACTCTGCTGAAAGCCGCGGGCTGTTGCCGCCAGGGCCGCCTGATAGGCATTTTGCGCCTCGTTCAGGGCAACCACTGCTTGCGGGATGTCGGCGTCCTCGATCTTGCTCTGGAGCGCCGTCATGGCGGCTGATGCGTCGTCCAGACGTGCCTTCGTTTGATCGAGGCGTTGAACGTTCACGCCGAAGACGGCGCGCACGCCGTTGACATTGGCGATCGCCCCGTCTATCGCGGCAAGGTCTTCCCGCGAGAGAACGGACACTTGCCCTGTGGCCAGGTGATCCGCCAATTGGCCGAGTGCGGCGAAGATCCCCTGAAAGGCTTGGTCCCCTGTCGCGTTGATCTGCATGACCTCACCCGGCGCAATCTCCACGTTGATGGCTCCGTCTCCGGAGGAAGCGGTCCCTCCCACATAGGTCACCTGGTTTCCAGTCGCCTGGAAGGGGGGCGTTGTGGTCCTGCGGCCCGCGAACACATAGCGATCGCCCAACTGGGTATTGCCGATGCTGGCGATTTGTTTGAGGATAGAGGTCACCTGGTCTGCGAGCCCTTGGCGAGCCGTGGGATCCAGGGTGTCCGTAGCCCCTTGCACAGCAAGCTGGCGGGCCTGCCGCAGGAGCGTGGTCACCTGAGAAAGGGCGTTATCGGCTGTGCCGACGAAAGCGCGGGCGCTCGTGATGTTGCTTTGGAATTGCCGGATGCTGGATTGCGCTGCCCGCAGCGACAGGTCTTGGCCCACGTGAGCCGGGTTGTCCGACGGCCGGTTGAGCTGCTTGCCGCTGCTAATCTGCTCCTGTACCCGTGTGAGGCGGTCGGCTGCAGCCTCCATATCATACAGGGAGCGTTCCACACTCATGTTGCTTGCGATACGCATCGCGCGTTTACCTGGGTTCCCTAAGGTGAAACCATGCGTCTCAAAGTTTTACTGGCCCATTCCGTTGATGACCCGGTTGAGGAGGTCATCCATTACCGTTACGATGCGGGCGGCGGCCTGGTAGGCTCGCTGATACTGGATCATGTGGGTCAATTCCTCGTCAAGGGACACGCCGGACACTGTGCTTCGAAGCGACTGCAATTGCTGAGAGAGCGCCGCAGCGTTTGTCGCCTGGCTTGAAGCGGCTGCCACGTCACTTCCGATGCGGGCAACATGGGCGGCATAGAAGTCCGAGAGTGTGGATCCATTGAGCAGATGCGCCGAAGCAAGGTCTGCGATGGCCCGGGCGTTTTCCCCATCGCCCGGCGCGGGCGGTCTGCCGGCCGGCGGAGGAGAGGCCGCTGCGATGGATTTGGGATCTGCCGCGACGGAAGGGTCTACTGCAATGTCCTGTGCGTTGCTCCCAATGAAAAAGCTTCGGCCGGAACTTCCGTCCAATCCGTATCCCGACTTATGGATCTGGTTTACTTGGCTGATCAGCGCAGCGGCCAGGGTATTTAGTTGCGCCTGATATTCGCCGATGCGCTGCTGGGCTTCGACCAATGCGGCGACCTCTCCTCCGGCCATCGGGTAGGCATTCTGCGGATCTCCCAAGGCCGGCATACCAGCGACCATGGTGGTCGTTGTGGGTAGGGCGCCGGCGTTTTGGCCATCCACCAGCAAAAACCCGCCAACTGTAACGTTCAATGCGCCGGTGGCGTTCCCGCGTTCATCCCGCGCGGGCGAGGCTTCCGCACCGACGAGCTTTCCGAGCTTCTGAACGAGCTGATCGCGTGCGTCCTCCAAATCCGATGATTGGCCCTTTTGTGCAGCAAGGGCGGCGATGCGGCCGTTGAGATCCGCCACCTGGCGTGCCAGTTGGTTCGCTTCCGCAATACGGTCGCGCACCTGGGATGCTGCGTCCTGGGATGCCGACGAGAGGTCCGCGTATAGGGTCCGGAAGCGGGCAGCCAAAACGTTCGCTTGGTTGAGAGCAACCTGGCGCGTCCCCACATCCTCCGGGTTGGCGGATATGGCCTGGAAGCTGTTGAAGAATTGCGCCAGCAAATCCGAGATGGCCCCGGCGCCGGGCTCGGAATAAGCGGTCTGCACCCGTTGCAGCGTGGAATTGAGCTGGTCGTAGCGGCTCTGGTCCCGCAAGGCGGCATCCAGCCTGCCCTGTAGGTACCGATCGCGCACGCCGGTGATGCCCGTAATCTGTACGCCCGTACCTACGGCCGCGGCAATGCCATTGAGAGGATCATCGGGCGGAGTTGCCTCGATCTCTCCCTGCTGGCGTGTATAGCCGGGCGTGTTTACGTTGGCGATGTTGTGCCCAGTCAGGTCTATGAGACCCTGATAGGTAGTTAACGCCCGCGCTCCGATTTCGATGCCATTGAAGGATCCCGGCATTTGCGGCTCCTCTTAAGCCTTCTGGTCCAGGAACAGGGCGCCTGCGGCAGGGGCTGCGGCATGCCCGTACGTCGCCGGCTGCATCGCAGTGTGGGTCAACAGGCG
Source organism: Chthonomonadales bacterium (assembly GCA_049967475.1). Lineage (GTDB taxonomy): Bacteria > Armatimonadota > Chthonomonadetes > Chthonomonadales > CAJBBX01 > JBMFSQ01. The sequence continues at coordinate 50,639 of JBMFSQ010000019.1, read as the reverse complement.
CAGCAACATTCGCATCGTGCTGAGGCCGCTGGCGCTCAAGGCGCGGTTTACTTCCTGCATTGCGGCCAGGCGCTGGTGCAGAGTGAGGATCTCGCGCTGCAGCCGCTTCAATGTGCCTGCCTCGGGTTCCGGGATGGAAGGCAGCAAATCGCCCAGCTTGGGCCCGTTGGAGCCGGTCAATCGCGAAAGGAGCTCAACGGCTGCTGTCCGCGCCTTCTCGAAGGATGCGGCTGCGGCCGAGGTGCGCCTCATGGCTTCTTCGAGCGCGAGGATGTTCTGGATGTCGTTGCGCTGGAGGGCATCCTCGAGAAGGCCGCTCAAACTGAGCATCCGCCGCAGGAGCCCGGCTTCGTTCTGCAGAGCAGCGATGAGTATACGCGCTTGGCGTGCAATGTCTGCGTGCGTTGGTTTCACGGTTTGGTACCTCCATGCCCCTCGCCGGTCTGATCGGCAGCGGCTTCCAGCTTAAGCCGCGGCGCAAGTTCCTTGTAGAGCATGTCGGCAATTCCGAAGGCGCCCCTGCTGCCTACCGCCTCGCCCACGGCGTCGTAAAACATCTCGCGATACGTGTCCGAGGCGCTGTCTTTGCCGAAGAGACCTTCCTTCTGATCAGCCTCGTGCATCTGTTTCAGAAGCATGCCCACGAAGTAACCCTCCATCTGGCGCGTAGCCTTGCGGAGCTTCTGCTGACGGATCTGAAGGTCCTGGCTCTCTGCAGTGCGTTGAACGGTGGATGATGTGGCTGTGTTCATTTTCGCAATGCGTCCCCGTTTGCCGGCCGCGTGCGCTTCATTGAAGCTCTATCTCGGCCGTGATGCCGCCCGCGGCTTTCATCGCCTGAAGGATGGAGATAAGGTCCCTGGGTGTCACCCCCAGAGCATTGAGGGCCCGCACAAGCTGATCCACGGTGGTGGTGGCAGGCATCGCGGCCAGCTTCGCCGGCGTCTCCTTTACGCTCACGTCTTTGAGGGGCACCACCACAGGCTTTCCGTTTTCGGAGAAGGGCGGAGGGATCGCTACGATGGGGTTGTTTTCGACCTTCACCTGAATATCCCCATGGGCGATGGCGCATGGAGACACCCGTACATCCCCGCCGATGACTACGGTGCCTGTGCGCTCGTTCACGACGATGCGCGCCACGGTGTCCGGCTCTACCGTGATGCCCTCGACCTTGGCGAGGAACGAGACGACATTCCCCCGCTCCGCAGGCGGGATCGCCACTCGGACAGTATAGGGGTCCAGGGGTTGGGCGTTGGCCGCCGGGATCTTGGCATTGATTGCCTCGGCGATGCGGCTGGCGGTTGTGAGGTCACCTTCGTTGAGGGTGATCTCCACGGTCTGGCCATCTGTGATGGATGTGGGAACCTCGCGCTCTACGGTGGCACCCTGCGGGATGCGGCCTACATTCGTGTGGTTCTTCTGAGCTTGGCTCCCTCCGGACGAAAAGTTGAAACCGCCGATCGAGATGGGCCCCTGGGCAACCGCGTAAACTTGCCCGTCTGCCCCTTGCAGCGGCGTTTGGATGAGCGTCCCCCCTTGCAGGGACCGGGCATCGCCCAGGGAGCTTACGGTGACGTCTATGCGGCTCCCGTTCTTTACGAAGGCCGGCAGGTCGGCTGTGACCATTACCGCCGCAACGTTCTTCACCTTCACGGCCGCTGCCGGGACTGTTACCCCCATTCTCTGGAGGGCATTTACGAGCGACTGGGCCGTAAAGATGGTGCTGTTGCTGTCACCCGTACCCTCCAATCCTACTACGAGGCCGTAGCCCACAAGCTGGTTGCCGCGGGCTCCCTGCACCCCGGCGATGTCCTTGATGCGCACCTGGGCGGCTGCTCCACAGGTTATCAGAGTGGCTGCTGCCACCGCAAAAAGCGCTGTGCGGACTAGTTCCGGCATCATGGTGCGCTGTATGGAAGATGTGCCCATTGCCGATCTCCTTGCGCAGGTTCAGAAGAGCCAGTGGAACAGCCGCGTAATCAGGCCCGGCTTTTGCTGAGCCCCAACAGGCCCCTTGCCGTCGTATTGCACCGTCATTTCAGCGATGGACACGGAAGACACCGTGTTATCGGGACCCACGTCTTGCGGCCGGACGATGCCTGAGATGGTGACCTTTTGCTTCTCCTGATTGATGCCCACTACGCGGTTGCCTTCGATCTTGAGATCGCCATTGGGCATCACCTCTTTCACTACTGCAGTAATCTTGGTGACGAGGGAGCCGCTTCGGTCCGTAGTTCCCGACCCGTTGGAGGTGCGTTTGTCGTTGGTGCCGAAGGGCCCCAGGAGCGAGTGCTTGATGCCCAGGGGCTTGAACAGGCCGCTGAGCGCTCCCGTGACCCCTCCGAACGTCGCACTTTCGTCTTTGCTCGTTTTCGTGTTGGCCGATGTGGTGGCAACGGCACTCTCCTGAACGAGGATGGTTACGATATCTCCCACCCGGTGAGCCTTGAGATCGGCGAAGAGCGACGAATGCTCGGGAGAAAAGAGGCTTCCTGTAGGGCGCGCCGCGGCTCCCTGCCTTTCTTCCGGCCGGCCCTGGGTGCCCGATCCATCGCATCGGGCGGGTGCGGCAGCACTTCCAAGGACGAGGGCCGCAGCCAACAACGCCATCGCAATCTTCTGCGTCATGGTACTTCCTCCACACGCACCGTCGAGGCATCCACAACGGTGCCCGTAAGTTCCTTGCGGGTGGTTTTGACAAAGACGCGCACGCGGTCCCCTATGGCTCCTTGGGTGCGGGCGACGGCAGGAGCTGTGATGGTGACGCCTCCAGCAGAGATCACCACGTTTACGCGCGCTCCCGTCAGAATAACGGGCACCGCTTCCACGTCACCTTCACGGAGCGGAGCTCCCAGGGCAATCTGCCGGGTAGTTCGCTTGCCTACGAGGGCGGCGACGTCCGTAAGAAATGGAGCGCCGCCGGGAGGTCCGTCCACAACGGCGGTGGTCACGTCCCCTGAAGTGAGCGTGTCATGGGGAGCCAAAGGACGGGTCGCTACAAGGGCTGTAACCCTCCGCCGCACCTTCACGAGCACGTCTACGCTCTTGGCGGGTTTTCCATCCACCAGGATTGCTACCGGAACGATAACGGAGCCCGAGCCGAGTTCTCCGCGTGGTGCGCCCGGCAGATAGGTGAGGCTGCCTGGGGACACGTACAACTGGGTTGAGGGCGGCGAAGCCTCTACGATCAGCTCTCCGCCGCCTTGGTTTGCCGCTTCCACAGCCTCCGTTGCTGCCCGCACCACTGCGGAGTTGTCCACGCGGGTGGCCGCCCGCGACACGCGGATGGAGGGCGGGGCCTGCAGATCCACTGCGCCGGGATCAATGCCGTTATAGCGCAGCCGTGTCTGCACATCAGCGGGGAAGAGGAGGCGCGTGAGACCTGGAAGCGGCGACGCCCCAACTTCCACGGCGGAGATGCGCGCTACCAATTGAGCGTTGCTGCCGGTTACGCGGGCGATCTCGCCCAGGGTAAACACGGATCCCGACACCACAGGGTCCGGCAGGATCACAACGCGAACCTTTGCCGCCGTGCGTCGGGGAGGAAGCGAGTGCTGGACCCCGGGTCCCTGGGAAGGGCTGAGCAGCGCAGTGAGCAGAAGTATGGAAATGCATGGCATCATGGAAGTGCCTCCACCTGCAATGGAGCCCTCTTACCGCTTCAGGTTGTTGGCGCCTTGCAGCATCTCATCCGCGGTCTGTATCGCCTTGGAATTAGTTTCGTACGCACGCTGGATGGTGATCATGCGGATCATCTCCTCCACCACTTCCACGTTGGCCGTTTCCAGGGACTGCTGCACGAGGGTGCCGAGGCCGTTCTGTCCGGGATTGTCGTCTATGGGGTCTCCGGATGCAGCGGTGGGTTTGTAAAGGTTCCCGCCGATGCGCTCCAATCCGGCCGGGTTAATGAAGCGCGTAAGCTGGATACGGCCCACCTGGTCGAAATTCGTTTGACCCGCTCGCTGAACGCTCACGGTGCCGTCCGGCGCAATGTTGATTTGCTGTTTGTCGGATGGGATCACGATTTCCGGCTGGACGGGGTTGCCGTCGGAGGTAACGAGCCGCCCTTGGGCATCCATTTCCAGGGCTCCATCGCGAGTATAGGCCGTGGTCCCGTCGGGCAGGAGGACCTTGAAGAAACCGTCGCCCTTGATCGCCACGTCGAGTTCGCGGCCTGTCTGCTGGAGCGTGCCCTGTGTGAATACCTGGCCGGTTCTTCCCGCGCTTACGCCTAGGCCGATTTGGGCTCCGGTGGGGATTTGCCCTCCGGTGGCCGAAAGGGCGCCTGGCGTTTGCAGGTTCTGGTAGAGCAGATCCTGGAATTCCGCGGTGGCCTTCTTGAAGCCGACGGTGTTTACGTTGGCCAGGTTGTTGGCGATGACGTCCAGGTTGAACTGCTGCGCCATCATACCGGTGGCCGATGTGTTGAGTGCACGCATCTGTGATCTCCTTGTGCGGCGGCTTTGGCCGCAGTTCTTGGGCTCCCCGCAATCAGTTGGGGAGCGGCATCGGCCTCCGCGAAGCCTTTGCTGCGCGGTCCGGCCGAGAAGGTACAGGATTGCTACAATCGGGCTGCTTCATTGATCACCTTGTTGAGTTCATCATCCTGGGAAGTCACTGCGCGCTGGGCCGCCTCGTAGGCTCGCTGCACCGCGATCATGCGCACCATTGAGCCCACAGCGCTGACGTTGGACTGTTCCAGGAAGCCGCTGCGCACTTTAGGGCTCGCAGCGACGGGCGTGCCTAGAATGGCGAATACGTTGCCCCCCTCCTTGCGCATCTGGGAAGGCATCGCCGTCACGATCTTGAGGCGGTCCACGGCGGATCCATTCACCAAAACGTTTCCGTTGTCGTCAACCGCCACGTTCTGCGCACCGCCCGTGTCTATAGGGCCCTTTGTTCCCAGCACGCGGCGGCCCTCATCGTCCACCAAGTAGCTGATGGGCTTGGCGCCCGGCGGTGTCTTCACCGGTTCGATGTGGAAAGCGCCTGCCCGAGTGTAGCGTTCGCCTGCAGGGGTCTGCACTGTGAAGAAGCCATCCCCCACGAGCGCCAGGTCCAGCGGGTTCTGGGTAGCGGTAAGAGAACCAGGCGAGAAGTCGGTTACGGCCCGGTCGAAAGCGGAACCTAGGCCAAGGTTTCCCACATAGGCGCCTCCCCCGTCTATGCCGCCGTAACGGTTGAGGGCCATATCGTAGAGAGCCCTGAAGGTGGGTACGTCCTGCTTGAAGCCGGTGGTATTGATATTGGCTAAATTAGAGGCCAGGGCATCCTGCACGGCCTGCTGCGCGAGCATCCCTGTCGCGGCGCTGTAAAGCCCGCGTATCATGTTGGTACCGAGGTGCCCTCCCTTGTGCGGTACGCTTCAAATTCACGCCTCATGCGCCCTGCGGCGCTTCGGTTCGTACCCGATTATCGGAGGTGCACCCCGTATTCTTGAGGGGGTCTCGGTCCTCAACTAGGACCGGCGGCGGGAGCCTCATCCAGGCTTGAGGGAAGGCGCATGGTCTTCTTCCCTCACCACCGGGCGATACGCCATTCCCGTTCGCTCGGCGAAGATGCGCGCCATGGCGTTGAGTTCGCTCGCAATGAATGCCGGCGCATGGCGCACGATCACGCTGCCTTCATCCGCCAAATAGATGTTGGGTACGGACACGAGGTCGTACGCTTCCGTAACTTCCAAATCCGCGTCTATCAACAGCGGGAAGGTAATCCCAAGTTCACGGGCCAGAGCGTCCGTGTCCTCCGGCGTGTCTTGGGAAATGCCCCATACCCGTGCGCTTCCTCCAGCGTACGCCTCGTGAAGTCTTTGCAGGAAGGGAAGCGTATAGAGGCACGTGGGGCAAGACCGTTTGTAGAATGCAAACACCACCGGTCCCTCGGCACGAGCCGAAGCAGAACGGTACAGGCGGCCGGCGGTGTCCTTCAGGGTGAAATCGGCCACAGGATCGCCGGCGGTCTTTTGGGTTGTGATTGCATTCCTCCGTCTTTAAGATATGAATGAGGGGCCTTGGTTGTTTCGGAATGCGTGCGCTACACTCGGTAGGGTACCAGAACGCCCCGTTCGATATCGAGCATCCGGTACGAGGCCTGCCGTACGAGCATCTCGCATTCCGGAGCGAACATAAGGGTTCCGTAGTACCGATGGGCAGCTTCCACTTCGTAGCCGCCGAAGTCGTAATCCGCGGCAGTGGGAAGGTATCCGTGGACGCCATTGGTGTATCCCAAAGTGATAACCGGGCCCGCTGCCTGCTGATCGAAATCCAGGGCGTATTGCACAAAGACCTCGGCCGGCATTCCGAGGATGCGCGCTCCGTGCACATTCAATAGCTGGAGAGTGAACTCGGTGCTTGGTTTTTCTTGGCGCTCGGCCATGCGTCGTTCGTATCGCGCGTAATCGAGCATCCCTCGTGCGTGGAGGATGCGGCCCATGTCGCCAGTGCGCTCCTCTTCTTCAACCTTTGCCTCCCATTCGGCGATGGCGCGATCGCACGCTTCAGGGGGTGGAGGCGGCAAAAGCGGCAGTTCCACAGAGGTCACCTCACAGGAGAGGATCGGTTGTTTGAGCGGCGTGGCTTTGCTCAGCGCTTCCAGGGCCGCATCGGCGAGCATGAAGCCATGGTTGCGGGCATGTTCGAACGTTCCCCGAGGATTGGGGTTGATGTTCCCCGCACAGCCCTGCAGAAAGAAGGGCATCATCGTGCCGGACGTGTGGGCGTGGATCCGCTGGTACGCGGTCCCACAGAAATCCGCAGTGATCAGCAGATTGTCTCCTCCGAGCGTCGTACCGTGGCAAGCGTGGCTGAAGAGTAGGGCAAACGGCTCCCCGCGGGCATCGAGCACGCCCAAAACATCCACCCAAGGAGCAACGGGACCGCCATAGTTGTGACCGATTACCATTCGACCATCGCTCTTGCGGCGTTGGCGGCGATTGATGCCCAATTGGAGCGGCGCCCTGCCGTATACGAACTGCGCAGGCCGAAGCTGATCGGCCGCTTGCTTTACGGTCCCAGCGATCTTCCGTACGAGGACCTCGGTGTATGCCGGATCCCGGCTGCCCATGGTATTGAATGCGCGCACATTGGGCCCGCCGTGCGTATGGGTAGCGTTGAGCATGAGGCCGTCCGGCGGAATGCCCACTTCCTCCGACACCTGCTGCCGCACCTGGTCCACCAGATCGAAATCCAAGCCGATGAGATCCATTGCCACCATCGCCAGCCGAACGTCCCCGTCATCCACCACAAGGGCGCGGGCGTAGAGCTCGTCGTGGACACCCAAACACCCTGTAGGGCGGAAGGCATAGCCGCACATCCAAACGCCCAAGGGCGGAGTGATGTTCGCTTGGCATACTCCTGCGTAGGTAGGCATAACCGGCACCTCCAGGAAGAAGTAAACGAGCCCGCGGGCGAGGATCAGGGTCTGTTGCTACATACTACCCTCCACGGGCGTTCCCGCGTGCTTCCCAAGGGAATTGCAAACCCCGCACCTATCCCGGAGCAGTTCCGGCAATGATACCAAGTCAGCGGCCGTTCTCTTGCAGGAATAACCTTTTGAGACCGGCTTGGGCTGCCCTATGCCTGCCGGCCAAATCCCGGGAAGGAGGAAGCATGTTTCCCATTCGACACATTACCGCAGTCGTCGCCACCCTTGTGCTGTTCGGCGGCGTTTGCGCAGCGCAAAGCGGGCCTGTAGCGGATCCGGGCTTCGTCTTTGTGGATGTAAACGGCGACGGCCTCTACTCACCGACTGTGGATATCGGCCTGGCGTCCAACCCGAGCGTGGACGTGAATGCGCTCATCCTGTCTGACGGAGTCTTCGACACTCAAAAGGCAAAGACCGCCGGCGGATCTACCTACAAGCCTCCCAAGAAGCCGGCCGGATTGGTAATCCCTGCGTCTCAAAGCCTCGTGCTGACACTTCCTCTGCACCTGCGCGCAGGCGGCGATCTCATTGTGCACGGATCATTGCAGGCGCCGGTCATCGTCCTCGAGGCCGGATCTACGCGGAAGCATAGTGACGACGACCGCTTCCATGGTTCTCACGGTGAGAGCGTGGCGCGTGCGTCGCAGCGCAGCGGAACATCCGTCCTTTGCGATGGAGGGTCTGCTCGAGGCACCATTGATCTGACAGGATCCACATGCTGGTTCGACGTGTCCATGACGGCACTGGCGCGCAAGGATATCGTCCTCAACGGAATGTCGGCTACGGGCACAGACCTGTTCTGGATCGGCACCCTGCCTCCCGTCACCACATTCACCGCAGCCGCGGGCCGGTCCATTATAGGTGAAATTTGGGGACCGGCTGCCGTGGGTCCCGCGGTGGCGGTAGGCGAGGGGATCGTCCTGCAGGCCGGGAAGGCGCTGAGCGCATCTTCTGCGAGCTTCTACGTGTATGACACGGCCGGCAGCATCAAAGGTGCGTCTCACGATCATATGGCCCTCAAGGACCAGACCTCCTTCATCTCCGGTGGCTCGATCCTGTTGAAGGCGGAGGATGAAGATCTGGAAGCCTCAAACGCCAGCTTTCAGGCATCGGACGTGAGCATCACAGCCGAAGATGAGATGGCCCTCTCGGGATGCTCTGTGCAGGCTACCGGAACGGTGTCCCTGGCTTCCGACGAGGAACTGGACCTCAGCCGGAATGCACCGAGCAGCATCCAGGCCGGGAGCATCGCCATCGAGGGCGAAGAGGTACACGCCCGCGGAGCGTCGCTCTTTGCAACTTCCGGACCCATCGCCATAGGAGCGGATGACGACGGTGCCGACATCAGCGGGGCTTCGATCTTTGCGCCCTTCGGCCTCTCCATTTTGGCCGAGGAGGGGGTGGATTTCAGTTCCGCGCTCATCCAAGCTGGGACGTACGTGAAGGTGGCCTCGGCTGAGGAGGACGAATGTGGAGAGGATGATGAAGGAGGCGTCGTAGCCGATAACAGCCAGATTTGGCCGGTGGCCGGCGCCGATCCCTCCACGTTCATCTCTGTGACTGCTTCCGGACCGGTTCACGCAGACCATTGCAATTGGAACGCGCCGGCCAGCATCGGCATTCAATCCCTCCAATCCAATGTGACGGCCAGGTATTCTGCGTTCAATGCCGCAACGATCGGCCTGTTTGCAGGCGGCCTGGCGATTGACGTTACCGGGACGTCCTTCGGAGGGAGTGTGAGCTACGGCCCTGCGGGTGTGGTGGTGACAGGCCCGTAGGCGTCAGCGGCCTGCCCCAGGATGATCTGCAGGGACGCGTCTGGAGCGCTGGGATGCCGGTTCGTCCGATCCCGGCGCTCCAGAAAGGCGCCCATGTGTGGAACAACCTACTTTGCCAGGAGGGATATCCGCACTTCTCGGGCTGTAGCCGGGAAGGGAGGAAACGATCATGAACGGCTCAGGTAAGCCTGCACGCGCCCGGATGCGCGGGGTGGCCATGGTCACGGCGCTCTACTTCGTGCTGATTATTTCCATATTGCTGATCGGCATTGCGGCCTATTGCGCCTCCCATCAGCAGCGTGCAACGTATGATCTGAACTATGCGGCCGCGCTGGACCTTGCCGAGGCAGGCGTGAATTGGGAACTCCGCAAGATCAGCAATAATGTGTCTCAGGCAGACACCTCTGCCGTAAGCGTGAGCCAGCCCTTCGGGATTGCGTCCACATCGTACACCGTGCAATGCGTGAACCGGGGTACGAACACTCCATGGTCCGGGCCGGGGACGTATCTGGATGTGATCGCTACGGGTTCCTACAAAGGCGTTACCCGCTCCATCAGAGTGTCTGTCCGAGGATACAGCACTCAGGCGGATTATGCTGTATTTGCAAGGAAGCAAGGGAATGTCAACGGTTCTCCGCTGGTTGAAGGGAGTGTCGGCTCCAACGGGCAACTGAACATCAATGGGAACCCCACCATCACGGGAAGCGTTGTGCTCAACGGTCCAAACGCCACAGCAAACATCAATCCGCCCGGCCGGTTCACCCCAGTGCGCAATGCTGATGCCGTTCAATGGCAAACCGTAGACCAGATCGCGGCGGCACAGTTTCCCGGGGGATTGGCCTATCTGGCTACTCACAATGACAATGCCCTGGCCAGCCCGGCTATAACGAACAACACGGTGCTCATCAACGGCAACGGTTCCCTCACCTTCAACGGCAAACCCGGAGGAGCCAACTACTACCTTACCACCCTGATCCTCAACGGGAATGCCAAGGTCTACTTCAACAACACAAACGGCCCCATCACCATCTGGTTCGGGCCAAGCGGTGGGGCCGGCGGCGGATGTAATTTGAACGGCGGAACAGCCTCCCTCAAAATGTCCGCCGATCCGTCCAAAGCCGTGCGCATCTACGTAGCGCAAACGAGCTCCGTCAATATCAACGGGAACAGCGAGCTAGACGCCGGCATCTATGCCTACAATGGCGAATCCGGCGGCACGGTGAACTTCAACGGCACGGGCGACATCTATGGGATGGTCGTGTCCAACAACTTCAACTTCAACGGCAACGTGCGCCTGCACTATACGACGGGCTATTTCAGCTCGGGAGGCGGATACTATGGCTTCGACAACATGTGGGTGGAAACCAACCCGCGCTGAGGAACGCTGCGCGTTTGCTGTTATCCTTCTCCGCGGCGCACGGCTCTGAGGTGCGGCCTGGCGATGTCGGCGTAGCCTTTGTGAGCGTATGGATCTGTTCCGGCTACCATGATCACGTCGCGGTAGTCTTCATACCCGCACCACGGCAACTGCGATGAGGCGCTCATGTAGTGGTTCACCAGCACGCGCCGATACCGCTGGGAGCGGTTCTTCAAGGAGCTGTGGAGCAGATACCCGTTGAAGAAGACTACGCTCCCCGCCTGCACCTCCACAGGCACTTCGCGCTCCCGAGGGATGTTTTGGGCCTCATCAGCCGTGTCGTACTCCGGGTTGTTGTGGGCGGCCCAGGGATAAAGGGGATCCTTGTGGGTCCCGGGGATCACCCAAAGGCAGCCATTCTCTATCGTCGCGTCGTCAACGGCAATCCATGCGCCGGTTAGGCTCCGATCCTCGGTGGGTATGTACCGCTCATCTTGATGGTAGGCCTGGCCGGGGAACCCCGGCGGCTTGATGAAGAGCATGGATTGCATGCACTTGACGTTGGGGCCGATCATCTGCGTCAGCACCTCCGCGATGCCCGGATGGCGCACGAACTTTTCGATGATTGGGCTCACCTTGTGCGGCTGATGGATGCACAGATACTTGGAAAGAGCGTCGTCGTCGGAGGCATCCGGCGCCACGGGCACGATGCCGGGTATCTCGTAGGCGCCTCGGCAGATGCGCGCGGCTTCCGCTTTGATCTCGGTAAGTTCCCGGTGAGTGATGAGCCCCTCGACCACGGCAAATCCCTCGTCATGATAGCGTTGGATATCCGCCACGGATAATCGTGCCATCTTTGCCTCCTTAGCAGTAATTCCGGCCAATACGGGTTCTTGGAGCTTCAAAGACCCGCAATACCCTTTTCGCGCTTGGAGCGGTTTTATCCTGCGCATCTAGCATAAGTACGCGAAGAAGCCGGTGCGAAGCGGCGCGTTCGAGGCTGCTCATCGTAGTCCGTGGCGGCGCAGCATTGCCGGAAGCTCGACACCCGGCGTCGTGCGTTTATTCGGGGCCCGCGCATTCGCCGCGTTGGAGAAGGAATCTCATGGGGCGCGGCGCGCCCATCCGTGCCCCTGCACCATTGGGTATTCTCTCAATATGACGCGTCTGTACCGCACGACCTACCGCCTTCCGGCTGCCGACCTTGGCCCGGAAAACCCGCTGCCCTTTTTCCGAGGGAGGGAGCAGGATACCCATGTGCCCGTGGCTCCCAATGTGCCCCGTGCCGACCGCCAATATCTTGGGTGGCGTACCGGCTGGAGGGTACTGCCCCACCGCATGCAAGACGGGTACAGCCGGCAACGAAGCATCAAGGATTTGGACGCCATCGTTCTGGAGAACGACCGTGTCAAGGCGGTATTCCTGCCGGGCCTTGGCGGGAGATTGGTGTCTCTCGAAGACCGGAGCAGCGGAAGAGAACTCCTTGCCCGGAACCCGGTCCTCCAGTTTGGCAACCTTGCCCTCCGCAATGCGTGGTTCAGCGGCGGCGTGGAATGGAACCCCGGCCAGCCCGGCCACCACGCTCTTACGTGCGCGCCGGTATTCGCAGCAAGGGTGCCTACACCGGGCGGCGAAGCGGGTTTGCGCCTCTATGAGTGGGACCGCGTGAAGGGCTTCCTATGGCAGATTGACTTTTGGCTGCCGACGCACTCGCCGCTCCTATTCGTCCACGTGCGCCTCATGAACCCCCGCAAAGACGTGCTTCCCATGTACTGGTGGACCAACATTGCGATCCGGGAAGAGCCTGGGCTGCGGGTGCTCGTTCCGGCATCCACCGCCCTTTGCAATGCCTATCGCGGCGGCCTGGGTGTGGTAGACCTGCCTACTATGAATGGGTGGGACATCACGTATCCGGAAGAGGCGCCCCATGCCTTCGACTTCTTCGCGCGCATTCCAAAGAGCGTGAGGCCGTGGATAGCCGCGGTGGGCAGAGATGGAACGGGCTTCTTCCAAACATCCACCCCGCGCCTTCGAGGCCGCAAACTGTTCTGCTGGGGAATGAACCCGGGAGGCCGCCGGTGGCAAGAGCTTCTGGCGGAGCCGGGGTTCGCCTATATAGAGATACAGGCGGGACTTGCCCGCACCCAGATGGAGTGCCTCCCCATGCCTGCAGGCGCTGTATGGAGCTGGACGGAAGCGTTCGGACCACTTTCCGCACGTCCGGAGTGCATCCATTCCCCTGACTGGGAAACGGCATGCACGGAGGCAGATGCAAGGATCGAGGAGTTGGTGTCGAAACCAGCGCTGGCCGCCATTCACGCAAGGTTCGCGCGTACGGCCAAAGCGCGCCCGCACGAGATCCTGGCGTACGGTTCGGGCTGGGGCGCCTTGGAGCGCAAGCGTGCATCGGTGGCAGAGGAACCGTGCGGGATGCCCGCATCGGTGCCCTTTCCGGATGACAGCCTCGGAGAGGATCAGCAACCATGGCTCCATCTTATTGAAACCGGATTGCTGCCTCAACGGTCTATGCGTGATGAGCCTGGCGCCCTCATGGTGGGTGAGGCATGGCTGGGACCTCTGGAAGCGTCTGTGCGCCGGCCGGACGGAGGGCATTGGCTGGCATGGTGGCATCTCGGCAATATCCGCATGGAAGAGCTGGATGATGTGGGCGCTGAGGATGCGTGGCGGCGCTCCCTGGAGGCCGCGCCGAACGCATGGGCCCTGCGCAATATGGCAATCCTCGCTATGCGGCGGCAGGATCGGCTTCATGCGGTAGAATTGTTGAGAGAAGCTTGGGAAATAGGTCCCCGCATCGCAGCTCTGGCCGTCGAGTACCTCGACGCCCTCCTCGAGTGCAAGGAGTACGCAGCGGTTCTGCGGGTGATCCGATCCCTCCCGGAGGCACTCAGAGACCACGACCGCATCCTCATCGCGCAAGCCAAGGCTGCTTTGGGGACCGGAGATCTGGATGGCGTAGAGCGCATTTTTCAGCATGAGTTCGCCCTCATTCGGGAAGGCGAAGTGAGCCTGAGCGACCTCTGGTTCGAATGGCAGGCGCACCTTCTGGCCGCGAAAGAAGGCGCAGAGCATCTGGACGCATGCCGCGCGCGCGTGCGCAGCGAAATGGCTCCGCCGCGCTCCATAGATTTCCGCATGGCAGGTTAACCGTGCCCCAGCCCGCGGGGGCAAGGAAGACGGTGATGCCCCAGATCGAACTCGTCAACTTAAAAAAGACGTACCGCATCCATGAGCGCGAGGCAGGGGTAAAAGCCTCCCTCATGAGCCTCTTTGCCCGGCGGTACAAGAACCTTGAGGCGGTTAAAGGCGTTACCTTCTCTCTGGAAGAGGGCGAAGTCGTGGGCTTCTTGGGCCCGAACGGCGCAGGCAAGACGACCACGCTGAAGATGTTGGCGGGTCTCCTTTATCCCACGGCGGGCGAGGCGCGCGTGCTGGGCTACATTCCATGGAGGCGGGAGAAGGAATACCTTCGCCAGATCAGCCTGGTAATGGGAAATCGCCAGCAGCTCCTATGGGACATCCCTGCTATGGACTCCTTCCTCGTGAACCAAGCCATTTATCAAGTGCCCGAGAAGCAGTTCCGCGAAACCCTCGATGAGCTTGTGGCGCTGTTGGACCTGGAGCCCATTCTTCGCAAGCAGGTGCGGAGCCTTTCTCTTGGCGAGCGCATGAAGTGCGAGTTGGCGGCGGCTCTCCTCCATCGTCCGCGGGTTCTCTTCCTGGACGAACCTACATTGGGTGTAGATGTCACGATGCAGGGGCGCATCCGCCAGTTTGTAGCCGAGCATAACCGCCGTCATGGAGCCACGGTCATTCTGACGAGCCATTACATGGCGGATGTTACCGCTTTGTGCCGGCGCGTGATCATCATCCACCATGGGCGCTTGTTGTACGACGGGGATTTGAACGCTCTCAGCAGCCGCATCGCGCCGTTCAAGCTGGTGGAGCTGGACGTGGAGAGCGAAGAGGCGGCTTCGGACGCATGTCGCTACGGAGAGGTACTCTCCAGGAACGGGGCCAAAGTGACGTTGAAGATCCCCCGCGCGGACACGTCCAGCGCGGTGGCGCGCATCTTGAGCGAGTTGCCTGTGATGGACCTTACAGTAGAGGATCCGCCCATCGAAGAGATTATAGACCAGCTCTTCCGGGACGAGATGCTTGAGGCGCCGCAAAAGGCGTCGCCTGAAATCGAGATGGAAGAGGCGCCGGCATGACACGCATCCCTTCGCTTGGGCGGGCGGTGCAGATCCTTGCCTATTACGTTCATGTCTACAGGGTGTTCATCAGAACGGCCCTGGCGCTTATGGCCCAATATCGTTTCAGCGTGCTCATCTGGGCGGTATGGGGATTTGTGGGTCCCCTCATCTCTTTGGCGGTTTGGGCAGCCGCTACTTCAGCGCGCGGAGGCGCCATTTCCAACAAGAGCCACACGGCAACCTTCGCCCAGGGGGATTTCGCGGGGTACTTCCTCGTGTTTATGATCATCGGGCACCTCACCATGTCCTGGGATGCCTTTGAGTTTGCATGGCGGGTTCGCACCGGCGAACTCTCTCCGCGCCTCTTGAGGCCGATCCATCCCATCCACGGCGATATCGCGGTGAACATCGGGTTCAAATTGGTCACGAGCGCCATGCTTCTTCCCTTTTGGATTGCCCTGTTCGTGATGCTGAAGCCCACGCTCCCGCACCCAGACTGGCGGATGCTGGCTCTTCCCTTTGCCGTGGTCCTGGCCGGGCTCCTTCGCTATGTGTGGCAGTACGCCCTGGCCGTGATTGCCTTCTGGACTACGCGCGTGGATGCCATCAATCAGCTCTTCTTCACTCTGGACTCCTTCCTGTCGGGCCGCATCGCGCCGCTGGCCCTCCTGCCGGGATGGCTGGGAGCGGCGGCCGCATGGTCGCCCTTCAGCGGCATGGGATCCTTCCCAGTGATGCTTGCCCTGGGGCGGGTGCCGGGCGACCAGGTTCTGGCGGGGCTGGCGATGCAGGGGGTGTGGATTGCGGCCGGCGTTTTGCTCCTTCGGGTCCTTTGGAGCGCAGGGGTGCGGCAGTATTCTGCAGTGGGAGCGTAAGGCGGCGCCGGCATAGAGGTGCCGAGATCAGCGGGGGCATCTATGAAGATCTATCTCAAATTGCTGGCGGTCTTCTATCGAACCAGCATCCAGACCGATATGGAGTATCGGGCGGACTTCTTCACGCGCATCCTTGCGAGCCTCTTAGGATTGGGCACTACGGTGGGAGCCCTGGCCGTAGCGTATACCTACACCAGCAATCTCCGCGGATGGACCTTTGCCCAGGCTCTGGTGCTTCTGGCGGTGTACTACCTGATGGACGGCCTCATCGAAATGTTCATCGCTCCCAATATGCGCGAAGTGATGAACAAAGTGCGGGACGGCACTCTCGACTTCGTGCTCCTCAAACCGGTAAGCGCGCAGTTCCTGGCTTCCTTCCGCTCAATCAATGTATGGCGCTCGGTGAACGCTTTAGTGGGTCTTGGGCTCTCCTTTTACACGGTGGAGCGGCTTTCTTTGGGTGTGGGGATGGGGCAGGCGCTATCCTTCGCCGTGGCACTGGCGTGCGGAATGGCAGTGGTCTATTCTTTTTGGCTGATGCTCGTGACGCTTACCTTCTGGTTCGTGAAGATAGACAATGTGGAGCAAATACTGTGGCAAGCGTTCGAGGCCGGCCGATATCCCATCGAGATCTACCCGCCGTGGTTGAGGAGCACGCTTACATACGGGGTGCCGGTGGCGTTCATCATAACGGTTCCCGCCAAGGCTCTGGCAGGGAAGCTGGCACTGAGCTTCGTAGCCCTGTCGCTTGTGGTGGCGTCGGCTATGGTTCTTGCGGCTACACTCTTTTGGCGCTTCGGGTTGAGGTATTACACAGGTGCGTCGGCTTAGCCCGCGCAATCCGCGGCATTTGAGGAGAGGCGATACCGCACACGATGGACCCACTCAACGTTTCCATGTTTCGCGCATACGATATACGCACGCCCTCGGTGCTCCTATCGGACGAGTTGGCCAGGAGGCTGGCGAAGGCGGAGGCGGCATACGTCTGCGACATTCTGAAGGCTCCCGGGGTCCTTTTGGCCCATGATGCGCGTTCTACAGGACCCCATTACCTGGAACTTGCCGCAGGGGAATTCGTGCGCGCAGGGTTGGAGGTACTGGTTATTCCCCATCCGTCCAGCGCTTCCATGTTCTACTTTGCAGCGATGAGCTTTCCCCACCTAGCCGCGATCCTCTATGGCGCTTCCCATAATCCGGCGGGGGACACCGGCCAGAAGATCTTGGCGCCAGGCGTACGTCCGGTGGCCGAACATATCGGGCCCGAGGGCGGATTGGATTGCATCCGCGATCTGTATCTGCGGGGCGTGGAACCGGGGCACAGGGCCGGGGGCCGCATCCGCGCCTACGACCCAACCGAGCCGTACATCGCCTATTCTATGGAGCGCGCAGGCGTGGAACCGGGAACACTGCGCGGGTTGCATGTATTGCACGATTACCTCAATGGATCCTCCGGGCGTGAGATGATGCTGGCCTTCGATCGGGCCGGCGCAGCGCTGACCCCTCTCCACTTCACGGCGGACGGCCGCTTCCCGTTAGGGGATCCCAATCCTGTGAAGCAGGATGTGATCCGCCATGGCCTTCAAACGCTTGCTTCAGGCCGGTTTTTGCTGGGCATCTTTTTCGACGGCGACGGAGACCGGATAGACTTTTACCGGGGGGATGGCACGTACCTGAGTTCCAGCTTCGTATATGCAGCAATCCTGCCCCAGATACGCGCACGCTTTCCCGGCTCGGGGATGGGAGTATTCGCCGATCTCAAGAGCAACCCGCTGGCAGTAATGGAGATGGCCAGGGCCGGGGTGCGGGTTCAGGTGATCCGCAACGGGCACTCCCAGATCAAGAACTCTCTCTTTGAGGATGCCTCCATGTTCGGCGCGGTGGAGGAGAGCGCGCACTTCTACGAAGCCTTCCCTGCACCGGGCAACAAGGGGACGGGAAACGAGCGCTTCTGCACCGAGAACACCCTGTATGTGGCGTTGCTGGTGTCCCGAGTGTGGCTGGAGCGCCCCGAGGTGTTCGATGCGCTGGTGCAGATCCAGTCACGCACCAGCCGGGAGCGCGAGTGGGGTTACAAGTTCCCTTCTGATGAGCTCAGAGCCGCTGCACTGGATGCCGTGCGGGCTCACTTTGAAGCTCTGGGAGCTCAGGCGATGACGCGGATGCCCAACGGATACGAGCTGGAGGCGACCCTGATGCGCAGAGGCATCCCCTTCGATATAGACGCCGACACCCGGCTCTCGCCTGACTGGCTGCAGGTGTGCCAGCGCGTGTCCCAGAGCGAGGAAGGGCTTGCGCGATGGGAAGTGGTGGCTGCCACCCGTGAGATTGCCTCCGAGGCTAAGAAGCAGATCGCCGCCATCGTGCAACAGTTCCAGGCGGGGCCCGAGTACCAAGGTTGAAGGCCCTCGCGGCGGCTTGGGGCAGCGCGCTGCGCTCTCAATTGGAATTGCCGTTGTTTCGGCGCAGCGATTGCTCGATCTTGCGCCGAAAATAGGCGATCGTGCGCTCGAGCCCTTCTTCAAGAGATACCTTTGGTTCCCATCCCAGGAGCGTGCGCGCCTTGGTAATGTCGGGGCGGCGTTGTTTGGGGTCATCTTCTGTAAGCATCGGCCGGAACACAATGGGGCTGCTGCTTCCAGTGAGGCGTTTGATCTCTTCGGCAAACTCGAGCATCGTGCGCTCCGTGGGGTTCCCGATATTGATGGGCCCGGTGTGCGGGGAGTTGGCCAGACGCCAGAAGCCCTCGATGAGGTCGCTCACATAGCAGAATGAGCGCGTTTGCCGGCCGGTGCCGTAGACCGTGATGGGCTCTCCGCGCAGAGCCTGCCCAATAAAATTCGGCACCACCCTGCCGTCGTTGAGGCGCATCCGTTCTCCATATGTGTTGAAGATGCGCACGATGTGTACCGGAACCCCATGGTACCGGTGGTATGCCATGGTAATGGCTTCGGCGAAGCGCTTGGCCTCATCATACACGCCCCGCACTCCCACAGGGTTGACATTCCCCAGGTATTCCTCGGTTTGCGGGTGCACGAGGGGATCGCCATACACCTCGGAAGTAGACGCCAGGAAGAAGGAAGCGCTCTTGGCCTTCGCCAAGCCCAGCGCCTTGTGGGTCCCCAGGGCGTTCACCTTTAGGATCTGGATGGGCTTAGTGGGAAAATCCACCGGGCTCGCGGGAGAGGCCAGGTGGAACACGAAGTCCAACGGGCCGTCTACGTAGAGGAAGTCGGTTACGTCGTAGTGGATGAACTTGAAATGGGGGTTGCCAATGTTGTGAGCGATGTTTTCGGCTGAGCCTGTGATGAGGTTGTCCATCGCCACAACATCGAAGCCTTCAGCCAGGAGCCGGTCGCATAGGTGAGAACCAAGGAAGCCGGCGCCTCCTGTAACGAGGGCGCGTGCCATTTGTCGTCTCCTTCCCGTCTAGATGCGGGCAAGCGTCTTGGGTGTTCGCCCCAACGGTGCATCTGCATCCTTCAGCATCCCAGCCTGGCCACGAGGTCCGGGAGCGCTTCCATATGCTCTATGAAGGCGTCGAGCACCTGTGGCTGTGCGTTGAGCCGAGCCTGGATCGGGCGTGCCCCCACTTCTGCTGCCCATTGCAAACAGGCCTGCTGATCGTCGAGCACCAATGCATCCTCCGGCCGAATGCCGCATCGGCGAAACACTCTCCGGTAGAACTCGGGACCCTCCTTGGCATAGTCTACCAAATCGGGTCCAAAGCGGTAGGACACATACTGCGCCAGCCCCATTCCTTCTAGGGCTGCAGTAAGATATGCGGCATCCCAAGCCGAAGCCATATGAATGGGAATGCCCTTATCGGCAAGCAGAGACAGGGATTTGGAAGCGCCTGGATAGCTCACACTGCATGCGCGGAGAGCTTGGTGTTGCAGGGCCGTGCCTTCTTGGAGGATGCTTTGATGCATTGGCCGGCCCGGGCACGCCAATCTTATTACTTCCTGCGCCTGCCGCTGCTGTTCTTCCGAAAGCCACTGGCGGAACCCTTCCGCTACGCAGCCTTGGAACCGCTCGTTGTACCTTTGGATGGAAGCCTCCATGGCCGAGCGGACGGCGCATTCCCATTCTTCGGAGAGGCCGCCGTAGCGTTCTTTCAGAAGACCAGCCAGAGTGCGGACGTATCGCGCCCGATGTTCACGCATCGGCGTGAGGGTGTCGTCGAAGTCCAGGAAAAGGTGGACCTGGCATGACATGGAAGAAGCGGCTCCGAGGTTCGATGGTCTGCCCTCATCGTCGGGCGGGCGCGGTTGGCGTCACGCGGCGAGCTGCACGATTTTGGCGGCGGCCTCCTGCATCGTTGATGCGGGAGTGAGGCGGGTTTCGGCGAGGAGCGCCGCGCCCTCCGCCGCGCGCGTCCCGGCCAGGCGCACAACGAGCGGCACCTTGATCTGCATGCTGCTTGTGGCTTCCAGGATGCCCTTGGCCACTTCGTCGCCCCTCGTGATGCCGCCGAAAATGTTGAACAGTACGCCGGTAACGTTGGGATCCATCAGAACGATTTCCAGGGCATTCCGCACGAGTTCCGCCTTGGCGCCTCCGCCGATGTCCAAAAAATCGGCAGGTCTGCCGCCGGCGCGGGCAACTTCATCCAGCGTGGCCATGACGAGTCCTGCGCCGTTGCCGATGATGCCGATATTGCCTCCCAGGCGCACGTATTGAATGCCGCGGCGATGGGCTTCGGCCTCGATGGGATCTTCCTCGCTCTCCTTCTGAAAGGCCTGGAGGTCTTTGTGCCGGAAGAGCGCGTTGTCGTCCACCTGGAATTTGGCGTCTGCAGCGAGCAGGCGGCCGTCGGCCGTGAGGGCGAGGGGATTGATCTCCGCCAATGCGCCGTCGGCCTCTTTGTAGGCACGGTAGAGGTTGCGGATGAGGGGAACTGCCTGCTCCAGAATCGAAGCGGGAAGTCCTCCGCCGAAAAAGGCTTCCTTGATCTGGAAATCACACAGGCCCATGGCAGGATCCACGGCAACTTTGGCGATGGCTTCGGGATGCTCCTCCGCCACAGCTTCGATATCCATGCCGCCCATGGCGCTTACGATCAGCACGTTACGCTGTGAGGTGCGATCGGGAACGATGCCTACGTAGTATTCCGACGCAATCTGCAAGGGTTCCTCGATAAGGAGCTTTTCTACCTTTACCCCGGCTGGAGCCTGGTGCGTCTTCAGCAGCATGCCCAGCATTTGCGCCGCCAGGGTTTCGGCTTCATCCGGCGTGGAAGCGACGCGGATGCCGCCTGCTTTGCCGCGCCCGCCTACGTGCACTTGGGCCTTGAGCACACCCCGGCCGCCCAGGCGCTCTACGGCAGCCTTTGCTTCGGCAGGTGTGGTTGCAATGCCTTCGTTGCGCGGAACCGGCACGCCATATTTGCAGAGTAATTCCTTTGCCTCGAATTCATGGATCTTCACTGTGCACTCCTTGAACAGGCTGAATGCGCCACGCCATCATGATAGCCCCGTCTGCAGGCAGGAATCAAGCCGCCATGGGAAGGGCGTGCCTGGTAAGCGGGCTGCCGCATGTTCGCGATCGGCCTCTACAGCCGCACTGCAACCCTGCCGATAATGCCGGTGTCTTCGACGGATCGCACTCTGAACTCTCCACGGATGGGCGTCTGGACCGTAAGGGCAGCCCTCGGCTGCCGGTTGGAAGGACCAGGATGCTCGATCGTATCCTCGAACCGAAGGCTTTCCAGGCCGCATCTGCGGCGCTGGATGGCCTCTCCGCACGCCACGCCGCCATTGCCGATAACATCGCCAATGTAAACACGCCGGGATACAAGCGCAAGGACGTGGTGTTTGAAGCGCAGCTTGCCGAGGCGCTCCAATCCTCCCGGCCAGGCTCTAGGCTTCCCCAGCTCGTTCCGCAAGTAGTGCGCGATACGGCCACCACGTTGCGCACCGATGGAAACAATGTGGATATCGAGCGGGAGGCAGTGGCGCTGGCAGAAAACAGCATTCGGTACGAGGCCATAACGGAATACGTCGCAAACTTCTTCATCAATCTGAAGCAGGTCATCAACGGGGCTAAGTAACGTCGCTCCGGTATCACGTGGAGGCTTCGCCATGGGCATCGCCCAATCTCTAGAGATCAGTGCATCAGGGCTTACCGCTGAACGCCTGCGGATGGACGTCATCAGCAACAACCTTGCCAACGTCAACACGACGCGTACCCCTGAAGGCGGTCCTTACCGGCGCCGCCATGTTGTATTCGCCGAAGAGGGTTCCGACAGCTTTGCCGACTTCTTGCACGGGGCATCCGTGGGAGGCGGTGTGCAGGTGGTGGCCATCGAACCCGACAACACCGATTTCAAGCGCGTTCGAGACCCCGGCAACCCCGACGCCGGGCCCGACGGATACGTGCTGATGCCCAACATCGAGCCCGTGATGGAGATGGTGGATCTCATCACGGCCACTCGCGCCTACGATGCCGGTGTCGCCGCCGTAGGTGCTGCCAAGCAGATGCAGCAGAAGGCGCTGGAAATCGGAAAGGCATGATGCGATGAGAATTGATGCCGCATCCCTCGCATCCGTTGGAACGCAGCCGATACAACCCGCCGACAGGAAGGCGGGCGCCACATTCGGCGACATGCTGGCAAGCGCCCTCGGTGAAACGAACCGCCTGGCGCACCGCGCCGATGACCTTGTCACGCGCTTCGCAGCCGGTGAGCCGCTAGACGTTCACCAAGTAACCATCGCAATGGAAGAGGCGTCCACGGCTCTGGCGCTGACCCTTCAGGTGCGCAACAAACTGGTGGAAGCCTACCAGGAGATCATGCGCATCTCCGTTTGAAGCTGAGGATGGCGGGAAGCGAACAGGATGGACACACTTTGGAATAGGCTTCGTTCACTGTGGGACAATATGAGCCGCGGCAACCAAATCATGCTGGCGGCTTTGGCGGCGGGCACCCTCATTGCCGGCATCGCCTTCATCTATTGGGCCTCTTCTCCAGACTATGTGGCATTGGTGTCTAATCCTTCACCGCAGGACTCGGCAGCCATCATCGCCCAGCTCAAGGATCGAAAGGTCCTCTACCGCATCAGCCCCGACGGCACCACGATTGAGGTCCCCTCGTCGCAGCGAGCGGAACTGCGGATGTCTCTGGCTGCGGCAGGGTTGCTCAACTCGGGTTCCCTAGGCTATGCAGCGTTAGACAAAGCACCCTTCGGGCAAACTCAGGCGATGGAGCAGCAAACCATCAAGCGAGCCCTGGAAGGTGAGATGGAGAACTCCATCCAGTCCCTGGAGCCAGTTGCTTCAGCCCGCGTAAAGTTTGCGCCGGGTGACGACTCTATGTTCGTGAGCCCGGATCGGCGCGAGCCCTCTGCCAGCGTTCTCGTTCATTTGAAGCCCGGGCAAGAGCTTACGAAGAACAACGTGCGCGCCATTGTCAACCTCGTTGCCCGCGCCTATACCGGCCTTACGCCCCGCAATGTGAGCGTAGTGGATGGCGACGGGAACCTTCTTTGGGATGGTTCACAGGAAGACGGCCCAACCGTGGGACTTGAAGAACGGCAGGCGCAAGAGCGCGCCTATACCGATGCTCTGCGCCGGCAAATTCAGGCGAAGCTGACGCAGGTGCTCGGACCCAACAAGTCCACCGTGACGGTTCGGGCGGATCTGGATTTCGACAGCAAGACGGAGAAGCGCACGGAGATCCTGCCCGGGGCGCCGGTGAGCCAGGAAACCTCGGAACAGTCGTTGAAGGGTGTAGGAGCCTCTAATCCGCCCCGGATGCCTGTGGGGCTGGCCGCCAACGCCAACCCCGCTCCTGTGAACCCGCCCACCTACGCCAGCGGCGCAGCGGGAACATCGCCTGGATACTACACTCAAACGCAGACCACCAAGACGATGGCGAACGGGAAGTCGGAGACGGAGATCGTCAAGGCACCGGGCTCCGTCAACTCCCTGGCCGTAGCGATCCTGCTGGACGAGAGTGTGCCCGACGACACCGTGCGGGCCATCACCCAGGATGTAGCAACCATGATCGGGGCTGACCCATCCAAGCCGGATCCGAGCCGGCACGTGTCTGTTCAGAAGGTCCCCTTTGATCGTACAGCCCAGGAGGCCGAAAGGAAGGCAGCCCAGCAGGCGGCTCAGGCGGAATGGATGAACAAGCTCATTGGCTACGGTGTGCCGGCATTGATCCTGCTGCTGATCCTGTTCATCCTCTCCCGGGGGTTGAAGAGGATCACAACGGCCGGCCTGCCGGCTCTCCCAGGAGGCGCCCAGCCGGCCTTGGCTGCTGCGGGTGCAGGCGCGGGCGGGTCGGTGGACATTTCGGTGGGGCATCCGTCACAAGAAGTAGAAGCCCTGCAAGGGGAGAGCGGCGAGGAGCCCCGCGTACTCGGCTTGCCTACGGGCGAACAGGTGCATACCTTTGAAGTGATCTCCGAAGCATTCGACGCCGATTTGGAGTCCATCCGGCACCTGGCAGAACACCGGCCCGAAGTCGTGGCGATGCTCATAAAGAGCTGGATGGCCGAGGACACGCGCTAGGTGTCCGTGGAGGGTTATAGTCCATGCCCAGAATGCCCCAATTGAGCAACAAGCAGAAGGCAGCCGTGGTCCTCATTGCTCTGGGACCAGAGGTGACCGGGCAGATCTTCAGGCACCTCACGGAAGAAGAGGTAGAACAGCTCACGGTGGAAGTGGCGCGGCTAGGCAAGATCAGTCATAGCGAGCGCACAGCCATCATTCGGGAATTTCGTGAGCTGTGTACGGCGCAAGAAGTCATCGCCGAAGGCGGTATCACCGAAGCGAAGAAATTCCTGGAATCCGCGTTCGGGGCGGACCGGGCCAACGAGGTAATCAACCGAGTGGTGCAGGCGCTGCAGGTGCTCCCCTTCGATTTTGTGAAGCGGTCGGACCCTGCCCAGCTCCTGTCGCTCATTCAAGAGGAACACCCGCAGACCATAGCCCTAATCCTAGCCCATCTTCCACCGAACCAGGCCGCGGCGGTTCTTTCGGGCCTTCCCACCGAGGTGCGCACCGAAGTGGCTCACCGCATCGCCATTATGGACCGAACGCCTCCGGAAGTGATCCGCGAGATCGAGAAGGTTCTGGAGCAGAAGCTCTCTTCAGTGGCTACCCAGAAATTCCGCGCAGCCGGCGGCGTGAAGACCCTCGTGGAAGTGCTCAACTGGGTGGACCGTCAGACAGAGAAGGTGATCTTGGAATCCCTGTCAGAAAACAATCCCGAGGTGGCCGAGGAAGTCAAGAAGCTCATGTTTGTATTCGAGGATATCGTCACGTTGGACGATGCCTCCATCCAGAAGGTACTCCGCGAGGTGGACACAAAGGAGCTGGCTCTGGCGCTCAAGGCTGTGGGCGAAGAAGTTCAGAACCGCATCTTCAAGAACATGTCCGAACGTGCTGCCTCCATGCTGAAGGAAGAGATGGAATTCATGGGTCCTGTGCGCCTGAGAAGCGTGGAAGAAGCGCAGCAGCGCATCGTGGCCGTCATCCGAAGGCTGGAAGAGAGCGGCGAGATTATCGTGGCGCGGGGCGGCGGGGAGGAGCTGGTTGTCTAGCATCTTCCGTGCAATCAATGGAACGCGCTCTGTAGAGTTCTGCGAAGTGTCCTTGGTGGCCGAAGCTGCACGGCGCAGGGATGCCGAGCATGACGAGCTGCCCGCAGAAGTGCGCCGGATGCTCGAAGAAGCACAACTGGAAGCTCAACGCATCTTGGAGTGCGCCCGGGCGGAAGCCGAACAGATCCGCGCCGGGGCCGCGGCCGAAGGATACTCCCAAGGCTATGCTGAGGGATACGCCCTCGGCCGGGAAGAGGGCGCCCAAAGCTGGGCCGGCGAGCGGGCGGCCTACCAAAAGGAACTCGAGGATTATGTGGCCGCCCTCGAAGCCGGGCGAAAACGCATCTGGGCCGATGCCGAACCGCAGATTGTTGAATTCGTGATGGAGACCGCAGAGAAGGTGGTCAAGGAACAAGCACAGGTGGACCGCCAGATCGCCCTCTCGGTGATCCGTCACGCCCTTCGGCGGGTAGTTGACCAGGGCCAGGTGACGATCCGCGTAAACGTCGCCGATATCGAAGCGGTGCGCCAATCCCGTGAAGAGTTGGCGGCCCTGCTGGACGGCGCGGATCGCCTGAAAATCGTAGAAGACCGCCGCGTGGGTCCCGGCGGCTGTATCGTAGAGACCGACGCCGGGACTGTGGATGCGCGGGTGGACACGCAGTTCGAGGAGCTCAAGAACGGTCTAGACCGCATCCTTCCGGAGGCGGCATGATGAAGCTGGAACCGCCCGAAGCGCCCGACCTCACTCGCTACCGAGCATTCGTACGGAACGCTGATCCCGTGAAGGTCAATGGCCGTGTGACACAGGTGATCGGATTAGTCATCGAGAGCAGGGGCCCCGCTGCGATGGTAGGTGAATTGTGCGAGATACGCTCCGACCGCCGGAAGCCGCCCATACCGGCTGAAGTGGTGGGCTTTCGCGATCACCAGGTGCTCCTTATGCCGCTAGGCTCCATGGAAGGAGTGCGCCCTGGGAGTGAAGTGGTAGGAACCCATGCAGCCCTTTCCGTTCGGGTAGGTCCTGCGCTCCTTGGGCGTATTCTCGATGGATTGGGCAACCCCATGGACGGCAGGGGACCCATTGATGCCTGCGCGGCTTACCCTGTAAACAATGCGCCGCCGCCGTCGCTGAACCGTTCCCGCATCCGGGAACCCTTGGAAGTCGGCGTCCGCGCCATTGACGGATGCCTCACCATTGGAAAAGGGCAGCGCATCGGCGTATTCGCCGGGAGCGGCGTGGGGAAGAGCACCGTCCTCGGTATGATCGCCCGAAACACCTCTGCAGACGTGAATGTGATTGCCCTTACCGGCGAACGCGGCCGGGAAGTGCGCGAGTTCATAGAGGAAGCCCTTGGGGATGATGGGCTCAAACGATCCGTTGTAGTGGCTGCAACCTCGGACCAGCCTGCATTAGTGCGCATCAAGTGCGCCCTTGTGGCGACGGCTGTGGCCGAGTATTTCCGGGATCAGGGGCTCCATGTGCTTCTTATGATGGACTCGGTTACGCGTCTTGCCCTTGCCCAGCGCGAGGTTGGGCTTGCAATCGGCGAACCGCCTACCACTCGCGGGTATACGCCTTCGGTATTTGCCCTCCTGCCGCGCCTTTTGGAGAGAAGCGGCACCGCCCAAACGGGGAGCATCACGGGATTGTACACCGTTCTGGTGGAGGGCGACGACATGAATGAACCCGTAGCCGATGCCGTGCGAGGCATCCTGGACGGGCATATCGTTCTTTCGCGGACGCTGGCTCAGAAGAACCATTATCCAGCCGTGGATGTATTGGAGAGTGTGTCCCGCGTGATGCCGTCCATCGCCGCACCGGATCATAGGGAGGCGGCCGGCAAACTTCGCACTCTTCTTGCAACTTATCGCGAGGCGGAGGACCTCATCAACATAGGCGCCTACGTAGAGGGCAGCAATCCCCGGATAGACTTGGCCCGACGGTATATCGAAGCCATCAACCGCTTCTTGCGGCAGCGCCCCGACGAAAAGGCTCCATACCAGGACACGCTGGCTTATTTGAAGGAGATGCTGAAGGATGCGGCGGTTTAGGTTCAGCCTCGAAGCCGTCCTGAGGTACCGGCGTACAATGGAAGAGCTCCGCGGGCAGGCATTGGCAGCAGTGCAGCAGGAACTGGCGGAATGCGAAGCCCGGTTGAACGACCTCTCGGCAACCTTGCAGCGCATCGCCTCGGAGCCGCCTGCCCAGTGGGATGCGGCATTGCTGCTTCAAAAAGAGCAGTATCAGCAGATGCTTGCAGAGCGCATCCTCGACCTGCGCGCAGAACGGGAACACATTTTGGGCCGGCTGGATGCGGCACACAAAGCCCTCCTTACTGCACGGCAAGAGCGCCGGGCTGTGGAGCGCGTACGCGAGGGGCACTATCAGCAGTACCTTAAAGAGGCAGCCTCCGAAGAGCAGAAGCTTCTGGATGACGCGGGTGCCACTCATGCTGCCCGCACGGCGGCCGCACCCGTTGCACAGGACACCGCTAAGGTTACTGAAGAATGAGGGGGTGGCAGGAACCATGAGCATCGAGAGTGCCCGAGCCGCAGTAGCAGAAATCCAGGCACGCATCGAAGCCCTGAGCGTGCGGCCTCCCAGCGTAATGCCGCAACCCTCCGGGCAGCGTTCCGGCATGGGAAGCCCGTCGGTTCAGCCCTTTGATGTAAGCCTCGCCCAAGCTATGGGCACCGCTGAAGTCCGGCCTGCGCCCGGCAGGTTGAGCCCGGAGATCGAGGCGATTGTCCACAAATACAGTGCACAATTCGGGGTGGATCCCGGCCTCGTGAAGGCCGTCATCACCGCCGAGTCGGGGGGTGACGTGCGCGCAGTGTCTTCCAAAGGCGCCATGGGCCTCATGCAGATCATGCCTGAAGAAGTGCGTGAGTATGGCATCCGTGACCCCTTCGACCCGGATCAAAACATCCTGGCGGGCGTGAAGCAGCTTGCACAGAAGCTTCAGCTTTTTCACGGAGATGCGGCTCTTGCCCTGGCTGCCTACAATGCGGGGAGCGGAGCCGTACGCAAGTATGGGGGCATCCCACCATATCCTGAAACGCAAAAGTACGTGTCCCGCGTGCTCTCTCTGTGGAAGGAATCGGCGGAGTAATCGCCCGCGCCCCAAGCGGTTCCAGGCCGGGCAGGAAGGAAGCATCCTGGTGTGAAAGTAGCCTTAGCGATCTTGGTGCCTCTGCTGCTCATTGCGGCGGGCGTGGCAGGGCTCTACAGAAGCGGATACTTGGCTCGCTTCCTGGGCGGCGCAAACCAGGGCCGGCAGGTGCACACATCCCGAACGCTGCCGCATCCTCCAAGCTCCCGGCCTTCAGGCGGTCGTTCGATGGGCATACCGTCCATTTCCGGCGTGGCAAACGCTCCTGCCATCCGGCAGATTTCTCCTGCTCCCAAGTCCCCAAAATCATCCCCAGCAGATGGCCTGGAGGCAGATCAAAAGCTCTCCAAACTGGCCGCCATCTATGAGGCTATGCCTCCAGACGATGCGGCGAAGGTTCTGCCGGCCCTTCCCGACGCGCTTCTGGTTCAGATCCTGAGGCGAATGGACGAGCGTGTGGCTGCCAGAACGCTGGCTGCTCTGGATCGCAAACGGGCTGTGCGGCTCTCCCTCGCGCTCGCGCGCTGATGCATTCTGAGGGCAATCGTTCGGCTGCCCGCCCTCAAGAAGCGCAGCTTGCATCCCGATAATTCTCACAGGTTCACTTCACTGCAAGGAGCTGCACACCGTTGCCGCCTGCCGGTGCCATTGCGAGCCTTCCGCCGAACACGAAGCCGCCACGAGCGATGGCGGATAAGGATCGGTCTGCGGACCCTGCTCCGGCTGCGGGCTTTCTGCAGGTGCTCCAATCCATCGGAAGTTCCCGGCCGCGTGCGGCTTCGGAGGCTCCAAGGACTGCACCGGACCGACCGGTGACTGAAGGCAGCGGGGACCGATCCGTCCGCCTATCCGAAGCTTCTCCGGCGGGAAATGCGCCCGAGGATCCCGGGGAAGCCCGAGATCTGCCGGATGGGCGCAAACAGCACCCAGAGGAAGCGATTGCAATCGCGGGTTCGTGGACCCAGGGTGTGACGGCAGCGGCTGTAGGAAGCCTCGCCAAGATGCCGCCGCTCACCCAGGATGCGGGCTCGACCAGGCAAAACGATGCCAGGTCGGACACGCCTCCTTCGGCAATGGCCACAGTGCTGACGCTTTCGGGACACGATGTGCGTGCCTTCCGGATCTTGGCGCGAGATGCGGTATCGCCGTTTGGGATCGCGACAGCCTCCCTGGAAGATGCGGCGCTTAGGCCGTCCGGCTCCGACGAGATTACGGGCGCAGAACTCCCCGCGGTGCCGCGTCCTCCGAGCTTGGTTGCCGCCCAAGAGCCGAAATCGGATGTGGAAGGCGTGCCGACCCTGCTTCAGAAGCCTGGGCCCGTTCAGCAGGCATCGGATGCGGCACCGGCAGGGCCTCTTGACGTTGCTGCTGCATTTAGGGCAGCTCATACCACGGAACCATCCCGCAGCGAACAACGGGACGCCGCAGCGTGGCGGCCGACGACGGGGTCGCCCGGCGATCAAAACGAGATGCTATCCGTGTTGTTGCACAGGGCGCGGGGAGATGAGCATGATGTTCCGCAGGGCGAACGACACTCGTCTCCCAACGCCACCGACCCTGTGGGCGTTCAAGCAATCATCGCGTCAGACCATAGCGGCAAGCCTTCTGCTCCTGTTGCGGCGAGCAACACTTGGGGCTCAGCCGTGCCGGCGGCAGACCGGGCTGAGCTGGTGTCGCGGGTGGCGGCTACAATCGAGGCAATGCACGCCGCAGGGGGGCGGCATGAGGCCGTGCTGCATCTCAGCCCGCCCCATCTGGGCGAGATGCGCGTGGCGGTGGCCTCGGATCGCTTCGGCTTGAGCGCGCAGATCACAGCATCCACGGAAGGAGCCCGTGCCGTATTGGAGGCTGCCCGGGATCAACTGAAAGCAGCCCTGGAACAGAAAGGCTTCAGCGTAGCCGGGCTCGGGGTGGCCCTAAGTCAGAACAACGGCAAAGGTGCCCAGGAGGCTCCACGTCGCTCCTTTCCTGCTGTGGCGCGCGCTTCGGCGGTAGAGGCACCGGATCTGGGCGCATTGGATCGTGCAGTGAGGATCGCCGATTTATCCGTACGGCGCAACGGGCGGCTGGATGCCCGCGTGTGAACTCATGAGATGAGAAAGGAGGTGTTTTAGTTGAACACAGGATCGGTAACCGGTGCCGGCTCCGCTGGAGGGCTTCTTCAGGCCATCTCCGGCAATCAGCAGCTCAGCCAACAGCAATTCCTCAACCTGCTGATTACCGAACTGCAGAACCAAGATCCCCTCTCTCCGCAGGACGACAAGCAATTCCTGGCGGAAATGGCCCAGTTCTCTACAGTTCAAGGGGTGACGCAGCTCGGCAGCTCAATGGAACAGCTTCAAGCAGCAGCGCTCATCGGCAAGACGGTGGATGCCGTAGCCGGCACAGGAAGCGGGCAATCTGCAGTGAGCGGCGTGGTGCAGGCCGTTCAATTCAAGCAGGACGGTGTGCACCTAAGCGTCAACGGACGGGACGTAACGCTCGATCAGGTGGTGCAGATCCGCCAATAGCGAGGTGGAACCATGATGGATCCCCTTCCAATTTCGGATGTGGTCTTTGACCCGGCGCCTGCAGCGCCGCCCAGGGAACGGCAGAGGCTCGATCTTCCGGAGCAGGGGCCTTCCTTCCGCGGCATGCTCGAGCAGGCGCAAGAGCGCGCTGCGCGAGGCGTTCGCTTCTCGGCACACGCTCAAACGCGCCTCCAGTCGCGCAAGATCATGCTGGGGCCGGGAGATATGGACCGCATCGAGGGTGCCGTGGACAAAGCCGCCAACAAAGGCGTTCGGGAATCGCTGGTGCTGCTGGATCAGACGGCCTTTGTGGTGAGCGTGTCCAACCGCACCGTGATCACTGTGGTAGACAAGGATAACCTGAAGCACAACGTCTTCACCAACATAGACGGCGCCGTCATCGCCTGAACGGCCGGCGAACGCCGCGGACCATCGGAACAATAACGTTCATTCAGGCCGGACCGCCGTTGCACGGCAACGGGGAGGCCTGCGCCCCGGACTGACGGAAGGGGCATCACAAGCAACGGAGGTCAATCATGCTGCAAGCTATGCTTTCGGGCGTGAGCGGGCTGCAAGCTCACGAAACCCGCCTCAATGTGATTGGCAACAACATTGCCAACGTGAACACCATCGGCTACAAAGCCGAGCGGCTTACCTTCAAAGATCAACTTTCCCAGACGCTCGCCGCAGCATCTGCCCCCAACGGCACCAACGGAGGCACAAATCCAGATCAGGTGGGCTTGGGCGTGACCGTAGGCGCCATTGACGCTCTGGAGACGCAGGGCAATCTCCAAAGTTCGGGAAAGCCTACCGATCTGGCGATCCAGGGAAGCGGCTTCTTTATAGTCGCTCAGAACGGCCAGCTTCTCTACACACGCGACGGTACCTTCGATCTGGATGCCAACGGCGATCTCGTGAACCCGGCTACGGGCGCCAAGCTGCTGGGCTATACAGCCGACGCCAACGGTGCGATCAACACCGGGCAACCGGTCACTGCAGCCAATACGCTGAACATTCCGCTGGGCAAACTCACGAGCGCGAAGCAGACGGCCAACGTAACCTTCAGCGGCAACCTAGATGCCGGAGCCGCCATCGTGTCTACCAAGGTGGATTATTCCGGCAACCTGGATGCTACACCGATGCCGGCAACCACCCTGCCCGCGGCCGTCACGCGCACCGTTTATGACGCCTTCGGGAATCCCCACACCATCGAGACGGATTTCGCAAACCCCGTGGATAACCCTAGCGGCCCCGGCGTGCCGGCGGGCGCCGTGCGCTCGTGGGATGTGGTTGTGAAGGCAGACGGCGTTGTAGCCTACGACAGTTCCAGCGGCAAATCCAAACTGTATCGGACGGCATCGGGATGGACCTTCGCAGATGCCGCCGGCAATCCCCTCGGAGCCTCCATCCAATTGAATGGAGGAAGCGCTGCCAACGAGGGTTCCCTTGTACCAGGCGCGCAGGGAGCCAATCCGTTCGCCGTGAGCCTCAATTATTCGTCGGTGCAAGCCAATGCCGCCCCATCGGCCGTAGATGGTTCTGCCGACGGTCGGGCAGGCAGCTACCCCATCCGCACCACCTCCGTGCAGGTATACGACAGCTTGGGCATAGGCCATACCGTTCAATTCCAGTACCGGCGCGTTCCTGTGCAGGCAGGAGATCCTGCCACAGCTACAGCCCGCTGGGACTGGACGGCTACCGAGAACGGAACCGTTGTGGGATCCTCGGCCACGCCGGGCAATACGCCCCTTTACTTTGACGCGAACGGAGCTCTCACCGCCGGGCGCTACCAATCGCTCACCATCAATCCCAATTCGGGAGCGGCCTCGCCGTTTTCGGTGAAGGTAGACAACATCAAGGTAAGCCAATTCGCATCCTCGTCCACTATGTCTGCCGACAGCCAGGATGGGTTCGCGGTAGGAACGCTTCAGAGCTTCAACATCGCGCCGGACGGCACCATTACGGGCGTATTCTCCAACGGACAGAACAGGGCGCTCGGGCAGATCGCGCTGGCATCGTTTGCAAACCCAGCGGGTCTGGAGAAAGTGGGCAACAACAACTACCGGGCGTCGGCCAATTCCGGATTGCCGCAAATAGGGGCTCCTAATGAAGCCGGCCGCGGCCAGGTGAGCCCGGGCTTCCTCGAAATGTCCAATGTGGATCTCGCCCAGGAATTCACGTCGCTGATTGTGACGCAACGGGGTTTCCAGGCCAACACCCGCATCGTGTCCGTAGTGGATCAGCTTATGCAGGACGTGCTGAACCTGAAGCAATAGCATGGAATGGGACGGCGGCTCCTTGTGCAATCTTGGAGCCGCCCTTTTTTGCCTGATCGTGTGCTGTTCTTTGTGCTGGGCTTCCTGGCCGCGATGTGGAACAATCCTCTCGACGGCGCAGGCCATTCCAGTGTCCACGCCGATCTGAAGTGCAAGGAGTGCAGCGATGGCCGAGAAGGCGTCTGCCCCGTCGAAGGCCGGGGCGACCCCGGCGGGCAAGCCATCGGGAGATCAGGAGGATAAGCGAGGAAAGAAGAGCGTGAGCAAGGCGATACTCTTGGTGGGGGTGATCCTCTTGGCTGCGGCCTCGGGCATCATCGGGGCGAAGGTGATGGTGGGTTCTCACGGCAATGGAGACCATGGCAAGGCACAAGCCCAAGAGGAAGTGGGGCCCAAGGTCACCCTCGATGAGTTCCTGGTTAACCTGGCCGGCGAGGACGGTCATTACCTCAAAACGACGATTGCTCTCGGCCTCAAGAAGGGCCTAACCGAAGAAAGCATTAAAGATGACGTGCCTCCCATCCGAGACTCTATACTGGCAGTTTTATCAGGGAAGCGGCTCGAGGAGATCTCTACCCCGGCGGCGCGTGAAAAGCTGAAGTCCGAAATCAGGGACCAGGTGAACCGTGCCCTCGGTGCAGAGAAGGTGGTGAAGGTGTACTTCACCGAGTTCATGACGCAATGAGCCGCACGCCCACGGGAGGCGGGTTTGGTAGAGATCCTGTCTCAGAGCGAGATCGAGGCGCTCCTCTCTTCGCTCTCTGCTGAGGGGGAGGCGGGCGAGGCTCCGGCCGACGGCTCCGCCAGCCCCTCGCGGGCGGGCGCCAGGGCGGGAGCCAAGCGCGATGATCGCCGCCACTCCGACGGCGAGCTGTACGACTTCCGCAGACCCGACAAATTCTCCAAAGATCAACTCCGCACCCTTCAGATGGTGCACGAGGCCTTCGCACGGCTCTTCGCGTCCTCGCTGGCGGCGTACCTGCGGGTAACGACGCATGTAGACCTTATCTCGGTAGAGCAGATGCCCTTCGATGAGTACATGCGCTCGGTTACCAACTCGGTGATCACCATCTTTTCGATGCCGCCCCTCCATGGCCAAGCCCTCCTGGAAATCGAATTCAACGTGGTGCTGGCGATGATTGACCGGCTGCTTGGAGGACCCGGCAATATGGTCAAGAGCACCAACGTTCTCACGGAAATCGAAAAGGCTCTCACCGAGAGTATCACCCAGCGGGCGCTCAAGGAATTCAAGAGCGCTTGGGACGGCATCGCCCAGATCCATCCCGTCCGCGAAACTCTGGAGACGCAACCCCAGTTTGTGCAGATCGTCCCCCCCAACGACATCGTAGTGTCGGTCCTCTTCGAGATCAAGGTGGGCGATCTGCGCGGGGCCATGTCCATCGCCATCCCCTATATTGTTCTCAAGCCCGTGAGCACCAAGCTTTCCGCTCAGCGGTGGTTCTCAGCGCGCAAGAGCGGCGGGCAGGCTGCCCATGTGGTGGCGAGGAACCTGCAAGCTGCGCCCGTCCAGTGCATCTGCAGGCTGGGTACGGCCCGCATCACAGTGCGCGAACTGTTGGATCTGCGCCCGGGAGACACCGTAATTTTGGACCGCAAGGCCACCGATGAGGCAGACCTGCTCATCGGAGAGAGCGTTAAATTCCGCGGGACGCCCGCGCGGTCCGGCCGCAAGCTGGCTCTGCACATCAACCGGATCGTGCGCGACGATACGGTGTTGGGCGCATCCCTTGGCGACGCGCAAAGCCATCCTGAATTGCCATCAACTGGATAACGAGGTAACCCGATGCCGGATCTAACCACCGAAGAATTGACTGCTCTGCCGGGAGCGGTAGGATCTCTCTGTGACGCTGCTGCGCGCGGCTTCGGCGGCAGTTTAGGGCTTACCGTGACCTCGGATGCGCCCACGCTTACCCTAGACGCTGCCGACGGGCTGGCAGCCGATCTGAACGTCGTTCTGCAGGCATCCTTCTCCTACCCCGTCCTCTGCCCGGATGAGGGTCTCTTGGTTCTTTCTGCGGACACATGGCCCGTGCTCGCCAAGGTCCTTGGGTGGCAAATGGCAGGCGAGGAACCCAGGCTCACGGGGGATCAAACTGCAGGGCTCGAGGCGGCGATGAACGCAGCCGTACTGGAAGTGCGCAACGCCCTCGGCATTCCGGGCGAACCGGGCGCGGTGCAAGTTCAGGTGGGTGCGCTTCAATTGCCCCCATCCTTTGCGGTTGTGGAGAAGGCGATCCGTGCTTCCGTCCCTGTGCACATCGGCAGCGACGTGGCGGAATTGTTGGTCTTTCTCACCACGGAATTTGCGCGAAGCCTCATCGCGGCGGCGCCGTCCGCAAATCCGGAGGTGGAACCGGCGGCGCAACCTTCCGACGACACCGTCGTGGAAACACAGAGGTCCAATGGAGCTGGAACCGAGCCTCTTCCTCCTGGGATTGAACTGCTCTTCGATGTACCCCTGGACGTGTCGGTAGAACTGGGCCGGGTGCGCATGCTCATCAAGGACGTCCTGGAGCTCTCACCGGGATCTGTGGTGGAACTCGACCGCGTGGCCGGTGAGCCCGTGGATCTCATGGTCAATGGGCGCCTCATTGCCAAAGGGGAAGTTGTAGTGGTGGAAGACAACTTCGGCATCCGCGTGACGGAGATCATCAGCCCCGCAGATCGCGTTTCCGGCTTGGGTAAGAGGAGGTAGCAGCGATGCCCCGGCCTGGATGGATCATTCTGTGCCTAGCCGTCCCCGCATTCTTGCCGGGTTCTGCGCGAGCGCAGGATCCCCGTGCCCCCTACAATACACCGCCCAACGGCGTTTTGAATGCCGTGGTCGCGGAGGACGGTGTGCCTGCCGGGAAGCCTAAGGATCCTCGAGGAACGGCACCCCAGGGCGTGCGAGCGCATCCATCCGCTCCTTCCGGGGGTGCGCCTGCGCCTCAAGAGGTCGTGCGCGCCTATGAGCGGGCTGTCCTCGCCGCTACACAGAGACCCAGTCGAAGACCTGCCGTTCATCATTCGATACCCGCTCCGCGCGGGGCCGTTCGCACGCGAGGCGGAGGGATGGCATCTGGACCTAGGAAGACTGCTCGCGCTTCTGCCGCGGGCGGCGTCCGGCTAACGACAACCCGGAAGGCGGTGACGCATGCTGCCCGTTCTGCCGCCACCGAGCGCCTCTCGACGAGGCCGGATCCCCTGGATCGGCCTCAAGAGAGCGCGGCGTCCACCCTTCGTGACGCGTGGAAGCTCCTGGCCTACCTGGCTCCGGTGCTGCTCGTTGTACTTTTGGCCATCCGGGGCCTCAAGGCGCTCTACGCGAAACACGGCAGGTTGCCGAGCCTGCCGGGTGGGCTGACGCTGTGGACAGCGCGGAAAGCCGGAGGGAGCAGCATCCGCGTGCTCGAGTCGGTACCGGTGGGGGTTGTAGGGCTTCACCTGGTGGAGGTGCGCGGCAAATTGCTCCTGCTGGGCACCACAGGGTCGGCCGTCAGCGTGCTCACCGAGATCGAGGCGGCTACCCAATCGGATGGGTTCTCCTTTGATGCTTTGTTGGAGGGCGCCGAGGAACGCCTCACAGCGAAGGGCGATGGCGCCATCGCTGCCGTTGTGCATGAGATAGACGACGATCTTCGCCAGGCCAAGGATGCGGTTCTGGAGACTGCAGCAAGGATGCACGGATGGGAACCCGGAACGAACTGATATGGCGTGTCATCCCATTCATGGGACCGCAATGGTCACCGATGCCGAATGCGTGCGGACACGCGCGCCTAGGTTGCCCCATGCCAGCCGCATCGTCCATCGTCTCAAGGGACAGGGCGCCCTAATCGTCTTCCTTAGCGCCCTCCTCATTTCCGCCGTTGCCGGCGGCGTATTCGCCCAGGGTACCCAACCTGCCGCATCCGTCACGATCCCGAAAGTATCGTTGGGTGTAGAAGCCGCCAAGAACCCCCGCGATGTGGCGGTGACGCTTCAGGTGCTCCTCATGCTCACGGTGCTGACCCTGGCACCGTCCATCCTCATCATGATGACGGCCTTCACGCGCATCATCATCGTGCTCTCGCTCACGAGGAGTGCTCTGGGCATCCCGCAGGTCCCGCCGAACCAGGTGCTCATCGGGTTGGCCCTCTTCCTCACCTTCTTTGTGATGCGGCCGGTATTTGAGCAGGTGAACGATGAAGCTCTGCGACCCTATCTGGAGAATAGGATCTCGTTCACACGGGCTCTGGATCAGGGCGTTCGGCCGCTTAGAGCCTTCATGGTGCGGCAGACGTACAACAAGGACATGCAGTTCTTCGTGAACCTGGCACACCTGAAGCGCCAGCCGGCCAACCTGGATGAAGTTCCCCTATCGGTGATCATTCCTGCATTCATCACGAGCGAGCTGAAGACGGCTTTCATCATCGGCTTCTATATCTACTTGCCGTTTCTGATCATAGACATGGTGGTGGCTTCCACACTCATGAGCATGGGCATGATGATGCTGCCGCCCACCGTAATTGCGCTCCCGGCAAAATTGCTTCTGTTCATTCTTGCCAATGGATGGACGCTCTTGCTGGGATCCTTGGTGAAGGGGTTCCGATAGCCATGACGGAAAGGGATGTGCTGGATATCGCGCGGCAATGCTTGGCCCTAACGCTTCAGCTCTCACTGCCTGTGCTGCTCTTCGGATTGGTGGCCGGGGTGGTTGTTTCGATTTTTCAGGCAGTGACTTCCATTCAGGAGTTCACACTCACCTTCGTGCCCAAGCTGCTGGCGGTGATCGTCGCCTTGGCGATCTTCGGGCCCTGGATGCTTTCGCTGGCGGTGAATTTCACGGTGAGGGTGTTTACCCACATGCCGCCGGTGACGCAGTGATGCTTTGGCGTGGTAGGGGGTCATGGAAATAGGCATCCACGACTTCTGGTGCTTCTTGCTGATCCTTGCTCGGGTGTCTGCACTGGTTGCGGCAGCACCCGTGTTTGGCACCACGGGCGTTCCTGCGCCGGTGAAGGCGGGGTTCTCCGCTCTGGTGTCTTTGGTGTTGCTGCCCTTGCTGCGCTCCACGATCGGGCCGGCTCCAGGGGACCTCTTCACACTTATTGCCCGTATAGCGGCCGATATAGCCGTGGGCCTCACCCTCGGGTTCTTGGTAACCCTTCTTTTCGCCGCCGTGCAGATCGCCGGTACTTATGTGGACACGCAAATCGGGTTCGGGATGATCAACGTGCTCAACCCCGTCGCACGGCAGCAAACCTCGGCGACGGGGCAGCTTATGTACCAGCTTAGTATGGCGCTCTTCCTCATGGCTGGGGGCATGCTTTACCTCGTAGGAGCCGTAGCAGCCAGTTACCGTGTGGTTCCTGCCGGCGCCGCCCATTTTGCAGGCTCTTGGGATGTTGTAGCCGGTGCCCTCGCCGGCCAGATGCTGTTGATTGCTCTTCGAATCGCTGCGCCCGCCGCCGCAGTGCTTCTTACGGTGGATCTGGCCTTTGCGCTGGTGGCCCGGACCGTTCCGCAGATGAACGTACTCATCGTTGGCCTCCCCGCCAAAATCATCCTGGGCCTCGCTACCGTGTCGCTTTCTTTGCCCGTGCTCGCGCTGGCGGTGCAGGAGGACATCCTGCCGGCGCTCGATCATGCGGCGAGGATGATCCTCAACGCAGCGCGATGACGGCAGGTGCTTGGATGTTGACGCTCCGCAGAGGAAGCCATGGCCGCGGATGAAAGAACGGAAGCCGCAACCCCGCGCAAGCGACAGGAGCTGAGACGGCAAGGACGGGTGTCCAAGAGCCAGGACCTCGTGTCTATGATCGTTTTCGTAGGGGTCCTTCTCTGCATCCGTTGGGCGGGCAGCAATGCCGCACAGCGCCTCGTCGTGTTCACACGGTCTTCATTCTTGGGTCTCTCGGCGCCTTCCATAACGCCTCAGACGCTGCCGGAATTGGCCTCGCGCGCGACCATGCTGATGCTGAGCGTGATTGGCCCCGTCATCGCCATCGCCCTCTTTCTGGGTGTAGCAGCCAACGTGCTTCAGACGGGGGTTGTTCTTTCCGGGCAGCCTTTGGTTCCGGATTTTACACGCATCAATCCTCTGGCCGGCGCCCGCCGCTTCCTATCCGGGCGCGGAGTTGTAGAGCTGGCCAAGTCCCTGGCGAAGATCGGTGTCATAGCATGGCTCGCCTATTCCACCATCGCAGGCGGATACGCGGACTTGCTCCAGTGTTCCCGCGCAGACGTCCAAACGATGCTGAGCGTTGTGGGTTCGCTGCTCTTCCGCGTAGTTCTTCGCATCTCTCTTCTTCTGCTCGTGCTGGCTGCATTGGATTATGCCTATCAGCGCTGGTCCTTTGAACGTTCTATCCGTATGACGCGGCAGGAAGTTCGCGAAGAGGTCAAGAACCAAGAGGGAAATCCGCAAGTTAAGTCACGCATCCGCGCCCGCATGCGTCAATTGGCGCGCAGGCGGATGATGGCAGAGGTACCCAAGGCCGACGTGGTGATCACGAACCCGACCCACTATGCCGTGGCTCTTCGCTACGATGCCCAGGCAATGAACGCCCCCCAGGTGGTGGCGAAGGGCGCCGGGGCTGTCGCTCAGAAGATCCGCGAGCTGGCCGAGACCAATGGGGTGCCCATCGTGGAAAACCCGCCTCTCGCGCGGGGTCTCTTTAAGAGTGTAGAGATCGGCCAGGAGATCCCCTCCACCTTCTATGCGGCCGTGGCGGAAGTGCTCGCATTCATCTACCGGTTGGACAGCAGCAGGCGGCGCACATCACAGCGATGAACAACGACGTCCTGTTCGGCATTCATGTTCCAGCCCAGAGCGTGTGGGGTATGACCTTCGCGCTGCTTCTTTCCGTGGCGCTGGGGGGAGCTATCGGCCTGGAACGCGAGCTCCACGGCCACCCCGCCGGCCTGCGCACGCACATTCTCGTGTGCCTGGGCGCAACGCTTATTACCCTGGTGTCCGTGCGCATGGGGCTCAGTTTCCCAGGAAAGGCCGATCCTGGGCGCATCGCAGCCCAGGTGGTTGTGGGCATCGGCTTCCTTGGAGCCGGAGCGATTGTGCGTGAGGGCGCCACAATCCGTGGCCTTACCACCGCGGCGTCCATCTGGACGACTGCAGCGATCGGCATCGCCTTGGGCGCTGGGCCCTTTTACGGGCAACTGGCACTGATTACAGCCCTCATCGTGCTCTTCACTCTCAGCGCCCTCAACCTGCTCGAGGAACGCATGCTCACCAAACTGAGCGGCGCCGCCGGTTTGGACATCCACATCAGTGACGCCCCCGAAGTCCTTCCACAAGTGCTCGCCTGCCTTGCCCGCCACCATGTGGCCGTGCGTTCGGTGGATTACGAAACCGGTCCCCGGGCCCACGTGCGACAATTGGTGATGCAGGTGACGTACCCATCGGGAATGGACCGGAATGTTCTTCTATCGGATCTGATGGGGGTGCATGGAGTGGTGGCTGTGAGTTTCCTGTGATGAGCGAAGCGGTTTGGGTTCGGCCGGCCACCGACACCGGCATCCCGATCTGGGGTTTCCGCAACGGCATTCGCGTAGGGATTTGGCCGGGCGGGTTCGAAGGGGGCGACGGGGGGCCCCGAGGACTTTTGCGCATCGGGTATCCCATCCTGAATGACGGGAGGACCTACGGCCTCATCAACTTCATCGCCATCGAGCCCGTCGTTCAGGGCCGGCGCGGCTACAGCGAGCTCGAACGCAGCCGTGTGGATGGGCAGCCCGGGAAGATGATTTACAGCACCGGCACCGACGACGCGCGGCGCGTGTCGCCCGGAGAAATCGTAACCCACGATGGAAGGGAACGGCTTCGGGTAGCTCTGCGGGTAGAACCCTTCCTTAACGGCGCCCAGCCCGTGATACGGATGGAATTCCGCCGTGAAGCACCCGATGAGGTATGTTTGAGCGCGCACGCCGGGGATAAGAGCGCGGCCATGGAGTTTTGCATTCTTACCGCAACGATGGGAAACTATGAGCGGCTGCGGTGCCTGTGGCTTAGGGATCGGGTGGTGATGCCCCAGAACCTATGGCCGGCGTTCTGGGCGGATGGGTTCTCACCCGATGCCTTCATTCCCTCAGACCGCATCCCTCGGAACAGGTACGGCGATCTGATCCTTGCGGCAACCCCAAATGAAGCAGATCCCGGCGCCGTTCCCCCGGATGTCCGCGCGCCGTGGTGGGCTTACCGGGGCTCATTTCCCGTGACCCAGTACTGGCGCATGGAACGAGGAAACTGGCGGCAGGACGTGCGCGCACGCGTGAATGCAAGGCGTGTCTATTGGGGCGGGCGAGTTCCCATCCCAGGGGGACCTGCCTTCGAGAACGTAGAGCTCGTGCAGAACTTCACAAGTAACCCTGCCTTCTGCTTCGGGGTGACACGTCGAAAACCTCCGGAACTGGGTCTCGATTTGCCTTCGGCGTTATAGTACTGCGGAACGGGGCTTCGGTACATAATTCCGCTTGCAGGGGCGCCGGCGTTCTGGTAAATGATGCTCGTGAATATAATCACGAATACCGGACCCTCCACGACGGAGGCACGGTAATCTGTTTGGTGGTCGAGGGAGACAACGATGCAGGTTCACGAGATTATGACGCGTCACCCCGCCTGCTGCACGCCGGACACGAAGCTCGCGGATGTTGCGCGGTTGATGGTGCAGCATGATTGCGGCGCCATCCCTGTAGTGGAGAGCCTGTTTACACTCAAGCTGGTAGGCATCGTAACGGATCGAGATATTGTGGTACGCATCCTTGCCGACGGGCTAAACCCGCTGGAGAAAGAAGCCCGGGATTGCATGTCGCGCCCTGCGATCACGGTTACGCCTTGCGCATCGCTGGAAGAGTGCTGCAAAACCATGGCACAACACCGCATCCGCCGGGTGCCGGTAGTAGATGAGCATGGGGCCATGTGCGGCATCGTGTCACAGGCGGA
The DNA here is from genome assembly GCA_049967475.1 of Chthonomonadales bacterium. Taxonomy (GTDB): domain Bacteria; phylum Armatimonadota; class Chthonomonadetes; order Chthonomonadales; family CAJBBX01; genus JBMFSQ01. The sequence goes on along the minus strand of JBMFSQ010000019.1, from coordinate 8,602 downwards.
TATCGCGGAGAATTGCTGCGGCGACAGTGTCCGTGAAATGCTGCGGGAGGTGTCCAAACCAACGCCTGTCCGCTGCTTGGAGCGCGTGGGATAGCCTTCACACGCCGCGCACTCGCTTTGCGTTCGCTGACGCCCTCCTTGAGGACGAAGCGCCGCCACGGCTCGGCCGGTGTCGCACTATGGAGGGCGCCTCGCGGCGGCGTCCGATAATGCATCCGGTAGGCGCGGTCCGCGTCGAGCACGACGCAGAGCGTCTGCCGTTTCGATACAGGCGGGACAGGGACGTCGCCGGTCGCGCCGGAAAGACGCCGCCAATTCGCCTGCGTTTGCGCTTTTCCGGTCGTTATCGGCCGGCCTGTGGTTGTCCTAGACACGCCTTCCTAGGGCGTGGTTCCCCCTAAACTTACCGGGATGCCTTACCGAGAATGGAATGGGATGCCGGCCTCCCTGCAGCAGGGAACCTGAGGCCGGCGGGGGATCCCATGCGGCACGGATGCCGAGTGCATTCCTGGGAGTGTACGCCCTGTGGCTGTGCCCGCATCGTCTGTCGCTTCACCTGCCAAAGGCTTCCGGTATAGTGACGTTGTAATGGCCGCGGCCATCCTCGTGATCGTGGGGATGCTCATCGTGCCCATACCGGACTGGCTGCTGGATTTTTGCATCGTCACGAACCTCACCGCGGCTGTAGTAATCGTGATGGTGACCCTCTACGCCACGGAGCCCCTGCAGTTCAGCGTTTTCCCTTCCCTGTTGCTGGTAACTACCCTGTTTCGCTTGGCCCTCAACATCGCGGCTACGAAGCTGATCCTTGCCACGGGTGCTGCCGGACATGTGATTGATGCCTTCGGCAATGTAGTCCTCGGAGGCAACTTCGTGGTGGGCGTTATCGCCTTCCTGATCCTCGTGGTGATCCAGTTTGTAGTCATCACGAATGGAGCTGGGCGCGTGGCCGAAGTGGCGGCCCGCTTCACGCTGGACGCCATGCCCGGCAAACAGATGTCCATAGATGCAGACCTGAACGCCGGGCTGATAACCGAAGCGGAGGCGCGTGCTCGGCGCAAGCAGATCGAGGCCGAGGCGGATTTCTATGGGGCCATGGACGGCGCCTCAAAGTTCGTTCGCGGCGATGCCGTTGCGGCAGTGCTGATCATCATCATCAACATCGTAGGCGGTTTTGCCATCGGGATGCTGAACGGGCAGTCCGACGCCCTCACCATCCTGCGCACCTACACGTTGCTCACTGTGGGCGAGGGATTGGTGAGCCAGATACCCGCGCTTCTCATTTCCACGGCCACAGGCTTGATGGTGACGCGGGCGGCGTCGGAAGCGAACATGGGCCACGATTTCGTGAGCCAAATCTTCGCTCGTTCGAAGCCCCTCATGCTGGCGGCGGCGCTGCTTGCGGCCCTCTTCTTCGTCCCGGGTTTTCCCAAGATCCCTATCCTCATTGTGGGCGGGATTGCCGCGGCGGGTGCCTGGAGCGTTTACCGCGTGGAGCAGCGTCAAGCGGCATCGGCGCAATCGGCCGCCCGGGCCGCCACACAGAAGAAGGCACAGGGAGCCGATGATCCGCTCCGGCTGCTTGCAGTAGATCCTCTGCTTGTGGAGCTGGGCGCCAACCTCGTGTCCCTTGCCATCCCAGAGGAGGGCGGCGACCTCGCCGAGCGTGTGGCGGGAGCCCGCAGGCAAATCGCTGTTGAATTGGGAATTGTGCTTCCCATGGTGCGCATCCGGGACAATCTGCAGCTCGGCGCGAACCAATACGCCATCAAAATCCGGGATCAAGTCGTCGCCCTCCACGAGCTGATGCCCAACCATCTGTTGGCCATAGACGCCGGGGGTGTAACGGCGCCCATTACCGGGATCGAGACGCAGGAGCCGGCGTTTGGAAGCCCCGCTCTATGGATCCCGAAAGCGGCAAGGGAACAGGCGGAGATGGGCGGATACATCGTAGCGGAGCCCTCCAGCGTCCTCATCACGCACCTTACTGCAATCATCAAACAATACGCCCACGAGTTGCTCACCCGGCAGGAGGTGCAATCCCTCGTGGACCGCATCAAGGAGCAGTACAAGGCTACGGTGGAGGAGCTTATTCCGAACCTCATGACGCTGGGCGAGGTGCAGAAGGTGTTGCAGAACCTGTTGCGGGAAGGGGTGTCCATCCGCGATCTGGGCACCATCCTGGAGACGTTGGCCGACTGGGCTCCCCGCACAAAGGATGTGGATCAGCTTACCGAATACGTACGTGCTGCACTTGCCCGGCAGATCTGCAAACAGCACGCGGACGGAGCCGGCGTTCTTCACGTTCTCACGTTGGACGGGGCGCTGGAGCAGCAACTGCGCGAGGCGGTCCAAACTACTCCGACGGGTGTGGCTCTGGCGATAGATCCGCGGACGGCCACAGAGTTGGTGAAGGCGCTCTCGGCCCAGGTGGAGCGCGTAACCGATTTGGGGTACACGCCGGTGCTGCTTTGCTCGTCCCAGATACGGCTGGCGCTGCGCCGCCTTACGGAACGCAGTCTGCCGCATCTGGTGCTTATGGCATACAACGAGATTGTGCCCAGGATGGAAGTGCGATCCCTGGGAACGGTAACGCTGCATGAACCTGCGCTTACGGAGATGGCGGCATGAAAATCAAGGAATTTGAAGGTGCCACGCTTCGAGAATGCCTCAACCGCATCCGGGAAGATCTGGGGCCGGAGGCCGTGATCCTGGAGACGCAGAAGCTGAAGAAGGGCGGAATGATGGGATTGGGCGGGCGAGACGCCGTGCGCATCATAGCAGCAACGGGCATCGTGTTGGCTGGTGAGGAGCGTGGGCACGAAGCGAATCATCCGGCGTCGGCAGGCGCCCAACGTCCCGCAGGAGATCTGCCCCGTCGCGAAAACGCGGCGCCTGCGGCACGCAGCCAGACCTTTACGCTGGAGGCCGGCCTAAGGAGTTCTGGGATGCGCCCGCAAATCGGCACGCAAGGGGACCCGGCGGGCGAGGTAGCTGCGCTGCGGCGAGAGCTGGAAGGCCTGCGATCCCGGGTGGACACGCTGCAACGAGCCGCACTAAACCCCTCGGCTGCGTCCGAGGTGCAAGCCGCTTCCTTAAGCGCACAACTTTGCCGCCAACTTTGCCAGGCCGGCGTGGATCCCCCGTTGGCCGCTGAGCTGGTAGAGCGCCTGCCGGATCTGAATGCCTGGTCTCCCGAGGCGCGGGAAGCTGTGGCCATCCCGGCTTTGCGAGAGATCATGGCGGAATACGTGCACGCGGCAGGGCCCATCAGAGTGGAGGCGGGAGGGCACAAGCGGGTTGCATTGGTGGGACCTACCGGTGTGGGCAAAACGACCACCATCGCCAAACTCGCTGCCCATTATGCGGTGGTGGAGAAGCGGCGCGTGGGCTTCCTTACCGTAGACACCTACCGCGTGGCTGCCGTGGAGCAACTCAAGACCTACGCCAACATCATGGGGCTTCCTCTTCAGGTTGCCTATACCCTCGACGAAGTGCCGGGCATGCTTCAGAAGCTCGCTGCGTGCGAATTGGTGTTGATAGACACGGCCGGCCGGAGCCAGAAGCACTCGCTCCATATGGAGGAACTCCGCCAACTGCTCGAGTTGAGCCGTTGCGAGGCGCACCTTGTTCTTTCGGCGTCTACGAAGCTCGAAGACATGGAGCACCAAATGAAGCGCTTCGGAGCCGACAAGATAGAACGCCTTCTCTTTACCAAACTGGACGAAACGGTAACCTACGGAACCCTCTTCACGGTTGCCGCCCGTTCCGGGATGGACCTGAGTTACCTCACCACCGGCCAGAAGGTTCCCGAGGACATCGAGGTTGCCCACGCCGGCAAGGTGGCAGCGCTGGTGCTGAACGGCATCACGCTGGATCGCACGCCGCTTCACAGCCGTTCGGGCTCGTCGTTTGAACCAGCACCGGCGTCGAGATAGACGCGGTCTACGCGGTCCGTTAGCCGGGTAGTGATATCATGTACGGTTGTGCCTGCCATGCGGGCGACCTCTTCCACGGTGATGCACTCGCTGCGCTGCTTGCCGATGAGCACCACCTCGGCGCCCACCTGGGCCTCGGGTATGTCGGTGACGTCTACAACCGTAACGTCCATGCACACACGGCCGAGGATCGGCGCGCGCCGGCCCGCAATGAGGACGCATCCCCGGTTGCTGAGGGCACGAGGATACCCGTCGCCATATCCTACTGGGATTGTAGCGAGGCGGCTTGTGCGCCGGAGGGTGTGCGTATGCCCGTAGCTTACGCCTCTACCGGCGGGAACCGTGCGGATGAGGGCCACGGTGCTCTTGAGGCTCAACGCAGGAGTTACCGGCGGGATTTGTACTTGCGTGGCGATCGCAGGGCGGATGCCGTAAATGAGCAAACCGGGTCGCACTAGGTCCATCCGTGATGATGGAAGCCCTACTAGAGCCGCGCTGGCAGCGCAGTGCGCAACGGAGATGCGCATACCCGCATCGGCGAGCTTCCGGCGGATCGCGGCGAAGCAGGCCAGCTCACGCCGAGTCGAGGCAAGATCCTCATCGGCACAGGCAAAGTGGGTGCACAATCCTTCGAGGCGAATTCCAGGCAGAGCGGCGATGCTTTGCGCCACTTCGGCCGCTTCTTCAGGGTCTACGCCACTGCGGGCAAGGCTGGTGTCCACTTCCAGGTGAATGGCGGCAACTGCGCCCAGTCTTGCGGCGGCGTCGCTGAGGGATTGAGCCTGGGCTAAGTCGCTCACAAAGGGTGTAAGTCTGCCGGCCACTATGGCATGCGCTTCTTCTGCGAGGAACGGCGCTGTGAGGGCGATGGGTACCTGGGGAAAGGCAGCGCGAAGGCTAAGCCCTTCGGACGCCGTGGCTACGCCCAGCCATTGCGCTCCCGCGGCAACACACGCAGCGGACACGTCCAACATCCCGTGGCCGTAGGCGTTGGCCTTCACGATGGCCATGACGGCTGCGGGATGCACATACCGCGCCACCGTGCGCACATTGCTGCGGATGGCGCGCAAATCTACTTCTGCCCAGAGGCGACGGGTCATGGCTGCATCTGCGAGGTGGATGCACGCTGCTGCCACGTGGAGGCGCAGTGGGCAGCGTGTGCCCTAGAGCGTATCTGAATTGTACCTGAAGCCGCGGCCCCCGCCGGCGCATGCCGTGGCTGCGGTTAAAGCGTCCGTACCCGGCACGTGCGTATCATGGTTTTGGAGGCCGGCCCATCTGTATGCCATACTGATGGCAACCTCGCTTCCACAATGGTGATAGGGTGCAATGGAACCTCTCCCGGGGGAGTTGCTTTACGACACACGTGCGCGTGCGAAGGGAAGGCCCAGGTTGAATGTCATTCTTGTGATCCTATTGGCGACGCTGAGCGTGTCCATGGGTGAGACGCTTCTGCGCGCAGGCATGAAGGCTGTAGGCGAAGGGAACCACGGAGGTTTTGGCTTCGTGCTCGCTGCGGCTACCAATTGGCATGTGCTGGTGGGTGTGGCACTCATGGCGGTCTATTTTGGCCTCTACTCTTTTGCCCTCTCCCAGGCGGATATCAGCTTTGTTCTGCCCTTCACCGGCCTCAGCTACCTCTTTGTTGCGGTATTCGCGCGCTTCTTTCTTCATGAGCCGGTGAGCCCTACACGATGGATCGGTGCCGGCATCATCGTGCTTGGAGTCATTGTTGTAGGCAAGGGCGGGTAATGATCAGGCCTTGCAGCCAGGCAGCCCCGTGCAGACCTATGGTCCCCAGCCGCTCCAGCCGGGCAACTCGGGTATAGCCGGATGGCCGCCTTCATCTTCATCCTCGGAAGTGCCGTCGGGGCAGCCTGCGTGTATTGGACCCTGTGCCTCGTCGCAGCGGTTCGCTGGCGGTTGCGCGGACGCAGGCAATCCCCGGCGGAATCCTCCTTTACACCGCCGGTGTCTGTTTTGAAGCCTGTCTGCGGATTGGATCCTGATCAGTACGCCAGCTTCGAAACCTTCTGCCGCCAGGATTACCCGGAGTATGAGATCCTATTCGGTTCCTTGGACACGGAGGATGCCGGGTTGGCGGCTGCGCGGGTTCTGGCAAAGGAGCATCCAGAGCGCCAAATCCACATAGTCGCCGGCGGCCGGAAGCTGGGCAGGAACTATAAGGTATCCACTCTGCACATGCTCGCTCAGTCCGCGCGCCACGATCTGCTGGTGCTCTGCGACAGCGACATGCGCGTTGGGCCCGAATACCTGCGGAAGGTGGTGCAGCCGTTCTCGTCTCCGGATGTGGGGCTGGTAACGTGCCCGTACCGGGGATGCATGCCCCGGAACCTGGCTGCCAGGCTCGAAGCTTTGGGCATCGGGGCGGACTTTATGCCGAGCGTGTTCCTAACCGAATGGCTTTGGGGAACCCGCTTCGCCTTCGGTTCCACCATTGTGGTGCGCAAGGATGCGCTGGAGGCCATGGGGGGGTTTGAAGCCCTCGCCGACGAGTTAGCCGACGATTACCGGTTAGGAATGGGCGTGCGCGCCGCGGGCTATCGCATCCTTCTTTCCGAATACGTTGTGGACGACGTACTGGGTGCAGAGAGCTTCGCCGCTATGTGGGCGCGCCGGCTGCGATGGGCACGCACCGCACGAGTCCTGCAGCCGGTAGGATGGGCAGGCAGCTTCATTACCCATGGCACCCCTTTGGCGATTGCCTTCGCAGCCGCAACCGGGTTCAGCACCGCAGGCTGGGCGGCTTTGGGGTTGTGCCTCATCGTGCGTATGGTTACAGCCACGGGAACGGCCAGGCTTCTAGGTGATGCCAACCTGCCGAGACTTCTACCCCTCTTGCCTATTAGTGATCTAGTGAACTTCCTCTTGTGGGTCCTCAGCTTCGCAGGCAACACGGTGGAGTGGCGCGGGCACACGTTCCGGCTGGGCGCCGGGGGCCGGTTGGAAGAGGTCGTGACAGCCAAGCCGTCCGCTGAGGGAGGCATCGTAAACGGATGCGATCCGCCCGGAAGAGATGGTCTCTGATGGGCGGATCGCAATAGGGCCGGATGCCTATCGCCGTTTCTTCGGACCACCCGGCGGCGGGAGGCCACTCTCCGGCGGCGGCGCTCCCGGTGCAGAACTTGCCTGGGGCGCCCGGTTATCCACAGGGGCGGACACATTCGCCGGCTGAGACGACGATCCTTCGCCTTGGTCGCTCTGGCGGGAACATCCGCCTATCATCAACGTCGCCGCCAGCAGCGCCGCCAGGCTTGCGGCTTTCCAAAGGGGCATTCTCATGGGCTTGCCTCAGTAGCGATAATCCCAATGCGTGTAGATCCAGACGTTGGCACGCGTGTCGAAGTCGCAGCGGTTGAGTTCGTTGTACTTGTAGGCTTTGGCATGCCCGTCCGCCATGGCGATGTTCGCTAGTCCCGAGTGGGCGGCGAGCATCCCTCGGCGGCCGTCCGCGCGGTGGGCAAACCAGGTCCATCCCTCTCCCCAATCGAAGCACTTCACGTCCAGCACGCCTTGGGAGTTGACGTGGTTGGGCCACACCCCCGTGTTGCCGACGCTGTATTGCATGGAGTCGCCGAAATCCCACACACTGTCACCCGTCATCATGATGATTTCAGCAGGGCGCACGAATGCCGCCAACCGCCCCCGCGCGCCCCAATCCACCAACAGGATATTGACCGCCTGCTGGGCGAAACATCCGTAATAGACGCCGTTGCGCTCCAGCGCCGGCACGTAGGTTTGGCCGTAGATGTTGGGATCGGTGATGGCGGATTGCCACTTCGTGCGGCCAAGCTCGGGGCAATACCCCAGGTCCTGGTTCTTGATGTAGGGCTGGATCACGTTGGCAAACATCACGGGCGGGGTGTTCGGATCGGTGGTGGGGTCTCCCCAGTCGGGTTTGGCGCAGGGGACTTCCCCGTAGATGCACTGGCCGTTGTTGTCCAGGCGGGGCAGGGTTTCGTCATAGTCCTGGGCGTACATGAGGGCGCCCAAGGCATACTGTTTGGTGTTGCTCAGGCAACTGATCGCGCGGGCCGAGGCCCTGGCTTGTCCGAAGACGGGGAACAGGATAGCAGCAAGGATCGCGATGATCGCGATGACGACAAGCAGCTCGATCAGCGTGAAACCATCATTCCTGCGACGCGTCATGGTCTTTCTCTCCTTCTCGAGAATGATCTGTGCCTTACGCAAGATTTGCCGGTAGTGCAACACGAGCTGGCATTACGGCATGGACGAGATCCATCGCCTCCTTTCCTGGCTTGGCGGCTGTGACCGACCCTACAGAAGGGCGGTTGACAGTGCAGCAATTATATCAAACGCACAGGCAGTGTCAAGGGGTTTTCCGGCGCGCTTCGGCATGATCTCGAGCCGAATGACCTTCACGCCGGCAGGGGCCGCGCCGAGCCGGCCTGTTAGGACCGCAGACGCCGGACAGCGTTCTCCAACCGCCTGCTTCGCGCGCGGTGTCGCGTTTTCCTGCTGATCGTTGGCTTGTTTGGCTCTGCGGATCGGCAGATTCCACAACCGCATTGGGGGAGCCGTTGGCAGCCGTCAAGCGGGTTGGCGGACGCGGCCCCACGCATTCGCCGCCGGGCGAACCGGGCCACAAGCCAGTCACCCGGCCCGGGATCAGCCGCGGGCGG
>JBMFSQ010000018.1:21432-67451 GCA_049967475.1 Chthonomonadales bacterium | reverse complement strand
AGAGCTTGCGCCAATGTTCTTGGAAGCGCTCGCTGCGGTGCGTGGAGCAGTACCGCACGGCTCCTGTGGTTGACGGCGCACTTCCGGCAGGGTACACTCCTGTTGCAAAGGCCGCCGGCTATCCTCCCCAGTCCGCAAAGAGTGTCCCATGCGTTACCAACTCGAGGCGCCCATCCTGGCGCACGATCAGCTCGCCGAGTTCGAATACGAACTTACGCTGGATGCGCCGCAGATTGCAGCCGAGGCCCACCCTGGGCAATTCGTACAGGTTCTTTACGATCAGACGTACCGGCCCTTCACGCGGAGGCCGTTCAGCATTTATAAGCCCAACCCGGAGCGCGGCACGTTCTCCATCGTGTATCTGGCTCGGGGGGTGTTTACCCAGGGCCTCCGGCGCAAGCGGGCGGGTGAAAAGCTCTCCATAGTGGGGCCGCTGGGCAACTGGTTCGAGGCCGATCCCCGGCCTGAGTGCACGCATGTTCTGGTGGCAGGCGGGGTGGGTGCGCCCCCATTGCAGGTCCTGGCCGCCCGCATCTGCCGGATGGTACCCACGGTGGTGATCAACGGGGCTCGCACTGCTTCGCTCCTTGTGGCCGGCCGGGAATTCGCCGCCATGCCCTTGGATTACATTCCGGTGACGGAAGACGGGTCTGCCGGGCGCAGGGGCGTGGTGACGGACATCCTTTCCGAGCTGCTCCAGGCACCGGGCCGGCCTATCCACGTGTATGCGTGCGGTCCGACGGCGATGCTTAGGGCCGTGAGCGCTTTGTGTGCTCGCCAGGGGGTGCCGTGCCGGGTGTCTGTAGAGACCATGATGCCTTGCGGCCTTGGGGTATGCATGGGGTGCGTGGTGAGGATCCGGGACGCAGGGGCGCCGGGCTTCCGCTACGCTCGATCGTGCTTTGAGGGGCCTGTTTTCGATGCCAGCCAGATCCTATGGGACGATGTGTCGGGGGGCGCGTGAATGGCTGGAGAGCATCCTTTGGAACCGGACTTGAGTGTGGCCCTGGGTCCGCTGAAGCTGAAGAATCCGGTACTGACGGCATCAGGAACCTTCGGCTTTGGGGAGGAGTGGGCGGATTTCTTCGACCTTGGCCTTCTGGGCGGCGTGACGGTGAAAGCTGTAACGGTGAAGCCCCGGGCAGGCAATCCGATGCCGCGAATGGTGGAGACTGCGGCAGGCGTTCTGAACTCCATCGGATTGCAGAACCCCGGGCTGGAAATGTTTCTTTCCGAGAAGCTGCCCTACCTTAGACGCTTCGACACGGCGATCATTGTGAATATTGCCGGCGATGCTCTGGAGGATTTCGCCGTCCTCGCGGAACGGTTGGATGGTGTGCCGGGCGTTTCGGCGCTGGAGGTGAACATCTCGTGCCCCAATCAGGCGTGCGGCGGTTTGGAATTCGGTGTGGATCCAAATCTGACGCTGCAGGTGATCTCCGCGGTCCGCAAGCGCACGCGCCTTCCCCTCATCGCGAAGCTCTCACCCAATGTAACGGATATCACGGTGATTGCCCGAGCCGCGGCCGACGGCGGAGCGGACATCCTTTCACTGGTGAATACCTTCGTAGGTACGGCGATCAACCCCGCCACGCGCCGCTTCCGCCTGGCCAACCGAACCGGAGGGCTTTCGGGGCCGTGCATCAAGCCGCTGGCGCTCTACATGGTTTGGCGTGTAGCCCAGGCTGTGCCGTTGCCGATCATCGGAATGGGCGGCATCTGCAACGCTTCTGATGCGGTGGAATTCCTGCTCGCGGGGGCGTGGGCTGTGGCCGTGGGAACCGTGAACTTTGTGAACCCCAAAGCGCCTGTGGAGATTGTGGAGGGCATCCGCACGTATTTGCGCGAACAAGGCGCACAGAGTGTGCGGGACATCATCGGGACGGTGCGCTAGGCGCAAGCCGTTCATGAAGGCGGATGGAAGCGCAGCGGAGTGGTCGCGTTCCCAGCGGTCTATGCGGTGCGTCCTATAGAATCGTTTCGCGGTGGGTGGGCTGCATCTCTTCATCCCTTAGGTACCCCGCCGATGTTCACCCCGTAATGGCTGGAAGGCAAACTTCGGCTGCCGACGGGTCGCAGGAAATGGGCGAGGCGCTGTGGAATTGCCTGGTGCATCACGCTGCATGCCCGGTTCGCTAGGCAGCGCGGCCACCTCACACACGATCCGGGCGGAACAGAGGGTAGGATGCTGGTTCCCGAAGACCATCCCACACCGGCGGATCTCCTTCCTGCCATCCGGAGGCTCTGGGATCTCTCTGCGCGCAAGATCCGCTCCATAGAAGGCACGTGGTCCCGGGGCGACAGCGCTCCAGTCGTAACCGTGGCCGGGCGCTACGTGGGCCGGGAATGGACGGATTGGACGCTTGGCTTCCGGTATGGCTCCATGCTCCTGCAGTTCGACGCCACCGGAGAAGCCGCCTTCCTCCACATGGGCCGCCAGGGCACTTATCGGCACATGGTACCCTACCTGACCCACGCCGGAGTGCACGATCACGGCTTCCATACGATCAGCACGTGGGGGAACCTTTGGCGGATGATGGAGGAGGGCCGCATCGCCGCCTCGGAACTGGAGCGTATGCTCTGCGACACCGCCATCCGAGTGAGCGGCATTACCCAGGCCCGACGCTGGACGTCTGCCGCGGATGGAGGCTTTATCTATTCGTTCAACGGGCCGCATTCGCTCTTCGCGGACACGATGCGTACCCTGCGCGTTCTTGGCCTGGCCCACCGCCTGGGCGGCGTCCTCATGGAGGAGGGGGACCGCCGCGTGTCCCTTTTAGAACGGCTGATCCTGCACGCGCAAACTACGGCACGATACATCGTGTCGTACGGAGAGGGGCGGGATGTATACGATGCGGTGGGCCGTGTGGCGCATGAAGCCCTCTTCGATGCTGCAGATGGTTCCTACAGGTGTCCGTCCACGCAGCAGGGGTATTCGCCGTTCACCACCTGGACGCGCGGGCTGGCTTGGGTGATGCTTGGGTTTGCCGAATTGCTGCAGTATCTGGATGAGCTGGACGAGGCAGATCTCGGGCGCTTCGGAGGCCGCGGCCAGGTGGTGGGCTTCATGCGGAGAGCCGCACAGGCAACCGCATCGTATTACCTGCAGAATACCCCTGCCGATGGCGTGCCCTATTGGGACACGGGCGCTCCCGGCCTGGCCAGGATGGGGGACTATCTCAACCGTCCGGCCGAGCCGTTCAATGACTGGGAGCCGGTAGATGCCTCGGCCGCTGCCATCGCCGCCCAGGCGTTGATGCGATTGGGGCTGTGGTTGCAATCCCGGGGGAAGGAGCGCCAAACCGAACCGTCGGCCGCCGCGTGTGTCGCAGCCGGCCTGGCCATCGCCCGCACGTTGCTGGAAGCTCCCTACCTTGCCGAGGATCCAAACCACCAGGGGCTGTTGCTGCACTGCGTATATCATCGGCCCAGGGGATGGGATTACGTTCCTCCAGGCCGCAGCATCCCATGCGGAGAAGCCTCCATGTGGGGCGATTACCACGTGCGCGAACTGGCCCTGCTGATACAGCGTTTGGCGGAAGGGGCGCCTCTCCCTTGCTTCTTCGGATCTATCCGTGTTGCCTCTCCATAGAAGAGGAGGTTGACGGCAAATGAACGTACCCAGGCGATCGGCGCTGATCACGGGGGGAAGTCGGGGGATCGGTCTCGGTATCGCCCGAGCCCTCGCAGCCGACGGGATCAATCTGGCCATTTGCGGCCTCCGCCAGCCCACAGAAGTGCATGGGGTCCTTGAGGATCTGCGCAAGACCGGTGTCGAGGTCCAGTACATTCAGTCGGACATATCCTCCAGGGAAGAGCGCGCAGCCCTCTTGGAGGCCGTGGAAGATGCCTACGGCCGATTGGACGTGCTGGTGAACAATGCTGGGGCTGCCCCATTGGTTCGGGCAGACCTGCTGGAGGCCACCGAGGAGTGCTTCGAGCGCCTCATGCGCGTCAATTTGCAGGGACCGCATTTCCTTACGCAGGCCGCAGCGCGCTGGATGATTGCCCAGCGGGACACGGTAGAGGGCTTCCGTGGATGCATCGTGAACATCGGCTCGGTGTCGGCCACGGTCGTGTCCACGAACCGCGGGGAGTATTGCATATCGAAGGCCGGGTTGGCGATGTCTACACGCCTATGGGCCGTTCGGCTGGCGCCCTTCGGCATCCCCGTCTACGAGGTGCGGCCCGGCATCGTGCTTACCGATATGACGCGGCCGGTGCAGGATCGGTACCAGAAGCTGCTGGAGGAGGGGCTCGTGCCCCAGGGGCGCTTCGGGACGCCGGAAGATGTGGGGCGCGCTGTGGCGATGCTCGTGCGGGGCGATCTTTCGTACTCCACAGGCACCGTCATCTTGGTGGATGGCGGAATGACGCTGGACCGCCTCTAGATCGGGTGCCGCTATGGGTTCGGGGTACCGTCCTCAAAAGGGGCCACATGGAGCGTCTTCTCGCGCTCGTAGACCACGGCTCCAGGCGGAGAACCCCTGGGCTTGCGAACGAACTTGCGCAACGTGTAGTCCACAGGCACGATGGATGAATGTTTGGCGGCGCTCCGGCGGGCAACGAGCTCTGCGGCCCTCTGAATTACCGCATGGGGCACGTTTTCGGGGTGGCCGCCGGTTCGGATGACGGCGTGGGCGCTGGCCACCGCGCGCGCATGCAGCCAGAGGTCGTTCGGCGCGGCGATGCGGCGGAGCAGCACGTCATTGGCTTCTGCATTCTCGCCGATCAGAATGATCCAACCCTCCGGCGTAGCGATGGAGCGGATGTGCCGATGGACCGGTCTCTCGGGCTGATCTTCTGCAACCGGGATTGCCGGCTGCCGCACAGGGAGCCCGGCAGCGCCGAGTTCCCCTTCCAGGCGGCGAAGGTCCGGCAGAGTTGCCGCCGACGCCACTTCCCTCGCGATTGGGAGGATGCTCTGGAGCTGATGGCGCAGTTGAGGGAGCTGGGTACGCGCGATGCGCGCCGCCGCCCGCATCTTTCGGCTCCGATGGAAGAGCGCGCGGGCGTTCTCGACGGGTGTGAGGGAGACATCCACAGGGATCTTGATTGGCGGGGTTTCCTCTTCATATAGGTTCGGCACGGTTACACAGCCTGACGCATCGGGAACGGCATGGGGGTGCGCCAGAAGCAGGTTCCCGAACCGCTCCAACTCGACGGCGTGCGCTTCCTGGGCAATCGCACAGTCCAGCTCCCCAATGCGGCGCTCCAGCGCCTCCACCGCGCGCTGAACCGTGTGCTCCAGGCTCCGGCGGGCTGCTTCCACCTCTTCTCTGACCAGGGCGGCAGATGTATAGGCCTCCAGCGCTTCGCAAAAGGTGCCTCGGGGGTGCTGCCAGTGGGCGGGAACCTGAAGTGTGGCGATGGGGTACGCGCCGATAGGCTCACCGGCATCGTTGCGGATGACGACCGGCGACCATGCACCCTCTGATGCGGCGCCGAAAACCTCCTGCCAAGCCCGCTGCAGGCCGCTTCGCCGAATGCGGAGCGCAAGCTCCCTGGCGAGGAATGGAGACAAGCCGGTCCATGCAGCCCGAAGGCGGTCCGCCGCGGCTTCCACGTCGTTTGCATCCGGTTCCTCACTTTGGACGGCATCCGGGAGAGCCGCATGGAAGGGGTCGAGGCCTCCTTGCCGGGCAGGCGGAGGCTTGTAAGGGACGCCCGGCCCCACCGTACGATAGCGGTTCACAGCCGCCGGTACACGCCGCGCGGCATCCAAGATCACGCCCGCGGCGTCGGTCAGGACAATGTTGCTGTGCCGGCCCATGAACTCGGCGATCAGGCGGAAGCTCCCTGCGGGACCCTCCAGGCTAATCTCCACGATGCGGTCGAAGTCCACCTGCCGGATGTCCGACAAGCGGGCGCCGCTCAGATGCTTGCGGCATACCATGGTGAAGGGCGTGGGTTCGGGAAGGGCCCGGGCGCGCATGCGCGAAAGGCACATCCGAGCCCACACCGGGTTGCAGGAAAGCGCCAATGTGTGGGATGTCCCTGCCCGGTATACGGTAACAATCAGATCCTCTCGCGAGGGCTGTGCGACACGCTGCACGATCCCTCCTATGAGAGCCGGCGCCGCTTCATGGCACACTGCCCGCAGGCAAAGGCTGTCGAACGGGATCCTCATGCTTTTCATTCTAGCAGACCGGCGCAGCCCGTACCCGCTGGGAGGAATCGAACCGCCCGTAGCCGAACCGAAGGCGGCCCTCCCTCGTGGGCACGACAATCGGGGAAATTGGCTTCCTTGCACACACCAATGGAGCGGCTGCAAGAGTTTTGGGGGGCGCCGATCCCCAGGTCCTTCGCGGCTCTATACACAACCGCCGACGGAGCTGAGCTGGGTACGGTTGAGTTCTACCCTCTCGGGATGCTGCTGGGCGGCCACGGGCGCGAGCCCGGCATGCTGCCCCAATTCCTTCCTTTTGCCGATACTTGGGACGGGGAGATTGCAGGCTTCTATGTTCCGGCAACGGGGGATCTTGCGCTTTGCCCGGTGCTCCTGTGGGATCGGGAGGAAGATTATTACTTTCCGGTTGCCTTGTCGTTCGACACATTTTTGGCGTGGGGCCTTCTGGTAGGCCTCTATCTGTTGAACAATGAGGCTGAGGCGCCGGACGAAGCCGTGAGCGAGTGGCGGCTGATCCTGCGCCGTGCAGGGCTCCCCGATCACCTGCTTGGAGAACCGGTGCCCCAAAACGAGCGGGAATTGAACGAGCGCCTCGCGAAGAAGGATATTGCCGGACCCGCGGCGATATTGCATCTGGCGGCTGCAGGAATAGCCCAAGGAGATTTGGCAGGAGCGCTGCGTCGGCTTGAGGATGCCGAGGGAGCCGTCCCCTGGTTCGGGGACGTGCACTATCTTCGGGCAGAGGCGCTGGCGCGCAGATCGGATGAGGATGCCGCTTTGGACGAGTGGCTCAGGACACTTGCATGCCTGCGGTGCCTTGCCACCCACACAGACAGGTACGATCTGGGCCCGGATGCTCCGGACGAATACATTCCCTTGCAGGCAAAGAAAGAGATCAGAAAGCGCCTGGGGATGGTGCGGCCGGACGCAGCAGCCGACCCAATCTGGCTCGCCGTGACATCGCCGGAGGATACCGAAGAAGCCCGGTTCCATCTGGAGCTGGCTGCAACTTATGCGCGCCTGGGAAGGAGCGATGCCGAAGAGCGCGAACTCCTCAACGCCTTGACGGCGGCGAGGGACGAGGCAGCCTTGTCTGCTGCCTATGAACGCCTCATCGCCTTCTATACCGCCCAAAATCGCCCATGGGAGGCGGAACGGTGCCGGAGGGATCGCGATCTTCTTGATCGCCGACGACCACTACGCTGACGGGGAGGAGTGCATGAACCGAAGGACCGATGCGCATGGAGACGGCTTCTTGCTGCAGCCCAGACAGAAGCTCGTATGCTTGGGTGACAGCATCACCGAAGCGCCGGACGGATACGTATCGGTGATGGCGCGAATGATCGCTGCCGTCTATCCCGAACGCTCCATCAGGGTGGTGAACCGCGGTGTAAGCGGCAACCGCATTGTGGATATGTACGCCCGCCTGGACAAGGACGTGATCTCTGAGGACCCGGATTGGGTTACCGTGAACGTGGGCGTCAACGACGTTTGGCACGGCTTCTTCGACTTCGAAGCCAACGTCGAGATCCCGGAGGGCGGCGGGCCCAACGGCATTCCCTTGCCGCTTTACGAGGACACGCTGGAGCGCTTGGTGCGGAAGTTGCAGCAGAGTACCCGGGCCGATATCGTGTTGGTAACTCCCACGGTTATCGGTGAGGATCGCCGCACCCGCGCCAACCGCATGCTGGATGATTATGTCGCAGCTATGGAGCGCGTAGGAAGTGCACTCGGCGTGCGGGTCTGCCCCATGCATCATGCCTTCGTGGATGCTTTGCATCGGGGAAAGGCGGCCGACCCCGGATACACTCTTACCACGGATGGCGTTCATATGAACCCCGTGGGGAATGTACTCATGGCCGTCACGCTTCTGCGTTCTTTGGGCTTCTTCAAAGGAGCGCCATTCCGTTCCTGACGCTGCGGGGTACCCGCCCGAGGTATAATCAAACACCCTTATGGTGGAAGTGATACTCATGGCGGACGAAATCGAGCGGCGTATCTTGGATGCGCTTCGAACGATACAGGATCCTGATCTGGGCAGAGACATCGTATCCCTGGGATTTGTGAAGGACCTCAAGATCTGCGGCGGGAATGTGTCCTTCAAGATCGAACTCACCACGCCGGCATGCCCCGTAAAGGACCAGCTTAAGGAACAGGCGCGCGCTGCCGTGCAATCCCTTCCCGGAGTGGATCACGTCGAAGTGGAGATGACGGCCCAGGTGCGCACGGCGCTCCCTTCCGGGCCGCTGATCCCCGATGTGCGCAATGTAATCGCCGTAGCCAGCGGCAAGGGAGGCGTGGGTAAGTCTACGGTGTCGTGCAATCTGGCTATTGCGCTGGCCGACACCGGAGCACGCGTGGGCATCCTGGATGCCGACGTCTACGGCCCGACGATCCCTCTCATGATGGGGGCCGTCGAACAGCCCGAGGTCATGGGGGAGCGCATCATCCCCGTGGAGCGGTACGGCGTGAAGATCATGTCCCTTGGCTTCTTCCTGGATGAAGGAAAGGCCGTCGTGTGGCGGGGACCGATGATCGGCAAATTCCTGCAGCAACTGTTGAGCGACGTGGCCTGGGGCGAATTGGATTACCTGTTAGTAGACCTTCCCCCGGGTACCGGTGATGCGTCCATGTCCTTGGCACAGCTCATTCCCCTTTCCGGCGTGGTGGTGGTGATGACGCCGCAGCAGGTAGCACAGCGCATCGCGGACAAGGCGATTGACATGTTTCGGCAGATGGAAGCCGGCGTGGGGCGATCCATTCCGATTTTGGGTGTCATCGAGAATATGAGCGGCTTCGTTTGCCCCAAGTGCGGCACCGAGACGCCTTTGTTCAGCCATGGAGGCGGCCGGCGGTCTGCAGAGGCTCTGGGAGTGCCTTTCCTCGGGGCGGTGCCGCTGGATCCGGCCATCTGTGAAAGCGGTGATGCCGGCATTCCGGCCATCTTGGCGGCTCCATCATCCAGGCAAGCGGCAGCCTTCCGGGCCATCGCGGGGCAGGTGGCCGCCCGCACCAGCACCCTCGCCATACAGGGGCAAAAGTGAAGGACGCGCCGGGGACCGCTCACTGCAAGGACACCGAGCGCAATCCCAGGCCCATAGGGGCTCACATGCCTACGGGCGGCAGCCTCGTCCATGCGATCACGCGGGGCGCCGCCATCGGATGTGACGCGGTGCAGATCTTTACGGCAAGCCCCCGGCAATGGAATGCCCCGGCTCCGGATGAAGAGGCAGCGCACTCCTTTCGCCAATCCCGCAGGGCGTCCGGCATCATTCATGCGGCGGCTCATGACTCGTACCTCATCAATCTCTGCGCCCCGGATGGAGCGCTTTTGGAGCGATCACGCCAGGCCTTTGTTGCGGAATTGCGGCGGGCCGAAGCGCTGGGATTGGAATGGGTCGTGACGCATATGGGGGCGCACCTTGGAAGCGGGGAGGAGGCCGCTCTGCTTCTCCTGGCTGAAAGTCTGCGCCAGGTACTGGAAAGCACCTCCGGCATGAACGTGGGAGTGGCGCTGGAGACGACGGCTGGGCAGGGAACATGCCTAGGAGCAACCTTCGATCAGATCGCCCGCGTATTGGATCTGTGCGGCGATACCGGCCGTCTGGGCGTTTGTTTGGACACGTGCCATATCTTCGCGGCAGGGTACGATATCCGTACGGAAGAGGCCTATGAGGACACTTTGGCTCGCTTCCATCGTCTCATAGGATTGGAGCGGCTCAGACTGATCCATGCCAATGACGCGAAGAAGCCCCTGGGCAGCCGCGTGGACCGCCACGAGCACTTGGGACGCGGCCAGATTGGGTTGGCGGCCTTCCGGCGACTGGTTACCGACCCACGCCTGTGGTCCATCCCGGTGCTGGTGGAGACCCCCGAGGCGGAAACGATGCACGAAGTGAACGTTCGCGTCCTTCGGCATCTGGCCTGCGGCAAGGAGGTGCCTATGCGCATCAAGGTTCTCTTATTCGGGCATTTCAGTTCTGTGTATCCCGACGGGGTGGAACTGGATGTGCCCGCAGGAAGCACCCCATCCGATGCCGCTCGGGAGCTGGAGAGGCAAGATGCGCGGCTGGCAGGGCTCGCGCGCATCTGTCGGGTGGCGGTGAACGAGGAATATACTCCTAGCGGAGCCGAACTCAAGGATGGAGACACCCTCGCCTTCATTCCGCCGATGAGCGGCGGTTGAGGTGAACCATGGCTGACGCACGCTCGAAACGCAGGAACTCCTCACAATCCAGCCGCATCGTGCGGGATCCCATTGACACGGCAGCTCTGACACGCCTCGTGTCCGGCCCCAGGAACGGTGCAGTGGTGACGTTCATCGGCCAAGTGCGGAACCATTCGCACGGGAGGAAAGTGGCCTATCTGGAGTACGACGCATACGTTCCTATGGCCGAAAAGCTCATCAGGCGGTTGGCCGCCGAGGCGTCGGAACGCTGGCCCGTGGACGCCGTGATCGAACACCGCATCGGTCGGATGGAGGTGGGCGAGATCAGCGTAGCCATCTGCGTGGGAAGCCCGCACCGTGCCGAGGCCTTTGAGGCGTGCCGGTGGTTGATAGACACGCTCAAAGAGACCGTGCCCATCTGGAAAAAAGAGGTGGGTCCCGACGGCACCTACTGGGTCGAGGGAGACGATCTAGTGCCGCCGCCATGAAAGCCGCCGCAGTGATCCTGGGTGTGGCTCTTGTTGCATCGGCAGGGTGGTTGGTGGTACCCCGCCTCCTGCGAAGCGCACCGCCCGGTGGAGCGAAACCCCAATCTGCTTTGTTTGGCGCCCCATTGAAACGATCACAGCCACTGGAACCGCCCCAAACCCGCGAAGAAGAAGTGCGGCGCCGCTTTACCCGCGAACGCTTGCCCCTCTTTCGGTATATTCAGGAACAGTACGGTTCGGTCGTCACGGGCATTGCCGAAGGCGAAGAGCTGGACACCCTCGAAATCACCCTCGCGCGCGGAGACGCCGAGACCCTTCAGCGTGTGATGACAGGCGCCCTCATCCCTTACGGGCGCGAGTATGGCTTCCGCTACGTGCGCTTCTACATTCCCAGTCCTCCGGGGAGCCCGGATCCTCGAACGCTCATCGCGGAAGCTTCGTGCAATGACGAGGGGCGCTGGACACTCTTCCCAAAGTAGCTGCTCTTAAGGACCCCCTTCCTCCTGCGGCGCGGCCGCTCGAAGCAGGCGGTCCCGCACGCCGAGCCACTCCTCTCGGTTCGGCGGCATGGCAGCAACGATGATTTGGACGCCGGCGTCCTCCAGCGTGTGGAGCGTTGCGTAGAGGAGCGATGCGTAGTCCCCGGGATTGCGGGGCATGGGGATGGTGACCGCGCCCGGCACGGGGTTGGAAGGATGGAACGGAAGCCACCCGGTGCGAATTCCCCGGCTCACGAGATCTTCGACGCGCTGCCTTCCGCTACCGGCAGCGAGCTCCAGGGGTACGGATGGGGCATAGTGCCGCGGAAGCATCCCCGGCGACGGCATGGGCCCTGCTGTGCGAAGAGGGGCATGGAGTTCGACGGTTCCTGCGATCTTTTGCAGATCTCTTGGCGGGATGGGGCCCGGACGCAGCAGCCGTGGAGGGACGCACGTTACGTCCAGGACGGTGGACTCGATGCCTCCGGGCGTAGGGCCGCCGTCTAAAACAAGGTGGATGCGTCCTTCAAGGTGCTTGAGCACATGCTCCGCCCTCGTTGGGGACACCCGGCTGGATCGGTTGGCGCTCGGCGCCGCTATGGGTACACCGCTCGCTTGGATGAGCGCTTGGGCTACAGGGTGGGCAGGCGCGCGCACAGCCACCGTGTCCCCACCTCCGGCCACAATAGCCGGTACGCGGGGGCTGCGCCAAACAACGAGCGTAAGGGGCCCGGGCCAGAAGCGTTGTGCGAGGCGCGACGCCACTTGGGGCCATTGCGCCGCCACCTGTTGCGCCTCTTCCACCGAAGCAACATGAACGATGATCGGGTTTGTGGGCGGCCTGCCCTTTGCCGCATAGATGGCGGCTACGGCATCCGGGCGCGTGGCATCGGCGCCCAATCCGTACACGGTCTCCGTTGGGAAGGCTACGAGACCGCCTTCACGGATCACTGCCGCCGCCCGCTCAATGGCTTCGGGCTGAGGATCGGCAGCATCCACGCGCAGAACTTCCGTTTTAACGGGAAGCAAGGTCACGGCATCTCCTGAAGCCCCAATGGCTTGGTTACGGGCTGTGATGTCTTCTTAGAAGTTCTGCGGCAGACAGGTTCCCCCGCTGCGCCGCTGCGTCCAAGGCTGTATTGCCCGCATGATCTTTTAACGCAGCATCCGCCCCGTGTTCTAGGAGGAGTTTGACCGTGGATGCGGACCCCTTGCGGGCCGCGAGGATCAAGGCGGTTTCGCCTGCAGAGTTGCGGTCGTTGACGCGGGCTCCTCGGGCGATGAGCGCCTGTACTGCGCGCACATTTCCGTGGAGAGCGGCCACCATGAGGGCCGTTTGCCCGTCCTTACGGGCAAGGTTGACGTCTGCGCCGTGCTGCAGGAGAGGAAGGATGGCATCCATCTCTCCGTTGGAGCAGGCGTACATAAGAGCCGTGGTGCCGTCCAGATCGCCGGCGTTCACATCGGCATTCCTGGTTAGAAGCA
Source organism: Chthonomonadales bacterium (assembly GCA_049967475.1). GTDB lineage: Bacteria > Armatimonadota > Chthonomonadetes > Chthonomonadales > CAJBBX01 > JBMFSQ01. Next base: position 54,701 of record JBMFSQ010000018.1, on the reverse strand, counting down.
GGGCGATGGCCGAGGGCTGATGGTTCATGGCAGCCCACATGAGAGGTGTGCGCCCATCAACGTCTTTGGCATTGGGGTTCGCGCCATACTGGAGCAGCACGCGCATGGAACCGATATCCCCCGAGCCGGCTGCCAGCATGAGGGGCGTGCGCCCGAAGGCATCCTTGGCATCGGCATGGGCTCCGTGTTGGAGCAGGTTCTCGACACCGGCATGGTCATGGGCGCCGGCGGCAGTGAGGAGGGCTTCGTTTTTGCGCGTATGCGTGGCCGGCTTCTCCTGAAGCGCGTACCACCCCAATCCTGCCAGAGCCAGCAACAGGATTACCACCCATGCCGCGCGCTTCATGGCTGCCTCCGTGCACCTGCGCCCGCCGCGTTCGCCCTATGCGCCGACATCGCCTCGATGGCCCGAGCCAACTCCATGCGCCGGCGGTACAGAAGCTGCGGGTTTCGCGTGTAGTGCGTCATATCCTTGCAGATCGCGTCGGGCACGGTGAGGAGGGTTCGGGCCCGGTTTAGGATGGGGCCGCGCATCCCGGATGCTTCCGCACGATGGATCAGCGACGCCAGGAGGTGGAAATACTCCCAGTCCTGCACTCCTTCGCCCAGCATCTCCCATCGAAGCGACTCAACCGGCGGGCACACAAAGGGAGTGGTGCGGTCTTCATTGGGGTGGCGATTGGGCGGATAGAAGAAGCGGCCGTCTCCGTTGCCCCATACCCCTCCCGGGCTGTCGGTGTAACTCATGGGATCTTCCCACGGGTTCTGGTCGCGGCCATTCCTGAACTGCGCAGGGCTGGTCCACCAGGTGGTGTCCCAGATGAGGATGCCCTGGACGTGGTACTTCCACGTCTGCCAGAGCCACATACGCAGCTCGATGGCCGGGTGGTCTATAAAGAGGCCCACGTACGGTTCTTTGGGGCCGGTGCAGACGTACCACCATACCTCTTCGCCGTGTTGCTGGCGGGCCTGTTCCTTGGCCGGGGAGTAATTGGGCGTGATGGGGCACCACAGGTCCACACTTCCTATGAGAGGGTCTTCCACCTGTTCGGTGAGCATGCGCTTGAGTTTGGGTGCGTATCGGGCGAGGCGTTTCATCCCTTGCACCACGAAGGGGTAGTCGGCCGGTTCCGGCTCATCGTACCAATAAACGTATGCTTTGTTGAGCCAGCCGTGCTCTTCCAGGTGCTCTTGCAGCATGCGGCCGTATTGGCGCATGAGGAGATCATATTCCGGGGTGCCTGCCGGGTACCCGAAGAAAGATCCGTTGTCATAGTGGGGATAACGGCCTCCGCCCAGCCCCATGAAGCCGATGGTGAAGGAGTTGAAGCCCATCTCGTCCAGGTAGCGGTGTGCGGCCTGGTCGAATTGGGTGAAGTCCATGTGCACCTTCAGACGGCTGGGCTGCTCGAAGCCGCCGTCCGCCACGAGGTTCGGGCCGCTGGGAAGGCGGGTGAAGGAGATGTCATCGAACCAGGCTGTGCCCGTATTCTCGCCGTGCTCCGTCCACGGACACGGCATCAGGAAGATGCGCACGGAGCGCGCCTCCGGCGGGATCCTGGCCTTGAGCGTCTCACGGGCCTCCTCCCAATGGCCCGAGCCGGTGCGAACAACGTCTATATTGTGGTAAGGGATCCAGTTTCCGGCCGCGTCATAGCAGTCTACGCTGATTTGATAGTTCTGGCCCGGCCTCTGCGTTTTCACGGCCCATTGCAGCAGGTAGTCGGCTCCCGGCGTCACCGAGATGAGGTCTGCCGTCTGAGCCTGGACCACGGCGTCGGTACGATCGTCGGCGATCTTCATGCTGTAGCTGCCGTGGAAGTGTTCCGATGGGTCGCGCTGCCCTCCGATCCACGACGCGCCTGTGACGCTTACGTTGATGGGCGCCAATGCCATCGGGTTATATGGACAGAGCCTGTGGAGTGCGAAGGAGCGCATGTACAAGTCCCATACCTGAGCAAGCTGTTGAGGCGTCTTCAAGTTGTGATACCTGCTGAGATTTCCGGGGTTGATGCCGAAGCCGGATCTGAGGGCGGTATGCTTCGGCAAACTGAAGTTCCATACGTGGAGCCGGATGGGCACCCGAATGGGGCGCCTATGGCCTTCCGATGTGAGCAATATGTCCCCCGCATAATCGCCGGCCTTCGCCCCTTCGGGTACGGACACGGTAATCCAAAGGGGATTATTCCGGTTGGGCTGCGGATGCCAAGGGTTCTCCAGAGGCGGCAAAGGATCCGGCCATTCGCCCGGGATCCCAATGGCATCGGTGACCATCCGAACGCGCACGTAGGCAACTTCCCGAAGCAGGATGCTGGAGGCTGGTATTCTGGCGCCTCGCGGTCCGGCCAGATCGGTAGCCTGCACGCGCACGGGCGGCGGCGCTGCCCCTGCAAACCACACGAGCTGCGCGGCCACGCGTTCGCGGCGGGCGGCGTAGAGGCGAATACCGGCACCAGCGGGCGGCCGGCGCCCTTGGGCCACGGGCGGGGGTGGGCGGTGCGGGTTGATTTTGTACGTCCCCTCGCACCACCAGAGTGACCCGCCATCAGGCAGACGCTGCAGCCCGTATCCGTAATCGGCTGCGAAGTAGGGCGAAAGGTACGCCTGCGTCCATGCAGAGGCGCGAAGCCTGGATCCGGTTGGGTTCATCGTGCCCACCAGAAGGGTGATGCGGAGATTGCCCGTTCCTGGAATGCGGTATGGGATGCGGATGAGGCTGGTACGGCCGGGGCGCAGCGAGGCGGCGCCGCTGAACAGCGCAGCGGAGCCTTCTTCCGGGCGGACGGCAACCGTAGCGTAGGCTGCTCCGCTTATACCCGGCGAAGGCGTTACCTCGATCTGGGCTGCGTCGCCCGGCGCGCCGGTGAGGGTGCCGAGGCTGACAACATGAACCGCCAGACCGGGATCCTTGCGCGTGAATTCCAGGTAGAAGGTTCTTCCGGACAGATCGCCCACCGGCTTGACGAGCTGAGATCGGTATTCATATTGGTCTATCTGGAAGGCTCCGGGTTGCGCATTGCCGGCGGCATAGGGCTGGGAGGCGCCCGTCAATCGGATCCAGATCTCCCGCGCGGGAAAGAGGGATTGCGGGAGGTCCGCCTCAAACCTGCCGGGGCCCTTGGCTCGGCCGATCTCCTCCCACGCTTGGCCGTCCTTGGACGCACTCACGATGCACTCGCCTCCGGCATAGTAGCCGATGTCGAGGCCCACGCGGCCGCCGATCTGATCCGCCGGGAGTACATGACGATACACCACCTCGCTGCCCTCTGTGAAGAGCCACCGGTTGGAGTTGAACGCGGCGGTGTGCCGCACGAGGGGCCTGGCGCTGTTGGAGCCTTCGGAACCCAGTGGGGCCGTGAAGCGATACTCCTTCCCGAACACGGTTTCGCCATCCCCCAGTTCAAGCGCGCCGGAGCGGGCGTATACCGGATCCACCGGGTTGAGCGTGCCGCCGGCGATCTGGACGGTTCCACGGAGATGCCATTGCCCGAAGCGGAGGAAGGCTCCCGAGAGATCCGAAGGAGCGGTGAAGACGAAGCTGTAGCGCTGCCACTCGGTTGTGACTGCAAAGTCCCGATTGCAGCGATCCAGACCGCTGATGACCGTGCCGCTGCTGGACCCAGGCTCGACGCGGGCGAGAAACGACACTCGGTAAAGCGCTTGGGGTTTCAGACCTGCCACGGGATGAGCCCAATATCCCATGTCGTCGCCGGTGCCGCGGACGAGGAAGACCTCCCGGCCCCCAGGTCCCCCAAGCGTTCTCGATCCGGAGCCTGTCAATTGCCATGCGCCGGGTGCGGCGTTTTGGCGGAGGGGCATGGCGCACGGGGCAACGGCTAGTGCGGCGGCGCATTGAGCTAGGATCGGGATCATGGTGATGCTCCTCAACACGGTGCGTGTCGGCTTGCGTACAGCGGGCATGAGGCCGCAGACGCTCAGGAGTAAGTACGACGCGGAGGACCATTTTCCCTGCGTGGGGATGTGCAGTGAGAAAAGTAGACGAACGTCTATGTCTTTCTCTAGTAAACGATGCCTCGGACAGCCTAATGAGATGAGGAGGCCGCTTCGGTTGCGGCTGCACGGATGACACGATGGGGGCCAAACATAGGAAAGGGCAGGCCGCGAAGCATCGCCGCCGCCCAGTAACGCATGGCGCCGGGCATGTCGCCGCTTCGAGGGCGCAGAGGGTGGACACACCCCAGCCCGGCGCGGGCCCCAAAATGGAACCCGAGGTCTGGGATATCCGAAGCCGCCTGCAAGAGAACTTTCTCCGCGTAAGCGCCCTCTTCGATGAGATGGGCGCCTTGGCAGACACTAGGGAGAAGCTGGCTGCAGTGGCAGAACTCAGGCGCCACATCGAGCTAGCCGGAAAGACCCTGGAACGCACAGCGGACCGCGAGGGCCTCATGAAGCTGCAATCGGCCATTCTCGCACTGTTGGAGCAGGCCGACCCAGAAATGCGCGACCGGCTTGCCGAAGCTCTCTCGAAAGGTCTGGAGGAGGTGTCTTGAAGGTGTCCGGGGGGCTCCCCGTCCATCCCCATTCCATGGATCATTTCATTCGTCGCTCTGTGCGGCGGGCAGCCAGGCAGATCTCCGGAGCCATCCGCCATCGCTTTCCATCTTGGGAATTGCGGAGGCGCATGGAGCAGTACCGGAGCGACCCCGAGCTGTTCGCCCAGGAGGTACTGGGCTCCCGATGGTGGTTCCGCCAGAGAGAGGTTGCCCGGGCTGTGGCCTCTTCCCGCAGAACTATCGTCAAGTCCGGGAATGGTGTAGGTAAAACCTATTTGGCGGCGGATTTGGCGCTTTGGTTTTTGTACAGCTTTCCGGGCAGCACGGTGCTCACCACTGCTCCCACCTGGAGGCAGGTGCGACACGTGTTGTGGGAAGAGATACGGCGCCGATTTCATTCGGCACTGAAGCCTCTGCCGGGAGTGCTTCTGACGACGCGCATCTGCGCGGGTGATGGGTGGCATGCGCTAGGGTTGGCCACCACGGATGGCGTGCGCTTTCAGGGTTTCCATGCCGAGAACCTTTTGGTGCTGCTGGACGAAGCAGGCGGCATCCCGGCCGAGATTTGGGATGCTGTGGAAGGCGTGGCGGTGGGGGCCAACAACCGCATCCTGGCAATCGGCAATCCCCTCCACACCTCCGGGCGCTTCTACGAGATCTTCCGTGGTGCAGGAGAATGGTCGCGCATCACGGTGAACGCTCTGGAACATCCCAACATCGCCGGTGACGAACCGGTTGTTCCGGGAGCTGTTACACGGGATGCCGTAAGGCAGCGCATCGCCGAGTGGTGCGAAGAGGTTCCCGGCAATGGTCCGGACGGCGCAGATTTGTTGTTGTGGGAAGGCAAGCGCTACCGGCCAGGCAACCTCTTCCGCACGCGCGTGTTGGGAGAGTTCCCCGATGCGGATGACGATGCTCTTATTCCTTTGCGCTGGGTGGAGGCGGCCATGCACCGCACGCTGCCGCAAGTTGGAGAACGGCGCATGGCCGTGGATGTAGCCCGTTTCGGCGGCGATGCCACCGTCATCGGGTGCCGTGTAGGCCCTGTGCTCACCCATATGGAGGTGATCCGCGGTGCCGACACCATGGATGTAGCGGGAAGGATCGTTGCCCGGGCCTATTGCTTCCATCCGCAATCCATCGCCGTGGACAGCATCGGGGTAGGCGCAGGAGTTGTAGATCGCCTCATGGAGCTGCAATTGGAAGGAGTGGAGGCTGTCAACGTGGCTCTGCCTGCTTGGGACGGGGAGCGCTTCGCCAACAGGCGCGCCGAACTCTACTGGGCTCTGCGCGAGCGCCTGCGCACCGGAGAGATCGCCCTTCCGCAGGACGAGCAGCTTTGCCTCGAACTCGCCGCCATACGGTATCGGCATACCTCCCAGGGAAAAATCCAGATCGAGAGTAAAGAGGAAATGAAGCGCCGCGGCCTGGCATCACCCGATCGGGCCGATATGGCTGCCCTATTGTTCGACGGGCCGTTGCCCACCCTCTCCAACGATGGGCGCGTGTCCGTCGAAGCTCCTCCGAGCGAAGCGCTGCGGCGCGAGATGGATGGGTGGTAAAAGACACGAGTGGCTTTCCATTGACGGGCGGGAAGGCGTCTGGTACACTACGCTTTAGAGTACCGGTGAGCGACCACAGCGCCTTGCCCTATTCAGACGCAGAAGGAGCCCCTCAATGGATGACCTGGAATTTGACCACTACGATGCACCGCCGGAATACTACACGGATTCAGTGAACTTCACCACGAACATCTACGGCTTCCTGCTGGAGTTCGGTGTGATGCAAGGGCAGGACGAGCCTCCGCGTTCCGTTGTGCGCATCCGTATGAGCCCCCAGCACGCAAAGATCATGAGCCTGCTGATGCGCAAGAATGTTCAGGAGTACGAACGCCGCATCGGGACCATCATTCTTCCTGAAGGGCTCTATCAGGAACTCGGCATCGTGGACGAATAGGGCTCCCAGGCGCTTCTAGACGCATCCTGGTTTGACAGCCAATATACCAGCGGTCTCCCCGCACGGAGAGGCCGCTCTTTTTTCGGCACCCCGGAGAACCTCATGTCGGCATCCGCATCCGTTCCTTCCCAGCCCCAGCCTTCTGCGCAGCCCGGCCTTCACGAACGGCTCCATGAGGAGATTGCCGCCTGGGATGCTGTGTTCCGTACCGTTTTCCGCATGCCGCCCTACAATCCCGACGAGCTTCTGACGCGCCGAGGGATTGACCTATACGACCGCATGATGACGGACGCGCAGGTGCGGGCCAGCATCAACACCAAGCGCTACGCCCTTCTGGCCCGGCCGTGGCAGATCTTCCCTGCCGTACGCCGCCGGCATGACCGGGACTTCCGGGCGGCGATGCAGGCGCGCGATTTCGTGGAAGATGTGCTCCGGGGGTTGCGCGGGCCCGAAGGCAGCCCGCAAGACTTTCGCCGCGTCCTCTTCCAAATGATGTCCGCCTTTTACCGAGGGTTTTCGGTTGCCGAGATGGTGTGGCGCTTGGAGGACGCCGGGCCCTGGGCCGGCAAGTACGTGCTGGCGGCCATCAAATTCAAGAACCCCAAACAGATCGGCTTCGACGTAGATGAATTCCTCAACGTCCGGGCGGTAACGAGCTTCACCCCCGAATACGGGTTAGTGACGGTGCCGCGCGGAAAGTGCCTCATCTACGTATACAACGCCCGCGACGAACTTCCCTACGGGGAGAGCGACCTCCGGGCGGTGTACAAGCACTGGTATTCGAAGAATCGCATCATGGAGTTCTGGAACCTGCGCCTTCAGAGGTTCGGCATCCCCTTTGCCTACGCCAACGCTCCGAACCCCTCCGATGCAAACGGCGCGCGCATCCTGGAGATCCTTCGCGGCCTCCAGCAAGAGGCGAGCGCGGTGTTTCCCCAGAGCGTGAGGCCCCAGCTCATAGAGGCCAGGTCCACGGGAGACGATGCGTTCCTCTCTGCACTGGAGTGGCACAACCAGCAGATCGCCATCGGCATCCTGCTTCAAACGCTCACCTCCGGCGAGGGGCGGCGCACCGGATCCATGGCTTTGGGGAGGGTTCACTTCGACATCCTCCTGTTCGCCTTGGAATGTATGAAGCAGGATATCGAGGCGGCGGTGAATGCCCAGATCATCCGCCCGCTCATAGACGCCAATTTCAGCCATCAGTTGTACCCGCAGCTCAGCCTGGGCAACCTGGACGAAAAGGATCTTCTCCGCGTCGCCCAGGCGATGAACGTCCTCCTAACCCACAAGGTGGTGGATGCCCGCGAGCCGATCCTGCGTGAACTTTTCAATTTGCCGCCGTTGGAGGAGCAGCCATGAGAGAACGTGCTAAGGAGCTCGTGCCTCCCGATGCCCACGCCGATGAGTACGTGGAACGGGATTGCCTTCTTTTTGAAGCGGGATCCTATCCCGACCGGGGTCTCGAGGTGACCCTTCAAGACTTGGAAGCCATCGCCCGCAACACGCCTGCCGAGGTGCCCGTAAAGATCGAGCATCTGGGGCAATCCCCATTCGACGCTGCCATGGGTACCGTGGGACGCTTGCGTGTAGTGGGCAGGCGCTTGTGGGGAACGCTCAGGCAGCCGGCCGCTACCTGGCGCTTCATACAACAGGCCGGCGCTAAGGCGCTCTCCATTGCACTGGATGTTGCCTCCAAGCGCATCGTGGAGACTTCCTTCGTGTGCCGGCCCCGCGTTCCGACTGCCCAGGTGTTCGGAGGAGGGACCCTCGTCTTTACATCTTACGATCTCTTGACCCATACGTCCCCGGAATTACCCGCCGGGGAGAAGGAGGTACCTGCCGTGACGGTTCGCCAATTGGCCGACAGCCTCGTTCAATACCTTCGAGGTGTGGCTTCTACCCAAGAAGATGCCCGACCGGAGCAGTTTGCATCGGAACGCGCCGAGCTCGAGAAGGAGCGCGCCCAACTTCTTCACGAGCGCGCCCAGCACCAGATACGGGAATTGAAGCAGCGCGGGCTGATCCGGGCGGGCGGGAATGCGGAACTCCTTGCTGCTGCGTTGCTCACTGTAGCGACGCCCCACACCGTGGCCTTCGGAAGCGAACACGTGAGCATCCCGGATCTCTTCCTGCGCTTCCTGAAGGAGAACGGCCCCATCGTACCCATGGGCGAATGGATGCCCGCCGGATCCTCCGAAGAGGGCGCTGCCCAGAAGCTCATCGCCCTCGCTCAAGACACGGCACGCAAGGAAAACCTGGGGTACGTTGCTGCCTTCGCGCGGGTGTCGGCTCAGCACCCCGATCTGGCCCGAGCCGCACGTGAGGAAGCCTTTAAGAAGTAAGCCGCAGCGCTCTGCCAAGATCAAAGGAGGAAAAGATGGCAAAACAGACACCGCTGCTTTTGAAGTCTTTCGCCGCGGACACGCCCATCGCAAACGCCAACGTGTGCGTGGTGATGAGCGGGGTGAACGCAGGGAACGTCGCTCTGCCGGCATCGCCTCTGGCCACCCGTTTCGTGGGCGTGGTTCAAGAAGCCGTCCCGACAGGGAGCGCCACCAATGAGATCGCCGTGCTGACGGCGGGCATCGCGCAAATCCAGAGCGACGGCTCGGCAGCGATCACGCCCGGCGATTACGTGGCGATTGCCAACGCGTCGGGGCAAATCAAGTCCGTGGCTCCGGCCAGCGGCACCAACCTGCGACAGGTGGTGGGGATTGCGCTCTCGGGCGCCGCCAATACCGCCGGATTGCTCGTGGACGTGCTGCTTCAGCCGGCTCTCTACATTGGAGCGTAGACGACACCCCTGCGTTACCGCAAAGGAGGAATTACGCCATGCCTGCATTGGGCCAAATCCACATTGACCAGGCGCTCACCAACATCTCGGTTATGTACCGCAACCAAGCCTATGTGGCCGATCAGGTGTTTCCCGTTATTCCTGCGGCCAAACGGTCCGATAAGTACTTCCTTTTCCGCAAAGAGGATTTCCTCTCACCCTCTGCCGCTTCTGCTTCGGGAGTTCCGGCGTCTTTGCGGCGACCGGGGACCGAAGCCGCGGAGATTGACTATTCCGTGTCCACGGCTACCTACTTCGCCGAGGAATACGCCTATCGCGGGCTGGTGACCGACGCCGAAGTGGCCGCCGCAGACAATCCGATGCAGCCGGACATGGATCAGACGCTTCAGCTCACCGAGCGCCTCATGCTGGATAATGAGATCTCGGCGGCGGCCATTGCATGCAAGAGGGCGAACTACCCCGCCTCCAACAAAGTGGCTCTTACGGGCGGGGGAACCGGCACGAGCTGGGCACAGTATGCATCTGCCAATTCTGCACCCTTCACGGATATCAAGAACGGCAAACTGGCGGTGATCAAGGGCATCGCTCGGGAAGCCAACGCCATCCTGCTCGGGGTGGACACGGCCCGCACTCTGGCGGATCATCCTGCCGTAAAGGACTTGGTGAAGTATGTGCATCAGGATGCTCTCACCATGAGCGGGCTTCCCAAGGTGCTTCGCGGCATGGATGTGATCGAGGGCGCAACCCAAAAGAACACGGCGCCCGAAGGAGCTGCTTATTCCGGCGCCAACGTGTGGCAGGCCGACGACGGCACCTCCCTGGCGCTGATCTTCTATCGCAACCCCAACCCCTCCTTGCGGTCAGTAGCCTTCGGATACACATTCGAGGCCCCTGATGATGCCTTGGGTGCGCGGGGGTACGCAGTACGGCGATGGCGCGACGAGAAGCGCAAGGGCACCCTCATCGAAGTGTCTTTCCTGCGGGACTGGCGCCTTGTGGCGGTAGATGCCTCCGGCCTGGCATTGGGGGGATATCTCATCACCAACACCACGGCGTAATCGGGTGGGACCGGCGGAGGAAGGGCAATGGGCGGCTATGCCGCGGTCATCGTCTTCAGTCCCGCTACACAACGCTGGGAGCTGATGAGCAGCGGAGGGCGTGTCATCGTTTTCGACACGGCAGAGGTGGCATGGAATTGGCTGCCTCTGCTCGGCGGCGGCAGGCCCTACATCCTCCACCGACCCACGCTCTCCATCTGCTTCCTGGAGATCTCGCACACCGCACCCAACCGGGCCCGGGTGGTGTGCCCTTATCACCCTCACGAAGCGGCTCCGTGGAAGCGCCACGTCATTTGGTCCGAGTGGTGGAACGGCCCCTCGCCGTAATCCAGCACCGGGCCGGAGGATCGTCTCGTGCCTGCATTTACCTATGACCTTTCCAATTCCATCGGGAAGACGCGCCTGTACGCCGGCGACATAGATCCCGAAGCGCTCACCCGAACAGGGGGTGACCGTACCCGCACGGATGCCGAGATAGAGGCCCTGCTCCTGGAAAATGGCGGCGACACCCGGCTGGCGGCGGCAGCTCTGCTGGAAGGCAAGGCTGCTGAGTTCGCATCGCAAGCGCTCTTTGTGCAGCAGGGCTCTCTGTCTCAGGACTTGCGGGAGCGCAGCCGGCAACTTCGGGACATTGCCGCCACGCTGCGGGCGGTTGCAGGGCTGCCCGTCTGGAGCCCCGCTTCCTCCCCGGATGTTTTCCCGGAACCCTAATCCTAATCTGATGAAAGGTGAAGCCATGGCTGCCTTGCCTACTCCCATTGACGCTCCGGTGCCGGTGCCGGGAACGGCGCACCTGGGCATCCTCTTCCTGGAGGCTGTGCAGATACAGAGGCGCATATCCGGCGCCTGGACGCCCATCGCCTCCGGCGTACCTGCAACGTTTGAACCCGTCAGCATTCACACCCGTGCGGAACTCGCCGCATTCACGCACAAGCCGCTCCTCTGCCTGTGGCTCTATCCGGCTGCGACCCTTCAGGATGGTGATCGCGTAGTTCGCGCCGATGGCTCGGGCTGGTATGTGCGGGGAACACCCTTCCTCGCGCCCCGGGGGACCCACTACGCCGTGCTCGTGGAAGGCGAGTTGGCCGACACGTTGTTTGCACCTCCGGCACCTTAGAGGTGCGATTTCACAGGGTGATAGACGATGGCATCCCGAGAACGTACGGAAATCGCCGAACTCCGCGAAGCCGTGCAGAGCCTTGCCGTGGAGGTGGCGAAGCTCAGCAAGGCCATGGAGCCCCTCGTGCGCCTCCAGGAGGAGCAGGCGGTCCTGAGAGACCGCGTAGGCGATCTGCTGGGCTTTCGCGCTGCCCTCATGTGGTTCACCGGCATCCTTGGAGCGGGCGCTCTCGTGCGCCTAGCCCTCACATTCTTTACAGGAGGTTCCCTTCGATGATCCGCTTCTTTCGGCGCCTTCGCGCCCTGCCCAATCTGCTGGTAGCCTACGCCGTGCTTCGTGCCGACGTGGAAGAGGCTCTGGCGGATGGCACCATCCGCGCCGCCTTCGAGCGCTTCCGCACCGATCCCCAAGTGGCCCTGATCTTTCCCAGGATCTCGGCCGAATGGCGCGCCCTGGAAAAGGCCGTTAACGATCTCAAGTAGCCTTTCCCCGCCATCCCAGGAGGTTCCCAATGCCCACCATCACCGAACAGTGGACGGACAACGTCGCCGTTTTGCCGGCAACCACGCTCTCCTACGGAGGCCGGCTTCGGGCTACTCTGGATCTGCGCACCAAGCGCGGTGCGTTCCTATTTGTACGATTGGGACGCAAGGGGACTGCCGCTCCGGCATCCCCTATCAAGACCCTGGTGCGCCGGTTGCTCAACAACGGGGGTCCGGGCGGAGGTCATCCCGCAGCCTTTATCGCTCTCCCCGACACCAGCAGCGCCGCGGGTGCCGCCACCACCGTCAGCGCCGACAGCCTTGCCGGCCAGAACCTGCTGAGCGTGGCTTCCATTGCGGGCTTTGCTCTTGGGGATCTCGTGTGCATCTACGACGCGGCGTACACCCGGCTGGAATTCGGGCGAATAAGCTCCATTGGAGCATCATGGCTCGTAATGGATGCGCCCCTGGGTTACAGCCACACGGCCGCCCAAGGCGACGGGGTGTCTCGCCTCGCGGAATTGCCGCCGCCCGTGTGGCTAGGCGGAGGCGCTCTATGGGAACTGGTCGTGGATTATGGGGCTGCTGCATCCGGGAGCGATTATGCTGTTCAAGCCGTGGCCCAGACCTACGACAGCGACCTCGTGGCCTAGGCGATGGCAGCTCCATCCTTTCACCCCACGCATGCCGGCAGCGCCAAGCCGCCCCTGGGAGTGCGCACCCTAAACCCCCAGTTGCCGGCACCCGTGGCAGCCATCCTCTTGCAGGAAGTCGGCGGAGCCACCGTGGCGGACATTCTGCGGCCCGGGATCCAAGGAGCGGTGTCTGGAGCGGTTTGGTGCGGGTCTCCCGGCGGCGGAGGCATCCGCACTGCCGCAGGCCAGTACGTGGCGTTCACGTCGGCACCCGGCGCGTACTCGTTCACCGGAGACCAAACGCTCCTCGCCCGCATCTATTGGGACGGGTCCGGATCGGGTACTGCCCGGCGCATCGTAACCCGGCCGGCAGGAGTAGCCGGTTACGCGGAATGGCTCCTATGCCTCAATGCGGCCAATCGCTGGGAATGGGCCGTAACGGACACCTCCCTCAACACGCGCCGCGCATCTTCGGGCGATGGGGTCATGCCGGGATGGCATCTGCTGGTGGGGCGCATCCGCGTGGGCGGAGGGCTCGACCTCTTCGTGGACGGTCTGCGCACTCCCGGCGATGCGTGGGCCGGTACGCGCAAGACAGACGGCTCGCGCCTGTTCCTGGGCCGCTTCGATGACGTCTATTCGGAGCCGTTCTCCGGCGTTATCGAATGCCTCATGATATGGGATCAGGCCCTCTCGGACGGCGCTATTGTGAACCTCACCGTACACCCTTATTCCGTATTTTCTGCGCCGCGGCGGCCCGGGAGGAGCGGCATCATCACCACGTACGGGGAGAGTCTCGTCCTTTCCCAGCGCGCCGCTTCTGCCGACGGATCGAACCGCACCGCCTACGGAGATGCCGTGGAGCGGTCCGGCGGGTAATCGCCGGGACGCCGATCCTCATTCCTTCAAGGAGGGTTCTGCAAATGCCGGATGCCTTTGTGCGCATGCGATCGGGTGAGAAGCGCCCCCTTTACGGCCAGATAACGGCCGCATCGGGCACCCTCACAATCAACGGCGCCCCTACGTGCACCCTCTACGATGCGGCCGACGCCGCACTGCCGGGCTTCAATAACATCGCCGCCACAGGCTACGACGTCGGAGCCCAGGCCGCTCCACGGGTTTGGTACAATCTGGATGCGGCGACCCTGTCCCCTGGCTACTACACCCTCGTTTTCCGCTTTCAGGCGCTGGCTTCCGACGGAATGACGCGCATCTACGAGCCGGCCATCGAGATCGAAATAACCGCGTCAGCCGAATGACGCTCCCCGGCGCTTGCAGCTCCGGAGGCGCGCTTCATTTGGTACAGGCTTTGGTGCGGAACGTGGATCCTTCCCCTGCGCCGTGAGCCTCCCCCAAGATCTTCTACGCTGTTTGACACCGCCTGCGCCCACTGCGTATAATGAGCCGGGCGAATTCCGTGCACCCCACGCATATCCCTCTCGTCGGATCCTTGCGTTCACCTGCCCGGCCGTGCGCCGAAGGTTTGCCGGCTGCACGGCTGCGCCACCCACCATGAGCGTGCTCATTGTAGAAAGCCTGGAGAAATCCTTCGGAGTCAACGAACTGCTTCGGGGCGTCAACTTGCGCCTTGCATGGGGCCAAAAGTTGGGGTTGGTGGGGCCCAACGGCTGCGGCAAGACGACGCTGATGCGCATCCTCGCAGGGCAAATGGAGGCGGATCGCGGTTCGGTGCGCTTAGCTCAGGGCGTGCGGCTGGGCTACCTGAAGCAGGAGCAGATGGTGCATCCCGGCCGCACAGTGTACGAAGAAGCTCAGGCTGCGTTCGCTCCTGTGCGCGAGTTGGAGGCGAAGCTTCAACGCCTTCACGAGGAGATGGCTGTGGCTTCGGCGGATCGCCTCCACACTGTTCTGGAGGAATATACTCGCCTTCATGACCGTTGGGAGGCCATGGGGGGCTATGAAAGCCTTCGGGATATCGGGAAGGTGTTGGAGCGCCTGGGCTTTTCACAAGAGGATCAGCAAAAACCCGTAGCGGCGCTCTCCGGAGGTCAAAAAACGCGCCTGGCCCTGGCTTCGCTCATCCTCAGCGCCCCCGACGTCCTCCTCCTGGACGAACCCACCAACCACCTGGACCTCCAGGCTACCGAATGGCTCGAACAGTTCCTGGAGCACTTCGCCGGAGCCCTCATTTTAGTGTCTCACGACCGTTATTTTCTGGATCGCGTGGCGGCGTCCATCGCAGAATTGGAGAACGGCCGCCTTACGCTCTATCGCGGCAACTTCTCGGCATACCGCCGGCAGAAGCAGCAGAACGAGGCTTTGGAGCGGGACACGTGGCAGAGGCAAGAGCGGGAAGTGCAGCGCCTCCTGGAATTCTACGAAAAATGGAAGAATACCCCGCGGCGCAGGTCGCAAGCGGCCGCACGCCTGAAATGGGCCGAGCGCATCCAGGAGAAGATGCCGCCTAAGCCTTCCGGATCGGGCGCTCCGTTGCGCATCCGCCTCCAGACGCACACTCGGTCGGGTAATGAAGTGGTAGAACTGGACCGTGTCACCAAGCGTTTCGAAGGGATGCCGCTCTTCACCGAGGCGTCCCTTGTAATCCCCAGGGGCATGCGGCTAGGCATCGTAGGCCCCAACGGCGCAGGCAAGTCCACCCTCGTGCGCCTCATCATCGGCAAGGAGCGGCCTACATCCGGGAGCGTGCGCTTGGGAGCTTCAGTTACTTTGGGGTACTTCGCCCAAGAAGCCTCGGAACTCGATGCCGACGCGAGCGTTTTGGAGAATATGTTTGCCGCAGGGGAGACGGATCCGGCAGCGGCTCGTGCTCATTTGGGCCGCTTCCTCTTCAAGGGCGATGATGTCTTCAAGCCGGTGTCCCTCCTTTCCGGCGGCGAGAAGAACCGCCTCGTACTGGCGCAGCTCACGTGGCTTCGGCCGAACCTTCTGATACTGGATGAACCCACCAACCATCTGGATATCGCGTCTCGGGAAGCCCTGGCAGAGATGCTGGCGGAATATGGCGGAACTCTCCTTCTGATCTCGCACGACCGCTACCTCCTCGACCGCACCACCAATCACACTCTGGAGCTGGAAGGCGGCGTGCTGTCGCTCTATTCGGGGAATTACTCCCAATATCGCCGGCATAAGGAGTTGGGCAAGCCTCCCTTGTACCGGTCCGGACCCGTGCAATCCGCACCCACCCGGCCTTCGGCAGAGCCTTCTCGAAGTCCTACACACGGCATGAACTCCTTCCAACTCGCCAGGGAGCGGCGAAGGGCGGCGCGGAACGTGCAAGCGCTCGAGGAGCGGGTAGCCGCCGCCGAGGATTGGGTGAAGCGCATCGAGGAGGCCCTGGCCGCGCCGCTTCCCGGCGAAGACGTCGTGCGGTTGGCGCGCGATTATGACGCCGCCCGTGCGGAACTGCAGGCTGCTTTGGCCGAATGGGAGGAGGCGAGCCTCTACGCCCAGCGCATCGGCGCGGGGAGTTAGCCGGATCCGCAGAAGGGGAATGCGCCTCCCAGCGCGAACCTCCCACCCGGCAGCATCTCGAGCCGCCGGCCATCATCTTCCGGGAGGCGCACCGTGTTCCTTCTCTTTTCCCTCGTTCATCCGCTAGGCGGGCCTGTTAGCCCACCCGCCGAAATCGCGCTCCCGGACCGCTGCGTCGCCATCCGCGCTGTGGGGAGAGGCGGCAGATCGCCCGTCCACACCGATGCCGTGGAGGCTCTGCTGGTGTCCGGCGCATGGAGGCCGCCAAAACCGGGTGATCGAGTGGAAGTCCCGGGCGGCACTCCGCAAACTTGGGCGGCGATGTCCCGCAACCCCGACGCTTCCTTCGGCGGCGACGGCTACGCCGGAGGCTATGCCTACTTTGCAGTGGATGAACCTCGCGCCGAAGCAGCGCTTCTGCAGCCCAACGGCGCCGCCCTGGTTTATGTGAACGGCGAACCCCGAGTGGGCGACGTGTACAACTCCGGGATCACACGCCTCCCTATCCTGCTCAAGGCAGGTCGCAACGACCTCCTTTTTCAATTCGGGCGCGATGGCCGCATCCGCCCGCGGCTCGTTCATCCCCCCGCTCCCGTGTCCTTGGACACCCACGACACTACACTGCCTGATCTGCGCGTCGGCGAGTCCGTGCATTCCTGGGGCGCCGTCCTCGTGTTGAATGCTACTCCCAGGCGCATCACGGGCGCACGCATCCGGGCCGAATTGCCGAACCGCATGGGTTCATCCGTGCATCCGGTGCCCTCCATCGCCCCCTTCAGCATGAGGAAGGTCCCCTTCTTCATAGCAGGCAGAGCGCCGGCCAACGAGGGTGTCCAGCTTTTGCACCTCGCGCTCTACATGCCGGGATCCAGCCGTGCCGTCAGTGAGGCCGCACTGTCTCTGCGCGTGCGAAACCCCCATGCGCCCTACAAGACCACCTTCCTCAGCGAGATAGATGGGAGCGTCCAATACTATGCAGTGAACCCTCCGAGTACCTGGGAACCTCAACAGGATCGCCGGGCTCCTGCCCTCTTCCTAACCCTCCACGGGGCCGGCGTGGAAGCAATCGGCCAGGCGGAAGCCTACGAACCGAAGCCATGGGGAGTGCTCGTAGCCCCTACGAACCGCCGGCCCTTCGGCTTCGATTGGGAAGACTGGGGTCGCCTGGATGCATTGGAGGTGCTTCAACACGCCCGCATCCGCCTCCATACCGACCCCGCTCGGACATACCTCACCGGACACTCCATGGGAGGGCACGGCACGTGGCAGATCGGCGCCCTCTTCCCGAGCCTCTTTGCCGCCATCGGGCCCAGCGCAGGTTGGATCAGCTTCCAATCCTATGCCGGAGGTGCCCGCTTCCCGTCGGGTGACCGCATCGCAGCCATGATGGCTCGGGCGGCAGCTTCTTCGGACACGCTGGCCCTCGCAAGGAACTACCTTCAGGAAGGCATCTATATCCTTCACGGTGCCGCCGACGACAACGTGCCCGTGACCGAGGCCCGCGAAATGGTGCGCGTCCTGAGCGCCTTCCACCACGATTTCACGTACCACGAGCAGCCTGGCGCCGGCCACTGGTGGGACGCCTCCGACGAACCCGGCGCCGACTGCGTGGATTGGGCCCCCATGTTCGATCTCTTCGCCCACCACGTCATCCCGTCCGACGACCAGGTGCGGAGGGTGGAGTTCCTAACGCCCAATCCGGGCATCTCTGCGCGTTCTCACTGGGTGCAGATCCTCCAGCAGACGCATCCTCTTCAGGTGAGCAGCGTGTCCATCCAGGTGGATCCCGGGCGCCGGCGCTTCACTGGGGCTACGCAGAATGTGGAGCGCCTGGCTTTCACGCTGCACGGGCTCATGGAAGCCGGATCGGGCGTGTCCGTAGAGTTGGATGGCGCCCGCGTCACAGCAGCCTGGCCCAACAGCGGCCGCATCGAACTTCAGCGCCGGGGCGGAACGTGGGAGGTCGCTCAGCCTGCCCCGCCTGCATGGAAGAACCCCAGGCGGTACGGCCCCTTCAAAGACGCCTTCCGGCACCACATGCTCTTCGTTTACGGCACAGCGGGCACCCCAGAGGAAAATGCTTGGTCCTTCGCCAAAGCGCGCTACGACGCTGAAACCTTTTGGTACCGCGGCAACGGATCCGTGGACGTTGTGGCGGACCACGACTTCGACCCCGCCGGCAACCCCAACCGGTCTGTGATCCTCTACGGCAACCGAACCACGAACCTGGCCTGGAATAAGCTCCTCGGCGACAGCCCGGTACAGGTAGACGGGAAGGGCGTGACCATCGGGGCGACGGTGCTCTCCAGACCGGATTTGGCATGCCTGTTCGTTCGGCCCCGGCCCGGAAGCTCCACGGCATATGTGGCCGCGGTGTCCGGCACGGGCCTCCCGGGAATGAGGCTCACCGACCGCCTTAACTACTTCCTTTCCGGTGTGGCATATCCCGACTTCACCGTGCTGACATCGGAGATGCTTGCTCGAGGCTGGCCTGCCGTGCGCGCCGCCGGCTTCTTCGGCAACGATTGGGGGCTGGACGGCGCTGAGTTCGCCTTGAGGTAGTGCATCGGCACTCCGCCGCGCGCCGGCCTCAACGCGGGGGTGCCCGTTGTGCCTGCCCTCGGCGCCTTCGGTGCCGGCGCAAAGACGAACAGACGCCGTTGGAGCGTGCCCGGAGTGCCCGCCAATACGAGGAGGTTCCGTGTCCCCTCACCCGCAGGATCTCCCAGCGCTACGTCGCCCACAGTACCCGGCTCATCTTTGCTCCGCCAGATCTCCTGCGGGGGAGCATTACCCGGCGCTGCGGCTTCATCCGGTGGGCGGAGCAGAACTACGTTCCATACGGGGTTCGTGTCGGATGATGTGGTGCGCACAGCGAACCGCAGGGGATGGCCATCCTCGTGCAGGTCCCAAAGGCCAAGGATCCCGGCCTCCGCCAATTCTGCCGGCAGAGCCGCCCCCAGAGCTGCCGGAGACGCGTGGAGGATGCCGAAGCGATAGGCGCTGCCGTCACCCGGCCCGTCAACCTTTTCCAGCATACCTCCGCCGGGCGCATCGGGCCGGATGCGCATGAGGGCAAACTCCGTACCCGCGCGCATCACCACCAAATCTTGCCCGTCGCGGCCCGCAACCATTCCCACAGGTTCCACGGGTTGGGGAAAACGGTGCTCTACGTAGGAGGAGCCGTTCCAGCCGACCCACCCCACAGGCGTAACCAGCACGGCAGGGCCCTTGCCGGCAAAGCGGCCGCCGGCCAGCAGCGGTTGCGGTATGCTGGTAGCGCTGCTCCACTCCAGCTTGTAAGAAGACTTGTCCCATCGGTACACGCTGAGAGTGTACGCGCCCGAAGAGGTTTGCAGCGTCGCCACTCGATCGTGTCCGTCCCCGGCAAAATCTCCTGCGGCGATGCGCACTATAGAGCCGGGAAGGGCTATCCGAGCCCGGAGTACCAGCGGATCGGGCAGGGGCGGCTGCTTCCGCGCATCTTGCATCCCGCAAAGCACCCACACCGTCGCGATCCACCAGCCGACCATATCCTTCGTCGTCCTTTCTTCAGCCGCACGCTCCATGCAGGGGTTTGCCCTTGCCGGGGCGAAGTGTGCACCGAGTGCGACCTGCTCTCCATTATGGATGGTTTGTGCCCTTGGGCGCAGCCGGCGGGCGGGCTGCAATCTGATCCTCGAGGTGTGCCAGATGAACAGAAAGTACCGGGTAGGAGTAGCGTCTATGGTTCACGACCATGTGTGGGGCGAGTTGCGCCACTGGGCGGCACTCCCCAACGTGGAGATCGTGGCGGCCGGAGACGTGAACGAAGAGCTTCGCCGGAAGATCCAGCATGAGTTTGGCGTCCCGCGGGTATATGCGAGCTGGCAGGAAATGCTGGAGCGGGAAGAGCTGGATATCGTCCAGGCTGCATCGGAGAACGCTGTCGCGGCCGACATCGTGGAGGCATGTGCAGCGCGATCCATCCATGTAGTGAGCGAGAAGCCGATGAGCGCCACACTGGAGCAGGCAAACCGAATGGTCCGGGCGGCGCAGCAGCACAAGATCCTGTTGATGATCAATTGGCCCACGGCCTGGTCCCCGGCGATCCAGGAGATGGAGCGGCGCATCCTGGCCGGCGAGATCGGCCCCCTCATCTACTTCAAGCAGCGCAGCGCCCACAACGGTCCCAAAGAGATAGGCTGCTCGCCTTATTTTTGGAAGTGGCTGTATGACGAAGAGCTCAACGGCGCCGGAGCGTTGATGGACTACTGCTGCTATTCGGCCGACATGTGCGCCCGCTTCATGGGCCTTCCCCAGAAGGTGACGGGTTTTCGCGGCGTCTTCGTGAAGGATTACCCCGTTCCCGATGACAACGCCATTATTCTCATGAAGTACTCCCACGCCTTCGGTGTGGCAGAGGCTTCGTGGACGCAGAAGGTTCCCTATGCTACCCCCAATCCTGTGGCCTATGGGGTGGAGGGTTCCATCGCCGTGAACGGAAAGACCGTGACCATCCAGCGGGCCGGCAAGGATGCCCAAACGCTGGAGGCGCCGCCGACTGAAGCTCCTCGGCGGAGCGCGCCTGAATACCTGCTCCATTGCCTGCAAACCGGCGCAAAAATAGAGGGCTTCTGCTCCATGGAAGTAAGCCGCGATGCCCAGGAGATCCTCGAGGCGGGCAAGCGTTCAGCCGACCGGGGGGTTACCGTTACGCTTCCCCTGGCATAGCGTGCCGGCGGGCGGTATTGGCGGATGCCCCAGGGCGGCGCGCAGGCTGCGTCCTCCTTGGGGCATCCGCATCATTTGACGATCAACACCGGGCAGTGGGCATGATGGGCCACCCGGTCGGACACGCTCCCCAGCAGGAAGCCCTTGATGCCGCTGAGACCGCGGCTGCCCACAACGATGAGATCATAATGTTCGCTCTCGGCCACATTCACGATGGTTTCCGCAGGGTGGCCGATGACTTGGCGCGTGTCGTAGGGCACTCCATGCTCCTCGAGTACCTTGCCGGTTCGCCGGGCCACGGCATCGCGCACATGGTCGGCATAGTGGTTTACGGCGGCGGGGTCCATCTCGAAGCCCGGCATACCAGCCAGAGGAACGAAGGAAGCGGGCATGCTGAAAACGTTGAGCACGGTAACGGTGCCGTTGTATTTGGAGGCAAGATCAGCGGCAACGCGCGCTGCTTTTAGGGCACAGTCTGAGCCGTCGGATGCCAAGAGTATCTTGGAGAACATCGTCGTTCCCTCCTTCTGCACGCAATCCAACCCTCATGCTTATTATAGCGCTGCCGGATGCATTGCACCAGAGGGGTGCCCCGGGCTACTCTTCTAGAGCCAGTTGGCGCATCCGCTCCACGTAGGCCGTGTCATAAGGGTCCAGGCGCCCCGCGAAGCGGTAGTGGGCCCGTGCCTGAGCATGGCGTCCCAGGCGCGAGTAAGCATCGCCCAGGAGGCAGTGGTAGGAAGCGTTATCCGGCGCGATGCGCAGGGCTGTGCGGAATGCGTGCACCGCGTCCGCGGCGCAGCCCATCTGGAGGTAGAGCAACCCCAGCCGCACATTGTAATAATCGTCCACCGGCGCAAAGATGGTGGCCTGCTGCATCTCGATGACGGCTTCGGCAACCCGCCCAAGGCGACCGTAAAGGTCTCCAAGCCAAAAGTGGTAGAAGCCGTTGTGCGGCTCCAGGTCCCGTGCGGCCTCCAGCTCGGGCAAGGCTTCGTCCAGGCGGCCCAAAGCGCAGAGGGCATCTCCAAGTTTGTACCGGTAGAAGGCATTGGTAGAATTGAGCTGCGCTGCCAGGCGGTACTCGGCGACGGCAGCATGGAGCTTCCCGAAACGGCGCAGCAGTTCTGCCAAACTGAAGTGGGGCGCCGCCCGCCTGGGGCTGATCTTGATGGCCTTGCGGTATTGGGTTACCGCCTTGGCGCCCAAGTCGGCGTAGGCATAGGCATCCCCCAGGGTAGTGCGATAGTCGGCGTCATTTGCCTGCATCTGTACCGCGCGGCGATACTGGCGGATGGCCTCCCCTACGTGTCCGCGCTCGATGCTGCGGTCGCCTGCCTCTCTGCTCTCGGGCGCCGTTATCGGCTCCTCGGGAATGGCAGGCGCCAGCTCGGCCTCGATGGTGTCTTCAAGGGGCGTAAGATCCCGTGCCCCTTCTTCGTCTTCCAACCGCTCATCACTCCTTGCGCGCTGCCGGCTGCCACACCCTGCCGGCAGCAGAACTACGGCGCCTATTAAATCAAAAGATGCGCCGGCTGTCAAGCAAGATGGTCACCGGACCGTCGTTGACTAAGTGTACGCACATCATGGCACCAAAAACGCCGGTTTGCACAGGGACGCCAAGTTCTTCTACCCGGCGGCATACGGCTTCGTACAAGCGCTGAGCCGTTTCACCCGATGCTGCTTCTATGTAACTGGGCCTACGCCCCCGCCGGGCGTCGCCATAGAGAGTAAACTGGGACACGATGAGGGCGCTGCCTCCCACGTCTATAAGCGAACGGTTCATAACGCCGGCCTCATCGCGGAAGATGCGAAGGTTCACCAGCTTGTCGGCAATGTACTCCACATCCTTGGCCGTGTCCTCGGAATGGATGCCCACCAGAGCCACCACCCCTGTGCCGATCGAGCCTACTTCCCGGTCTTCTACGGTAACCGCCGCCTCTGTAACACGTTGAACCACTGCCCTCATATGCCTAAACCTTGCATGGGGTGAGCGCCCTCACTTCTCTCGACCCCCGAGGGCCCTCTCTACGTCGAGCACGTCGGAAAGACGGCGCACCGCCACGAAGAGGCGATTGAGATGCTCCACATCCTTAACTTCCACAGCGATGCCCAGAGTAGCAGTGCCGTCCCGGTGGGATTGCGTATGAACCGCCGTGATGTTGGTTTTCATCTCTCCAAAGATGGCCCCGATATCGGCCAACAGCCCTGTGCGGTCCATTGTTTCGATGATGAGGTTCACGCTATACACCTGGTTGTCGCCGCCGATGTAATGGACCGGCACCAGGCGTTCGGGCTCTTGGCGGGCGTATTGGCGCACATTCGGGCACTCCACGCGGTGGAGGGCCATTCCTCGGCCCCGGGTAACGTACCCCACGACTTCGTCGCCCGGGATGGGCATACAGCAGCGGGATCTGCGGAAGAGTACGTTATCCACGCCTGCGGCCAGCACCCGAAGTTTGGTGTCGTCTGAGCGTTTACCGCCCACCACCACTCCTTTGGGCGGAAGCGGATCGGCGGGCAGTAGCTTGCGGAGTACAGCAGCCGGCGCGATGGTTCCATAGCCCACGGCGGCGAGCAGTTCTTCGTCGGAAGGGACGTTGAAGGATGGGGCGACGGCGCGCAGGTTCTCTTCCTTGAGCAAGGCCACTGCGTCCGCTCCGAGCCGCTCGGCCTCGCGCAGCAGCATCTCACGGCCCTGCTGAACATTCTGGGCATGGAGCTGCTTCTTGAAGTATGCCTTGATCTTGCTGCGGGCATGGGACGTTTTGGCCAGGGCCAGCCAATCCCGGCTGGGGGCACTGTTGGAGCGGGTGATGATATCCACGAAATCGCCATTCTCGAGGCGGTAGGAAAGGGGAACCAGCTTCCCGTTCACTTTGGCGCCCACAGTGTGATTGCCGATATCCGAGTGGATGCGGTACGCGAAGTCTATGGGGGTGGCGCCTGCCGGCAGATCAATCACGTCGCCCTTCGGGCTCACCACGAAGACCTGGTCGGCAAAAAGGTCCTCGGTAACCGATCGGAGGAACTCGCCTGCCTCCCGCGCATCGGATTGCCAGTCTGCCAACTGCTGGCGCAACCATGAGAGTTTGCGCTCAAAAAGGTCTTCCGCCTTGCCGCCCTCACCTTGCTCTTTGTAGGCCCAATGCGCAGCCACCCCGAATTCAGCCGTGCGGTGCATCTCCCAGGTGCGTATCTGGATTTCCAGGGGCTTGCCCCGGGGACCTACCACCTTGATGTGCAGAGATTGGTAGAGGTTGCTCTTGCTGCGGGCGATGTAATCGCTATACATCCCCGGAATGGGGGGCCAGAGGGCGCTCACGATGCCCAGAGCGTTGTAGCATTCCTGGCGCGTGTGCACGATGACGCGGAGAGCCACCAGATCGTAGATTTCCCGGAAGTCCAATTCCTGCCTCAGCATCTTCTGGTAGATGCTGTACAGGTGTTTGGGCCGGCCGGTAATGTGGGCGTGGGGAAGCCCCTCGGCTGCGAGGCGTTCCTTCAACAGAGCGATGGCTTCGTCTACTTCATTTTGGCGCTCGGCGCGCGTGGCGGCGACCTGAGCAGCCAATTCCGAATACTTCTCCGGCTCGCTGTACTTGAAAGCCAGGTCTTCCAGCTCCCACTTGAGCTGCCAGATGCCCAGCCGGTGGGCCAGGGGAGCATAGATGCGCAACGTTTCGTCGGCGATGCGGCGCTGCTTCTCCACGGGCATGGCGCCGAGGGTGCGCATATTGTGAAGGCGGTCGGCCAGTTTTACCACCATCACCCGGAGGTCCTTGGCCATGGCGAGGAAGATCTTGCGCAGATTGGCCGCGCGCCTTACCGTGTCCTCAGTGCGGCGCATCCGGGCTTCGTCGGGCCCTCCAAGCGGTTGGGACCCGGGCGGCGGCAGAGTGCTCTCCAGATCGGCGCCGAACTTGCGAAGTTTGGTGACGCCGTCCACCAGTGCTGCTATTTCGGAACCGAACAGCCGGGTAAGATCTTCCACGGTAAGCTGAGTGTCTTCCACCACATCGTGAAGGAGGCCGGCGGCGAGAGTGGGGGTGTCCATCTCCAGGGAGGCCAGGATCTCCATGACCGCCAGGGGATGCGTAATGTAAGGATCACCGGAAAGGCGGTATTGGCCGGCGTGCTTTTCACAGGCGAAGGTGTACGCCCGCCGGAGCAGGGCGAGGTCGGCGGCAGGGTTATATGCCGTAACCTGACGGCATACCGCCTCAAATTGCTCGTCGGCCTTTTCGAAACCTGTCGCTACAGCCGCCTGTTCCATCGGTAAGGGTTCCAATCTAATAGGATGCGCCGGTCCGGCCGAACGCGTCCTTTGCCGCACAAGGGCTATTCATCATTCATTAGTACGCTTTATACCGGGTCCTAGGTAACATCCTTCGGCAAAGTGCTTCGCCAAACAGGTGCAGCCCGCCTCAGCGCTCAGGAAGCCGTAAATCCACGATGCACAATTGCACGGACGGCCCGCCGGAATATCGGTTTTCCTGGATGCGATAACACAGATCTACCCGCGCCGCCGGCGAGAGCATCTCTGCCAGCGCGCCTTGACCCCAGTAGAGAGCCTCACGCTGGCCACGCGAGGTGTTGAGGAGTAACTTCAGGTGCTCGCCCTCCCTGCCGATGCGGCGCACGTCGGCCACCTCGACGCCGGTGGAGAGGAAGATGGGCTCATCGTTGCCCACACCCCATGGCTCGAACCGGGCAAGTTCCGCCAGAAGTTCGGGTGTGGTGTCGCCGGGGTCTATCTTGAGGTTCGCGGTAAGCACCGGCTGAAGGTCTTCCGGGGTGAGCATCTCCGAAGTCACACGGTTCATGGCTTCGCGGAAGTTGTCGAAATCGGCCAGCGAAAGAGCCAGCCCCGCCGCATGGGTGTGTCCGCCGAACTCCGTCAGGAATTGCCTGCACTCCGAGATGGCTCGGTGGATATCCAGCGCCGGGATGGATCGGGCAGAACCCCTCCCGGATTGCGAGGCGTCATCGGCGGCGATGAGGATCGTAGGCCGGTGAAATTGTTCCACGATCTTGGTAGCAACGATGCCCACTACTCCTTGATGCCAATTGTGTCCCTTCAGCACGATGCAGGTGCGCCCGTCTTCGTCCTCGGCATCGAGCTGAGCCAGGGCCTCTTGGAGGATGCGGTTTTGTGCGCGCTGGCGCTCTGAGTTGGCTGCCTCCAGCC
Source organism: Chthonomonadales bacterium (assembly GCA_049967475.1). Lineage (GTDB taxonomy): Bacteria > Armatimonadota > Chthonomonadetes > Chthonomonadales > CAJBBX01 > JBMFSQ01. The sequence goes on along the minus strand of JBMFSQ010000018.1, from coordinate 28,782 downwards.
GCTTGGCGAGTTCGCCGGCTTGTGCTGCATCGTTGGTCAACAGCAGTTCCAACGCTACCCTGGCATCGCCCACGCGGCCGACGGCGTTGAGCCTGGGGCCCATGCCGAAGGCGATATCCCGGCTGGTGATAGGCCGCCCCAAGAGCTGAGCCGATGCGAGGAGGGCGCGGAGCCCCACCTTGGGAGATTGGGGGATGCGGCGCAGTCCCCAATACACGATGGCCCGGTTCTCTTCGAGTAGGGGCATCGCGTCGGTAACCGTGCCGATGGCGGCCAGATCCACGTAGGCGCGGCGATAGGTGTCTACGTTGAGCCCCAATTTGCGCACCACGAGTTCCCCTGTGCGGAAGGCCACACCCGCTCCCGACAGATGGCGGAAGGGGTAGGCGGCATCGGCGCGGTTGGGGTTCACAACGGCTACTGCGCGGGGGAGGCGCTCGCCGGGTCGGTGGTGATCGGTGATGATGACGTCTATGCCGTAGGAGCGCGCGAGTTCTACCTCTTCCCAGCGCTGCACGCCGCAGTCACACGTGATAATGAGGCGGATGCCCCTCCGGCGCGCACTCTCGATGAAGCCCCGCCTCAGGTCGTACCCGTCCAAAATGCGGTGCGGCACATGCACCTGCACATCGGCCTGCAAGCGGGTGAGGAGGCGCATCCAGAGGGCGGCGGAGGTAACGCCGTCGCTGTCGTAATCACCGTGGACGATGATGGGCTCTCTCCGTGCGACGGCCCGCGCGATGCGCTCGGCGGCGGCCTCGGCATCCGGCAGGAGCGATGCGTCGGGCAGGTCATCCAGGGAAGGGTGGAGGAAGCGGTATGCCTCCTCGGCGGTGCGGATGCCGCGCTGGAGCAGCAGGCGTGCGGCAAATGGGGAGCAGCCGACGGCACGCGCCAGATCCGCCGCTTGTTCCGGATCTACCGGATCGGGCGGATCAGCCAATTCCCATCGTTTAGGAGGCGGGTTCAGCACGGAGCGCGTCTCACCAGGCAGGGGCTCAGATCGGAAGGATCCTTCCGATCAACCGGATCAGCTAATTGTACCTTGCCTGCCGCGGGTTCCCCCCGCTCTTCGGCCAACGGCGCGCATGGCAGGGAGGTTTGTTCGCATAGGAAGCGAAGGCGGTTGCTTCACGTTTGCGCCCTCTGGTATACTCTACCGGCTTACGCAACCACGCACCGGCGCCGAGGGGCGGCTGGGTCCGGCTGGGCCGGCAGTCCTCCGCAGAAGCGCCGGGAGGATATCAAAACCAAAGGAGAGCAACGTGCCGGTCCTCACAATGAAGGAACTCCTGGAGGCAGGAGTTCACTTCGGGCACCAGACGCGCCGCTGGAACCCGAAGATGAAGCGTTACATCTACGGCGCCCGCAACGGCATCTACATCATTGACTTGCACCAGACCATCGAGATGTTCGATGCCGCCTACCAGTTCGTTCAAGAGGTCGCCCAGAACGGCGGCAACATTTTGTTTGTAGGAACCAAGAAGCAAGCCCAGGATGCCGTGTACGAGGCGGCCACGCGCTGCCGGCAGTATTACGTAAACCAAAGATGGCTGGGCGGGATGCTCACGAACTTCCGCACCATCCAGCAACGCATCGCCCGCTTGGAGGAGCTCACCAAGATGGAGGCGGACGGCACGCTGGAGAAGCTGCCCAAGAAAGAGGCCACGCACCTTTTGGAGGAGCGCAACAAACTGGAGCGCTATCTGGGCGGCATCAGAACGATGCCCAAGCTTCCCGATGCCGTGTACATCGTAGACCTCAAGAAGGAACACATCGCCCTTGCTGAGGCGCGCAAGCTGGAGATCCCCGTAATCGCCATCGTGGACACCAACTGCGATCCCGATGAGGTGGATTACGTAATCCCGGGCAACGACGACGCCATCCGCGCCATCAAGCTCATCAGCAACAAGCTGGCCGATGCCGTAATCGAAGTGAAGCAGGCCGAATGGGATCGAGAGGCGCAGCCCGAGGGCGAAGCCGTGGCCGAGGCCGAAGTGTCTGCAGAAGGCGGCGAAGAAAAGCCGGATGTGGACGTGCTTGCGGCTGCTCCGCCCATCGCCTCGGATATCGTGGTGGCGCCGGCGGAAGAAGATGAATATGCCCGCATGGCCCGCCTGGCTCATGAACGAGCTGCAGCATTGGAAGATGAGGCTTACCCCTACGACGAGGCCTAACTGCCCCACCACGGCAAGGAGAGATACGATGCAGATAACCGCCCAATTAGTGAGCCAGTTGCGGGAACAAACCGGAGCGGGCATGATGGAGTGCAAGAAGGCGCTCGTAGAAGCAGAAGGAGACCTGGAACGCGCCCGCGATATCCTTCGGACCCGAGGTAAGGCAGGCGCCGAGAAGCGTGCGGGACGCGCCGCTGCCGACGGTGTGGTGGCCGCCGCCTCTACGGACGCCGCAGCCGCTTTGCTGGAACTCAACTCCGAGACGGACTTCGTAGCCCGCAACGCTGAGTTCCAAGCGCTCGCGCGGGATCTCGCCCAGTTGGCAGCGCAAGAAGACGCGTCCTCGGTAGACGAACTCCTGGAGCGCTCCTTGAACGGCGCCCCGGCTCGCCACCGCCTGGATGACGTGCTGGCGCGCCTCCGGGAGAACATCGTCGTACGCCGTTTCGCCCGCTATCCCCGGCGGCCCGGAGCAGTCCTAGCTACGTATATTCACACCGTCACCAACAAGATCGGCGTCCTTCTGGAACTGGAAGCGGATGCCCAGGATGCCCGGCTGCCGGAATTGGCGCGTAATATCGCCATGCATATTGCGGCATCCCAGCCTCAGTACGTCAGCCGCGAGGAAGTTCCCGAAGAGGCCGTAGAGGCAGAGCGGGCGGTGCTGACGGAACTTACGCGCAATGAGGGCAAGCCCGAAGCCGCCATCCCCAAGATCGTAGAGGGGCGGCTGGCCAAGTTCTACGAGCGGGTTTGCCTCGTAGATCAGCCGTATGTTCGCGATCCGGCGAAGAAGGTGGGGCAGCTTCTGCGCGAGCACGGGGCCACAGCCCGGCGCTTCGTTCTCTTTGTGGTCGGACAAGGCTAGATGCCCGAGGCTCCACGGTGGAAACGGGTGTTGCTGAAGCTTTCCGGGGAAGCCTTCGCCGGGAAGCGCGAATTTGGCTTTGATCCTGCCGTAACCCGATATTTGGCCGGCGAGATCGCGCGCGTGCACAACGCGGGCATCGAGATGGCCGTCGTGGTAGGCGGGGGAAACATCATGCGCGGCGCCTTGGCTGCTGAGGCTGGGATGGACCGCGTAGCGGCGGATGCCATCGGCATGTTGGCAACGGTCCAGAATGCCTTGGCGCTACAAGATGCCCTGGAAAAGCTCCAGGTGGACACACGCGTTCAGACGGCTGTGCAAATGTCCAACTTTGCCGAACCCTTCATCCGCCGGCGGGCCATCCGCCACCTCGAGAAGCGGCGGGTGGTAATCCTGGCAGCCGGCACCGGCAATCCTTACTTTTCCACGGACACGGCAGCCGTTCTCCGGGCTCTGGAAATCAAAGCCGAGGCAGTGCTCAAGGCGACCAACGTGGATGGCGTCTACAGCGCCGATCCGCACCAGGAGCCCGGGGCTCGCCTTTTCCGGGAGGTAAGCTACGATTACTGCCTGGAACACCGCCTGGGCGTGATGGATATGACAGCCTTCGCGCTCTGTGCCGAGAATAACCTGCCGATTGTGGTCTTCAACCTTTCCCAGGAAGGCAATATCCACCGCGCCGTATTCGGAGAGCCCATCGGCACTGTGGTTGGGAGGAGCACACAATGATCCAAGACTTGCTGCGTGAAGCCGAAGAGAAGATGAAAAAGAGTGTAGAAGCCACCCGGCACGAGTTCACCCAAATCCGCACCGGCAGAGCCAACCCGGCGATGCTCGAGGAGATACGGGTAGCGTATTACGGTACCGAACTGCCGCTGGAACAAGTGGCCTCCATTACCGTGCCCGAACCCCGCCAGCTCCTCATTACCCCCTTCGACCGGAATGCCTTGCCGCACATCGAGAAGGCCATCCTCAAATCGGAGCTCAATCTCACTCCCAACAACGACGGCGCCTCCATCCGCCTCAACATCCCACCCCTCACAGAAGAGCGACGCAAAGAACTCATCAAGCAACTTCACAAGAAGGCGGAACTGGGCCACGCCGCAATCCGCAACATCCGCCACGACACCAACAACCACCTGAAGGCCTTGACCAAGGCCAAAGAGATCGGCGAAGATGAAGAGAAGCGCGCCGTAGAGAAGGTTCAGAAGCTTACCGACCAGTATATCGCCGAGATTGACCGTGCCACGAAATCCAAGGAACAGGAGCTGATGGAGATCTAGCCGGTGGCATCCGGAGCCTCCATAGGATGAGCAGAACTGCCTCACAGAATGCGCCAAGCGCCGCCGCGCTCGCCGGTTTGAACCCCGAGCGCATCCCAGCCCATGTGGCCATCATTATGGACGGCAACGGAAGGTGGGCCCAGGCCCGCGGCCTCGACCGCCTGGAAGGCCACTGGCAGGGATACCGGACCCTCAAGCAGATTGTTTATGCCGCCGATGAGCTGGGCGTAAGATACCTTACGGTGTACGGCTTCTCGTCTGAGAATTGGCGCCGTTCCGAGCACGAGGTGGGCGGCCTGATGGAACTCATGCTCCGAGCGATGCGCGCCGAGATCGAGGAGCTGATGCAGAAGGGCGTGCGGGTGCGGGTGTCGGGCCGACTGCATCAATTGCCTCCCGACTTGAGAGGCGAGTTCCAGGAAGCCATGGAGCGCACGGCCGCCAACACCCGCCTCACCTTCAACCTCGCCATCAACTACGGCGGCAGGGCCGAAATCGTGGACGCCGTGCGCTCCCTGTCACGCATGGTGGCCGAGGGACGCCTCGCACCCGAGGACATCACCGAAAGCCACATCGCACGGCACCTCTACGCGCCGGATATTCCGGACCCCGACCTGCTCATCCGCACCGCCGGAGAGCAGCGCCTTTCCAACTTCCTCCTTTGGGAGACTGCCTACGCCGAGATTTGGGTGACACCCGTCCCGTGGCCCGATTTCACTCGCGATCTGCTGATCGAGGCGATCCGGGATTATCAGCATCGCACGCGTAAGTTCGGCGCCGTGCTGGAGTAGCCGGCTCACCGGTGCAGCCCGCCCTTGCTCCCGGCATGCTTCTTCGGCAGGCTCGCGATGAAGATCTTCAGGCGCGTGTACGCACCCTCCATAGCAGCTTCCGAGGCGTCACGGTTCTTCCAAAGCTGTGCTACGAACTGATCGAAGAGGCCGTGTTGCCCGGGCAGCACCATGGCTACATGCCCGGCGAGTTTGGTGTCGCCTTCACCCAACACCCCTTTGGGCGGCTTCTGCACGCGGGTAAGTTCTAGGGCATGCCGATAGAGCGCTTCGGCGCCGGCGCGGTCTCCCGACTGCCAGGCTATATAGCCTCGAAGGAAGAAAGCTCCCACACTCTTGAAGTTCGTTCGGGCCGCAGCGGAGAGATAGTCCGCCGCCCGCGGCAGGTCCCCAAGGGCCAAAGCCACTTCACCCAGCCTCAACACGGAACCGGACTCGTCGGCATTGTTGCGGCGAGCCAATTCGTATTCCGCCGCCGCCCGCCGGAGGTCGAAGAGGGCGCCGGCATTGGGATTGGAGTAAAGTTCTGCCAGAGCGCTATGCCCTCGCGCCGCTGTGTGCTCCGACACTGCAAGGTGCCGGAATGCTTCCTCGGCTTCTGTGTACCGCTTGAGCTCCATCAAAACGGTCCCCAGATAGTAGAGGCTGTCCCAATGATCGGGCTGAAGGGCCAACGCCTTGCGGTATCCTGCGGCAGCTTCGCTCCACCGCCGTGCCTGCCGGGCGTCGGATGCCTGCTGGTACACAGACCAGAACTCCAGGACCCGCCTCCGATGGGCTTCCGAGATTGGAATTGAGGCGCTGCCGGACGCGGCTGCGTATGTGCCGGGGGTCTTGGCGAGATGGACCTTCCTGGCCATCGCCGCGATGGCGACTGCTGCAGCCATGCCTGCCAGCGCGAGGATCGCCCAACGGCTCATGGGTGTGCCTCCATTCGGCCCGACGCAAAGCCTGTGTCCTGCGACCAGTTGGAGCGCCCTTCCACAATGCGGATGCGCTTCCGCGCGGGGATATGGGTGAAGGTCTGGGTAGAGCCGTCCGGCCACCACACCACGAGCTTCTCCACCTGGGCGCTCTTCCCCAATCCGAAGAGGACCGGGAGTTCATCCTGGGAGAGGTAGCTCGGTTCGGAGCCCACCACCCGCATCTGACGCAGTCCTCCTGCGGTGGCCCAAACCTTTGCTCCGATGGCGTCACGATTGCATTGCGACCCCTGCAGGCGCACCCACAACCAGTTGTTGCGGGCGCCCCCTATGTTGCGGAGCAGAAGCGGAGGGCCACCGTTGCGCGTTACGATGAGATCCGGCGCACCATCGCCGTCAAAGTCCGCCACGGCGAGACCTCGCCCTACATTCGGCTGTTTGAGGGCATCTCCGGCTACGTCTTCCACCTCGAAGAAGCCGCGGTCGCTGCCACCGTGCTCCATGTATCCGGATTGGGTACACCCGTTCCAGAAGAGTTGGTTCTTCATGGGTACCAGGAGGGCATGGTTCGCTTCCTGCTCGAAGGTGCTTCCGTTGGCGATGGCCAGGTCCAGCCGACCGTCATTGTCTATATCTACGAAGGCTGTGCCGAAGCCGATGTAATCCAGGGTAGACTGCCCCAGTCCTACTTGGTCACTGATATCTATAAAGTGGAGCTGGCTCCGGCCTTTGGGGGCTTTCCGCTGGTGCGCCATATTGTGGTAGAGGGCATTTTCCTGGGCGATCCAGTGCGTAAGGAAGAGGTCCATATCGCCATTGTTGTCCCAATCGCCGATGGCGATGCCCATTCCTCCGCGATAATCGCACGCCCAGGATGTGGTGCTGATGTCCTGAAACTTGCCGTTGCCGAGGTTCCGGTAAAAGGCGTGCATGGACACGTCGTTGTTCACGTAGAGATCGGGCCATCCGTCTCCGTCGAAATCGCACCACGCTGCGGAGAGGCTGCGCCCGGTCCGGTCATCCACACCCGCCGATGCGGCCACTTCCGAGAAAGTGCCGTTGCGGTTGTTGTGATAGAGCAGGTTGCGCTCCGGCGGGTAGGAAGAGGGGTTCAGAGTGAAGGGCACATCTGCATCGAATTGCTTGCTGCGCGCGCCTACCTCCTCGGGTTTGGGATTGTGGTATTTCACGTAGCCGCACACGTACACATCCAGGTATCCGTCCCGGTCATAATCGCCCCAGCTCACGCCCGTCCAGAAGCCGCGGAGCGAGCCCACGCCTGCCTTGGCGGTGACGTCGGTGAAGTGC
>JBMFSQ010000018.1:0-21332 GCA_049967475.1 Chthonomonadales bacterium | reverse complement strand
CCATTGTTGTGGTAGAGGGCGCACTGCGCAGGAGACGCTTCGAGCTGGCTGTGCGTAAGGGTTAGAGGGCCGGCTTCATTAGGCAGGAAGAGATCCGGCCGCCCATCGCCGTCGTAGTCGCCCCACGCAGCGCCGGAGCCCATATCTTCAGGGAGCTGGCTGGTGCGCGAGCCGCTAAAGTGGCGGAAGCGGATGTGCGACGCTTGGGTAACATCCTCAAATGTGATGCCTGGGTAATCCGAGGGGATGTCGCGAGCGAGGCTCTCGGTCAGCCCCTGGACCTTGTCTCCGGGGATGTATTCCTTGGGGCGGGGCCTGAGGGCCAGCACAGCGGCGACGCCGGCAAGAAAGAGGCCGGCCAGAACCAGCGTTGTGGCGATGCGCCGGCGCCTGCGCGATTTGGATAAGACCATCCTGAACTCCAATCCGTTCGGCAGGAGGAGCACCCGGTTGGGTACTCCTCCGCGAAGCTATGGAAGGGTTGCCAACTTCGAAGCGGGCGGGTTCACGCGGATCAGCGCCTCCGCCGTGGAGAGGTCGGTAACCGGGCACGTGATGCCCGACTTTGGCCCGAACACGAAGTTGACCAAGAACTGCCCGATCTTGCGGTACCGCAATCGGGCCCGCACGTGCAGGTTCCCAGTGAAGCGCGCCGGGACCTTCACGTTGACCGTCTGGGCCACCTTCACAGGTTGAGCAGGCGCGAAGCTGGCCGGGCAGGGGAAGGAGAACTCGGCGTGGTCCCAGAAGCCCGGGAAGATCGAGAGCTTGTAACGCACGCCTACCATTTCCCAGAGGTTGTGGCGCTCGATCAGGTTGCCGTTCTGGTCCACGGGTTCCGCCCTGAAGATGAAGGATCCCTTCTCGATGAAGTGGCGGTCATCGAGGCGTCCCGATGCGTACACAAGCCGCCCGGCATCATCCCGCGCCTCCACCTCGAGCCACGATTGGATGATATCCAGGGGCCCCGTGGGAAAGTCATGCCCTACTTTGTTGCTGTGGATGCCCACAGTTAGGGACACCGTGGTGCCGGCAGCAACGGAAGGCGGAGCCGAGATGGAGATGGGAACGGCCGGTCCGGTAGCCCATTTGCTGGCGATTTCCGGAATATCTATCTTGCCCTGGAGCCACTTCTCCGTAAGGGCGGTCTGCTCTTGCCAACCGGGGAGCTTGAGCGTGGGCGGGATGAACTGGTTGGCTCCCAGGAACCGGTGGCTGCGGTGCATGCCGTCGAAGGGTGTGCGGTTGTAGTCCAGGGGATTGCGGGCCAGCGTGTCTGCCCGCGTCTTCTGAAGCGGCATGTGGCATTCGCGGCATTCGATGGTTCTGCGCGGATTGTGCGGCGTGTTCCAGTGGCTCTTGCGCCAGTTATCGTACTGGTTCTGAAGCTGCACCCAACCCACCTTGTTCACTTCTTTGTCTATGAACTGCTTATGGCAGGCGGCGCAGAACTCGGGGCTTTTGAAGAGGCGATGGTTGAAGGTCTTGTTGTGCATGCGGGGGTACGCGCGGATAAGGAAATTCGCTGCGAAGCGCGCCGCAGCGCCGGGCTTCTGCTCGAAGATATACCGGCGAGGCTGGGTGATGACGTAATTGGCGTTCCCTTTGATATCCGTCTTCTTGATCGCGTGGCAGACGATGCACGATACTCCTTCCTGATACCCATCCAGAGCTGTAAGGTTCGCGGCAAAGATGTTCTTCGTGCCCGAAAAGAGCGAGATGGGATCATGGCATCCTCCGCAATAGCGCGTGGACACGGGCCCATTCTGTTTGGCCATTACGTTCTGGATGCCCTGAAAGGCCGGATCCATGGAGGCCCAGCGGTGGGCACTTACAGACCATTCGCGGTAGATGTCTTCATGGCAGCCCCGCTGGCCGCATGTTTTGGACCCGCTGAGGCTGGCTGCGTCGTAGGCGCCGCCGGTTGCTGTAGTGGCCAAACTGGGCGTGAAGGGCTGCTTGGGGCCGTAGGGCATGCTGTAATCGGCTGGAAAGACATTGCGGTAGCGCACCGGTTCGTACAGTTCCGAGGCAAGGGCGATGCCCAACAGAAGGAACAGGCAGATGCCCGCGAGCCCCAGCCCATACCGGGTCTGGGCCTGTACTACCGGTGCGGCAGTTTCACCGGAGCGGCCTGCGCGGTCCCGAAGGATGATGAGCACCACATGGGGCACGGCGAAGGCGATGATGGCGAAGGTGGTGATGATGTGCACCAGGTCCCAAACCACCCCGATCTGCCGCCCGAATGCAGCCTGCCAGGTAAGCACCAGGCCCGACACGCCGCAAAGGATCAGGGCCCAAACAGCGATGTACCCGGTCAATTTGATGTGCGTCATCGCGTAGCGGCGGTAGATCAGCCAGTGGCGAAGCTGGTACACGGCGAAGGGGATTACGAAGACCAGCCCCCCAGCGGTGTGAAGCAGCACCGCCATCTGGTTAGGGATGCTGAATGGGAGCAGATAGATGGAAAGACCGGTGAGTGTTTCGAAGGCCAGGAGACCTCCCACCATCACGGCGAGGCCCGAACGCCACTGGCCCGCCCGGTTGATGCGCCGGGCACCCGATTGCAGTTCGTCCATGGCTCAATCTCCCCTTTGAAGAATGGCGGTACCCGGGTACCCATAAGTAGGAATTGCGACGGGAAACGGCAGGCAGAAGCGGATGGGCGCCCGCGACCATGGGCAGATTGTATCAGACGAACCTTAATCCAGGCTTAACTGAAGATTAAATTACACTAATAATACGGTCTGCAGTACGCTCTTACAGTACTACAGACCATAAGAGCCGGGATATTGATAACAAAACTTGTACAAACGACAAATTGGCAAAGTCCCCTGTTACGCCGTTTAGAGGCGCCGGCCGTCCGCCGCAGCCCGTCATCCGTGCCTCGGCCCGGCAATGCTTGCCCTAGGCCCGCTCCCACTGCCGCCGCAGGAACTTGACGGACTTGGGGATCTCCACCATCCGGTCGCCCAGTACTCCACATTCGAGGCTGCAAAAGTCCCGATACCCAATCATTTTGAGGCCTCGGAAGCCGCTGGTGAAATCCCTCTCATCCTGACCGGGGAGGTTGCGCTTGCGGCTGGCAAGGTGCACATGATGGATGAACTGCCCTGCCGAGAGGATGGCTCCCAGGTCGCTGGTCTCCTCGATATTCATGTGGTAGAAGTCCCCCATCATTCGCACCCCGATGGATCCGGCATCGCGGCAGATGGCGGCGGCGTCGGCAAGCTGCCGGAGGAAGAAGGCTTCTCCACGGTTGAGAGGCTCCAGCAGGATGCGCGTTCCTGCGGCGGCAGCGAATTCGCCGATCTCGGGCAACAAATCCAGCAGGATCTTGCGGGCTTCGTTATTGGGCAGTTTTGTTTGGTTGTTGAACGCGGGAACCACGATGAGCCCGGTGGAACCCAGCTCGCCCGCCGGGGTAAGGATCTCCTTTATGGTCTCCACTGCCTTCTTGCGCTCGTTCTCGTCGTCGGAGATGAGGGCGCCGCTATATCCTGCACACACGGCGCTTATACGGAGGCGACTGCCGGCCATAGCTTCGCGGATTTCCTTCACCCGCTTCGCCAGCCCGCCGCCTCCTACCTCGAAGCCGTCGAAGCCCCACTCTTCCATGCGGGCCAGCTTCTCTTTGAGGTCTTTGCCGGGAATGATCCACTCCTGGCTGGATAGGTTCAGCCTCGCCGGCGGCTTTGTAAGAGGACCTACTCCTCCGGACGCCTGGGGTTCGCCCGATGCTCCATTCATTGCAAACGCTGCGCTTGCCATCGCTCCACTCATAAGAAACTCCCTGCGATCCAGTTTCATTGCAACCGCTCCTCTTAATACGATGCGGCCCCGGCAGCACGGCGCGGGAACCGGCCTCCAATAAACATTTCACCGTGTGCGCGCTCAACGCCTTCCGGCACGAACGTCTACGGGCGGCTCTTGCGTTTCAGCATCTCACTGCGGGACAACTGGGCCAAACGGTTGAGCTCCTCTTGGAAGAGATCCCGGTCCTCTTGAGAAGGGGCCTTGGAGTTTTCTCTCTCCGGCGTGTCTTTGGACCTGGGGGACGGCAGGCGGCGCGAAGTGCGGGGCGCGATGATGGGCGACACGCGCTGGTTCGGGTAGAGGATGGTGGCGCCCGGATTGCCTGGTTCGATTTGCCAGGGTATGCCTTTGGCATCGCACCACTCTTGCAGTGCGCCGCCCAGAACAGCACCCTGCCCGTGGATTATGCGGACCCGGCGCAGGCCGATCCACCGCCGTGCGGCCCATGTGGCATCCAGGCATCGGCGCATTTCGTCGCGGGTATAGCCATGAAAGTCGGCTTCGTCGTCAAAGCGCATGGGGCGCCTACCCGGAGCATCCAAGCCCTCATGAAGGCAGGGCTACGTACTCATCCACCGGTCGGCATGCGAATTCCTCTCCGCGCTGCCGGGCTTCCATGGAGAGGATGAGGGCCCGTGCCGTGTCCAGCGAAGTGAGGCATGGGATGCCCATCTCCACTGATGCGCGGCGTATCTGGATGGCCTCGCGCTCAACGCGCTTGTCGGTGGAGAGGGTGTTGATCAACAGGTGGATCTCGCCGCTGCGGATCAGGTCCAGAAGATGGGGGCTCCCTTCGTGGATCTTGTTGACCGGATCCGCGTGAATGTTGTGTTCGGCGAGGTACTGTGCCGTTCCGTGGGTGGCGTAGACCTGATATCCCAGGCGTTGGAGTTCTCTTACAACGTCCACTGCATCGGCTTTGTCGTGGTCGGCTACGGTAACGATGGCCTTGCCTTTGAGGGGAACGTCTACGCCCGAGGCGAGCATGGCTTTGTGCAGGGCGCGGGCGTAGTCGGTATCCAATCCCATGATCTCGCCGGTGGATTTCATCTCCGGCCCCAGCCCAACATCTACGCCGGTCAGTTTTGGAAAGCTGAAGACGGGCGCCTTGACGGCGATGAGCGGGGAATTGGGGTGGAGGCCGCCTGAATACCCCATCTCGCGAAGAGTCTTGCCCAGCATCACGTGGGTAGCTACGCGCACCATGGGAATGCCGGTGATCTTTGAAAGATAGGGCACCGTGCGGCTTGCCCGCGGGTTCACCTCGAGAACTTGGGCTACGTCGGCGTCGTCGCCGTCGGCCGCCACCACGTACTGGATGTTCATGAGGCCGCGCACTTCCAGCCTGCGCGCCAGGGATGTGGCTGTGTCCACGATCTGCCGGACGACGTTCTGGCTGAGGTTTTGGGGCGGATACACTGCCATGGAATCTCCGGAGTGCACGCCGGCCCGCTCTACGTGCTCCATGATGCCGGGCAAGAGGCAGTCCACCCCGTCGCTGATCACATCCACCTCCACTTCCTTTCCCAGCACGTATTTGTCCACGAGGATGGGGGCCTTGGGCGACACGTCCACCACGTATTTCATGTAGGTGAGGAGCTCTTCAGAGGTGTAGACGATTTCCATGGCTCGGCCCCCTAAAACGTACGACGGGCGAACGAGGACGGGGTAGCCGATCTCTTCTGCGACGGCGAGGGCTCCTTCCACGCTCGTTACGGCCTTGCCCGGAGGCTTGGGGATGGAGAGTTCGCGGAGTACCTTCTCGAAGCGATCCCGGTCCTCGGCCAAATCAATGGACTCGAAGCTGGATCCCAAGATTTTGACTCCGGCCTCGTGGAGCGGGCGGGCCAGGTTGATGGCCGTTTGGCCGCCGAATTGAACGATAACGCCTTCCGGCTCCTCGCGGTCAATGATGTGGAGCACGTCTTCTGCGGTGAGGGGTTCGAAGTAGAGGCGGTCGGACGTGTCGAAGTCTGTGGACACGGTCTCCGGGTTGTTGTTGATGATGATGGCCTCGAACCCGGCTTCGCGCAGGGCCCACACGCAGTGAACTGAGCAGTAATCGAACTCGATGCCCTGGCCGATGCGGATGGGGCCGGATCCCAGTACGATCACCTTGGGCTTGCCCGAATGATCTCCCCCATGGTGCATGGTGCAACGCCTCCCTCCGGATGCTATGCTTCTTGTAATGCGGCGAGCCCGTGGCGCGTGCAAACGGCGCTGAGCAGGCTCCACAGGGCATCGAGCACCGTGTTGACCGACGCGGGGCAATGCTCGATGCCCTGCCCCGCCATGAGGTGCGCCAGGAGTGCGCGCTCGGCGGATGCGTGCTGCTCGTCTGCCTTGATGTGGACGCGGAAGTATGCGAGGCCGTCGCGCGTATCCACCGCATAGAAGCGCTGAAGCCCCTCGATTTTGGTGCGGGCAACGGCAGGGATCTGGCTTTCGTAGGCGTAGAGCGCTGCGAGGCCGTCCACGGGATTACCGGTGGCGCATGCGGCGCGGAAGCTGTTGACGACCAGGTTGATGGTTTCGGGCCATGCCTGAGCATGCAGCACCTGAGAGCGCTCAGCACCCACCGCTTCGGCGAAGCGAAGCCATAATTCGGGATGCGTGGGATCGGTCCCCTCTTCGTCCACCAGGTTTTGCAGGATGACGCGCCGGGCGGCTGCATCGTCCATGCTGCTGTGCAAGGCAGAGAGGTACGTCGGGAATGCAGCTACATGCGGGTAGTACTGGGTGGCATAATCCTGGAGTGCGGCGCGGGTAAGCTCCCCTCGGACCCAAGCCTGGTAGAACGGGTGGGTCAAGAGCTGCTTCCGGGCGACGGATGCATCCAGGGCGTTCAGTGCGCGGTTCATGTTCATGCTCCTTTCGGTGCTCCTGTCGCGATGCGTCTAGGCCGGCTCCGCGGCAGAAGCCGCATGGGAAGAAGAGGGCGGTTACACCTTCCGCGCCCATACTTGCGTCATTCGTGCCATGCCGAACAGTACGCCGGGATCCTGCGTAAGGCGGGCCATTTCGGCCAGGAGGGCGGCGACCTCCGCGCGGGTTGTGAGCCCTGCTGCGATGGCCCCGTCGGCAAATTCCTCGAGCGTCCACCTCGGGAGATCTTTGCCGGGTCCTTCGGCATAGGCGGGCTGGACCAGCGACACGTGCAGATCGGCCAGTTCCAGTTGCAGGAAGAGGCGGTAGAGGCGCCTGCCGATGCAGAAATCCAGGCCGCGGTGGGCGCCGAGAGCGCGGTAGAGGGCAAAGCTTCGATCGAATGCTTCGGAAGGGGGATCGCAGAACGGCGCGGTGAAATCGCCCTCCTCGCACACGATGAGGCCGCCGGGGCGGGCGATGCGCTTCATCTCACGCAAGCATCCTTCGGGGCTCGCCGAGTGCATGAGAAGGAAGCGGCAGTACACGAAATCGTACGTGTCGCCGGGCAGGCCGGTATCTTCGGCCGGCGCCGTAAAGAATTGCACCCGGCCGGCCGGCGTGGCAGCCTGGGCAGCGGCAATCTGCTCGGAACTGATATCCACTCCCGTGGCCGAGCCGGAGGGCCCCACGCGTCTTGCCATCCATCGGGTGATCACTCCCACGCCGCAGCCCATGTCTACGGCATGCATCCCACGGGAGAGCCCGGCGCGGATGAGGAGGCGGCGGGTGTCCGCACCGTGTACTTGATGCACCACGCGAAGGCGGGCAGCGGCTCCCTCGCCTGTGGCCAGCACGTAGCGGTTCTGGGGATGCGTCGTGGCGCTCATGGGATGCGTCCTCTCGTGCAGGGCGTGGCATTTAGGATACCTGAAGCTTTGTTTATTCGGCATACCCGTTCCGTCATTTCTCGTCTTCCCAATCATAGCAGGAGTAATAATAGGGGGTAGCGGCTTCAAACTCGGCGGCACAGGTGTCCACCATCTTGTAGGTAGGGAGGATGCCGAAGGCCTTGCGGAGCTCGCGGATGATGCGCTCCGGCAGGCCGGAATATTCCGCGATCTGCCGGTCCGAGAAGCCCAAGGCCTTGGCATCCCGCAGGAGCTGGGCTTCCGGAGCGTCGCAATCCAGAGTGTCCGCCAGGGCAGCCAGAGCCCTGCCGTGTACGCGCAGGCGTGTCTCCATCGCTACGAGGCGCTGGATCTTGTGCAGGAACCATCGGTCAATGTGGGAGAGCGCCTGAACCTCCTCGAGCATCATCCCGCGCCGGAAGGCTTCTGCGACGGCGAAGAGGCGTTCGTCGTTAGGGCGGGCGAGGCGATCCTCCAGCTGCACATCGGAGAGCTGGTGGATCTGTTTGGAGGCCAGGCCGTAGGCGCCCGTTTCCAGGCTACGGATGGCCTTCATGAGAGCCGGTTCGAAGGCGCGGTCAATGGCCATCACCTCACCCGTCGCCTTCATCTGGGTTCCGATGGTTCGATCGGCCAGGGTGAACTTGTCGAAGGGCCAACGGGGGATCTTGACGACGCAGTAATCGAGGGCGGGCTCGAAGCAGGCCAGCGTTTTGCGCGTTACGGCGTTTTCGATTTCATCCAGCCGGAGTCCCACGGCGATCTTGGCGGCCACTCTGGCGATGGGGTATCCCGTTGCCTTGGAAGCCAGGGCCGAGGAGCGGGACACGCGGGGGTTCACTTCGATGACATAGTACTGGAAGCTGTTGGGATCGAGGGCGAGCTGCACATTGCATCCGCCTTCGATGCCGAGGGAGCGGATGATATTGAGGGAGGCGCTTCGTAGAAGCTGGTACTCTTTGTCCGAGAGCGTTTGCGAGGGCGCCACGACGATGGAGTCTCCCGTGTGGACACCCATGGGATCCAGGTTCTCCATGTTGCATACGGTGATGCACGTGTCGTTTCCGTCCCGCATGACCTCGTACTCGATCTCTTTCCACCCGAGGAGTGAACGTTCTACCATCACTTGGTGCCGCATGGAGAGCTTCAGTCCCCTGGTGCCGATCTCCACGAGTTCCTGGGGATTGTGGGCGATGCCCCCTCCCGTTCCTCCCAGCGTATACGCGGGTCGGATGATGAGGGGCCACAGACCCTGTTCGGCCACCTCGTGCAATTCATCCGGGCTCTCAACGATCCAGCTTTCGGGCACCGGCTCACCGATGCGCTGCATGAGCGAACGGAATTCCTGGCGGTCCTCGGCCATGCGGATGGAGGCCAGGGGTGTGCCGAGGAGGCGCACGCCATACCGCTCCAGCACTCCGGCTTCGGCGAGTTGGGTCGCCAGGTTGAGGCCGGTTTGGCCGCCCAAAGTGGGCAGAAGCCCATCGGGCCGTTCGCGGGCGATCACCCGCTCTGCGAATTGTACGTCGAGGGGCTCTATGTAGACATGGTCGGCCATGTCCGTGTCCGTCATGATGGTGGCCGGGTTGGAGTTGATGAGCACAACCTCCACTCCCTCTTCGCGGAGGGCCTTGCACGCCTGTGTCCCGGCATAGTCGAACTCGGCTGCCTGCCCGATGACAATGGGCCCCGAGCCGATCACAAGCACCTTCTTAATGGATGGATCCTTGGGCATATTCTCCTTGCTACCCCGTTCTGTAGCGGCGGTGACCCTAATCCTGAAGTTTGTCTGCAGCGTCTTTGGCCGCAGCGCGCACAGCAGGGTCTGCCGCTGTTTGTTCCAGTGCGCGCAGGGCCGGAATGGCCGAGCGGTCCCGGCGGTCTACCAGTGAGCTGAAGGCTTCAGAGCGAACCTGGGGATCCGCATCGGATGCCAGCTTCAGCAGGGCGCTCGTGGCTTCGGGTACGCCGATGAATGCGCGCCCTAGGATCTCGGCGGCGTTCCGGCGCACGGCTCGGGATCTGCCTTTGTCGGCAGCGGCTACTACAAGTCGGCACGCGGCGGCCGACTTGCAGTGGGCCAGGGCTTCTTCGGCAGCTAAGGCGAGCACATCGTGGCGGGAAGGTGTATCGAGCACCCGCCCGAAGACGTCCGTATTGCCTTCGGGGTCCCATAGAGAGAGGGCGAAGACGGCTGCTTGAACCACCGGGAACATTTCCCGGTCACCCGTAAGGGCGCGCAGCGCCGCTTCATCAGCCTCTTGCCGGGGCAGCCCTGCAAGGGCGCGGACTGCGGCCGCGCGGACTTCATAATCCCTATGGGCCAGAAGCTGCCGGAAGATGGGCCTCAGGTCTTCGCGGTGGAGACCACCTGCTTCGGGGAGTACGGCGGCAATGAGAGCCGGGCTGCGGTCTGTTGCCACCAAGCCCATGACGCGTTGAACCTGATCCGGAGGCGGGTTCCCGTCGAGGAGCGCCTTGGCGGCAGCCTCGCGATCGAGGGAGCAGGGGGCCGCCCGCAAAATCGCCCATTGCTCGGCGGGGGTGCGCGTTACCCCGCCGCGGTCCATGAGAATGTCGTGGCCAGGGTCCAGCAGAACGGCATCAGGTTGTACGGGATAGGGAAGCTCGAAGTGGTCGGTGACGTGGGCTAGGTTCACGGTGAGGATCGTGCACCGATCCCCGGCAAGGACGCCCACGGGCATTTCCAGATTGAAGATGGGCGTGCCGTCGGACGTGTCCTGAAGTTGGCGTACGTTCAGGTTGATGGTTCGGCCGGCGGGATTGTAGGACCAATCGTAGCCGATGACGGGGTGCCCTGGCCGGTAAACCCATTGATCGAAGAAGGCGATCTCATTACGGCCGGTAGCTTCGGCGATGGAACTGATAAGGTCGTGAGTGTCCACAACGCCGTAGGCGTGGCGGCGCAGGTAATACCCCAGGCTGTAGAAGAAATCGGCGTCGCCCAACTCCCGGCGCAGCATGTGCAGCACGAGGGCGCCCTTCTGGTAGGTATGCCGGTCGAACATCCTGTTGGGATCGGAATACAAATCGGTCACGATGGGGCGGCGGTAGCTTCTGGCTTCGGCCAAGTAGGATGCCAGGGCTCCTGCGCGATCCCGGTCATAGGCATCTTCGCCGCGCAGGTGTTCTATATAGAGCTGTTCCATGAACGTGGCAAAGCCCTCGTTCAGCCAAATGTCCGCCCAGCTTTTGCAGGTGACCAGATCGCCGAACCATTGGTGGGCGAGCTCATGGGAATTGAGCCAGGACATGGGCCATGTGCCCGAACGGGGCTCCACGAGGGCGCCTTCGGTGAGCGTTGTGGCGGACACATTCTCCATGCCTCCTCCGAAGTCGAAGACGGCGGTCTGTGCGTACTTGGGCCATGGGTAGCGCACCCCCAAGCGATCCGAAAAGAACTGCAGCATGTCCCGCGTGTTGCCGAAGGACGCCGGGATATACCGTCCCTCGCCCTTAGGCACTCCGTAGAAGAGGTCCACATTGCCCCAGCGGTCTCGCCTCAAATCCATCTCGCCGCCCGCCAAGGAGAGGAGATAGGTGGAATGGGGCTGCGTCATTCTCCAGTGCCAAACCCGGGTATGGGAGCGGGGCTTATCCTGAACCGACACCAAGCTGCCGTTGCCGATGACGACCCATCCGGCCGGGGCTTCCACATACTCTTCTGATGTTGCTTTGTCGTTGGGGTAATCGTAGAGCGGCACCCAATCGTGGTTGGATTCCGTTTCACCCTGTGTCCAGAATCCGGGTTTGCGTTCCGGCTGGAAGGGATCCGGCGTAATCCAATGGAAGCTGGAATCTCCCATCATTGTGCGGGATGCCGGTGCCTTCGGATCCCTGCGGTAGGTAATAGACACCCGGTACTCCACGCCCCGTCTAAGCGGTGTGGGCGCGGTGAGGATCAGGCGGTCCCCATCGCGGCGAAAGGGCACGCGCGCCGTGTTGATGCGGCATTCTTGGATTTCCAGAGGCTTCCCTGCGTCGAATTCCAGGGTGCGGACCTCGTGCCGAAGCGGGGTGACGGTGTGGACTACCACGCCGGCGAAGGTTCTGGCCGGCCAAAAAACGTGCAGCCGCAGAAGAAGATTGCGGGTGTGGTAGGCGTGGTCCCGCGGATAATGAACGGTGGCAGCAGGCGGCGCGAAGGGACTGCCTGGCGTAGGCACGTAGACCGTTTGAGCGCCCGCGAAAACGGGCATCCAAGCAAACCCGAGGTAGAATGCGGCACGGATTGCAGGGATGCGGCCCAAGTTCATGGGGATCTCCTTTCCTGGACGGGGTAGATGCCGATATCCCATTTTATGACGCGTGCGAGGCGGATGCGCCGGGCGGCTTTTACAACGCCGGGATAGGTGCGCACCCACCACTTCTCTTGATGAACTCCATCCATGATCGCTATGACGGTGCCCTCGCCACGGAAGCGCGCCAGCGGGTCGGCGTCGTTGCAGAGGCCGGGGATTACGCTCACGGCTTTGAGGCGGTTATCCATGCACAATCCGGGAGCTACATCGCCGAGGGCGGCGGCCCGGGCAGGCACGTGCGAGCCCAGCCACAGGGAGAGGTCCCGTTGGGCGTACCGAATATGTCCGGCCCAGTCGGCCAGCCATGCGGCATCTACGATGATCCACAGTGCTGCTGCCCCGAAGACCATCCATCGCGACCAGGCGCCTGGAGCAGGAACCGCGTAGCCCCGCATTTTCCACAACAGAACGGATGCCGCCGCCAGCGAGGGGAGCAGGTAGAGGAGCATCTGGCGGATGGGCCCTTCGCGGCCGAACAGCGCCTCGTCTGCATGATAGGCTGCGACCCAGGCGATGGCCGCCAGGGCGATCAACCCCGCAGACCCTCTGTCGCGCCAAAGTTGCTGGGGCACGCCCGGAGCGAAGAAAGCGGTTGCGGCCAGGCCGCAGAGGGCGGGCCAGAGCGTCACCGAGTAGCGGCCCGGCGAATAGCTCACGGCCGCAAGGGCCGCCATCCCTGCGCAGAACCATGCGGCGAGGAAGCGCAATGCTCCCGCAGAAGGGTTGCCGCGCTCGCCATCCTGCACCGAGGCACGGATGGCGGATGCCGAACGGAGGAGGGCGGCAGCGCCGGCCGTTGCAGCCAATACCCACAGCACGGGCGTATGGCGAAAGAGATAGGGCACTATGCCGCGGCGGTCCCCCAATAGGCCGTGGTAAAGGTTCTGGGCCAGGTGGAGCAGCGAGCCCGGCAGGATTTGGTGGTGCAGATAATACGCGTTCATGTGGCGGATCTCAGCGGCATGGGGAAGGTACCATGCGGCGATGTACCACGCCAGCACCAGGAGCGCGCCTGCTGCGATCGAAAGCGCTTTGCGCGGCGCCCCGGGCCCGAGCGCGGCGATGCCCGCTGCCGGTGCGGCTACAAGATAGAGGCATAGGCCGCGCGTCACCACGGCCGCGCCTATGAAGAGTCCGCAGAGGGCGAACCAGAGCCCGGCACGGGCGCGGCCGGCGCCGGCAGCCCGAACAAAAGCGTAGAAGCTGCACACTGCGAGGAGGGCCGCGGGCGTGTCCATGAGGGCCATGCGATTGAACAGCACAAATACGTGATCCAGCCCGAGGAAGGCCGCTCCTGCCAGGGCAGTGCGCACATCAAACGCACGCCGGAGGCCGCAATAGAGCACGCCTACCGCAGCCAACCCGCATCCTACGGAGATGGAGCGTGCCTGCACCGATCCCACGCCGGCCAAGCGAAACACGGCAACCTGCACCAAGTGGAGCAGAGGCGATAGGAACATGTTGTTGAAGCCGTCTGTGATTGCGTGCCCAAACAGCACCGCGTTCCGGGCGTTGTGGATGTAGAAGCCTTCGTCGGTTAGGAGCCCGGAAGACCAGTCCAGCCCGGCGTAAGGATCCGAAGCAAGGGCGATTACGCGTAACAGAACCGCTGCGATGCCTGCGATGGCGAGCAGGATCCATGCGGACGTCGGCGCCGGGCGGGCGGTTTGTGAATGGGAGAGGGTCATCGCACCGCCGCTTCGCTCCCCCGGCCGGGAAGCATGTTCACAAATTCTGCAAAGAAGCCGCTGGTGTCGCGGGGTCCCGGCGAAGCCTCCGGGTGGTACTGGATCGAGAAGATGGGCAACTCCCGGTGGCGCAGCCCTTCCACGGTTCCATCGTTTAGGTTGATATGTGCAACTTCCATCCCGCCCTTCAGCTCGGCGGGATCCACTGCATACCCATGGTTTTGCGAGGTGATGTACACGCGGTCGTTGAGCAGGTCCTTAACGGGGTGGTTGCTGCCGCGGTGGCCGAACTTGAGTTTGAAGGTACGGCTCCCGAAGGCATAACCCAGGATCTGGTTCCCCAGGCATACTCCCATGATGGGTTTGCGTCCCACAAGCTTCTTGACCGTTGCCACCACATAACCCAGGGTTTGCGGATCTCCGGGGCCGGGGGAGAGGACGATGCCGTCGGGATTGCGCTCCAGGATCTCCTCGGCGCGGGCTGTGCACGGGAATACGATGGTGCGGCAACCCAGCCGGGCCAAGTTCCGCATGATGTTGTACTTCACCCCGCAATCGAGCAAAGCCACCTGATGGAGTTCCTGGCCTTCGGCAGGCCACTCGTACGGGGCCTCTGCGGTGACACGGCGGACGAAATCTATGCCCGAATACTTTGGCGAGGTACGGATGCGCGCGAGGACCTCATCGCGCGTTTCGTCGGTAGAGATGGCGCCCATCATTACTCCGTGGATGCGCAGCGCACGTGTAAGGGCCCGAGTGTCTATACCCTCGATGGCGACGACATTGTTCTCTTTGAGGTACTGGTCCAGCGTGCGTCCCGACCGCCAGTTGGAAGGCAAATCGGCTGCTTCTCGAACGACGAGGCCTTCCACCTGCACTCGGCGCGACTCGAAGTCCTCGTTGTTGATGCCGTAATTCCCAATTAGGGGATAGGTGAGGCATACAATCTGGCCGGCGTAGCTGGGATCCGTGAGGATCTCCTGGTACCCGGTCATGCCGGTGTTGAACACCACCTCACCATAGGTGCGGCCTGGGGCGCCCAACGATCGCCCCTCGAATACGGTACCGTCTTCCAGCACAAGGAGCGCTTTCACTGTATGCATCCTTCCGATGATGGCCGATGAGGCGCCGCGTCAACGAATTCGCCTCCGAAGATTGTGCCTATTACGCGTGCGCCGGCGATGCTCTCTACGGTACCGGTTCCGTGCAGTACGGTGGCGTCTGCCCGGCGGCCGGGAGCCAGAACGCCGATGTTGGCTTCGTCGAAGGCGGCGTAGGCGCTCCATTTGGTGTAGCACGAGAGTGCATCGAGGGGGGTGATGCGCTCGGACGAGCCGAGTACAACCCCCGAAGCTGTGGTGCGTTCCACCGCAGCCCGGATGCCGTCCAAGGGATGACCGGGTACCACGGGGCAATCTGAGCCGAAGGCAACCGGAATGGAGGCCTTCAAGAGCGACGCTGCCGGGTTCAATCGGGTGGCGCGTTCAGCGCCCAAGGCTGCCACATAGGCGTCACCAAGCCGCATGAGAAACTCCATTTGCAGGGCCGGAACCACACCCAATGCTGCGATGCGGGCAATGAGCGCTTCGTCCAGCACCATGCAGTGCTCGATGCGGTGGCGCCGCATCCCGGGCGTGCCGGTGCTTTGCGCCTTCCGGAAGCAGGCGAGAACAAGGTCTATCGCCCGATCGCCGATTGCGTGGACTGCCAATTGCCACCCATTCCGATGGGCGTTGAGGACGTAGTCTTCCAGCTCTTGGGGCGGGTGGGTAAGGATACCGAGAGCTCCGTTGGTGAAGGCTTCCCGGAGGGCGGCGGTGCGTGTGGTGATGGCTCCGTCAGCGAAGAGTTTGAGAGGCCCCAAGCGCAGGCAGGAACGGTCATCCTCCAATCCTGCGGACGCTGCGAATTCGGATTTGGGCGGGATTGCGTCGGGCGAGCCCAGGCGTGCAGCGAGGGGCGAGATGGTGACGCGCAGGGGAATTCCTTGATCTGCCGCGTGGCGATAGGCGGCAATCTCTTCTTCAAGATGGAACCAGCCGACGCTCATGTCCGATGCTGCCGTAAGCCCTCGGCGGGCCAGGGCGGCTGCTGCAGAGCGGATGGCCTCCTGCATCTGCGCGCGGTTGGGCGTCGGCATGGCGCCTTCGAGGAGGGGCATCGCAGCCTCCAGCAGGAGGCCTGTGGGCCCGGAAGCGTCTCTGCCGATTTGGCCGCCCGGTGGGTCCGGAGTGTCCCGCCCTATGCCTGCCAAGCGCAGGGCGATGCTGTTGGCTACGAGAGCATGCCCGCTGGCATGGAAGATCACCACGGGCCGGTTCGGGAACACCGCGTCCAATTCGGCGCATGTGGGATGCCGCCGCTCCTCAAGCGCTTCTTGGTAATATCCATTGCCGACGATCCATTCGTAATCCACGTGGCTGGCGGCCCATCTTTGGAGCGCATCGAGCAAAAGGGCTACCGAGGTAACCCCTGCCTGCGGCGACAGGTCCGCCTCTTGAAGCGTGAGGCCGTAGCCCAGCACGTGCATGTGGCTGTCGTTGAAGCCGGGCACCACGAGGCAGCCGTCTAAATCCACATGCCGGGCGTCGTGCGCTGCTCGTTCGGCAAGGTCGGTGAGGGAGCCGACGGCAAGGATGCGCTCGCCGCCGCAGAGCATTGCATCGGCCCATGGGCAGGCCGCGTCCATGGTGCAGATTTTTGCGTTTACAAAGAGCGTCTGCATAGGCTTAGGGATGCTGACCGGTGTCACACCTCCACGATGCGCCCGCCCACCACGGTGAAGATGGCCCGCCCGGTGAGGCGCTGGCCAAGGAAAGGGGTGTTGCAGGATTTGGATCGAAGTTCCGCAGGCGTTACGACCCACTCTTCCTGCAGGTCGAAGATGGCCACGTCTGCGGGCGATCCGGGAGCGAGGGTTCCTCCCGGCAGCCCCAGGATGCGGGCCGGGGCTGTGCTCAGCCTTCTGACGGCATCTGAGAGGCTCAGGATGCCGGTCTGCACCAGGTGGGTGTACGTGAGGGCGAAGGCCGTCTCCAAGCCGATGATGCCGAACGGCGCGCGGTCGAATTCCTGATCCTTCTCGTGGATCGCATGGGGTGCGTGGTCCGTAGCGATGGCATCTATCGTGCCGTCGGCGAGGGCCCTCCTGATGGCGTTCACATCTTCCGTGGTGCGTAAGGGCGGGTTCATCTTGGCGTTGGCGTCGAAGCCCTCACACGCGGCATCGGTAAGGGTGCAATAGTGGGGCGCCGTTTCACCTGTCACGGGAAGCCCTTCGGCTTTAGCCATTCGGAGCAGGCGGGCTGTCCCTTCCGTGCTGATGTGCAGCAGGTGGAGGCGGCATCCGGTTTGGGCCGCCAGCAGGATGTTTCGGGCGGCGGCGATGTCCTCGGATACGCGGGGCATGCCGTGGACGCCCAGCATGGTGGCCACATACCCTTCATTCATGGAGCCGCCTTCGGTTAGGGACTTCTCTTCGTTGTGCGTCATGAGCACCAGGCCGAATTGGGAGCAGTATTCCATGGCATGGCGCATGGTCTGGGCATTCTGGATCGGGAAGGCGTCATCGGATACCGCCACCGCTCCGGCGGCTTTGAGGTCTGCCATTTCGGAAAGCTGGTTGGGCCCCATGCTGCAGGTAACCGCTGCCACAGGATAGACGCGCGCGAAGCCTGCTTCTCGGGCCCGCTGCAGGATGTAGCGCACCACAGAAGGGTTGTCTATGGGCGGGTTTGTGTTGGGCATACAGCATACAGCCGTAAAGCCTCCGGCTGCGGCGGCCCTGGTGCCGCTTTCAATATCTTCCTTGTATTCGTAGCCGGGCTCGCGGAGGTGTACGTGGAGGTCTATGAGGCCGGGCGTTACGAGCTTGCCGTCTACCCGGCGCACAATCCCTTGGGCCGAGGAACCGGAAGGAAGGATTTGGGCCACGTGCCCATCCTCGATGACAAGGTCGCCCACCTGATCTAGGTTCTGGGAAGGATCCACGATGCGGCCGCCTGCCAGGATGAGCCTCGTGGGTCCGTCGCTTCGGGTCATTCCGCCACCTCCGATTGGGTGATCCTGGAACCCATGAGCAGGTAGAGGCACGCCATCCGTACGGCCACGCCATTGGTCACCTGGCGGTTCATGGCGGCTCGGATGCCTCCGGCGCCGTCGGCAACCTCGGAAGAGATCTCCACACCCCGGTTCATGGGCCCCGGGTGCATCACGAGCACGTCGGGTTTGGCGCTTTTAAGCGCTTCCGGAGTGATGCACCAGTTGCGGGCATATTCGCGCACGCTCGGCAGGAGGCCTTTTTCCATACGCTCCGTTTGCAATCGCAAGGCCATCACCACGTCGGCGCCGCGGATGCCGTCCCGCAAGTCGGTGTAGACCGTGACGGGCAATCTGCGTGCGTCTGGGGGCAGGAGGGTGCTGGGCCCTATCCACCGAACGGAAGCGCCTAGGCGCGTGAGGCCCCACAGGTTGGATCGCGCGACCCGGCTGTGAGCCACGTCGCCGACGATGGCCACAGTGAGGCCGGTCAAGTCGAAGGCATGCTCGGTAGAGAGCGCGCGCGGGTACGTGTCATCTTCCCGGCCCACGACCTTGTGCTCCCAAATGGTCAGGATGTCCAACAGGGCTTGCGTTGGGTGTTCGTGGCATCCGTCCCCGGCGTTGATGACGGGCACGTGCACGTATCGGGCGGCCAGCTCGGCCGCACCGGACGAAGGGTGCCGCATCACGAGGCAATCGGCTGTAAGGGACTGGAGGGTGAGGAGCGTGTCCTTGAGTGACTCCCCTTTGGTAACCGAGGATTGCGCCACGCTGATGTTCACCGCCTCGGCGCTCATGATTTTGGCGGCGAGTTCGAAAGAGGTGCGCGTTCGTGTGGAGGGCTCGTAGAAGAGCGTTACTACGGATCGGCCCCGCAGTGTAGGGGTCTTCTTCACCGGTCGCTCCAGGATCTCCTTGAATGCCGCAGCGGTCTCAAGGATGCGCCGTATGTCGGCAGCGTCTGTGGCCCGAAGGCTCAGCAGGTGGCGCATGGTTCCCTCCTGATGCAGCATGTGGCTCCCTTCCTCAATCCTGCCTTCGAATGAATACGGCATCCTCACCGTCAATCTCCGCCAGGTGCACCTCCACGTGCTCGGAGAGGGCCGTTGGGAGGTTCTTGCCCACATAGTCGGGCCGGATGGGCAATTCCCGGTGGCCGCGGTCAGCCAGGACCGCAAGCTGGATGGCTGCGGGCCGCCCAAGATCCATGAGGGCGCTTATAGCGGCCCGGACCGTGCGGCCTGTAAAGAGCACGTCGTCCACCAGGATGATGCGCTTATCGGTGATATCGAAGGGCACACGCGACACACCTACGGCCGGCCGCCTTTGCGGGTAATCGTCGCGGTAGAGGGCGATATCCAGCCGGCCCACATCCACCTCTACACCTTCGATGCGGGCGATGGCTGCTCCGATGCGGTCTGCAAGGGGTGCGCCCCGCCGCAGAATGCCGATGAGGGCCAGGTTGTGGGGTCCTCGGTTTTTCTCAAGGATCTCGTGGGCGATGCGCACGACGGCACGCCGGATGTCATCGGCATCCATTACCTGTTTGCGTTCCATCGCATCGCTCCTCACGCGCGCAGATACACGAAACGCCCTCCCGCGGGAATGCGCCCCGCCGGGAAGGCGTCGCAAACGGTGGCAACGAGCTGGGCGCTTTGTTCTGGTTGCGCCTAATCAGCCTCTGTTGGCTCGCCCTTCGTTGGCCTCACCGGGCACACATTTAAAGGGGCGCGGAGCCGCGAGGGCTCCTCACGTCGTACTCATCCAGCGCTCATTGTACCGCAGGGGGCGGCCCGTGTCAACCCTTGCCTTTGTGGGCGTCCTTGCCGGGAGGACGCTATTGGCCAGGGGAAAGATCCCGATTTGTGCCGTGCACAGCGTTGACCGCAGAGGCTAGCTGTGCGAACTCCTCCAATCCGAGAGTTTCGCCGCGGCGGCCGGCGTCCAATTGGGCCTTCAGGAAGACTTCGGCTACGCGGGGTGCATCCAGGTTGGGAAGAAGGCGCCGAAGGGCGTTGGCCAAAGTTTTGCGCCGCTGGCCGAATGCGCACCGCACCACCTGGAAGAAAAGGTCCTCATCGGCAACGGCTACAGCGCCGGGGAGGATTGGGGTAAGGCGCACGATTGACGAGGACACCTCCGGCCGGGGAAGGAAGACGCTGGGGGGTACCGTGCCCAAGATCTCTACGCGGGCGTGGTACTGTGCAAAGACGCTCATGGATCCGTAGGCATCGGTGCCCGGGTGTGCAGCGAGCCTGTCGGCCACCTCTTGCTGCATCAGAAGTACCATGCGGGAGATAAGGCGCTTGTGCGACAAGAGGCGCTCGAGGATCGGAGTGGTGATGGAATACGGAATGTTGGCAACAACGGCCCCCAGACCGCAAAGGAACGCTTCCTTCAAAAGCTGCGCCGTGTCCAGCCGGAGGAAGTCTGCCATGATCAGGGAGGCATTTGGGATGCCTTCCATCGCGCTCCGGAGGATGGGCTCCAGCCGGGCGTCTACTTCCACGGTTGTGACGTGCGAGGCCCGTTGTGCCAGACACCGGGTGAGGGCTCCCAGGCCGGCACCGATTTCCAGAACGCGCTCGTGCGGCTGGATGGCGGCCAAATCGGCGATGCGGTGGAGCACATTGCGATCCACGAGGAAGCTTTGACCCCATCGCTTCCGCGGGGTAACGCGGTACGCGCCGAGAAGCGCGGAAGCACCCGAAGGGGTAGCCGGATCCAGGCCGGCGAGGTCGGGTGCTTCCATGGGATGAGGCTTACGCGGGCTGATGGGTCAATCCAGAATGTGTACGATCACTTTGCGCCGGCCTACCCGTTCGGCGGCGGCGCGGCTGTCATGGCCCAGGTCAATACGGTTCCCCTTGATGGCCCTGCCGGTGTCCGCAGCTACGGCGTACCCGTAGCCTTCGATGTAGAGGCGCGTCCCCAGGGGGATGTAGTGGGGGTCTACAGCGACTACGCCATGGCCGATGCGCAATCCTGTGGCGCTGCGGCCGGACCTGCTGCCGCCGTTGGATGCGGGGCTGGCGTCGTATCCCGTGGCAATCATGGTGAGCACCTTGCGGCCCGAGAAGAAGCCGCGAGAGGCCACATATCTTCGCCTCCCGATGGCCACAACTTCCGGCACGGGTTTGCGTACAACCTTTGCGGACACGATCTCGCGCCGGACCTCGCGGTCACCGATGTAGGTAACCCGGTAAATCACCTGCTTTTCGCCGTTTATCCCGGCGCGAACGGTCTTGCTGGTTCCGTTGCGCAGTTCAAAGCTGGTTCGCCTGAGGGTGGGATAAGGGATCGGCTCGCGTTGCTCGATCTTCTTCACCGTTTCGGTTGGTTCGGATCGGCTGCTTGTGCTGCTCGGGGATTGGGGCGCTCCACGCAGAACCGGGGCCAGAATGCAGAGCCCTGTGAAGCCTGCGATTACGCCCAATGCCTTCCGAGCAGAGCCTGGAATGGACACAGTCGTCCCTCCTTTCCGCTCACAGCGCACGACTTGCTCGAAGCCGGCGCACGACATACATCTTGGTAAAGCCCGGTTTCCTCCTTTTGTGCCACGCCGGAACGGGGCAAAGTGTCTTTTGTCCGGCTGGAATTAGCATCATACCCGCCGGCTGCCAGGCATGTCAACACGCTTGTGCGGCCCGCGTAGACGGGGGGATGTGGCCCCCCCTTGTATTCCCCCC